>NZ_SMTF01000010.1 GCF_004357985.1 Luteimonas aestuarii | reverse complement strand
ACCCAACTCTCGATCTCCGAGGGCGGCAGGTCGAACTGCCGGCTCGCCTCAGACACCGTTGTCTTGCCCTGGATGATGTCCAGCACCAACGCCGACTTCCGACGTGCCGTCCAACGCTTGATCTCTTCTTCCATTACCGCGCTCATCTGTGCCTCCTTGGAAAGGTTACACCTGAGCAGGAAATCACTGGGTCATTACACGCGCGGGTCAAGACCCGCCCTACGCAGACGTATAGGGCGGGTTTTAACCCGCCTTACGCGGGTTGGAACTGATCGAAGTCGCTCGCTGACGACAGCGGCTAAAAGAGAACTCGCCAGACGCATCAAGGCCCGCAGTGATGCGGGCCTTGTGCTTTTTAGGGGCTTTGTCGAGGGCGATCTATGACCCTGACCCTATCGATCGGACCCTATCGATCGTGTTGCAGCAACAAGCCAGCCGCTAAACGAGAAGCCCCGCACATGGCGGGGCTTTCGTTGTTCTTGCAGCGCGGGTCAAAGACCCGCCTTACGCGGGTTTCATTGCAATAAATCTTCGGCCATCTCGATGCATTGCGATGGATTTCCTGATGGGCGCCTATTGGCAAGGCTCTGACATAACTTCGGCAACTCCATAGCTCTAATTTCATCGCTAGAAGTGTTGCCTTTCTGCTGCGAGATTGCGAGCACTATGATGTAGTGCCTCACACTTTCGACAGTCCCACGCTTCACGATTTCACTCTTGAGATCTGCCAAAAATGCGGGCGACGATGAGGCAAAGCATCGGTCAAATCCAAAATACTCGTGATGTCTTTGTTGCGCTTCAAAGAACAACTCGATTTTTTCCTCATCCGGCAAGGTTAAACATGTCGAGTTTCGACTTGCATCGTCTAACCCTCTAAGCTTCACAAAAGCATCGCTGCCGCGATCTGCGGAAGTGCAAGCTGAGGGCGTACAAAGTAGCGCGGCTAACGCTATTTCCCGCATCCACATGGGTCGCCTCCTGCCTTATCCATTTGTGCACGAACCGCACTGGCCTTTGCCCGTGCATCAACTTCAAATGGGTTGTTCGTATAACCGAAAATCAGGTGCATGGCGCCGTAAGAAAGCCCCATGCCGAGAAGGCTCATAGACCGATATTGATCAGAATGCGTCACTTCGTGTGTCAGAAGAGTGATGCCTTCTTTCGTGTCCGGGGCATCCGGAACACCAAGATAGATAGTGTTCTTGAATGTCCAAGCATCTGCGCCGCTTGCACCGAACATTTGCGCAATTTTCGGTATGCCTTCCTGAACATCGATCTTGTCGAGATTCACGTTAGGAAGGTGGGGGCCGATGATGCCCTTCTCACACTCAGTGAGTGCCCGTAAACCGAAGGGATCAATCAGGCTGATCGGATTCCCCCCCACATAGGCATAGATGTTCGTCCGACTAGCCAAGCCAACTGGATTCTATGGATTTCTCATCTTTTCCAGCTCATCACGAGCAAGCTCTACATTGTTCTGCGCAGCTTTTTCCATCCAATAAATGGCACGTATCTTCGAATATGCATCCGACTTCCCGCGCAACATTGAAGCGTAGTTGAACTGCGATATCCCATCACCATTCTCAGCACCAATCCAACTCCAATACTCAAAGAGTTTGTCATTTCTTGTCCCGTGATACAGGGCAATTCTTCTAGCCGCAGCCTCCGACCCCCTAAGCGCCTCGTTTTCTAATCGAACCCTATCTTGAAGAGATAGGCTCTCTTGAGTCATTCCTGTCGCTGGGAAGACCACACAAGAAGCGAACAAGACCAAAGTCAAAATCATCCGTGTCATGGCCCACCCCCAGGCAAAAACACAAGATTCCCGTGGTGGCTGAAGTCCCATCCATTCACGCTCTGACCCCCTATCGCTCCTCCCAAGAAGAATGATCCGTCGGGGCGCCTCCAACTCCAAACTTCTGGCGCATATGTGGGCTTTCCGGCTGCATTGGCAAAATCACTAGCCGCGTTGTACCCAGACGCGTCTGTTTTACCTACCCGACAAGAATTGAGCTGGATGACGTCTGCCCTCTTCAATTGCTCTCGAAAGGCGGGGTTCTTGTTGAGGTGATCAAATAGCTGCTGGCCTGTAATTAGCTGTCCGTTGACCAAGAATCTTCCAGGCATTCCATGAACAGCTATCGACAATATGTTCTGTCCATCTTGATAGTTATTTACCCACCCATGCATTGGCTCATTCGTTGGAATGAGGTTGAAATCATCTAACCCAAGCGGATCAACTCGAGAAACCGGATTTCCATGAGCATAGGCATACGTGTTCAATCCACCCGCCAACCCAATCGGGTCCGATTGCAAATACCTGCCCAATCGACTGTCGTAAGTGCGGAACCCATTGTGCCAGAAGCCTGTCTCGGCATCGAAGTACTGGCCCGGGAACCCAAGGTTGACGTGACCGATGGAGCTGTAAGTCACATGCCGATCAAAGGCGAAGTTGGAGGCATGCCACACATGCTGCCTGGCCGAATTCGTAATGATCTCGGGACGCCCGAGGTGGTCGTTGTGGAAGTAGTAGAGCTGGTTGTTCCGAACCATCGCGATGGGTTCATTCCCCATCCAGATGTAATCGCTCCATGCGCCGACGTTCACCTCCGCCAGCAGCTGCGTCTGACCAGCGTAAATGGAACGGCTACTCCCCAGCGGGCCGCTCTTCGCTACTCGCTGATCAATGGCATTGGTTGTGTAAGTGGTGGTTCCCGCCGGATAGTGCTGTGTGTATTGCGCTCCCGGGCTTGGATACGCTACTGCCGCATCACGGCTCACGTTCTGGAGGTGATTGAAAGCGTCGTAGGCGTACGTTGCAGTGGTCCCGAACACGGATTGAGATAAGCGATTCCCGCGTGCGTCATAGGCGTACGCAATGTGCTGGTCATGGGCACGATTGCTGTTTGGGTCTACCGCGTATGGTACGACAGCCATGTAACCGCTTTCCGGTACCCACCAGTCGTGTTGGGTCCTGTTGCCGTTGGCATCATAGTAAAGATTCTGCGAGCCATGATGCCCGTTGGCGATGTGGCTCAGCCTCCCCAACGGATCATAGGCGTAATCAACGTTCTCGTAAGGCCTCGCCCAGTTATGGATCGACGCGATTTGATCCCGATTGTTGTAATGCAGGGTATGCCCAACGAACCCGTGGTCGTGAGTAATCGTCATTCGACCATCGAGGTCGTAAGCACGCTCCTTGATGACGCCATTGCCGTAATTCATGCGCGCCAATTGGCCGAATGGCTGATGGATCATGCCAGTGGCGACGTTGTGCGTCGTGCCTGCAATGGTGGCCTGGATAACGGATAGCCGGCCATGCGCATATCCGTACCCCACGGATGTGCCGCTGGGATACGCAATGCCTGCGATGCGCCCGGCAGGGTCGTAACTGTAGACGGTCCAGTCGTCGCTGCCGATGGTGTAATTCAGGTCGCGTCGGACCCTCAACTGCCCTTGCTGCATGTAGCCATGATGGGTCAGTGTGAGGATGTTCGCGGTGTCGGCGGTTTCGTAGCCGCAAAGCCGTCCCACGCCATTCTCGCACCAGTCATACGAGTAGCCGCGCCTGACTTGGGCGTTGCCAATGTAGTACACCCTGCCAAGCGCATCGTACTGGTAAGCAAGCTGCGAGCCGTCGTTGCGAGTGACCGTGGCGAGCTGGCCTTCCGCGTTGTACGTCAATGAAGTCGTGCCGCTGTCAGGACTCACCTGTGTGAGCAGGTCGCCAAACCCGTTGTAGACATAGCTGGTCACCTTGCCCCGCGGGTCGGTGACTGAAGACAGCCTACCCAGCACGTCGTAACCCATCGTGGTGTTGCCTGAGAGCGCGTCCACCTGAAGCGAAAGCTGGCCGCGGGAATTGTAGAGGTACGTCTCCCCGTAGCCTGCAGCATCTACCCATCCTGCAATCTGGCCATTGCCGTTGTAGTCATAGATTCTCTGCTGGCCGTTGTTGCCAATGCTGCGCTTCAGATATCCAGCCGTGTCGTACTCGTAATACTGGTCCAGCGTGGTCATCAGCGCGCCGTCCGGCGTGCCGGAATATCCAGCCCGACGGCGCGTGACCTGACTTAGTGCGTTGTAATCAAGCACTATCCGGTCGGTTGCGCCCGCCTGCTGCGCGCTTTGCATACGCACCTCGGTCCTGCGACCGATGCCGTCGTAGACAAACGTAGTGACCAAGCCTGTTGGGTCCTGGGTGCTGGCAAGTTGGTCATCGGACCGCCAGACATTGCTCCAGATTTGGTCGCCGCCGGTCGGCTGCACGGTTGTGGTTACATTCCGACCTTTGGCATCCCAGGTGTAGCGGGTGGACAGGCCGTTGGCATCGACCATCCGCCCGGGCTGGCCCAGGCCGTTGAACTCGCTCCAGGTGGTCACGTGCCCCACGCCGTTGGTGACGGACGTCAGGTTGCCGGCGGTGTCGTACTGGTACGTGACTGCATCACCCGTGCCCGCCAATGGCCCATCCACCGTGACGGTCTGGATCATCCGGTTGGCGCGGATGACGTAGGTATAGGTAGTGGTGCGCTTGGTACCCGAGGCGCAGGTGGGGGCGCAGCGCTCGACCTTCTGCAGCAGGCGGCCGTGGGTGGCGGGAAGGTCGGGGTGGTAGGTGTACAGCACCTCGGACTGGATGCTGCCGCTCTTGCCGTAATGCGACTCGCGGGTCATCAGGTTGCGGGCAGTGTCCCAGCCGTAGGTCACCCGGTACTGGTTGGCGGTGCTGTTGCCCGGCGCTGGTCCGACGCCGCTGCGCTTTTCCTGCAATTGGCCACGGTTGTTCCAGGTGTTAAAGGTCCGGTGGCCAAGGAAGTCCACTTCGCGTGCTACGTAAGTATTGGTACCGTACTCGGTGGCAGCCGTACCTCCAGCGCAGGCTGTACTGGCAGGGCGACTCACACTGCTGACACGCTTGATGCCGCCCACGTTGGTGAAGTTATAGCGCGTTGTGTAGCCAAGAGCATTGGTGACATCGGTGAAGTCTGTGCCGTAGGCGAACGTGTCACGCTCCACGGCACCCTCCCGGCCCGACCAGTCCACCCTGCCATCGGCCTTATATGCGTACCGAGTCTTGCGCACGCCGTCGATGGAGTAGCCGGTCAATGCATTTGGCTGGCTGGCATTCTCGTAGTGATACGTCTTCACGCCCAAGCTATCGGGATAGGTGACGCTGGTTAGGCGCAAACCATCGTAGCCATACGTGTAGACCTTCCCGCCAGGCGCGGTAACCGAGGTGAATCGGCCGCTGGCAAACGTCAGTGAAATCTGTCGACCAGACGTATGGGTGACCGTTTGCAGCGGACCGTTGCCCATCAAGCCGTAAGTGAACGTGTAGCCGACATCGCGTATATCGCGCAGGGAAAGTATCCTGCCATTGCCGCTATAGGCTTCGATGCCGCCATCTTCGCGGCGGAGGCGGAAGGCCCCAGTCGAGATGTCGTAGCCACCAACTGAATCCGTCCACACTTCGTCCTCCTCGATCCATGTTGTCGACTCGGGCCGAGAGTCTTCATATCGGAGGGTGCTGCTGTTCCACGTGTACCGATAGCTCACGCCATCGGGACGATGGGCGAGGATATGCGTGAACCTGTTACCGAGAGGGCATGGCTCACCATAAGGCGGATATCCAGGTGGACACATGCCGTAGCCAGGGCGCTGGGTGCCGGTGAGCGTATAGGCAAACGGATGCATCCAATGCGTACCGAAACCGTTGCCGGTGCTTTGCTTGGAATAGGTTCGCGTGAAAACGAACACGCCGTCGGCGGTGGCGAAGTCGGTTTCGTCGAGCACCTTGTTGCCAGAAGCGATAACCACAGGGCTATTCGTCTCATTAGGCAGTTCGCTGTTCTTGCAGCCATCCGGCGCTTCCATCCGTTCAGGAGTAGCCGGGACTGCTGGGCTGGACAGCCCCCCTCCGCCACCGCCGTTCGGATTGAAAAAAACACGGTTGAGGTTGGCACTCCCGCCCGATGATCCGCGAGTGCCAGTCACTGTAGTGCGATCAGTGTAATCTGGCTTACGCCCACCCCCGTCTTGTTGTTGTGACTCAGAAGCAAATATCGGCACTGAAGTCTGTGTCAACAACAGCAACAGTGTGAGGCCGCCTGTCACTACACGGCGTACGTCGGACTGACGAGATCCCGTCGAAGAGAGCGTGGACATAACCTGATCCTTCAGTGCGCGGGTCGGCGATGACCTCGTTACCGTCCCTGATGGTCCCTTGGCGACACGAGGCTGTCGCAATATGTGCAGATACACCTCAGGACTAGAACAGTCAAGGGACGGCATGCGTTGCATCCGTCCGTTCTTGGCGGGCATTTCACGACTCAACGCTGCGGCGCAGGTGTTAGTCACTCCTCTCTCCCAGCCCAGTCTCAAGAGATGGTCAGACGGGATGTGTGGCGCACGTCACTCATTCAGCAGGCGTCGCTTGCATCACCAGATTTCGCGTAGGACTGACGGCGGGTCGAGACCTGGCCCAAGCTTGGACGGTCGTCAAAAAAATGACGCGTCAACACGGTCACGATCATGGATCGCGCCCGAACATCGTTGACAGTAAATCGTGGGTGTCGGGAACTGTCGTGACTCCCTGCCAAAAAGGACCTGTTTGCACCGACATGCTTGGCCACTCGTGCCGGACGAAACTTGATTAATCCAACGCACGGGTCAAGACCCGCCCTATGCAGACGTGCAGGGTGGGTTTCAACCCGCCTACGCTGATTTCGCGTTGATTCGCTTCCAGTGCTTCGCGGCACGGGTCGCCGCCTCATGCAATCAATTTCCGATGCCGTTCGCGCTCACGCGCGTCCAGCCACAGCAGACGCTGCGTCGGCCTGCTCGCATCCACCGATGGCAGTGAAGCCGGAGGCACCGGGCGCAGGCGCCAATGTGTTCCCGCTGCGGAACGCACGGCCGCGCAAGCAACGAATCCGGCCGCGAGATGCGCACGCAGCGAGGCCTGGTTGCTTGCCTCGACGTCGGAGAAATACTCGATGCCGCCACCGAGGTGCGTGGAAATGGCGTCGAGCATGGCCGTGAGCAGCCTGCGTCCGCGCTGCGCAGGTGCGACGAACGCATCGCGGACCCAGGCCTGGCCGGGGGCCATGTCGACCTGCCGGCAGAGTTCGTCGATGTAGCGCGGAACCCCGGCCGCCACCCAGCACCATGCAACCACGTCGCCATCGTGTTCCAGCACGAGGTAGCGCAGGCCATGCGTGAAGCGGGCACGCATGCGCGCCTCGGAACGCATTTGCCCGTGGACGTGTGCGTCGGTGCAGATGCGCGCGGTATCGTCCACGCCCCACTCCGCCAGCCGCACGCCGCCTGGCAAGGGTACTGCCGGAGCGTGGTCGGCTGGACGGCGCAGGAACTGCACGTGGTGCAGCTCGATTCCAAGCCGTGCCGCGACGCGGTTCATGCCGATACCCGTTGCTGCCGCAGCCGTCGTACCCGCGATTGTCGCGGGTACGCACGGGCATCGCCTGGCCGGCGCTGGCTCAAAACGCCAGCGGCAGTTCCGGGTCGAGCGCCAGCAATTGCGCGCGGAAGTCGTCCTGGATGCGCTTGAGCGCTTGGTCGCTGTCGGCATCGAAGCGCAGCACCAGCACCGGGGTGGTGTTGGACGCGCGCACCAGGCCCCAGCCGTCGTTCCAGTCCACGCGCAGGCCATCGATGGTGGACGCGCGCGCGCCTTCGAAGTGCGCCTGCTTGCGGAAGCGTTCGACGAAGCTGTGCGGGTCGCCGTTCGGCGCCGCCACCTTGATCTCGGGCGTGGACACGCCGGCGGGCAAGGCATTGAGCGCGTCGCTGGGCGACTCCGGATCCATCGCCAGGATCTCGAGCAGGCGCGCGGCGGCATAGATGCCGTCGTCGAAGCCGTACCAGCGTTCGGCGAAGAAGAAGTGGCCGCTCATCTCGCCGGCCAGCTCGGCTTCCACTTCGCGCATCTTCGCCTTGATCAGCGAGTGCCCGGTCTTCCACATCAGCGGGCTGCCACCGTTGCGCAGGATGTGGCCTGGCAAACGGCCGGTGCACTTCACGTCGAACAGGATCACCGCGCCCGGGTTGCGGTCCAGCACGTCGGCGGCGAACAGCATCAGCAGTCGGTCGGGGAAGATGTTCTGGCCGTCCTTCGTCACCACGCCGAGGCGATCGCCATCGCCGTCGAAGGCGATGCCGAGGTCGGCATCGAAGCGCTGCACGGTGCCGATCAGGTCCTCGAGGTTGTGCGGCTCGCTCGGGTCGGGATGGTGGTTGGGGAAGGTGCCGTCGATCTCGCAGAACAGCTGGATGACTTCGGCACCGATGGCCTCCAGCACGCGCGGGCCGATTTCGCCGGCCACGCCGTTGCCGGCATCCACCACCACCTTGAGCGGGCGCGCGAGCTGCACGTCGTCGGCGATGCGGTTGACGTAGTCGCCGGCGATGTCGCGCTCGCTGTGCCCGCCGGGCGAGGGCGCGATGTGCAGGCGGTCGTCGGCGATGCGCGCATACAGGTCGGTGATGGCATCGCCTGAAAGCGTCTCGCCGCCGATCACGATCTTGAATCCGTTGTAGTCCGGCGGGTTGTGGCTGCCGGTCACCGAGATGCAGCAACCGGTGCGCAGGTGGTAGGCGCCGAAGTACGCCACCGGCGTGGGCACCATGCCGATGTCGATGACGTTGCGGCCGGCCTTGCGCAGGCCCTGCACCAGGCCGGCGACCATGTCCGGCCCGGACAGGCGGCCGTCGCGGCCGACGACGATGTCGGCCAGGTCCTTCTCGTGCATCAGCGAACCGATCGACAGGCCGATCAGCTCGGCCACGCCGATGTCGAGCGACTGCCCGACCACGCCGCGGATGTCGTAGGCGCGGAAGATGCCCTTGTCGATGGCGACCGGTGCCGGGCGCGCGTCGGCTTCACGGGCCTTGGCGGCGACGGCTTCGGCGGTCATTGCGTTGTCTTCGGCTGGCAGGGTCAGTGCTTCGGCGAGCGTGGGTGCCGGGCCCTCTTCCTCGGCCTCGCCCACGACCAGGCGCGTCGGCAGCCAGCGCCAGGTGAGATAGGCGATGAACAGCAACAACAACGAAACCGCGAACAGCGGGATACCGGTCAGGCCGAACGGGGCGCGGCCGACATGCGGTACGGCGGCGGCGACACGCAGGTTGGTACCCGGCACGGGTACGGCCATGCGCTCGGCGGCTTCGCTCTGCTCCACGTCGCCGCGCTCGAGCAGGGTCACGCTGCCGTGGCGCAGTGCGACGTAGGTGCTGGCATCCATCGGGGCGTTTTCCAGCGCGAAGGTGGCGCGCGACAGCGGCAGGCGCACGTAGGCCACGCCCAGCGTGCGCCCGTCCACGCGTGCCGGCGCCGCCAGCGCGACGGCGGGCGTGTCGCCGTCACGGATGATCCAGACCACGGCCTTGTCCTCGGACAGCGCCGCTTCCATGGCCGCCAGGCGGCCGAACCCCGCCCCGGGCAGCCCGGCGTAAGCCTGGCGCAGGTCGGGGGCCAACACTTCGGCCCGCTCCATGTGCGGCCAGTCGGTCCCCAGCATCGTGCTGGCGGCATCGAAGTCGCCGGCCTCCAGGGCCGCCTGCAGGCCGGCGGCGCCCAACCTCTCTTCCAGCCGCTTCACCTCGCCGCCCAGCGTACTGGCGGTGAGTTGCACGGTGGCATCACGGGCGATGGTGACGCCGGTGCGACGGGTGTCGTCCTGCATCTGCTTCCAGCCGTTCCACGCCAGCCAGACCGCGCACAGGGCGAGGGCTGCCGCGATGAAGGGCAGGAGTGGACGCAGCTGTGCCGCCAGCTGGCGCGCCTTGTGCGGTTCTTTCTCGGACATCGATAGACTCCCCTGTCAGCGCACGCCGGTGTGGCCGAAGCCGCCGGCCCCTCGTGCGCTGTCGGTGAAAGTATCCACGACTTGCAGGGTCGCGCGTACCACCGGAAGGATGACCAGCTGCGCAATCCGGTCACCCGGCTCGATGGAAAACGCCTCCCGGCCGCGATTCCAGACACTGACCAGCAGCGGGCCCTGGTAGTCGGCGTCGATCAGCCCGGTACCGTTGCCCAGCACGATGCCGTGTTTGTGGCCCAGCCCGGAGCGCGGCAGCACCACGGCGCACAGCCCCGGATCGGCGATGTGGATCGCCATGCCGGACGGCACCAGCGCGGCATCGCCCGGCGGCAGCACCAGTGTTTCGTCCAGCGCCGCGCGCAGGTCCATGCCGGCGCTGCCTTCGGTGGCGTGCGCGGGCAGCGGCCAGTCGCTGCCGAGGCGGGGGTCGAGCAGCTTCACCTGCAGGGCGTGGGTCATGCCGGGGTCTTTTCGAGGATGAGTTGGATGAGCTGGCGCGCCAGCTCGGTCTTCGGTGCTGGTCCAAGGCTGCGTTCGCCATCCTGCCAGTACACGGTGAGCGCGTTGTCTTCGCTCTCGAAACCGCTGCCAGCCACGCCGACGCGATTGGCCGCGATCAGGTCCAGCTTCTTGGCGGCCAGCTTGCCGCGCGCGTAGCGCTCGACGTCGTCGGTCTCGGCGGCGAAGCCCACCACCAGCGCGGGGCGCCGCGGATGCGCGGCCACTTCCGCCAGCACGTCGGCGGTGCGCACCAGCTCCAGCACCAGGGTCTCGCCGGTCTTCTTGATCTTGCCCGGCGCCATCTGACGCGGGGTGTAGTCGGCCACCGCGGCAGTGCCGATGTAAACGTCGGCCGGCAATGCGCCCAGCACCGCCTCGCGCAGTTGCGCGGCCGAACGCACGTCGATGCGTCGCACGCCATCGGGCGTGGGCAACTGCACGGGGCCTGCCACCAGCACGACGTCCGCACCTGCCCCGGCAGCGGCGGCAGCCACGGCGAACCCCATCTTCCCGCTGCTGCGGTTGCCGATGAAGCGCACCGGGTCGATGTCTTCGTAGGTCGGGCCGGCGCTGACCAGCACGCGCTTGCCGCCGAGCGAGGCGCTCACGCCGGCAGCGCCGCGACGATGTCGGCCGGCTCGCTGAGGCGTCCGGGGCCGGATTCGCCCTCGGCCAGTGGGCCATCCTCCGGACCGATCACCTGCGCGCCGCGTTCGCGCAACAGGGCCAGGTTGGCCTGCGTGGCCGGATGCAGCCACATGCGCTGGTTCATCGCCGGGCACACGGTGAGTGGCACGGTGGTGGCCAGGCACAGGGTACTGACCAGGTCGTCGGCGAAGCCGTGGGCCAGCTTGGCCAGCGTGTTGGCGGTAGCCGGGGCGACCACGATGCGGTCGGCCCAGCGCGCGAGCTCGATGTGGCCCATTGCGGCTTCCGCCGCCGGATCCCACAGCGAGGTGCGGACCGGCGCGCCGGACAGCGCCTGGAAGGTCTGCGCGCCGACGAAGCGCTGCGCGTTGTCGGTCATCGCCACCTGCACCGCGGCCCCGGCCTCGCGCAAGCGCCGGACCAAGTCGGCCGCCTTGTAGGCGGCGATGCCACCGCAGACGCACAGCAGGATGCGTCGCCCTTGCAGGCGCCCGGATGCCGCGTTTGTCGGGGAAGTCTGACTCGACATGCGGGCGACAGCTTACCCGATGGCGCGCGGTCGCCCGGCGGCGGCGGCACGGCGTACCGGGTGCAATGGCCTTGCGCTGGCGGCCACGGCATCGCGTCCGCACCGCGGCCCTTCCCCTGCCGCCCTCCGGACGTCCGCGGCCGTCAGCGCTCCCTTCCGTCCACGCGGATTCCGCCATGCACATCCGAGACTGGCCCCGCCACGAACGCCCCCGCGAGAAGCTGCTGCAGCGCGGCGCCGGCAGCCTGTCCGATGCCGAACTGCTGGCGATCTTCCTCGGCTCCGGCCTGCCCGGCATGGATGCGGTGGCCACCGCGCGCCAGCTGCTGGCGATGCACGGCCCGCTGCGGCGCCTGCTGGAACTGCCGCCGGCCAGCCTCGCGAAGTTGCCGGGGCTGGGGCCTGCCCGCGCATGCGTGCTGGCTGCGGCGCTGGAACTGGGCCAGCGCCACCTGGCCGCCGCGCTCGAACGCGGCGAGGCGTTGACCGACCCGGCCTCGGCTGGCCGCTATTTCGCGCAGCGCCTGCGCGGCCTGCCGCACGAGGTGTTCGCCGCCCTGTTCCTCGACACCCGCCACCGCGCCATCGCGTTCGAAGAGCTGTTCCGCGGCACCGTCGACGGCGCCGAAGTGCACCCGCGCGAAGTGGTGCGCCGCGCGCTGGCGCACAACGCCGCCGCGGTGATGGTGGGCCACAACCACCCCAGCGGGAATCCCGAGCCCAGCGCCGCCGACCGCGCCGTCACCGCACGCCTGAAGCAGTCGCTGTCGCTGGTGGACGTGCGCCTGCTGGACCACTTCGTGATCGGCGACGGTGCGCCGGTGTCGCTGGCGGCGCGGGGGTGGGTGTAGGGGCCTGCCGACGCGATTGGCGTATACCGCATCGATTGTGCGGGCGCGGGCAGAAGGAAGAGCGACGGCGCGTATGTCGATACGCAACGGCGCGATGACACTGCTGCGCGTGCCCGCACGACCGGCCCTCCGGGTGCGACCGCGTCGGCAGGCCCTGGACCCTCGCGTACACTATGCGGCTGCGAAACGCGACCCGAATCCCGTGAAAACACAGCTCCGCGGCCAGATCCGACAGCACGTCGAACAGGCCATCTCCGCCCTGCGCGAAGCAGGCACCCTGCCCGCCGACCTCGCCACGCCCGACTTCGTCGTCGAACGGCCGAAGGATCGCATGCATGGCGACTTCTCCACCAATGCCGCGATGCTGCTGGCCAGGCCGGCGAAGTCGAACCCGCGCGCGCTGGCGCAGGCGCTGGTCGACGCGCTGCCCGCCAACGACGACATCGCGGGCGTCGAGATCGCAGGCCCCGGCTTCCTCAACTTCCGGCTCACGCCGGCCGCCTGGCAGCGCCAGCTGTCCACGGTATTCGCGCACGGCCATTGCTACGGCAGCAACGACGGCGGCGGCGGCCGCACCGCGGGCGTGGAATACGTGTCGGCCAACCCGACCGGGCCACTGCATGTCGGCCACGGCCGCGCCGGCGTGATCGGCGACTGCATCGCGCGCGTGCTGGCTGCGAACGGCTGGAACGTGAAGCGCGAGTTCTACTACAACGACGCCGGCGTGCAGATCAACAACCTCGCCATCTCCACGCAGGCGCGCGCGAAGGGCCTCAAGCCCGGCGATGCCGACTGGCCGGCCGATGCCTACAACGGCGACTACATCGCCGATGTCGCGCAGGCCTACCTGCGCGGTGAGTCGGTCGAGATCGAAGGCCACGTGGTCGCCGGGAAGGACGATGCCGACGACCTCGACGCGATCCGCCAGTTCGCGGTCGCTTACCTGCGCCGCGAACAGAACGCGGACCTCGCGGCCTTCGGCGTCTCGTTCGATGTCTATTTCCTCGAATCGTCCCTGTACGCCGACGGCAAGGTGGAAGAGACCGTGCGCGAACTGACCGCGCACGGCCACACCTACGAGGAAGGCGGCGCGCTGTGGCTCAGGACCACGGATTTCGGTGACGACAAGGACCGCGTGATGCGCAAGTCCGACGGCACCTACACCTACTTCGTCCCGGACGTGGCCTACCACCTCAGCAAGTGGCAGCGCGGCTACGTGCGCGCGATCACCGAACTGGGCGCCGACCACCACGGCTCGCTGGCCCGCGTGAAGGCGGGCCTGCAGGCGCTGGAAGCCGGCATTCCGCAGGACTACCCCGAATACGTGCTGCACCAGATGGTCACGGTGATGCGCGGCGGCGAGGAAGTGAAGCTGTCCAAGCGCGCCGGCAGCTACCTCACCCTGCGCGACCTGATCGACGAAGCCGGTGCCGACGCCGTGCGCTGGTTCCTGGTGGCGCGCAAGCCCGATTCGCAGCTCACCTTCGACATCGACCTGGCGCGTTCGCAGTCGCTCGACAACCCGGTGTACTACGTGCAGCTCTCGCACGCGCGCATCTGCGGGCTGGAGCGGCAGTTGGTGGAACGCGGCCTGGCCTACGACCGCGCGAACGGCCTGGCGCAGGTGCCCGACCTGTCGGATGCATCGCTGCGCGACCTGCTGATCGACCTGTCGCGGTATCCCGAAGTCGTGGCAATCGCGGGCGTTCAGCTGGAACCCCACATCATCGCGGCCTACCTGCTTGAACTGGCGCAGGCGTTCCAGACGTATTACAACGACCACCAGTTCCTCGTCGACGACGCGGACGAGCGCGATGCGCGGCTTACGCTGGCGCTGGCGGTCAGGCAGGTGTTGGCCAATGGATTGGAATTGTTGGGCGTGAACGCCCCGGAGAAGATGTAATGGCGGCACGACGCGGAAAATCCCAGGCACGGCGCAGCGGTGGCAACAGCGGCGGATTGCCGGGATGGGCATGGCTGGTGATCGGCGTACTGCTGGCGCTGCTGGCGATGCTGGTGCTGCCGCGCTACTTCAAGCCCGCCGGCGAGGACGGCTTCTTCCGCCCGCGACCGAACCCCGACGCACAACCCGCCATCAGCGCCATCGACGAGGACTTGCCGCCGCCGCCCGGTTCGCAGGCGGCCGATCCCGTCGCACCGCCGGCGCCCGCACGCCCCGAGTACGACTTCTATACCGTGTTGCCGGAGCAGGAGGTCGCGATGACCGACGCCCAGCTCGCCGCCACCGCGCGCGAGGAAGCCGAACGGCGGCGGCGCCTGGAGCAGGCCCGGCAGGCGCAAGCGCCAGCGCACCCGGACGCCGCCGAACCCGCGCACCCCGCGCCGATCGCAGAGCAACCCGCTCCGCAGGCGCCTGCAGCGGGCACGGCCACCACGCCGCCCGCGACGACAGCGCCATCACCCGCGACGACCGCCAGTGCGGCGCCCGCCGCCGACGGCACCCGCTACATCCTGCAGGCAGGCGCATTCAGTTCCTCCGGCGACGCCGAGGCGCTCAAGGCGCGCATCGCCCTGCTTGGCCTGACCGCCCGCGTCGAAACCGGTGATGTCGAAGGCCGCACGGTCCATCGCGTGCGCATGGGCCCCTATGCCACGGCCACCGAACTGGCCGAGGCCAAGCAGAAACTTGGCAACGGCGGCCTGCCGGCGCTGGCGATCCGGGCGAACTGAAGGCACGATTCCCCCGGGATGGATCCGATGGGGGGACTCGCATGTTGAACATCCGCCATGCCGCCTGCGCGGCACTCGCGTCCGTGCTTCTGGCGATGCCGGCCGTCCATGCCGGCGACGCAACGCCACCCCCGATTCCCGACGACCTGCAGCCCGCCGTACTGGCCGCGGAGGAAACCGGGCGCCGCCTGCAGCGACTCGACCGCGCCGCCTGGATCGCCACCGACGTGATGCAGGCCGATCGCAGCGCGCGGCGGCTGCGCCGTTCGGTCCGCGGATGGATCACCGAGGCCACCGGCACCGGGACGCGCGTCAGCTTCCACGACGGCTCGCAACCGGCCCGCCCCGTCTACATCGTCGACGTCGACCAGACCGGGCGCAGCAGCGTGGTGGACGTGGCGGAAGGTGCGGCGTTCGATGCCGGTGCGCAGGCGATGATCCGTGCGCGCAACGCGGCACTGTCGCAGGCCTTCCTGCAATGCTCGCGCACCTACAACAGCGTGGTGTTCCCCAAGGACGAGGAAATCCACGTCTACCTGATGCCGGGCACGAAGCAGCACCACGTCTACCCCGCGGGCGGACACCATCTGTTCGTGTTCGATGCCGAGGGAAGCGCATTGCGCTCGAACCGGAAGTTCACCAATGGTTGCATCGACCTGGGCGGTGGTGGCGAGAGGATGGCCGCGCTGATGGTCACCCATTTGCTGGATCCCCAGCCGACGGAGATCCACGTCTTCATCAGCCTCAATGCCCCGATACCCCTGATGGTGGCGACCTCCAGCCCTCGCTCGGCGGACAAGCCCATGGGGTGGGTCGTGGAACAAGGCCGGATCGGGGTGTTGTTCCATCCCGACGATCCGGATTGAGCCGTACCGCCACGTCTCAGTCCTGGCGACGCGGATCCGCCATCCTCTCCGCCTCACGGAGCAAACCCATGGCCATCGAAGCCGCCCTGATCAAACCCGTCGTCGATGCCCTGCTGGCGCTGTTCCGCGAAAGCAACGACATCAAGCTCAAGCGCAACGCCGAAAAGGCGCTGCGCGACGCCATCCGCGAACTGCTGCAGGCCAATCCCGACGAAAACCGCGCCGAGGCGCGGATCGCCATCGCCAAGGCCGCCGGCATCCTCTCGGAAGACATCCTCATGGCCGAGGACATGCTGAAGAAGCATCGCGCCACCAAGGCCAGGACGCGTGGCAAGGCCGCCACCGGGCGCAAGCGCAAACCCGCCGCCGCGACGACCGAAACCGACGCCAGGCCGGTGGCGAAGAAGCCCGCGAAAAAAGCGGCGAAAAAGTCCTCCTGAATCCATTCGGCACTGCACCGACGGTCCCTGTCGATTCGCCCCAGCCCCCCACCCCAGCCCTCCCACGAAAGCGGAAAAGGGTGCAGTACGGGAACCGGGGCAGGCGCCATTTGTCGGTGCGTACGAAGTTCCGTTCGTGCGACGCATCGGTGCGTGGCCCATCCTTCGCCCTCCCCCGCTTGCGGGGGAGGGCTGGGGTGGAGGCCTGCGAAGCGGAAGCGACTGCCCCACGCCATCGGCAACGACCCAATAGAATCCTCCCATGACCAAGACCGTCCTCATCACCGGCGCCACGTCCGGCTTTGGCGCCGCAGCCGTTGAACGCTTCCTTGCCGACGGCTGGCGCGTCGTTGCCACCGGTCGCCGTGCGGAGCGGCTGCAGGCGCTCGTCGACAGGCACGGCAGCGCCCGGCTGCACACGGTGGCGTTCGACCTTCGCGACGCCGACGCGATGCAGGCCGCGCTCGACGCGATGCCTGCCGCATTCCGCGATGTCGACGTACTGGTGAACAACGCCGGCCTGGCGCTCGGCACGGCCGTGGCGCAGCAGGCCAGCCTTGCGCAGTGGCGGCAGATGATCGACACCAACATCACCGCGCTGGTCACGCTGACCCACGCCCTGTTGCCCACGCTGATCGAGCGCCGCGGCGCGATCATCAACATCAGCTCGATCGCCGGCGTGTATCCCTATCCCGGCGGCAACGTCTACGGCGGCACCAAGGCCTTCGTCAGCCAGTTCTCGCTGGGCCTGCGCAGCGACCTGCACGGCACCGGCGTGCGCGTGACCGCGATCGAACCGGGCATGGCCGAAACCGAATTCACCCTGGTACGCACCAGCGGCGACCAGGACGCTTCCGACACGCTGTACGCGGGCGCGAACCCGATGACCGCCGACGACATCGCCGGCGTGATCCACTACGTGGCCACGCTGCCGCCGCACCTCAACATCAACCGATTGGAGATCATGCCGGTGTCGCAATCGGTGGCCGGCTTCCAGGTGCATCGCGGCGGATAGCCTGCCGGCCGCGCCTTCGTCCACGGCACACGGTCATCCACAGGCGTCTCCGCTAACGATCAGGCACGGAGGCGCCGGGTCCCGGCGTCTTCGACGCCGGACGCATCGCCGCCGGTCATGGTGCTGATGGATCCGCATTGCCTGCATCGCAACCCGCGCTCACTCCAGCGGCACGTACACGAAGCCGTCGTCGCGACGCGCGATGCGCCCCAGTCCGGGATACGGGAAATGCGGCGACGATACCATCAGGTTCTCGTCGGCGATGCGGGCCAGCAGTGCCTCGCGGCTGTCCTCGGCCACCGGCGCATCGCCGTCGAACTGGATCGTCCAGCGCGGGCGCTGCACCGAGATCACGTGGTGGTGCGCGGTGTCGCCGATGTAGAGCAGGCGCGCGTCGCCATCGGCGATCATGTAGGCCGTATGGCCCGGGGTATGTCCCGCCACGGGCACGCTGGTCACGCCGGGCAACACCTCGGCACCCGGCGCGAACGCCTCCACGCGCGGCGCAATCGCGGTGGACAAGGCTGCCATGCCGGCGTCGTCCCGGAGCGCCTGCCATTCCGGCGCGGTCATCCGCACAGTCGCGTTCGCGAACGCAGGCTGGCCGTCGCCGTCGAGCAGGCCGCCCACGTGGTCGCCGTGCGCATGGCTGATCAGGATGTCGGTGACCTCCGCGGCCTCCACGCCCGCCACCTGCAGCGACGACTGCAGTCGACCCGCATCGGCGAAGTCCGCGTCGCCCGCGCCGGTATCGAACAGCACCACGCGATCGCCGGCGCGCACCAGCAGCGCCTGCACGTTGAGTTCCAGCGTATCGGTGGGCAGCCCGGCGGCATCGAGCAGCGCATCGGCGTCGGCCTTCGGCACGCCCTGCGCGACGATGCTGCCGTCGTTGGGCAGGCGGATCTCGCCATCGCGCAGCACGACTGCCTCGTATTGGCCGATGTTGAAGCGATGCGCATCGGCGCTGCGTGCCTGGGTTTCGGCGATGTCGGTACTGCCCTGCGGCAACACCGACGCCGCGGGCGGTGGCGCAGGGTCGGCGCAGGCGACGAGCGCGGTGGCCAGCGCGGCGGCAAGCAGGAGTCGGGTCTTGCGCATGGGATCGCTCCACGGGGATGGACGTCCAGCATACGCAACGGCCGTTTGCCGGCCGTGGAGGCCACCTCGCGGATTGAACCGTTCCGCCGCGAGCCGACACCTTTACGATGGAACCACGGCAACCGGAGCCGGCGACGTGCAGCGCGACAGCGGGCGGATCTACGACGAGTACCTGGTCGCTTCGGCGCGTGCGGGCGACCGTGCCGCCTGGGAGCGGCTGGTCGCCCGCTGGCAACCGCGCCTGCTGCGCCACGGCTGGCGCCTGACCGGCCACGTCGAGCCGGCGCGCGATGCGTTACAGGACGCGTGGATCGAGATCTGGCGTGGACTGCACCGACTGGACGATGCCGCGGCGTTCCCGGCCTGGGCATTGCGCATCGTCACCCGCCGCTGCCAGCGGATCGCGCGCCACGCGATGCACGAGCGCGCGGGCATGGCCGCCGCGACTGCCGAACCCGATGAGCGCGTGGCCGACGACACCGCCGCGCGCGACGCCGACGTCGCGCGGGTGCTCGCGGCCATGCGCGACTTGCCGCCGGCGCAGCACGCGGCGCTGGCGCTGTTCCACCTCGAACACATGGGCGTGGCGGAAATCGCCGTCGCGCTCGACATCCCGCCGGGCACCGTCAAGACCCGGCTCATGCATGCGCGGCGCAAGGTCCGCGCACGCCTCGAAGGAGACCACGATGGACAAGACCGATGACCTGATCGAACGCGCCCTGTCGGCGGAGGATCGCGCCCTGCTGGCGCACCACGGCGAGCCCGGCTACATCCCCCAGGCGCTGGGCCTGTTCCGCGGGCCGCAGGGCTGGGTGGGCGTGCTGGCCTACGTCACCGCGCTGGCCGCGTTCGCCGGCTTCGCATTCGCCTTCTGGCAGCTGTGGACGGCGCACGACATGCTGGCAGCCGTGAAGTGGGGCGTGGTGGCGCTGCTGCTGTTCCAGTACTCGGCGATGATGAAGACGTTCATGGGCACCCGGGTCGAAGCCAACCGCATGCTGCGCGAACTCAAGCGGGTGGAGTTGCAGGTGGCGTTGCTGCGCGAGTCGGCGGCCACGGATCGCAACGCCGCGCGTTGAGAATCTCGGATCGTCGATCGCATCGTCGAGAGCGACAACGCCGACGATCGCCCGATGCATCAGACCATGGCGTGCCGATCGAGCGCGTCGACCGCCAGGCCTGCATGGCGCACTGCAGCGTCGGTCAAGCGGCGCCATGGTCCTGGATGCTTCGAAGAGAAAGGCGCTGGGTCCCGGCATGCGCCGGGATGACGGAACCAGCCTCGTGCCATCCCGCGCCGCTACGCCAGCGGCGCGTCGTCCAGGTAGGTGTAGGCCGTCAGGCCCGCTTCCAGTGCTTCGTTGAGCTTGTTGGCTTCGGACTTGGACAGGTCCGCCGCGCCCACCTTGGCCTTGTAGATGCGGCGCAGGTCGTCGAGCTTGTAGCCGACGTAATCGAGCATCACGTCGGTGGTGTCGCCGCGGCGTTGCTGGGTGAGCGCGTAGCCGGTGTCGGTCAGCTTCACTTCCACCGCGTCGGTATCGCCGAACAGGTTGTGGATGTCGCCCAGGATCTCCTGGTAGGCACCGACCAGGAAGAAGCCCAGGCGATAGCTTTCGCCGCGGCGCAGCGGATGCAGCGGCAGCGAGGTATCGAGGCCTTCGTTCTCGACGTAGGTGTCGATCTTGCCGTCCGAATCGCAGGTCATGTCGGCGATCACGCCACGGCGCTCGGGCACTTCGTCCAGCCGCTCGATCGGCGCGATCGGGAACACCTGGTCGATCGCCCACACGTCGGGCATCGATTCGAACACGCTGAAATTGACGAAGTACTTGTCGACCAGCCGCTCGGCCAGTTCGTCCAGCACCGCGCGGTGGTTCTTCTCGTCGTAGCTCAGGCGCGCGCGCACGCCGTGGGCGATGGCGTAGAACAGGTCGTCGATGCGCGCGCGATGGACCAGGTCCAGCTGTCCCAGCGCGTAGGCGCTCAGGCCTTCGGCGTGGAAATGCTGCGCCTCGTGGTAGAGCTCCACCGGCGGGCGCACGTCGAGTTCGCCGTGGATCTCGCGCAGGTGGCGGATCACGCCCGGCTCGTCGTCGTGCGCGTCGGGGACGCGGCCTTCCGGCGCCTGCTCCACCTCCACCACGTTGGCCACCAGCACCGCGTGGTGCGCGGTCATCGCGCGGCCGCATTCGGTGACGATGCGCGGCGGCGTGAGGCCCAGCTGCTCGCAGGCGTCGGCCAACGGCTGCACGATGTTGCCGGCGTAGGCGCCCAGGCCGTAGTTGATCGAACAGAAACTGCGCGAGCGCGTGCCTTCGTAGTCGATGCCCAGGCCGCCACCGACGTCGACGTGGCTGATCTTCGCGCCCAGCTTCGACAGCTCCACGAAGTAGCGCGTCGCCTCGCGCATGCCGTTGGCGATGTCGCGCACGTTGGAAATCTGCGAGCCCATGTGGAAATGCAGCAGGCCCAGCCAGTCGGTCTTGCCGACGTCGCGCAGCGCCTTCCACAGGTCCAGCACCTGGCGCGGCGAGAGGCCGAACTTGGCCTTGTCGCCGCCGCTGTTCTGCCACTTGCCCGCGCCCAGCGATGCCAGTCGCATGCGCACGCCGATGCCCGGCTCCACGCCCAGCGCCTGCGCTTCCTCGAGGATCAGCGGCAGTTCGGACGGCTTCTCGACCACGATGAACACCTGCATGCCCAGCTTGCGGCCGATCAGCGCGAGGCGGATGTACTCGCGGTCCTTGTAACCGTTGCAGACGATCAGCCCGCCCGGGCGCGACAGCGCCAGCACCGCCATCAGTTCCGGCTTGCTGCCCGCTTCCAGCCCGAAACCCTCGCCGTGGTGCGAGGCCAGCGTGCCCGCCACCGCGGCGTGCTGGTTGACCTTGATCGGATACACCGCGGTGTAGCCGCCGCTGTAGTCCCAGTCGGCCTGCGCCTGCGCGAACGCCGCCTGCAGCTTGCCCAGGCGGTCGCCGAGGATGTCCGGGAAGCGCACCAGCAGCGGCAGGTTGGCGCCACGGTCGAGCGCGGCGTCCACCACCTCCGGCAGCGGGATGCTGCCGCCCTGCGCGCCGCGCGGACGCACCACGATGCGGCCGGCGTCGTCGACGTCGAAGTAGCCTTCGGCCCAGTGCGGGATCGAATAGGTCTTGCGGGCGTGGTCGGGCGACCAGGCGGTCATGGCGCTTCCTCGTGTCTGGCCGCGCATTCTACCGCCCGCTGCCGTCGCAGCCTGTCATCGTCCGGACAGGGCGCTTCGCTACAATGCGCGCCCGCGCCGCCCCGCACCAAGGACCCCTGCCCATGACCGCTCCCACCTGGCTGTACGAAAACTTCGACCCCGCCGGATCGGCCATCGGCTTCCGCGTCACCCGCAAGCTGGACGAGGTGCAGTCGCCGTTCCAGAAGATCGAGATCTACGAGAGCACCGACTGGGGCAACGTGATGCTGATCGACGGCGCGATGATGGTCACCACGCGCGACAACTTCCTGTACCACGAGATGGTGGCGCACCCGGCGTTGTTCACCCATGCCGACCCGAAGCAGGTGGTGATCATCGGCGGCGGCGACTGCGGCACCCTGCGCGAAGTGCTCAAGCATGCGGGCGTGCAGAAGGCCGTGCAGTGCGACATCGACGAACAGGTCACGCGCATGGCGGAGAAGTATTTCCCCGAACTGTGCGCGTCCAACGACGACCCGCGCGCCGAACTGCTGTTCGACGACGGCATCGCCTACATGGCGAACTGCGCGCCGGGCAGCCTCGACATCGTGGTCGTGGACTCCACCGACCCGGTGGGCCCGGCCGAAGGCCTGTTCAACAAGGCCTTCTACGAGAGCTGCTTCCGCGCACTGAAGGACGACGGCATCCTGGTGCAGCAGTCCGAGTCGCCTCTAGTGCATCTCGATCTGATCAACGCCATGCGCGCTGAAATGGGCAAGGCCGGTTTCGCCACGTTCCAGACCCTGCCATTCCCGCAGCCGTGCTATCCCACCGGCTGGTGGAGCTGCACGCTGGCGCGCAAGTCCGGCGGCTTCGAGTTCCGCGAAGCCGATGCCCGCGCCAAGGCATTCAAGACGAAGTACTACAGCGCCGACCTGCACAAGGGTGCGCAGCACCTGCCGCCGTTCGTGGCCGAAGCACTGGGCGACTGAAGCGCAAGGCGTGGGGCGGGTCTCGACCCGCCATTGCGCAGCCATAAGCAATCCTTGGCGGGTCGAGACCCGCCCTACGCTAGCCGGATGGGATTCACCGCGTCACACCAGGGTCCGGCGTAGTCGTTTCAATCCCTGCACTGCAGCTGCGCGCGTACCGTCGCACGCATGCCCGCCGGGATACGGCGTGCTTCCTCACCCGACAGCATGCCTTCCTCGGAGCGCACCAGACGATAGCTGCCGTCGGCCTGCAACAGCCACACCAGGTAGCCGCAGTAGAAGGCGCCCCCTGCATGATCGCCCCGATAGTCCGCGGCGACGTAGCGGCCGGGTGTCGGCGCGCCAGCCGGATCGTCGTACCAGGTCAACCTGACGATCTGCCGCACGGCCTGGGATTCGACCTTGGAATTGAATGCCCCGCGCGTCTCGCGCCAATTGCCTTGCGCCATGATCGGCCGAAAGGATGGCGACATCATCGCGAACGCATCAGCGAAACGGTCCTCATCCACCGCGGACAGATAATTGACGCTGAGATCGCGCACAGCGGCCTCGTCCTCCGGCGTGGGTGGCACCAGCGGCGCGGGCACGAATGCAGGCGCTTCCTGCTCATGCAATCCCGCATCGCCAACACACTCCAGCGCCTGCACCAAGGCCATGTGCCCGGCGCGGTCCCCGTCGGTCCCGGTTCCAGCCAAGGGTGCGATTGCATCGTAGCGGTACTGTCCGTACTGCACGGCCCGATCCCCGCACAGTCGCTGGGCATGCGGCCACAGCGCTTCCTGCGCATCTTCCAGACTCGTCACCCCACCCAGTTCGATCCGCAATTCGTAGCCATTCTCTCCGCGAGGAATGGACTGGACATCCTGCGCGAGAGCATGGCTACCGGAAACAACCATCGCCACTCCAACGGCAAGTCGTCCCACGACACGACGCGGCAGACCCATCGCGAAGAGGGCTTGGAGCGACATGGACCTACAGTGCGTCGCCGTCCAGCTCGCCCGTCCTGATCCGCACCACCCGCTCCAGCGCATACACGAACACCTTGCCATCGCCGATCTTGCCGGTGCCGGCCGCCTTGAGGATGGCTTCGCTGACGGCATCGACCTGGTCGTCGGTCACCGCCACTTCCAGCTTGATCTTGGGCAGGAAGTCGACCACGTACTCGGCGCCGCGGTAGAGCTCGGTGTGGCCCTTCTGGCGGCCGAAGCCCTTCACTTCGGTGACGGTGATCCCGGTCACGCCGGCCTCGGCCAGCGCTTCGCGCACGTCGTCGAGCTTGAATGGCTTGATGATCGCCATGACCATTTTCATCGTGTCGCCTCCCGGAACTCCAGCCACAGCATAAGGCAACGCCGATCCAGCCAGCGTGGCGGCGATGGTTGGCCCGGCCAGGCCAGCGTGCTGTAGGCTCGCACCCCCGGTTCGGAGTTTTCCGACACGCGGGCGCGCATCCGCCCGACTGCGCCATCACGCAGCGCGGGGGATGCTGGATGCGGATTCGGCAGGAGCCCCGGACATGATCGACCTCAGCCACATCGACGACCTTGCCCGCCGCCTCAGCGGCCTGGTGCCGCCCGGCCTGCGCGAGAGCCGCGAGGAACTGCAGGAGAACTTCAAGGCCGTGCTGCAATCCGGGCTGGGCAAGCTGGACCTGGTGACGCGCGAGGAGTTCGACGTGCAGCGCGCGGTGCTGCTGCGCACGCGCGAGAAACTGGAGGAGCTGGAGCGCGCGGTCGCGGCGCTGGAAGCACAACTGGCGCAGCCCCCCGGCGCCGACGCACGAACGCCCCAACCGCACTAGGTTTTTCGCCCATGGCCCTCGCACTCGTGCATGGACGCGCGCGTGCCGGCGTGCGCGCGCCGGCGATCCAGGTCGAGGTGTACCTGGCCGGCGGCATCCCGCGGATGAACATCGTCGGCCTGCCCGAAGCGGCGGTGCGCGAAGCCAAGGACCGCGTACGCGCGGCGATCCAGTGCGCGCAGTACGAATTCCCGGCGCGCGTGATCACCGTCAACCTGGCGCCGGCCGACCTGCCCAAGGGTGGCGGCCGCTTCGACCTGCCGATCGCACTCGGCATCCTCGCCGCGAGCGGTCAGATCCCGCTGGAAGCGCTGGCCGGCTGCGAGTTCGTCGGCGAACTGGGCCTGACCGGCGAGCTGCGTCCGGTCGACGGCGTGCTGCCAGCGGCACTGGCCTGCGCCGAAACCGGCCGCACCCTGGTGGTGCCGGCCACGAATGGCGACGAAGCCGCACTGGTGTCCGGGCTGGAGGTCCGCACCGCGCGCACCCTGCTGGAAGTCTGCGCGATGCTCCATGGCAGCAAGACACTGCCGCAGCCCGCGCCTGCCGTCGCACAACGCCTGCCAGGCCCCGACCTGCGCGACGTGCGCGGGCAGGCGCAGGCGCGGCGCGCGCTGGAGATCGCCGCGGCCGGCGGCCACCACCTGCTGCTGGCCGGACCACCCGGCTGCGGCAAGACACTGCTGGCCTCGCGCCTGCCCGGCATCCTGCCCGAGGCCAGCGAGGCCGAAGCGCTGGAAGCGGCGGCCATCGCGTCTGTCAGCGGCCGCGGACTCGACCCGGCGCGCTGGCGCGAGCGCCCGTTCCGTTCTCCGCACCACACCGCCAGCGCGGTGGCGCTGGTCGGCGGTGGCGCCGAGCCGCGCCCGGGGGAGATCTCGCTGGCGCACCACGGCGTGCTGTTCCTGGATGAGTTGCCCGAGTGGGATCGCCGCGCACTGGAGGTGCTGCGCGAACCGCTGGAATCGGGCGTGGTGACGATCTCGCGCGCGGCGAGGCAGTGCGAGTTTCCCGCGCGGTTCCAGCTGGTCGCGGCGATGAATCCCTGCCCCTGCGGCTGGGCCGGCGATCCCTGCGGCCGCTGCCGCTGCGGCATCGAAGCCATACGTCGCTACCGTGCGCGCATCTCCGGCCCGCTGCTCGACCGCATCGACCTGCATATCGACGTGCAGCGGCTGCCACCGTCCGAACTGCGGCCGGATGCGCCCGCCGGCGAATCCAGCGCCGAGGTCCGCGCCCGCGTCGAGGCGGCCCGCGCGGTGCAGGCACAACGGGCCGGCAAGACCAATGCCGCGCTCAGCCAGGCTGAAACCAGCGCCTGGTGCCGGCTGCAGCCGGCCGACCAGGCCCTGCTGGAACGCGCGATCGAATCGCTGCAACTGTCCGCGCGCTCGATGCACCGCATCCTGCGCGTGGCCCGCACCATCGCCGACCTGGCCGGCAGCCCCGGCATCGCCACCGCCCACCTGACCGAAGCCATCGGCTATCGCCGTGCGGATCGAGGCCTCGACCCGCTTGCAGCG
This sequence comes from Luteimonas aestuarii, assembly GCF_004357985.1. Classification (GTDB taxonomy): domain Bacteria; phylum Pseudomonadota; class Gammaproteobacteria; order Xanthomonadales; family Xanthomonadaceae; genus Luteimonas; species Luteimonas aestuarii. The sequence continues at coordinate 104,210 of NZ_SMTF01000010.1, read as the reverse complement.
TGATCGCGGGCACGGCCCATGACCACCGACAGGCGCAACCCGCGCCGCGGGCACCGTATCCTGAATGGACCTACGGCTCCGGACCCCCGCCCATGCATCGCCTCCTGCTCGCCTCCGCCATCACCTTCGCCCTTGCCGCCTGCAGCGGCGGCAACGATTCCGCCGACACCGCCGCAACCGCACCCGCGATCACCTCGATCGACCAGGTGGAACTGATCCCGCGCGATGCGCTGTTCGGCAACCCCGAGCGCGCCAACGTGCAGCTCAGCCCCGATGGCCGGTACCTCAGCTGGGTCGCTCCGCTCGACGGGACGGTCAATGTGTGGGTCGCGCCCGCCAATGACATTGCCGCCGCGAAGGCCGTCACCAACGACACCGCGCGCGGCATCCGCAGCTATTTCTGGTCTCACCGCGACGGCACCCTGCTGTACTTGCGCGACAACGGCGGCGACGAGAACTTCCACCTGTTCGCGGTGGACGTGGCCAGCGGCGAGAGCCGCGACCTGACGCCCTTCGACAACACCACCGCGCAGGTGGTCGGCATCAGCGAGCGCCATCCCGACCACCTGCTGGTCGGCATGAACGATCGCGACGCGCAGTGGCACGACCTGTATCGCGTGGACCTCGCCACCGGCGAGCGGACCCTGGTCGAGCAGAACACGCAGCAGATCGGCAGCTATCTCACCGACGCCGACTACGGGCTGCGCTACGCCACCCGCTCGCGCCCCGATGGCGGCGTGGACCTGCTGCGCCGTGCCGGCGATGCCTGGGAGAAGTACGACGAGGTTCCGTTCGAGGACGGCATGACCACCGACCTCGCCGGACTGACCAAGGATGGCGCCACGCTGTACATGCAGGATTCGCGCGGACGCAACACCTCGGCGCTGTTCGCCATCGATACCGCGACCGGCGAGAGGACGCTGGTGCACGAGGACGCCCGTGCAGACCTGTCGGGCACGCTGCGCGACCCCGCGACCGGCCGCGTGCAGGCCGTGGGCGTGAACTACCTGCGCAATGAGTGGACGGCACTGGACGACGGCCTCAAGGCCGACCTCGACAAGCTCAAGGCCATCGGCCCGGGCGAAGCCTCGGTCAACACCCGCACGCTCGACGACAAGACCTGGATCGTCGCCTACTCCGCCGCCGAGGCGCCGGTGGAGTACTACCGCTACGACCGCGAAGGCGGCGAACTGACCCGCCTGTTCTCCGGCCGACCCGCACTGGAAGGCAAGCCGCTGGTGCCGCAGTGGCCGCAGGAAATCCAGTCCCGCGATGGCCTGACCCTGGTCAGCTACCTCACCCTGCCGGCGCACGCCGACCACGACAACGACGGCAAGGCCGACACCCCGGTGCCGATGGTGCTGCTGGTGCACGGTGGCCCCTGGGCGCGCGACGCCTACGGCTACAGCGGCTACAACCAGTGGCTGGCCAACCGTGGCTATGCGGTGCTGAGCGTGAACTTCCGCGGCTCCACCGGCTTCGGCAAGGACTTCACCAACGCCGGCGATGGCGAGTGGGCCGGCAAGATGCACGACGACCTGATCGATGCCGTGCAGTGGGCGGTGCGCGAAGGCGTGACCACCGAAGACAAGGTGGCGATCATGGGCGGCAGTTATGGCGGCTACGCCACGCTGGTCGGCCTGACGTTCACCCCGGATACCTTCGCCTGCGGCGTCGACATCGTCGGTCCGGCCAACCTCAACACCCTGCTGTCGACGGTGCCGCCGTATTGGGCCAGCTTCTTCAACCAGCTGGTGCGCCGCATGGGCGACCCGCGCACCGAGGAAGGCCAGGCCTGGTTGACCGAGCGTTCGCCGCTGACCCGCGTCGACCAGATCAAGCGCCCGCTGCTGATCGGCCAGGGCGCCAACGACCAGCGCGTGAAGCAGGACGAGAGCGACCAGATCGTCAATGCGATGGTCGAGCGCAACATTCCCGTGACCTACGCGCTGTTCCCCGACGAGGGCCACGGCTTCCACCGCCCCGAAAACAGCAAGGCCTTCAACGCAGTCGCCGAAGGCTTCCTGTCGCAATGCCTGGGCGGACGCGCGCAGCCGATCGGCGACGATCTCCAGGGTTCGAGCCTGAACGTGCCAAACGGTGCCGACGGCGTGCCCGGCCTGGCCGAAGCCTTGCGGAACCACACGCCTGACGTGCGCAGGTAGCGCTCTACATTTCGCCAGGTGTCCGCCAGGTCGCACTTGTCGACCTGGCGGACAGCATTCAATGAAGTCATTCCCGCCAAGTCCGGCATCCACTGGATGCCGGGACGGTCAGGGCGTGGAAACCGCCCCGCTGCGCAACGCGTCCTGTGCGGAGTCCTGCTGCCTGCGGATGTCCTCGACAGAGCGGCACACCCGCACGGAACGATTGCTGCCAATCGTCTTCTCCCGTCGGCATACGACGCGTTCCTCTTCTACGTCCACCGCTGCATTCGCTGCCGGCGAGACTTCGCCTTGAGCGGCATGGTCGGCGATGTCGTGCTGCCGATCGACCGGGGGTGTGGCTTCCTGCGCGATGGCAGGGCCACTGGCCATGCAAAGGCACGCGACGAACCACGGCAACGCTTGGAGCACAGACTTCCTCGACATCTTCCGACCACACTGTTCTTGGGGGGAGAATAGGCATCTTACTCCAGCCCGCACCATGACCCCGCGTCGCCGGACACGCTGCAGCCACGGTGGCCGCAGCGATGCCATTCCCACCACTCATTCACGGCGAAATGCTGTCCAGCACCTGGCCCGCCGCCTGCCGGACACCCCTCAAGCTGCAGCCCGCCTGGTACTGAACTGCTCTTCTTCCGTCGAACCGGTCAGCGCCGTGGTCGACGACTGCCCGCGCTGGATGGTCTGCGTCACCGAATCGAAGTAGCCGGTGCCCACCTCGCGCTGGTGGCGCACGGCGGTGAAGCCCTTGTCGGCGGCGGCGAACTCGGCTTCCTGCAGTTCCACGAAGGCGCTCATCTGCCGGCGCGCGTAGCCGTGCGCGAGGTTGAACATCGAGTAGTTCAGCGCGTGGAAGCCGGCCAGGGTGATGAACTGGAATTTGTAGCCGTAGCTGGCGATTTCCTTCTGGAAGGTCGCGATGGTGGCGTCGTCGAGGTTCTTCTTCCAGTTGAAGCTGGGCGAGCAGTTGTAGGCCAGCAGCTTGCCCGGGTACTTCGCGTGGATGGCCTCGGCGAACTTGCGCGCGAACTCGAGGTCCGGCTTGCCGGTCTCGCACCACACGAGATCCGCGTAGGGTGCGTAAGCCAGGCCGCGGCTGATCGCCTGGTCCAGGCCGTTGCGGGTCTTGAAGAAACCTTCGACCGTGCGCTCGCCGGTGGTGAACGGCTGGTCGTTGGCGTCGATGTCGCTGGTCAGCAGGTCCGCGGCCTCGGCATCGGTGCGCGCGACGATCAGCGTCGGCACGCCCATCACGTCGGCGGCCAGGCGCGCGGCGTTGAGCTTGTCCACCGCCTCGCGCGTGGGCACCAGCACCTTGCCGCCCATGTGGCCGCACTTCTTCACCGAGGCCAGCTGGTCCTCGAAGTGCACGCCCGCGGCGCCGGCCTCGATCATCGCCTTCATCAGCTCGAAGGCGTTGAGCACGCCGCCGAAGCCGGCTTCGGCATCGGCGACGATGGGCTGCAGGAAGTCGATGCTGTCATCGCCTTCGGCGTGGTGCAGCTGGTCGGCGCGCAGCAAGGTGTTGTTGATGCGCTTGACCACCTGCGGCACCGAATTGGCCGGGTACAGCGACTGGTCGGGGTACATCTCGCCGGCGAGGTTGGCATCGGCCGCGACCTGCCAGCCGCTGAGGTAGATCGCTTTCAAGCCGGCCTTGACCTGCTGCATCGCCTGGTTGCCGGTGAGGGCGCCGAGCGCATTGACGAAATCCTCGGTCTGCAGCGAGTTCCACAGCTTCTCGGCGCCGAGGCGTGCGATGGAATGCTCGACATGCACGGTGCCGCGCAGGCGCACCACGTCCTCGGCGCTGTAGGCGCGGGTCACGCCTTTCCAGCGCGGGTTCTCGTTCCAGTCGCGTTGCAGGTCTTCGGCGGTGGGCAGGCGAGTACTCATGGTGATCTCCGTGATGTGTGATTCGTAATTCGTGATTCGGAGAGGCAGGGAGCTTGGCGTTCGCAGTTACGGCGACCGGATGCTCCAGTCACCCATCACGAATCACCAATCACTGCAGTCAGATGTGTTCGTAGGCGGGCAAAGTGAGGAAATCGGCGAGCGTGTCGCGGCGGGTGAGCTCTTCCAGCATCGCGATGGCTTCCGGGATCCGCGCGGCGCCCGGCAGCGACTGCCCGGCGAGGCGCGATGGCAGGTTCAGCAGCGCGCGCTCGAACAACGCATCGTCAATCGCGGTGCCGTCGTCCAGGTGCAGGGGGCAACGCCCGTCGTCCGCCGCGTGGAGCCACTGCCACAGTTGCGTGCGCGCGATCTCGGCGGTCGCCGCGTCCTCCATCAGCCAATGGATCGGCACGCAGCCGTTGCCATCGAGCCAGGCGGCGAGGTAACGCACGCAGACTTCGACATTGCCTTCGAACCCGGCGCGGGTGATCGAGCCCAGAGACGGACGGATCAGGTCGTCGCGCGAGACGATCACTTCCTCGCGACCCAGGTGTTGCTGGTGCGGGCCGGGCATGCGCTCGTCGAACACCTGCCTGGCCAGCGGGATCAACGCCGGATGCGCCACCCAGGTGCCGTCGTGGCCGGCGGTCACCTCGCGCAGCTTGTCGGCACGCACGCGCGCCAGCGCCTTGTCGTTGGCATCGGCGTCGTCGGCGATCGGGATCTGCGCGGCCATGCCGCCCATCGCATGCGCGCCGCGGCGGTGGCAGGTCTGGATCAGCAGTTCCGAATACGCGCGCAGGAACGGCTGGGTCATGCCCACCTGCGCGCGCTCGGGCAGCACGCGGTCGCGATGGCGGCGGAAGGTCTTGATGTAGGAAAAGATGTAATCCCAGCGACCGCAGTTGAGGCCCACGATGCGGTCGCGCAGCGCATGCAGGATCTCGTCCATCTCGAACGCCGCCGGCAGCGTCTCGATCAACACCGTGACCTTGATCCGGCCCTGCGGCAGGCCGAGTCCGGCTTCCATGTGCGACAGCGCCTGCTGCCACAGCTGCGCCTCTTCCATCGACTGCAGCTTGGGCAGGTAGAGGTAGGGGCCACGGTCCCGCGTCGCCAGCGCGGCGGCGTTGTGGAAGGCGAACAGGCCGGCATCGAACAGCGCGCCGGACATGCGTTCGCCATCGACCCGCACGTGCTTCTCGTCCAGGTGCCATCCGCGCGGGCGCACGATCAGCACCGCGCGCTCGCTTTCGGGCTTCAGTGCGTAACGCTTGCCGTTGTCGGCGACGAAACTCAGAGTGCCTGCGACCGCCTCGCGCAGCGCGCGTTGGCCGGTGAGCAGGTTCTCCCAGGTCGGCGACGTCGAGTCCTCGAAGTCGGCCATGTAGCAGTTGGCGCCGGCGTTGAGCGCATTGATCACCATTTTCGGATCGACCGGCCCGGTGATCTCGACCCGGCGATCCAGCAGCGCACCGGGGATCGGCGCCACGCGCCAGTCGCCGTCGCGGATGGCGCGGGTGTCGTCGCGGAAGTCCGGCACGGCCCCGGCGTCGAACTCGGCCTGGCGGCGGACGCGGGCGGCGAGGCGGGCCTGGCGCGCCGACTCGAAGCGGCGATGAAGGCCGGCGAGGAAGGCCTGGGCGTCCGGCCCGATCAGGTCGGCGGGGGCGCCAGCCGGGAACTGGATGCCTGCATCAGGCGCGTGGGACTGGATTTCCTTGAGGACAGCGGACATCGGGCGGCTCCTGCGTGGATATTGCGGTGCAGCAGCACCCTCCGCCTGTCTCATCTATTTGACAAACCATTTATGTCAATGTAATCCATAAACTGAGCTTATACTTCAATCCAAACAAGGGCTTCCGTGCCGGATTCGCTGCCGCGCTTCCCCTACAAGGCCGATCGGCTGAAGCCGCTGCGCGCCTTTTGCCAAGTGGCGCGGCTGGGCTCGGTCTCGCGCGCGGCCGAGGCGCTGTTCGTCAGCCAGCCAGCGGTCACCCTGCAGTTGCAGGCGCTGGAACGGGAACTGGGCGAGAAGCTGTTCGAACGCAGTGGCCGGCGGCTGGTGCCCACCCGGGCCGGCGAAGCGCTGTACGAGCTGGCGCGGCCGCTGGTGGACGGCATCGACACCCTGCCCGCGGCGTTCCGCAACGAGGTCAAGGGCATGGATGCGGGCGAACTGCACATCGCCGCCAACAGCTCGACCATCCTCTACCTGCTGCCGCGGATCGTGGAGCGTTTCCGCCAGCACCACCCCGACGTGCGCCTGAGCCTGCACAACACCGTCAGCGCCGACGGCACCGACCTGCTGCGCGCCGACACCGTGGACCTGGTGGTGGGTTCGATGCACGACGTGCCGGGCGACCTCAGCTACGCCCCGCTGCACCGCTTCGAACAGCGGCTGGTGATGCCGCTGGGCCACCCGCTGGCCGACAAGCCCGCGCTGTCGCTGGCCGACATCGGCCAGCACGGCCTGATCCTGCCGCCCAAGCGCCAGATCACCTGGCGGCTGGTGGACCTGGTGTTCCAGCAGAACCGAGTGCCGTACACCGTGGCGCTGGAAGTCGGTGGCTGGGAAGTGATCAAGCAGTACGTGGCGATGGGCATGGGCATCAGCATCCTGTCGTCGATCTGCCTGACCGATGCCGACCGCGGCCGCATCGCCACCCGCTCGGTGGGCAGCTTCTTCCCCGACCGCAGCTACGGCGTGGTCATGCGCAAGGGCAAGCTACCCTCGCCACAGGCGCGCGCGTTCATGGACCTGATCCAGCCTGATCTGTTCATGCGCCGCGACTATTACGACAGCGGGCATTCGGAGCGATGACGCTGTTTACAGCGCAATGTCGGCCAGTGGAAGATGCGCCCACGCCGTACAAGGGATCGGATGCAGGGGGCGTCCGAAGCGGCGCCAGCCCGAAGGGAGCGGGCCACCCATGCGGATCCGACTCGCAGCAATGTTGTTGCTGTCCTGTTTCGCCCTGCCAGTCTTTGCCAACAAGCGCACGTTGCCCGACGTTCCGATCGCGACATCGGCGCCGATCGAGATCGTCCTGACCCAGCAGGAACTTGCCGTGGACGTGCCCGACAACAGCGGCGCGGCGATGCAGTTCGGCCTCATCGGCGCCTTGGTAGGCACCGCGATCAGCAATGCGCAGGTCAAGAACGCCGAGCAGCGTGTCGCCGAACTGCGCAACCTGATGCTGGATTACCCCTTCAACGATCGCATTGAGCAGGCGCTACGCAGCAAGCTCGCCGCAGGTGGCATCTCGGGCGATGCCGGGGTCCGCGTCCTGCACTCCACGTGGGATGCCGATCCCGCCGGCATGCCGTCCGACGGGACCGTGGTCATGCTCGTCCCGCGCTACTCGATGCTCAACAACTTCGAGCTGCTCTCGGTGAAGCTCGCCCTGCAGCAGGTCGAACGCAGCATCCGCTCGAATGGCAAGCCACGCCAGAAAGTGCTGTTCACGCGGACATACGCGTTCAATTTCCCGTTATCGAAGATCGCTGGCAGCGGCGCCGAGGAGGATGCCGCCCGCTGGCTTGCTTTCGGCGAGGGGCCACTGGCCTCGCTGCTGGACCTGGGGATCGACCAGGTCACGGATATGCTCGTCTACGACCTGTCGAGCGAAGGACGACAGGAAGCCGGGCTTCCGGTACGCGGCCACGGCGGCGAGGTGCGGGGACTATCGTATGGCGGCCGCGTCGTGCGCGAGCACGATGACTGGATCTGGTTGCGCGCCGGACCTGGCGCGATGCGCACGCTCGTTGCCCATTCGCCCGTCGATGAGCCGCGGATGGCATTGCTTGCGGTGCCAAAGGCGCCCGTGGCCGCCGAAGGAACCACTGGCGACGGCACCCCCCCTGCGGACCCCGCGGATGGCGACGCCCCGCCAGAGGCGTCGCCTGCGGGAGAGGTGGACGCTACCGATGAGCCCGAAGTGACGGTTGGCCACTGACCGTGGCCATCCCGCGGCAGTGCTTGCTGGTGTGCATCGCCAGCCTGACCATGGCGACGGGCTGCGCCACCAGCCCTCTCGAGCGCCGCACGGTGGATCACGATGAACTGGCAAGTGCCGGATCCGGGCTGACGCTTCGCTGCGGCTACCGGCTGGAGAAGGTTGCCGACCGTCGGCCGGCTTCGGCTGCAGCCGGCGCGATCGGTCGACATGCGTTTTCCCTGGAGGCCGCGGACCAGCTGGTGTCGTCGCGGCTTTCACGCATCGGTTTCGTCGAAGATGCGAGCGCGCCATCGGTCGTGATCGACGTGCGCCAGCTCTACATCGCCCAGAACCTTTCCACCAAGATCCCGATTGCCGTGTATGTGGTTGCCATCGATGGCGGCCCCGCCGACGTCCTCAGGTCCGACGTGGCGTCGATGAACTGGAACGGGACGGACCAGGAAGGCCTGCGCGCCCTGTCGACGGCCATGGCAGACGTGGAGCGGCAGCTCGTCGGCCGGCTCAATTCCCGGTGTTCGGCCTAGGCCGTACGGATGGCCGACGCCTCGCGAGGCGTCGTTCGGCGCTTCACGCAGTCCCGCGGTTCTTCCCCTGCCACGGCCGGTACCACTCGCGCAGTGCGCGCATATCGGCGTGCATGTCGCCGGTGGTGTGGAACGGGGCGCCGATGCCCATCACCTTGTCCGGATAATGGAAGTACGCCGGCAGGATCGGCACCTGCGCATCGTGCGCAATCTTCCAGAAGCCCGTTTTCCAGCGCTCGACACGCTTGCGCGTGCCCTCGGGCGTCAGTGCGTACCACACGCGGTCGCTGCGGCGGATCATGTCCACCGCCTGTTCGACGGTCCCGTGCGCGGAGCTGCGGTCGATCGGGATCACGCCCAACTTGCGCAGCAGCGGACCCATTGGCCACCAGAACAACTGCGCCTTGCCCAGCACCTTCACTTCGAAACCCAGCGCCATCTTCGCGGCGAAGCCCCAGATGCCATCCCAGTTGGAAGAATGCGGCGCGGCGATCAGCACCAGCTTCGGCAGGTCGGGCAACTCGCCCACCACGCGCCAGCCGCCCAGCCGCAATACGCTGCGGCCCAGCCAGCGCGTGAATGCGTTCGGCTTCACCCGTGGCGCGTTGGGCGGCAGCGGCGGCACCACGTCGTCGTTGTGATCGGTCATGCGCCTCCCACGCCTGGCCTCAATCCCAGTCGCGCCTGCCGCGCGACTGCTTGATCGTACTACGTTGCCGTTTCTCGCCGAGGCGTCGCTCCTTCGCGCCGCGCGAGGGTCGGGTGGCGATGCGCGGCCTGGGTGCGTGCAGACCGGTGTCGATGAAGGCCTGCAGGCGCACGCGGGCATCCTCGCGGTTGCGCTCCTGGGTGCGGAAGCGCTGCGCATGGATCACCAGCACGCCTTCGGAGGTCACGCGCCGGTCGCGCCGTGCCAGCAGGCGTGCGCGCACGGGTTCGGGCAGCGAGGGCGAATTCGCCACGTCGAACCGCAGCTCGACCGCCGTCGCCACCTTGTTGACGTTCTGGCCGCCGGCGCCGGACGCACGCACGAAGCGCTCGACCAGTTCATGTTCCGGAATCTCGATGTCCATCCGCGCGTGCGTCACATTCCTGCCGCCGGGTGCGTCCCGGTCCGGGCGCTACAATCCCGCCTTCCCGCCACGATGACAAGGACGACATGACCATGCACCGCAACAACCGGTTCAGCGCCATCCTCTTCGCCATGCTGTGCCTGCTGGCCAGCCCCGCCGCATTTGCGCAGGGCGCCAGCGACGCGCGCCTGGACCGCCTGCTGGAAGTGATGCGCGCCCGCGAGACCGTGGATGCCATCCTGCCGCAGGTCGAGGCCTCGCAGCGCCAGATGATCGACCAGCTCACCGCCGGCCAGCAGCTCGACGATGCCCAGCGCGCCCGCCTCGATGCCATCCTCGCGCGCACCAACCAGCGCATGAACGAGACCCTGGCGTGGGACAACATGGCGCCGATGTACCGCGACATCTACCGCAATACCTTCAACGACGAAGACATCGACGCGATGCTCGGGTTCTACGGCAGCGCCGCGGGCCAGCGCCTGCTGGACAAGATGCCGCTGCTGATGCAGAACACCATGGGCGCGGTGCAGCAGATGATCGTCCCGTTGCTGCAGCAGCTGGAGCAGGACATCCGCGCCGAGGCGTCAGCCGGCGAATGACGCCCCCGGCGCTGGCGTGAACAGCGCCAGCGCCTTGCCGAATTCCACGTCCGGCGGCGCGTCCACCGCGAGGCGTTCGCCCGTGTGCGGATGCACGAACGCCAGCCGCTGCGCATGCAGCAGCATGCGATGGATGCCAAGCATGCGGAAATGCCGGTTGTGGCGGCCTTCGCCATGGCTGGTGTCGCCGATCAGGTGGTGGGAAGCATGCTTGAGGTGCCGACGGATCTGGCGGAAGCGCCCGGTCCCGGGTTCGGCACGCAGCACTGCGTAGCGCGAGGTGGGGAATCCGCCTGACGCGAATTCGAGCTCGGTCGTCGCCAATCGCTCGAAGCGCGTCACCGCCGGTTTTTTCTCCGGCTTGCCCGGCCCGCCGTCGAGCGGATGGTCGATGGTGAAGCGCTCTTCCGGCCAGCCGCGACACACCGCGAGGTAATGCTTCTCCACCTCGCGCGCCATCAGCGCCTTGCCCAGTGCCGAAGCGGTATCGCGATCGAACGCCAGCAGCAGGCAGCCGCTGGTCGCGCGATCCAGCCGGTGCACCAGCAGCACCGGCTTGCCGAACTGTTCGCGAAGGCGATCGGCCAGGAACTCCTGCTCGCCACGCGCCAGCTTGCTGTCGTGGACCATCAGCCCCGCAGGCTTGTCGACCACCGCCAGCCACGCATCCACATGCAGCACGGCCACCCGCGGCACGCCCTCCGGCGCATTGGCCCCAACGCCGTGTTTGCTATCTTCCAACCCGAAATCCATGGACAGGGGGTCCAACCGATGCACCTGCGTCATTCTATGTTCCTGCTGGCGGCGCTGCTGCTGGCATGCACCGTACCGCTGCATGCGCGCACCCCGGCTGCGCCCGAGGTTGTCGCCAGCGCCGAAGGCATCTCCGAGTACCGCCTCGACAACGGCCTGCGCGTGGTGCTGTTCCCGGACAACAGCAAGCCGGTGACCACGGTCAACGTGACGTACCTGGTCGGTTCACGCCACGAGCACTACGGCGAAACCGGCATGGCCCACCTGCTCGAGCACCTGGTGTTCAAGGGCACGCCGACCCATGGCGACATCCCCGGCGAGATGCGCAAGCGCGGCATCCGCTTCAACGGCACCACCTGGCTGGACCGCACCAATTACTTCGCCAGCTTCGCGTCCAACGCCGATACGCTGGCCTGGCTGCTGGCGATGGAAGCCGACCGCATGGTCAATTCGCACATCTCGCGCGAAGACCTGGACAGCGAGATGACCGTGGTGCGCAACGAGATGGAGTCGGGCGAGAACAACCCGTTCCGCGTGCTGCTGCAGCGGCTGATGTCCACCGCCTACCTCTGGCACAACTACGGCAATTCCACCATCGGCGCGCGCGCCGACGTGGAGAACGTGCCGATCGAACGCCTGCAGGCGTTCTACCGCAACCATTACCAGCCCGACAACGCAGTGCTGGTGATCGCCGGCGATTTCGATCCCGACGCCACGCTGCGGATGGTGCGCGACAGCTTCGGCAGGATTGCCGCGCCCACGCGCATGCTGCAGCCCACCTACACCCGCGAGCCCGCGCAGGACGGCCCGCGCAGCGTCACCGTGCGCCGCGTCGGCAAGACGCCCTACCTCGCCATCGGTTACCACATGCCGGCCGGCCGCCACCCGGACAGCGCCGCAATGACCGTGCTGGGCCAGGTGCTGGGCCACACCCCGACCGGCATCCTGCACAAGGCGCTGGTCGAAGGCGGCAAGGCGACGGCGGTGTCCAATATCGCGTTCGCGATGGACGAACCGGGCTATTTCATGTTCTTCGCCGAAGCGCCGGCCGATGCCGACCTCGATGCACTGGAAGCGGAGATGGTGGCGCTGGTCGAACGCATCGATCCCGCCGCACTGACCGAAGAAGACGTGGCCGCAGCCCGCCAGCGCCTGCTGACGGGTGCCGAAGTGGCGATGCGCGACCCCAACGCCATCGGCATCGCCCTGTCGGAAGCCATCGCGCAGGGCGACTGGCGGCTGTTCCTGCTGTCGCGCGACCGGCTGGAAGGCGTGACCCTCGCCGACGTGCAGCGCGTGGCCGCGGCGTACCTGAAGACCGACAACCGCACCAGCGCGCGCTTCGTCCCCACCGATCGCGCCGACCGCGCCAGCATTCCCGAGGCACCCAGCGCGGAAAGCCTGCTGGAAGGCTACGTGGGCCGCGAGGCGCTCGCCGCGGGCGAGGCCTTCGATGCCTCGCCCGCCAACATCGACGCGCGCACGCAGGTGTTCACGCTCGACAACGATGCCGAGCTGGCGGTGCTGGCCAAATCGACCCGCGGCCAGGCCGTGCAGGTGCGCATGCAGCTGCGCTTCGGCGACGAAGCCTCGCTGCAGGACCGCAGCACCACCGCCAGCCTGCTGGGCGGCATGCTGATGCGCGGCAGCGAAGGGATCGACCGCGCCGCGCTTTCGCGCCGGCTGGTGGAACTGAAGTCCACGTTGAGCATCAACGGCAGCGCCACCGGCGCCAGCGTGTCCGCCACGACCGATCGCGACAACCTGCCTGCCCTGCTCGAACTGGCCGCCCGGGTGCTGCGCCAGCCGACGCTGCCCGACAGCGAGTTCGCGCAGCTGCGCGCACAGGCGATGACGGCCATCCGCACCAGCATGACCGAACCCGGCGCCATCGCCGGCAACGCCATGGGCCGCCATTTCAACCGCTGGCCGAAGGGCCACCCGTACCATGCGGGCACGTTCGAGGAGAGCATCGCCGAACTGGAGGCCGCAACCCTCGACGACTTGCACGCATTCCATCGCGCGTTCTACGGCGCGGCGGGGGCCAGCATCGCGATCATCGGCGATGTGGATGCCGATGAAGTGCACGCGCAGGTCGCGCGCCTGTTCGGCGACTGGAACGCGCCGCAGCCGTTTACCCGCATCCCGTCGCCACACCATGACGTGCCCGCGACGCGCGTGCTGATCGAAGTGGCGGACAAGCCCAATGCGGTCTTCCTGTCGATGCTGCAGGTGCCGGTGGGCCAGGACCACGCCGACTATCCGGCGCTGGTGCTGGGCAACCAGATCCTGGGCGGCGGCGCGCTGAAGTCGCGCCTGGCCGACCGCATCCGCCAGCGCGACGGCCTCAGCTACGGCGTCGGCTCCAGCTTCAACGCCAGCGCGCTGGACGAATCCGGCAGTTTCAGCGCCTACGCCATCACCGCGCCGGAGAACGCCGCGCGGGTGGAAGCCGCGTTCCGCGAGGAGATCGAGCGGCTGCTCGAGGACGGCATCCCGCAGACCGAGTTCCAGGAAGCCCTCGACGGCATGCTCAGTGCACGCCGCACCTCGCGCGCCAACGATGGCGAACTGGTCGGCGTGCTGGCCAGCAACCTCTACCTCGACCGCACCATGGCCGATGCCGCGAAGTTCGAGGACGACCTGCGCGCGCTGACCCCCGAGGCGGTGCAGGCCGCACTGCGACGCCACCTGGTGCCCGCGAACCTCTCGATCTTCATCGCGGGCGATTTCGCGGGTGCGGCGCAAGGTGCCGGGGCGAGCGGCGACTGAGCAGCAGACTCACGCCTGGCAGTGCAGACGATGGCCCGGAGACGGGCCATCGTCGTTTATGAGCAAGGGTAGTGGGGTGGTGCGGACCTGGATCGATGCGTCCACGGCGGTGAGGCGGATGCCTCTTGATTCAATCACTCGCCGGGCAAAGCCCGGAAACCAGCGCGATGTATTCCTGCAGCGGCGGCAGGCCCACCATGGCACGCCTGTCGTCGACGCCCTCGGGTGATTCGATCTCCAGTGGCGCCCATTCGCCTGGACCGACGCAGCGCCCCTGCGTGCCGAAGCGTTGCGGCGCGTTGATCCGGTCCCACAGGTACGCATGGTCCATCGCGACGGCCTCGCCGGCATCGACGGCTGGTGCCATCAATGCCAGCACCTCGCGCTGGAACGCGCGGTCATGATCGGCATGCTGGGCCAGCAGCCATGCTGCCCGCGCCGCATCCTCGCCAACCAGCGAGATCGTCGGCCAGCCGTGCGTCGCCACGATCTGCTTCAGGCGTGCCGTGTTGCGGTCATCGACGGCTTGCAGCTTCTCGATCTCTTCCTGCGTCTGCAGCGCGAGGTTGCGAACCGCCTGGTCCTCGTCGCGCATCTGCAGCAGCTCCGCGCGCAATGCATCATCAACAGGCGGCCCGGCCGCCGCGGGCAGGCCTCCCGCAAGAAACGTGGCCAGCACACAACAGCGCAGCATGTTCATCGTTGCTCCTTGCCGCCTGCCAACGGCACGTCAGGATCTGGCTCAGGGCCTGCCAACGCGCACGCCCCTGAGGTTCGGCACGCCGCCAACCACATCGGTCCACGCGATGTAAGCGCTGCCGCCCTGCACGGCGAGCACCGGGAAGCCGGTGGCGCGGCCTCGGCCACGCGGCTTGGCCACTTCGATGCGTTCGTATTCGGTCGCCAGGTCCGGGCTGCGCCGCGACAGCCACAGCGATTGCGCGTCGCCATCCTCGCGCAGCCAGACGGCCCACGCCTGCTGGCCGTCCAGCGCGACCGCGATGCGGCCCAGCACGCCCGCGCCGCTGTCCAGCATGACCGGTGCGGCGAAGCTGTCGCCGCTGTCGGTGCTGCGCGCCAGCCGCACTTCCGGCTGGCTGCCGGCTTCGGTGTACCAGCCGACGATGGCGGTCTCGCCGGTCGCCGCCACCGCCGGCCCGTTCACCGGGCAGGCCGGCATCTCCCAGCCGTCGGCATGCACGGCGCGCGGCGTGCTCCAGTCGATGCCGTTGAAGCGCGTGGCGAGGATGTCGCGCACCTCGCCTTCGGTGCGCCCGCGATACACCAGCAGCGCGCCCTGCGCAGTCTGCGCCACGGCGGTCTGGCAGCAGTCGCAGACGCGGTCGTCGAGTTCGAATTCCTGCGTGCGCTGCAACGCGCCGTCGAACACCGCCGCACGCAGCGTCATCGCACCCTGCGGTGCATGGTGCGCGTCGTGGCCTTCGTGCCCGCCGCCACCGGTGTTGCGTCCGTCCAGCCAGGCGATGCCCAGCGTGCTGTTGCCCTGCGGCCACATCGACACGAAGCCGTGCTCGGTCTGGGTGCCGTCGTCGTGCGGGCGGACCGGTTCGGCCCAGTTGGCGCCGCCATCGCGCGAACGCGACAGCACCACGTCGTAGGCGTACGCGCCTTCGCCGCTCTTCTGCAGCCAATGCGCCCACAGCGCGCCATCCGGCGTGCCGGTCATGTGCGGCACGTCGGCCCAGTTGACGAACATGCTGTGGCCGATGGCGATGGTGGACATGCCGTGCAGCCAACGGTCCTGCGGATGCGAGAACGCGCTGAACTGCATGATGTGGCGACGCCCGGCCTGCGAGTTGACCCAGCTCAGCAGCAGGCGGCCATCCGGCGCCACGGCCAGGCTGGGCGAGGCCGAACCGGGCAGCGTGGCTGGCAGCGTCCACTCGACCACGGTGCTGGGCGCCGCGGGATCCACGGTGGGCTGCGCACCGGCCGCGGCATCGTCACGGCCGCCGCAGGCCGACAGCGCAAGCGCGGCCAGCAATGCCACGCCATGGATGGATCGGGTCGCGCGGAAGTCGTTCATCGCCGTGCCTCGTGACGCCATGGAAACGCGACTAGCGTAGCCTGAGCCGGTCCCCGGATCACGCACGCGCTACCCGCATGTTCATCATCGTCGCCCGCTATGCCGACCCGCTGGAAGCGCAGATCGCACGTGGCTTGCTGCAGGCCGAGGGTATCGACGCGCACCTCGGCGACGAACACGCCGCGCTGGCCAACTGGGAGTGGCGACTGGCGATCGGCGGCGCCAAGCTGCGCGTGCCGGAGGCGCAGGCCGGGCGCGCACGCAGCATCCTGCAGGCCATCGATGCCGGCGAGTACGCCATCGACGACGATGGCGCGCCGGCCACGCCGGGCCTCGATCCGCCGGATCGCGAGTCCGCCTCCAGCCGGCTGGCGTGGCTCACGTCGATGCTGCTCGGCATCCCGCTGCCATGGCGCAGGCGCAAGGCCGACGACAGCGTGGTGCGCGACGCCTGACCCGATCGGCGCGTCCTGTCAACGGGTTCCGGCTTGCGTCCGCGGTTGCCACAATCGCGCCTCCGCGGCCGGATGCCGCACGCACCATGGACGACATGCCCGACTTCAGCCCCGCGCTCGCGCGCAAGATCGCCGCCACCATTGCCGACGAGATCGGCGCACAACCCGCGCAGGCGGTCGCCGCCATCGCCCTGCTGGATGAAGGCGCGACAGTGCCGTTCATTGCGCGCTACCGCAAGGAAGTCACCGGCGGGCTCGACGACACCCAGCTGCGCAACCTGGAAACGCGGCTGACCTACCTGCGCGAACTGGAAGACCGTCGCGCGGCGATCCTGGCCAGCATCGACGAGCAGGGCAAGCTGACGCCGGAACTGCGCGCCGACATCGACGCCGCCGACAGCAAGGCGCGTCTGGAAGACCTGTACCTGCCGTACAAGCCCAGGCGCCGCACCCGCGCGCAGATTGCGCGCGAGGCCGGGCTGGAGCCGCTGGCCGATGGCCTGCTGCAGGATCCCACGCGCGTGCCGGAGGACTTCGCCGCGCAGTTCGTCGATGCCGACAAGGGCGTGGCGGACACCAAGGCCGCGCTGGAAGGCGCGCGCGCGATCCTGATCGAACGCTGGGGCGAGGACGCGGCGCTGGTGGGAGAACTGCGCGGCTGGCTGCAGGCCAATGGCGTGATCCGCGCCAGGGTGGTCGAGGGCAAGGAAGCCGCCGGCGAGAAGTTCCGCGACTACTTCGACCATGCCGAAACGCTGGCGAACATTCCCTCGCATCGCCTGCTGGCACTGTTCCGCGGCCGGCGCGAGGAGTTCCTGACGCTCGACCTCGACCCCGGCAACGATGCCGACGCCGGCCACCTCTACGCCGAAGGCCGCGTGGCGCTGCACGCCGGTGTGTCGGACCAGGGCCGCGCCGCCGACGCCTGGCTGCGCAATGCCTGCCGGCTGGCGTGGAAGGCCAAGCTGCACCTGCACCTGCTGATCGACCTGTTTTCGCAGGCGCGCGAGACGGCCGAAGCCGACGCCATCGCCGTGTTCGGCGACAACCTCGAGGACCTGCTGCTGGCCGCGCCGGCCGGGCCGAAGGTGGTGCTGGGGCTCGATCCCGGCATCCGCACCGGCTGCAAGGTCGCGGTGGTCGATGCCACCGGCAAGCTGGTCGCCACCGACACCCTCTATCCCCATGAGCCGCGCCGACAGTGGGACCAGTCGCTGGCGTCGCTGCGCAAGCTGTGCGTCGCGCACGGCGTGCAGCTCATCGCCATCGGCAACGGCACCGCCAGCCGCGAGACCGACAAGCTGGCCGGCGACCTGCTGAAGCTGCTACCCGACCGGAAGATGCAGAAGATCGTGGTCAGCGAGGCGGGCGCATCGGTGTATTCGGCGTCGGAAACCGCGGCGAAGGAATTCCCGGGGCTGGACGTGTCGCTGCGCGGCGCGGTGTCGATCGCACGCCGGCTGCAGGATCCGCTGGCGGAACTGGTGAAGATCGAACCCAAGGCCATCGGCGTGGGCCAGTACCAGCACGACGTGGACCAGTTCAAGCTGGCGCGTGCGCTGGATGCGCGGGTCGAGGACTGCGTGAACGCGGTGGGCGTGTTCGTGAACACCGCATCCGGCGCCTTGCTGTCGCGGGTGTCGGGGCTGTCGTCGACGGTGGCCGAGAACATCGTGGCGCATCGCGATGCCAACGGCCCGTTCAAGTCGCGCCGCGAACTGCTGAAGGTGCCGCGGCTGGGCGAGAAGACGTTCGAGCAGTGCGCCGGCTTCCTGCGCATCGCCGATGGCGACGAACCGCTCGATGCGTCGTCGGTGCACCCGGAAGCCTATCCGGTGGTCGAACGCATCGTGCAGGCGACCGGCAAGCCGATCCAGTCGCTGGTCGGCGACGGCAGCTTCGTGCGCACGCTCAAGCCGGCGCAGTTCACCGACGAACGCTTCGGCGAGCCGACGGTGCGCGACATCCTCAGGGAGCTGGAAAAGCCGGGCCGCGATCCACGACCCGAGTTCAAGGCCGCGAAGTTCGCCGACGGCGTGGAGGACATCAAGGACCTGCGCGAAGGCATGATCCTGGAAGGCGTGGTCAGCAACGTTGCCGCGTTCGGTGCCTTCGTCGACATCGGCGTGCACCAGGACGGGCTGGTGCATATCTCCGCGCTGTCGGATCGTTTCGTGAAGGACCCGCGCGAAGTGGTGAAGGCCGGCGACATCGTCAGGGTGAAGGTGCTGGAGGTCGACGTGGCACGCAAGCGCATCGCACTGACCCGGCGGCTGGACGATGCGCCCGCAGCGCGCGAGGGTCGCACCGAAGGCGGACGCAACGGCACGCGCGTCGCGCGCGGGGCGCGCGACAAGCCCGCCCCGCGCGGAAGTGCACCACACGCCAGCGCCCCACCCGCCGACAACGCACTTGCGGCAGCATTCGCGCGGGCGCGGAAGTCCTGATGGCGTACTGCGCGGGGCGCTGCGTGCGCGTGAGGCCGTGGACGGTCTGGCGCCCATCAACTCCACGCAGACCCGTCTGCGACCTAGAGGCGCGAAGCATCTCGGTTCCGTTGCGCCACGAGTGGAATGCAACGTCCATGGGCCCCCGCCTTCGCGGGGACGACGAGCAAGGATCAGCGAAGGCTTCGTCATGCCCGCGAAGGCGGGCACCCATGGACGTTGGCACCTGTCAGGCGGGATACTCGTGACTTCCCTGCTCACTGCACGATAATTGCCACAAACGAATCGGCGACACTCCCGTTGCGCCTGCCGCCCACACACACGGGGAACCGCAATGCCCACGCTCGACACGTTGCATCGCCACATCCGTTGGATCGCGCTGTTCGCCATCCTGGTCAGCGTCGCAACCTGGACGGTCGACTTCGCCGGGCTGGTTTACGTCTGTCCGTTCTGTCGCGCGCAGCGCAGCGTGATCGGACTGCTGGGTCTGTTGATGCTGTTGCCCAACCCGGGCCACTGGCTGGTGCGCTGGCTGGCCGCCGTGCTCGCGGCGTTCGGTGTCGTAGTCGCCAGCACCCAGCACTTCGCCGGTTGGCGCAGGATCAGTGCAGGCGAGTTCGCCTTCCGCGAGCCGTTCGTCATCGATCCGTTCCTGCTCGCGGGCGCGGCACTGTTCATCATCATCGGCCTCGTGCTGCTGGTGTTTTCGTGGCGGCCGCAGCGCACCGTCAGCCATGGCTGAGCGCGCAACCACCAGCGCACCCGGGCCACATGGCCCTTCGGACGATCCGCGCCCGCAGCCGCCGGAGGCGCCGCTACCCAGCGATTGCTGCGACAGCGGCTGCGACCCCTGCGTCTACGACCTGTACAACGACGAACTGGTGCTTTATCGCCAGCGTCTGGACAAGTGGCGGGCGCGCCATCCTGAGATCGCGCAGTAATTAGCCAGCACCCCTGCTTGCGTAATCGGCACCGAACAACGCCCCGCACCGGGCAGCGCAGTTGGCACGCACAACCCTGCTGCCTTTGCGGCGCGCAACGAGAGTGCTACCGCAACCTCGATCTCATGCGGCCGGGGCTGCAGGCCACGCTTCGCCAACGGGCGCGCTTTCCAGTCGCCCCTGCTCCAGATCAAACGGCACCACCCACAGCCGCAGGGTGTCGCTGTAATCGAAAGCGGGCAGTGATTGCGGCAGCGATGCCGTTTTCGGATAGACAAGCAACAGCTCGCCCGCACCTTGCAGATAGTGGTGGCCGTAGGCAAAGAGCTGGTAGAAATCAGCTTGCTTCAAGCCGTACTTCTCCCTGCTGTTGTCGAGCGCGGCGTCCAACCGTTTCCATTTCGTGTCCAGCACCCAGCGCCGTCCATCGCGTTGGGCCATGAAGTCCGGTTGCAGCTGGAACCACTGCTCGGACCGGTGTCCGCACAGGTAGCGGCTTGATGGCGTGCGCTTGAGCGTGGTTCCGGCGGGCAGCGTCCGGCGCAGGCACACTTCGACATAACGCTCAAACAGCTTTTCCATCGGGAACAGCAGGCTGTGGCCGCGCCAGTGTCCAGCAAATGCCAGCGGTGATTGCTCGTTGAGGACCAGCGAACACCAGGGCCGCGCCGGTCGGTAATGCGCCAACAGGCGATCGTCACGCCAGCGCCTGAAATCCGCCGCGATGTTGCGGCTGCACGGCACCTCGGCCAACCGCGTGGCCAGTTCGCGCGACAGGCGCCAGTTGTCCGGATGCTGCGCCGACCGGCACACGCGGTCCAGCGCCGCACGCAGCAGGCGGTTCTCGGGCCGGTCGGCGTCGAACACATCATGCTCGACCTGGAAAAGGTGCGCACGCCCTGCCGGCTGTCGCAGTTGCCACCCCACTTCCAGCCGGCCACGCAGGTACGGCTGCTCCTCGCGCACGGCGTGGTAGTCGAAGCGCAGGCCCCGCTTGACCAGGCCATCCAGGGCGCCGAGGAACTGCCGCATCACCCATTCGGTGAGCGGGCCGTCGAAGGTCTCGATCGACGCCGGCCCCGACTCGCGCGGTTTCACCTCCATGCAGCGCGACAGCATCCTGCGCAGCAGCGCGCGCGCGCGCGGCGCCTCGTCCGCGCCGTCGAACGCCTTGGGCAGGATCTCGATGCGCGTGCCGCAGGGGGTTTCGATCACACCAACGTAATTGTCCAGCCGCAGCCAGCGGCGGTCGTGCAGCTCCACCAGCGGTGCGCCCGCGGCGCGCAGGCGCGCGCTTTCCTTGCACAACCAGTCGAAGGCGCTGTCGGGAACGCTGGCCACGTCCAGCGAACCGGCGCCGTCGATCCGGCCCGTGGTCAGGCGCGCATGCTCGCGGACGACGACATGGCGCATGGGTCAGCCCTGCGCCGCCTCGATGATCCCGATGTAACTTTCCGCCCGACCAAAGGCCTCTGGATTCAGCCGCCACAGCATGCGCTCCGGCACGCCGTCGGCCTCCACCCCGAACAGCCCGGCATCGGGTGGGCTGGGCAGTACGAACCGGTGCGCGTCGGACGTCTTGCGATGGTCATTCAGCACCCAGTGGATGCGCTGCCAGTCCTCGAAGAAGTATTCCTGCAGCAACGGGATGATCTGGCTGCGGAACACCTCGGCCAGCGCATCCAGCGATGCGCCTCTGCCCAGCGGCATCAAGCAGGCGTGGCCGATGCAGTGGTCGCGGTCCAGCAAGGCTTCGATGCGCTGGTTGATCACCGTGAGCAGGCGTTCCAGGTCCACGCCTTCGATCTCCCGTCCCTGCAGCAGCTCTGGCCGCGGCGGCATTTCCACGAACGAGAACCGGCGCCGCAACGCGATGTCAAGTGATGCCAGTGACCGGTCCGCCGTATTCATCGTGCCGATCAGGTACACGTTCCCGGGTACCGAGAACCGCTTCTTCGAGTAAGGAAGCGTGACCTCCAACTGCTCGGGCATGCCGGCGCGCTTGGACGGCTCGATCAGGGTAATCAGCTCGCCGAAGATGCGTGAGACGTTGCCGCGATTGATCTCGTCGATGATCAGTACCCGCGGCGCGTTTGCGTCGCGCGACTCCTCGGCCGCCAAAAGCGCAGCCAGCTTGTCCATGTTGATCGATCCCGGCCGCAGCTCGTACAGCGTCATCTGGCTGAAGCGGTTTTCCATCAGCTCCTGATAGGGCACGCCAGTCTCGTACACCCGCAGCCATTTCACGCGCCGGCCCTGGGAATAGCTGTCGTCCTCGCGCGGCACATGCAGGTACCCGCTGGTGACTACGCCGATGGCACGGAACTTCAGGTTGCCCTCGGTGACCACGAACAGGTCGCCCACCTGCACCCGACGGATGAACGTGTTGAGCGCCGTCACCGGGTAATCCAGCGTCCCTTGGGCCGGATCGGCCTCGCGCAGCCGCCGCAGGATGTCCTCGCGCGACTCCACGTCGCCAAGATCGGCATCGCCGCCAAACCCGATCAGCGCCAACCCCTGCGCGATGCAATCTTCGTAGACGCCTTCCTCCACACCGGCCTGGCCAAGCGAGATCTTCCAGACCCTGCGCCCGGCCAGGTCAATGCCTTCAGCCGCCGCCTGCACCACGCGCTGCTCGGCTGCCGCGCAGACCTGCTTGAACACGCCATCCTCGATTCGGTACTCGATCTGGCCCGTCACATCATTGGTGCCGGCACGGATGCCTTCGACGAAATCCTCGTAGCCGAAACTCTGGTGGAAGGTCACGAAGCGCACCTGTCCTGAGGCGACATGCGCATCGAACTTCTGTTTCATCGCCTCTCGGCTGCCGGAAAAGCCCGGATCCAGGATCGCCAGTGCGCGGTCGATGGTGGCGAAGGTCTTGCCGGTGCCGGGCGGCCCGAACAGGATCTGGTTGAGGGGTTCGGTGCTCAAGACAGCCTCCGCGTCGTCCACGTCGTCGTTGTCGTCATCTTCCTGCTCCGTATCCGTTGACTGGCTGATGGCCACCCACAGGAATCCCTGTGCATCCACGCGATCGGCGGGCATCCAGCCCTCGTCCTGCAATCGCTCGAACACCCGTCTCACCAGCCCATCCACGCGCACCACGTCGACGCCCGCCAATCCCGCCCGGGTCCAGTCGAAGCCAGGGTCCAGCAGGCGCAGCGCACGCCTCAGCTCGCTGGTCTTGAGAAAGATGTGCCGGTCGGGGAACGCCAGCGCCAGGCACAGCCCCACGATCGACCGTTGCGCCGCGGGCAGCAGCTTCTGGCCTTTGCCCGCGTGGGCTTTCCACCGGGCGATGAATGCATCCACGCGACCCGACACGTCGGCGTCACCGTCCAGCAGGTCGGCCAAGGCTTCGGCTAACCCGCTGCGACCCTGCTCGCCCAGGCGGTCGATGACGTCGACGTAGCGCCATCCCACGACGTTCTGCGGCTTGCGGGTACTGCGCAGCGGCATGCGCAGGAACTTCAACAGACCGGCGCCCGCTTCCGACCAGTGCCGCTGCGACAGTGGCGCCAGCACCAGCGTGCGGTACAGCGCGATCATCTCGTCCTTGTAGATGCGCTCTTGATCGCGATACCGGGGGTCGCCCGGAAATCCGGCGAAGTCGGGATACGCGGCCAGGAAGCGGGAGCGCAGCGCCGCATAGCCTTGGTCGAACGCGGACGCCGGTGACGTCGTGCCTCGCCCTGCCTGCTTGTCGTGCCGCAACCTATAACTTCCATCGGGCTGCAGGTCGATGCGGACGCTGTCGCCGGGACGCGGCTGGATGACCTTGTAGTAAGGCCCCATCCGGGTACGCAGGCGGCCGGACTGCTTGTTGGACGAGCGCACGTCCGACCGGAACCGCCAGCCCGTGTCGGTGTCGAATTCGGCGACCCGTCCCGGCTTGTCCCCTTGGTCATCGCCCAGCATGTCGGCTGGAAACGGGCTGTCGGACAACCGGCGCAGCGGCAAATAGGCGTTGTCGATCGCGCCTTTCGTCAGGGTCACGCGGTAGCCGCTGTCGTCACTTGCCCGCATGCGGTCACGCCAGTACGACAGCGCGTTACCCACTTCCTGCAGGTTGCGGCTAATGTCGGGCGCATCGGTCAGGGCGGCAGCAAACCGGCCGACCGCGGTTTCGGCGGCAGCGGTATCACGGGCGAAGGGGTCCAGTTCGCCCTGCTCAATCAGATAGCCGACAGCACGCCAGATGAAGGCGGCGCTTCCCGTACCCGTCCTGCTGCCACCTACCTTCCCCTCCTGCCAAGTCGGATAACGATCCAGCGCTGCGTGTATTGCCTCGTCATTCATCCGGCTTGGTCTCCGTTCTTGCTCGACCGGCGCGGCATTGTGCCCAATCGAAAGAGCAATGACACCCCGTCGGTTTGACCGACCACATCACGCAACTGGAACGGTGGCACTCCAGATGCACCGGGCCACGGGGCCTTTTTCGCCGATCCGGCTTCAGCGCGCCGCCGCGCGCGATGCACCTTCGGTCGCGCTGCCGCGCCTGCTTCGTTCCAGGTGCACCAGCAGTAGCGAAATCGCCGCGGGCGTCATGCCGGGGATGCGCTGCGCCTGGCCTACGGTCTGCGGGCGCACGCGTTCCAGCTTCTGCTGCACTTCTGCCGACAGGCCGCTTACCCGCGCGTAGTCGAAGTCGTCGGGGATCGGCGTGCCTTCGTTGCGCTGCGCGCGGGCGATCTCGTCGCGCTGGCGCTGCAGGTAGCCGGCGTACTTGGTTTCGATCTCGACCTGTTCGGCGACGACGACCGCGACCGGGGTTTCGGGAGCGAATGCCGAAAGCGACGCGAGCTTCGCGTAGTCGAGTTCGGGCCGGCGCATCAGGTCGAGCGCGGAGTTCTCGCGGCTCAGATCGATGCCCAGCGTGTCGATGGCTTCGCGCCCGGCCGCATTGTTGGGCGATGCCCACAGGCCGCCGAGGCGCGCGGTTTCGCGCTCGATCGCGTCGCGCTTGGCCTCGAAGCGCGACCAGCGCGCGTCATCCACCAGGCCCAGTTGGCGACCGGTGGGCGTCAGCCGGAGGTCGGCGTTGTCCTCGCGCAGCTGCAGGCGATACTCGGCGCGCGAGGTGAACATGCGGTACGGCTCGGTGGTGCCGTGGGTGATCAGGTCGTCGACCAGCACGCCCAGGTACGCCTCGTCGCGACGCGGCGACCAGGCATCGAGTTCGCGCACGAAACGCGCGGCATTCACGCCCGCCAGCAAGCCCTGCGCCGCGGCTTCCTCGTAACCGGTGGTGCCGTTGATCTGGCCGGCGAAGAACAGCCCGGCGATCGCCTTGGTTTCCAGCGAGGTCTTCAGGCCGCGCGGATCGAAGTAGTCGTACTCGATGGCGTAGCCGGGGCGCGTGATGTGCGCCTGCTCGAAGCCGGTGATCGACTGCACCAGCTGCAGCTGTACGTCGAACGGCAGCGAGGTGCTGATGCCGTTGGGATAGATTTCCACGACATCCAGCCCCTCGGGCTCGACGAAGATCTGGTGGCTGGCCTTCTCGGCGAAACGCACCACCTTGTCCTCGATGCTGGGGCAGTAGCGCGGGCCGATGCCTTCGATCTGCCCGGAATACATCGGCGAGCGATGCAGCGCGCCGCGGATGAGTTCGTGCGTGCGTTCGGTGGTGTGCGTGATCCAGCACGACACCTGCTGCGGATGATCCGCATGCGAGCCCATGAACGAGAACACCGGACGCGGATCATCGCCGGGCTGTTCGTCCATCTTCGAATAGTCGAGCGTGCGGCCATCGATGCGCGGTGGCGTTCCGGTCTTGAGCCGGTCGATGACGAACGGGCGCTCGCGCAGTCTCGCCGCCAGCGTGGTGGCCGGCGGATCGCCCATGCGTCCGGCGGCGTACTGGGTCTCGCCGATGTGCACCTTGCCGGCGAGGAAGGTGCCGGCGGTCAGCACCACGGCCGGCGCCTCGAACCGCAGCCCGGTCTGGGTGACCACGCCGCGCACCACATCGCCATCGATCAGCAAGTCATCGACTGCGGCCTGGAACACCGTGAGGTTCGGCTGGCGCTCCACCGCACGACGGATGAAGGCGCGGTAGAGCGAACGGTCGGCCTGCGCGCGGGTAGCGCGCACTGCCGGGCCCTTCGAGGCATTCAAGCGCCGCCACTGGATGCCGGCCGCATCGGCCGCCTTCGCCATGGCGCCGCCCAGCGCGTCGATCTCCTTGACCAGGTGCCCCTTGCCGATGCCGCCGATGGCCGGGTTGCAGCTCATCGCGCCCACGGTCTCGATGCTGTGGGTGAGCAGCAGGGTGCGCGCCCCGGCGCGCGCGGACGCCAGCGCGGCTTCGGTGCCGGCGTGGCCGCCGCCGATCACGATCACGTCATGCTGGTGGAAGCGGTGGTCCATGGGTCGAGGGGTTGGCATTGCGGGCGGCCGGCGGTCCGGCATTGTCGCGGAAGCAGGCCCGGCCTGTCGTCGCCACCAACACACGCAGGCCAGGAAGTTGGCACGGTTCGTGCGTGCGCTCTGGAGGCACCCGACGTTGGCAAGCGTCTGTAGGGGGCGCGGCTGGAGATTGGAACAGGGCTGGCCATGCACAACCCGGGGAAGCACAGGGGCCGGATGTCGGGGGACATCCGGCCCCTTTTTTTGCTGCGGGACCGCAGCGGTCGGCGCTGGATAGCGCCGACGCCCGGCGGGAGCGGAACAGGGGGGATCCGGTAATCCCCCGCCGGGTGTCGACAGGCACTCAAGACAGGTTACGTCGCTTTGCGACACAACCGGTCACCTGAATCTAGCTTGGCGTCAGCCGGGCCTCAACGCAAGCAGTTTTTGGAGGGGATCGATCACGGCTCCTGCTGCGCACCGGCATCCCGCCGTGACGGCTGCGGGCGTGGCGCGGGCGCAGGGCGCGACTGCGGGGCCGGACGCGGCTGGACCGCTGCAGGCTGAGGGCGCGACATCGGCGGGCCTCCCTCCATACGCCGAGCGGGCATCTGGCCACGGTGGCCGGGGGCTGCCTGCGGAGGGCGCGACATCGGCGAGCCGCCGGACTCGCGGCGGGGGCCTCCGCGCCAGCCCTCTCCCGGTCCGGGCGGCAGGGCACCGCCGGTGTACGGGCCACGGCTCTGGCTGCCTTGCGGCGGCGGGCTTGGCCGCCGCACTGGCGGACGCTGCCCACCCATCACCGGGCCGGCGGCGTCGGGCTCCGGCGGACGATGGTCGGGACGATGCGGCCGGTGCGGGCGATGCGGCCAGTACGGCGGGCGGTAGGCATAGGGAAAGCCGTAATACGGTCGATAGGCGCCGTAGTAGCCGTAGGGTCCGTAGCCATAGGGGCGACCAAAGCCACCGTAGCCGAACCCGATGCTTCCGTACCAGCCTCCCGGATAGCCGTAGCCGAGCGAGCTGTAGGGCGCCCCGTAGACGTAGTGGGTGCCGGGCTGGCCGTAGTAGTAGTCTCCGCTTCCGCCACGATAGCCGTAGCCGCTGACGCAACCGGCGAGCAGCAGCGTGGTCGCCACGGCGGCCAACTTGATGCGGATCATGGTCATGCCCCTGTTCATGATTTTGACAGCATCCGCCCGAGGCATTGAATCCGCCCTTAACCCTCACGACCTGCGGTCAGCTGCCTGAACAACAGGGGGAAGTCGTGGCGCACGTCGATTGCGACCGCGATGACCGCCCGCACGATGGGCGGCTGCGCGCCCTTCCGCTAGTCTGGTGCCATGAGTGCCCCATTCACCCAACCCACCCATGCGGACATCCTGTCCGCGGCGGCGCGCATCGCGCCCCATGCGCACGTCACGCCGGTCCTGCAGGCGCGCAGCCTGGACGATGCCGCCGGCTGCGCCCTCGCGTTCAAGGCGGAGTCCATGCAGCGCGGCGGCGCGTTCAAGTTCCGCGGCGCGTGCAACGCGGTGTATTCGCTGGAGGCCACGATCGCGGCGCGCGGCGTGGTGACGCATTCGTCCGGCAACCATGGCGGTGCGCTGGCGCTGGCGGCGAAGCTGCGCAGCCTGCCCTGCCACGTCGTCGTGCCGGAGGGTGCGGTGCGTTCGAAGCTCGCGGCGATCGAGGCACACGGCGCCGTGCTGCATCGCTGCGCGCCCACCATTGCGGCGCGCGAGGCGATGTGTGCGCAGGTGCAGCGCGACACCGGCGCCGACCTGGTGCATCCCTATGCCGACGCCCGCGTCATCGCCGGCCAGGGCACCGCGGTGCTCGAACTGTTGCACGCACGGACGCTGGATGCGGTGGTGGTGCCGGTGGGCGGCGGCGGACTGGCGTCGGGCACGGCGATCGCGTTGGCCGCCATCGCGCCACAAACCGCGCTGTTCCTCGCCGAACCCGCCGGCGCCGCGGAGACGCTGCTGTCGCTGCAGCGTGGCGAACGCGTCACCGACTTCACGCCCGACACCATCTGCGATGGCCTGCGCGGCACCCTGGGCGAACCGAACTTCGACATCCTGCGCGCGCACGGCGCCGAGGTGATCGCGGTGGAGGACGACGCCACGCGTGCGGCGATGCGTCTGCTGTTCCAGCGGGCGAAGCTGCTGGTGGAACCGTCGTCGGCGATCGCGCTCGCGGCCGTGCTCGCGCAGCCGGCACGCTTCGCTGGCAAGCGCGTCGGCGTGGTGCTGACCGGCGGCAACGTCGATCCGGATGCGCTGCCATGGTGAAGCCCGCCCAACGCAAGCCGCGGCGCTTCCTGCGCTTCGTGTTCCGGCTGGCGCTGCTGGTCGTGCTGTGGCTGCTGGGCGTGGCCGGCCACATCCTGTGGGTGGGCGAGCGCGACCAGGCCGCGCCGGCGGATGCCATCGTCGTGCTGGGCGCCGCCGCCTACGACGCGCAGCCGTCGCCGGTGTTCGAGGCGCGCATCGAGCACGGCCTGGACCTGTACCGCGACGGCTACGCAAGGACGCTGATCTTCACCGGCGGCTATGGCGGCAGCCGCGCGCGCTTCGCCGAATCCCAGGTGGCGCGTCGCTATGCCCTGCGGCAGGGCGTGCCGGAGGACGCGATCCTGATCGAGGCCGTCTCGCGCACCACGCACGACAACCTGGTCCAGGCGCGCCGGTTGATGCTGGACCACGACCTGCGCCGCGTGATCATCGTCAGCGATCCGCTGCACATGGCGCGTGCGCTGCGCCTGTCGCGCCGGCTGGGCATCGATGCGCTGGGCTCGCCCACGCCCAGCACGCGCTTCCGATCGTGGCGCACGCGGCTGGAGTTCCTGGCGCGCGAGACCTACTTCTTCCACCGCGACCTGTTCGACGGCGCGCGCTGACCTTCCGGAGCCCCCATGCCCGACGATTCCCCCAGGCACGCCGCCATTGCGCTGGTGCGCGGCTACTACGCCGCCTTCAACCGCGCCGACTGGTCGGCGATGCTGGCCCTGCTGCACGACGACGTGGCGCACGATCTCAACCAGGGCCCGCGCGAAACCGGACGCGATGCCTTCGCAGCGTTCCTCGCGCGGATGGACCGCTGCTATCGCGAGCAGTTGCACGACATCGCCGTCGTGGCATCGGACGATGGCCGGCGGGCCGCGGCGGAATACGTGGTGCACGGCGAATACCGGGTCGCCGACGCCGGCCTGCCGCCCGCGCACGGCCAGCGCTACGTGCTGCCGGGAGGCGCGTTCTTCGAGGTCCGCGACGGCCGCATCGCACGCGTCAGCAACTATTACAACCTGGAGGAGTGGCTGCGCCAGGTGGGATGACTGACTCCACGCTGCACGACCGCAATGCGTCGTGATGCCCGGGAAGCGCACTGTCGCGCCATCGCGGTTCGCGTCACAGCATGTTGCGCTGTAGCGTCAAACCTTCCAGCAGCAGGTAACGCGTGGCCGCGGCACGGTCCGAGGGCTCGAAACCATCCAGCGCATCCACCAGCCAGCGGAACGAGCGACAGCGCGCATCACGGCTGGCCGCGTCGGTACCGGTGGCGGCAAGCCCCGCGGTGAAACCGTCGTTGAGGAACATCGCGGTCGCGCCGGCCGACTTGACCACCTGTTGCGCGGCGGCCGCGTCGTAGGGCTGGCGCGGCGACTGGAAGCCGGACACCGCCACCATCGCCAATGCATCGGCGAAACGCTGGCGACTGTCGTCGCCCAGGCCGTTGGCCGCGCGCTGCAGGCCGTTGATCGAGCGATCGGCGTCGGGCTCGAACAGCGCGCACAGCGCACGCGCATCGTCGTCGCGCTGCGATGCGGCGTGCACTGCCTTGAACACGCGATCCATGTCGGCATCCGGCGCGCGCAGCACCACGTCCTCGGCCAACACCGACATCGCAGCCGGATCGAACGAAGACAGGTCGAACTGCGCCGGCGCAGCCGTGGGCCATGCCAGGATGGCGCATGCCAGCAGCATGCCTTGGTGTCGGATGGCGGCCATCCCGTGTCTCCTGCAAGCGTCAGGCGGCCAGTGTGTGTGGCGCGGGCTGAATCGTCGCGAAGCGCGGCCGGCTCAGCGCCTGCGCACGGGGATGCGGTGGGCCGGGAAGCTCGCGGTTTCGCCATCGACCCCGCGGATGGGTGCGCCAGGCGCGGGCGCCCAGGCCATCGCGGTGATGACCTCCCAGCTGGCAGGCAGCTGGCCGTCGTCGCGGCGTCGCGGCTCATACGCGGCGGAAGCGGCGGCGAAGCGTGCGCGCCCGGTGAGCGTGTGTCGGCGCGAATGCAATGCGTTGGTGGCGCCCAGCGCACGCAGTTCGCGCATCAGGCCAGGCAGGTCGGCGTGGCCGCGCACCAGCACATCGCGATCGAGCACCGGATCGCGGAAACCGGCATGCACCAAGGCGTCGCCGAAGGCGGCGATCGACACGAACGGACTGACGTGTGGCACTGCGTCGGCCTGCGAGAACGCGTCACGCAACTCATGCAACGTGTCCGGCCCGAAGGTCGAGCACAGCAGCAGGCCGCCGGGCTTGAGTACGCGGCGGAAACCGGCGAACGCCGCGGGCAGGTCGTCGACCCACTGCAGGCAGAGGTTGGAGAACAGCACGTCGACGCTGGCATCGGCCAGCGGCAATGCACGCAGATCGGCGCAGACGCGATCGATGGGCTTGCGCAGCGGGTTCCAGCCGTCGCGCGCCGGCGATTGCCGCAACATCGGCAGGGCGAGGTCCAGCGCAACCACCCGCGCCTTCGGCCAGCGCGCGCGCATCGCCCGTGCAGCGTTGCCCGGGCCGCAGCCGACATCCAGCACCAGTCCCGGCACGCGGTCGTCCAGATAATCGAGCGACTCCAGCAGCCAGCCCTCCACTTCACGCTGCAGCGCGGATGCGGACGCGTAGCTGTTCGACGCACGCGAGAACGCATGGCGCACCTGGCGGGTATCGAACACGGGCGGATTGCCGCCACTCATGGTGCCGCCGCCATGCCGAAGACACGTGCGCCGAATGTCGCCAGCTCCGCGGACACGTCTTCGGCATGGGTCAGGAACGGCGCGTGCCCGGCATGCTCGACCACCACCATGCGCGCATCGGCGACCTCCGCGGCGGCGGCCTGCATCGCGCGGGGGTCGACCAGCCGGTCGCGGCGCCCGGCCAGCCACAACGTCGGCATCGACAACGCGGGCAGCGCGGGGCGCAGGTCGGTGGTTTCCAGCAGTTCGAGGCCATCGGCCAGCACATGCGTGGCGGGTTCGCCACGCGCGAAGACTTCATTGCGCAATGCGCGCATCTCGCCGCGCGCATCGTCGGAACCGAACGCCTCCAGCGCGATGAAGCGGTCCAGCGTGGCGCGGTAATCGCTGCGCAGTCCCAGGGCGAAGCCACGGAAGATTTCCGGCGACATGCCCAGCCGCCAGTCCTCGCCGCGCACGAAACGCGGACTGGCGCAGAGCATCGCCACGCCCGCCACCGATTCGCCGCGCGTCGATGCTGCGTGCAGCGCGAACAATCCGCCCAGCGACCAGCCGACCCACAGCGCGCGCGGCACGCGCTGCGTGAGTTCGGCCACCACCGGTTCGAGCGCCAGCGCGAGCGCGGCGTCGCGGTTGTGGCCGTGTCCGGGCAGGTCCACCAGGTGCAGGGTGAAGTCGTCCGCGAGACGTCCTGCCAACGCATCGAACACGCCCGAATGCATCGCCCAGCCATGCAGCAGCACCAGCGGCGGCCCCTTGCCGCGCGTTTCGATCCGTAGCGTGGTCATGCGCCCTTGTCCGTCCGCAGTATTTTCGTCGCGCGCGCGCTGCCGGCGGCGGGTCGCGCCACCACCCAGGCGAAGGCGACGATGCCCGCCACCACCACGAGCGCCCCGGCCAGCGCACTGCCGCTCGGCCAATGCTCGCCCAGCAGCAAGACGCCCAGCAGAACGGCAAACACCACCTCGGCGCCTTGCATGGCTTCGGCCGCGCCCAACGCCAGCGGCTGGTTGCGCACCATGCCGGTAGCCTGGAAGAACAGCACCGTGGCGATCACGCCCGCGAACAGCGCCACGCCGGCCGCCAGCCACGCCTGCGCCATCGTCGGCGCGCCTTGCGTGGTGCCGGCGTACAGCGCCACCAGCAGCCACAACGGCTGGCTGGCAAGGGTCAGGCCGAACACGCGCTGGGTGGCGTTGAGCGCTTCGCCCGTGCGCTCGAGATGCAACAACAACAGCCGGTTGCCCAACGGATAGGCGAACGCCGCCACCAGCACGCAGGCCAGCGCGATCCAGCCGCTGCGATCGAGCGCACCACTGGCATGACCGAGCTGCATCATCAGCACGCCCACCAGGATCACCGCCGCCACGGCCAGCCCGGCAGGCGGGATGCGGCGGCGCGCATCGCGATACAGCAAAGGCGCGCACAACATGCCGGCGATCACCGTGAACTGGAAGCTGCCGGCGACCAGCCACGACGGCCCGCTGGCGGCGGCGAAGCTGAGCATGCAGTAGAACAGCACGAAACCGATCGCCGCGCAGCGCAGCCACGCGAGCGGGTGCGCGACGATCGCCCGCCACACCGGCGCCATGCCGCCCTGCCAGCGCATCAGCGGCAGCATCAGCGGCAAGGTGATCAGGTAGCGCAGCGATGCGATCCAGGCCCAGTGGCCGCCTTCGCTGGCGCTGGCGCGATTGAGCACGTAGGTCATGGTGAAGAACAGCGCCGACAGCAGGGCGACGCCAACCGCCGCCAGTGCGAGGCGGCCCTGCGCATTGCCGGCGCTCATGCGACGTGGCTGTCTGCTGCTGCGCCGACGCGATTGCGTGCCACCGCCAGCGCATCGACCAGCGCATCGACGTCGGCATCGGTATGCGCGGCGCTCAACGTGACCCGCAGGCGCGCCCGCCCTTCCGGCACCGTGGGCGGACGGATCGCGGCCACCCAGAAGCCATCGCGCTCCAGCGAGGCCGACATCGCCAGCGCCGTGGCGTTGCCGCCGCACAGCACCGGCTGGATCGGCGTGTCGGAGGGCATCAATTCCAGGCCATGCCGCTGCGCGTCGGCGCGGAAGCGCGCGACCAGCGCGGCGAGTTTTTCGCGCCGCCAGGCCTCGCGGCGCGCCAGTTTCACCGCGGCCAGCGTGGCGGCGGCCTGGGCCGGCGGCAATGCCGTGGTGTAGATGTACGGGCGCGCGGTTTCGGCGAGGTGGCGGACGAGCTCCGCGTCGCCCACCACCATCGCGCCGTAGCCGCCCAGGGCCTTGCCCAAGGTGGCCAGGCGCAGCGGTGCCGCGCGCAGGTCCAGCCCGGCCTCGGCGACGCTGCCGCGGCCGTCCGGCCCCAGCACGCCGATGCCGTGCGCGTCGTCGACATACAGCAAGGCCTTCTGCATGCGCGCGGCCAGCGACAGCTCGCGCAGCGGCGCGACATCGCCATCCATGCTGAACACGCCGTCGGTGGCCAACATTGCGGCACCGCCGGGCGAGGCGCGCAGCTGGCGCAACGCGCCTTCGGCATCGGCATGCGGATAGCGGCGCAGGCGGCAGCCGGACAGGCGCGCGGCATCGACCAGGCTGGCGTGGTTGAGGCGATCCTGCACGCAGACGTCGTTGTCGCCCAGCAAGGATTGCACCACCGCGAGGTTGGCGAGGTAGCCGTTGCCGAACAGCAGCGCGGCCGGCACCTCCAGCCATTCGGCGACCTCGCGTTCCAGCGCCTCGTGCGCGGCGTGGTGGCCGCAGACCAGGTGCGATGCCGCGGCGCCGGTGCCCATGCGCGACGACGCGTCCTGCAGCGCGGCGGCGACGGCGAACTGCTGGGCGAGGCCCAGGTAATCGTTGCCGCAGAAATTGGTCAGCCAGCGCGGCGTGCCGTTGCCATCCTGCACTTCGCAGCGCATGCCGTCGCGGCGCAGCACCGTGCGCCGCGTGCGCAGCAACGCACGCGCCTCGCGTTCGGCGCGCTGCGCGGCGATGCGTTGGCGCAGGTCTGTGCGTTCGGCCATGGGGCGCGTCACCGGAGTCGCGTGTCGCTCAGGCGGCGCAGGGACGCGCGCCCTCGACGATGTCTGCGTGCACGGTGCCGCCATGGTCGTGGCCGTGCGCATCCACGGCGACCGGCATCGGCCGCAGGCCGAGGCGCGCGAACAATGCGAGGTCGCGCTCGGTATCGGGATTGCCGGTGGTCAGCAGCTTCTCGCCGTAGAAGATGGAGTTGGCGCCAGCCAGGAAGCACAGCGCCTGCAATTCGTCGCTCATCTCGTCGCGCCCCGCGGAGAGCCGGACCATAGACTGCGGCATCACGATGCGCGCGACCGCGATGGTGCGCACGAATTCGAACGGATCCAGCGCCTGCGTGCCGTGCAGCGGCGTGCCTTCCACCTGCACCAGGCGATTGATCGGCACCGAATCCGGATGCGCCGGCAGGTTGGCCAGCGTGCGCAGGAAGCCGGCGCGCTGGCGGCGCGTCTCGCCCATGCCGACGATGCCGCCGCAGCAGGTCTTCATGCCGGCATCGCGCACGTGTTCCAGCGTGTCGAGGCGATCCTGGATCTCGCGGGTGCGGATGATCGAGTCGTAGAACTCGGGATCGGTGTCGATGTTGTGGTTGTAGTAGTCCAGGCCGGCGGCGCGCAGCGCAGTCGCCTGTTCGCCGCTGAGCATGCCCAGCGTGGCGCAGGTCTCCAGCCCCAGCGCCTTCACCTCGCGGATCATCGCCGCCACCTTGGGGATGTCGCGGTCCTTCGGCGAACGCCAGGCCGCGCCCATGCAGAAGCGCGAGGCGCCGGCGGCCTTGGCCTGCTTCGCCTTCTCGACAACGTCCTCGGTGCTCATCAGCTTGGTGGCGTCCACGCCGGTGTGATAACGCTGTGCCTGCGGGCAGTAGGCGCAGTCCTCCGGGCAGCCGCCGGTCTTGACCGACAGCAGGGTGCTGACCTGGACCTCGGCCGGGTCGAAGGCCTCGCGATGCACGCTGGCGGCGCGGTGCAGCAGCTCCGGGAACGGCAGGTCGAACAGGGCTTCGATCTCGCGCAGCCCCCAGTCGTGGCGGGGCGCGGTGGCGGGGGCTTGGCTGACGCTGGACATGGGGATTCCCTGACGGACACGCGGGCTTGCGGCCGGCAGTCTGGAAAGCATGTCCGGGCCTGTCAACCAAATCCTGCCCGCGCCGGTTGACGGCTGGTGGCGCCGACTGTTGCTGCGGCTCTCGCACCCGCGCTGCCTGGTGTGCCGCGAGGCCGGTGACGACGGGCGCGAGCTCTGCACCCGCTGTGCCGCCACCCTTCCCTGGCTGCGCGCGGCCTGCCTGCGTTGCGCCCTGCCGTTACCCGGGGCCGAGGCCACTTGTGGCCATTGCCTGCGTCGCCCTCCGGTATTGGCCGAGACGCATGCGGCCTTCCTGTACGGAACGCCCGTCGACCGGCTGCTGCCGCGGCTGAAGTTCCACCGCGACCTCGCCGCGGGCCACCTGCTGGCCGGCTGCATGGCCGAGGCCTTCGCCGGTCTGCCTCGCCCCGACGCTCTCATCGCCGTCCCGCTGCACCCGGCGCGCCTGCGCCGCCGCGGCTACGACCAAGCGCTGGAGCTGGCCCGGCCGCTGGCGCATACGTTGGGCATTCCCTTGCTGCAGGGGGCCTTGGTGCGCGCCCGGGCCACCACCGCGCAGTCGCGGCTGGATGCCGCGCAGCGCAAGCGCAACCTGCGCGGCGCCTTCCTGGCCACGGCCCGGACGCCGCTGCCGGCCCATTTGGCGCTGGTGGACGACGTGATGACCACCGGCGCCACGCTGCAGGCCGCAGCCACCGCCCTGCGGCGCGCCGGCGTGGCGCGCGTGGATGCCTGGGTCTGCGCGCGGGTGCCGTAGCGCATCGCAACCCGCGGATGCGCGAGTCAGCGCAATGCGAAATCCGCGGCAATGCCAACGAACACCGCCATCCCCACCCAATGGTTGTTGAGGAACGCGCGGAAACAGCGTTCGCGATCGCGCGTGCGCGCCATCGCGAACTGGTACGCCACGAACCCGGCCGCGACTGCCAGCCCGATCCAGTAGTACTGGCCCAGCCCCGCGTCGCGGCCCACCAGCCCCAGCGCGGCGAACGTCAACGCATACAGCACCGCCTGCGCGACGAGGTCGAGGTCACCGAACAAAATCGCGGTCGATTTTGCACCCATGCGGATGTCATCGTCGCGATCGACCATCGCATACCAGGTGTCGTAGGCCGTCGCCCAGAAGATGTTGGCCACGTACAGCACCCACGCCACCGGAGGCACGGTGCCCTGCACGGCGGCGAAGCCCATTGGAATGCCCCAGCCGAATGCCACGCCCAGGTACACCTGCGGCAGGTAGGTGTAACGCTTGAGGTAGGGATAGCTGGCGGCGAGGAATACGCCCAACACGCTCATCAGGATCGCCAGCCGGTTCAGCGTCAGCACCAGTGCGAAGGCGACCAGCATCAACGCCGCGAACACCAGCAGCGCCTCGCGCCCCGACACCGCACCCGTGGCCAGCGGCCGGTGCTTCGTGCGCTCGACGCTGCCGTCGAGCCACCGGTCCGCATAGTCGTTGATCACGCAGCCGGCCGAGCGCGTCAGCCACACCCCTGCGCTGAACACGACCAGGATCCACCAGGGCGGAACCCCGCCCGAGGCCACCCACAGCCCCCACCAGGTCGGCCACAGCAGCAGCAGCCAGCCGATCGGCCGGTCGCCGCGCACCAGCGCCCAGTACTGGCCCAGGCGCTCGCGCCAGCGCGGCAGTGGCGGCGGCGATATCGGGGTGTGGCGTTCGTAACCCATGGCTCTCCGGATCGGTCCCGCGAACGCGTACTCGCGCCGCGGGGCACGATCATGGAACAATACGCGGCTCGCGCCTGTAGCTCAGCCGGATAGAGTAGTGGCTTCCGAAGCCATTGGTCGGGGGTTCGAATCCCTCCAGGCGCGCCAGTCCGGCGACATGTCGCTGGCGCCAAGTGCCGGCCATGCGGATGGCCGGTTGTTTATACTTCGTCGTCAGCTGCGGCCCGGCGGCCGTGCCAAGGGTGTCCTGTGCGTAATTACGACCTCGAATTCCTCAAGCGCTTCTCGCTGGTGATCGGCTTCCTGGTGCTGGTGACGCTGGGCCTGATCATCGGTTCGATCTTCCTGCACCGGGCCCTGCCGCAAGAAGTACACCCGTCGGTGGCCCAGCGCACCGAGGCGCGGATCGCGCCGGTGGGCGACGTGTATGCGGGCAGCACGGGCGCCGCGGCGCAGGCGGCCGCGACGGCCGCAGCCGCAGCTGCCGCAGCCGCCCAGGTGGCTTATGGCGGCACGCTGGACGGCTCGGTGATCTACCAGAACCTGTGCGCGGGCTGCCACACCTCCGGCGCCGGCGGCGCGCCCAAGCTGGAAACGGCCGCTTGGGCCGCACGCATCGCACAGGGCCGCGACACGCTCTACCGCCACTCCATCGAAGGCTTTACCGGCGCGTCCGGAGTGATGCCGGCCCGCGGCGGCAACCCGGCGCTGAGCGACGAGCAGGTCGAGGCCACCGTCGACTGGATGGTCGAACACCTGCAGTAAGCTGGCCGCCATGCGTGCGCCACGAACGCCGCCTCCGGGCGGCGTTTGCATTTGCGCCGCGCCCTGCACAACGGAGCGCCTGATGCATCGCTTTTCCTGGATGGCCCTCGCCGCCGCGATCGGTCTCATGCTGACCGGATGCCGCAGTTTGGGGGTCGACGCCACATCCGCCGCACCCGATCCCGCCTGGGTCATGTCGATCGGTGCCGTGCAGGGGACGGGCGCGACCAGCCTCCACCTTGGGCAAGCGGTGACCGTCGAAGGGGTGGTCACGGCCGACATGCGCGAGGGCCTGGGTGGCTGGTTCGTGCAGGACGCGGGCGATGGCGATCCCGCCACGTCCGACGGCCTGTTCATCGCCGCGGATGGCGCATCGATCCACGCTCGGGGCGAGGCGGGACCCCTGCTGGCAGGCGATCGCGTGCGTGCCTTCGGCACCGTCGCCGAGCTCCACGCCGAAGGTCAGTCCACGCGCGGCACGCTGACCTCGCTCTCGAATGCCACGCTGACCGTCGTGGCGCGCGAGGCGCGGTTGCCGGGCGCCGTCGCCATCACCACCGCCCCCGACGACTGGGAACGATATGAAGGCATGCGCGTACGCATCGACGCGCCGCTGACCATCAGCGGCCACCACGACCTGGCGCGCCGCGGCACCCTGGTCGCCAGCTTCGACGGCCGCCTGCACGTGCCCACCGAAATCGCCCCGCCCGGCGACGCCGCGCGCGCGGTGATGGCCGACAACGCCCGCCGCCGGCTGCTGATCGACGACGGCAGCGATGCCGAACGGCCGGAGACCCTGTGGTACCTCGATGGCCAGCCACCGCCCCGCAGCGGCAGCACCATCACCCTGGCCGAAGGCATCGTCGACCAGCGCCACGGCCAGTACCGCCTGCAGGCCACCGCGCCGCTGCGAATCGCGTCCGCCCCGCGCCCCGAACCACCGCGCGTGGGTGGCGATACCCGCATCGCCGCCTTCAACCTCGAGAACCTGTTCAACGGCGATGGCCGCGGCGGCGGCTTCCCGACCGCGCGCGGCGCGCGCACGCTGGCCGAGTACGAGGCGCAACTCGCCCGCTTGGTCGCCACCATCCACGCGCTGGACCCGGACATCGCGGCACTGATGGAGCTGGAGAACGACGGCTTCGACCGGCACTCCAGCATCGCCCAACTGGTCGACGCCCTGAATGCCGCGGGCGCGGACTGGCGCTACGTCGATGCCGGCCAGGGCCCGGGCGACGATGCCATCCGCGTCGGCCTGCTGTACCGCGCCGGCCACGTGCGGCCGGTCGGCCGGGCCGCCACGCTGGAGGACGGCCCGTTCGGCCCGCGCAGCCGTGCGCCACTGGCGCAGGCCTTCCGTCGGGGCGATGGCCCGGCCTTCGTCGTCGTCGCCAACCACTTCAAATCCAAGGGCTGCAGCGAGGCCGAAGGCGCGGAGCGCGACCAGGGCGACGGCCAGGCCTGCTGGAACGCGCTGCGTACCGACTCGGCACAACGGCTGATGGCATGGCTGGGCACCAACCCGACCGGCTCGGGCAGCGATCTTGTCGCCATCGTCGGCGATCTGAACGCCTATGCCATGGAAGACCCCGTGCAAGCCTTCATCGCGGCGGGCTGGGTGGATGCCTTCCTGCCGGCGCACGGTCCGGCACCGCACAGCTATGTGTTCGACGGCCAGGCCGGCCGACTCGACCATGCCCTGCTCAGCCCGGCGCTGGCCGCGCGCCTCGTCGGCGCCGCCAAGTGGCACAGCAATGCCGATGAACCACAGAACGTCGGCTATCGTGGTGCCAACGGCTCGGATCGGCCGGCATCTCCGTGGCGCAGCTCCGACCACGATTCGCTGGTCACCGGCTTCCGGCTGGCCACACCCTGAGCGCACACCCGAGCGACTATCATCGCGGCATGGCCAGCCCCCGCTTCCCCGACGACTCCGCCACGCTGACCCTGCCCGGCCCCGCCGGCGCGCTGGAAGTCGCGGTCGATGCAGCCGATGCCGAGGCCAAACCGCGCCCGCTGGTGGCCATCGTCTGCCACCCGCTGCCCACCGAGGGCGGCACCATGCACAACAAGGTGGTGACGATGGTGGCGCGCAGCCTGCGCGAACTGGGTGCCACCACCGTCCGCTTCAACTTCCGCGGCACCGGCGCGTCCGAGGGTACGTTCGACCACGGCCGCGGTGAACG
Organism: Luteimonas aestuarii; assembly: GCF_004357985.1. Classification (GTDB taxonomy): domain Bacteria; phylum Pseudomonadota; class Gammaproteobacteria; order Xanthomonadales; family Xanthomonadaceae; genus Luteimonas; species Luteimonas aestuarii. Next base: position 64,489 of record NZ_SMTF01000010.1, on the reverse strand, counting down.
CGATGACCTGCGCGCCGTCGCCGCCTGGGTCCGCGAACAACGCCCCGGCGACACGCTGTGGCTGGCGGGCTTCAGCTTCGGGGCGTATGTCTCGCTGCTGGCGGCGGAAGAACTCGATCCGGCGATGCTGATCTCGATCGCGCCGCCGGCCGGCCGCTGGGATTTCGACGTGGTGCCGATGCCGACGATGCCGTGGCTGGTGGTGCAGGGCGAGAACGATGAGATCGTCGACCCGCAGGCCGTGTACGACTGGCTGGACAAGGGCGACGCCAAGGCCGAGCTTGTGCGCATGCCCGATACCAGCCACTTCTTCCATCGCAAGCTGATCGACCTGCGCGGCGCGATCAAGCACGGCGTGCGCCAGTACCTGCCGGCCGCGAATGACTGACGCGCAAGCGGCGGCGCGGCCGTCGGCACGCTATCGCGACGGCGTGGCCCGCGGCGACTGGAGCGACGACCCCGCGCAACACGAAGCGCTCCGCGCGCTGGATGGATTGCACGAAGCGCTGCTGCAGCCGCAGCCGCGCAGCCTGCTGGGCAAGCTGCTGGGACGCGAGCGCGCGGCTGCACCGATGGGCCTGTACCTGTGGGGCGGGGTGGGGCGCGGCAAGACCTTCCTGGTCGATCTGTTCTTTGCGGGATTGACGCTTCCGGACGTGCGTTCGGCGGACCTGCATGGCGTCAGCGCCGGGCGTGGCGACGGCAACGGCAAGCGCCGCACGCACTTCCACCGCTTCATGCGCGGCGTACACGAGCAACTGCGCGAACACGCCGGCGAGGCCGATCCGCTGGCGGCGATCGTGCGCGGCTGGCGGCGCCACCTGCGCGTGCTGGTGCTGGACGAGTTCTTCGTCAGCGACATCGGCGATGCAATGCTGCTGGGCCGCCTGCTGGAGCGCATGTTCGCCGAAGGCATCGTGCTGGTCACCACGTCCAACGTCGACCCGCAGGACCTGTACAAGGATGGCCTGCAGCGCGCGCGCTTCCTGCCGGCGATCGCGCTCGTCCAGCAACATTGCGACGTGGTGTTCCTCGACAGCGACGTCGACTACCGCCTGCGCGCACTGACCCGTTCACCGGTGTATCGCGCGCCGCTGGACGACGCCAGCGACGCCTGGCTCGAATCGCGCTGGCATGAACTGGGCGGCGACGATGCCAATCGCGACGCCGGCATCGACATCGACGGCCGCCGCATCGCGGTGCGCGCCCGCTGCAAGGACATGGCGTGGTTCGATTTCGACGCCCTGTGCGAAGGCCCGCGCGGCGCGACCGACTACATCGAGATCTCGCGCGAGTTCCACACCGTGCTGCTGGGCGGCATCCCGGTGCTGGGCGAGACGCGCAACGATGCCGCGCGCCGCTTCGTCACCCTGGTCGATGAGCTCTACGACCGCCACGTCAACCTGGTCTGCACCGCCGATGCCGCGCCGCACGCGCTGTACGCCGGCGAGCGCCTGGCCGGCGCCTTCGAGCGCACCGCGTCACGCCTGGTGGAAATGCAGAGCGCCGAGTACCTGGCCGCGCAGCATCGCGCCTGATGGCGATGCCGCCACCACCGGCGATCGCCAATGCGGTTCGCGACGCGATCTCGCACGATGGCCGCATCTGCGTGCTGACCGGCGCCGGCATGTCGGCCGAAAGCGGCGTGCCGACCTTCCGCGGCACCCAACACGACCTGTGGTCGCGCTTCGACCCGATGCAACTGGCGACCGCCGAGGCCTGGCGCGCGGACGCCGCACTGGTCTGGGCGTGGTACCGCTGGCGGATGGCGCTGGTGCGCGATGCGCAACCGCATGCCGGCCACCGCGCGCTGGCGGAACCGGCGCGCCGCACGTCGCGCGTCACCCTCGTCACCCAGAACGTCGATGACCTTCACGAGCGCGCAGGCAGCGTCGTCGATGCGCACGTGCACGGCAGCCTGTTCGCCTTGCGCTGCTTCGATTGCGGCAGTGGGCACGAGGGCGGGTTGCCGCCATTGGATCCCGCTGCGCAACGCATCGCGCCGATGGCATGCGCGTACTGCGGCGGCGGCATCCGCCCCGGCGTGGTCTGGTTCGGCGAAGCCCTGCCGGATGACGCCTGGCAGGTGGCCACCGATGCCGCGCGCGATTGCATGCTGATGCTGGTGGTCGGCACTTCCGGCCTGGTGCATCCGGCCGCGGGCCTGCCTGCACTGGCCAGGCGCAGCGGCGCGACGGTCGTCGAGATCAACCCCGAACGCACCGCGCTGTCCGACGATGTCGATGTCAGCTGGCGCGCGACGGCAGGCGACGCCTTGCCCCTGTTGCTCGGCGCCTGAGCCCGGCATCAACCCGACCGACTGCGCTCACCAATGCGTCAGCGCACGACGTACACGCTGGGCGGCTCGCCGAAGGCGCGGTGGAACATCGCGGTGAATGCGCTGGGGCTTTCGTAGCCGACGTCCAGCGCGACCGAGGTGATCGAGCGGCCCGCGGCCAGCAGCGACACCGCTTCCATCAGCCGCACCTGTTGCCGCCATAGGGCGAAGCCCATGCCCAGTTCCTGCTTGAAGGCACGGGTGAAGGTGCGCCGGCTCATGCCGATCAGCACCGACCATGCATCGATGTCGCGCTGGTCCGCGGGGTTGGCGATGATCGCCTGGCACACGCGCACCAGGCGCGGGTCGGAGGGCATCGGCACGTGGTAGGGCGCATTCGGCATCTGCCGGATCTCGTCGAGCAGCAACCACGCGATCCTGCCTTCGCGGCCCTCCAGGTCGTACTCGGTGGGGAATTTCACCACTTCCAGTACCAATGCCTTCAGGAAGTCGGAGACCTCCAGCACGCGACAGCTGCCGGGGTCGGTGTCGTGCGCGGGATCGATGTACAGCGTACGCAGCGATACGGCGCCGCGGCAGGACACCTCGTGCATCATCCCGGCCGGCAGCCAGACGGCGCGCTGCGGCGGGATCACGAAGCTGGTGTGCGGCGTGACCACCGACATCACCCCGGACGAGGCGTACAGGAACTGCGCATGTTCATGGCAGTGCCGGGGATCGACGAAGCCGGCCGGATACTCGTCCTCGAGTCCGATCATGGGCCTGGCCTTCAGTGGATAGTCCTGGCTGTGCTTCATGGCCCCGTGGGTTCGCCTCCGTCATCCGATCACACCGCAACCGGAGGGACACCGCAAGCGCATCCGCCCGCACGCACGCCTATCTGGCCCAACCGCGAGAGTCTTCGGCCTGTCCCGGTCGCCATCGCAGCGCCTCCGACGCTAACGTGGCCGCTCCACGGGGAGGACGGCATGGACAACGCCAGCGCGCAAACGGGCAAGGGCCCGCAAGACGACGTCGATCCGCGGATCCGCCTGTTCCTGCAGCGCATGAACGCCGGTTACGCGGCGTATCCCGAACTGCCGTCCGCCTCGCTGCCCGAGGCGCGCCGCATTGCCGAAGCGGTGCGCGCGCAGTGGAGCGCGGGTGGGCCTGGCATGGCCTCCGTCGAAGAGCTCCACGTGGGCGCGCTGCAGACACGCATCCGCATCCTGAGGCCTGTCGCCGGCACCACGCTGCCGGCGCTGGTCTACCTGCACGGCGGCGGCTGGACCATGTTCAGCATCGATACCCACGACCGCCTCATGCGCGAATACGCAGCGCGCGCCGGCGTGGCCGTGGTGGCGGTGGACTACAGCCTGTCGCCCGAAGCCAGGTTCCCGCGCGCGCTGGAGGAGACCGTCGATGTGATCGGCTGGCTTCGCGGGCATGGCGACGCGCACGGGATCGAATCCTCGCGAATGGCGATTGGCGGCGACTCGGCGGGCGCGAACCTGTCGGTTGCCAGCCAGCTGCACCTGCGGGCAGCGGGACACGCAATGCTGTCGGCGATGCTGCTCAACTATGGCGTGTACACCGACCGCCGCACGGCTTCGTGGGACCGCTACGATGGCCCGGACTACATGCTCGAGTCCGGCGAGATGCAGCGCTTCTGGGACAACTACCTGCGCAGCGACGACGATCGCCGGGATCCGCTTGCAATGCCGCTGCTGGCCGACCTGCGCGGCTTGCCGCCAGCCTTCATGGCGATTGCCGAATGCGACATCCTGGCCGATGGCAACCATGCCATGGCCGAGGCGCTGCGCGAAGCGGGCGTGGACACCGACGCGCGCACCTACCGTGGCGCGACGCACAGCTTCCTGGAAGCGATGTCGATCGCGCCGCTGGCGGGCCACGCGATCGACGACGCAGCCGCCTGGTTGCGGCAGCAACTGGGCCTGGCATGAGCGCCCCGTTCGATCCGCGCAACCACGCCGACGTCCTCGCGCTGGTGCGCCGGCATCCGCTGGCCTGGGTGGTCCCACGCACAGGGGATGCCCCCGCGACGCCGCTGCCGCTGCTGGCCGAATGCGATGGCGATGGCGATGGCCGCATCGTGGCGCTGTTCGGGCACCTCGCGCTGCGCAACCCGCTTGTCGAAACGCTGCGCCATGCGCCGCGCGCCCTGCTGCTGTTCAACGGGCCGCAGGGCTACATCACGCCACGGCTGGTGTCGAAGCCGGACTGGGGCCCGACCTGGAACTACGCGGTGGCCCGGTTCGACGTGCGGGTCGAGTTCGTGCCGGACGAAACCGACGCGTCGCTGGTCCGCCTCGCCCGGCACCTGGAGGCCGTCCACGATGCGCCGTGGACCGTCGAACGCATGGGTCCGCGCTACGACCAGTTGCGCCAGCACATCATCGCGTTCCGCGCCCATGTGGTGCAGGCGCATGCGACCTTCAAGCTCGGGCAGGACGAAGCACCTGCGACGTTCGGCGAGATTGTCGACGGGCACCCCGACGCGTCCCTGGTCGAGTGGATGCGCCGGATGCGCAACGACTGACCGGGCCATACGGGCCGCATGTCGCCACTGCGCCGTCGCCGCCACCCTCTCCCGGCGTTTCGACGCCCAGGCGAGGGCATCCCTGCACGGCGTCCGCTGCGCGAGCAGCCATCGCGCCTCCCGGATCGGGCCGCGGGCATCCTCGGTCTCCTCCGGTCGCGGCCCACATCCGTCGGACAGGGCGCGAGCGCAGCCGATGCGCAGGAATGCGTCACCACCATCCTGTTGAATGCCCGCAGGCCGGCCGGTCTTCACGACCGGAGAATGGCCGCCTGCCTGGCATCCGACGAAGCGCCGACGCGGCCTCAGCACACAGGAAGGCAGGCCATCGCTGGCCTGCCCGAGGGATGACCCGGCGGACCGGGCCGGGAATGCGCGATCAGAGCCGCCAGGTCACGCTGGCCATGAGTTGCCGCCCTTGCCCGTAGATGCAGTTGGCGATGGCCGAACAGCGGCCCACGTACTCCTTGTCGAACAGGTTGGTGGCATTGAGCGCGAAGCGCCAGTTGTCGCGGTCGTAGTGGACGATCGCATCCCAGATCATGGTCGATTTTGTATCGATCACTTCAGGGTTCCACTGCCCCGGCAGGCTGCCGGCGGACTTGCTGAGGTAACGACCTCCCAGGCCGAAGCCGAGTCCGGCGAGGCTCCCTTCCTGCAGGGTGTAATCGACCAGGCCGGTGAGCTTGTGTTCGGGCGTGGTCGGCAGCGGTGCGCCCGCCGCGAAGCCGGCCGCGTCACGCACCACTTCCGAATCGGTGTAGGTGTAAGAGCCATTGATGCTCCAGCGGTCGTGGATGCGCGCCACCACTTCCAGCTCCGCGCCCTGGACCTGGACCTCGCCGAGCTGTCGGCCTGACATCGGCGTCTGCCCGGACTGCAGGCTGACCAGGTTGTCCTGCTGGATGCGGTACAGCGCCGCGGTCGCGAACAGGCGCACGCCCGCCGGCAGCGCGCGTGCATCGAACTTCACGCCCGCCTCGACCTGTGCACTGGTGCTGGGCTTGAACTCCTCGCCGGTCTCGGAATCGACACCGAGCACGGGCTCGAACGAGGTGCCGTAGCTGACGTACGGTGCCCAGCCACTGTCGAACACGTAGTTCAACCCCGCCCGCCAGGTGAATTCATCCTGCCTGGTGGTGTTGCCGGTCTGCTTGTTGTGCAGGTTGACGTCGTCGTAGCGGCCGCTCAGGGTCGCCACCACGTTGCCGGCCTTGATCTGGTCCTGTACGTAGAGTCCGCCCTGGCGCACACGCTGGTTGTTGAACACGATCGAGCGCTCCGGGGTGACGATCGGCGAGGCACCGTACACCGGGTTGAAGGCATCCAGCGGCGGTGCGGCGGTGAAGCCGTAGCGCGCGAAGTTCTCCAGCTCGCGGTAGTCGTAGCCCACCAGCAGCGAATGGCGCGCGCCTTGCCCGAACCCGAAGCTGAAGCGGTTGTCGATCGCCATTCCCTCCACGTCCTCGGCCCACGGGTAGCTGTTGCGATTGACCGTGCGCATGTCGGCCTGGAAACCGGCCGAGTACACGATCAACCGCTCTTCCTGGTAGTCGTACCACTTCGCGTTCTGCTGGAACGACACGCGGTCGTTGAAGGCATGGCGGAAGTCCCAGCCGATCGCGCTCTGCGTGCGGTCGTAGCGGTTGTAGTCCGGCTCGCCGAGGTTGCGGCTGCGCGGGATCACGCCGTTGGGATTGCCGAGCCGGGTGCCGTGGGCCGGCAGGTAGCCGTTGGTCTCGCCGGTGTTGGCGTCCTTCTGGTAGTACGCCAGGCCGGTCAGCGAAGTGCGCTCGCCGATGTCCCAGGTGAAGGTGGGCGCGAAGTAGGTGCGCTCGCCGGTGACGTGGTCGGTCTGCGAACCGCGGTCGCGGTAGAGCAGGGTGGCGCGCGCGGCCAGGCCGTCGGCCAGCGAGCCGGTCACCGTGCCGTGCACCTGCTTGTAGTCCTCGTTGCCGAAGCGCACGCCCAGTTCGCCGCCGAAGGTCTGCTCCGCGCGACGGCTGGTGAGGTTGTAGATGCCGCCCGGCGGCGAATTGCCGTACAGCACCGCGGCCGGGCCCTTCAGCACGTCCACTTCCTGGAACCCATACAGGTCCACGCCCACGTTGAAGATGGTGGTGGTGATCGGCGCCTGCAGGCCGTCGATGTACTGCTTGGGGGTGAAGCCGCGCAGCGTGAGGAAGTCGAAGCGCAGGTCGGGCCCGTAGTTCTCGCCGACGATGCCGGCCGTGTAGCGGATCGCCTGCTGCACGTCGGTGAAGCCGAGCAGGTCGATCTGGTCGCGGGTCACCACCGAGATCGACTGCGGCGTTTCTATCAGCGGCGCGCCGGACTTGGTGGCGGTCATGCTGCCGGACGGCACGTAGTCGGGCGCGGTCACGACCACGCGGTCCAGGTCCGAAGCGCTGCGGCTCGTGGCAGGGTCCGCCTGCTGCGCATGCGCGGCGCCCGCGATGAGGACGAGCGAAATCGCGCCGGCGAGGATGCGGCGACAATGTCCGCCGAGGCGGGGAGGCGTGCTGCGGATGGTCATGTGGTTCCCCGGAAGTGGTTCGGCTGGCTGGCAATGATCGGCGTCGAAAGCAGGGTGCTCTTTGTCTGCACTTCGAATATGGGCCGGGCAGGGCCTGTCGATTGCATCGCGTGGGTCGGATGCCATCGAATTCAGGCCAAGCCGCGAACACACCGCCCGCGGCGATGGATCAGGGCGCCTGCAGGTGCCTGTCGAGCCAGTCGAGCACGCGCTCGAGCAGGTCGGTTTCCTGGCGCCGATCGCTCAGCCAGTGGCGCGCGCCTGGGTAGCGCACCATCGTCACCGGCGTTCCCTGGAAGGCGAGTGCGCGATGCAGCATCCGGCCCTGGTCGAGCGGGACGCGGGTGTCCCGGTCGCCGTGCAGGATCAGCATCGGCACGGCGATCCGGCCGACGTGGCGGATGGGCGAATGCCGGTCGTAGTGCGCGCGCCGCTCGACGGGATCGCCGAAATAGCCGGGCAGGTAGTCGGGCGTGTCGGTGGTCAGCGCCATCGCACCGATGTCGCTGACCCCGGCGCCGACGATCGCGGTACGGAAGCGATCGGTCCTCGCCACCGCCATCGCAGACAGATAGCCCCCGTAGCTCCAGCCACCGATGGCCAGTCGCGCCGGGTCGAGGAGGCCCTCGGCCACGAGTACATCCACGCCATCCAGGACGTCCTGCAGGTCCGCGCCGCCCCAGTCGTTGCGGCTGGCTTCGGCGAACGCCTGGCCCTGGCCTTCCGAGCCCCGCGGGTTGGGCAGCAGCACCGCATAGCCATGCGACGCCAGGAATTGCCCCCAGTCGTGCCACGATCCCATCCAGCCCGACCACCACGCCCATGCCGGACCGCCGTGGATCTGCACCAGCGCCGGCAGCGGACCCTCGCGTTCGCCCGGCGGCAAGACCAGCACGCCGTGGATCGGCAGCCCGTCGCGCGAACTGCTCCACGACAGCTCGCGCACTTCGCCGCGCGCCCATTGCGCGACCTGGGGGTGGCTGCGGGTCAGCGGGGAGGCATCGCCATCGCGCAGCAACCAGATGTCCGCGGGCATGTCCGACGCCATGCCCACGTACGCGATCGTGCCATCGGGCGACACGCTGAAGCCGTTGCCGGCGGACTGCACGCGCGCCAGCATCCGCGCACGGCCGGTGTCTGCGTCGACCGCCAGGAACTCGCTGCGCACGCCACGCAGGCCCTGTACGACGAGCGACGAAGCGTCGCGCCAGCGCACGTTCCAGGTCGTGCCCGGCCAGTCGTGCGCCACCACGGTACGGGTGCCGGTGGCGAGGTCGTGGACGATCGCGTCGGCGCTCATCGCATGCGCATGCAGCTCCGAGTACAGCAGCCGCGTCCCATCCGGCGACCACGCCAGGTCGCGTGCCGCGGCGCGGGCGAACACGGTGGGGCCGAGGTCGCCGCCTTCGGCATCGTGCAGGACGATGCGCGAGCGGTACCAGTAGTCGTTGATCGTCGGCGCATCGGCAACCCGCAAGACGAAACGATTGCCGTCCGGGGACCATGCCGCGTCCAGCACGTGCACGCGTGGCGGGGTGAGCACGCGCGCCGCGCCGGTATCGATGTCGTGCACCCACAGCCGTGCGAAACGGTCGTGACGGTCCACCTCCACCACCTCGCCGGACTTGTCCGGATCGGGGCGCGGGTCCTCGGCGGCGTAGGCGATGCGACGCCCGTCGGGGGACCACCAGAACGACGACACCGACACCCCCGCCTCGGTGACGGGCTGCGCCTGGCCGCCCTCGGCCGGGATGCGCCACACGCGCGTGGCGGCCTCCTCGTCTTGCGTCCCGCCACGATCGGACAGGAAGGCGAGCCAGCGCCCATCCGGCGACCACTGTGGCGCATGGTCGCCCGCACCGTCCGGAGTCGGGACCTCGTGCACGTCACCCGCGCCTTCCGCCGGCACGATCCGGATCCGGCTGCTCCGTTCGTCCGCATCGTCGACATGCGCCCGCACCACGTAGGCCACGCGCCGCCCGGCGGGATCGAAGCGCGGGGCCTCGACCTGGTGCAGCTGGACCAGGTCGGCGGGCGTGATCGGCCGTGGTGCCGGTGCCGCCGGACCGGGTGCCATGGACACTGCGAGCACGCTTGCCGCGACCAGCGTCCGCCATCCTGCCACTGCTGCCATCCCGCTTCCCCACGCTCGACCGACTGCACTCGAGTATGCGTTGCGCGCGTAGGGCGGAAGCCCCGCCGCGGGCCTTGCGTCATTGCAAGCGGGCCACGGGGCACGCATCGCCTCCCACCCGGTGTCGCGGGGCGGCATGCAACGCGCGATCCACTGGCCTCGCGCCCGGTCGCAGGCCAGGCCCGTGGAACCACCGCAGGCCTTGTTCCACAACATTTCGTGTTGACGATTCCATGACACCCCACTATGTTGTGGCCGTCGGTTCCCGCGGCCGCAAGCCGCGGGATGAAAAGGGAAGCCGGTCCAGGTGCCTTCGCACCCAACCCGGCACTGCCCCGCAGCGGTAGGTGGAAACGAACCCGTCATTGGCACTGGAGCGCAGCCTCCGGGAAGCGATGGGCTAGGAGGAAGGCCAGGCCTTCCGCGTCCACGAGTCCGAAGACCTGCCGACAGCCGCGCGCATGCACGCCGCGCGGTGCCGGCCGAAGGATCTCCGGGGGGAGAGGGCTGGCGAAGCAGTTCGCGCCACGCCCGTGGTCGCGGTCCCTGCGACGCCTCCGTTCCACCTTGCAGGTCCCACGCCACGCTCGCCTTCGAGGGACAGGCGCGCGCCGTGCATCCGCATGGAGGACCGCAACATGACCCAGATCGACACCGTCGTGGCCGAAGCCGGCCGCGCCGAGGCCGCAACGCGCAACGATGCGTCGCCCGGCAATGGATTCAACCTGACTCCGCCGCCCACCGCCACCACCATGCGCGTGACCAAGCGCAACGGCGGCAGCGAGGCGGTGGACCTCAACAAGATCGTGCGCGCGGTCACCCGCGCCGCCGAGGGCCTGCACGCGGTCGAGCCGATGCGCGTCGCCACCCGCACCATCAGCGGCCTGTACGACGGCGCGACCACGCAGGAACTCGACGAGCTGTCGATCCGCACCGCCGCGCTGCTGACCGGCGAGGAGCCCGAGTACAGCCGCTTGGCCGCGCGCCTGCTGGCGGGCGTGGTCGCCAAGGAAGTGATGGGGCAGGAGATCCACGCGTTCTCGCAATCGGTCGCGCGCGGGCACGAGGTGGGGCTGATCAACGACCGCCTGCTCGGCTTCGTGCAGGCCAATGCGCGCAAGCTCAACGACGCCATCGACGTGTCGCTGGACGCCGGTTTCGATTACTTCGGCCTGCGCACGCTGTACGACCGCTACCTGCTGCGCCACCCGCACACGCGCAAGGTGATCGAGACCCCGCAGCAGTTCTTCCTGCGCATCGCCTGCGCGCTCTCCGAGGACGTACCCGAGGCCCTGGCGCTGTACCGGCGCATGGCCGAACTCGATTACCTGCCGTCGTCGCCGACGCTGTTCAACAGCGGCACCACGCACGAACAGCTGTCGTCGTGCTTCCTGCTCGATTCGCCCACCGACACGCTGGAATCGATCTACCAGAAGTACGGCGACATCGCGCAGCTGTCGAAGTTCAGCGGCGGCATCGGGGTGAGCTTCACCCGGGTGCGTTCGCGCGGCTCGCTGATCAAGTCGACCAACGGCCACAGCAACGGCATCGTGCCGTGGCTGAAGACGCTGGACTCCTCGGTCGCCGCGGTCAACCAGGGCGGCAAGCGCAAGGGCGCGGCCTGCGTGTACCTGGAGCCGTGGCATGCGGACGTGGAGGAATTCCTCGAACTGCGCGACAACACCGGCGACGAGGCGCGGCGCACGCACAACCTCAACCTGGCCAACTGGATCCCGGACCTGTTCATGCGCCGGGTCGAGGCCGACGCCGAGTGGTCGCTGTTCGATCCGCGCATCGTGCCCGAGTTCACCGACCTGTACGGCGAAGCCTTCGAGCGCGCGTACGAGCAGGCCGAAACGCAGGGCAGGGCGGTGAAGACGGTCAAGGCGCGCGAGCTTTACGCGCGGATGATGCGCACGCTGGCGCAGACCGGCAACGGCTGGATGACGTTCAAGGACAAGTGCAACCGCGCCAGCAACCAGACGCTGCGCGCCGGCAACGTGATCCACCTGTCCAACCTGTGCACCGAGATCCTCGAGGTCACCTCGGCCGAGGAAACCGCGGTGTGCAACCTTGGTTCGATCAACCTGTCGCGCCATTTCGACGGCGACGGCCAGTTCGATTTCGACAAGCTGGCCGAGACCGTGCGCCTCGCGGTGCGCCAGCTCGACCGGGTGATCGACCTCAACTTCTACCCGATCGAATCCGCGCGCCGCGGCAACCTGCGCTGGCGTCCGGTGGGGCTGGGCTGCATGGGCCTGCAGGACGTGTTCTTCCGCCTGCGCCTGCCGTTCGACAGCGAGGGCGCACGCGCGCTGTCGGCGCGGATCGCCGAGACCATCTACTTCCACGCGCTGGAAACCTCGTGCGAACTGGCGCAGGAGCGAGGCAAGCACCCGTCGTTCGCCGACACGCGCGCGGCCGGTGGCGAACTGCAGTTCGACGCCTGGGGCGTGGTACCCGACAACGCCGAGCGCTGGGATGCGCTGCGCGAACGGATCAAGACCCACGGCCTGCGCAACTCGCTGCTGGTCGCCATCGCGCCCACCGCGACCATCGCCTCGATCGCCGGCTGCTACGAATGCGTCGAGCCGCAGACCAGCAACCTGTTCAAGCGCGAGACGCTGTCGGGCGACTTCCTGCAGGTCAACCGTTACCTGGTGGCCGAGCTGAAGAAGCTGGGGCTGTGGACGCCGGAGATGCGCGACGCGATCAAGCTGGCCGAAGGCTCGATCCAGTCGATCCCGGAGATCCCCGAGGTGTTGCGCAGCATCTACCGCACCACCTGGGAAGTGCCGATGCGTGCGCTGATCGACATGGCCGCCGACCGCGGCGCCTTCATCGACCAGTCCGCGTCGCTCAACCTGTTCATGGAAAGCCCGAAGATCGGAGCGCTGTCGTCGATGTACATGTACGCGTGGAAGAAGGGCATCAAGACCACGTACTACCTGCGCTCGCGCCCGGCGACGAAGATCGCCAAGACCACCGTGGGCAGCGTGGCCGCGGATGCGCCGAGATCGGCATACACGCCCGACGACGCCATCGCCTGTTCGCTGGAGAACCCGGAGAGCTGCGAGGCCTGCCAGTAGCCGTTCACCCCTCACCCTGCTTGTCACCCTGCCCCGTTCACGGGGGAGGGCCGGGGTGGGGGCCACCGCCGCCACGCCAACCCTCGCGCTTCGCGCCCCCATCCCAACCTTCCCCGCACGCGGGGGAAGGGGCCAAAAGAAGAAGACTGATGTCCACCCACAACCGCCAACTCCTGCTCGACCCCGGGTTCGAACTCACCCTGCGCCCGATGCGCTACCCGCAGTTCTACGAGATGTACCGCAACGCCATCCGCAACACCTGGACGGTGGAGGAAGTGGACTTCTCGCTGGACACCCACGACCTGAAGCACAAGTTCGGCCCGGCCGAGCGCCACCTGATCGAACGCCTGGTCGCATTCTTCGCCACCGGCGACTCCATCGTGTCCAACAACCTGGTGCTCAACCTGTACCAGCACATCAACGCGCCGGAAGCGCGCATGTACCTGTCGCGGCAGCTGTACGAGGAAGCGCTGCACGTGCAGTTCTACCTGACCCTGCTCGACACCTACCTGCCCGACCCGGCCGCGCGCGCCAAGGCCTTCGCCGCGACCGAGAACATCCCGTCGATCCGGCGCAAGGCCGAGTTCTGCTTCAAGTGGATCGACTCGCTGCAGGACGTGCAGCGCATCGAGACGCGCGAGCAGCGCCGCCAGTTCCTGCTGAACATGGTGTGCTTCGCGGGCTGCATCGAAGGCCTGTTCTTCTTCGGCGCGTTCGCCTACGTGTACTACCTGCGTTCGCGCGGCCTGCTGCATGGGCTGGCCAGCGGCACCAACTGGGTGTTCCGCGACGAGAGCGCGCACATGGCGTTCGCGTTCGAGGTGATCCGCACCGCGCGCGAGGAAGAACCGGACCTGGTGGACGACGACTTCAGGCGCCAGGTGGTGGAGATGATGGAAGAGGCGGTGGCGTGCGAGTACGCCTTTGCCGAGGACACGCTGTCGGGCGGCGTCGCAGGGCTGTCGCTCAAGGACATGCGCGAGTACCTGCAGTACTGCGCCGACCAGCGCATGGCGCAGCTGGGCATGCCCAGGCACTTCGGCTCGCGCAACCCGTTCCCGTTCATGGACCTGCAGGACGTGCAGGAGCTGACCAACTTCTTCGAGCGCCGCGTGTCCGCCTACCAGGTCGGCGTGGAGGGCGAGGTGGCGTTCGACGAGGCGTTCTGAACCGGGCGATGCGTCGGCAAGGCCTGGCGTTGTCGCCCGTCGCCGGCATCGGCGTCCGGTTGTGGCATTGCCCGGCCGATGGAGTGTCGACGCCAGCCCGGGATTCAGCCATGCTCGCCACCGGGAGGGCATCGCGTTCTGCAACCGGAGTACACGCATGCCTGAGATCGCCGCCATCGCCGCGCCGCCCACCGAGGCGCGCCTGCTGCACATGGTCTTCCCCGACCACACCAACCACTTGGGCACCCTGTTCGGCGGGCAGGCGCTGGCGTGGATGGACATGGCGGCGTTCATCGCCGCCTCGCGCTACGCGCGCAGTACCGTGGTCACCGCCCGTTCCGAACAGGTCGATTTCAACCAGCCGATCCACAAGGGCGACCTGGTCGAAGTGGTCGCGCGGATCGCCAAGGTGGGGCGCAGCTCGATGCATGTCGAGGTCGAGGTCATCACCGAGAACCTGCTCAATGGCGAGCGCAAGCTGTGCACCCGCGGCAAGTTCGTGATGATCGCCCTGGATCCGCTGGGCCAGCCGACGCCGGTGCCATCGCTGCCCGCGCCATCCGTGGCCGTCGACTGATCGCACTGGCATCACGCGGCGTTCGATCCGCCGCCGCTACCGTGCCGGACGACATTCCATGCCGACGCATCGAAGGGAGCCCCGATGGACGCGACCGAACCCAGCATGACCAACCTGTTCCTGCAGCTCGGCCTGGATGCCGGCGAGGCCGACATCGCCACGTTCATCCGCAGCCACCAGCTGCCCGCGGACGTGAAGCTCACCGAGGCGCCGTACTGGAGCGACGCGCAGCGCCAGTTCGTCTCCGAGCAACTGCGCGTCGATGCGGCGTGGGCGATGGTGGTCGACCAGCTCAACGAGTCGCTGCACGAGGATGCGGTGAAGGCGCGGACCGGGCTCTAGCGCACCCGCATACGTGCACCAAGGAAAAGGCCGGCGACAAGCGCCGGCCTTCCGTCCTGCGACACGGCAAGTCAGGCGATCGAAGCGCGATAGATCGATTCGATGGAGGCATCAAGCGCCGCGTTGAACTCCTCGTCGCTCTGCTTCGCGCTCAGCCCTTCGCTCAACGCGCGGCTGAAGCTGGCGACCACGCCCGGATTTTTCGCCAGCTTGGCATTGGCGTCGTCGCGGCTGTAGCCGCCCGACAGCGCCACCACCTTCAGCACGCTGGGGTGGTCGACCAGCTCGCGGAAGTAGCCGTCCACACTGGGCAGGGTGAGCTTGAGGATCACCGGGGTGGCAGGATCGACCTTGTCCAGTCGCGCCAGCAGGCCCTGCTTCAGTTCGACCTCGATCGCTGCCTTGTCGGCGGCATTGATGTCGACTTCCGGCTCGATGATCGGCACCAGGCCGGCGTCGAGCACCTGCTGGCCGAGTTCGAACTGCTGGTCGAGCACGTCGGCGATGCCCTTGGCGTTGTTCTGCTTGATGACCGAGCGCTCCTTGGTGCCGAACACGCCCTTGGCCTTCGCCCGCGCCAGCAGTCCGGACAGGCCGGGGATCGGCTTGAGCCGCTGCACGCCATCGGCCTCGTCCTCCAGGCCCTTGTCGATCTTCAGGAACGGCACCACGCCCTTGTCTTCCCACAGGTAGGCCACCGCGTCCTTGCCGCCGAACTTGTCGTCCATGGTGCGCTCGAACAGGATCGCGCCGAACACGCGCTCGCCGTTGAACGCCGGGCTGCTGACGATGCGTTCGCGCATCGCGTGCACCAGCGCGAACATCTCGGCGTCGCCGGCGTATTCCGATTCCTCGATGCCGTAGAGCTTGAGCGCCTTCGGCGTGCTGCCGCCGCTCTGGTCGAGCGCGGCGATGAAACCGTTGCCCGATGCGATGCGGTCGCGCTGCTGGGAATGGATGGCCACGAACTCGTCTCCTTTCGCCCGGCACCCGGGACTGGCATGGGCCCGTGATCATACCGGCACGCCCACCCCCCGCCCAGCCGGGGCAACGCCGCCGCGAAACGTGACCTGGCGCGAGGTTCACGCATGGGTGCCATGCCAGCGACCGTAATGGCTGGTAAGAAGTCCGTGGGAGGTTCCTCGTGCCAACCGGCACGACGACCAAGGGAAGACGGATGACCACGATGGCGATGATGCGTGGCGGGCAGGGCCCCCGCGTCGGTGCCGGCGCGCTGCTGGCGAGCCTGCTGCTGGTGGCCTGCGGCGATGGCACGTGGATTGCCTCCCGCGGCAAGACGGGTGCGATCCCGCCTGCGTCCGGGGCCATGGCCGCAGCGCAGGCCATGAACATCACCACCGACCCCGTGCCGCCCGGACGCTATCAACTGGTCGCGGTGCATGGTGGCCACTGCGTCGAGATCGATCGCGGGATCCGCGAGGACGGCGCTGCGGTGGTGACGGCGGCCTGCGACGCCGGGCGGGCCTTCCAGTTCTTCGACGTCGATGTCGCCGGCAGTGGCCTGCGCCTGCGCAACCTCGGCAGCGGCAAGGTGGTCGACATCGCGGGCGCCTCGACCGCCGATGGCGCCCGCGTGCAGCAGTGGACCGACAACGGCAGCGGTGCGCAGCGCTTCCGTATCGAGCGCGTTGGCACCAGCGACCGCTACCGCATCGCCAACGTCCACAGCGGTCGGTGCCTGGCGCTGGCCGGCGCGTCGCCGGCGGCCGGTGTCGCACTGGTCCAGATGGGGTGCAGCGGTGCCACGGCGCAGCTGTTCCACCTGGTCGCAGGCGGCCCGCGCGTGCCTCAGGTCGGCGGTGCACCGCTGCTGCCACCGCTGCCGCCGGTGGTGCGCTCGGCGGAATACCGGCCGCTGCAATGGCCCGGCGGCGGACCGCGCACGCAATACAGCTTGCCCGACGGTACCTTGGTCACCCACGTCGCCGGTCGGGTGCGCAACCGCCATGCGCGCGAGCCGTTCACCGACGACAGCTACGGCCGTTTCCCGCCGCACTACTTCGAGCGCCGCACGCACGAGATCGTCATCTACGACAACGGCCTGCCGGAAGACCCCGACCGCCGCGTGCTGACCATCGTGGTCAGGCCGCAGCACTACTGGTACGGCACCAACTTCCGCCACGGCTTCCTCGGCCGCCGCGCCGACGATCCGCTGGAACCGACCGCGCTGGCGCTGTACGCCAGCAACGGCGGCATGCGGGTGCTGCCCGGCGGGGTCGTCGGCAGCACGCCGCTGGCCAACTACGCCACGCTGGTCCCCGACCCGCAATCGAACTACACGCCCCCCGTGGGTCCGCCCGGCAACGATTTCGTGCTGGTCACCGAAATCCGTACCGCCGCCAACGACGGCCACCGCCCGCTGCGCCGCGGCGACCTGGTCGAGTTCGAGCTGGGCATCTTCCTGGCCGGCAACCCGGACGTGATCGGGCGCTTCAACTACTACGCCGACGCGTTGGTCTACAAGGCCGGTGCCCCCGGGTTGCTGCCGTGGTTCCGTGGCCCCGGCCACGGGGTGCAGCGCCCGCTCGATTCGCTGGAACTACCGCACCATGCGCAGTCGGCGGGGCCGTGGATGACCCTGCACGAGAATGCCTCCGACGAGCAGTTCCGGATGTTCATGCAGGCATCGCACAACATCGCCGGTGCACGCATGCAGCCGTGGGCGGAAGGCCGGCGCCTGCTGCACACCTCGTTCCTGAGCGGTCGGCATTCGGAGGAAAGCAACACCGTGTTCGCCGCCCACGCCGGGAAGAGTGCGCCGCGGTTCTCGCAGACGCGCTGCGTCGACTGCCACCACGACAACGGCCGCAGCTCGCCGCAGGTGCAGGTGCCGCTGCGCCGACTGGGCGTGTTCGTCGGCAGCTTCAACGCCACCGGCGCGCAGCAGGACGATCCGAGGTTCGGCGACCGCCTGCAGCAGGGCCGCTACGCCGAAGGCGGCGAAACCGTGGACGGCCGCGAGGGCGAACTGCGCATCGTGCGCCACGACGAGGTCGCCGGTCGGTTTGGCGACGGCACGGCCTATGTACTGCGCAAACCGGTGTACGAGCTGCGCGACCGCGCCGGCAACGCGCTGCCATTGCCGCCGGCACTGTCGGTGCGCACCGCGCCGTCGCTGGTCGGGCTGGGCCTGCTGGAAGCGGTGTCGGAGGACACGCTGGAACGGTTCGTCGCGCGGCAGGCGACGGATCCCGATGGCATCGCCGGACGGTTGCAGGTCGTGCAGGACGCCAGCGATCCGAGCGTGCGCCGCGTCGGCCGCTTCGGCTGGAAGGCGGCCACGGCCACGCTGGCGCAACAGGTCGCCGTGGCGTTCAACACCGACATGGGCGTGACTTCGCCGCTGGCGCCGCGGCTGGAGTGCGCGCGTGGCACCGCCGGCGCGGCCTGTCGCACGGTCGACGACGGCGTGGCCCGGCTCACCCAGGCCGATATCGAGACCACCGCGCTCTACCTCGGCCTGCTGGGCGTGCCGCCACGCCGCCACTTCCACAATCCGCTGGAACTGGACGCCTCCGCGCGGCAGATGCAGGCCGTGGTGTCGCGCGGCGAGACCCTGTTCGACACGATGCGCTGCACTGCGTGCCATGTGCCGGAGATGACCACCGGCAACCATGCCTTCGCCGAGCTGCGCGAACAGCGCATCCGCCCCTACACCGACCTGTTGCTGCATGACATGGGCCCGGGACTTGCCGATACCTATGTCGAGGGACGCGCGCGTGCGAGCGAATGGCGCACAGCGCCGCTGTGGGGCATCGGCACGGCCGAGGCCATCGACCCCAACGTGCGCTACCTGCACGATGGCCGCGCGGCAACGCTGGAGGAAGCCATCCTCTGGCACGGCGGCCAGGGCACGGCGGCGAAGCAGCGCTACGAAGCCCTGTCTGCGACGGATCGCGCGGCGGTGGTCGCGTTCCTCAAGTCGCTCTGATCAAGGCCGGCGCGACGCGCGCGCTGGCTAGAATGCGCGCACACCCGGGCCATTCCCGCGCCCGACCGGCCCGAACGCATGCTCGCCAACCTCCGAGAACAGTCGCCCGCCTGGCTGCAGGCCTGGTACGTGGAAGCCACCCTGCTGGCGCAGGTGGTGCTGATCCTGCTGGCCGCCCTGTTGCTGCGGGCGCTGATGCACCGGCTGATCTCGCGCCTGTCGCGCCGCTACGACCTGCCGATCCAGATCACGGTCAGCGCGCGGCGTATCGCCGCCTTCCTGATCGGATTCGGCGCGCTGCTGATGGTGCTCGAACGTCTCGGCGTGTCCGGCAGCGTACTGTGGACGGCGTTCACCGGCTTCGCGGCGGTGGCGGCGATCGCGTTCTTCGCCGCGTGGAGCGTGCTCACCAACCTCTTCTGCGCACTGCTGCTGCTGATCACGCGGCCGTTCCGGCTGCAGGACCACATCGAGCTGCTGGAAGGCGGCGACCGTCCGGGGCTGCGCGGACAGGTGGTCGACATGAACCTGATCTACGTCACCCTGCGCGAGACCCACCCGCAGGGCGGAGAAAGCCTGCTGCGCATCCCCAACAGCCTGTTCTTCCAGCGCAGCACGCGGCGCTGGAAGGGCGAGCCGGAGGCACTGCCGGCTCCCGCCGGCTCGGGTGACCGCGGCTCCCCGTTGCCGTCGCCTGCGGCAGGCGGTGGCGGCTCGGCAGTCGGATTCCCCTGAGCGCGCCACGGCAAGTCACTCCACCGATCGCAATGCCGGCCGCGAAGCGGCGCGCTCCGTGGTCGCTTCCCGGATGTCCTGGTCGTGCTGCCCCAGCGTGGGTGCGGCGAACGGGTCCGGGCCCGGCGTACGTCCGAAACGGATCGGATGCGCCACGCCGCGGTAGCTGCCCAGGGTGGGGTGCGACACCTCGGCCAGCATGCCCTCGGCCAACACCTGCGGATGCTCGAACATGTCCTCCACCGGCCGCGCGGCCGCGCACGGCACTTCATCGCCGAACAGCGCTTCCCACTCCAGCGCGGTCCGCTCGGCCAGCGCCGCGTGCAGGCGCTCCACCAGCACGTCGGCGTGCTGCGCACGCAGGCGCACGCTGGCATAGCGTGGATCTTCGAGCAGGTCGTCCATCCCGGTGAGCCGGCACAGCGCCTGCCAGAAGCGCGGCGTGTTGGCAGATACGTAAAGGTGTCCCCCGCGGGTGGGGTGGATGCCGGTGACCCCACCGGAGCGCATGTCCCGGCCGATGTCGAGCGCCTCGCCCTTGGCCCAGACCATCCGCGCCGATTGCATGGTCAATGCGGCGCGCAGCAGCGACACGCCGACATACTGGCCCTTGCCGCTGCGCTCGCGTTCGTAGAGTGCCGACGACACGCCGGCCGCCAGCAGCGCCGCGGCGTAGTAGTCGACGACCGAGCCGTAGATGATCTCGGGCGTCCCGCCGCGCTTGCCCTGCATCACGCACATGCCGGTCATCGTCTGCAGCACCTGGTCGTACCCGGCCTTGTCCTTCATCGGGCCGGTTTCGCCATAGCCGGTGACCGCGCAATAGACCAGGCGCGCGTTGATCGCGGACAGTGCATCGAAACCGATCCCCAGGCGCTCGGGCACGCCGGGGCGGAAGTTGTGCACCAGTACGTCGGCGTCGCGCACCAGCCGGTACAGCACGGCGCGATCGTCGGCGGCCTTGAGGTTGAGCACCACGCCGCGCTTGCTGCGGTTCACGCCAAGGAACGCGCGGCTCTCGGCTTCCAGCGTGGACGGGTAGTTGCGGAGGTTGTCGCCGCCCGGAGGCTCGACCTTGATCACGTCCGCGCCCTGGTCGGCGAGCAGCGAACAACCATACGGACCGGCGATGTAGGCGCTCAGGTCCAGCACGCGCACGCCGGCCAGCGGGCCGCCATGGCCACGCTGCGGAGGGTCGAATACCGAAGTGGTCAAGATGGCCTCCCTTGCGCGTCCCGCGCCAGAATCCGCCGCAGTGTTGCCGCCGCGGGCCCGGGCATCCAGTCAGCCACACTACCTTCTGAGTGCACAGAAACTTGTGTACGCCCGCGAACCAGCCACTGCACCATCGTCAGACCTGCCCGCAATCGTCGGCATCGGCGCCGGTCGGGCCGGGTGCCAGCCCCAGCCAGGTGATGCGCCAACTGCGGTCCATGCGTCCATTCAGGCCGTAGTACGGCAGGAAGTCGATTGCCGGGCGGCCATCGAAATGCACGCGCAGCGTGGCCGCGGGTTCATCGCCCGTCGGCGGCAGTGTCTCGACGCGGATCTGGTCGTCTGCCGCTGGCAGGCGCACGACTTCGCTGGTCTTGTAACCATCCACCAGCCCCGTCGCATACACCAGCGGACCGCGGGTAAACGCGACATGGCTGTAGTGCAGCACCTGCTGGCGCACCGGCGCGCCGCCGGGCGCGCGCGATTCCTGGATGTTGCGGTAAGTGCGGCGATGCACGCGCGGCGGCATTGGCAGCGACAACGCGACCGTGTCGCCCGGCGCCCATTCGCGCTCGATGTCGGCATAACGCCCCGCGGCCACGGCCGTCGGCGCACCGGCCGCGATGGCAAGCATCGCGCCTTCCGCCCATTCCGGTATGCGTACGCGGATGCGGAACCGCGTCGCCGCCGCCGGCAGCACATCGATACGGATCTCCCCGTCGAACGGATACGCCGTGTGCTGGCGCAGCGTGACGTCGTTGCCGTCCGCCAGTCGCAGGATGGCCTCGCCCGGGCCCAGCAGGTTCACTGCCACGCCTCGCGCATCGGCGGTGTAGGCCACCGCCGGCAATTCCTCCAGCGCCATCGCGCCGCTGGATTTGCAGCAGCGCCAGTAGTTGGTGTGGATGCGGCGGCCGTTGGCGAAGGAGTAGTAGCACCAGTCCTCGCCATTGGGGGCCTGCGCGCCCAGCAGGTCGTTGTACGCCGTACGCTCGATCTCTTCGGCGTGGCGCACGTCGGCGGTGATCGCCAGCAGCTCGCGATTGAGCTGCAGCCACGCCAGTATCGAGCAGGTCTCGACGTAGGCCCCGGGATCGAACACGAAGGCGGGATTGAACACTTCGCGCGAACGATGGCCGATGCCGCCGAACGGGCCACCACCCAGGCTGATGTGGTGGTCGCGGATCGCCTGCCACTGCAGGCCCAGGGCGCGTGCGTAGTCGGCATTGCCGGTGGCGCGATGCAGCTTGGCCAGCCCCACCAGGTTCCAGCACAGCTGGTAGGCCTTGCCGGTGGCGATCTCGGATGGATCGGCGCCTGCCAGCGCGCGTTGCAGCAGCGCGAGTCGCGGGTTGGCATCGGCCTGCGCCAGCACGCACTCGGCAAGCTGCAGGTAGCGCGTTTCGCCGGTCAACGTGTACAGGTCGACCGCAGGATCCAGCAGCACCGACGCCGACATGCCATGGTGGTTGCCGACGCTGGTGATGTCGATGCCGTCTTCGCAGAACACCTGCCAGCACAGGTCGGCGATGCGGCGCGCGGCGTCGAGGTGGCGGTCGTGTCCGAAGCAGCGATGCACCTCGACCAGGCCGAGCAGCAGGTAGCTGTGCGTCCAGATGTCCCAGGTCCGCAGCGCCGGCTCGCCATTCCAGCTTTCCGGCTTCGGCGGCTGCGGCACCATGAAGCGGCGCGAGGCGACGTAGTTGCCGAGGTAGCCATCATCGTCCTGCACCGACAGCAGGTGGTCGGCCACGGCGACCACCTTCGCCTGCAAGGCGGCATCGCCGCTGCGCGCAGCCGCTTTCGCCGCGGCCACGAGCCACTTGCCGGCGTGCTCGCCGTACCAGTCGCCTTCTTCGTTGTGGTCGCGATGCACAGGATTGAAGATCGCGATTGCCGGGCTGTCCGGCCCGGTGATGAACTGCGACAGGCGACCGCGCCGGTTGGCGTCGAGCGCCTCGCCCAGCAGACCATGGAGTTGTACCGATTCCACGTTCATTGCTTCATGTACCGGCCCAGGGCCTGGATTTCTGCAGAGGTGAGCCCGGACGCCTGCACGCGCATCGCGCCGTGGCTCAAGGCCTCCACGATACGCGGCAGCGGATGCGCGGCGATAACGCTGCGCGGCGGGATGTTGCCGAACGGATGGTCGTGGCAGGCCGCGCATCGCGCGGCGTAAAGCGCTGCCGCATCGACGGCAGCGATATTGGCCTCGCTGGCGTCCTCCAGTCTCGACGGCAGTGCCGGCGCAGGCGCGGTCGCCGCGCCTCCCGACAGCAGCGTTTCAGCCACGCGGAAAGCCTGGATGCGATCGGTGCCGACGAATGCCGTGCCGCGTGCGAACGCAGGCGCGTTGTACTTGCCGCTTGTGTAGAGCTGGCCCGGCGCGCTGCGCCAGAGCAGGGTGAGTGTGTCCGCGTCGAACGCATACAGCACGGGTCGTGGCGCATCGTCTCCAGCCAGGGATGTGGATCGCCGTGCGTTCTCGTCCAGCACCCAGACGATGGCATCCTGCCCGTTGCGGCTGGTCACCATGGGCGGGCCCGGGTTGAGCATCACTTCGCTGTCTTGCCGCGCAGCGATGCGGAGGTAGGGCGACGCGTCGGTGTGGCGTTCGATCTGCAGCCTGACCAGCGAGGGAGGTTTCGCTTCCGGCATCGCGACGTGCCGGCGCGTGTTGCCGGTCAGGAAGACATGTTGCCGACCCTGCGCATCGCGGAAGAATGCCGGCACCGATCGCGCCCGTGCGATATCCATCGCACCATCGTCTTCGGAGTACGGTCCAAAGGCGTTCAGCGGGCCGCGCGCGCCGAATTGCGGCTGTACCTGCGGCGGTAGCAGCGACCCGTCCTGCGAAGAGGGCGTATCGCATCGCGGCCTGCTATCGAGCCTGCCCGGCAGGCGGTCGCGGTCGAGCAGGTAGGCGTTGCCCTGTTTGCCGCCCACCACCATCAGCCGCGGTTCGCCGGGCAGGGCGGGCACCAGCATCGCGCCGCCAGAGCCGAGGTCGATGTCGGCCGTCGCCGAACGACAGTGGTTGAACGGCGTGTAGGTGCCACGCAGGGTGAGGCCGCTGGCCTCGTCGGACAGCTTCATCACGGACTGCGTCCAGTCGTGTGGCTGGTCCTTGTAGCCCTCGAAACCGCTGCCGGTCACCACGTAGACATGGCCGTCGTCGTCCACGGCCGGGCCACCGGACCCCCAGATGCCGCCGGCACCACGGTGCGGCATGGCCTGGCTGGCGAAGGCGCTTCGCACGCGTGCCTGCACGGTATCGACCGAGACGGTCCAGCCGGTTTCGGTTTCGCCGAAGCCGACGTACAGGCGCGTGCCGTCGGGACTGAGGTTGAGCGCTGCGCGTTGCACGCGGAAGTCGTGCTTGCGCCGCGGCGGAACGCGCCGTGGACCGGCGTTGCGGTTCACCGCATTCAACGTGTCTTCGTCCAGCCGCACTGGCCATCCGGGCAGGACGTGCCCGGTGTGGACGTCGAGCGCATACGCCTGCCAGCTGTTGGCCGGATCGCAATGGGTCACGTAGAGGCGACCGCGGGCAACGTCGATCACCGGTGTCGACAGGATCCCGGTGGGCACCCCGTCGAGCGGCGATGGCTGCAGGCGGCACGGCGCGCCCAGGCGGGTGCGCCACAGGATTCGTCCCGCGGCGACATCAGCGACGGTTGCGGCGTTCACCGCATACACGTAGCCGGTATTGCTGGCCGCGATGACCGCAGGGAACGTATCGCCGCGCAGCGGGCCTTCGCCGAGGCGCAAGGCATCGAGATAGAGCGGCGACGCATACAGTCGCGGTGGATGGCCTTCGAAGCCATCGAGCCGCGGTGATTCCCAGGCAAGGCCGAACGATCCGCCGACGATGTCCGTGCGCGATGGCGCGTTGCCGCCGTCGTCCCAACCGCTGCGCAACGGATCGCGCTGGAACGTGGGCCAGTCGGCAGACACGCGCGGGCGTTGCGGCGCTTCCGGTGCGTGTGCGAATACGCTGCCACCGAGAGCGTCGCGCGAGCCTTTTCCGCGCACTTCGGTGCCCGCGCTCCACAACATCGCGTTGAGCAGGACCTTGCGCATGGCCGCATCGTCAAATGCGGCGAGGAAGTGGGTGCCGGTGAAGCCGAAGGACCGTCCACCACCGGGGCGCGTGTAGGTCCACGCAACCGTCGCGCGCCCGGGCGTGGTCTCGACCAGCCTCGCGCCCTGCCGGTACTGCACGTCGAGGTCGGCGACCAGCACGGGCAGGGCGCCGGGTGCGAACCGCAGCGTCGGATAGAACTCGTCGCGATGCTCGAACGCCTGCAAGCCACGCACGACCGGGTGCGACAGGACGGCAGGTTCGATCCGCGCCCACTGGGTCGTGCGGTCGAAGGTGCCTGCACGAACCGCGCCCAGCCACTCGCGCAAGCCGAGGTCGTCGTCCGTCGGCACGGTCGAGGCCTGGTGCAGCGCCACCAGGCCAACGCCTTCGCGCACCAGCCACTCGACCTGGGCGCGTCGCGCAGGATCCGTCAGCGGATGCCTGTCGAGGCCATCGAAGTACCAGACCAGCGCATGCGCGCCTTCCAGCGCGGAGGCATCCTCGGGCCAGCCGTCGGGGAACGCGACGACCTCGACCCCGGCCTTGCGCGCATCGGGCGAGGCCTCCAGCAACGCCTGCAGCGCGCGGATGCCGTCGGGGTAATCGTGGCGCCCCGGCGCCTCGCTCGCAGCGCCGCCGATCAACACGATCTTGCGCGGCGGCTCGCGCCCGCAGCCTGCCAGCAGACTGCAGGCCAGGAGCAGGAGCACGCATCCTCGCGTCGGCACCTTGCGCACCACGGCTCAGGCGGCATCGACCGCGCAGCGGAAGCCGACCGTGCCGGCGCGGTCCTTGCACGGTGCCATCAGCAGGTACTTGCCGTGCTGGTCGAGGCGGTAGGCCTGCGGAAAGTACCAGTGCGAGGTCTGCGGCTGGTAGCTGCTGCCGCCGCGCAGGATCGCGGCGCGCGTGTGCTCGTCGACGAATTCGTCGGTCCATTGCCAGACGTTGCCGACCAGGTCTTCGACGCCGAACGGCGAAGCGCCCTGCGGATGCGCACCCACATCGTCCGGCGGCAGCAGGCGGCGGCCGCGATTGGCCTGCGGCACGCGCGACGCATCCCAGTCGTTGCCCCACGGATAGCGCCGGCCATCGTGGCCCTGCGCCGCGTACTGCCATTCCCACTCGCGCGGCAGGCGCTTGCCCGCCCACTGCGCATAGGCACGCGCATCCTCCAGCGCCACCCAGGTCACCGGCTTGTTGTCCCAGCCCGGGCGCGGCGCACCGTCGATCCATTGGCGCAGGAAGTTGGCGGCATCGCGCGGCGCGTAGCCGGTCGCATCGATGAAGCGTTTGAATTGCGCGTTGGTCACCGGATGGCGGTCGATGTGGAACGCCGGCACCTGCATGCGCTTGTAATGATGGCGGCGCGGCACGTCCTCCCACGGGTACTGCACGTCCACGCCGGCCCAGTTGAAGCCTTCGATCTCGATGCCGCCGACCTTGAACAGGAACTCGCCGGCCGGCACGCTCACCATGCCTTCGGGCGCATCGGCACGTGGCGTCGTCGGTGCCACGTCGACGATCTGCTGCGGCAAGGCGCGCCATTCGCCGGAATACGCATTGATCGGCGTCTTCGCCCCCTCGGCGACGGTGGCGAGGAAGGCATCGAGCCCGCTGTCGTCCGCACCCGGCGACAGCGCCAGCACCGCACCGAAGCCACGCGCCTCCAGCGACAGTTCCACCAAGGCCTGGCCGTCGACCACCCGCGGCGACAGCGCGCGACCGTTCCATGCGTCGTAGTACCGCGTGCCTTCGACGTGTTCGATGGCGAACTGCTCGCCGTCGACGTTGTATTCGTTGCGGTTGGCCAGCGTCCACAGCACCGTGTCGTCGCCGGGGAAGCGGCTGATGAACACGCTGCGCTGCAGGCTTTGCTGGTACGGCGCCCAGTCCATGCTGACCACCAGCGCCGGGAACGCGCGGTAGATCGTCGCGATCCGGCGCAGCGCTTCGGCGTTGCGCGGCGTGAACTGGTTCCAGATGCCCCAGATGTTTTCCCAGGCGTTGTAGCCGATGCCGTTGAGGAAGCAGTACTGCAGGTCGTGGGTGCGGTCGCGGCCCCATCGGTTCTCGTAGTTCACCATGTGCCGTGGTTCGAGCCACTTCCACTTCGACACCGGCGGCACCGGTCCGTCGGGCGCCTTCTTGCCCCAGCTCTGCACGTTCCAGATCAGCTGTTCCTCGGCGCTGATGGTGGACTCGGGCTGCACCACCACCGGGTGGCCGAGCCGGTCGCAGGCATCGAAGAACGCGCGCGGCACGCCGTTGAAGGTATCGCCGTTGATGCCGTCGGCGCCCACCGCCTCGACGATCTCCGCCAGGCCGTCCCAGTGCGTGGTGCCGGGGTCGCGCGTGCCGTGGTCCCAGGGCTTGGCGGGCAGGAACACCTTCACGCCACGGCGGTGGAACGCGTCGACCGCACGCTTCAGGCCGTCGAGGCCACCGGGCAGGTCGTGCGCGAGGTCGAACTGGTTGCGGTCGTCGATACCGATGTTCGGGTAGATGTACCAGATCAGCACCGAGTCCAGCCCGCCGAAGCGCTGCTCCAGGTCGTCGAGGTAGCGATCGACCGTGTACTCGCCGGTCTCGACATCGAAGAAGTAGCGGTCCTCGACCATCATCTGCGCATGCACGAAATTTCGCTGCGCCCACTGCAGTTCCGGGCGGCGGTACTGGGTGTCGTCGTAGCCGATGCGCACCAGGTGCTCGCGGCGCCAGTCGCGCAGCTCGGCCAGCCAGTCGTCGGCGCTGGCATTGGCATCGATCATCCACTCGCCGATGTCGGCGAACGGCCAGCCCGGCGCCTTGCCCGGCACGGGCAGGTAGCGCCCGGTGGTGACGTGCGAGAACTTGTATTCCGTGCGCAGCGGCGGCGGGCCGCGGTCGGGCGTGTCGTCGTCGATGATGTCGTAGCGATTGGTCATTGCGTTCTGCGATTCTCGTCTGCGGAGTCCCGGGGCTCGCCGTAGCTTGCCGTCAGCCTGGCCAAGGCCTGCAGGGTGTCCGCCACGTCGGGCCGGGCGAGCACTGCGCGCACCTGCGGGCGCTGCGGGATGCTCGATTGTGCACCCAGCGTCGTACAGGCCAGCGCCGATGCCGCCGAGGCCTCGCGCAATGCCGCGGACAACGCCGCGCCACGCGCCAGTGCGGCCGCCAGCACGCCACAGAAGGTGTCGCCTGCCGCGGTGGTGTCGATGGCATCGATGACGAACGCCGGCTGCAGGTACGTGCCGCTGGCATCGCGCGCAATGGCACCCGCATCGCCCAGCGTGACCACGATGGTCGCGACCGGCAGCGCGTCCATGGCGGCGCGGACGTCGCCTTCGATGCCGGAGAGCAGCGCGATCTCGCCCTCGTTGGCCACCAGCACGTCGACCGATTGCAGCAGCGCATTGGGCAGCACCTGCGCCGGGGCCGCATTCAACATGACGGTCACGCCGGCCGCGCGCGCCGACTGCGCGTACGCCAGCACCGTCGGCAGCGGCGTTTCCAGCTGCAGCAACAGGCAATCCACGCCATCCAGCGCCGGCAGGTCCGTCGCGGACAGTGCGTCGTTGGCGCCCGGCGCAACCGTGATCGCATTCTCGGCGTCATCGGAGATGCAGATGAAGGCCACACCCGTCGGCAGGTCGCGCTGGCGGCGGACATCCAGCGCAACGCCCGCGTCGCGCAGCGAGTCCTCCAGCACGCGCGCGGCCGGATCGTCGCCCAGCGCGACCAGCATGCCCACGTCGGCGCCACCGGCGCGCGCGGCGGCCACGGCCTGGTTGGCGCCCTTGCCGCCCGGGAAGGTGCGGAATGCATGCCCCAGCACGGTTTCACCCGGCGAAGGGATCGCCCTGGCGCGCACCACGTAGTCCAGGTTGGCGGAGCCCGCCACCAGCACCCGTCCCGCGGTCATGGCGCGACCGCCTGCTGGACGTGGTTGTAGAAGGCCGTGGCAACGCGCGGCAGGTCATCGGCACGGCCGTTCGGCAGGTGCTGCAACATCAGTAGCGCCACGGTCCTGGTGGCGGGATCGATGACGAAGTACGTCGATGCCGCGCCACTCCACCCCGCCTGTCCGGCCCGTCCGGCGCGACCAAGTGCGGCGGGATCGACCAGCACCGACAACCCGAGCCCGAAGCCGCGTCCCGGCGAGTCATCGACGAAGGGACGCTCGAGCGCCATGGCAGCGAGCTGGTCGCGGAACATGCCATCGACCAGGTCGGCTTGCACGAAGGTGCGACCGCCGGCTTCGCCCCGTGCCAGCAGCATGCGCGCGAACGCCAGGTAATCGGATGCCGTCGAGTACAGTCCACCCGCGGCGCCCGTGTAGGCGCGGATGCGTGTCCCGGGGTCGCGCACGTGCGCCTCGTCGGCCGGCACCAGCGCGCCCGAATCGCCCATGACACCCAGCTCGACGATCCGGTGGCGCTGCGCGACCGGCACTTCGAAGCCGGTGTCCACCATGGCGAGGGGCGCGAAGAAGGCATCGCCGAGGTAGTCCTCAAGCGACTGGCCGCTCCAGACTTCGACCAGACGGCCCAGCACTTCGGTCGCCATGCTGTCGTAGGTGAAGCGGCTGCCGGGATCGCGGGCCAACGGCACGCCGCGCAGTCGATCGACGTATTCCGCCAGGCTTGTCGCCTGTTCGGGACCTGCCGATTCGCGCAGTCGCATCGCCTCGCCATCACCGGCCACCGGGAAACCCGCGGTGTGCGTAAGCAGGTGGCGGATCGTCACCGCCCGCACCGGCATGCGCGGCTGACCGCCGGCCTCCAGCACCTGCTGCCCGGCGAACTGCGGGAGATGCAGCGCGAGCGGATCGTCCAGGGTGGCGTGGCCTTCGCCGACCAGGCGCAAGGCAGCCGCCGACACCACCGGCTTCGTCATCGAGTAGATGCGGTAGATCGCGTCAGGCGCGAGCGGCTGCGTGCGGGCCAGGTCGGCGTATCCAACCGTCTCGTCAACGACCGCTGCGCCATCCTGCACGACCAACAGTCGCGCACCCGGATAGCCTGCCGCCAACACCTCGTGCTGCAACCACGCCCGTGCGTCGAAAAGCGGCGACCCGGGATGCGGGAGAGGTGCATGCCCGGGCGCCGCGGTAACGGGTGACACCGCGATGCACAGGGCAAGCAACCCTCCCCGCCAGACATCACGATGCAGATTCACTGTTGCCCTCCACGCGACACCGGATCGTCACTGCCTGCCGCAGGAAACCGGACGGCCCCGGCGATCGGCCCTCCGCGGCAGATGGGCGCGGATTCGTGGTCGCGCCCGACGATGCCTGCTCAGAACGTGTACTCGTAGGTCACCGAGTACATGCGGCCACGGCCGGCCCAGTAGTTGCGGAAACCGGGTACCTGCGACCAGGTCAGGATGTACTGCTTGTCGAGCAGGTTCTCGACGCCCAGCGAGAAGCGGCCGACGTTCTCCACGCGATAGTTCACGCCCAGGTCGAACAGCGTATAGCCATCGGTGCGCTCGCTGTAGCTGAAAGTTCGGTCATCGAAGTCGCGGAAGTCGCTGCCGGACAGTTCGCGCGACATCAGCGTGGTCGAACCCAGGGTCACGTCGCCCTGGTCGGAGAACCGCCAGCGCGCGGACAGCACCAGCTTGTCCGGATTGACGTCCAGCGCACCCATCGGCCGGTTCAGCCCGCCAGCCGGATAGCGCCCCAGCGTGTCGGCGGTCCAGAACGAGGTCTTGCCGCGCGTGCGGGCGTACACCGCCGTCAGCCGCCAGTCGGCATTGACGTTCCATTCGCCGGTGGCCTCGAAGCCCTTGATGCGGGTCGGTGCGCGATTGAGCACGAAGTCGTTGGTCACCGGATCGACCGCCAGCGACGTGCCGAAATCGGCCTTCGAGTCGTAATAGGACGCGCCGAAGGAGGCCGAGCGCCCGCGCCAGTTCACGCCGACCTCGCGGTTGTCCACGATGATCGGCTGCAGGTCGAGGATGCCGTCGACGCTTTGACCCGGGATGTTGATGTTGCGCAGCGGGATGCCTACGTTCGGCAGGCCGAAGCCTTCGCCGTAGGCAACGAATGCCGACCATTCCGGACTGATCTGCCAGACCGCGCCGAGGTTCTTCATGGTGTCGGTGTAGGACAGCGTGCCACCCTCGACGAACACGCGGTTGCGGAACCATGTGGTGGTGTACGAGTCCACGTGCAGCTCACCGTCCTCGCGGCGCACGCCGCCACTCACGGTCACCGGCCCGATGTCGTAGCTCAGCTGCACGTACGGCGCCAGGCTGGTGTATTCCATCGGCGGCACCCACAGGCGGTCGGTCAGTGCCAGGCGCTGGTCGGCGGTGTCCTGTACCCAGTCGATGCCGGTGTGCAGCTCGAGTCCATCCACGCCGAACAGTTCCGGACGCGTCCATGACGCGCGCAGGCCACGCTTGTCCGAGCGGATTTCGGACTGGTCCCAGATGCGGCCA
This sequence comes from Luteimonas aestuarii, assembly GCF_004357985.1. Classification (GTDB taxonomy): domain Bacteria; phylum Pseudomonadota; class Gammaproteobacteria; order Xanthomonadales; family Xanthomonadaceae; genus Luteimonas; species Luteimonas aestuarii. The sequence goes on along the minus strand of NZ_SMTF01000010.1, from coordinate 33,383 downwards.
TTGGGGCCGTTCGGCGGGATCAGCGGATCCTGGCGGTCATCGCCGTCCTCCGGCGGATAGCGCATCGCCTGGTCGGCCCAATACGCGTTGAGCACCAGGGTGCCGGCAAGGAAGTCGCCATCGCTGTAGATCACGTTGACCTGGCGGAAATCATTGAACTCGGCCTTGGTGCCGAACAGGTTGCCGCGCTCCGAGGTGTTCGGGCGCGGATCCTCGCAAAAGCCGGGTTCGTACCGGCAGCCATCGACCTGGATGTAGTTGCCGTTGCCTTCGATCTTGAAGTCGCTGTAGCTGGCCTGCAGGCGCTTCTCCCCCATCTCGCCGAAGTTGAAGCCGAACTTCATGAACAGGTTGTTGGCCACCGAGTCGTTGACCGAGCCGCTGGTATTCATGCCGAGCCGCACGCCGTTGCCGTCGTAACCCATTCCGCGATCGATCCGCGATGCACCCACCACCGCATCGAAGTTGTCCTGCTTGTGCATGAAATTCACGCCGACCTTCCATCCCGCGCTGTCGTCCTTGAACTGCGTCGAGTAGCGCGTCAGCAGGCGGAACTGGCTGCCTTCCTGCGTGGGCGTGGCGGAAATGTAGTTGATGATGCCGCCTGCGGCGCCGACGCCCTCGGACGCGGAAGGACCGTTGATGACTTCGATCCGGTCGACGATGCCCATGTCGGTGAACGTGGCATTGCGGGTGCCCTCGCGCAACGGCGATCCCTGCGGCACGCCGTCGAACAGGCGCAAGGCAATGCGCCCGCGCAGGTTCTCGCCGGTGTTGCTCATGGCCTGCGACGCTTCCGAATAGCCGGGCACGGTGCGCGCCAGCACCGCGGTCGCGTCCTCGGTCAGCGAAAGCGTGTGCCTGATGTCTTCGGTGGAAACAACGGAGATGGCGCCGGGGATCTTGTCCACCGCCTTGGGTGCACGCGTGCCGGTGACGATGACGCGGTCGAGCCGGGCGGCCTCGCTGCCCTGTTCCTCGTCTGCCTGCTGCGCGAACGCGCCGGTGGCAGTCAGCATGGACGCGAGCGCGATGCCGATCGCGGCGGAAAGTGGCTTGATCATGGATGGCCCCATTGATTGGTCCGGTGCCTGGCGCCGGATGTTGTTTTTGTCGTCCGTGGGCCGGCACTTCCTCTTCCACTGCCGTCCCCGTGCTGCCATGCGACGCGATACGCCGTGCGACATTGACCGGAAGACTATGCGTCGACCGCAGGCGAATGAACTGTCGCCCGCTATGTTCAGACGCTAGTTTTTATTGCTTACGATGCGAGCAAAAGTATGTTGCGCTGCAGCAGCCGTGCTCAGTGGTGCGGATCGCTCCCGCCACGCTGGCGGCGGGTGACGTGGCGGCACTCCTCGCGCAGCGCGAGCGTGAGCCGCCCGCGGACGCTGGTGCTGGACCAGACGATGCCCATGCGCCGCGGCTCGGAGGGTTCCGGCAAAGGCAGTCGTGCCACCCGCACGCCCGCCGGCCAGGGCTCGGCCCAGTCGGGCACCAGCGACACGCCAAGGCCCCGGTCCACCATCACCGCGATGGCATTGAGTGCATTCAACTCGAAGCGCTCGCGCGGCACGATGCCCACACGCCGCAGGTACTCGTCCGCCTGCCGGCCGCCCCACTGGTGGCGGTCGTAGCGGATCAGCGGCTCGTCGCGCAGCAGGTCGTGCGGATCGCAATGGGCCAGGCGTTCCGGCGCCAGCACCACCAGCGGTTCCTCGCGCAGGACTTCCCAGTTGCAGGTCTTGGGCAGGGCGAAGGGCGCCTGCAGCACGATGGCGGCATCCAGTTCGCCGCTTTCCACGTCGGCGTAGAGCTCCGCCGAATAGCCGGGCTTGATGAACACGTTGATCAGCGGGAACTTGCGCACCATGCCCGCCAGCACGTCGGGCAGCATGCCCGCCAGCGCGGTGGGGCAGGCGCCCAGGCGCAATTCGCCGGAGACCGCGCGATCGTTGGCGATGCTGCGCAGGTCGGCGACGTCGCGCAACACCTCGCGCGTGCGCTGCAGGATGCGCGCGCCTTCCTCGGTCACGCTGACCGTGCGGCCGGCACGCGCGATCAGCGGCACGCCCAGTTCGCGTTCCAGCGTGCGGATCTGCTGCGCCACCGCGGCCGGGGTGATGTTGAGGTGGCGCGCGGCCGCGGCCATCGACCCGCGATCGGCGACCTGGAGGAAGGTGTTGAGGAACTGCGTGTCCACGCTGGCTGCCTGCGCTACCCGGGAAGCGAAGCCCGTGCGCCCGCGACGGGCGGGCTCCGGTGCATGATGACAGCATCGCGGCAGGCGCCGCGCGCGTGCCGCAAGTCGTGGCCGGTCAGGCCCGCGCCTTCACCCGGTCGTGGATCGTCAGCCCTTCCAGCGACCGGTCCGGCGGCGGGAAGCACAGGCTGGCGAGGTATCCGATCACGATGCACAGCATGATCGAGATGCCCAGGTAGAAGTACGGGTGGACCAGGTCGAACGACCAGGCCAGCAGGGTCAGCGCGATGGCGCCCGCGACCCCGATGGCCACGCCCGCGGAATTGGCGCGGCGGGTGAACATGCCCAGCGTGTAGGCACCCGCGAAGCCGCCGCCCAGCAGCCCGGCCAGTTCGATCGACACGTCGAACAGCGAGTGGATGTCGTAGCGCGACAGCAGCAGCGCCAGGCCGATGCCCACCAGCCCCACCAGCACCGTCATCCACTCGGCGAAGCGCACGCCGCCCTTGTCCGTGGGGTTGCGCGCCAGCTTGCCGTAGAAGTCCACCGAAAGCAGCGTGGCCACGCTGTTGATGATGCTCGACAGCGTGGACATCGCCGCGGCGAAGATGCCGGCGATGATCAGCCCGGTCACGCCCATCGGCAGTTCGGCGGCGATGAACAGGGGGAAGGTGGCGTCGATCGGCAGCAACGGGTCCAGCCGTTCCGGGTTGTTGCGGTAGTACATCCACAGCGCCGTGCCGATGCCGTAGAAGATGAAACCGCCCGGGATCATCATCGCCGCGAAGATCCAGATCGAGCGTCCCGCTTCCTTGTCCGAGCGCGTGGACAGCGTGCGCTGCATCAACACCTGGTCCTTGGGGAAGGTCAGCACCACGTCGAACACCACGAGGAAGATGAACCCCCACACCGTGGCCTTGGTCAGGTCGAAGCTGAAATCCAGCAGCTGGGTCTTGCGCTGGTCCACCACGGCCTCGCGCACGCTGTCGAAATCGCCGCCCAGCGACCACAGGATGAAGCCGATCGCGAACAGCGCGCCGCCCATCTTCACGAACACCTGCACGAAATCGGTCCACACCACCGCGCGCATGCCGCCCATCGCGGTGTAGGCGATGGTGAACCCGCCCATGATCAGGATGCTCCACACCACGTCGATGCCGGTGATGGTGGCGATGGCCAGCGCCGGCAGGAACAGGATCACGCTCAGGCGGCTGCCGACCTGCATGGCGATGGCCAGCGCGCTGGCCAGCATGCGGATGGCGGGGTGGAAGCGCGTCTCCAGGTAGGAGAACACGCTCATCAGGTCCAGCCGCCGCAGCAGCGGCACGATCCACACCGCCACGAACATCAGGCCCAGCACGGCGACCAGGTTGTTGGTCATGTATTGCCAGTTGCTCTCGTAGGCCTTGGCGGGAATGGCGATGAAACTGATCGAGCTGGTGTTGGTGGCGTACAGGCTCACGCCCGCCACCCAGAACGGAATGCTGCGGCCGCCGACGAAGAAATCCGCGCCCGATGCGGTCTGGTCCTTGCGATAGAAGTACACGCCGATGCCCATCACGCCGGCCAGGTAGACCACGATCACCAGCCAGTCCAGCCACGCCAGCAGGTGCTTGCCGGATTCGATGCGTGCCTCGTGCACGCCGCCATCGCCGCCGCTCCACAGCCAGCCATTGCCCCGCGGCACCAGCGCACCGGCATCGGACGGGAGGGTCGCCGGCAGCGGCGCCCACGATCCGGTGATGGTGTGGAACAGGCGCGGTTCGCGGCCGTTCGCGCCCTGCAGCAGGAACAGCACGTGTGCCTGTCCGATCGCGCGGGCTGCGTCCGTTGCCAATGCCGCCGGCAACGGGCCTTGCGATTGCCAGCCGTCGGTGGCGTTCCACTGCCACAGCCCGCCGCCCTGCGTGGCGACGTACAGCGCGAACTTCTGTGCCACCAGCACGGCAGGGGCCTCGTCGCCGGGCCAGCCACCATGGGCCGTCCAGGTGGCGCGCGCGGAGCCCAGCGGCCATGACCACAGTTGGGTGCGCCCGGCCGCGTCCAGCCCGGCAACGAACAGCGCGCCCGACAGCACGGCCGCGCGCGCGTCATGCAACGCAACCGGAGGCACGCCCATCGGCGTCGCCTGCAACACGTCGCCCTGCCATGCCAACGCATCGATGCGCTGCAGCCCGGCATCATCGCTCCACAGCTGCCAGGCCTGCGCGCCGCTGTCGGTGCTGGCGACCGCCTGCAACCCCGTGTCGTCCGGCATCGTCGCGTCGCGCCACGCCGTGCCGGCGGCATCCAGCACCCAGGCGCCGCCGCTGCCGCGAACCACCACCCGCTCCGCCACCACCTGCAGGCGCAGCGGATCCGCGCCCGCCGGCAATGCCGGCAACGCCTGCTCATGCACCGAGACCAACCCCTCGGCCCAGGCCGGTAGCGAAACCGCCAGCAGCAGCCACCCCAACGCCAGCCATCGCACGCCGGCGCGCCGCAGCCCGACGCGTCCGCCACGCAAGCTCACGCCCGCTCTCCCGCATCCGCCAGCAGGCGTTGCGCACGCCGCAAGTAAGGGGGATCGACCATCCGGCCATCGACACTGAACACGGTCTTGCCTTGCGCGTCCGCAACGGCCGCCGCGTCGATCACGCGGCGCGCCCAGTCCAGTTCTTCCGCGGTCGGCGCGAACGCCGCGTTCGCCCACGACACCTGGCGCGGATGGATGCAGCTCTTGCCGGCGAAGCCGAGCGCGCGCGACATCCTGGCCTCCTGCACGAAGCCGGCATCGTCGGTGTAGTCGGGGTGCGCGCCATCACACGCGAACACGCCCGCTTCCGCCGCGGCCATCGCCACCTGGAACATCGCCATGCGGACATGCGCCTGTTCGTTGCGACGGATGCCATGCGGTTCGAACAGATCGCCCAGCCCCAGCTGCAGCCCGGCGATCCGCGGATGCGCCCCCGCAATGCCGGCCGCGCGGCGCAGGCCCCGGGGCGTTTCGATATTGACCAGCAGGCGCAGCGGCGTGGCGTGGCCTTGCGCCGACGCATGGCGTTCGATCGCCGCGACCGCGGCATGCACCGTTTCGGCCGACTCCACGCGCGGCAGGTTCAGCAGGTCCACGGGCAGCGGCAGCAGGGTCGCCAGATCGTCCTCGAACTCGGCCGTGCCCACCGGGTTGACGCGCACCACGACGTCTTTGCCCTGCGCCGGTCGCGGCTGCGCAGACAGGAAGGCGGCGACGGCGCGGCGCGCCTCGGCCTTGCGCGCGGGCGGCACCGCGTCCTCCAGATCGAAGGACACCGCATCGGCTTCGCCCGCACAGGCCTTGGCGAACAGTTCCGGACGGATGCCCGGCACGAACAGTTTGCTGCGCATCCGCCCTCCCGGTATCGCCCCGCCAGTGTGCGCATTCCGGGGGCCGATCAAAGCCGCCTGCCGGGGATTCAGAAGATACCTTTGCTTGCTTGTCGATGCCGAATGCCCCGTCCAGCCGGTATCCCGGTGCGTTGCCTGGGCTACGCTGGCGTCATTACGACGGGAGATGCCCATGCGCCTGACCACCTGCCTCGCCATCGCCGGCGCGTTCGCCTGCGCCTCCGCCGGAGCGACCGCCCACGCCGCCGACGCGCTGCCGGTCACTGCAGCCCTGCAGGACAAGGTGGTCGAATGGCGTCGCGACCTGCACCAGCATCCGGAGCTGGGCAACCACGAGGTGCGCACGGCGCAGGTCGTCGCCGACCACCTGCGTGCGCTGGGCATGGAGCCGCGCACCGGGATCGCGGTCACGGGCGTCACCGCGGTGCTGAAGGGCGGCAAGCCCGGCCCGCGCATCGCGCTGCGCGCCGACATGGATGCGCTGCCGGTGACCGAGCAGACCGGCCTGCCGTTCGCGTCCACCGTGCGCAGCGAGTACCGCGGCCAGCCGGTGGGCGTGATGCACGCCTGCGGCCATGACATGCACGTGGCCATCCTGATGGGCGTGGCCGAGGCGCTGGCCTCGATGCGCGACGAACTGCCGGGCGAAGTGATGTTCGTGTTCCAGCCGGCCGAGGAAGGCCCGCCGGTGCCCGGTGAGGTGGCCGGCGCGAAGCGCATGCTCGACGAAGGCGTGTTCGACGACTTCAAGCCCGATGCCGTGCTGGGCCTGCACGTGTGGTCGCGGCTCAATGCGGGACAGGTCGGCGTGCGCGCCGGTCCGTTCATGGCCAGCGCCGACGAATGGACGCTGGAGATCACCGGCAAACAGACGCACGGTTCGCAGCCGTGGGCGGGCGTGGACCCGATCACCGTCGCCGCGCAGGTGCTGCTGGGCGCGCAATCGATCATCGCGCGGCAGGTGGACATCACCGCGCACCCGGTGGTGCTGACCGCGGGCCAGATCAACAGCGGCCTGCGTTTCAACATCATCCCCGACACGGCGACGATGGTCGGCACCCTGCGCACCTTCGACATGGACGTGCGCCAGGACGTGATCGACCGCTTCCGCAGCACCGCCGAGCACTTCGCCGCCGCCAGTGGCGCCACCGCGACGCTCAACGTCGACATGAACGCACCGGTGACGCGCAACGAGCCGGCACTGACCGAACGCTTGCGCCCGTCATTGGTACGCGCGGTGGGCGAGGGCAACGTGGTGGAGGTGCCGCGCTACACCATCGCCGAGGATTTCTCCGAGTTCGCCAACGTCGCGCCCGGGTTCTACTTCTTCGTCGGCACCACGCCGGCGGGCACCGATCCGCTCACCGCGCCGATCAACCATTCACCGCAGTACGCACCCGACGAAGCCGCACTGGATGTCGGCCTGCGCGCACTGCTGCAGGCGACGCTGGATTTCCTGCAAGGCCCGGCGTCGTAGGCGCGAGCAAAGCGCGGCGGCAGGGCGCTGCATTGCCTGACACACGCGCGCGCCCCACGCAGGCGGGGGCCCAAGGGCGTCCGTGCTGCGCGACTTCACATCCACGGGTGCGCGCCTGACCGGCTTCGCCGTTCGCTTTGCAGTCGTGGGCAAGACGGCCTCCTCGTGTCGCCAATGCACACGTACGATCCGCGCATCCAGATCCCGGTTCGCGACACGCTGGTGGATCACGAATTCGCCCGGGTAAGCGCCATCGCCCGCCTCGTTCCGGCATGCGCGCTAAGATCGCCCCATCACCGGGGAGACCACCATGCCACGCATCGCCACGCTGCTTTCGCTCGCCATCGCCGCCGCCTGCTGCCTGCCGGCCCACGCACAGGACGCGCAACGCCCGGAAGTCGCCGAGGCCGCGCGCGCGCTGCAGGCCAAGGTGGTGGAGTGGCGCCGCGACATCCACCAGCACCCCGAACTCGGCAACCGCGAGACGCGCACTGCCGCGCTGGTCGCCGACCACCTGCGGTCGCTCGGGTTGGAACCCAAGACCGGCATCGCCACCACCGGCGTGACCGCGGTGCTCAAGGGCGGCAAGCCCGGTCCGCGCATCGCACTGCGCGCCGACATGGACGCACTGCCGGTCACCGAACGCGTCGACGTGCCGTTCGCATCGAAGGCCACCACCACCTTCCGCGGCGAGACCGTTGGCGTGATGCACGCCTGCGGCCACGACGCGCACGTCGCCATCCTGATGGGCCTGGCCGAAGCGCTGGTCGCCATGCAGGACGAGCTGGCGGGCGAGGTGATGTTCCTGTTCCAGCCGGCCGAGGAAGGCGTGCCCGAAGGCGAGGTCGGCGGCGCCAAGGAAATGCTGGCGCAGGGCGTGTTCGACGACTTCCGCCCCGACGCCGTGTTCGGCCTGCACGTCGGCTCGACCATGAACGTCGGCCAGGTCGCCGTGCGCCCCGGGCCGATGATGGCGGCGTCCGACAGTTTCGAGATCACCGTCAACGGCCGCCAGACCCACGGCTCGCGGCCGTGGAACGGCGTGGACCCCATCGTCGCCGCGGCGGACCTGGTCACCACCGCGCAGACCATCGTCAGCCGCCGCACCGACATCACCAAGCTGCCGGCCATCGTCACCTTCGGCGCGGTGAAGGGCGGCATCCGCCACAACATCATCCCCGACTCGGTGGAGCTGATCGGCACCATCCGCACCTTCGACGACGACATGCGCAAGGCCATCTTCGCCGACCTGCGCAACGTGTCCGAACACGTCGCCGCCGCGCACGGCGCCGCCATCGAGGCGACCATCCCGCTGAGCCACAACTACCCGGTCACCGCCAACGACCCCGAGCTCACCGCGCGCATGCTGCCCAGCCTGGAAGCGGCCGTGGGCGCCGGCAACGTGGTCGATCCGGGGCTGATCACCGGCGCCGAGGATTTCTCGTTCTTCGCGCGCGAGGTGCCGGGGATGTATTTCTTCGTCGGTGCCACGCCGCAGGGCACGGACCCGAAGACGGCGCCGAGCAATCATTCGCCGGAGTTCTATCTGGACGAGGGGTCGCTGGACGTGGGGTTTCGGGCGATGTTGCAGGTGGTGATGGATTATTTTGCCGAAACCGGAAGCTAATTGGCGTTAGCCCTCTGGAGACAGAATTGCGATTCTCGGAAAGACATGGGTACCGCCCAGTACGCGACCGCATCCAAATCGAGTCAATCGACGAGGAATTGCGGAACGGCTTGTGGAACGTGCTAACGCTGCGCGTCTGGAATCACGTCAAGAATCCTGGCCAAAACTGGAATATGCGCAGTTCCGAGAATCGGGACATAAATGCGCTCTGCTTAAAGCTGTGGCACAGCTACTTCAAGAAGCCAATAGACCAGTTGTCTGATCATTGGTCGAAAGTACACGAGCAGCTTCGAAAATACTTCTTCGGTTGCCAGTGGTATGAGGTCTATGACTTTCTAGAGTTCGTTCACGACAACTACGATAAGTACAAGTTCGGCGAAACATTTGCTTCTGCGTGCAACATAATTCTGGAGCGAGAGTCATCCGCATACAGATTTGTTGGTGGGTCGATCGCATCAATCACAGAGCCATCTGAGATTGCTGAAGTCGAAAGAGCCATCAGCTCGTCGCCCTCTCCAGTCAGGGCGCACCTAGATAGAGCTCTTGACTTGCTAACGTCGCGGGAGAGCCCTGACTATCGCAATTCAGTAAAGGAGTCGATATCAGCGGTCGAGAGCCTTGTTTCGCTCCGCCTTGGCTCAGACAAGGGAACTCTGGGGCAGATGCTCAAGCAACTCGAAGATTCAGGCAACCTGCATCCTGCGTTGAAATCCGCATTCAGCAGTCTATACGGATACACATCAGATCAGGGCGGTGTCAGGCACGCGTTGCTCGACAAGGACAGTGTCGTACACGCGGACGCACAGTTCATGCTTGTTACATGCTCAGCCTTCATCAATTATGTGCAGCAGAGTCGCACAGAGAGCTAACAATTCATTCAAGCCGAAGCCGCTTCGCGGCTCGGCTTAATTCAGGCGTTAGAGGTCTTTCCGACCGTGATCGCAAACTGGTGGAAACGCTCAATGTTTAACATCATTCCGCAGGCCGCTGACGCTATCTATTCGTGGTCAAACTTGCTCATTGTACTAGGCGCAATGCTGGCGTTAGTAGGTACCGTCGGTGCAGTTTGGAGCGGTGGCGTTCGCGAAAAGTTTGCCGACGAGCGCATTACGGCCAATGAGGCAGAGACGGCGAAAGCAAAAGCTGAAACTGCTCAGGCGTTGCTAGAGCAAGAGCGCCTCAAGTCAGTCATGTCATGGCGACGTGTCACACCGACTCAAGCCAAAAAGTTGGCGACTGCACTCTCCGATAAGTCAATAGAGCCGTGGCTAGCCTGGGTTGGTGACGATCCAGAAGCGACCATGTTTCGGGGCGACTTAGAGGCTGCTCTTTCCGCCGCCGGGATCAAGACAAAGTACTTTAGCGGTTACGCTAGGGCCGTTGGACTTTCTGTGAAGGGCGGCACTTCGGAGGAGCGTCAAACTCTGCTGCAAGCTTTCCACGCGGCCGGTTTACCTCTTTATGAGTCTGACCAAGTGGGCCTCATGAAAGGTCAGTTGGAGATTACAGTTGGTACAAGGCCCCCACCTGATTTTCATGGCAAAGACCTCTAACAATTCATTCAAGCCAATGCCGCTTCGCGGCGCGGCTTAGTTCAGGTGTTAGGGCTCACCCCACCCACCTCATTAGTCTAACTATTCAGATGAACTATCGACTGTTGACTATGTTCGCCATCATTGCAGCCGCAATCAGTGGCTGCGCTCGCGGCGATGTAACGGCCCCTTACTTCATTGCATGCGAAGCACGGCGCGCTCAGTTTCACGCGAAAGTCGATGAGGCAAGTGAATTAATTTTCATCCAGTCCGTTCTTGGCGGATGCAGCAGCATGAACAACAACGATCAGCCACTCAAAATCTCCAGAGGACATCGTGATGGGTTCTTTGTCGCTGATGAAAACCTAGATCGCGTCGGCCTTCGCTGCAGAGTTGAATGGAATAGAAACAGTGGAACCTTAGCCGCATATGCTTGGACCACTGAGGCATCTGAGCTTGCGGATTCCTTTGTCGGATCTTGCCGAGAAACTCAGATTGGTATCGGTAGGTCACCGTGACGTACGTGAGCCCTAAACAAAACACGAGCAAAACAGGGGGTCAGAGTCGACCTTTGAGCCGGTCAGGTCCTGCCTTCTGCTTTTCCGGGAGATGCGAAGCGTTCCGCCCGCTTCGCGGCCGGGTAACTTTCTCTTGCTGGCCCAAGAGAAAGTCACCAAAGAGAAGGGCCTTTCCCCGACGGAGCTCACCGGCCATGCGTGTCTCGACGGGATTTTTCGACAGGACATCCATGTCCTGTCGAAAAACGCCCGGCGTCCATGCCGGGCGCCCTCCGGGTCTACAAGCAACGTTTCAGCTGGTCGTAGATCAGAAGCTTGAGCTTCGTCATCCCGGCAACTTTCAACAGGCGAATGTCTGGTCAAGCCGGGACGTAGTGCTTTTGCACTTCACTCCAATGCGGCGAAGATGCTGGGTCCCGGCTTGCGCCGGGATGACGGCTCCCAAACTCTTCTGGGGAACTGCGACCGAATTTTCCAGACCCGTAGGGCGCCGCACATGGGTGAGGAGGTGCGCTTGCGAGCCACTGGCTCGCGCACCGACGAACGCCCGCGCCGCTGGCGCGGGCCGGCCTTTGGCTGCGAAGCAGACAAAGTGCGGCGTTTTCCGACCGAGCCGCGCCAAACGTTGTCTTCCAGCTCAACTAGGATGAACGCGTCGCAACGCGTGACAACATGAACGCGCCCAAAGAGCAGCTCTGTGGCGAGTCGGAAAATCCCGACGTACTCTCCGCCCGATCGTTAGCTCCGTCAGGGAAGGGCCCTTTCTTTTGGTTACTTTTCTTGACCGGCTTCGCCGTTCGATTCGCAGTGGGCAAGCAAAGAAAAGTAACCTGCCGAAAGGCGGAAGCCTTTGCTGTTGCTCTGGCAACGGGATGCGAAAGCAACGTCCTTGGGTCCCCGCCTTCGCGGGGATGACGCATCATCAGTGTTGACGAGCACCTCATGTCACGTTCTGCCGCATGGCATTGCGGTTCAGTGCGGAAGGGAGTGACGTGCGGCGCTTGGCAGCCACCTTGCCGCCAACCGAACACCCCACGCCCTAGAATGCCCCCATGCCCACCCCAGAAGACTCCCTGCTCGGCCGCGAGGTCGCGTATCCCGCGCATTACGACCCTGCGCTGCTGTTCCCGATCCCGCGCGCTCCCGCGCGCGCCGAGACCGGGATTGGTGCGGACGCGGCGCTGCCGTTCATCGGCCACGACCGCTGGCATGCCTATGAGCTGTCCTGGCTGGACGGTCGCGGCAAGCCGGTGGTCGAGACCGCCACCATCACCGTGCCGGCGACCACGCCGCACCTGGTCGAATCCAAGTCGCTGAAGCTCTACCTCAACTCGCTCAACGGCACGCGCTTCGACGAGGCCGATGCGGTGCGCAGCCGCATCGCGGCGGATTTGTCGCAGGCCACGGGTGCGGTCGTGGAGGTTGCATTCGGCCTGCCGCCGTTCACCGACGGCGAAGCGAACGACGCCACCTGCATCGACGCGCTGGAGGTCGACATCGACCACTACGGTCCGCCCGATGCCGGCCTGCTGCGCGCCGAAGACGGCCACGTGGTCGAGGAAACCTTGCGCAGCGACCTGCTGAAGTCGAACTGCCCGGTCACCGGCCAGCCCGACTGGGCCGGCGTGCGCATCGCCTATCGCGGGCCGCGGATCGATCGCGAGGGCCTGCTGCGCTACGTGGTGTCGTTCCGCGACCACGCCGGGTTCCACGAGCAGTGCGTCGAACGCATGTTCGTGGACCTGCTGGCACGCTGCCGCCCGGAGCGGCTGTCGGTGGAAGCGCGCTACACCCGCCGCGGCGGGCTGGACATCAATCCGTGGCGGGCGACGCCGGGCCACGCGGCGCCGGTGGCGATCCGCGACCTGCGGCAGTAGTCGTTCCCGCGCAGGCCGGGTGGACGGCTGCGGTTGGCCATCGACGGCCAACCGGACCGAACGCTGGTTGCTGTGCGAGGGAGAAGGCCCGATGCCTGCGCGTCCAAGTCTATGAATCTTCTGGGGAATCGATGTTCCGCCCGGATCAGCGCTGCGTCCGGGCATGGCGTGCCGTCGTTCCCGCCCGGCGTCCATGGGTTTTCGACCACCGGCCCTGGCGCACAGCGCTCGGGCGTTCGCCCGGATGCGGGCCGATGGCTCGCAAGCAATCCGACTTCACCCCGGCCTGCGCGGGGATGACGGGGAAGGCCATCTCCGGCAGGTCAACGCCCGCAGGCGGTACCGGCCGCGCCCAACCGCTTTTTAACGCGCCCCGTGCCAATGTTCGCGCCGCTGTATCCACAGGGGAGGAGCCCCGCATGAGCAACGACAAGAAACCGGATTTTTCGAACGTCCAGGGCAGCGTGACCAGCACCGAGCAGGCCGCGCCACCCAAGCCTGATTTCAGCAACGTGCAGTCGTCCGTCACCTCCACCGAGGAGATGATCGGAGGCCAGGAACGCACCTACACCATCGAGAAGGGCGACACGCTGTCCGCCGTCTCGCAGCGTTTCTATGGCAAGGCGAAGTTCTGGCGACAGATCTTCGAGGCCAACCAGGACACGCTGGACAATCCCGACCGTATCTTCCCGGGCCAGGTCATCCGCCTGCCCGCGATCGACATCGATGGCGACGGCACGCCCGACGAGCCGACCGCGGGCTGACCCGCATACCCCCCATTCCCCGCAATCCAGAAATCCAGAAAGGAACTCCAGATGAAGACCACCCGACTGTCCCAGGCCCTGCTGGTTGCCGTGATCGGCAGCGTTGCGCTGATCGGCTGCAAGAAGAAGGAAGAGGCGCCCGCGCCGGCACCGACCGCGCAGCCTGCCACCGCGCCGGCGACCCAGGCGGCTGCCGCCACCGTGTCCGTCACCGGCGTCACGCTGGGCAAGGATGCAGGCGCCACGCTGTCCACCACCACGTTCGCGCCCGGCGACAGCATCCACGCCAACGTCGCCACCCAGACCAGTGACCCGGCCGCGGCCGTGACCGGCACGCTGTCGGCCACGTGGACGCACGTCGACAGCAACCAGACCGTGCATGAGGAATCCAAGGATTTCTCGTTCACCGGCCCGGGCACCACCACGTTCCAGATCAGCAAGCCCGACGGCTGGCCGACCGGCAAGTACAGCGTGGCCATCGCGCTGAACGGCAGCGCGGTCAGCACCACCGAGTTCGAAGTGCGCTGAGCCGCTTGCAACCGCAATGACGAAAGGGGCGCGGCGCAAGCCGTGCCCCTTTTGCTTGCGCGCCGCACCACGCGTTTTGCCCCGGCCCCTGCAAACCGCGACAATGCGCGTTCCCTCCCGCATGCCGCGGCCGCGATGCCTCGCCATCGCGCATCCCTCCGCCCCACAGGTATCCGCATGTCCGACACGCCGAAGATCCTCTACACCCTGACCGACGAAGCGCCGTTCCTGGCCACCGCATCGTTCCTGCCGATCGTGCAGGCCTTCGCCGGCGCCGCGGGCATCGCGGTGGAGACGCGCGACATCTCGCTGTCGGGCCGCATCCTGGCGCAGTTCCCGGAACTGCTGACCCACAACCAGCGCGTCAACGACGACCTGGCCGAACTGGGCGAGCTGGCGAAGACGCCGGAAGCCAACATCATCAAGCTGCCCAACATCAGCGCCTCGGTGCCGCAGCTCAAGGCGGCGATCAAGGAGCTGCAGGCGCAGGGCCACGCGCTGCCGGATTACACCGATGACCCGAAGACCGACGCAGAGAAGGACGCGCGCGCCCGCTATGCCAGGGCGATGGGCAGCGCGGTCAACCCGGTGCTGCGCGAAGGCAATTCCGACCGCCGCGCGCCGAAGTCGGTGAAGGCCTACGCGCAGAAGCATCCGCACCGCATGGGCCAGTGGGCCGGCGACTCGAAGTCGCACGTCGCGCACATGGCCGACGGCGATTTCTACGGCAGCGAGCAGTCGGCGACGATGGCGCAGGCCGGCAGCCTGAGGATCGAGTTCACCGGCAACGACGGCAGCACCCGGGTGCTGAAGGACGCGGTGAAGGTGCAGGCCGGCGAGATCGTCGATGCCGCGCGCATGTCGCGCAAGGCGCTGTCGGCGTTCGTCGCCCGCGAAATCGCCGATGCGAAGGCGCAAGGCGTGCTGTTCTCGCTGCACCTCAAGGCGACGATGATGAAGGTCTCCGACCCGATCATGTTCGGCGTGGTGGTGCGCGAGTTCTACAAGGCCGCGCTGGACAAGCATGCCGATGCGCTGGCGCAGGCCGGGTTCGATGCCAACAACGGCATCGGCGACCTGTACGCGCGCCTGGGCACGCTGCCGCAGGACGTGCAGGACGCCATCACCGCCGACATCGCCGCGGTGTACGCCGATGCGCCGGGGCTGGCGATGGTCAATTCCGACAAGGGCATCACCAACCTGCACGTGCCCAGCGACGTGATCGTCGATGCGTCGATGCCGGCGATGATCCGCGACAGCGGCGGCATGTGGAATGCCGAAGGCAAGCTGCAGGATGCGAAGGCGGTGATCCCGGACCGCTGCTACGCCGGCATCTACCAGGCGGTGATCGAGGACTGCAAGGCCAACGGCGCGTTCGACCCGGCGACGATGGGCAGCGTGCCCAACGTCGGCCTGATGGCGCAGAAGGCCGAGGAGTACGGCAGCCACGACAAGACCTTCCAGGCGCCGGGCGACGGCACCATCCGCGTCGTCGACGTGGATGGAAACACCGTGTTCGAACACGCGGTCGAGGCCGGCGACATCTGGCGCATGTGCCAGACCAAGGATGCGCCGATCCAGGACTGGGTGAAGCTGGCGGTCGACCGGGCGCGCATCAGCGGCGCGCCGGCGGTGTTCTGGCTCGACAAGGCCCGTGCGCACGATGCGCAGGTGATCGCCAAGGTCGAGCAATACCTGAAGGACCACACCACCACGTCGCTCGACCTCCGCATCCTGCCGCCGGTCGAGGCGATGAAGCTGTCGCTGGAACGCATCCGCCGGGGCGAGGACACCATCAGCGTCACCGGCAACGTACTGCGCGACTACCTGACCGACCTGTTCCCGATCATGGAACTGGGCACCAGCGCCAAGATGCTGTCGATCGTGCCGCTGATGGCCGGCGGCGGCCTGTTCGAGACCGGTGCCGGCGGCAGCGCGCCCAAGCACGTGCAGCAGTTCATGGAGGAAAACTACCTGCGCTGGGATTCGCTGGGCGAGTTCCTGGCGCTGGCCGCGTCGCTGGAACACATCAGCCAGCGTTGGCTCAACTCGCAGGCGCCGGTGCTGGCGAAGGCGCTGGACGAAGCCAACGGCCGGTTCCTCGACACCGACAAGTCGCCGGGCCGCAAGCTGGGCACGATCGACAACCGCGGCAGCCACTTCTACCTCGCCCTGTACTGGGCGCAGGCGCTGGCCGCGCAGGACGACGATGCGGCGTTGAAGGCGCGGTTCGCGCCGCTGGCGCAGGCCCTGTCGGACAACGAAGGCAAGATCGTCGCCGAGCTCAACGCCGTGCAAGGTCGCGGCGTGGACATCGGCGGCTACTACCGCCCGGACATGGTGAAGGTCACCGCGGCGATGCGCCCCAGCGACACCTTCAACGCCGCGCTGGCAGCGTTGTCGGGGTCTTAACCCGTCGCCACGCACGCTCGCACACCCGTACGAGGAGAGAGGACATGCACCACACCCTGCTTGCCTGCGCCCTGCTGGCGCTTTCCCCCCTGGTCTTCGCCGCCGGGCCGTCGGCCACCACGCCGCCACCGCCCGCGCACCACGCCGAGCCTTCGGCGGAGCTGCGCGCCGCCGTTGCCGGCGAGTGGCGCACCGCGGAGTTCCGTGCACGCGACGGCTTCCGCAACCCGGCGGAGACGCTGGCGTTCTTCGGCCTGCAGCCTGGCCACACCGTCGTGGAGATCACCCCCGGCGGCGGCTGGTACGCCGAGATCCTGGCGCCGTACCTGCGCGATGGCGGCACCTATGTGGCGGCGATCGTCGATCCGGCCGCGCTGCCCGAAGGCCGTGGCCGCGATTACCAGCAGCGGCAGAAGGATGCGCTGGAAAAGAAGTTCGCCGATGCGCCCGCACAGTATGGCCAGGCCACCTTCGTCGCCTACGATCCGGCCGCGCCCAACTTCGGCACGCCCGGTTCCGCCGACCTGGTGGTGACCTTCCGCAACGTGCACAACTGGCGCGGCAGCGGCCAGGCCGAGGGCATGTTCAAGGGCTTCTACGACGTGCTGAAGCCGGGCGGCGTGCTGGGCGTGGTGGAGCACCGCGCCAATGCCGACGTGCCGGACGACGACCGCACCGGCTACGTCGGCGAGGCGCAGGTGATCGCGATGGCCGAGGCCGCGGGGTTCACGCTGGATGGCAAGAGCGAGGTCAACGCCAATCCGCGCGACACCAAGGACCATCCCAACGGCGTGTGGACGCTGCCGCCCGGCAACAACCACGACGCCGAGGATGCCGCGAAATACCAGGCCATCGGCGAAAGCGACCGCATGACCCTGCGTTTCATCAAGCGCTGACTCCGTCCCGGTGATGGCCTGGGTGCGAGGACGGCCCTGCGGGGCCGTCCTGCATTCCGGCGTCGCGAATCCATGCTCATCGCGTTCAACAAGCCCTATGGCGTGCTCTGCCAGTTCACCGACCGCAGCGCGCCGCCGCGGCCCACACTGGCAGGGTTCGGCCTGCCGCCGGGCGTGTACCCCGCGGGGCGGCTGGACCACGACAGCGAAGGCCTGCTGCTGCTGACCGACGACGGCGCTTTGGCTCATCGCCTGACCGATCCGCGGCACAAGCAACCCAAGACGTACTGGGTGCAGGTGGAAGGCGAGCCGGGTGCGGCAGCGCTGCAGGCGTTGCGGCAGGGCGTGGCGCTCAACGATGGTCCTACACGACCGGCGGATGTGCGCCGGATCGAGCCGCCTGAACTGTGGCCTCGCGATCCACCGGTGCGGTTCCGCAAGACCGTGCCGGATGCCTGGCTGGAGCTCGTACTCCGGGAGGGCCGCAACCGGCAGGTCCGGCGGATGACGGCGGCCGTCGGACTGCCCACGCTGCGACTGGTGCGGGTGGCGATCGGACCGCATGGCCTGGATGGATTGCAACCTGGACGGTGGCGGAAAACGTGATTCGGATCGCATTTCCTGGACAGCTGGAACACCTTCGCTGAACCGCATTCAGCTTCGTCACCACAATGCATCCGGTTTTGGTAACGTCTCCGCCGCCGCGCATGGGGACGCGGTATCCAGCCAGTTTGGGAGCTGCATGACTGCCCGCCGCCAACGCCTGACCGGCAGGATCCTGATCGTCGACGATCAGCCTGCGAACCTGCATGTCGTCAGCACGCTGCTGGCGCGGCATGGCTATGAAGTGACGACGGCCGCCAACGGCGAGGTCGCGCTGGAGATGCTGCAGACGCAGCCGCCCGACCTGGTGCTGCTGGACATGCTGATGCCGGGCATGGACGGGTTCGAACTGATGGCCGAGATCCGCCGGCAGCCGGAGCTCGCACAGTTGCCGGTGGTGTTCCTGACCGTCGCGCAGGACCGCGACCTGCTGCTGCGCGCGTTCGAAACCGGTGCCGTGGACTATGTCACCAAGCCGTTCATGCCGGAGGAACTGCTGGCGCGCGTGGAGGCGCACCTGGGCCTGAAGCGCATGCGCGACCGGCTTGAGCGCGTGGCGCGCGAGCGCCAGGAGCTGGTGAACCTGGTCGCGCACGATCTCAAGAACCCGCTGACCAGCGTGCATTTCGCAATCGACATCCTGCTCGCCGGGGGCGTGTCCGACGAGCGCCGCGCGCGCTATTTCAGGATGATCCGCGAAAGTACCGACGATGCTTTCGGCTACATCCGCCGCTACCTGGAGACGCAGGCCGCATCGGTGAGCACCCCACAGGCCGGGGATGACGCGGCGGTCGCCTCGGTCGGCGAACTGCTGCAGTGGCTCGAAGGCCGCTACGCGCTGCAGCTGGAAGCACAGGGGTCACGGCTGCGGCTTCCCGACCTGCCGGACCCGCCGCGGATCCGCATCGACCCGGTGGTGCTGCGCCAGGTGTGCGAGAACATGATCAGCAACGCGCTGAAGTACGCGCCCGGGAGCGACCTCGACATCAGCGTGTGCAGTGGTGGCCCGGGCTTCTGGCAGATCCATTTCGAGGATCGCGGCCCCGGCATCCCGGCATCGCAGCGCGAGGCATTGTTCACGCCGTTCTTCCGCATCGAGGGCAGCCGCGACGACGGCGTGTCCAGCGGCCTGGGCCTGTCGCTGGCGCGACAGATCGTGGGCAACCTGGGTGGCGAACTCTGGTACGAGGACCGCGACGGCGGTGGCGCGCGATTCGTGATTTCGCTGCCGCAGGCACCCGGGTCCTGAAGCGCGCGGGATGACGCGCATCAACGGCGCTCAGAACAACGCCCGGCACCGGGCCGGGCATCGGGAACCGTCGCTGGCGGACTGATTACTGCTTCGCGCGCGGGCTCGTGCGGGCACGCGTAGCCGTCTTGCGAGCGCGCGGGGCGGCACGCTTGGCGTCGACGCGCTTGGACTTGCCCTCGATCACGGCACCGTTGCCATTGGCCTTCTTGCGCTGGTGGCGCACCGCCAGCCAGACCACGCCAGCGCCGACCGCCGCGGCCACCGCCACGGCGGGATTGCGACGGACGAATGAGCCAACCACCCGGCTACCGGTCTTCGCCGCGCCCAGGGCGACGCCGGTCTGCAGCCACTTGCTGGCGTTGCCGGGCACGGCACCACGCAGGTTGTCGCCAACCTGGCCGACGAGGTCCATGACCTTGCTGGAGTACGAATCGAGTCTGCTCATCGTTCTGCTTCCTTGGAGATAAGGCGACGGCGCGGATGCGGTGGGAGGGATCGCCCGGAGGCAGCCACTGCCCGCCGGCCCATGGCCGTGGTCGGACGAGTCTGCCGCCGCACCCGTGGATTGCGCGTGATCGCGGCCGCATCCAGTCAGGAGCCGTTGGGGTGTGCGCCGGTGACGGCAGTGGCTTCCAGGGCACGGGCGGGCAGGTATGGCGGCAAACGGAAGGCGGGTCCTCACCCTGCTTGGGGGACATTGCGCCCCGACTGGGCCGGGGGCGGAGGAGGCACGCGCAATGTCCCATGGACGCGGTCCTGATCGCGCGTCGCGCCGCTGCGCTGCACGCCATGAAGCCGGGTGCACGGAGGCGCGTCACGCGTGCCGGCGCCGCATGTCTCTGCGCACACAGGGGTCGGTCGCGGGTGTCATCGCCCATCCTTGTGGCGTGCACGGGGCCTCGCCCGCCCCCGGTGACGCTCGCAACCCGCCACGCCCCTCGTTACGTGCCGCGCGGCTTGGCGCGATGCGTGGCGATGGCGTTCCAGGGATCGTCCGGCCACGGATGCTTCGGATACCTCCCTTTCATTTCCTTCCTCACGTCCGGGTACGTGCGGTCCCAGAAGCCGCGCAGGTCCTGCGTGACCTGCAGCGGTCGCCCGGCGGGCGAGAGCAGGTGCAGGGTCAGCGGGATGCGGCCGTCGGCGATGCGTGGCGTTTCGGCCAGGCCGAACAGTTCCTGCAGCTTCACCGCCAGCACCGGCGCTTCCGGCGCGCCGTCGTGGGCAAGCGCGTACTCGATCCGCCGCTCCAGGCCGGAGGGCACCACGATGCGTGCAGGCGCCAGTGCGTCGACCTGCTGGCGCAACGGCCAGTCCAGCTGCGCGCGCAGGCCTTCCGCGAAGGCCTCGGACGAGAGCGCATCGATCCGGGTGCCGCCTTCGAACAGCGGCAACAGCCACGCCTCGCGCGACGCCAGCAGCACGGCGTCGGACAGGTCGGGCAGCGCGAGTTCCGGCATCCATGCGCGCAACGACTGTGCGCGTGCGCGCCATTGGCGCAGGCCGTCGCTCCATGGCAGCGCATCCAGCCCCAGTTCCGCAACGGCGTCGGTCAGCGCGCGCGCCGCCAGTGCGCCGTCGACGCGACCGGCAGGCCGCGCGTCCAGCACGATGCCGTCGAAGCGGCGCACGCGCTCGGCCACGAGCGCGCGCTTGCCGGCATCCCAGCGCACTTCGTCGCGTTCGACGAAACGCGGCGCGAAATCCGCGCGCAGTCGCGCCTCGTCCACCGCCGCGCCGCGCAGCACCAGCGAATCCTTCGCTTCGAAGCGCAACTCGCTGGCCACGATCCAGGGTTCGCCTCGCAGCGTGCTGTCGTCGGCGATGCGCGCCATGCGGCCGTTGGCCAGCGCATAGCGCTGCGGATCGCGTGGATGCACGTGGCCGATGCGGTCGGGAAAGGCATGCGCCAGCAGGTCGCCCAGCGCATGCGCGGGCACTCCGCCCGGCGGCGGTGCCTTTGCGTCGCTGCGGAGGCGCCACTGTCTTGCCGCGGCATCGATGGCGGCCAGGCCGCCGCGATGTGCGTCGGGATCGTTGCGTCCGGCGCGGAAGGCCACCAGCGCAAGCCAGCGCGCGCGCCAGCCGTCGTTGCGCGCGCGCAGCGGGTCGCGCGCCTCGACCAGTGCCGCCAGGTCGCAGGCCAGCGCGCGCTCGGCATCGTCGCGTGCCGCCAGCAGCATCGCCGCCAGCCGCGGATGCGTGCCCAGCTTCAGCATGCGCCGGCCCGTGACTGTCAATGTCACGGCCCCCTCCCCCGCGTGCGGGGGAGGGTTGGGGTGGGGGCCTGTGTCGATCGCTCCCAGCCGCTGCAGCAGATCGCGCGCCGCCGCCAGCGCGCCCGGTGGCGGTGCATCCACGAACCGGAGATCCGACTGTCCCCACGCCGCCAGCTCCAGCGCCAGCCCCGCCAGTTCGACCTGCGCGATCTCGGGTCGCCGCTGCGGCTCCAGCCGCTGCGACTGCGGCCACAGCCGGTACGCGAAGCCTTCGGCGACGCGTCCCGCGCGCCCCGCGCGCTGGTCGGCCGAGGCCTGCGACACCGCCACCACGTCGAGCCGCGAGAAACCGCTGTTGGGATCGAAGCGCGGCTCGCGCGCGAGGCCGCTGTCGATCACCACGCGCACGCCCGGGAGGGTGACGCTGCTCTCGGCGACGTTGGTGGCCAGCACCACGCGGCGACGGTTGCCATCGCCGGGCTGCAGTACGCGCGACTGCTGCTCGACCGGGAGGTCGCCGTGGAGTTCCAGTACGTCGACGCCTTGCCCCCACCCCGACCCTCCCCCGCAAGCGGGGGAGGGAGCGCCCGCCGCTGCTGCTTTGACTCCCTCCCCCGCGCGCGGGGGGTCAGCATGACCTGCGTGCATGGCATTGCCGTGCGGGTCATGCGAACGACTGGCGCGCTGCGCCAGGCCGGGAGGGCCGGGGTGGGGGCGCTCTTGCGACAGCGCCGCCGCCACCCGCGCGATCTCGCGCCGCCCCGGCAGGAACACCAGCACGTCGCCGGGATGCTTCTCCAGCGCGTGCGCCACCGCCCGGCGTACCTGCGGCTCCAGCGCTTCGTCGCGACGCGCGGGGAAGTGTTCGATGCGCACCGGGAAGCTGCGGCCCGCGCTCGACAGGCGCGGCGCATCCAGATGCTGTGCCAAGCGCTCGCCATCCAGCGTGGCCGACATCACCACCAGGCGCAGGTCCTCGCGCAGGCCGGCCTGCACGTCGAGGGCGAGCGCGAGGCCGAGGTCGCCCGCAAGGTGGCGTTCGTGGAACTCGTCGAACAGCAGTGCGCCAATCCCGGTCAGTTCCGGATCGTCCTGCAGCATCCGCGTCAGGATGCCCTCGGTCACCACCTCGATCCGCGTGCGCGCGGAGACGCGGCTTTCGAAGCGGATGCGATAGCCGACCGTACCGCCCACGTCCTCGCCGAGCTGCCTCGCCATGAACATCGCCGCGCTGCGTGCGGCCACGCGACGCGGCTCGAGCATCACGATCTTGCTGCCGCCGAGCCACGGCGCGTCCAGCAACGCCAGCGGCACCTGCGTGGTCTTGCCCGCGCCCGGCGGCGCCTCCAGCACCAGCCGCGTGCGCTCGGCGAGGCTACGCACGATGTCGGGCAGCAACGGCGTGATCGGGAATTCCATGGCCGGCATTGTAGGAGCCCCCCGGCACGATGCTTTGCGTGACCAGGCTGCGCGATGAAGAGCATCGCGACCGGGGGCGCTCCTACAATAGGCGCATGGATCTCATCGACATCGGCGCCAACCTCACCCATGACAGCTTCGACCGCGATCGCGACGCGGTGCTGCAGCGCGCGCGCGATGCGGGCGTGGCGCGGATGGTCGTGACCGGCGCCAGCCGCGCGCATTCGCCGAAGGCGCTGGCGCTCGCGCAGGCGCATCCGGGCGTGCTGTTCGCCACCGCCGGCGTGCACCCGCACCACGCAGCCGAGTACACCGAGGAATGCGATGCCGAGATGCGCGCCCTGCATGCGCATCCCGAGGTGGTGGCGGTGGGCGAAACCGGGCTGGACTACTTCCGCGATTTCTCGCCGCGCCCGGCGCAGCGCAAGGCCTTCGAGCGCCAGCTGCAGATCGGGGTCGAGACGGGCAAGCCGCTGTTCCTGCACCAGCGCGACGCACACGACGACTTCATGGCGGTCATGAAGCAGTTCGACGGCCAGCTTGGCCCGGCGGTGGTGCACTGCTTCACCGGCACGCGAGAGGAACTGTTCGACTACCTCGACCGGGACTGGCACATCGGCATCACCGGCTGGCTCTGCGACGAGCGCCGCGGGCAGCACCTGCGCGGGATCGTGAAGAACATCCCGGCACACCGGCTGATGGTGGAAACCGACGCGCCCTACCTGCTGCCGCGCACCCTCAAGCCGATGCCAAAGGACCGTCGCAACGAACCGGCGTTCCTGCCGCACATCGTCGAGGAGCTGGCGCTGGACCGTAGCGAGGATGTCGCCGTCACCGCAGCCGCGACGGCTGCGACTGCAAAAGCGTTCTTCCGCTTGTCCGGATGACCGGCGCGCTCAGCGCCTGACCAGCTCCACGCGGCGGTTCTGTGCGCGACCGGCCTCGGTGGCGTTGTCGGCGACCGGCGTGTCCGGGCCATGGCCGCTTGCCGACAGGCGATCGGCGCCGATGCCTTCGGCCACCAGCGCATCCACCACTGCCTGCGCACGTGCCTGCGACAGCGTGCGGTTGCGCGCGGCGGTGCCGGTGTCGTCGGTGTGGCCTTCGACCGAGAGCGACAGCGCATCGTCCTGGCGCAGCAGCGCCAGCACCTGTTCGATCTGCGGCTGCGACTCCGGCAGGATCTCGGCCCGGTCCGTGGCGAAGTTGACCTGGATCGCCACGCGGCCATCGGCATCGAGCTGCTGCTTCAGCGCGGAACTCGGCAGCAGGGTCGCCGTCGGCACGAACGGCGCGCTCTCGATGACCATCCAGCTGCCGCTGGCGCTGCTGGCGACGAAGTGGATCCAGATGTTGCGATCGGCGCGCCGGACCAGCCAGGTGGCCGCAGGGTGGTTGTAGACGTCACCGCGACCCTGCGACCGCTGCTGTCCTTCGTCCCAGTCCTTGATGACCTCGCGCGGCACCCGCGAGTCGGTGACCTTCACGCCCCCGGCCTCGGCCACCTGGTGGTCGATGTTGCGGATCACCTCGATTCGCGAGAAACCCTTGCCGGCCCGGCGGTCCGCATGCACCAGGGACTCGAACACCCGGCCCTCGACCCATTCCAGCCGGTCGCCGGTCCACGCCGCCACCCGGTCGAAATCGCGCATCGGGAGCGCACGGTTGGGGTGGTGGTAGCCCTCGGGGAGCGTGAAGTACGGAAAGTCGCCCAACGGCGCGTCGGAGACGGCAACGCTCTCGATCCGGAAGCCCTCTGCGGCATCGGCATTGCCTGCGTCATCCGCGCCGGTCGCGGCCTCGTCGGCGTGTTCGATGGCAGCGGGCGCGGCATCGACGGAGCTGGCTCCAGGCGCGTCGGCGCCTGCCTCTGCGGAAGGCGTTGCGCCACCACAGGCTGCGAGGGCCAACGCGATGCCTGCAACGAGCGAAAGCGTGGGAAGGGGCGTGGCGATCCGCGCCATGTCGATTCTCCTGCAGTGTGGCGATCCGCACGCGCGGTCGGCCACAACCTAACAGATCGACATGCGTGGCTGGTGTCAGCTGCGCAAACCCACGCCCTTCTTCAGCAACCACAGCCCCAGCGCACCCAGCGAGACCACGAAGAAGCCCATC
Organism: Luteimonas aestuarii; assembly: GCF_004357985.1. Classification (GTDB taxonomy): domain Bacteria; phylum Pseudomonadota; class Gammaproteobacteria; order Xanthomonadales; family Xanthomonadaceae; genus Luteimonas; species Luteimonas aestuarii. Next base: position 8,575 of record NZ_SMTF01000010.1, on the reverse strand, counting down.
AGCGCGAACGCGATCCACACCGGCACGTCGCTCACGCCCAGCAGGCCGTAGCGGAACGCGTTGACCATGTAGAACACTGGGTTGAAGTGGGTGGCGGTCTCGGCCCATTGCGGCAGCAGCTTCACCGAATAGAACACGCCGCCCAGGTAGGTCAGCGGGGTGAGGATGAAGGTCGGCACGATGGCGACGTCGTCGAACTTCTTCGCGTACACCGCGTTGACGAAGCCGGCCAGCGAGAAGATGGTCGCGCCCAGCAGCACAGTGGCGAAGGTGATCAGCGGGTGCGGGATCTGCACGCGGGTGAAGCACATCGCGATCCCCAGCACGATCACGCCGACCATCAGCCCGCGCATCACCGCACCCGCCACGTAGCCGCCCAGGATCACCCAGCCCGGCATCGGGCTGACCAGCAGCTCCTCGACGTGGCGGCCGAACTTGGCGCCGAAGAAGCTCGACGAGATGTTGCCGTAGCTGTTCTGGATCACGCTCATCATCACCAGGCCCGGGACGATGAACTCCATGTAGCTGAAGCCGCCCATGTCGCCGATGCGGCTGCCGATCAGCCCGCCGAAGATCAGGAAGTACAGCGTCATGGTGATCGCCGGCGGCACCAGGGTCTGGCCCCAGATGCGCAGGATGCGCATCACTTCGCGGCGGACGATGGTGCCCAGCGCCACCCAGTTGGCGCGCGCCGCGCCGCCGTCCGCCATCGTGGCGACCTGTCGGGTGTCGGTGTTCATGCCGCCTGGCTCCCCTGCGCGTCCTGTCCCTGCGCGATCATCCGCACGAACAGTTCCTCCAGCCGGTTGCTCTTGGTGCGCATCGAACGCACGCGGATGCCGGCGGCCTCGAACGCGGCGAACACGCGGTTGAGGTCCATGGCGCGCGGCATGTCGAGGTCGAGGGTGTGGTCGTCGACCGCACGCATCTCGGCGCCGGGGATGTCGGGCAACGCGGCGGGCAGGGTACCGTCGATGTCGAACAGGAAGCCTTCCACGTCGAGCTTGGCCAGCAGCGACTTCATCGGGCCCTGCTCGACGATGGCGCCGCGGTCGATGATGGCGAGGTTGCGGCACAGGCTCTCCGCTTCCTCCAGGTAGTGCGTGGTCAGGATGATGGTGGTGCCGGCGGCGTTGATCTCCTTCAGCGTCTGCCACATGCCGCGGCGGATCTCGATGTCCACGCCGGCGGTGGGTTCGTCGAGGATCAGCAGGCGTGGCCGCGTCATCATCGCGCGGGCGATCATCAGCCGTCGCTTCATGCCGCCCGACAGCGTGCGCGCCATGGTGCGCGACTTGTCCCACAGCAAGGCGCGCTTGAGTTCCTCTTCGGCGCGCGGCAGCGCTTCGCTGCGCGGGATGCCATAGAACCCGGCGTAATTGACCAGGATGTCCAGCGGCTTCTCGAAGAAGTTGAAGTTGATTTCCTGCGGCACCAGGCCGATCAGGCGCATCGCGGCGTCGCGATGCGCGTGCAGGTCGACGCCGAACACCGACACCTCGCCCGCGGTCTTGTTGACCAGCGACGAGACGATGCCGATCAGGGTGCTCTTGCCGGCGCCGTTGGGGCCGAGCAGGGCGAAGAAATCGCCCGGGGCGACGTCCAGCGAGACGCCCTTGAGCGCCTCGACGCCGGTGTCGTAGGTCTTGCGCAGGTCGCGCACCGACAGCGCGGGCGCGCCGGCGACGGGTGTGGGGTTCGGTGTCATGCGGGCTTCCGGCCGCGGCGTTCGCGGCGAAGTCGCTAGTATAGGCGCCCCATCGGCCCACTCCCGGGCCAGACCGTCCCATTCCCGCCCTTGGCCATCGTCCAGTTCCCGCTCAAGCTCACCGCACGGCGCATGCTCGCGCCCAGCGTCGCCCACCTGTCGTTCGTGCGCGACGACGGCCAGCCGCTGGACTACATCCCCGGCCAGTTCATCCAGGTGCACTTCCACTACGCCGACGGCACGGCCACGCGCCGCAGCTATTCGCTGGCCACCGTGCACGACCACGCGCTGGGACCGGGCGAGGCGGTGGAAATCGCGGTGAGTTACGTGCCCGGCGGCGCCGCCACCGCGCTGTTCGAAGGCCTGGCCATGGGCGATGCGATCCAGGCCAGCGGCCCGTTCGGGCGCTTCTGCCTGATGCCGAACGACGCCAACAAGCGCTACCTGCTGATCGCCACCGGCACCGGCGTCACGCCCTACCGCGCGATGCTGCCATTGCTGGAGAAGGCGATTGCCCAACGCGGCATCGAAGTGGTGCTGCTGTTCGGCGCACGCACGCCACAGGAGTTGCTGTACGGCGACGAGTTCCGCGCCTTCGCCGACGCGCACCCGGCGTTCCGCTTCGTGCCCTGCTTCTCGCGCGAGCTGCCGGACGATCCGCACCCGGACGTGCGCCACGGCTACGTGCAGCAGTTCCTCGCCGAATTTTCCCCTGATCCGGCAACCGACATCGCGTACCTGTGCGGAAACCCGAACATGGTCGATGCCTGTTTCGAGTCGCTGAAAGAGGCCGGGCTGCCGGTGCCGCAGATCCGCCGCGAGAAATATGTCAGCAGCAAGTAGCCCTGCTCCCGCCGCGCGATGGCCGGCGGACATGGTCCGCTCGCACCCGCTGGGCCGGAACCCGGGCATCGCGCCGCGATGAGTCCGGACGCCGGCGACGTTGCCGCCCCGCATGCGGCGTTCCTGCCACCACCGGAACCGCCCGCTGCAAAGCGCAAGCCGGGGTGGCGCTCGCTGCTGGTGTTCGTGCTCTGGCTGGTGGCCGGTGGCGTGATCGGCGCACTCGCCGCATGGACGGGCATCGGCCTGCACCGGCTGTCCGGGGCCTGGCTGCCGCCGGTGTCGGCCGGCATCGCGGTGGTGGCCGGCCTGCTGATGCTGTGGCCGCACATCGTGCTGCACGAAGCCGGGCATGCAGTCGCGGGCCTGGCGCGCGGGATGCGGCCGATCGCTTTCGGCGTGGGTCCGCTGCGCTGGGATCGTGGCGAATCGGGCTGGCGGTTCCGCCGTGGCAACGGCATCGCCGGCATCAGCGGCTTCGCTGCGCTGTTGCCGGTGGGCGAGCGCGGGCTGTCGCGCGGCGACCAAGCGCTGTTCCTGTCCGGCGGGCCGCTGGCCAACCTGCTGACCGCCGCCGTCGCGTTCGCGCTGGCGTGGGTGGCCGCCGACAGCCGCTGGCTGGCGTCCGTACTGTTCGGCACGGCGGCCGGGGCGCTGCTGCTGGGGCTGGTGAACCTGTTGCCGTTCCATAGCCAGGGTTGGCGCTCCGACGGGCGCGGCCTGCTGGACCTGCTGCGGGGTTCCCCCGACGCCGCGCTCCAGCAGCGCCTCAACCAGGTGATGGCATTGACGATGGCCGGGGTGCGCCCGCGCGATTGGCCGGACACCCTGCTGCCGGAACCGCCCCCCATCGCCAGTTCACCCACGCCGATGCTCGCCGCCAACGTCCACCTGCTGCGGCTGTCGTGGGCGATGGATCGAGGCGACGACGCCACCGCTGCCGGGTCCGCGCGGCAGCTGACCGCCGCTTACCACGACCTGCCCGTCGCCTTCCGACCGCACCTGGCGACCGCGCTGGCCGGCCATGCCGCACGCAACCTGCGCGATGCCGAGGTGCTGGCTGCGTGGCGACCGCTCTGCGAAGGCGGCATCACCGACCTGTCGTTCATCCGCGCCTGGCTGGATGCCGAACTGGCCGTCCTGACCGGCGCGGCCGACGCCGGCGCGGCCATCGCCGCTGCTCGCGCGCTGCTACCCCTCGCACCGGACCCGGTGACCATGCGCCTGCTGGGCGAGTACCTCGATGCACTGTCCGGACGACTGCCCACACACCGCGCCAACTGAGCCACGTGTCAAGGACGCTTGACAGTTCGCGTCCTGCCGGGCAACCTGTTGTCAAGCTTCCTTGACACGAGGGTTCCATGGACCAACTGCAGACGATGCGCCGGAGCGGCTTCGGCTTCCTGTGTTGCGGCCTGGGCCTGCTGATGGCGGCAGCCGTCGCCGGCCAGCTGCCCTGGGTGGGCATCGTCCTCCCGGTGATCGGCGCGGGCATGGTGGTCATGGCGCGTGCGCGCAGGCCGGGCTGAGCCATGGCGAGCAAACCGATGCGCTGGATGGTGGGCAGTGGACTGGCACTGGCGGCGATCGCGCTGGTGCTGCCGTGGGCATCCGGTGGCCGCGTGCCGGTCGGGGTCGCGGCGGTGTTGCTGCTCAGCGCCTCGATGATCGCCGTGCTGGGGCTGCTGTATCGCCGGGCCGAGGCCTGCGACGTGGCACCGGCCGCGCTGGGCCGCCGCTACACGCGCGAGCTGATGCTGGGCATGGGCACCTATGTCGTCGTGGTGCTGTTGTCCGTCTGGCTGCTCAGGCGCGTGGACGATGTCGCGCTGCGTGCCGTCATCGCGCTGCTGCCGGTGCCGCCGGTGGCCTACGCGGTGCGCGCCATGGTCCGCTACATCCGCGGCGCGGACGAATTGCAGCGGCGCATCGAACTGGAAGCGCTCAGCATCGCCACCGCCTTCGTGTCGCTGCTGTACATGGCGGGCGGGTTCCTGCAGTCGGCGCGTGTCATCGACCTGTCGGCCAGCGCGGCGATGATCTGGGTGCTGCCGCTGGTCTGCTTCTGCTACGGCGTGTGCAAGGCGTTCGTGGCGCGGCGCTACCAGTGAGCCGCGGGCGATGAGAAGCCGCATGCGCGAACTGCGCGAGGCCGCCGGCTGGTCACAAGCGCAGCTGGGCGAGCGTCTGGAGGTTTCACGACAGACGGTCAACGCGATCGAGACCGGCAAGTACGATCCCAGCCTGCCGCTGGCGTTCCGCATCGCCGCCGTGTTCGACGCCACCATCGAATCCATTTTCTTCCCGGAGGAAGGGGCATGATCCAACGAACAAGAACCATCCCGCTGCTGTTGCTGGCCGTGGCGCTGGCCGCGTGCAGCGACGGTGCACACCAGGCCAGCGGTCCGCGCGGCGATGCCGACGGCAAGCTGCATTACGGCGAGATCGCCTTCGAGCCATGCGCGCTCAGCCTGGGCGGCAACCTCTCGGTGGAGGCGCAGTGCGCCACCGTGCCGGTGCCGGAAGACCACGACGCACCCGACGGCCGCCAGATCGACCTCGCCGTCGCCTTCGTGCCCGCCAGCGGCATGGCCGAGCCCGACCCGGTATACATGATCGCCGGCGGCCCCGGCCAATCCGCGCTGGAAAGCTATCCCGGCCTGCACGCGGCGTTCCGCGACGTGCGCCGCAACCGCCACGTGGTGCTGGTGGACGCACGCGGCACCGGCAAGTCGAACCCGTTGCATTGCAGGATCGACGAGGATGATCCGCTGCTCTCCGACCCGACCGCGGAGACGCCGGAAGCGATGCGCGCGTTCACCGAGCAGTGCCGCGACGCACTGTCGAAGGTCGCCGACCTGCGCCTGTACACGACCGGCGACCACATCCGCGACCTCGACCTGGTGCGCAGCAGGCTGGGCGTGGACCGGATCAACCTCGTCGGCGTGTCCTACGGCACCCGCGTCGCCCAGCAATACGCCGCGACCTTCCCCCAGCATACGCGCGCCCTCGTGCTCGACTCGGTGGCGCCGAATACGCTGGTGCTCGGGCAGGAACACGCGCGCAACCTCGAGGATGCACTGGACACGCAGTTCGCGCGCTGTCGCGAGGACGCGGCCTGCCTGGCCAACCTCGGCGATCCGCGCGAGCAACTGGCGCTCGTGCGCGATCGCCTGCAGGCCGGCGGCATCGCGCCGGTGCGCTATCGCGACCCGGTGAGCGGCGACTGGCGTGAGGAAGTACCGCGCTTCGGCCACCTTGCCGGCCTGCTGCGCATGTACACCTACCAGCCGACGATGGCGTCGACCCTGCCGCTGCTGCTGCACGAAGCCGCGCAGGGCCGTTACGAAAGCCTGCTGGCGCAATCGCGGATGCTGTCGCGGCAGCTGGGCGATGCGATCGCCGTGGGCATGGGCCTGTCGGTGGGGTGCGCCGAGGACGTGTCGGAGTTCCGCAACAACCCGGACGACGACGGCACGGTGATGGGCAATGCGCTGGTCGACATGATGACGGCACAGTGCGAGGTGTGGCCGCGCGGCACACGTGCCGACGACTTCCGCACGCCGCTGTCCGGCGACGTTCCGGTGCTGGCGATCAGCGGCGAGTTCGATCCGGTCACGCCCGCGCGCTATGGCGACGAGGTGGTGGAACACCTGCCGAACGGTCGCCACCTGGTGCTGCCGGGACAGGGGCACAGCGTGCTCGGTACCGGCTGCATGCCGAAGCTGTTCGCGCAGTTCATCGAGTCGACCGACGCCAGCGCGCTCGACCCCGCATGCCTGGACCGCCTGTCCGCGCAACCGCCGTTCACCGGCAACTACGGCTGGGAGCCATGAGATGATCTTGATCGACAACCTGCATAAATCCTTCAAGGCGAAGTCCGGCCCCGTCCACGCGGTGAAGGGCGTCGGCTTCGAAGCCCGCGACGGCGAGATCACCGGCCTGCTCGGGCCCAACGGCGCCGGCAAGACCACCACGCTGCGCATGCTGTACACGCTGATGTCGCCCGACCAGGGACGCATCGAGGTGGACGGTATCGACGTTGCGAAGGATCCCACGGCAGTGCGCAAGCGGCTGGGCGTGCTGCCCGACGCGCGCGGCGTGTACAAGCGCCTGACCGCGCGCGAGAACATCGAGTACTTCGGCCACCTGCACGGCCTCGACGACGCGACCATCCGCGCGCGCATCGACGGCATGGCCGACACGCTCAACATGCGCGACTTCCTCGATCGCCGCACCGAGGGCTTCAGCCAAGGCCAGCGCACCAAGACCGCGATCGCACGCGCGCTGGTGCACGACCCGCGCAACGTGATCCTGGACGAGCCGACCAATGGTCTGGACGTGATGACCACGCGCGGGCTGCGCGGCTTCCTGCGCGACCTGAAGGCGGAGGGGCGCTGCGTGATCTTCTCCAGCCACATCATGCAGGAGGTCGCGGCGCTGTGCGATCGCATCGTGGTGATCGCGCACGGCGAAGTGCGCGCCATCGGCACGCCCGATGAATTGCGCGACCAGACCGGGCTGGCGGACCTGGAGGACGTGTTCGTCCGCCTCGCCGCCCTTGAAGCAGAAGGCACCATGGAGGCACGCGCATGAAGACACTCTGGACCGTCGCAAGGAAGGAACTTCTCGACCTGTTCCGCGACCGCCGCACGATGATGCTCAGTTTGTTGCTGGGCCCGATCATGATCCCCGCGCTGATCCTGGGACTGGGGTCGATGGCAGAGAAGAAGGCGCGCACGCAGATGGAGTCGACGCTCGAGCTGCCGGTGATCGGCGCCGAGCACGCGCCCAACCTGGTGGCCTTCCTCAAGACGCGCAACATCGACGCGATGCCCGCAGTGGATGATCCGGACGCCCGCGTGCGTCGCCAGGACGAGGACGTGATCCTGCGCATTCCGCCGACATTCGAGGAACAGTGGCGCGACAGCCGGCCGGCGCAGGTGGAGTTGATCCACGACAGCTCGCGGCAGAACTCCGAGATTCCGGTGCAACGGCTGAACGCGGCGTTGGCCGAATACAGCCGGACCGTCGGCGTGCTTCGCGGGGTGAACCGTGGCATCAGCCCCGAAGCCGCGTTCGCGGTGCAGGTCGCCCAGCGCGACGTGGCCACGCCCGAGTCACGTCGCGGGATGCTGCTGGCCTTCCTGCCTTACATCCTGATCCTGCTGAGTTTCCTCGGCGGCGCGCACCTGGTGATGGACAGTACCGCGGGCGAACGCGAGCGCCAGTCGCTCGAGCCCTTGCTGGCAACCCCGGCATCGCGCTCGGCGATCATGAGCGGGAAGATCCTGGCCGCGTGCCTGTTCGGCATGCTCAGCCTGCTGCTGGTGGTGCTGGCGCTGAAATTCAGCTTCACGATGGCGCCCGGCCCACTGCGACTGGTGGACGTGTCCACGCCGGTGATCCTGAAACTGCTGCTGGTGTTGCTGCCGATGGTGTTGATCGGCACCACGCTGCTGACCCTGATCTCGGCGACCGTGAAGTCGATGAAGGAAGCCCAGGGCTACATGAGCATGCTCATGTTCCTGCCGATCATCCCCACCGTGGTATTGATGGTGAATCCGGTCAAGGACCAGTTGTGGCAGTTCACGGTGCCGTTCCTCGCGCAGAACCAGATGATCCTCAAGCTGGTGCGCAGCGAGGCGATCCAGATGCTGGAGTGGGCGGTGTACCTCGGCGCGGGCTTTGGCCTGGGGCTGTTGCTCTGGCTCGCCGCATCGCGCCTGTACCATCGCGAGAAGCTGGCGATCTCGGCGTAAGGGTCAGCGTTTGCAGCGCGAGATAGAAGGCCCGGCGAAAGCCGGGCTTTTGCCTTGCCTTGTCGCCCGGCTCAGCTTCCGGGATCGAACGCGATCGCACGACGGGTGGTGACTGGCGCGGCCACCGGCTCGAACCGCCAGCGACGCACCGCGGCCACGGCCTCGCGATCGAACACGCGTGGCGGGTTGGCGCGCACCACGCGGGCGTTGGTGACCGAGCCATCGACGCCCACGGTGAACTCCACCTGCACCTCGCCGGAGG
>NZ_SMTF01000009.1 GCF_004357985.1 Luteimonas aestuarii | reverse complement strand
CGACAGTCTTTCGGGCAAGCCTGCACCAGCGACCTGTGGCATGCTTGGCCCGGCAGGCGGTGTCGTGGTTCTGGGCTCGGGTGGGCCCCAGCTTCCCGACCACCATCGCATAACAATTCATTCAAGCCGACGCCGCTTCGCGGCGCGGCTTAATTCAGGCGTTAGGTGTCACAGAGACTATGTCGGAACTTTGGGGAACAATCTCGGCAAGCGACTGGCGTGACACGCCGTGCATTTCCGGTCGCCAAGCCACAGAAGCAGACGTTGTGGCAGGCCTCGCTGTCTTCTACGTGCCAGGTGAGTCTTCTCCCGCACCAATGTCATTGCCGTGCTGCGCCTACCAGCAACTTGAGGACGGCACTGAGCAACCCGTTGTCGTCATTCAAGCCGAGCTTGCTCCAAAAGGCACCCTTCTTGGCGTTCGTCCCCTCGCTGGCGGCAATGCCATCTGCTTAGCAACGGAAGTTCGGTTGCTCCCAGATGGGTTCGGGGCGTAGGGTGACACCTAACAATTCATTCAAGCCGACGCCGCTTCGCGGCGCGACTTAATTCAGGCGTTATGCGGTGGTGGAGCAAAGGCAGTCGCGTCGGTGACCTTCGGTAGCACTTTCGCGTCGTTCCGCATGGGCTCCGGGCCGCATGCATTCCCCGCACCGCTACCGGCTATGTGCCGGCTTCGCCAAAGCGCAATTCACTGTCGCGGCACAATTGATCCCGGCGGGCTTCGGTTAGTCCATGCCCGGCAGTCTTTCTGGCAAGCCTGCCCCGGCGAGCTGTGGCATGCTTGGCTTGGCGTGCGGTGCCGTGGTTCAGGGCTCGGCTTCACCCCCGCATCCGGGCCACCATCGCATAACAATTCAATCAAGCCGACGCCGCTTCGCGGCGCGGCTTATTTCAGGCGTTAGGCGTCATGCCAAAGACCTTCGTGATCGAAGATGAGAGCCACGCCGAGCAGGTCGGAGAGTTCTCTACGCTTCAATTGGCCTGGGCGGAGTTGCGGCGGCTATCAGAAGTTCCTTGGGATGAGCAGCCCAACGCCGCTCCCTGTCAAAGCTGGCGCACTTGCGGCCGCGATTACCAGATCATTGAGTACGACACTTCGTCTGTTCCATGGGCGTTGGTCAAACGCTATGCGGGCTTAGAGGTAAGCGCCAAGGGTGTTGCTTGGGGGCCGGATGCACCTCACCATGTCGCCTAACAATTAATTCAAGCCGACGCCGCTTCGCGGCGCGGCTTAATTCAGGCGTTAGGCCCCAAGAGAATGATCGAAGAGTCTCAGTACCCGATCAATCCGTGGATCCTCGGGGGTGGCCTCGCACTCATGCTTGCTGGCTTCGGGTTGTACAAGCTGTTCAGCTCTTCTCCACATGGCTACCTTGAGCTTTTCATCGCCATGCCTGTCTTCTGTCTTGGCTTGGCTTTTGCCGGTCTGTCGTTCTTCAGTGGCCGTCCTGGCCGGTTCCGCCCGCTCAGGATTGCCGTTGGCTCCATCTTGGTCCTTCTGGCCGCATCACCGTTTATATCGCTTGTATGGCTACTTATCCGGTAGGCTTGGGGCCTAATCATTCATTCAAGCCGACGCCGCTTCGCGGCGCGGCTTAATTCAGGCGTTAGGTGCTTGTGGAAACCCAGTCGCTCATCGGCAAAGTGGTACTTGAGATTCTGAATCCCCTCTGTGAGCCGGTGCATCCTGCGTGGGCCAACGAGCACACGACACCCATCGCTACGTCTATGGCAGTGCTTCGGCTGACCGGCGGCGAGCTGATTCAGCTGGCTCCTTGTGAGGTAGAGCTAGAGCCTGGTAAGTATCCTTCGCTGAGCCTCTCATTGCAGGCTTGCGACTCAAGTGCGTTGCAATGGGTTGGGAACGGAAAGACTTACTCCATGCGCCCGCTCGTTGAGGCAGCCGACTTGCTGCCCTTCACTGTGTCGCAGTTCAAAGAGTCTGATCCACTCGGGGAAGGAGCGATTAGTGAAGTTGTGCTGCTCAGTCCGGACGGATCGCAGCTGCTGTTTCGGCATCTCATGCCGCCAATGACACTTGGCATTGAGGTCACCGGACAAGCACCTAACAATTCATTCAAGCCGACGCCGCTTCGCGGCGCGGCTTAATTCAGGCGTTAGGCGGCATGGAAACTCTCCAGCAGGCCATTGGTTGGTGCTTGTTCTTCCTGGCTTACGCAGTAGCCGTGTTCGCTGTCTGGTCTTGGCTGGCTCGCCGTCACCTCCAGTTTGTGACCTCTGGCGAACCGCCCGTGCTGCGCAGAGATATCGTGCCGATGATCCTCGCCTTGATCTTCGGTGCATTGCCTCCTGCAGTCTTTCTCACCTCCCAATGGTGGCGTGCCAACCAATCCACTCCGGCGCTAGCAGCTTTTCTCTTCGTGTGGGGCTTGTCAGCCGCTCCCGGAGCAGTCAAATCACGACGTATCATGCAAGCGGGCGGCGTTGACCCGGATGCCGCCTAAAAATTCATTCAAGCCGACCCCGCTTCGCGGGTCGGATTAATTCAAGCGCTAGGCATCAAGGAGACGCATTATGGTTGGCAAGAATCACAAAGTGTCAGTGTCGGCATCGGTCTTGCCTTAGGTGTGACCATCGGCGCTGCCGTTGGAACAGCTTTTGACAGCGTAGCATTAGGCATCATTCTCGGCGTCGCCTTCGGCGTTCCATTCGGTTTGATCTATAGCAACAAACAATCCAGACCGTCGCAGAAATCAGCGCAGAGAGACCACGGCCAATGATGCCCGACAATTCATTCAAGCCGACGCCGCTTCACGGCGCGGCTTAGTTCAGGCGTTAGGCCCCATTTGAGACTGCAATGAAACGTTTCCACAGCGCAATCTTCCTGGTCGCCTTCTTCGCAGGCTGTACAACAGTCTCTTCATGGTCACCGTCTTGTCGGGCGTTAGGCTGCATTGAGAAGGATGCCGGAAGCGCAGCGCCAGTGGGAGCAGAGCTGGAGTTCTCACATTGCAGCGGAAACGCAATGACCACATTCAAGTACGAGCGAGAGATTTCTGGCTGGCGCTTGGTCAGCTATGACACACGCGAATCGGCCGAGTGTGTTACGGGCAATGGGGCCTAACAGTTCATTCAAGCCGACGCCGCTTCGCGGCGCGGCTTAGTTCAGGCCTTATGCGGTGGTGGGGCAAAGAGAGTCGCCTCGGTGATCTTCTGCAGCACTTTCGCTATGTTCCGCATGGGCTCCGGGCCGCATGCACGGCCCTGATCTCTGTCAGCGGCATGCCAGCTTCGCCAAAGCGCAATTCACTGTCATGGCGCAGTCGCTTCCGGGGGGGGCTTCGGTTAGTCCATGCCCGACAGTCTTTCGGGCAAGCCTGCCCCGGCGAACTGTGGCATGCTTGGCTTGGCGTGCGGTGTCGTGACTCAGGGCTTGGGTTAATGCCTGCATCCCGGCCATCATCGCATAACAATTCAATCAAGCCGACGCCGCTTCGCGGCGCGGCTTAGTTCAGGCGTTAGGCCTCATGGAACTATCACGAGCTAGCAAGCTTCTTCTTAGCACTCTCCTCCTGCTCATCACTGTGGGATGTACAGCCATGGTCGCTAGTTCACCTGACGCACTCCGCGACATGATCGGGCGCGATCACATGGCGGGAGGCCTAGGCACGACCGAGCCAGCGCTGAAAGCGAGGCTGAACTCCCAGATCGATGCGGCGGCCGAGGCCTTGGCGAGCAAAGCGGTCCACGGTGCTAGCGACGCGGAGCTTCTTGAAGAGATGGGCACTCGGATCGCCGCCATAGACCGCGATTCGCTGGATACTGAGAATGCGGAGAAGGTGGCGTCAGCATTTGAGGCGATGCTGGAGCCACTGGGTCTCTACAGCTCTGACGGTCTTCTCAATACCTGGATGTATGGGTTTGATCCTGCGTGAGGCCTAACAATTCATTCAAGCCGAGCCCGCTTCGCAGGTCGGATTAGTTCAGGCGTTAGGTATCAAAGGATGGAATCTCTCAAACGTCCACCATCGAGAGCCGAAGCGTACGTGGCGACATTCTTGTCGCTGGTTGCGGCATCTCTCTTTGGCGCCGTCGCTTACTTTCTATGGTTCGTAGCTTCGGATTTTCACCCAGCATCGTTAGCCATCTTTACAGCACTCTCGCTGGCTGGCTTCTTCCTGCTTTATCGAGCGACATATACCGCTAGGCGTGCGCTCTCGACCGGGGAACTCAAAGGTGTTTCTTGGTTATTTACCGTGTTCGGGGTGCTTGGGTCGGCGGCGGCTATCCTGTTTACGTCAGACTTCGGACGCAGTTCTCTACTGGCAACCAGTCTGGCCTGCCTAGCTTTTGGGCTTGGGGCGTTGAGGCATCGCAGCAATGATGCATAACCATTCATTCAAGCCGACGCCGCTTCGCGGCGCGGCTTATTTCAGGCGTTAGGCCGCATGGGAATTTCTCGGATTCGTTCAAAAGGTGTTGAGCTCTTCGCAACACTGCTGATGTTCTCCCCATCTGCATATGCAATGAAGCAGTGCCCACCTGAGTTTGGCCAGAAACATCCCCTCTTCAACGCGCTTGGCTGGCTTGTTGTCGCGGTTGGCATCATCGCTAGCGGCTTACTTTTCACTTACATGATCCGACGTTCTCGCAGTATGCGCTGGCTCTCTCGCTCTCTCGTTATCGTCCTTGGATTCTCTGGGATGGTACTTGTGTGTGTCGGCGGATTCGCTCTAGCGTTTGTGAATTTCTTCTTCAAGTGCTAGGAATGCGCTCTAAAATTCATTCAAACCGAACGCGCTTCGCGGCACGGCTTAATTCAGGCGTCAGGCGGCATAGATGGTTCTCGGCAATTCAAGCCACAAGGCACGCTTTGAAAAGTGGCAGTGAATGGTCCCTGCGGAGACCCGCTTTCTATCCTCAAGCGTGGAGGCCCGTCTGATTCCCCTGCTTGAAACGGAGGGCTTTATTAGGGTGAATCACACGCTCCGCAAAACTGATTGGCCTGTTTCGAGCCGTGAGATCGGGCTGGAGCGCTGGTCCGACTCCTCGGTCGAGTCCGTCACGTTCAGTTTTGATAAGCATGGAGCACCCCGATTTCAAGTTCATCTCTCCCGACGCTTGGCGGAGCCGCCATTTCGTATGGTCAAGCAATCTTGTAGCTCGGCACTCCCAGTACTGTCATCGCTGGGGCCAGCCATGGTGGTTTCCCGCTTCGCTGTGATCGCAGAAATCTTCATTACGAACCGTCGCTAGAATTGAGCAATGTTTCAGCCAAGCGTCTGAGTTACTTGCCACTGGTGACCGTGGCAACAGCATTAGCCGGGGGGTCACGTGAGTGGCGCCTGACAGTTCATTCAAGCCGATGCCGCTTCGCGGCGCGGCTTGATTCAGGCGTTAGGCGTCATATCAAGTACGTTAAAGTTCTCCCCCTTCTTCTGGCCGGTTGTGTTGGCGCCTCCGGCTCTGTCTGGGCGCCTGTAGCCTGCAGTTGCTCACCTCCTTGGCAAGACATTGCCAGTGGCATCAACAGGTTCGATCTCACCGACGCTGAGCAGCTAACGCCCGCAGTGGTAGCAAATGGCCTTGAGGCCATGTTCTCCGGCAAGCCGGTTTCGGCTCAAAGTATGTCTTTCGCAACCGCCCAACCAGGCTGCGTTGACCAGCATGAGGCTGTCCAATGCACATGGTGGCTTTGGGAGTCTGGTGGCAACCGAAAGGGCTACGATGTTGTTGTCAGCACAGATGGCCGTGGCATTTTTGCAAAAGCCGCTGTAACAACGGTGGTTTCCAGCAAATGACTGGGAAATCAACACCTCAACTGCACCAGTCCTGAGAGTTCTTCGAGCCGCAAGGCCGCGAACGCGACTTATTCTGCCTGCGCGTCTTCAGCCAATCCCAACCGCTTGCGCACCTCTGCCTCCAACCGCGCGCTGGTCATCCCTGCCGACTGTCCGAACGCAACCGCTTCGACCGGCGTCATTCCGCCCGACCGCGCTGCACCGATCGCCAGCAGTGCGCCCGCACGGTTGGCGCTGGCGCAATGCACCAGCACCGGCCCGCCTGCGTTGTCGATCAGCGCGCGCAGGCGTGCGGCGTTGTCGTCGGTGAGGTCGTCGGCCGAGGCGATCGGCAGGTGGTGGTAGGCCATCCCGGCCGCAGCGACCTCGGCGGCCTGGTCGCGCCCGGCCATCTCGTCGTGGGTGCGCAGGTTGATGACCGTGGTCACGCCCTCCGCCGCCAGCGCAGACCAGGCCTCCTGCCCCGGCTGTGCGGCTGTGATCAGGCCGTTGCCTGGCCTGTGCAGGCCGGGGATGGCGGCGACCACCGCGGCATGGCGTTCCCCGGCCACGGGCGCCCCCGCGACGGTCATGGGCGCATGGCTTGCGCACGCCGCCAGCAGGCTTGCGAGACCGGCGATGGTCAGGGATCGGATGGCGTGCATGGCGGCTCCAGTGCAAAGGGTAGCCGCCACTTTACGCTTCCCCAATGGCTCCCGTGCCACGATCCCGGTCATCCTGCCGACAGCGAGGCCGCCGATGAATCCCGATGTGGTGCCGTTCTTCCATGGCGGCAGCAATACCTGGAGCTATGTGGTCGTCGATCCGGCTTCGCGCCAGGCTGCGATCATCGACCCTGTGCTCGATTTCGACCTGGCCTCCGGGCGCACGTCCACCCCGGCCGCCGAGGCACTGCTGGCGCACGTGCGGCAGCACGCGCTGGACGTGCGCTGGATCCTGGAAACCCACGCCCATGCCGACCACCTGTCCGCGGGCCACTGGCTGAAGCACCGCCTGCCCGTTGCCACCCTGGCCATTGGCGAGGGCATCCGCATGGTGCAGAAGACCTTCCGGCCGATCTTCAACCTGGGCGAGCACTTCCCGGTCGATGGTTCCCAGTTCGACCACCTGTTCGCCGATGGGGAGACGTTCGGCATCGGCACGCTGCACGCGCGCGTGATCGCGGTGCCGGGCCACACCAGCGACAGCAACGCCTACCTGGTCGGTGATGCCTTGTTCACCGGCGACTCGCTGTTCATGCCCGATGGCGGCACGGCGCGCTGCGATTTCCCCGGTGGCAGCGCGGCCACGCTGTACCGGTCGATCCGGCGCCTGTTCGAATTGCCGGACGACACGCGTGTCTTCGTCTGCCACGACTACGGGCCGGGCGGGCGCGAGGTCGCGTGCGAGACCACCATCGGCGAGCAGAAGCGCGCCAACATCCACGTCCGGGAGGGCACCGACGAGGCACAGTTCGTACGGATGCGCGAGGCGCGCGACCGCACCCTGTCGATGCCGGCCTTGATCCTTCCTTCGGTGCAGACCAACATCCGTGCGGGTGCGCTGCCACCCGCCGAAGAGAACGGAACACGCTACCTGAAGATCCCGCTGGACACGCTGTAGGCTCCCCTTCCCCCCGGATGCCCCTGCCCATGCATACGATTGCCGTCGCCGCGGGTGCACGCCGCGCCTCATCCTGTCTTGCCGCGACCTCGCACACGCACGGTGCGAGCCGGGCCGCGTGGAAGAGGCGCGCGACATGAAGCGCCATCCGCTCCGTTCGTTGACAGCCACCTGCATCGTCCTCGCCGCGGCCATCGGCCTGGGCGCGTGCGGTGAGCGCGCCACCCCGACAGGTGCCGGCGATGCCCATGACACGACGCCATTGGTGGTCTTCGCCGCCGCCAGTCTCAAGGAATCGATGGATGCCGCCGCCGACGCCTGGCTTGCCGGGACCGGCCGGCCCGTGCAGGTCGCGTACGCCGCCAGTTCCGCACTGGCGCGGCAGGTCGAGCAGGGCGCACCGGCGGACGTGTTCGTTTCCGCCGATGTCGAGTGGATCGACTGGCTGCAGTCACGCGACCTGGTCGATCCCGGCTCGCGTGTCGACCTGCTGGGCAACACGCTGGTGCTGGTGGCACCTGCCGACAGCCCTTTGCAACCATTCGCACTCACGCCGGGTACCGACCTGCTGCCCGCGCTTGGCGAGCGCGGCCGCATCGCGCTGGGGCTGACCAGCAGCGTGCCGGCCGGCAAGTATGCGAGAGCCGCATTCGAATCGCTGGGCCTGTGGAGCGCACTGGAGCCACGCGTGGCCGAATCCGACAACGTGCGGGCCGCCTTGCTGCTGGTGGCCCGCGGCGAGACGCCACTGGGCGTGGTGTATGCCAGCGATGCGGCGGCCGAGCCGCGCGTCAAGGTGCTGGCCACGTTCCCCGAGGGCTCGCACCCGCCCATCGTGTACGCCGTGGCGCGGGTGGCCGGCAGCGCACGCGGCGAAGACGCGACGCACTTCATCGACTGGCTGCAGTCCGATGATGCCGGCGCCATCTTCCGTCGTCACGGTTTCGTGTTGAACTGACGGCATGCTGACGATGTTCACGCCCGAGGAAACCACCGCCATCCTGCTGAGCCTGAAGGTGGCCGTGGCCGCGTCGCTGGCCAGCCTGCCGTTCGGCATCGTGGTGGGCTGGCTGCTGGCGCGCGGACGCTTCTTCGGCAAATCGCTGCTGGATGCGCTGGTCCACCTGCCGCTGGTGCTGCCGCCGGTGGTGGTGGGCTATGCATTGCTGGTGTGGCTGGGCAACAACGGCGCGGGCGGGCGCTTCCTGGCCGAGGCCTTCGGCATCAGCGTGGCCTTCCGCTGGACGGGTGCCGCGCTGGCCAGCGCCATCATGGGCTTCCCGCTGATGGTGCGCTCGATCCGGCTGTCGATCGAAGCCGTCGACCGCAGGCTGGAACAGGCTGCGTCCACGCTGGGCGCCGGGCGGCTGCGCGTGTTCTTCACCATCACCCTGCCGCTGGCGTGGCCGGGCCTCGTTGCCGGCGTGGTGCTGGCGTTCGCCAAGGCGCTGGGCGAGTTCGGCGCCACCATCACCTTCGTGTCCAACATCCCGGGCGAAACGCAGACACTCTCGTCCGCAATGTACGGGCTGATGCAGGTGCCCGGTGGCGAAGCCGGCATCTGGCGGCTGGCGGCGGTCGCGGTCGCCATCTCGCTGCTGGCACTGCTGGCCAGTGAGTGGCTGGTGCGCCGCCAGCGCCGCGGGGAGCACGACTGATGCTGGACATCGACCTGCAACTGCGCCGGGGCGCGTTCGAACGCCATGTCCGCATCGCCGAGGATGCGCGCGTGCTGGCGTTGACCGGGCCGTCCGGCGCGGGCAAGACCACGGTGCTCAATGCCATCGCCGGGCTGGTGCGGCCCGCAGCGGGACGCATCGCCATCGACGGCCGCACCCTGTTCGACAGCACGGCCGGCATCGACGTGCCCACGCCGCGCCGCCACGTGGGCTACGTGTTCCAGGATGCGCGCCTGTTCCCGCATCGCAGCGTACGCGCCAACCTGCTCTACGGCCGGCACGGGCGTCGCGGCAGTGATGATGCCTTCCAGCTCGATGCCGTGGTCGCGCTGCTGGGCATCGGGTCCCTGCTCGACCGCCGCCCGGCCAACCTGTCCGGCGGCGAGGCGCAGCGCGTCGCCATCGGCCGTGCCCTGTTGTCGCAACCGGCGATCCTGCTGTTCGACGAACCGCTGTCGTCGCTGGACCGCGACCGCCGCGAGGAACTGATCCCCTACCTGCAGCGTGTCCGCGACGAAATCCGGCTGCCGATGGTCTACGTCAGCCATACCGAGGACGACGTGCGCCGCATCGCCCACGCGATCCACCGACTGGACTGAACGACCGCACGCAGGCGACGACACTCCCTTGCCACGCCCCGATGCATGCTGTCCACGTGTTCCTGCAGGCATCGCGATGACACAGACGCAGCGCAAGGCAGCCTTCCCCATCGACCGGGCCCGCCGCTTCCTCGAGCCCGGCCCGGTGCTGCTGCTCTGCACCCGGTGGAAGGAAGAACGCGCCATCATGACACTCGGTTGGCACATGATGCTGGGCTACGACCTGGTGGGCACGTACATCTGGAATGCCAACCACAGCCATCGGCTTGCACGGCACAGTCGTGCCTGCACGCTCAACCTGCCTACCGCCGACCTGCTGGACGCCGTGGTACGCATCGGCAACTGCTCCAGCCGCGAGGGCGACAAGTTCGAGCGCTTCGGGCTGACGCCTGTGCCCTCGCGCGTCGTCGACGCCCCAGGCATCGCCGAGTGCCACGCGATCTTCGAATGCGAACTGCAGGAAACGCGCATCACCCGCGACTACCCGCTGTTCGTCTGGCGCATCGCACATGCGCGCGTGGCGCGGACGCCGGAAACGCCGCGCACGGTGCACTATCGTGGCGAGGGACGGTTCATGGTGTCGGGAAAGGAGGTTTCCCGTCGCCGGCTGTTCCGCCCCGACATGCTGGAACAATGACCGGAGGGCACCCATGACCGCGACCTTCCACACGCTCGACGCCGCCGTCGAACACCTGCTGGACAGGCTGCCGGAAGCATTGCGGATCGGCGCGCCGCTTGGGCTTGGCAAGCCGCATCGACTGCTCAATGCACTGTACGCTCGTGTCGAAAGCGATCCGTCGCGACCACTGACGCTGTATACCGCGCTGTCGCTGGACCCACCGCGGCCGGGAGAGGGTCTGGAGGGCCGCTTCCTCGGCCCGTTCCTCGCCCGCCAGTTCGGCGATGACTTCGAGCGACTGGCCTATGTCGATGCAATGCGGCGCGATGCGTTGCCGGACCACGTGAGCGTGGAAGAGTTCTACCTGCAGTCCGGCGCCATGCTCGGCTCGGCGCAGGCGCAGCGCCGGTACGCCAGCCTCAACTACACCCATGTGGCGCGCGCGCTGGTGGACCGCGGCGTGAACTGCCTGGTGCAGAAGGTCGCTGCGAATGCGGACGGCACGCGGCTCTCGCTGTCGTCGAACACCGACCTGACCTTCGACGCGGTCGATGCACTGGTCGCGGCCGGCAAGCCGCGTCCGCTGCTGGTGGCCGAGATCGATCCGCTGTTGCCGTGGCTGGGCGGCACCGCGGCCGTGGATGCGGACTGGTTCGACATCATCGTCGCACCACCTGCACCCTATCCGAAACTGTTCGCGCTGCCGCGGCAGCCGGTGGGCGATGCCGAGCACGCCATCGGCCTGTATGCCAGCACCTTGGTGCGCGATGGCGGCACGCTGCAGATCGGCATCGGCGCGCTGTCGGATGCGCTGTGCCATGCGCTGGCGCTGCGCCACACCGACAACGCCGCCTACCGGCGCGCACTGGATGCACTCGACCCCGGCCTTGCCACGCATCCCGCCGTGCAGGCCAGTGGCGGACTGGATCCATTCGCTCAGGGGCTGTACGGCTGCAGCGAGATGATCAACGAGGGATTCCGGCGGCTGGTCGAGACTGGCGTGATCCGGCGCAAGGTGGTCGACAAGTCCGCGCTGATGCGACGCGCCAACGAAGGCACGGCGAGCGAGCTGGACCTCGAACTGATCGAACGCGATGGCGAGTTCCTGCATGGTGCGTTCTACCTGGGCTCGCAGGACTTCTACGACTGGCTGCACGACCTGGACGACGACACGCGACGCGGCATCGGCATGAAGCGCGTCGGCGAGGTCAATGAACTGTATGGCCTCGACGAAGGACTCGAGCGCCTGCAGCGCCGCGATGGCCGCTTCTTCAACACCTGCATGATGGCCACTGCGTTGGGCGCGGCCGTGTCCGACGGCCTCGACGACGGCCGCGTGGTGTCCGGCGTGGGCGGGCAGTACAACTTCGTGGCGATGGCGCATGCGTTGCCGGGCGGGCGTTCGGCGCTGCTGCTGCGCACCACGCGCGATGCCGGTGGCCACGCCGAATCCAACGTCCGCTGGAACTACGGCCACGCCACCATCCCGCGCCACCTGCGCGACCTCTACATCACCGAGTACGGCATCGCCGATGTGCGGGGGCTGGCCGACGAGGACTGTGTGGTGGCGATGGCCGCCATCACCGACGCGCGCTTCCAGGGCGGCTTGCTGGACAAGGCGAAGGCATCGAAGAAACTGCGCGCCGGTTTCACCGCCCCCGAGGCCTGGGCACGCAACACGCCACGACGCTTGCGCGAGGCGCTGGCGCCGCTACGCGCGGATGACACCTTGCCCGATTATCCGCTGGGCAGTGATTTCACGGTGGTGGAACAGCGACTGGTGCGCGCGCTGGCATGGTTGAAGCGGGAAGCGGCGACCACGCCGGGCAAGCTGGCGACCGTTGCGAAAGCGATGCTCGCAGGCGATGCAGGCGACGACGAGGCGATGCAGCGCATGGCGCTGTCTGTGCCAGGCGACCTGCGTTCCCGGCTGGAAGCGCGGCTGCTGGCGCTGGCCCTGCGCGAGACGCGCCGGTGATAGGATTCGCCGCATGGCCATGAAGATCGACCGCATCCGCGAGGCATTGCAGGCCCTGTCGCCGTCGCACCTCGACGTGCAGGACGAAAGCCACATGCACAGCCGCGGGCTGGAGACGCATTACAAGGCCGTGGTGGTGGGCGACGCCTTCGATGGCAAGCGCCTGCTGCAGCGGCACCAGCTGGTGTATCGCACCTTGGGGCCTTTGATGGGCGAACTCCACGCCCTCGCGCTGCACACCTACACCGCCGACGAATGGGCGGCGACCGGCGCGGCGCCGGACTCGCCGACGTGCCGGGGTGGCAGCAGGTTCGACAAGGCGGCGTCCGGCGGCTGACGGGACTGGCGCCTGGGCGCTTGCCCTCACCCCAGCCCTTTCCCGCATGCGGGAAAGGGAAAAAAACGCGTCAGAGCGACTGCGCGGCCTCGACCACCTTGTCGACGGTGAACCCGAAGTGCGGGAACAGCTTCTCGGCCGGGGCGCTGGCGCCGAACCCGTCCATGCCCACGACCGCGCCATCGAGTCCGACGTACTTGCGCCAGTAATCCGCGGTCCCGGCTTCGATGGCGACGCGCTTGCGCACGGCCTTGGGCAGCACGGACTCGCGGTACGCCGCATCCTGCCGGTCGAACACGTCGGTCGAGGGCATCGAGACCACGCGCACCTGGCCGCCCAGCTTCGCCGCGGCGTCCATCGCCAGGCCGACTTCCGAACCGGTGGCGATCAGGATCACGTCCGGCGTGCCATCGGCATCCTTCAGCACGTAGCCGCCGCGCGCGATGTCGCGTACCTGCGCCTCGCTGCGCGACTGGTGCTGCAGGTTCTGGCGGCTGAACACCAGGCAGCTGGGGCCGTCCTTGCGCTCGATCGCCGCGCGCCACGCCACCGCCGATTCCACCGCATCGCACGGGCGCCACAGGTCGTTGTTGGGGATGTAGCGCAGCGACGCCATGTGCTCGACCGGCTGGTGCGTCGGCCCATCCTCGCCCAGGCCGATGGAGTCGTGCGTGTACACGTGGATGGCGTGCGCGTGCATCAGCGCGCTCATGCGCACCGCGTTGCGCGCGTAGTCGCTGAACACCAGGAAGGTCGCGTCGTACGGGATGAAGCCGCCATGCAGCGCCAGCGCATTGCTGATCGCGGTCATCGCGAACTCGCGCACGCCGTAGTACACGTAGTTGGCATCCGGGTCGTCGGTGGCGACCGACTTGCTGCCCTTCCACAGGGTGAGGTTGGAGTGCGCGAGGTCGGCCGAACCGCCCACCAGTTCCGGCAGCAGCGGAGCGAAGGTTTCGATGGCCATCTGCGAGGCCTTGCGCGAGGCGATGGTGGGGCCATCGGCCTGCAGTTTCGCGATGTACGCGTCGGCCGCGGCCGCGAAGCCTTCCGGCAGTTCGCCATGCGAACGGCGCAGCAGCTCGGCGGCCTGCTCGGGGAACTTCGCGGAGTAACCGTCGAACAGCGCCTGCCACTGCGCTTCGTGTTTCGCGCCCGCCTCGCGCGCGCTCCAGGCATCGCGGATCGGCTGCGGCACGTCGAAGTCGCCGTGGCTCCAGCCCAGCGCCTCGCGGGTCAATGCGATCTCGTCCTTGCCCAACGGCGCGCCGTGCGAGGACTCCTTGCCGGCCTTGTTCGGCGAGCCGAAACCAATCGTGGTGCGGCAGCAGATCAGCGTCGGCTTGTCGTCGTGCGCCAGCGCGGTGTCGATGGCGGCCTTGATCGACGCGGCGTCATGGCCGTCGACGTCGCGCACCACGCGCCAGCCGTAGGCTTCGAAGCGCGCCGGGGTGTCGTCGGTGAACCAGCCGTCGGTGTTGCCGTCGATGGAGATGTTGTTGTCGTCCCAGAACGCGACCAGCTTGCCCAGGCCCCAGGTGCCGGCCAGCGAGGCGGCCTCGTGCGAGATGCCTTCCATCAGGCAGCCGTCGCCCATCAGCACCCAGGTGCGGTGGTCGACGATGTCGAAGCCGGGCCGGTTGTAGCGCTGCGCCAGCAGCTTCTCGGCCAGCGCGAACCCCACGGCGTTCGCGAACCCCTGCCCCAGCGGACCGGTGGTGGTCTCGATGCCGGGGGTCATGAAGTTCTCGGGATGGCCCGGGGTCTTCGAATCGAACTGGCGGAAATTCTTCAACTCGTCCAGCGGCAGGTCGTAGCCGGCCAGGTGCAGCAGCGCGTACTGCAGCATCGAGCCGTGGCCGTTCGACAGCACGAAACGGTCGCGGTTGAACCACCGCGGATTGCCGGGGTTGTGGCGGTGAAAGTCGTTCCACAGCACTTCGGCGATGTCGGCCATGCCCATCGGCATGCCGGGATGGCCGGAGTTGGCGGCCTGCACCGCGTCGATGGCGAGGAAACGGATGGCGTTGGCGAGGTCGCGGCGGCTGGGCGTCGTCATGGGCGTCCGGAGGCGTGGGAGCGGGGAAGGCCGCGGCCGGCATGGCGGGCGCGGGCCGCCATTGTCCCATCCATGCCCCGCTCTGTCGCGTGCGCGGGCCTCAATCCGGCGGCGAAGTGGCCGCCAAGGGCAGTTCCGCGGCCTCGCTGCGGCCGATCACCACCGCACCGGCCATGTCGCCGGTGACGTTGACCACGGTGCGGCACATGTCGAGGAAGCGATCCACGCCCAGGATCAGGCCGATGCCCTCGGGCGGGATGCCGAACATCGCCAGGATCATCGCGATCACCGGTAGCGAGCCGCCCGGCACGCCGGCGGCACCGATCCCGCCCATCACGCACAGGCCCAGGATCATCACCTGCTGCCCCATGCTCAGGTCCACGCCGTAGAACTGCGCGAGGAACAGCACGGTCACGCCCTCGAACAGGGCGGTGCCGTTCATGTTGGCGGTGGCACCGAGCGTACAGACGAAGCGCGCGACTGGCCGCGGTACGCCCAGGTTCTCCTCGGCCACCTTGAGCGTCGTCGGCAGGGTCGCACTGGACGAAGACGTCGAGAACGCAGTCAGCATCGCTGGCTGCGCGCCGCGGAAGAACGCCAGCGGCGACATTCGCCCGAAGATCCACAGCAGCAGCGGGAACACGATGAAGAAGTGCACGCCGAGCGCCGCCACCACGGTGCCGACGAAACGCGCCAGCTGCACCAGCACGTCCACGCCCAATCGCGCGGTGATGGTGAAGAGCAAGGCGGCCACCGCGTACGGCGCCAGCTTGATGACCCAGCCGATCAGCTTCAGGCAGATGTCGTACACGCCCTGCACCGCCGAGACGAAGCTGCGCGTGCCCTCGCTGCGGATCACGGTGGCGGCGATGCCGAACATCAGCGCGAAGAACATCACCGCGATGAGGTCGCCGCCCGCCGCCGCCGCGATCGGATTGCGCGGCACGATGTTGAGCAGCAGCTGGATGCCCGACGGCGCCTCGCGGCCCTGCTGGGCGATCTCGCCGCCGCGTTCGGCGCCCTGCGCCATCAGCGAATCGCGCACCTCGTCGGGCAGGCCGGTGCCCGGCTGGAACACGTTGACTGCCACCAGGCCGATGACCACGGCGATGGTGGTGACCACCATGATCCAGAGCAGGGTCTTGGTGCCGATGCGACCCAGCGACTGCGGATTGCCGATCTCCACCACGCCCAGGATCAGCGCCGAGAAGACCAGTGGGATCACCAGCATGAACAGCAGTCGCAGGAACAGCTGGCCCACCGGGTCGGTGACATAGGTGGTCAGCGCCGCCAGCCAGCCGGCATCGGCGAAATAGAGGTTGGCGATCAGGCCACCGACCACGCCGACCGCGAAACCGATGCCCATCTTCCAGTGCAGGGGCATGCCCGGCTTCGCTGCGACGTCGTTCGATTGCATGGCAGGGTCCTGCGGAATCCAGCGGGCAGCTTAGCAAAGGCGGGAAACGCGCCCGCCGGGCCCGCAATGACGTCATCTGCCGCGGCTAACCCGGCGCGACAGGCGTCGATCCGCCGATCCGGCCCGGGACGCCGAAAGCGCCTGCCTCACCGTTTCCCGGAGGCCGCCCGGAGACCCAGGATCGGGACGGCGTCATTTCCACCGAACGGGCGACGGTCCATCCAGCGCAGGTCCGATGCCATCGCAACCAAGCGGAGATCGGGCCGCGACTTGCGATGGCATCCGGCCTGTGCCGCCGAAACGCGACGCCTTCCTGCCGGTCGCGAGAAGAACATCAAGACAGCCGAATCACCGACGCGGATACAGCGGCGGCAACGCGTCCTGTGCCACACGGGCCGGAACCCGGATGGCAGGGCCGGCGCGGAACGCTTCGCGCAACGCCTGTCGCGCCGCGGCCGCATCGCCATCGCCCCAGCGCGCGCGCTGCAGCAGCGCGATCGCGTTGCGTTGCGCATGATCATCGAGATGCATGGCCAGGGCCTCCACGTCCGACGCAGGCGGCGTGAGCATGTGGCGCAGGGCATCCGCCACTTCACCCAGGTCACCGGTCTGCACCACCTGGGCGAACTGGCGCGCGCCGATGCGCGGCGCAGGCGCCACGACGGCATCTGCCGACGCCTCCGTCGGCCCACTGCGCCGCCAGGGCGGCACAGGCCCGCGACGCAGCAGCAGCCAGGCCAGCGTCGCCAGCCACAGCAGCGCGAAAGCCAGCGCGATCCAGGGCCATGCACCGGCACCCGTGCGCTCCACCGCCGACGTCGCATCGTCCGGCACGGGCAAGGCCGCCGCCATGCCGGGGCCCGCCTCCACCTGCCACGCCAGCTCCGGCAGGTCGGCGACGCGCGCCACGCCAGAGCGCACGTCCCACCATGCCACGCGCGGCCCGGCGACTCGCAGCGGCCCCGCACGCCCCGGCACCACCGAGAACCGCTGCACGATGCGACTGCGCAGCCGGCCGCCGTCGAAGGTTTCATCCACCTGCGGCGGTTCGGCGAACACCTGCGCGTTGTCGCCCACGCGCAGTTGCAGCGGCGGAAGCTGGGTGCCGGCGGCGCCATCGGCGATGGCTTCCACCACCACCGTGGCCGCCTCGCCGGCGCGCACCGCGTCGGGCGCTTCCAGATAGCGCAGCTCCAGCGCATGCAGCGGCAACCAGGGCTGCGGCGCGCCATCGGGCATCGCCCGCACCTGCATTGTGATCGGTGCACTGGTCGCGCGCAGTTCGCGTCGCGTGTTGCCGAACATGTCGTCGAAAAAGCCACCCACGCCGCGCCCCTCGAAACGCGCGCCGGGTACGGTGATGTCGCCACTGCGTTCCGCCACGATCTGGAAACGCCGTTCGACCACCGTGTAGCGGCGCCCGGCCACCTCGCGGGTGTACTGCACGTCGCTGCCGATGCGCTGCATCGATGCGCCCTCGGGCGGCGGCTGGTCCAGCTGGCCCGAGACCAGCGGCGTGGCGTAGTACAGGCGCAGCACGTAGCCGACTGATTGCTGCACGTAGGGCGTACGACTGTCGACCTCGGCCTCGATGAAGGCCGGCTGCCCCGCCCGCGCGGGCGCGGTGGCGGCCGGCAGCACGGTCAACGACAGTGGTTGCGTCGTGGCGCCGCCGATCCGCAGCGCCGGGATGGTCAGCACGCCCTCGCGCCGCGGCGTGAGCGCAACGCCGAACAGCGAACGCGTCCGCCGCTGGCCGTTGACCAGCGCCTCGCTGCGCCGGCTGCTGTGCCCGCTCACTTCGAAGTCGGGCGCCAGCGCGGCGTAGTCCGGCGGCTCGACGCCGGCCTGGTCGCTCTCGATGTTGAGCGTGGCGGTCTCGCCCCACTCGATGCGGTCGCGGTCCAGCCAGGCGCGTGCCTGCGCCTGTGCCAGCACCGGCAGCAGCAGCAGCAGCAGCAGCGAGAGCATCCACCATGTCGCTGGGTGACGGCGCGTCATCGTTCTTCTCCAAGGCCGTTGCGACGGTCGTGCTCACGCTTGAAGCGCGCACGCAGCAGCCCGCCCGGATCGTCGGGAATGCGCCGCAGCCAGGCTTCGTTGGCCTGGCGCTGCTCGCGCTCGGCGTCGGTTTCCTGCGCCATCGTGCCTTCCGTGCCAGCCGATGCATCGTCGGCCCGCTGCGTGCCGTCCTGCTGCAGGGCCTGCTCCATCGCCTCTCGCTGCGCGGCATCGGCGGCTTGCTGCGCGTCGGGCTGTTCGTCGCGATCGCGGGATGATGGCCGGTCTTCGCTTTCTGCAGGCGGTGTGGCCTGCTCCGAGGGCGGCGTTGGCGCTCTGTCGCCACCGGGTTCGGGCGAACCGTCGCGCGGCGAACCGTCTTCACCCTGCCCCTGCGGCGAGGTGCCCTCGCCATCATCCGGCTTGGCGCGGCTGTCGTCGCGGTCGCCGCCACTGGGCGGGCGACGCTGCATCGCGGCCTGCACCGCCTGGCGGTTGGCGATCGCATCTTCCATCCCGGGCTGCGCGCGCAGCGCCTCGTCGTAGGCGGCGATGGCGTCTTCGTAGCGGCCCTGCCGTGCCAGCGCGTTGCCGCGGTTGTAGGCCGCCGTGGCACCGGGCAATCCCTGCCACGCCTGCAGTGCCGCTGCATCGTTGCCTTCGCGATAGGCGGCGATGCCTTCGCGCATCCGCGCGCCACGCGCCTGGTCCGCGCGCTGCCACAGGCCGCCTTCCACCGCGTGCGCCGGCAGCATCGGCACCAGCAAGCCAGCCGCGAGCACCACCACCGCGGCGCCACGGCGGAACGCGAACAGCGACAGCAGCAACAGTGGCAACAGCAGCCAGTAGCCGCCATCCTGCCGCGCGCGCACGCCGCGGCCATCGGCGACGCGATCCACGTCGTGGCCTGCACGCAACACCGTCATGGCGTCCTGGTCCCAATCGAGATAGCGACCGCCACCCGCCGCGGCGACACGCTGCAGCGCGACCACGTCCAGCCGTGCCTGCGCGATGCTGCCATCGCCACGCCGGTAGGCCACGCCTTCGCCACGGCCAAGGCCGAGTACCGAGACGCGATGCCCGGCCGCAGCCGCGCGCGTGGCGGCCGCTTCGGCATCGCCGTCGGCACTTGCGGCCAGCAGCAGGATGTCGCCGCGCGCGTGGTCGCCACGCGCCAGCAGGCGCATGGCGTGCGCGATCGCACGCGACGCGGCGCTGCCATCGACGGGCATGATGTCCGGCGCCAGGGCGTCGAGGAACAGCGCGATGTTACCGGTGTCGTCGCTGAGCGGTGCGACCGTGAACGCATCGTCGGCGTAGGCGACCAGCGCAGTCGGCTGGCCCTGCCGTTGCTGCAGCAAGGTCGCCAGCCGCGCACGTGCCTGCAGCAGGCGCGACGGCGGCAGGTCGGCCGCCAGCGTGGCCTGCGACAGCTCCAGCGCCAGCACCAGCGGCGTGCCGCCCGCGGTCGGCGGCTGTTCGATGCTGCGCCAGCTCGGCCCTGCCAGCGCCAGCACCGCCAGCGTCCACGCCAGCAGGCGCAGCCACAGGCTGGCATGGCCTTGCCGGGTCACGCTGCGATCGATCAGGTGCGGCAGCAGCTGCGGATCGACCGCGCTGCGCCAGACCTGCTCGCGTCGCTGCACGCGCCACCATTGCCAGGCGAACACCGGCAGCGCCGCCAGCGCCCAGAACCATGCGGGGCGCAGCCACTGCAGGCCTTCCCAGGCGGCGATCATGGTTGCATCTCGCGCACGCGCGCCGGCCAACGCAGGCGCAGCGGCCACAGCGCCAACGCGCCGCACAGCAGGGCCAATGCCAGCGGCCAGCGATACAGTTCCAGCAGCGGGCGCACGCCCGGCCCGGCGCGCTGCACCGGTTCGAGGCGATCGATCTCGGCATAGATGCCGCCCAGTTCCTCGGCATCGCGGGCATGGAAGGCACGCCCACCGGTGGCGCCGGCGATGCGTGCCAGCGCCGCCTCGTCGATCTCCAGGTCCGCACCCGCGCGCGGCAGGCGGAACCCGAACATCGACAGCGGCTGTACGTCGCCGCCGAAGGCGATGGTATGGATGCGCACGCCCTCGTCGCGCGCGATCCGCGCGGCGCGATCCGGGTCCAGCAGGCCGGCATTGCTGACGCCATCGGTCAGCAACACCAGCACGCGCTGCTGCGCGTCCTGCGCGCGCAGGCGCTTGACCGCCAGGCCGATGGCATCGCCGATCGCGGTCTCGCGCCCGGCAAGTCCCACGCTGCTGTCGAGCAACTGGTCGCGCACCGTGTCACGGTCGAGCGTCAGCGGCGCGAGCGCATAGGCGCGCCCGCCGAACACGATCAGACCGACGCGGTCGCCTTCGCGGCGGTCGAGGAAGTCCGCCAGCACCGCCTTGGCTGCCGTCAGCCGGTCGACGACGCGCCCACCCAGCCGCATGTCTTCCTCGGCCATGCTGCCGGACAGGTCCACCGCCAGCATCAGGTCGCGGCCCGCCTGCGGCGGCTGCATCACTTCACCGAAGCCCTGCGGACGCGCGGCAGCGATGCACAGCAAGGCCCAGCCGGCCCAGGCCAGCAGCGGCATTGCACGCACGCGCCGCATCCCGTCGCCTCCGGCCGCAATGCCGTCCAGCCGACCGGCCCAAGGCACCTTCAAGGCCGTCGCGCCGCTGCGCACCGGCGGTGCCAGCCAGCGCACCAGCAGCGGCAGCGGCAACGCCAGCAGTAGCCAAGGCCATGCGAATCCGGCGAAGCCTGCGGGCAACAGGCTGGCGATCCAGTCGGTCATCGCGGCGCCGTCCAGCCGAGGAAGCGTGCACGCGCCAGGGCCTGCAGCGCATCGATGTCGAGATCGCCGGCATCGCGACGGAAGCCACCGTCGAGCAGCGCGCGCCCGATGCCGTCGGAGAACGGGCGCGCAGGATCGGCGGCATCCAGGCACGCCAGCCAGTCCTCGCCCTGCAATCGATCCGCGCCAGCCACGCGCGTGCGCGCCGCGCGCCGCAGCAGCTCCGACATCGCGGCGATGCGTTGCGTGGGCGATGTCGCCTGTGCCAGCGCCCGATCGAATACGGCTTCGGCACGCCGACGCGCGCGCGCGCGCCGCCAGTGTCGCCCCAGTACGAACGCCAACGCCAGCAACACGACCCCGGCCACCAGCCACCATCCGGGCGCGGGCGGCCACCACGGCGGCGTGGGTGGTGAATGGATATCGCGCAGGACCAGGTCGGGCGCCATGCTCATCCGTCACGCACCCCTGCGAACAGCGGCAGCCAACTGTCGCTGGCCGCATCCGTCGACACCACCTCGACGCGGACGCCGCGGGCACGCAGGCGCGCGACCACGGCATCGCAGCGACCGCCGAACTCGCGCTGCCAACGGCGATGGCGCGCACCGTCGGCGAGGTCCAACTCGACGCGGTGGCCCGCGCCCGTGAACGGCAGCAACGCGCGTGGTGGCATGCGCTCCAATGGATCGTCCAGCAGCAGCACCAGCACTTCGTTGTGCGCGGCGAGCGCCGACCAGCGCTGGTCAGCCACGTTGTCCAGGCTCGCGGGATCAGCCAGCACCAGCAGCCGGGAACCCGGGCGCAACAGGCGTTGGGCGTGGTCGAGTGCGACCGCGAGGCCGAGGTCATCGTCCGGGCGCTGCGTGTACCAGCGCACCAGCGCATCCAGCACGCGCAATGCACCACGCGTGCCCCCGGCCGGTGGCACCGGCGCTTCGGCGTCGCTGCCGCGCAACGCGGCGATGCGGTCGCCATCGCGCAACGCCGCCCACGCGGCGATCGCACCGGCACGCGCGGCCTGGACCGACTTGAAGCGGACCCGGGTGCCGAAGTACAGCGCCGGCGCGGTGTCGGCGACCACCAGGGTCAGCCGTTCGCGCTCGGCCTGGTACAACTTGGTGTGCGCGCGTCCGCTGCGCGCCGTGAGCTTCCAGTCGATGTGGCGCGCATCGTCGCCCGCCGCGTACTCGCGCGACTCCGCGTATTCCATGCCGCGCCCGCGCTGCGGCGACGGCGCCTGCCCCGACATGCCGTGGCGGCCATGCCGCGGCGGCCGTCGGCCGAACGCAACGCGGCGCAGCGCGACCAGTTCGGGCAGCGTGGGCACGATGCCCGGAGGCGCGGCCTCGACATCGCGGTCCGCCACGGGCGCACCGGTTCGCAACGCATCGAGGAGTCCGCCCTTGCCCATCACCGCCTCAGGGCAACGGCACCCTTGCCAGCAACTCGGCGACCAGCCGCTCGCCGTCCCAGCCTTCGGCCGTCGCCTCGTAGCTGGGCAGCACGCGATGGCGCAGCACGTCGGCCGCCACGTCGCGCACGTCGTCCGGGGTGACGAAGTCGCGCCCGGACAACCATGCGCGGGCACGTGCGCAGCGTTCCAGCGCAATCGATCCTCGCGGGCTGGCGCCCCAGGCGATGCGACGCGCCAGCGCGGCGTCGTAGCGTGCGGCATCGCGCGAGGCGAGCACCAGTTCGACGAGGTAGCGTTCGACCTGCGGCGCGACATGCAGGCCCAGCACCGCGTGCCGTGCGGCGAACACGTCGGCCTGCGCGATCCGCTCCGGCGCGCGCTCCACCGGCTGCAGGGCATCGCGCGCGCGTTCGCGCGCCAGGCGCAGGATCTCGGTCTCGGCTTCCACTTCCGGATAACCGATGCGCACATGCATCAGGAAACGGTCCAACTGCGCCTCGGGCAGCGGGAACGTCCCTTCCTGCTCGATCGGGTTCTGCGTGGCCATCACCAGGAACAGGGAGGGCAGGGCATAGGTCTGGCGGCCGACGGTCACCTGGCGCTCGCCCATCGCCTCCAGCAGCGCGGACTGCACCTTGGCCGGCGCGCGGTTGATTTCGTCTGCCAGTAGCAGCGGGTGGAAGATCGGCCCCGGTATGAACTCGAACCGTCCTTCCTGCGGGCGCCAGATCTCGGTGCCGGTCAGGTCGGCAGGCAGCAGGTCGGGAGTGAACTGCACACGGGCGAAGTCCGCCTCCAGCCGCGCGGCCAGCGCGCGGATCGCCGTGGTCTTGGCCAGCCCCGGCGCCCCCTCGACCAGCAGGTGGCCATCGGCCAGCAGCGCGATCAGCAGGCGTTCGACCAGCGCAGACTGGCCGACGATCTCGGTGGACAGGCCTTCGCGCAGCGCGCGGAAGGCAGCGTGCAGACGCGGGGTGTCGTCGTCGCGTGGAACGTCCATCGGCATCCGGTCAGGCGGCGCGGGCTGCGCCGGGGCCGAGTTTGACCCGGAACCACCCGGAATGGTTCAGTGCGGGAAGCCGGCGTGCCCGATGAATGGCACCCTGCAATGGGAACGGGGCCCGAAGGCCCCGTCCCGGAAACAACCGCTCGCTGAGAATCAGCGTTGCGCGACGCGCAACACCTTCGGCGTCACGAAGATCAGCAGCTCGGCCTTTTCACGGTTGCGTCCGCGGTTCTTGAACAGGTTGCCGAGGATCGGCAGGTCGCCGAAGAACGGCACCTTCGACAGTTCGCTGCGGTCTCGGAACTCGTAGACACCGCCGATCGACACCGTCTGCCCATCCTCGACCAGCACCGCGGTGGTGATCTCGCGCTTGTTGATCTGGGGCACCGAGCCGAGGTTCTGGCCAACGTTGACGAACCCCTCGATCTCGTCCTTCTTCAGCGCCATCGCCAGGAACACGCGACCATCGTTGGTGATGGTGGGCGTGACCTTGAGTTCCAGCAGGACATCCTTGAACTCGACGGTCGGGATGTTGCCGCTCTGTCCGCCGGTCACGGTCAGGTAGCCGACTTCCTGGCCCTGGCGGATCACCGCCTCGCGCTGGTTGCTGGTCACCACGCGGGGGTTCGACACCACCTCGCCACGACCTTCCTCCTGCAGCGCGGAAATCTCGACGTCCCAGTCGATGGTATTGCCCAGGATGGTCAGCGCCAGGGCACCGCCACCGGCCACCGGATTGTTGTACATCAGCGCGTCCGGGAAGCGCCACTCGCCGGTCCGGATGTTGTGCGTATTCTCGAGCTGCGAACCCGAGACTACCGCGCGATCCTTGATGCCGGTGATGCCGAACCTTGCGCCGATATCGCGGGCGAACGACTCGGTCGCGATCACGATGCGCGCCTCGATCACCACCTGGTCCACCGGCTTGTCGAGCATCGTCACCAGTCGTTGGATCTCGGCGACGCGCTGCGGGATGTCGATCACCAGCAGGGTATTGGTGCGGCGGTCGAAGCTGATGCTGCCACGCGACGACAGGAAACCCTGGTCACGCTGCTGGCCCTGCTGCGAACCGCCACCGCCACCGGTGCCCTGCGAGTTGTTCAGGCTCTCTTCGGTCAGCAGCTTGGCGATGTCCTCGGCATTGCCGTAGCTGATCGGGATGTATTCCGTCACCTTCTCGGCGCGTTCCTCGATGGCGAGCCGGGCGTCCTCGCGGTCCTGCTCGAACTTCGCGATCTCGACTTGGGGTGCCACCCACACGACGTTGCCATTGCGGCGCTTGTCCAGTTGCTTGGCCTGCAACACGATGTCCAGCGCCTGGTCCCACGGTACGTTGACCAGGCGCAGGGTGACGTTGCCCTGCACGGTATCGCTGGCGACGATGTTGAGGTTGGACTCTTCGGCGATCAGCTGCAGCACCGTGCGCACCGGCACATCCTGGAAGTTGAACGTCACCGGTCGGCCACTGTAGGCGCGGCCCGTGGCGGTCTGCGCGCTGGACTGGGCGGTGGTGGCCACGGCGGCCGAGGCAGTGCCGACGGCGCGGTCGGCAAAGGTCGCCCGCGGCACGATCTCGACGATGTAGTCGCGTCCGGTCTGGTAGGCCATCGACTCGAAGCCGCCGCGGGTGCTCAGCACCACGCGCGTGCCGTTGCCGCCCTGGCTGGCGTCGATGCGCTGCACCGGAGTGGCGAAGTCGACCACGTTGAGCGGCCGTTGCAGCGACGCCGGCAGGCTGGCGTTGCCGATATCGACCACCACGTCGGAGCCTTGCGTGCGCAGGTCGGGCATGGCGCCCTCTCCATCGAAGCGCAGGATCAGCTTGCCGGCTCCGCCTTCCCCGCGGCGGAAATCGACATTCGATACCGCGACGGTGGCCGGACGCCGCGTTGCCGGGTCAGCGGCCGCCTGCATCCCCATCACGGGCATCCACTGCAGGCCGACCGGTGCCGGTTGGGCCTGGACGCCGGCGAATGCGGACAGAAGTCCCGCGGCGACGCCGATGGCGCCCGCACGGAGCGGCAGTGCGCGCCGGTGCGTGTTCGGGCCATGCGCTTTGATCACGATCATCTCGACTTCCCCTAATCTCAATTGTCTTCGAGCGCAATCGACGCCGGCCGTTCCAGCCATCCGCCCGCGCCATCCGGCACCAGTTCGACCAGCTCGATCCCGTCTTCACGCACGCTGGTCACGCGTCCGTCGTTCTGCCCCAGGTACGACCCCACTTGCACCCGATAGGTCACCTTGTCCGGCGCCATCACCAGCCCGACCATCGACGCGCCGGTGTGCAGCGTGCCGACCATGTCGAGACTGTCGAGCGGGAACTGTTCCAGCGTTTGCTTGCGGCGGTTCGAATCCGGTCGCGGACCGCCGGCCCCCTCGTCCCGTCCAAAAGCGGTACTGAACGGGTCGCGCATGTCCTGCGCGGCGTATTCAAACGTCTCGAACTGCTGCATGACGGGCAGCGGATCGAGTGGCGGCGCCGGACGCGCACGGACGTTGGCCACCCACTCCTGCAGGTTGGGCGCGCCACCGGGCGTACTTGTCACGCCGCGCACGCAGCCAGCCAGCCAGCATGAGCATCGCGCCGGCAAGCACCGCGACCCGCGGCAAGGTGTCGATCTTGATGCGCATGTCAGCGATTCCCCCCGGCATCGGCAGCCTGCTGCTGCGCCGCCGCCTCATCCTCGTCGAGGTAGCGATACGTCTTGACCGTCCCCGCCAGCTCAAGCGCCGAGTTGTTGGCGATCGAGGGGACGGTGCCGGGTGGGCCACCACGCGCACTGAGCGAAATATCGTGCATGGTCATGATCACCACGCGCGGCAATGACGCGACCCCACTGACGAAGGCCCCGAACTGGTGGTAGCTACCCACCATCTTCAGCTCGATCGGCTTCTCGGCGTAGAATTCGCGCGGCACTTCCGGACCCGGGCGGAACAGCTCGTTCTGTATCCCGGTGGCCAGCGCCGTCTGCGAAATGTCGTTGATCAACGCCGGCATTTCGGTCCGGCTGGGCAGCTGGCGCAACATTTGTTGTAGCTGCTGCTCCATCTGCGCCAACTGCTGCTTCAGGGGCTCGAGGTTTGCGGCACGACCCTGCTTGGTTTCGAAATCCGCACGCAGCGTGGCCTCCTGGCGCTCCAATCGATCCAGCTCCGCGCCCTTCGGGCGGGTGACCACGTACCAGAGCAGTCCAAAGATCAGCAATCCGAGCAAGACACAGAAACCGATCTTGTATTCCTGCGGCCAAGACCCGGTGTTGTTGAAGTCCAGGTCCTTCAGCGACATCTTCTTGTTGCTCACGACGCAGCTCCTTCCTCAGGCGCGGCAGCCGACTCGACAGGCGCTGCAGGGGTCTCGATTGGAGT
Source organism: Luteimonas aestuarii (assembly GCF_004357985.1). Taxonomy (GTDB): domain Bacteria; phylum Pseudomonadota; class Gammaproteobacteria; order Xanthomonadales; family Xanthomonadaceae; genus Luteimonas; species Luteimonas aestuarii. Next base: position 112,759 of record NZ_SMTF01000009.1, on the reverse strand, counting down.
GCCCGCCGGAGCTTCGGCCGGGACAGGCGACGCGACTTCACGCGCGGCAGCGTCGGCCGCCGAGGCCTCGGTGCCGACGGGCGGCACCGGATCGGGAATGCCGTCCCCATCGCTGTCGACCGGCGCATTGGGGTTGGCCAGCTGCACCGACAGGTTGAACATGAAGGGCAGGCCTGCCACGCCCGCGTTGGCCTGGATCACCGACAGGTCCGGCCGGGTCATCCAGCCAGAACCCTCAAGGTTGCGCATATAGGTGCTGACCCGGGAGTTGGATTGCGCGCGGCCCTCCAGCGTCAGCTTCTGGCCTTCCTGCTTGATCGTGGTCAGGATCACCCCGTCGGGGATCGTGCGCACCAGCGAGTCGAACAGGTGCACCATCTGGGAACGATTGGCCTGCAGTTGCTCGATGACTTCCTTGCGCGACAGCAGGCGGCCACGTTGCCGATCGAGTTCCTCGATCTCGGTGATCTGCTTGTCGACCTCGGCGATCTGCTGCTCCAGGAACTGGTTGCGTTCGCGCTGGCCGCTGATCTGCGCGTTGTAGTAGAGGTTGAACAGGAACCACAGCGCCAGGCCGGCCAACGCGGCCACGCCCAACATCACGCCGAATTCCTTCTGCCTCTGCTTGCGGCGCTCGGCGCGCCACGGGAGGAGGTTGATCCGTGCCATCAGTCGAAGCTCCTCAGGGCGAGGCCGCAGGCGATCATCAACGCCGGCGCGTCCTGTGCGAGCGCATGCGCCTGCACCCGCGAACCAAGCGTCATCTGCGCCAGCGGGTTGGCGATCACGGTCTGCACGCCGAGTTGCTCCTCGACCATCTCGGCGACTCCCGGGATGGAGGCGCAACCACCGGCCAGCACGACCTGGTCGACGCGATTGAACTCGCTGCCCGCATAGAAGAACTGCAGCAGGCGGCTGATCTGCTGGACCAGGGCTTCCTTGAACGGCTCCAGCACCTCGATCTCGTAGCTCTCGGGCAGCCCTCCCTGGCGCTTGGCCAGGCCGGCTTCCTCGTAGCTCAGGCCGTAGCGGCGCATCACTTCGTCGGTCAGCTGCTTGCCGCCGAACACCTGTTCGCGCGCATAGATGCTGCGGCCGTTGCGCAGGATGTTGAGCGTGGTCATGGTGGCGCCCACGTCGACCAGCGCCACGATGCCGTCGCGCGGGAAGTTCAGGGTGCTGGCCACCAGGCCGAACGCGTTCTCGATGGCGAATGCCTCCACGTCGACGACCCTGGCGGTCAGCCCGCCCAGCTCGAGCGCGGACGCACGCATCTCGACGTTTTCCGAACGCGACGCCGCCAGCAGCACCTGCACCATCTCGGCGTTGCCGGGCATCGCCCCCAACACCTCGAAATCGAGGTTCACTTCCTCGATCGGGTACGGGATGTAGTTGACCGCCTCCAGCTCGACCTGCGACTCCATGTCGTCGTCGTCCAGGTCCGCCGGCATCGGGATGATCTTGGTGATCACCGCGGAACCGGACACGGCCGCGGCCGCATGCTTGGCGCGGCTCCCCGAGCGCGACATGGCACGGCGGATCGCCTCGCCGACCGCCTCGACCTCGACGATGTTCTTCTCCACCACCGCGTTCGGCGGCAGCGGCTCTACCGCATAGTGCTCGACGCGATAGCGGTCACCCGAGCGCGAGAGCTGCAGGAGCTTGACGGCAGTCGAACTGATGTCGACGCCGACCAGCGGTGCTTGGCTTTTTGTGATCAGCCCCACGATTTTCCCCTTTGTCACGGGCGCTTACGCGCGCAACGTGCCCCAGAGCCTTAAATAACGGACTTTTCATGGGATGGCAACAACCACGGTGCGGGACCGTGCCGGAGTGCGCGATCCTGGGCACTTGCTGACCCGCCGCGTCACCCCTTCGACCCGCCCCCACCGCCTCCTGCAGCCGCAAGGCATACGGCAACCCTGTCCTCGACAGGCCATCCCCCATGCGGTCGGGGATGGTACACCGCCCTCCTCTATACTGCGCGGCCACCGCCACGCCTGGCTCGAGGTCCCCGGCCGATGCCCCGTTTCCGTCGCCTGCTGCGCTGGGCGCTGCTTGTCTTCCTCATCCTGCTGGTCGCCGGCGGCATCACCGCGACCGCGCTGTACCTGTCGGTGTCGTCCAAGCTCCCGGACATCGACGGGCTGCGCGACATCGAGATGCAGGAACCGATGTACGTCTACTCCCGCGACGGCAAGCTGATCGCCCTGTTCGGCGAGATGCGGCGCTACCCGGTGAAGATGGACGACGTGCCGGACCGCCTGAAGCAAGCCTTCCTCGCCACCGAGGATGCCCGCTTCTACGAGCATGCCGGCGTGGACTACAAGGGCGTCGCGCGCGCGGTCTGGCTGCTGGCCAAGACCGGTGGACGCGAACGCGTCCCCGGTGGCTCGACCATCACACAGCAGGTGGCGCGCCAGTTCTACCTCAGCCCCGAGTACAGCTTCACCCGCAAATTCGCCGAGATGCTGCTGGCGATGAAGATGGAACGGGAGCTCACCAAGGACGAGATCTTCGAGCTGTACTTGAACAAGAGTTTCTTCGGCAACCGCGCGTACGGCGTGGCGGCGGCCGCGGAGTTCTACTACGGCAAGACGCTGGACCAGCTGGACCTGGACGAGATGGCCTCGCTGGCGGCGATCCCGAAGTTCCCGTCCAGCGGCAACCCGCTCAGCAACCCCGAGCGTGCCAAGGAGCGGCGCGACTACTACGTGCTGGCGCGCATGCAGGAACTGGGGTTCATCAGCGCGGCCGAGGCGGACGCGGCCAGGGCCACGCCGATGCACGCCAAGCCGCACGAGCGCCCGGTCGAGGCTTATGCCCCGTATGTCGCCGAGATGGTGCGGCTGGAGATGGAAGCGCGCTACGGCGGCGACGTGCTGACCAAGGGCTACCACGTCACCACCACCCTCGACCCGGTCATGCAGGCGGCCGCCGACCAGGCCGTGCGCGATGGCCTGGCTGTCTACGACCATCGCCATGGCTGGCGCGGTGCCGAACAGACCTTCGAGCTGGCCGCCGACGAGGACGCCGTGACGGCCGGTGCGCGCTTGCGCGGCATCCCCGCGCAGAGCGGGTTGCTGCCCGCGATCGCGCTGCGCAGCGACGGCGGCACGGCTGAAGTCGCGCTCACCGACGGGACGACGCTTACCCTGGATGCGGCCAGCAGCCGCTGGACCGGGCGCGCCCCCGGCACGCTGCTCAAGCGCGGGGACATGGTGCGCGTGCGGCGCATCGCCACGCCGCCCAGGCCGGCATCCGCCGGGGCCGAAGCGCCGCCACCGACGATTGCGTGGCGACTCGAACAGCTGCCACGCGCGCAGGCGACCTTGGTCGCGCTGGAGCCGGAGAACGGCGCATTGCGCGCACTGGTCGGCGGCTTCAGCTTCGCCGGCAGTTCGTTCAACCGCACCACGCAAGCGCGGCGCCAGCCGGGTTCGAGCTTCAAGCCCTTCATCTTCGCCGCCGCGTTCGAGCGCGGCTTCAATCCGGCGTCGATCGTGCCCGATGCGCCGGTGGTGTTCCGCATGCGTCGCGGCCAGGACTGGCGCCCCCAGAATGCCGACGGCCGCTTCATGGGCCCGATGCGCCTGCGCCCGGCCCTGGCGCTGTCGCGCAACCTGGTGGCCGTGCGCCTGCTGGATGCGATCGGGGTGGACTATGCGCGCAAGTACATCAGCAACTTCGGCTTCCCGGAAGACCAGCTGCCGCCGAACCTGTCGATCTCGCTGGGTTCACCGTCGCTGACGCCCCTGGACGTGACCCGCGGGTTCGCTGTGTTCGCCAATGGTGGCTTCCGTGTCACCCCGTGGTTCATCGACGAGGTCAGGGACCGGGACGGCCAGGTGATCTTCAAGGAAAACCCGGCCATCGCCTGCCGCGCCTGCGGCGCCGGCACCGCGGGCGCGCAGCGCAGCGGCCACGTCGTGGACGGGTTCAATTTCGGCCCTTCGGCAGCGCAACGCCCCGTGAGCGAGGCACCGGAGCAACCCGAAGCCACGCCGCTGCCCGAGGATGCGGTGCTGGCACCGCGCGCGATCGACGAGCGCGTCGCCTACCAGCTGGTGTCGATGATGCTCGACGTGGTGCAGCGGGGGACCGGCACCGCCGCCCGCGTGCTCGGCCGCGACGACGTCGGGGGCAAGACCGGGTCAAGCAACGATCACCGGGACGCATGGTTCTCCGGTTTCGGTGGCAACCTCGTCACCTCGGTCTGGGTGGGACGCGACGACAACCTTCCGCTCGGTCGCGGCGAATACGGCGGTCGCGCGGCGCTGCCGATCTGGATCGACTTCATGCGCGTGGCGCTGGAGGGCGTGCCGCTGGCGACCAACGAGCCGCCCGAGGGCATGATCCGGGTCTCGGTGACCGAAGGCGGCCGACTGCTGCCGACGGCCAGCGGTGGCGGCATCGTCGAATGGGTCAAGGCCGAGGACCTGGATCGCATGGAGAGCGAGGTCGAGATGAACTACGACGACCTGCCCGCGGAAGAGGCGTTCGACATTTTCTGATCGCGGTGGTGCGACGTGGCGTCTTGCACATTGACGCCACCCCAGCATGCGGTACAGTCGGTCCGGGTTCGCAACGGGAGTTCGACATGCACCGCGCCCGCCAGCATGCCGAGACACGCACGCGCGAACGCCGGCACCGCCTCGCGCACGAGGCCGCACGGCTGATGGCCGAAGGCGGCATGCGCGACTACCACCAGGCAAAGCTCAAGGCCGCCGATCGCCTCGGCATCCATGACGATGCCTCGCTGCCGCGCAACCGCGAGATCGAACAGGCGCTGCGCGAGTACCAGCGGCTGTTCCAGGGCGATGCGCATGCCGATGGCCTGCGCTTGCGGCGCGAGGCGGCCTTGCGCGCACTCGAGTTCTTCGACCGATTCACGCCGCGCCTGGTGGGTCCGGTGCTGGAGGGCACGGCGGACGGGCACTCGCCGGTGCACCTTCACCTGTACGCCGACGATGCCGATGCGGTGCCGCGCTTCCTCGGGGATGCCGGCATCCCGGCCGAATCGCGCAGCCGCCACCTGCGCCTGGACCGCACCCGCGAGGGCGACTTCCCGGTGTGGCTGTTCGCCGCCGAGGGGCTCAGCTTCGACCTGCTGGTGCTGCCCGAACAGGCGCTGCGGCAAGCGCCACTGTCCGGCCTCGACGAAAGGCCGATGAAGCGCGCGTCGGCGACGCAGTTGCGTGAACTGTTGGCCGAAGCCGAGATCGAAGGCTACGAACGCGGCACCTAGGTGCCGCGTCCTCCACTCAAGGTGCGTCGCGCATCCGCGGCTGTCGGCTCGCAAGGCCGAACACATTGAGCTCGATGGCCAGGAATGCGGCCAGCCACAGCGTGGCGTCCCAGGCATCCAGCCAGTCGCCGGCATCGCCCACGCGCAGCGCCAGCAGCCACCACGCGATCGCGAATCCGGCCAGTGCGAGGTACAACACCCACGACGAAGCGCGGCGCACGTGGTGCAGGTACCGCCGCCTGGCAGGCAATCGCACTTCCAGCTCCAGCGCAAACACAACCCCCAACCAGGCGCTGGCATTGGCGAAGTCCAGCCACTCGCCGGACAGGCCGTAATCGATGCACGCCCACAGCACGGCAAGCGATGCGATCGCACGCAGCGCGCGACTGGCCGTGCGCGACCACGTCGGCAGGTGCCAGCCGCCGGTTTCCCACTCGAACATCAGCAGCAGGACCATCCAAGCCGCGGTATCGATGGTTTCGGTGGCCGTCCCGGCATGCGCGTACAGCACCACGTTGGCCGCCAGCAGCGCGTAGACCAGCCACTTGAAAAGCACGAAGCCGCGGACAGTCCGCGGCTCCGGGGGTGCACCGGGGTGCGCTTGTGCCATCAACGCCTGGCGGTGGGCACGTAGTCGCGGCTGGCATGGCCGGTGTAGATCTGGCGCGGGCGGCCGATCTTCGCTTCCGGATCGACCTGCTGCTCCAGCCAGTGCGACACCCAGCCGGCGGTGCGGCCAATGGCGAACATGACGGTGAACATCTCGGTCGGGATCTTCAGCGCCTTGTAGATGATGCCGCTGTAGAAGTCGACGTTGGGGTACAGCTTGCGCTCGACGAAGTAGTCGTCCTTCAGCGCGGCTTCCTCGAGCCGCATCGCCACTTCCAGCATCGGATCGTCGATGTTCAGCTCACCCAGAACCTTGTGGGTCATCTCGCGGATGATCTTCGCGCGCGGGTCGAAGTTCTTGTACACGCGGTGTCCGAAGCCCATCAGGCGGAACGGGTCGTTCTTGTCCTTGGCGCGGGCCACGGCGCTGTCCACCTTGTCCGCGGTGCCGATCTCTTCCAGCATCTTCAGCACCGCCTCGTTGGCACCACCGTGAGCGGGGCCCCACAACGCGGTGATGCCGGCGGCCACCGATGCGTACGGGTTGGCGCCGGTGGAACCGACCAGTCGCACGGTCGAGGTGGATGCGTTCTGCTCGTGGTCGGCGTGCAGAATGAACAGCAAGTCCAGCGCCTTGGCGACCACCGGGTTCATCTCCAGCGGCTCGCTGGGCACCTCGAACATCATGTGCAGGAAGCGGTCGACGTAATTGAGGTTGTTGCGCGGGTAGCGGATCGGCCAGCCGATCGAATAGCGGTAGGCCGCGGCGGCCAGCGTGGGCACCTTCGCCAGCAGGCGGATCGCGGCCTGGCGGCGCTGCTCCGGGTCCTCGAGGTCGAGGTTGTCGTGGTAGAACGCCGACAGCGACGCCACCGTGCCGGCCAGCATCGCCATCGGGTGCGCGTCGTAGTGGAAGCCGCCGAGGAAGTTCTTCAGCGACTCGTGCATCATCGTGTGGTGCGTGACCTCATGCTCGAACCGGGCGAACTCGTCCTTGTTCGGCAGTTCGCCGTTCATCAACAGGTACGCGACCTCCAGGAAGCTGGAGTGCTCGGCGAGCTGCTCGATCGGGTAGCCGCGATACAGCAGCACGCCCTTGTCGCCATCGATATAGGTGATGGCCGACTTGCAGCTGGCGGTGGCCGTGAAACCCGAGTCGTAGGTGAAAAGCCCGGTTTCCTTGGTCAGCCTGGAGATGTCGACGCAGTCGTTGCCGAGCGTGGGCTTCAGGATCGGCAGGTCGACGGACTTGCCGCCTGCGTTCAGGGTGGCGATCTGGTCAGACACGAAAGCATTCCTCCTGGTACGGACGTGCGGGCGCGGGGCCCGGCGACGGCGGCACGCGTGGGTGCCGCGACGCACCAATTATCGCATAGCCGGTTGGAGCGCCGACTCGGACTTTGGTCGCGCGGGAACCATGTACCGCGGGGCGACGACATGCGGCGCGAAGCTGGCCTTCAAACCCTGCAGGCGCACAAACGCCAACGGCCGCCCTGCGGCGGCCGTTGGTGCAACGCTGCGTTGCGCGCGCGGCGCGCGACACGCGTCCGCTTACTTGGCGTAGCGACGCTTGAACTTGTCGATGCGACCGCTGGTGTCCATGACCTTGTTCTGGCCGGTGTAGAACGGATGCGTCGCCGAGGACACCTCGATCTTCACCAGCGGGTACTCGTTGCCATCGTCCCACTTGATCGTTTCCTTCGAGGAAGCGGCCAGCGTGGAGCGGGTCAGGAACTTGAAATCGGAGGTCACGTCCTGGAACACGACTTCACGGTAATCGGGATGGATGTCGGCCTTCATGGCGGCGGGCACCAGTTTGCGCAAGGAAAGAGCGGCATTGTAGTCCGCATTCGACCCTTGGCGCAAGACCGGGTTTGCCGTCAGTTCCCGGCCGCCAGCGCGGCCCGCACCCGGGCCTGGAACCGGGCCTGGTCCAGGCGGAGCAGGATCCGCGCGTTGTCGGGCCGCCCGGTCTGGCGGTTCCAGTCCACCACGGTGGTGCCGCGACCCGGACCGTGGCCGATGTCGACCTCCACCGGCCGCGCTTCCACCTCGCGCGCGGCGTCCGGTTCCAGCACCCACGCCATCGCCAGCGCATCGGCGGCGAACCAGTCGTCGCCGCGGCGGTCGGCCGACCAGGTGCGCGTCTGCCGCGAGATGGCCTCGTAGAACCGGGCCCGCGCGGTGTCGATCGCCAGCCACTCCTCGACACCGGCATGCGGCAGGCCGTGCGCCAGCGTCGCCTCCCAGTCCGCCAACTCGAACTGCGGGAACGCCTCGAACACGATCCTGGCGGCCTCGGGATCGAAGTACACGTTGAACTCGGCAGCCGGGGTGATGTTGCCGTGCGCAGTGACCGCGCCGCCCATCGCCACGAACCGCGCCACGCGTTGCGGCAACGTCGGATCCAGCTTGAGCGCCAGCGCGATGTTGGTCAGCGGGCCCAGGGCGACCAGCAGCAGGCGGCCGGCATGCGCATGCGACAGCCGCAGGATCGCCAGCGCCGCATGCTCGCCGGCGGCGGCATGGGTGGCCGGCGGCAGGCCGACATCGCCGAAGCCGTCGGCACCATGCACGTAGGCCGCATCCGGCGCGGCGTGCAGCAGTGGCGCATCGGCACCGGCGAACACCGGCACGTCGGTACGACCCACCACCTCGCACAGCTTCAACGCATTGGCGACGGTATGGCGCAGACCGACATTGCCCGCGGCGATGGTCAGGCCGACGATGTCGTGTCCGGGCGAATCGAAGGCCATCAGCAGGGCCAGCGCGTCGTCGACGCCGGGATCGGTATCGATCAGGAGCGGGATCTTGTCTGTCATCGATGGAGTCTAGACGACCAGGCACTCAGGCCGCGGCATAGCGCGCGGCGCCGCCGATCCAGCGATCCACCAGTTTGTCGGCCACCTGCGGCAAGTCGTCCAGCAGCGCCTCGCCGATGCGATGCACCTCGGGTAGCAGGTCGGCATCGCGCGCCAGGTCGGCGATGCGGAAGTCGGCGATGCCGGTCTGGCGCGTGCCGAGCAGTTCGCCCGGGCCGCGCAGTTCGAGGTCCTTCTCGGCGATCACGAACCCGTCGCTGGTCGAACGCATCGTTTCCAGGCGCTGCCTGGCGGCCTGCGACAGCGGCGGCTGGTACAGCAGCACGCAGCTCGACGCCGCACTGCCGCGGCCCACCCGGCCGCGCAGTTGGTGCAGCTGCGCCAGGCCGAGGCGTTCGGCGTTCTCGATGATCATCAGCGAGGCATTGGGCACGTCCACGCCCACCTCGATGACGGTGGTCGCCACCAGCAGGTCGACGTCGCCCTGCTTGAACGCGCGCATCGTCGCCTGCTTCTCGTTCGGCTTCATCCGGCCGTGGACGAAGCCCACGCGCAGGCCGGGCAGCGACGCCGACAGTTGCTCGTGCGTGGTCTGCGCGGCCTGTGCCACCACCTCGTCGGACTCGTCGATGATGGTGCACACCCAGTACGCCTGGCGGCCCTCTGCGCAGGCGGCGCGGATGCGCTCCACCAGTTCCGGGCGGCGCTCGGCGCTGAGCACCACGGTCTGCACCGGTGTTCGGCCGGGCGGCAGTTCGTCGATGGCGGACACGTCGAGGTCGGCATAGGCCGCCATTGCCAACGTGCGCGGGATCGGCGTCGCGGTCATCACCAGCTGGTGCGGCACGATGCCTTCGGCAGCCCCTTTGTCGCGCAGCGCCAGGCGCTGGTGCACGCCGAAACGATGCTGCTCGTCGACGATGGCAAGCGCGAGGCCGTGGAACGCCACGCCCTCCTGCATCAACGCATGCGTGCCGACGACGACCTGCATCGCGCCGCTCGCCACATCGACCAACGCCGCGGCGCGCGCCTTGCCGCTGATCTTGCCCGCCAGCCAGCCGACGCGCACGCCCAGCGGTTCCAGCCAGCCGCGCAGGTTGGCCAGGTGCTGCTCGGCCAGCAGCTCGGTCGGAGCCATCAAAGCCGCCTGCCGTCCCTCGCCCACCGCCAGCAGCGCCGCGAGCGCCGCGACCACGGTCTTGCCGCTGCCCACGTCGCCCTGCACCAGCCGCAGCATCGGCGACGGCTGCGCAAGATCCGCACGGACCTCATCGAACACGCGCTGCTGCGCGCCGGTCAGCGCGAACGGCAGCGCAGACGTCAATCGCCGGGCCAGCCGGTCGTCGCGCAGCACGATCGCCGCATGCGCCTGCATCGCGATGCGCTGGCGACGCAGGCTGAGGTGATGCGCCAGCAGTTCTTCCAGCGCCAGGCGGCGCTGCGCAGGATGCAGCCCGGCCAGCAGCGCAGGCACGTCGGCATCGCGGGGGGGCGCATGCATCGTGGCCACCGCCGCGCGCAGCGAAGGCAGGCCCTGCGCCTGCAGCCACTCGCGCGGCAGCAGTTCCAGTTCGTCCTCGCCGGGCAGGCCTTGCAGCGATTGCGCGATCAGTCGGCGAAGGGTCGCCGGGCCCACGCCTTCCACCGCCGGATACACCGGGTCCAGCGCCTCGCCCACGACTCCCGCCTCGGCGTCGTCGACCACGCGATAGCTCGGGTGCACGATCTCCAGCCCATGCTGCCCCGGCCGTGGCGTGCCGTAGGCGCGCACGCGCGCGCCGACGCGGAACTGGTTGACCTGCTGCGAACGGAAATGGAAGAAGCGCAGCACCAGGGTGCCGCGCGAGTCGTCGCCCATCGCCACGCGCAGCATCGGCCGATAGCGGAAGCCGCGTTCGACCGCTTCCACCACGCCTTCGACCTGCGCGGCCACGCCCGCCTGCAGGTTACGGATCGGCGTGATCCGCGTGCGGTCTTCGTACTGCCGCGGCAGGTGCAGCCACAGATCCTGCAAAGTCACCAAGCCACGCGCGGCGAGCTTCTCCGCGACCGCCGGCCCGACGCCCGACAGCGTGGTCAGTGGCGCCTGTCCGGCGGCCGCCAGGGTCGGCGCGGGCTTGGACATGCCGTCCGTGTTCCCCGCCAGGTCAGGCGAGCACCATCACCGCATCGACCTCGAACACCACGCCCTTCGGCAGCGCCGACACTTCGATGGTGGAACGCGCCGGATACGGTGCAGCGAAATACTCCGCCATCACCGCATTGACCGCGCCGAACTGCGACAGGTCGGTGAGGTACAGGCCGACGCGGACAATGTCGTCCATCGAGCCGCCCGCGGCTTCGGCGACCGCCTTGAGGTTGTCGAAGGCGCGGCGCGCCTGCGCCTCGATGCCGCCATCGACCACGTCGCCCGTCGCCGGATCCAGTGCGATCTGGCCGGAGAAGTACACGGTATTGCCACTGCGCACGGCCTGCGAATACGGCCCGATGGCGGCAGGCGCGTGGTCGGTGTGGATGGGATGGCGGGGCATGGGGCGACTCCGTTCGGGATGCGTCGATTATAGGTCGTGCCGCGGCATGGCCTTGCGCAGAGCCACGCATCTTCGGTTTCGATCGGCACGCCAGCCAAGACGGCGCGTCGGCGAAAAGGCGGGCCTGGGCCCGCCCTACAGCCGCTGCACGCCGTGCACCACGCCCAGACGGCGCGTCTTGCGGATCACTTCGGCCAGGTGTTCGCGGTCCTTGACCTGGATCGCGAAGCGGATCGCCGCGACGTTGCTGTCGCGCTCGAGGTATTCGACGCCCTCGATGTTGGAGTCGGCCTGTGCGATGGCCGCGGCGATCTGCGCCAGCACGCCCGGTCGGTTCTCGGCCTCGATGCGCAAGGCGACACCGTATTCGCCAGTCACCTCGCGATCCCAGCCGATCGCCACCCAGCGCTCCAGCGACTTGCGGTACTCGGCCACGTTCGGGCAATCGAGCCGGTGCACCACGATGCCTCGCCCGGCGGTGTGGTAGCCCATGATCTCGTCGCCGGGAATCGGCAGGCAGCAGTTGGCGAAGCTGATCACGCCGCGCTCGTTGCCGGTGATCAGGATGCGTTCGCCGCGGTGGCGCACCACGTCGTCGATGTCGTCGAAATCCTCCTGGTCGGCCTCGCGCTGGGCCAACGCCACCGCCACCTGTGCCGGCATGCGGTTGCCCAGGGCAATGTCGGCCAGCAGTTCCTCCAGGCGGGGGTAGCGCGCCTCCACGAGGTAGGCATCCACGCGCTCCTGCGGCAGCCGGTCCAGCGACGTGCGCAGGTCTTCCAGCGCGCGGTCGAGCATGCGATGCCCCAGCGTCACCGCATCCTCGTGCTCGAGCTGCTTGAGCTGGCTTCGGATCGCGGTGCGCGCCTTGCCGGTGGCCACGAACTCCAGCCACTGCGGCCGCGGCGCGGACGACTTGGCGGTGACGATCTCGGTCTTCTGGCCACTGGCCAGCTTGGTGCGCAAGGGCACCAGCTTGCCGTCCACCCGCGCAGCCACGGCCTTGTTGCCGATGTCGGTATGCACCGCATAGGCGAAGTCCAGCGCGGTGGAGTTGCGCGGCAGCGACAGGATGTCGCCCTTGGGCGTGAACAGGTACACCTCGTCCGGGAACAGGTCGACCTTCACGTTCTCCAGGAATTCCAGCGACGACCCGGTCGCGCGCTGCGATTCGAGCAGATTGGCGATCCACGAATGCGCGCGCGCCTGCGCGCCACTGGGCGAACCGCCGTGCTTGTAGGCCCAGTGCGCGGCGATGCCGCGCTCGGCCACCAGGTCCATGTCCTCGGTACGGATCTGCACTTCGATGGGCGAGCCATAGGGCCCGAACAACACCGTGTGCAGCGACTGGTAGCCGTTGGCCTTGGGAATCGCGATGAAGTCGCGGAAGCGCCCGTCGAGCGGCTTGTACACCGAGTGCGCCACGCCCAGCGCGTGGTAGCAGTCCGGTACCGACGACACCACGATGCGGAAGCCGAACACGTCCATCACCTGGTCGAAGCTCTTTCCCTCGCTGCGCATCTTGCTGTAGATGCTCCACGGCGACTTCACGCGGCTGACCAGGCGGTACTTGAGTCCCTCGTGCGTCAATCGCTGCGCGAGCTGCGCTTCGATCTTCGCCATCACTTCCCGGCGCAACATCGGCTGCGAACGGATGTGCTTGTCCAGGATCAGGTGGCGCAGCGGGTGCAGGGCGTGGAAGCCCAGGTCCTGCAGCTCGGCCTTGATCATGTTCATGCCCAGGCGCTGCGCGATGGGCGCGTACACCTCCAGCGTCTCGCGCGCGATGCGTTCGCGCGCGGGTCCCGGCTGCGCGCCCAGCGTACGCATGTTGTGCAGGCGGTCGCCCAGCTTGATCAGGATCACGCGCAGGTCGCGCGCCATCGCCAGCATCATCTTGCGGAAGCTTTCGGCGGCGGCCTCCTGGCGGCTGCTGAACTGCAGTTTGTCGAGCTTGGTGACGCCTTCGACCAGTTCGGCCACGGTTTCGCCGAAGCCTTCCGCCAACTGCGCGTAGGTCAACGGCGTGTCTTCGATGGTGTCGTGCAGGATCGCCGCGACCAGCGTCTCCACGTCCACCCGTTGCTCGGCCAGCACCTGCGCCACCGCGACGGGGTGGGTGATGTAGGGCTCGCCCGACTTGCGGGTCTGGCCCTCATGGGCCGCGGCGCCCACCGCCCACGCGCGCCGCAACTGCTGTCGCTGTTCGGGCGGCAGGTAATGCGCGGCCTGCTCCAGCGCGCGCACGTAGTCGGGCGTCGCGGCATCGTCGGGCGCGGCGGGCAGGTCGGCGTGGACGGTGGCGTCCCGGGTCATGCCGGAAGCCTACGGGCAAACGCAGGCAGGCGGTAGCCATCGCGGCGCGCACCGGCCACCACAACCAAAACGGCCCCGCGCGAGCGGAGCCGTCCATGCCCTGTGCGGGCCATCGCGACCGGGCGGCGCATCCTGCGCCCGCCGAACGCGGCGCGACCTCAGTCGTCGCCCTTCATGTCGTCTTCGGCGGCCACCACTTCGGCAGCGGCCCACTCCAGCGCCTCGCGCTCCTTGCGCTCGCGCTCGGCTTTCTCGACCGCGTCGATGTAGTCCGTATCCACGCGACGCGCAGCGATCTCGCGCAGGGCGAGCACGGTCGGCTTGTCCTCGGTCTCGTTGTCGATCTGGGCGTCGACGCCGTTGGCCAGCTGGCGCGCGCGCTTGGCCGCCATCATGACCAGCTCGAAGCGGTTGTCGACGACTTCCAGGCAATCTTCCACGGTGATGCGGGCCATACGTCTCCCGGCGGCCAGCAGGCCGTCGATACTGTTCGAAAGGACCGGCAATTCTAGGGTCGGCTTGTATCGAAATCAAGCTTCGTCTTGAAAAATCAGCAGGTTACGAGGGAAAGCAGGCCAACCAAGCGGCGTTCTGGCGCCTGTCGTCGCGTCGGGCCGGGTTTACTCCGGGGACAGCAGCGCCTCGACCAGGCCGCGATGGCGCTCGACCTGCCGGTCCAGCCGCAGCCGGCTGGCGGCAAAGATGGCGCACATCTCGCCCACCGCGGTGTCGAAGACCTCGTTGACGATCAGGTAGTCGAATTCGGCGTGGTGCGACATCTCCTCGCGCGCATTGGCCAGGCGCCGCGCGATCGTCTCCTCGCTGTCCTGTCCGCGCTTGCGCATGCGCTCTTCCAGCGCGGCGCGCGAGGGCGGCAGGATGAACACGCTCACCGCGTCAGGCACCTGCGCCTTGACCTGCTGCGCGCCCTGCCAGTCGATTTCCAGCAGCACGTCCTTCCCCGCCGCCAGCTGCGGCTCGACCGACTGCTTGGCCGTGCCCTTCCAGTCGCCGTGCACCTCGGCGTACTCGAAGAAATCACCGGCGCGGATCATCGCCTTGAACGCGTCGGCGGAAATGAAGTGGTAGTGCTCGGCGTGGCGCTCGCCCGGGCGTGGCGCGCGCGAAGTGAACGAGATCGACAGGCAGATGTTGCGATCGCGTTCCAGGCAGGCGTTGACGATGCTGGACTTCCCGGCACCGGACGGTGCCGCGACGATGAACAACGTGCCGCGCATGGTCGAAGGACTACTCAATGTTCTGCACCTGCTCGCGGATCTGGTCGATCAGCACCTTCAGCTCGACGGCGGCATTGCTGGTGCGCGCGTCGACCGACTTGGAACCGAGGGTGTTGGCCTCTCGGTTGAACTCCTGCAGCAGGAAATCGAGGCGGCGCCCGACTGGCTGCTTCTGGGTGAACACCCGGCGGATCTCGACGACATGGCTGGCCAGCCGGTCCAGTTCCTCGTCCACGTCGAGCTTCTGCAGCGACAGCACCAGCTCCTGTTCGACGCGGGCCGGGTCGGCGCCCTGCGCCAGTTCGGCCAACCGGGCCTCCAGCTTGGCGCGCTGCCCGGCGCGGATCGCCGGCACCAGCGTGCGCACCTCGGCGGCAATGCGTTCGATGCCGTCGACACGCTCGAGGATCGCGGCGACCAGCTGCGCGCCCTCGCGTTCGCGCGCCACCACGAAATCCGCCAGCACCGCATCCACCAGCGCCAGCGCCTCGGCCTGCAACGCGGCGGGATCGGCAGCGCGCGACTGCAGCACGCCGGGATACTGCAGCAGGTCGACGAACTGCGTATGCATGCCCGGGAACCGCGCCGACAGCGCGATCGCCAGTTGGGCGAGGCGATCGACCAGCGCATCGTCCACCACCAGCCCGCCCTCGCCTTCCGCGGGGCGCAGGCGCAGCACCAGGTCCACCTTGCCGCGCGACACGCGCGCCGACACGCGCTCGCGGATGGCGGGCTCCAGCGCACGCAGCTCCTCGGGCAGGCGCGCGCCCAGTTCGAGGAAGCGATGGTTGACCGCGCGCATCTCGCAGCCAAGCGTGCCCCGATCGGTGGTGCGCTCGCCCGACGCGTAGGCGGTCATGCTGCGGATCGACATCGTGTCTCCAGTGGACGCACGCGGCTCAGGCCGGTGCCGTGGGAGGCCAATGGTAATCTGGCGCCCCCTTTTTTTCCGGACCCGCCTGCATGAGCATCGCCCGCCCCAGTGGCCGCGCACCCGACCAGCTGCGCGAGGTGCGCATCGAGCGCGGGTTCACGCGCCATGCCGAAGGTTCGGTGCTGGTGTCTTTCGGCGATACCCGCGTGTTGTGCACGGCCAGCGTGGAGAACCGCGTGCCGGGCTTCCTGCGGGGCAAGGGCGAAGGCTGGCTGACCGCCGAGTACGGCATGCTGCCGCGCGCCACCAACACCCGCAACGACCGCGAGGCCGCGCGCGGCAAGCAGGGCGGGCGCACGCTGGAGATCCAGCGCCTGATCGGCCGCAGCCTGCGTGCCTGCGTGGACCGCACCGCGCTGGGCGAACGCACCATTACCCTCGACTGCGACGTGCTGCAGGCCGACGGCGGCACCCGCACGGCCGCGATCACCGGCGCCTACGTGGCGCTGGTGGATGCGGTGCGCGTGCTGCAATCGCGGCGCGAGATCAGCCGCGACCCGGTGTTCGGCGCCGTCGCCGCGGTGTCGGTGGGCGTGTATCGCGGCGTGCCGGTGCTCGACCTGGACTACGCCGAGGACAGCGACTGCGACACCGACATGAACATCGTGATGAACGATGGCGGCGGCTTCATCGAACTGCAGGGCACTGCCGAGGGCCATGCGTTCCGCCGCGACGAGCTCGACGCGCTGCTGGCCCTGGGCGAGTCCGGCATCGCCACGCTGCTGGAGAAGCAGCGGGACGCGTTGGCACGATGACCGCGGTGCGCTCGCTGGTGCTGGCCTCGGGCAACGCGGGCAAGCTGGAGGAATTCCGCGGGCTGCTGGCGCAGTCGGGCATCGCCGTGCGCGCGCAGGGCGAGTTCGGTCTCGACGATGCCGATGAAACCGGGCTGACCTTCGTCGAGAACGCCCTGCTCAAGGCACGCCACGCCGCACGTGCCACGGGACTGCCGGCACTGGCCGACGACTCCGGCATCTGCGTCGACGCCCTGGACGGCGCCCCGGGCCTGTACTCGGCGCGCTATGCCGGGATGCATGGCGACGCCGATGCCAACATCGAGAAGCTGCTGGCCGAACTGCACGGCGTGCCCGATGAACGGCGCGGCGCACGCTTCGTCTGCGTGCTGGCGCTGCTGCGCCACCCGGAGGACCCGCAACCGATCATCGTCGAAGGCAGCTGGCACGGCCGCATCCTGCACGCCCGCCGCGGCAGCGGCGGCCATGGCTACGACCCGGTGTTCTTCGACGCCAAGCTGGGGCAGTCCGCGGCGGAAATGCCGCTGGCGGAGAAGAACCGGATCAGCCATCGCGGGCAGGCGATGGCGTCGCTGCGCGAGAGGCTGGCTTCGCTCTAACCGCCAGCGGCGGCGCGACGAAATCCCCGGCTCGCCATCGTCTCGGGCGGCGGCGCCTCCATCGCCATGGCTGCGGCAGGCCAGGGCAGCGCGAGGTTCTGCGCGGCGGCGCCCGCTCCTACAATGCGAACGATGCTGACACCGCCGCCGCTCTCGCTCTATGTCCACCTGCCCTGGTGCGTGCGGAAGTGCCCGTACTGCGACTTCAACTCGCACGAGGCGCGCGGCGCGCTGCCGTTCGATGCCTACGTCGATGCGCTGCTGGCCGACCTGGACCACGACCTGCCGCTGGCGTGGGGGCGCACGATCCACAGCGTGTTCTTCGGCGGCGGTACGCCCAGCCTGTTCCCGGCCGACGCGATCGACCGCTTCCTGCAGCAGGCCAGCGCGCGCCTGCGCTTCGCGCCCGGCGCCGAGGTCACGCTGGAAACCAACCCCGGCACCGCCGAGCACGGCCGCTTCGAGGACTACCGTCGCGCCGGCGTGAACCGCATCAGCTTCGGCATCCAGAGTTTCGACGACGGCTGCCTGCAGCGGCTCGGCCGCATCCATGACAGCGCGCAGGCCGATGCGGCGGTGAAGCTGGCGCAGGACGCCGGCTTCGACAACCTCAACCTCGACCTGATGTACGCACTGCCCGGGCAGACGCTGGCGATGGCCGGGATCGACATCGAACGCGCACTCGCGCTGCAGCCGGCACATCTCTCGCACTACCAGCTCACGCTGGAACCCAACACCGTGTTCGCCGCGCGGCCACCGCAAGGGATTCCCGACGACGACCTCGCCTGGGACATGCAGGAACACTGCCAGGCGCAGCTGGCCCAGGCCGGCTTCGTGCAGTACGAAGTCAGCGCCTATGCACGGCCGGGGCGGCAGTGCGCGCACAACCTCAACTACTGGCGGTTCGGCGATTACCTCGGCATCGGCGCAGGCGCGCACGGCAAGCTCACGCTCGGCAGCGAGCAGGCGATCCTGCGCCGCTGGAAGCTCAAGCATCCGGCTGCATGGCTGGCCACGGCCGGCAGCCCCGCCGCGATTGGCGGCGACGAACGCATTGCACCGCAACATCTGCCGTTCGAGTTCATGCTGAATGCATTGCGCCTGGTGGAGGGTTTCGGGGAGTCCATGTTCGCGGCGCGCACCGGCCTTGCCGCCAGCAACATCGCCGCGCAAATGGCCGAAGCCGAAGCGCGCGGCTGGCTGCAGCACGTCGATGGCGACTGGCGACCCACGGCACAGGGCCAACGCTTCAACAACGACCTGGTCTCGCTGTTCCTCCACGACGAGGCCGCGGCGTCGGCGGGCAACCCTTCGGGCTAGCCCCGCTGCCACCAGCGTGTTAAGAAAGGCGCCGGAACTCCGGTTTGGGGAGGCCTGCCGATGGATCCGCCGACGACGGCGCCAGCCGGGGGCAACCGAGGGGACAGCATGTAACCAGCCGTCGCACCTCGGCGGGCCACCGCCTTGCCGTCGAACAACGGCAAGCGGATCGCCCGGCGGGGCGTCCCCGGGATACCGGACGCATCGCTACGCAAGGATCACGACACCGCATGCCCAATCCGCCGACCACTGAATCCTCCGCACCGCGCTCGCTGGCCACGGCCGGCCTGCCGCGTCGCGTACGCAGGGTACTGGAGCAGGCGCTGGCGCTCGTCTCCGAGGACCTGGACGGCAACCTTGGGCTGATGCTGTCGGAGTTCGAGCAGGAACTGTTCCGCCTCGCCGACCAGGCGCGCAACCCCGGCACCGAATCCGGCTACATGCAGACCCTGCGTACCTTCCGCCTCAACCGCTCCGACCTGGTGCCGCATTTCATGCTGGAGCTGGAAGCCTCGGTTGCCGGCATCCGCAGTGCACCCGCCTCCGCCATGCCGGTTGCCAACGAACCGGGCACCGGTGCCGCGCCTGCACCCGGGTTCGGCAAGCTCAGCCTTGTCGACGAGGCCGTGATGGACGAAGGCACGGTGCTGCGCGAGATCGCCAGCCGCCAGGAAGGCCGCGCCAACCTCCCGCTTCACCTGCTGGGTCAACGCTTCGGCGTGCTGGCCGCCACACCCGCCTTCGACGCCGAACGCATTCCGCTTGGCCCGCAGTCGCTATGCCGCGCCATGCGTGCCGCCAGCCAGGCCCTGAGGATCGAGCACGATTCGCGCCTGCTGCTCTATCGCATCTTCGACCGCCAGGTGATGGCGACCTACTCCCGCATCCTCGAGCGGCTGGACGAGCTGCTGGATCGGGAGGGCATCCTGCCCGGCCTGACCTACGTGCCGATGCGCACCCGTGCCAAGCCGGTGGAGGCCGACGACGAGCAGGAGGAGGGAGCGTCGGAAGACGCGGACGGCGCGCAGCGCCCGCGCCGCGGCAGCCGACCCGCTCCAGGCGCAAGCGGCGGAGCAGGTCATCCTGGCCGCGCCGAAGAAGGCGGCCAGGTCCATGCCGGAGCGCGAGATCGCGGCCCCGGTGGCGGCCGGGGCACTTGGGCACCCGGTCAACGACCGCATACCGCCTGGATGGGCGAGCCGCCCGAGCCGCTGGCCGAAGACGAGAACGCGGCGATCGACAAGTTGCTGCAGCTGTTGTCCGGGCGTCGCGAGGTGCTGGGCAAGCTACGGCCAGGCAAGGCCGTGGCTCCGCAGGACCAGATGAGCACCAGCGAGATCTTCCATGCGCTCGGGCACCTGCAGTCTCAACCGCTGGCGACCCCGGGCGCGCCACAGACGCTGGCAGACGTCAGGCAGACGCTGCTGGCGCAGGCGAGGCAACGCAAGGGCACCGGCGCCGATCTGTCGCCACAGGACAGCGACACTTTCGAATTGCTCGACATGCTGTACACGCACCTCGAGGAGGAGATCCGCGTCGATGCGCCGGCCGCTGCACTCGTGCGCCGCCTGCAGGTGCCGCTGTTGCGGGTGGCGCTGCAGGACCGTGCATTCTTCGTCCGCAACCACCATCCGGCGCGGCAGCTGCTGAATACCGTTGCCGAAAGCGCTGCGAGATGGCTGGACGACAACGATTTCGACCCGCACTTCCTCGCCCCGCTGCAGAAGGCAGTGACCGACGTCGTCGAGAAGTACGACGGCGATACCGAGGTGTTTGCCTCGTCCAACGAGCAGTTGCAGACCCACCTCCAGGCGCAGGTGCGCAAGGCCGAGATGCTGGAGCGCCGGCATACCGAAGCCGCGCGTGGCAAGGAAAAACTGGAAGTCGCCAAGTTGCGTGCGGCGGAAATGATGAACGCCGCGATCGGCGAACAGCGCCTCCCGAAGTTCACGCGCGCGCTCCTCAACCAGGCCTGGGCGGACGTGTTGACGCTGACCCTGCTTCGGCAGGGCGAAGACTCCGATGCGTGGCGCAAGCAGCTCGATGTCACCCGCCAGATCGTCGAGACCTGCACCCGCGACGAGGCTGCCAACGACCCTGCGCTGACCGCGCACGTGGAGTCATCGCTGGCCCAGGTGGGTTACCACGCGGAAGAAGCTGCCGTCATTGCCCAGCGCCTGACCAGCAGCGCACCCGAGAACGAGGACGATCCGGCATCGCGCACCGAGCTGGCGATGAAGCTCAAGGCACGCACCCGGCTGGGCGAGGACGCCAAGGCGAAGAAGCCAAAACTGTCGCCACGCACCCCGGAGGAGCAGGCAAGGTACGAACAGTTGCGCGTATTGCCGTTCGGCACCTGGATCGAGTTCATCACCAACCAGCAAGGCGACGTGGTTCGACGTCGCCTCTCGTGGTTCAGCCCGATCACCGACAACGCGCTGTTCGTCAACCAGCGTGGCCAGCGCGTCGGCGAACATTCGCTTGATGCGGTCGCGCGCATGCTCGCGAACGGGCAGGCGCGCATCGTCACTGCCGACCGCGCGCGCCTGGTGGACCGCGCCTGGCAGGCCGCCGTCAGCGCGCTGCGCAGCTTCGCCGGCGTGGGTGATGCTGGCGGCGAGCCCGCAGGAGCCAAGCCATGATCCACGAGTTCCGCCGCGCAAAGCGTCGCAAGGCGCCCGAGAACGTCCTGGTCACCGACACCATGACCGAGCGCGTGATCGGACGCATCGGCAACTTGTCGCAGACCGGCCTGCTGCTGATCGCCAGCGAACCGCTGACCGACGACGCGCTCTACCAGTTCAGGTTCACCCTGCCCGGCGTCGATGGCGACGCGACCGCGGTCGACGTCGGCGCGCATCTGCTCTGGCTCGACGGCGCCAGCGCGCCAGGCCAGGCATGGGCCGGCTTTCGCTTCATCGCGGTGCCAGAGGCCCATGCCAAGCGCATGCGCACCTGGATCGACGCGCCGGGCAGCCACTACGAATAGCGCCCCGGCGCTGCAGCGTCGGATGGGTTGCGGCAGAATGGTCGTCCCTCGAAGAATCGAACAGACGATGTCCATTGCCGTTGCCCGCCACTACGCCGACCACCTCGCGACGCTGCAGGCGCGCACCGCCACTGCGCTGGAGCGCGGCGGGTTCGACCACCTCGTCGTCCCCAGTGGCACCTTGCACGTCCAGGTGTTCGACGACCGCGACTACCCCTACGCCGCCAACCCGCAGTTCAAGCACTGGCTGCCACTGACCCGGAACCCGGGCAGCTGGGTGGTGGCGACGCCGGGCGAACGGCCGAGGCTGGTCTACCTGCAGCCGCGCGACTACTGGCACGTCGTGCCGGATGCGCCCTCCGGATACTGGGTGGATCACTTCGACATCGTGGTGATCCGCAAGCCCGAGGAGGCGTTGCAACACCTGCCGAAGAACGCGTCGCGCTGCGCGATCCTTGGCGAGCCGCAAAGCGCCTTGGGACAGTACGGCGCATTCAAGCCCAACAACCCGCAGGCGGTCATCGATTACCTCGATTACCACCGCGCCTACAAGACGCCCTACGAAGTCGGGATGATCCACGAGGCGACGCGACGCGGCGTGCGTGCCCACCGCGCCGCCGAGCGCGCGTTCCGCGCCGGTGCCAGCGAGTTCGGGATCCACCTGGCCTACTGCCAGGCCGCTGGCCAGGATGCCACCGAGTTGCCTTACGGCAATATCGTCGCGCTGAACGAACACGGTGCCGTGCTGCACTACACCGAACTGGGCCGGCTTCCTCCGAAGCCGGTGCGTAGTTTCCTGATCGACGCCGGCGCCAGTCATGGCGGCTATGCCTGCGACATCACGCGCACCTATGCCGCCGACGGCAACGACGAGTTCCAGGCGCTGGTGGACGCCGTCGACAAGGTGCAGCGCGAGGACATCTCCCAGCGCTTCCGCGCCGGCAGCGACTATCGCCAGGTCCATCTGTTTGCGCACCTGGCACTGGCGAACGTGCTGCGCGACTTCGGCATCCTGAAGGCCTCGCCGGAAGCGGCCGTGGCCACCGGCGTCAGCAGCGCGTTCTTCCCGCACGGCATCGGCCACGGCATCGGCTTGCAGGTCCATGATGTCGCCGGGTTCGCTGCTTCTGACAGTGGCGGCACCATTGCCAAGCCCGATGGACACCCTTACCTGCGGCTGACCCGCGTGCTGGAACCGGGCATGGTGGTGACCAACGAACCCGGCGTGTACTTCATCGACATGCTGCTCGAAGAGCTCAAGGCCAAGGGCCATGGCGACGCCGTGGACTGGGCACGCATCGACGCTTTCCGTCCCTATGGCGGCGTTCGCATCGAGGACGAACTCGTCATCACCGATGGCGACCCGGTGAACCTGACCCGGGACGTGTACGCCGAATCCGCCTGAGCACGGCGGGTTCCCCGCGCATCATCCGGCCACGCTCTCGGCGTGCATCGCGTGTCGCGCTAGCGCGCGGCCATCCAGGCTTCCACCTCGTCCGCCGTGCGTGCAAGACCCGTCGTCAGCACCTCGTGGCCATCCTTGGTGATCACCACATCGTCCTCGATGCGGATGCCGATGCCGCGCCACTTCGCCGGCACGCTGGTATCGTCGGCACGGATGTAGAGGCCCGGCTCGATGGTGTAGGCCATGCCCGGCTCCAACAGGCGCGACTCACCGTCGACGCGGTATTCGCCCACGTCGTGGACGTCCAGGCCCAGCCAGTGGCCGGTCTTGTGCGGGTAGAACCGCTTGTAGGCGCCCTCGGCAACGAGCTTCTGCCTCTTGCCCTTCAGCAGCCCCAACGCCAGCAGGCCATCGGTGAGCACATCGACCGCGACCGCGTGGCCGGCCTCGTAGGGCAGGCCCGGCTGGGCCTTGGCGATCGCGGCATCCTGCGCGGCGCAGACCAGGTCGTGCAGCGCGCGCTGCTCCTTGTTGAAACGCCCATTCGCCGGGAAGGTGCGGGTGATGTCGGCGGCGTAGCCGCGGTACTCGGCACCGGCGTCGATCAGCACCAGCGCGCCATCGCGGGCAACGGCGCTGTTGGCACGATAATGCAGCACGCAGGCATTTGCGCCTGCACCGACGATGCTGGCATAGGCGGGCTCGGCCTCATGGCGGCGGAACTCACGCTCCAGTTCAGCCTGCAGCACGTACTCCGGCACGCCGCCCTTGGCTGCACGCATCGCCGCCTGGTGCGCGCGGACCGTGATTGCCGCGGCGCGGCGCATGAGCTTCAGTTCGTCGCGCGACTTGAACAGCCGCATCTCGTCCAGCAGGTGGCCCAGCTCCAGGAACTCATGCGGCGGCTGCGCGCCCATGCGCACCTGTGCGCGCACCCGGTTCAACCAGCCGATCAGCTTGAGGTCGAACTCGGTATCGCGACCGAAGTGGTAATAGACGCGGGTGCGCCCTTCCAGCAGGCCGGGCAGGATTTCGTCCAGGTCGTCGATGGGGTAGGCGTCGTCGGCACCGAAGGCCTCCACTGCACCCTCGGGCCCGGCACGTGGCCCGTCCCAGGCTTCCCGGTCGGGGTCGCGCTCGCGGCAGAACAGCAGGGTTTCGCCATGTTTGCGCCCCGGCACCAGAACCAGCACCGCCTCTGGCTCGGGGAAGCCGGTCAGGTACCACAGGTCCGAATCCTGCCGGTACGGATAATGGGTGTCGCGACTGCGGATGCGCTCGGGCGCGGCCGGCAGCACCAGGATGGCCTCGTCCCCGGCCATCCGCATCAGTTGCTTGCGGCGCCGGGCGAACTCGGCCGCCGAGATGCCGGCCGCCGGTCGCATCAGTTCAGGCTCCGACGGTGCCGCGGACCAAGCGCGCAGTCGCCGTGCAGCAGCAGCGCCGCCACGCGCACGAATTCCTCGATCTCGGCATAGGCGGCCTCGTCCTCCTCGTCGCCATCGGGTTCGGCCGTGGCTCGCGCCAGCTGGGCCAGGTCGGCCAAGGCTTCGCTGCCCTCTTCCGATAGCGGCGGCTCGGCACCCGTCGCCAGGCCGAAGCCGCCCACGAAGCCGCGGCACCAGTCGAACAGGGCGCCGCTGCGCGCCTCCAGTGAGTCGTTGGCGTCGGGCAGCAGAAGTTCGAAGCCGAAATCACGGTCCTCCAGTTGGGCCGCGCTGGCGAGTCGCAGGGCGTCCAACGGATCGCCCGAGCCGGGCGCCGGCAGGTCCTCATCGACCAGGACGCGGCGCAGCCACTGCGGTGAATTCTCGCCACCCCCGCAAAGCCAGCCACACAGGCCGCCGTGTAATTCGCTGGCGGAGACACCCAGCCGCATTGCCTGGCAGGCAGCGGCGATTTCAGGCAGTGCAGGCAGCGATGCGCTCACTTCGACGTCCTTCCGATGACGCCTGATAGTGTATCAACGCACTTCGCGCGAGCACCGTGTCCGGAGGCCGCACCGACCTGCGTTCCCGCGTTGCATGGCCGACACCCGCAGACCGGCCAACGGCGGACGGCCGGCTCGCTTGTCGGCGCTCGCGTCCGCCGCCTACACTGCGCCGGTTGCCCTGGGGTAGGCGCTTGCCGATCGCAACTCTACAAATGCAGCTGGTGGTCGGCGCGGTGTTGCTGGCACTGCTGGTCGTGGCCTTGGCCACGCTGGCGATCCGGCGCAAGCGCAGCGAGCGCACGCACCTGGCACAGCTGCGCGACCGCGAGGAGCGCCTGAAACTCGCCCTGTGGGCCACCGGCGAGCGCTACTGGGACTACGACGTCGCCACCGGCAAGCTGCACCGCTTGCTGCTCGATGCGCCCGGCCGCATGGCCGAGGATGCCGTTGCCGTGTCCGCAGTGGTCCACCCCGACGACCACGCCGCGACACTCGAACGCCTCGATGCCTACCTCAGTGGCGAAACCAGTACCTTCCTGGCCGAACTGCGGGTGGCCGACGGCAATGGTGGCTGGATCTGGATGCGCGCGCGGGGCCGCATCGTCGCCAAGGGGCCCGATGGCCGCGCGCGCCGCATCGCCGGCACCGCCCTCAACATCACCGCCACGCGCGCGGCCGAACGCGAACGACAGATCGCCAGTGAAGTGCTGCGCAGCATGAACGAGGCGGTCTCGGTGCTCGACCGCAACTTCGATTTCATCTCGGTCAACGCCGCGTTCTCGCGCATGACCGGCTACCAGGAAAGCGAGATCGTCGGTCGCAACGGAAGTGTCCTGGACAGCCTGCAGCACGACAGCGCGTTCTACCAGCACATCCGCGAGCAGATCTCGCGTTCCGGGCGCTGGAGCGGCGAGATCTGGCAGCGGCGAAAGGATGGCGAGGAGTTCCTCTGCTCGATCGAATCGAGCACCGTCCACGACAGGAATGGCGAGCTGGTCCTCCACGTCGCGGTGCTCAACGACATCACCCAGCAGAAGCGCGCCGAGCAGGAGCTGCGCTACCTTGCCAACTTCGACACGTTGACCAACCTGCCCAATCGCTCGCTGCTGTCGGACCGGCTGTCGCGCGCGATCGTCCGCGCGCACCGCGAGGACAATCGCATCGCGGTGCTGTTCCTCGACCTGGACCGGTTCAAGGACATCAACGACTCGCTCGGACACGCTGCCGGCGACCGCATCCTGCGCGCGGCCGCGGCGCGCCTGCAGCAGACCGTCGGCCTGCACCACACGGTCGCGCGCCTCGGCGGCGACGAGTTCACCGTGGTGCTGGAAAACCTGGAATCCCCGGAGGATGCCGACAAGGTCGCGCGCGAGATCATCATGGCGTTCGAAGCGCCGTTGCTGCTGGACGACCGCCGCGAAATCGCGATCTCGCCCTCCATCGGCATCAGCCTCTACCCGGACCACGCGCAAGTCCCGACCGAACTGCTGAAGCAGGCCGACACCGCGATGTACCAGGCCAAGGCCGCGGGCCGTCGCACCTTCATGCGCTACGACGACGCCATGGACCTGGTGGTGCGCCAGCGAGCCACCATCTCCGGCGCGCTGCGCAAGGTGCTCGACCGCGGCGAGTTGCACCTGGTCTATCAGCCCAGGCTTGCGCTGGATTCTTCGCGGATCACCGGAGTCGAAGCCCTGCTGCGCTGGTCCAGCGATGAACATGGCGAGATCGCGCCAACCGACTTCATCCCGATGGCAGAGGAAAGCGGCCTGATCCTCGAGATCGGCGAATGGGTGCTGCGGGAAGCGTGCCTGACCCTCCATCGCTGGCACCAGCATGGCCTGGGCCAGCTGTCGATGGCGGTCAACGTGTCCGTCCTGCAGCTGCTGCGCGGCGATTTCCCCGAGGTGGTGGCGCGCGTCCTGCAGGACATCGGGTTGCCGCCAAGTGCGCTCGAGCTGGAGTTGACCGAAAGCGTGCTGATGGCGAATGCCGAGCACACGGCGGTGAAACTCCAGGCCTTCCGCACACTCGGCGTGTCGCTGGCGATCGACGACTTCGGCACCGGCTACTCGTCGTTGGCCTACCTGAAACGCCTGCCGATCACCACCATCAAGATCGACAAGGCCTTCATCGGCGACCTGACCCACGATCCGGAGGACGCAGCGATCACCAGCACCGTGATCACCATGGCGCATTCGCTGGGATTGAACGTGGTGGCCGAAGGCGTGGAGACCGAGGCGCAGATGCGGTTCCTCGCCAGCCATCGCTGCGACGAGATCCAGGGCTTCTGGCTGTCGCAGCCGCTCGACGCGCATGCCTGCCTCGCCTTCATCCGCCACTGGACGCCGGATCGCCTGCCTGCGCCGTTGCCGGCTGCGCCCCTTGCAACGCCGGCCGTGCCTTGACCGCCCCCCGCCGCCTGCCTATCGTGCCGACATGGACACTCCGGACGTGATCGCCCAGCTCCGCGCCGTCGCCGACCGGATCGACCGGCTGGCCGAGCGCACCCGCAAACTCGGCGACGAGAACCGTGCCCTGCGCCAGCAGAACGAACAGGCCAGCAGCGAGCGTTCGCAGCTGCTGGCCAAGAACGAGCAGGCGCGCTCGCGGGTCGAGGCGATGATCGCGCGGCTCAAGTCGCTGGAGCAGCACACGTGAACAGCAGCGAGCCGACCAGCGTCCGCATCCTGGACCGCGAGTACACCGTCGGCGTCTCTCCGGACGAGCGCGACAGCCTGATGGCGGCCGCACGCGTGCTTGACGGCAAGATGCGCGAGGTGCGCGGTGCCAACCGCATGGCTGCAGTCGATCGCGTCGCCGTACTGGCCGCGCTCAACCTTGCGCATGAACTGCAACAGCTGCGCGATGACAGCCAACGGCGCGATCGCGAACTCTCGCGCACCCTGGAAGACCTGCAGCGCAAGCTCGACGGACTGCTCGACGGGCACGCCTGACCCGCGCGCCCCATGTCCCCGGACCCAGCGCCCGGCGCCCGGCGCCCGGCGGTGAGCATGCATCGCCACGCAATCCCACCGCGAGCTGTCTGCCTGCCGACGGACGGAACACGGCTTCACGGCGCCGGCGCTATACTTCGCCTACGTCCTCTGCCGTGGTCGACGGCATGCGCAAACATTCGCCTTGTCCCTTAATGACGACCACGGGGATGCAGCGGAAACCGGGTGTGCAGGTCCGCCTTGCAGCGGGAAGCCCGATGGAATCCAAGCGTCCCCACTTGAACCCCGGGTTCAAGGTCGTTTCGCAGGCATCGTCATGGCGGAGGACGTATTTTCCTTCCTTTTCGATCGTGCGCATGGGTTGCCCTGACCTGCCAGCGTATCCTGCATGACGGGAACGGCCGATCCGCGCGCCGCATTGCGCCGGTGCATGCGCGATGCGCGGCGTGCGCTCGACCCGCCTTCCCGCGTTTCCGCCGCGAATGCGGTTGCCCGTCGCCTGCTCGACTTTCCCGGCGCACCGATACACGGCCGCGTCGCAGGTTACTGGGCGATGGACGGCGAAATCGCCCTCCACGCATGGCAACTCGGGCTGCCTCCGGCGACGACGTACTGCCTGCCGGTGCTGCACGAAGACGGTCGGCTGCGCTTTGCCGCGTGGCGTCCGGGCGAGCCACTGGCCGCCAATCGCCACGGCATTCCCGAACCCGACGTGCCGCGCGAGCTCCTGCTGGATGCACACACCCTCGATGCCGCAATCGTGCCGCTGGTCGCGTTCGACGCGCGCTGCCACCGGCTCGGCATGGGCGGCGGCTGGTACGATCGCACCTTCGCGTTCCGCGCGGAGTCGCCCGCACCCCCGCTGCTGCTCGGCGCCGCCTTCGAGCTACAGCGGGTGGACACGTTGCAGGCCGAGGCGTGGGACATTCCGCTCGATGGCGTCTGCACCGAACGCGCCACGCACCTGCCTGAACCGACACGCCCATGACACGAAAGCGCCACTGGCTGATGAAATCCGAGCCGGAGGATTTCTCCATCGACGACCTCGAACGCGTCGGCACCGAGCCGTGGACCGGCGTGCGCAACTACCAGGCGCGCAACTTCATGCGCCAGATGCAGGTCGGCGACGGCGTGCTGTTCTACCACTCCAATACCGACGTGCCAGGCATCTACGGCCTCGCCGAAGTCGCTTGCACGGCCTATCCCGATCCTACGCAATTCGACAGGAAGTCGAAGTACTTCGATGAAAAGGCGACCCGCGAACAGCCACGCTGGGAGCTCGTGGACGTGTCGTTCGTGCGCAAGTTGAGCCACGGTATCGCACTGGATGAAATCCGCCTGCATGCCGAACGGCTGGGCGAAGAGTTCGCGCTGATCCGCAAGGGCACACGCCTGTCCGTGCTGCCGGTAACCGCCGCGCAGTGGAAGATCCTGCTGTCGCTGGAGAAGAAGTGATGTCCGGAGCCAAGCGCCTGGCGGCCGAAAAAGCCATCGATTACATCGAGGATGGCATGATCGTCGGCGTCGGCACCGGCTCGACGGTGGCCTATTTCATCGATGCACTGGGCCGTATCAAGGATCGCATCGGCGGCGCCGTCTCCAGTTCCGAGCAGAGCACCGCTCGATTGAAGCAGCACGGCATTGAAGTGCTCGACCTCAATGCCACTGCCCCCTTGCACCTCTACGTGGATGGTGCCGACGAGTGCGATCCGCACAAACGATTGATCAAGGGTGGTGGCGCTGCCTTGACCCGCGAGAAGATCATCGCCGAGGCCAGCACCAAGTTCGTCTGCATCATCGATCCGGCCAAGCGTGTCGACGTACTAGGACGGTTCCCGCTGCCGGTCGAGGTGATTCCGATGGCGCGCAGCCTGGTGGCGCGCAAGATCCTGGCCATGACCGGCGGGCAGCCGGCCTGGCGCGAGGGCGTGGTTACCGACAACGGCAACTGGGTGCTCGACATCCATGGGCTGCGGATCGTGGATCCGGTGGCGATGGAACAGGCGATCAACCAGATTCCCGGCGTGGTCAGCGTGGGCCTGTTCGCCCGCCGTCCGGCCGACGTGGTGATCGTCGGTGGCGAGCCCCCCATCCTCCTGTAAAACATTGATCCGAAAAGGATCTCCGACGATGAGACTCGCGCGTGGGAGACTGGCTTCCCGGTAAGGAAGCCCCGTGACGCTGCGCTGTCTGTTCGTCGATTTCAACTCGTTCTTTGCCGCCGTCGAGCAGCAGGACGAGCCGCGCCTGCGCGGTCGACCGGTCGGCATCGTCCCGGTAATGTCGCCCACCACTTGCTGCATCGCCGCGAGTGCCGAGGCCAAGGACTACGCCGTCAGGACCGGCACGCCAGTCTGGGAAGCCGTGGAGAAATGCCCTGGCATCATCCTCGTCGAAGCGCGACCGGCACGCTATGTCGAGCTCCATCACCGGCTGATGAATGCGATCGGCGATTGCATCCCGCACGGCAAAGCCGAGTCCATCGATGAGGTGCCATGCTGGCTGGTCGGCCGCGAGCGTGAGCGCGACAATGCCATCGGCATCGCGCACGCGATCAAGCGCCGGATCTCCGATGAGTTCGACTGGATCAAATGCTCGATCGGCATCGCGCCCAACAGGTTCCTGGCCAAGACCGCATCGGACATGTCCAAGCGTGATGGCCTGACCGTGCTCGCCGAGGACGACCTGCCGCATGCACTGCACGTCCTCGAACTACGCGATTTCTGCGGGATCGGACCATCGATGGAGCAGCGGCTTCGCAAGGCTGGCATCCACACGGCCGAACAGCTGTGCGCGGCCACGCGCGAGCACCTGCGTGCAGCCTGGGGCAGCCTCGAGGGCGAGCGTTACTGGATGCAATTGCGCGGCCATGCCGTGCCGGAACGCTCCACGCGCAAAAGCTCCATCGGGCACTCCCACGTGCTCGATCCCGCGCTGCGCACGTTTGGAGGCGCGCGTGCGGTGTTGTTCAAACTGCTGGCCAAGGCCGCGATGCGGTTGCGCGACGGGCGCGGCGGCGAAGGCCCCTTCCTTGCAGCCGGCATGTCCATCCGGATCCGCTTCGTCGGCATGGAACATCGTTTCGAGCGCGACCTGCGCTTCGCGCCCATTGACGACACGCCTGCGTTGCTTCAGCTTCTGGCCGGCGAGCTCGCATCGCTGGAATCGGCGATGCAACGCGGCCGCTGGAACGCCCGGCGCAATCCGCCGCTGTCGGTCGCCGTGACCCTGGTCGACATCGAACTGCGAGGACAGTCGAGCGGTGAGCTGATGCCATCGCGACGCCGTGACCGCCAGATGACCGAAGCGCTTGACCGCATCAACCGGAAATACGGCAACAACACCCTGTTCTTCGGTGCGATGCACGATGCCATTTCGCGCGGCGCGGCGCCGATGCGGATTCCGTTCCAGGCCATCCCCGAGCGAGAGCGCGACGAGGACGTGTTGACCCGCGCTAATGCCCCCGACTCCGCCGAAGCACTCTATCTGCTGCGCGAACGGCAATTCAAGGTGCTGGCGGAAGCCAGCCACCGCGAGGCACAACGACGCGGGCGGACAACTCGCGGCGGCAATGCACCACGCGCAGGCGCCGGCGGATGGGGCGTCAGCGCCAAGCCATCTGACGATGCCGCCAGGCCGGCGCAGCGGACATTGTTCTGACTTCGATAACCAACGCCCTGCCGCGCTCCGACCTCAAATCCGGCTCTTGAAGCGCACAAAGAAAAACCCCCAGCCGTGGCTGGGGGTTTTGGGGTAAAGACCCTGGCGATGACCTACTCTCGCATGCGGCTGCACACTACCATCGGCGCGTAAGCGTTTCACTTCCGAGTTCGGAATGGGATCGGGTGGTTCCACTCAGCTATTGTCACCAGGGAGACCGTGGAGGGTCGCCAGCCTTTGGACACTGCACGCAAGTGCAGGAATCGTCCAAGAGCAGCGCTCACGCTCTCAAAGGGGGGAAGTAGCGAACTGGTTTGGTCCGAACGTCCGCGACGTAATCGCAGAGTCCAAGGCCACTTGAGGTTATATGGTCAAGCCACACGGATCATTAGTACTGGTTAGCTCAACACATTGCTGTGCTTACACACCCAGCCTATCAACCACCTAGTCTTGATGGTTCCTTCAGGGGGCTTGTGCCCCGGGAGATCTCATCTTGAGGCGCGCTTCCCGCTTAGATGCTTTCAGCGGTTATCGCTTCCGAACATAGCTACCCGGCAGTGCCACTGGCGTGACAACCGGAACACCAGAGGTTCGTCCACTCCGGTCCTCTCGTACTAGGAGCAGCCCCTCTCAAATCTCCAACGCCCATGGCAGATAGGGACCGAACTGTCTCACGACGTTCTGAACCCAGCTCGCGTACCACTTTAAATGGCGAACAGCCATACCCTTGGGACCGACTACAGCCCCAGGATGTGATGAGCCGACATCGAGGTGCCAAACACCGCCGTCGATATGAACTCTTGGGCGGTATCAGCCTGTTATCCCCGGAGTACCTTTTATCCGTTGAGCGATGGCCCTTCCATACAGAACCACCGGATCACTAAGTCCTACTTTCGTACCTGCTTGATCCGTCGATCTTGCAGTCAAGCACGCTTATGCCTTTGCACACAGTGCGCGATGTCCGACCGCGCTGAGCGTACCTTCGAGCTCCTCCGTTACTCTTTGGGAGGAGACCGCCCCAGTCAAACTACCCACCATACACGGTCCCCGACCCGGATTACGGGCCCAGGTTAGAACGTCAAGCACGACAGGGTGGTATTTCAAGGATGGCTCCACTGCAGCTAGCGCCACAGCTTCACAGCCTCCCACCTATCCTACACAGACGAACTCAACGTTCAGTGTAAAGCTATAGTAAAGGTTCACGGGGTCTTTCCGTCTTGCCACGGGAACGCTGCATCTTCACAGCGATTTCAATTTCACTGAGTCTCGGGTGGAGACAGCGCCGCTGTCGTTACGCCATTCGTGCAGGTCGGAACTTACCCGACAAGGAATTTCGCTACCTTAGGACCGTTATAGTTACGGCCGCCGTTTACCGGGGCTTCGATCAAGAGCTTCGCCTTGCGGCTGACCCCATCAATTAACCTTCCGGCACCGGGCAGGCGTCACACCCTATACGTCCACTTTCGTGTTTGCAGAGTGCTGTGTTTTTGATAAACAGTCGCAGCGGCCTGGTCACTGCGGCCCCTCTCAGCTATGAACCAAAAGGGGCGCACCTTCTCCCGAAGTTACGGTGCTATTTTGCCTAGTTCCTTCACCCGAGTTCTCTCAAGCGCCTGAGAATTCTCATCCTACCCACCTGTGTCGGTTTACGGTACGGTCTGCGTAAGCTGAAGCTTAGGAGCTTTTCCTGGAAGCGTGATATCGGCAGCTTAGTCCTAATGGACTCGTCCTTAGTCTCAACGTTGCGCCCCCGGATTTGCCTAAGGGCACCGCCTCAACTCTCTCACCCGGACAACCAACGCCGGGCCTGCCTAACCTTCTCCGTCCCTCCATCGCACTTACGCGAGGTGCTGGAATATTAACCAGCTTCCCATCGACTACGCATTTCTGCCTCGCCTTAGGGGCCGACTCACCCTGCGTCGATTAACGTTGCGCAAGGAAACCTTGGGCTTTCGGCGTGCGGGCTTTTCACCCGCATTATCGTTACTCATGTCAGCATTCGCACTTCCGATACCTCCACGGTGCTTCTCAACACCGCTTCGCAGGCTTACGGAACGCTCCTCTACCGCGCATAACAAAGTTATGCACCCCAAGCTTCGGTTCTGTGCTTAGCCCCGTTAAATCTTCCGCGCAGACCGACTCGACCAGTGAGCTATTACGCTTTCTTTAAAGGGTGGCTGCTTCTAAGCCAACCTCCTGGCTGTCTGTGCCTTTCCACATCGTTTCCCACTTAGCACAAAATTTGGGACCTTAGCTGTGGGTCTGGGTTGTTTCCCTTTTCACGACGGACGTTAGCACCCGCCGTGTGTCTCCCATGCAGTCTGTCTCGGTATTCGGAGTTTGCAATGGTTTGGTAAGTCGCGATGACCCCCTAGCCATGACAGTGCTCTACCCCCGAGAAGATTCACATGAGGCGCTACCTAAATAGCTTTCGAGGAGAACCAGCTATCTCCGGGTTCGATTAGCTTTTCACTCCTAATCACACCTCATCCCCGTCTTTTGCAACAGACGTGGGTTCGGGCCTCCAGTACCTGTTACGGTACCTTCACCCTGGGCATGACTAGATCACCCGGTTTCGGGTCTATTGCCCGCGACTATGCGCCCTTATCAGACTCGGTTTCCCTTCGCCTCCCCTATACGGTTAAGCTTGCCACGAACAATAAGTCGCTGACCCATTATACAAAAGGTACGCAGTCACCCCGAAGGGCTCCTACTGCTTGTACGCACACGGTTTCAGGGTCTATTTCACTCCCCTCGCCGGGGTTCTTTTCGCCTTTCCCTCACGGTACTGGTTCACTATCGGTCGGTCAGGAGTATTTAGCCTTGGAGGATGGTCCCCCCATGTTCAGACAGGGTTTCTCGTGCCCCGCCCTACTCACTTTTCATCTGTATGGCCCTTTCGAATACAGGGCTGTCACCTTCTATGGCCGGTCTTTCCAGACCGTTTTCCTAGAACCAAACAGACTTTTGGGCTGTTCCCCGTTCGCTCGTCACTACTCAGGGAATCTCGGTTGATTTCTTTTCCTACGGTTACTTAGATATTTCAGTTCACCGCGTTCGCTTCGAGCAGCTATGTATTCACTGCACGATACCTCTTGCGAGGTGGGTTTCCCCATTCGGACATTACCGGATCAAAGCTTGTTGCCAGCTCCCCGATACTTTTCGCAGGCTACCACGTCCTTCATCGCCTCTGACCGCCAAGGCATCCACCGTGTGCGCTTATTCGCTTGACCATATAACCCCAAGTCGCCTCGGGGTCATCGTGATGTCCAGGGGTACAAATCCCGGACGCGAATATCAACGACAACATCAAATAAAAGTATCTCTCGATACTTCGCCTTAGCCTCTTACGACACGTTTTGGACAATCGTCTCAAACGCTCGCTACTTCCCTTGTTTTCAAAGAACACAATGCCGGCTTCAGCGCCGCATTGCTTCAAATCTTCATGTGTGTGCGCAATCAATCCAATACAACACTGGTGGAGCCTGTCGGGATCGAACCGACGACCCCCTGCTTGCAAAGCAGGTGCTCTCCCAGCTGAGCTAAGGCCCCGAATAGTGGTGGGTCTGGGAGGACTCGAACCACCGGCCTCACCCTTATCAGGGGTGCGCTCTAACCACCTGAGCTACAGACCCAGTCTGTTGTACGGATTAATGTGCAGGTTACTTGTGCGGACGCCTGACAGGCAATTAGCTGTCTTTTAGTCTCTAAAGGAGGTGATCCAGCCGCACCTTCCGATACGGCTACCTTGTTACGACTTCACCCCAGTCATCGGCCACACCGTGGCAAGCGCCCCCCCGAAGGTTAGGCTACCTGCTTCTGGTGCAACAAACTCCCATGGTGTGACGGGCGGTGTGTACAAGGCCCGGGAACGTATTCACCGCAGCAATGCTGATCTGCGATTACTAGCGATTCCGACTTCACGGAGTCGAGTTGCAGACTCCGATCCGGACTGAGAGAAGGTTTCTGGGATTGGCTTGCCCTCGCGGGTTTGCAGCCCTCTGTCCTTCCCATTGTAGTACGTGTGTAGCCCTGGCCGTAAGGGCCATGATGACTTGACGTCATCCCCACCTTCCTCCGGTTTGTCACCGGCGGTCTCCTTAGAGTTCCCACCATTACGTGCTGGCAACTAAGGACAAGGGTTGCGCTCGTTGCGGGACTTAACCCAACATCTCACGACACGAGCTGACGACAGCCATGCAGCACCTGTGTCACGGTTCCCGAAGGCACCAATCCATCTCTGGAAAGTTCCGTGCATGTCAAGGCCAGGTAAGGTTCTTCGCGTTGCATCGAATTAAACCACATACTCCACCGCTTGTGCGGGCCCCCGTCAATTCCTTTGAGTTTCAGTCTTGCGACCGTACTCCCCAGGCGGCGAACTTAACGCGTTAGCTTCGATACTGAGTGCCAAATTGCACCCAACATCCAGTTCGCATCGTTTAGGGCGTGGACTACCAGGGTATCTAATCCTGTTTGCTCCCCACGCTTTCGTGCCTCAGTGTCAGTGCTGGTCCAGGCAGTCGCCTTCGCCACAGATGTTCCTCCTGATCTCTACGCATTTCACTGCTACACCAGGAATTCCACTGCCCTCTACCGCACTCTAGCCCGCCAGTATCCAATGCAATTCCCAGGTTGAGCCCAGGGCTTTCACATCAGACTTAACGAACCACCTACGCACGCTTTACGCCCAGTAATTCCGAGTAACGCTTGCACCCTTCGTATTACCGCGGCTGCTGGCACGAAGTTAGCCGGTGCTTATTCTTTGGGTACCGTCAGAACAACCGGGTATTAACCGATTGCTTTTCTTTCCCAACAAAAGGGCTTTACAACCCGAAGGCCTTCTTCACCCACGCGGCATGGCTGGATCAGGCTTGCGCCCATTGTCCAATATTCCCCACTGCTGCCTCCCGTAGGAGTCTGGACCGTGTCTCAGTTCCAGTGTGGCTGATCATCCTCTCAGACCAGCTACGGATCGTCGCCTTGGTGGGCCTTTACCCCGCCAACTAGCTAATCCGACATCGGCTCATCTATCTGCGCGAAGCCCGAAGGTCCTCCGCTTTCACCCGTAGGTCGTATGCGGTATTAGCGTAAGTTTCCCTACGTTATCCCCCACAAATAGGCAGATTCCGATGTATTCCTCACCCGTCCGCCACTCGCCACCCAGGGAGCAAGCTCCCTTGTGCTGCCGTTCGACTTGCATGTGTTAGGCCTGCCGCCAGCGTTCACTCTGAGCCAGGATCAAACTCTTCACTTAAACTTTCTGGACCGAAGTCCAAATTACTTTGAGTGCAGTCGTCGTCCCGAGCTCGAATCACTCGCTTGCATTTCTGCATTTGAATTGACTTGTTGCTCTGTTACGAACGTCTGCAAGATGGACAACCATCCACCAGCCAGACGCCCGCACAAGTCACCTGCGCACACTGTCAAAGATCCTGGAAACAGGCCTCAGCGCCTCGTCTCCTGTCCCGCTGGCGTTTCGCCGAAGGGAGCCGCACATGATAGCGCGGTTTTTGCTTTCGTCAACACCCCGTGAAGGCTTTGTTGACTTCGCTTCAGCTTGCCGCCCGAAGGCGTTTCGTCGAAGTGAGCCGCACATTCTAGCCCGTTTTTCCGGACCGTCAATACCTTCTTTCGAAGATTTTTTCGGGTCCCGTGGGCCTGGGTGGTGTCGCTTCCAGGCCCCGGCCGTTGCGGGGCGCGCATTCTGCACGTTCGTTCCTGTTTTGCAAAGCCCCCCATGGCCTTGACGCCCTGCCGCCCGTCGGGGAAGGTCGGCCATCACCGTCCCGGACACCGAACATGCGCCTGCAGACCCTGATCTCCGCCGCCCTCCTGACGATCGCCATGGCCGGCTGCGCCAGCGCAGGCACGCCGTGGGTGGAACTGGCGGGCACGCGCTATACCGTTGAAGTCGCCGCAGACGATGCCGCGCGCGCGCAGGGATTGATGTTCCGCGACTCAATGCCGGACGACGCGGGCATGCTTTTCATCCATGACCGCGAGGCGCCGCTGGCGTACTGGATGAAGAACACGCGGATCGCGCTGGACATCCTTTACTTCGACGCACAACGCCGCCTGGTCTCGCAGCAGCGCGACGTACCGCCCTGCTCGGCGGGGAATGCGTGTCCTTCCTATCCCAGTCGCGCGCCTGCGCTTTACGTACTGGAGCTCAATGCGGGACAGGCGGCGAAACTGGGGCTTGAGGAAGGCGAGGAACTGGTGCTGTCGCCGGGATTGCCGCATGGGCGCTGACTGCGGTGGGATCGGGGCTTGCGCCGTTGCGAATCGCGGCGCAGTCTTGCCCCATGCATGACCGCTCCGGATTGCCCGACTGGAATGCGCTCGCGGGCGTCGACGATGCGTCGCTGCCGCTGCTCGGCACCGCGCTGCTGATCGCGCGCGACGAATACCCGGCGCTGGACGCACGGCGTTACGATGCCGTGGTCGATGGCCATGTCGCGCATCTGCACAATACCGTCAGCGCGATCGAGCATTCGGCGCTGAAGATGCAGGCGATCAATCGCCACCTGTTCGAGGAACTCGGCTACGCCGGCGACCACGACGAGTACTACGACCCGCGCAACAGCTATCTCAACCAGGTGTTCGAGCGTCGCCTCGGCAATCCGATCTCGCTGGCGCTGGTGCAGATGGAGGTCTCGCGGCGGCTGGGCGTGCCGCTGGACGGCGTGTCGTTCCCGGGCCACTTCCTCGTTCGCCTGCCGGTGGACGACGGCGTGCTGGTGATGGACCCGTTCAATCGTGGCCGCCCGCTGGGCGTGGACGAACTGCGCGAACGCGCACAGCCCCACCTGGGCGGCGACGTGCCGGATGACGATGCACTGTCGACCTTCCTTGATCCCGCATCGCACCGCACGATCCTGATGCGCGTCCTGCGCAATCTGCACGGCGTGTACCGCGATGCGCAGGACTGGGAGCGCGCAACCCGCTGCGCCGACCGTGTGCTGAAGCTGTCCCCCGAGGATGCCGATGCGCTGCGCGACCGTGGCCTGGGGTACCTGCAGATCGGCCACCTGGCCGGCGCGCTCGAAGACCTGTCGCAGTACCTGTCACGCCACGCCCACGCTGCGGACGCGGGGGAAGTGCGCACGCAGTTGATCGCGGCCGGGCGCGGCAGCGCGCGCCTGCACTGATGCCGATGCAGGGGCTCTAAAGCGCCATCATCTCGAAATCGTCCTTGGTCACCCCGCAATCGGGGCAGGTCCAGGTGTCGGGTACGTCCTCCCAGCGCGTGCCGGGGGCGATGCCTTCCTCGGGCAGGCCCGCCGACTCGTCGTAGATGAAGCCGCAGACGACGCACATCCACGTGCGGAAGGCGGTGGCGGTCTCGTTCATCGGATAATGCTGGCCTGTCGGTGGTGTCCGCCGGCATTCTCCCATTCCGCCACGTGGCAGGAAACCTTTTGTCCGCATCGCACCCAGACCATTCACACGCGCTACCTCGCCGCGGCCTCTACCTGATCACGCCGGATGACCCCGAGACGACGAGGCTGTTGGCGCGCGTTGCCGCGGTATTGCCGCAGGCGGCACTGCTGCAGTACCGCAACAAGCAGGCGGACGCCGTGCTGCGCGGCGAGCAGGCGCGTGCGTTGTTGGCAACGTGCCGGGAACGGGGTGTGCCGCTGGTCATCAACGACGACTGGCAGCTGGCAGCGGAGATCGGCGCCGATGGCGCCCACCTCGGCGAAGACGATGGCGGCCTGGAACGGGCGCGCGAAGTGCTGGGGCCACGCGCAATCCTCGGCGCATCGTGCTACGACCGCCTGGACCGCGCGGAATCGGCGGCACGCGCCGGCGCGAGCTATCTTGCCTTCGGCGCCTTTTTTCCCTCCAACACCAAGCCGGGTGCACGCCGCGCCGACCCGTCGCTGCTCCGCGCTTCGGCACACCTCGGCCTGCCGCGCGTGGCCATCGGCGGCATCACGCCCGACAATAGCCCCGCGCTGGTCGCCGCCGGGGCCGAGTACATCGCCGTGGTCAGTGGCGTCTTCGACGCACCCGATCCCGTGGAAGCCGCGCGGGCCTATCGAAAGGTGTTCGAGCAGGCCGGCGGCTAGATCCAGACGACAATCGCGCGGCTTCAGCATCGCGCAACCCGCACAGTATCTATGCCGCATGCATGCGGCGGACCGAAGGACCACGATGAACCACGACCGCTCCCACGCCCTGTTCAACCGCGCGAAGGCGCTGATCCCCGGCGGCGTCAATTCGCCGGTGCGCGCATTCAAGTCCGTGGGCGGCGAGCCGTTCTTCGTGCAGCGCGCGGACGGCGCGTACCTGTACGACGTGGATGGCAACCGCTATATCGACTACGTGGGCTCGTGGGGACCGATGATCACGGGGCACAACCACCCGAAGGTCCGTGAAGCAGTGGAACGCGCGATCCGCGACGGGCTGTCGTACGGCGCGCCGTGCGCGGCCGAAGTCACCATGGCCGAGACGATCACGCGGCTGGTGCCCTCATGCGAGATGGTGCGCATGGTCAACTCCGGCACCGAAGCCACGCTGTCGGCGATCCGGCTGGCGCGCGGCGCCACCGGCCGCCAGCGCATCGTGAAGTTCGAAGGCTGCTACCACGGCCACGGCGACTCGTTCCTGGTCAAGGCCGGAAGCGGCATGCTGACGCTGGGCGTGCCGACGTCGCCGGGCGTTCCCGCTGGGCTGAGCGAACTGACGGCGACCCTCAGCTACAACGATTTCGAGGGCGCGACACAGCTGTTCGAGGACATCGGTGGCGAAGTCGCCGCGGTCATCATCGAGCCGGTCGTCGGCAATGCGAACTGCCTGCCGCCGCGCGAAGGCTACCTGCAGCACCTGCGCGACTTGTGTACGCGACACGGCGCGCTGCTGATCTTCGATGAAGTGATGACCGGGTTCCGCGTCGCGCTGGGCGGCGCGCAGGCGCTGTATGGCGTGGTGCCGGACCTGAGCACCTTCGGCAAGATCATCGGCGGCGGCATGCCGGTCGGCGCCTATGGCGGCCGCCGCGACCTGATGGAGCAGATCGCGCCCGCCGGCCCGATCTACCAGGCCGGCACGCTGAGCGGCAATCCGGTGGCGATGGCGGCCGGGCTGGCGATGCTGGACCTCGTGTCCGAACCCGGCTTCCACGACCGCCTGTCCGCGACCACCGTGGCACTGTGCGAGGGCTTCGTAGCCGCCGCGCGCGAGGCCGGCGTGGCGCTGACTACCAATGCCGTGGGCGCGATGTTCGGCCTGTTCTTCACCGACAGCAAGGTCGATACCTACGCCCAGGCCGTGGCCTGCGATACCGCCGCGTTCAACCGGTTCTTCCACGCCATGCTGGAACGCGGCGTATATCTCGCGCCATCGGCCTTCGAAGCGGGCTTCGTGTCCAGTGCGCACGATGACGCCATCGTCGATGCCACGCTGGCCGCAGCGCGCGAGGCCTTCGCGGTGGTGGTTGCCGGCTGACATCGCGTGGTACCGCGCATCCGCCACGTCCTGTTCGACTTCGACCAGGTGCTGGCGCGGTACCGGCACGAACGCAGGATCGCGCACCTGGCCGACACCGCCGGTTGCGCGCATGAGCGGGTGCGCGAGGTGTTGTTCACTTCAGGGCTTGAAGCGGCGTACGACAGCGGGCTGCTCGATACCGCGACCTACCTGGCGCGGTTGGGCGACGGCATCGGCGCGCCCGTCGACGAGGCGCACTGGATCGCTTCACGGATGGCGGGCAGCGACGCCGCGCGCGACGTGCTCGTCCATGTCGAGGGGCTGGCCCCGGAAATCACGCTGGGCATCCTGACCAACAATGGCGGACTGATGGCGGATGCGATCCCGCGCATCCTCGGCCCTGGCTGCCGCCGGTTCGAGGGCCGCATCCTGTGCAGCGGTGCGCTGCAACTGCGCAAACCCGACCCGGCGGTCTTCCGCCGGGCCCTCGACCGGCTCGGGTGGCAGGCCGGCGACACCCTGTTCGTGGACGACAGCTTCGCCAACGTGCAGGCCGCGCGGACGCTGGGGATCCACGCCGATACGGTGAAGGACGGCCGCTCGCTGCGGCGCGTGCTGAAGCGGCACGGCCTGGCCTGACGGCCCTCGGGCCGCCCGGCGGGCCATCCGGAGCCATCCGAGCGTCCGCCAGGGCATGCCCTTGGCAACCGATCCTTCAAAATGGGAATCAATATCATTACAATTACAATTCGTTGTACGCAGCCGACCCCGCGCGTTGACGCCACCCCATACCCCACGTTCCGGAGATCCCCCGCATGCGCGGAGCAGTCCATTCCACCCGCCCCACCCCGCTGGCTGCCGCCGTTGCCGTGGCGCTGATCCTGTCCACTGGCATGGCCTTCGCCGAAACGGCCACCGACGCCGAAGCGGCTCGGGTCAAGGAACTCGATGCCGTGCGCGTGATCGCCAATCCCGAGGACCCGCAGAGCTCGACCGGCTCGGCGTACGTGCTCACCCCGCGCGAGCTGGACAAGTTCGAGCGCGGCAACGTCAACAACGTCCTGCGCAGCGTCCCCGGGGTGTACACCCGCGAGGAAAGTGGCGAAGGCGTGTTCCCGCGCATCAGCATCCGCGCCTCGTCGTCAGGGCGCAGCGATCGCATCTCGGTGCTGGAAGACGGCGTACCGGCGGCGATGGCGCCCTATGCCAACACCTCCGCGTACTACTTCCCGAACATCGGCCGCATGTCCAGCGTGGAAGTGCTGAAGGGTCCGGAGATCCTGCTGCACGGCCCGCACACCACTTCGGGCGTGGTCAACCTGCTGTCCACGCCGATCCCCGACAGTGCGCAGGGGCAACTGAAGGCAGAGCTGGGCTCGTTCGACACGCGCAAGCTGCATGCCTACTACGGCACCACCGCCGGCCAGTGGGGCTTCCTGCTGGAGACCTACCAGAACCGCGGGGATGGCTTCCACAACATCGACCGTTCGGACCTGGGCGCCGGCCACGACATCAACGAATATGTCGGCAAGGTGCGCTGGAGCAGTGCGCCCGACGCGCGCTTCTCGCAGCAGGTGGACCTGAAGCTGCACTACGACGAGGAAACCGCGCGGGTGAGTTACCTCGGCCTGACCGACGCCGATTTCCGAGCGGACCCCGACCGTCGCTACGGCCTGAGCGAACTGGAGCGCATGGACCGCGGCCGCAAGTCGGCCAGCCTGCAGCACCAGATCGGGTTCACCGACAGCACCTGGCTCACCACCACGGCCTACCTGGTGGACACCTACCGCTATTACGACCGGCTGAACCAGGTCAACGGCGTCAACCTCGGCGGCATCACCGACATCGTCAACACCGGCGGCGCCAATGCGGCGCTGTTGCAGGGCATCCTGCAGGGCACCGCCAACACCACGCACCCCAACGGCGTGCGCTACGGCCACAACCACCAGGCGTTCGTGTCGAAGGGGCTGAAGGTGGAACTGGAGCACGGCTTCGCCACCGGCGACGTGCAGCACACACTGACCACGGGCGTGCGCTACCACGAAGACACCACCAAGAACGTCGACAAGGGCCGGTCGAACAGCTACTACGCCCAGGTCAACGGCGACCTGGTGTACCTGCGCACGGACTTCGTCACCCCGCAGCGCGGTGATGCCGATGCGTGGTCGGCATGGCTGGCCGATCGCATCGAGGTTGGCAACTGGAGCCTGCTGCCCATCCTGCGCCACGAGCGCATCCGCAGCCGCGCCAACCTCGCCACCGATGCCACGCCGGCGCAGATCGCCGCACGCAACAGCAACAGCATCGACAAGACCACCGCCGGCTTTGGCGCCAATTACGCCCTCAACGCGAACTGGACGCTGCTGGGTGGCGTGCACCAGGGCTTCGCGCCTCCGGGCAACGGATCGGCGGAGGGCACGAAGGGCGAGGAAAGCACCAACTTCGAAGCCGGGGTGCGCTATCGCAACGGCAGCTTCGGGATGGATGCCATTGGCTTCCTGAGCGACTACGACAACGCCATGCGCACCTGCCTCGTCGCCAATCCGTGCTCCGGTGGCGTGGTCGACGGCACCGAACAGACCGGATCGAAGGAAGTGTACGGACTGGAGCTGGGCGCTTTCGCCACGCTGTACGACAACGGCGCGATCCGCGTGCCGCTACGCCTGGCCTACACCTGGACCGATGGCGAGTACACCCGTGACTCCGACACCGGCAGCGTGCTCAAGGGCGACGTGATCGAGTACACGCCGAAGCACATCGGCCAACTGCAGCTGGGCGTGGAAGGCGAAGGCGGCTGGAATGCCTATGCGGCGCTGAACTACTCCGACGGCGCATACACCA
The DNA here is from genome assembly GCF_004357985.1 of Luteimonas aestuarii. Classification (GTDB taxonomy): domain Bacteria; phylum Pseudomonadota; class Gammaproteobacteria; order Xanthomonadales; family Xanthomonadaceae; genus Luteimonas; species Luteimonas aestuarii. The sequence goes on along the minus strand of NZ_SMTF01000009.1, from coordinate 69,167 downwards.
CCAACACCGCGGGTCGTCCTGGCGTGGACGACACCTACCAGCGCACCCAGAGCCTGTTCACCGTGGACGTGGCGGCCGCCTATCCGCTGTCGTCGACGGCAGAAGTCTATGCGCGCATCGACAACGTGCTCGACGAGCGCCGCATCACCCACCGCGGCGCGGACGGCGCACGCGGCAATGCACCGCGCGGCTATGCGGTGGGGCTGCGGTTGAAGTTCTGACCACCATATCCACGCCGATCCCAGGCAAGCCTGCCTCTCCGAGCCCCGGTGCACCGATGCGCCGGGGTTTTCTCATTTCGGCCCTCTGGCTTGGACGAGCCCGTTGGCAGGCTGGCGACACCTGTAAGGCAGCATGTCGTCATCTCGACGAGGCGGGCGGGTACCGCCCGCGCAGCGAGAAGGCACGGCGAACACGGATTCTCGGCCAAAGCTCAGACATTTCGCGTTTCGGCGAAGGCGCCGGATCCCGGCATTCGCTGCGATCAAACACGTCGATACCTCACTTTTCGCCAGACCAGCAAGCGCCCTTGGATTCAGGATTTCGCAGCTGCCGCTTCTGGACAAGTCTGGTCTGTGGATGCACAAACCCTCACCGGCTCACCGTAGACGCCTGGTGGCGACACCGGGGTCACTTCAAGTCTCCAACGCACATGTCCATCGGCGCCTGGCGCCAGGCCACGCCAGCGCCACTGGATGAACGGTCGCCCGCTGCCCCAATCCACTGGTGCCGAGTACGAACGCGGGGACGCATATGGAAGCATCGTGCTTGTCGATCGCTCGCACACGGCAGCCATATTCTCGTGCCACTCGGCCGGATCGACCAAGCAATCCGATCCCGATTGCGAGATAGCCCAGTCCCGCACAAGAATCATCGCCATCCATCCATGGCACAAACCCGACTTCGTGGATGACGAGATGCGCCGGCACCAGCCGTCATTCTGTACTCGGCTGCGCAGTGAATTCAGGCGATGTCGCGAGGCTGCACGCGTCAGCGCTTGCCGGAATGACTGCGAGCAAGAATGCAGCGGTCAGCGGAAGCGCCCCATCCATCAAGTAGCCATCCCTGCAAGTGCCAGCTTGAGTCGGCGCAGGCCCTCGGCGAGTTCTTCGTCGGTGATGTTCAACGCCGGCACGAAACGCAGCACGTCCGGACCGGCCTGCAGCAGCAGCAACCCTTGGGCGGCGGCCAGGTCGAGGATCTCGCCGGCGCGGCCGGCATGGGCAGGCTTCAGTACGGCGCCGAGCATCAGGCCGCGTCCGCGCACCTGCGTGAACAGGTCGAGTTCGGCGTTGATCGCGTCGAGTCCCGCGCGCAGCGCCGCAGATTGCCGCGCGACGTTGTGCGTGATCGCCGGTGACGACAGCTTGCGCAGCGCTGCGCGCGCCACCGCAGCCGCCAGCGGGTTGCCGCCGAAGGTGGTGCCGTGCGCGCCAAACTGCATCGCCTCGGCCGCCTTGTCGCCCACCAGCATCGCGCCGATCGGGAAGCCTCCGCCGAGCGCCTTGGCCAAGGTGACGATGTCGGGCTTCACGTCGTCCTGCCAGTGCGCGAACAGGGTGCCGGTGCGGCCCATGCCGCTCTGGATCTCGTCCAGCACCAGCAGCGCGCCATGGTGGTCGCACAGCTCGCGCACCGCGCGCAGGAACCCGGGCGCGGCCGGCATCACGCCACCCTCGCCCTGCACCGGCTCCAGCATGACCGCCGCTACGTCGCCGCCGGCCATCGCGATTTCGAGTGCCGTGACGTCGTTGAAGTCGACATAGCGGAAACCGCCGGGCAGCGGTTCGTAGCCTTCCTGGTACTTGGGTTGCGCGGTCGCGGTGACTGCCGCCAGCGTGCGTCCATGGAAGCTGCCGCGGAAGGTGGCGATGACGCGCCTGTCCGGCGTGCGGCCCTGCGCCGACGCCCATTTGCGCACCAGCTTGATCGCGGCTTCATTGGCCTCGGCGCCGGAATTGCACAGGAATACGCGCCTGGCGAAGCGCGAGGCGGCGGCGAGTTCCTCGGCCAGCCGCAACGGCGGTTCGCTGTAGAACACATTGCTGGTGTGCCACAGCTTGCCGGCCTGTCCGGTCAGCGCCGCCACCAGGTCGGGATCGTTGTGGCCCAGGCCGCAGACGGCAATGCCGGCCGACAGATCGATGTACTCGCGGCCTTCGCTGTCCCAGACGCGTGCACCCTGGCCGCGCTCGAGGATCACTTCGCGCGGGCGGTACACCGGCAGGTAGACGTCGCGGCCGAGGGCCAGCAGGTGGGCGATGTTCGACATGTTGCTTGGGATGGGCGGAGGGAAGCGGCCATTGTGCGCAAGCGGGGCGCCACGTGCACGCCGCCGGCCGCGTCGGCCCGCGCTAGCGCCCGCGATGCGCCCAGGCCAGGGCCAGCAGGCAGGTGATGATCAGCACGCTGTACTCCATGCCGTTGCGCCCCAGGCCGACCACGAACCAGCCCGACGACGCGTGCACCAGCCAGATCCCGCAGGCATAGACCCCGGCGAACACCAGCGCGATCGGCGCCACCCATCGCCCCCAGGCCAACAGGGGCGCTGCAAACAGTTCCAACAGCGTCACCGCCCAGGCGAAACCAAGCCCGAACGGGAATCCGCGATTGTCGAGGAAGGCGCCGAAGGGCGTGACCGCATCGTGGTAGACCCGCGCGATGCCATGCACGAAGAGCAAGGTCGCCAGCCCGACGCGGATCAGCGCCAGCGACTGGCGGGCAGAGGATGCGGAGGCCGTCGACATGGGGATCGCTCAGTCCAGGAACAGGTCGGGCAGCAGCGGCTTCGTCGGGTCGACGGCGTAATGCGACAGGTCGGTCACGCCGGCGTCGGCCAGCACTTCGTCGTCGATCAGGAAGTGTCCGGTGAAGCCCGCCGCCGGGCGCGTCAGCACCGCATGCGCGGCATCGGCCATGATCGCGGGCGAACGGCCGTTGCCGCTGTCCACGCCGGGAATCATGTTGAGTGCGTCGGTGGCGATCAGGGTGCGCGGCCACAACGCGTTGATGGCGACGCCCTGGTCGTGGAATTCCGCCGCCAGCCCGAGGGTGACGAAGCTCATGCCCATCTTCGCCAGGGTGTAGCCGGTGTGCGGCGCCCACCACTTCGGGTCGAGCGACGGCGGCGGCGCCAGCGTGAGGATGTGCGGATTGCCTGCCTTCAGCAGGTGCGGCATCGCCACCTGCGCGCACAGGAAGCTGCCACGTGCGTTGACCTGCTGCATCAGGTCGAAGCGCTTCATCGGCGTGTCCAGCGCACCGCGCAGCCAGATGGCGCTGGCGTTGTTGACCAGGATGTCGAGGCCGCCGAACGTCTCGACCGTCTTCGCCATCGCCGCCTTCACCTCGGCCTCCTCGCGGATGTCGCACTTGATCGCCAGCGCGCGGCCGCCCGCCTCTTCCACCGCCTTCGCCGCGCTGTGGATGGTGCCGGGCAGTTTCGGATTGGGCACGTCCGATTTCGCGGCGATGGCGACATTGGCGCCATCACGCGCGGCACGCAGCGCGATCGCCAGGCCAATCCCGCGCGAGGCGCCGGTAATGAAGAGGGTTTTGCCGGACAGCGACATCGCATTCTCCTGTTGGATGCGGCGCATTGTAGAAGGCGCGCGAGCGGACGAGCCTGCCGGACGCGCCGCTCAGGCCGGTGCTGGCGGCCGCAGGCACGCCGACGCCAGGCGCGCATCGCCCGCGGGATCGTGCGGCAACACGCCCAGGCACGGTGCCGCCAGGGCATCTCGCAACAGGTCGAGGTAGTCGTCGACGCGGTCGAACGTTGGATCGACGCGATTGCCGATCCAGCCGACCAGGCGACAGCCCTCGGCATCGATGGCGCGCGCGGTCAGTCGCGCATGGCTCAGGCAGCCCAGGCGCAGGCCGACCACCAGCACCACGCCGGCATCCAGCGCACGGGCCAGGTCGGCATGTTCGATGCCGTCGCCCAACGGCGCGGCCCAGCCGCCGGCGCCCTCCACCACCACCGCGTCGGCATGCGCGGCGAGTCGCGCATGCGCCGCGCGCATGGCCGGCAGTGCGACATCGATACCGGCATCGCGCGCCGCCAGCTGTGGCGCGGTCGCTGCGGGCAGCGCGAACGGATTGACGTCGTCGTAGGCGGGCTGCGGTTCACTGGCCGACTGCAGGGCCAGCGCGTCCTCGTTGCGCCAGCCGGACGGCGTGGCGTCGCAACCGGCGGCGACCGGCTTCATGCCGGCTGCGCGCAAGCCCTGGCGGCGCAACGCGTGCAGCAGCGAGGTCGTCGCGAAGGTCTTGCCGATGCCGGTGTCGGTGCCGGTGACCAGCCATGTGCGGCTCATGCCGCGTCCGCCTCGCGCGTCGACAATGCAAGTCGCAAGCGCTCGCGGCGCACGTGGTACCACGGCATCCACAGGCCCAGCGTCGCGTAGGCCCACATCGGCAGGCCGCCCAGCGCGCGCCATGCGTCGGAAAACACGGGGTCGAAGACATAGAGCGCGGATGCGGCCAGCAGCGCCGCCAGCGAGACGAGGGCGAGGATGCGGTGCGACCCCAGTTCGGTGCGCAGCACGTGGCGCTCGTTGGCGTCCAGCGCAAGCGCGTCGGCGCGGCGCAAGGCATGCGCGTTGAGCAGGCACAGCAGCCATGCCAGCAGGCCGAAACCGATGCTGTAGACGATGAACGCGGTCTGCAGGTCGCGCATCAACGCGCCGTCCGCGAAGCCGAGTTCGTTCGGCACCCACCCGCCGGTAAGCAGCGAGAGGAAACTCGACATCACCATGCGCAATGGATACACGTACACCATCACCACCAGCACGAAGGCCAGGCTGAGCACGGTCGCCTTGCCGTCTTCCAGGCCGGCGCGCCGGCTCCAGCGGTTGTGCGCCGCCCAGAACATCATCAGCACCGCGAAGCACGCGACGAACGTCGGCACCCGCCCCAGCGCCTCGCGCAGCTCGGCCACGGTCTGCGGCAGGTCGTTGGTGAAGATGACCAGCAAGGTCAGCGAGAACGCAAATGCGGCATCCACGAAGGTCTCGAGGCGCGTGACCTGCGCGCCGCGCAACCGGAAACCGGCGGCGTCCCGATCCGTCTTTGCATCCGGGTGCATCGTGTCCTCCGTCCGCAGGGGCCGCTGCTACACTGCAGCGATGTTCACCGCCACCAGTCTAAGCGGCGACAAGCCCGCGCAATACGCCCAGCTCGCCGCGCAGGCGCGCGCCCTGCTGGCCGGCGAGCCCGACCGCATCGCCAATGCCGCCAACCTGTCCGCCCTGCTCTACCACGCGCTGCCCGCGCTGAACTGGGCGGGCTTCTACTTCTTCGACGGGACCGAGCTGGTGGTCGGCCCGTTCCAGGGCCTGCCCGCCTGCGTGCGCATCCCGCTGGACAAGGGCGTGTGCGGCGCAGCCGCCACGACGCGCCAGGCGCAACGGATCGAGGACGTGCACGCGTTCCCGGGCCACATCGCCTGCGACGCGGCCTCGCGCTCGGAGCTGGTGGTGCCGCTGGTGCGCGACGGCGAACTGGTCGGCGTGCTGGACCTCGACAGTCCGGAATTGGCGCGTTTCGACGTTGAAGACCAACGGGGGATCGAAACCATCGCTGCCATCTACGTCGAGGCGCTTCAATGACCGCCCCCCTCAAGCTGCGCAACATCGGCCCCAAATCCGCTGCCTGGCTGCGCCAGGTGGGCTTGCGCACGCGCGAGGACCTGGAAGCCGCCGGCCCCGTCGATGCCTTCATGCGCGTGCGCCGCGCCGGCTTCAAGCCCAGCCTCAACATGCTGTACGCGCTGGAAGGCGCGCTGCAGGACTGCCACTGGCAGGAGGTGCCCGAAGCACGTCGCGCCGAACTGGTGGAAGCGGCCGAAGCCGCCACCGCGCTGCTGCCACCGCCGCGCGGCCGTCCCGCCGCCGCGCCCGTTACCCACACCCAGGTGCAGGAAGAGCACCCGGCCGCGCCTGTATTCGGGTTCCTCGACGATCCGGGTGGCAGCGGCAGCGGCGACGACTGAGGCATCCCCCACGGCAGTTGGCTTACAATGCCGCCTGCTTCGAGGTGGCCCGCGGACATACGTCCAAGGGCTGAAACGGGAAGCCGGTGACAACGCCGTCGCATCGCGCGACGCGTCCAGTCCGGCACTGCCCCCGCAACGGTAAGCGCGTCAGGCCGACGCAACCGCCACTGTGCCGATGGGCATGGGAAGGCGCGACGGCCGGAGCACCCTGCTCAGCGCGCGAGTCCGGAGACCGGCCACGAAGCCCACTGGTTGCGATGCGGAGGGCGTCGTGGCGGCGATGATGCCGACGCCTGCCCGCGCGGCCCACGCAGCCCGTCCCTTCCCGTCGCGATTCCCGCAACCCACCGCGTGCGCGGGTGCACGCGACGGAGAAGATCGCCCATGTCACGCCTGTCCCTGGCCATCGCGGCCGCCCTGCTCGTCCCCACCGCCTCCCTCCCGTTGGCCGCCTCGGCCGAATCCTTCGACGCCACCGACCTCGACCAGGTGGTGGTGACCGGCACCCGCACCGAAGTGCGGGTGCGCGACAGCCTTGCGCCGGTCGAAGTGATCGAACTCGAGGAAATCGAGCGCAGCCAGGCGCGCGACCTCGTCGGCCTGCTCAAGGGCCGCGCGGGCATCGGCTTCACCAACCAGGGTGGCGCCGGCAAGCTGACCGGCTTCAACCTGCGCGGCACCGAGGCCGACCACGTACTGGTGCTGGTGGATGGCGTGCGCATCGGCTCGGCCACCGCGGGCCTCGCGGCGTTCCAGGACCTGCCGCTCGACCAGATCGAACGCGTCGAGATCGTGCGCGGTCCGCGTTCCAGCCTGTACGGCTCGGAAGCCATCGGCGGCGTGATCCAGATCTTCACCCGCCGCGGTGGCGCCGGCCTGTCTCGGCATTTCCGCATCGGCGGCGGCAGCCACGACCTGCGCGAATACAGCGGCGGTTTCAGCCATGGCGGCGAGCGCGGCTGGGTCGGCGCCGACGCCGCCTATCGTTCGACCGGCGGCATCAATGCCTGCCGCGGTTCGGGCACGCTGTTCCAGGGCTGCTTCGCCGACGAGCCGGACCTGGACGGCTATCGCAACCTGTCGCTGAACCTGCGCGGCGGCCTGCAGCTGTCGCCGGCGTTCAGCGTGGAAGGCCACTTCCTCAATGCCGACAGTTTCAACGAGTTCGACGGCACGGTGTTCGGCGGCAACGAGGCCGACAACCTGCAGCGCGTCCTCGGCGGCAAGGCGACCTGGACGCCGTCGGATGCGGCGCGCGTGGTGTTGCAGCTCGGGCGCACTGCGGACCGGTCGGACAACTATTTTGCCGATGCCACCGCCGGCACGCGCAGCTTCGTCAGCACCTTCGACACCCGGCGCGACAGCGCCTCGCTGCAGGGCGACTTCGAGCTCGGCCGGGCCCACCTGCTGACCGCCGGGGCCGACTGGCTGCGCGACGAGATCACCAGCACCACCGACTTCGACGTGGACCGCCGCGACAACACCGGCGTGTTCGTCGGCTACCAGGGCCACTTCGGCGCGCAACGCGTGCAGGCCAGCGTGCGCAACGACGACAACGAACAGTTCGGCAACCACGTCACCGGCAACCTCGGCTGGGGCTACGGTTTCGGCAACGGCATGCAGCTCACCGCCAGCGCGGGCACGGGCTTCCGCGCTCCCTCGTTCAACGACCTGTACTTCCCGTTCTCCGGCAATCCCGACCTGCTGCCGGAGCAGTCGAAGACGTTCAACCTGGGCGTGTCGCAGTACGCCGAAGGCTGGAACTGGACCTTCAACGCCTACGAAACCCGCATCGACGACCTGGTGGCGCTGGACGCCAACTGGATGCCGGGCAACATCGAGGAAGCGCGCATCCGCGGCGCGGAAACGACGTTCGCCACGTCACTGGCGGGCTTCGACCTGTCCACCCAGCTCAGCCATACCGATCCGCGCAATCGCACGACGGGCGCGAACGACGGCAACCTGCTGCCGAGGCGCTCGCGCAACACCGCGCGCGTGGACATCGACCGCGCCTTTGGTGCATTCCGCGTGGGCGCCACCGGCTTCGGTGCCAGCCACCGCTTCGACAATGCCGCCAACAGCGTGCGCCTGTCCGGCTACGGCACGCTCGACCTGCGGGTGGAATACGCGATCAACCCGCAGTGGACCCTGCAGGCGCGCGCCACCAACGTCTTCGATCGCGACTACGAAACCATCGCCTGGTACAACCAGCCCGGTCGCGAGTACGGCCTGAGCCTGCGTTACCAGGCGCGCGACTGACGGTGCGCGGGTCGATGGCGACGGCCCACGCCATCGACCCGAGCGCCGGTTGCCTCATTCCACGGCAAGATCGAGCAGGCTGCGCAGGTCCGCCGTGACCTGCAGCGCACCCGCTGTCTGCAGGTCGTAGCCACGGCGGTAGCCGTAGTCCACCAGCACCAGCGGCATGCCGGCCGCACGCGCCGCCTCGGCGTCGGTGCGCGAGTCGCCGACCATCACGCTTTGCGCGGGATCGATCCCGAACCCGCGCGCGATGTGCCACAGCGGTTCCGGATCCGGCTTGTGCACCGGCAGCGTGTCGCCCCCGACCACGGCATCGAACAGGTCGTTCCAGCCCAACGCCTCGAAGAGTGGCGCGATGAAGCGCTGCGGCTTGTTGGTGCACAGCGCCACGCGCACGCCACGCGCATGCAGGCCCTGCAGCGCGTCCTCGGCGCCCGGATAGGCGCGCGCCTGCAGCGGTAGCGAGTCGGCGTAGTGCCGCATCAGCAAGGCATAGGCCGACTCGAAGGCTTCGCCGTCGGGCAGGTCACCGCCGGCATGCTGCAGGCCCTGCCGCAACAGCTGTCGGGCGCCATCGCCGATCCAGGTGCGGATCAGGGTTTCCGGTTCGGGGGCATGGCCAAGGGCCTGCAGCGTGTGGTTGAGCGCACTGGCAATGCCGGTGGCGCTGTCGATGAGGGTGCCGTCCAGATCGAACAGCGCGGCACGCAGGGGAGATGGCATCGGGTTGGCGATCCGTGGGGGAGCACAGTGTAGCCAGTGGCGTCGATGCGGCCCTGCGCGCACGGCGACGCTTCCACGTGGAAAGCAGAAGTTGCGAAGGGGGATGTTTCGGTTGGCGCATCTCGCGACAGGGCCGTGGCGATCGGCGCTTTGGTCGCTTCGCCGCCCCTCACCCCCAACCCCCCGCTCCGCGCCCCGGCCCGCGCCAGTGGCACGGGCGCTCCTGCGCACGCGCGCCAATGGCGCGCAAACCGTGCGCTTTCGCCCCGAAGGGAGAGGGGCTTCTTGTTCCATCCCTCCGGGAGAAGGCCCGCAGGGCGGACAAGGGGCGGCGAAGCATCGATCACGCCGATCGGGATTCCCTTTACATGCTAGGGCTTTCCAGAGGATTCCTCGTGAACCAGCGCATGCGTACCTCCCGCTCGATCGCCATCGAACAGCGCCGCCTGCATCGCTACCTCGTCGCGTTCGCGAAAGCCCGACAGGCCAACGCCCACCAGCCGATAGCGCGTGGATTCGGGCAACTCCACCCGCGCCAGCAGCGACAGCGCGATCGCGGTGAACGCCTCCAGAGACACCGGCGGCGACTCGGGCGTGAAGCTGCGGGTCAGGATGCGGAACTGCGCGGTCTTGAGCTTCAGCACGATGGTGCGGCCCACGCGATCGGTCCTGCGCGTGGCGGTCCATGCCTTCTCCGCGATGCGACGGATGTGCGGCTCCAGTTCCCCGAGCGGCAGGTCGGTGGCGAAGGTATCTTCGGCCGAGATCGACTGGACGGGTTGGTCCGGCTCCACCGGGCGCTCGTCGATGCCGCGCGCGCGCCGGTGCAGTGACACGCCGAAGCTGCCAAAGCGCTGCTGCAGGTCCTGCAACGAGAAGGCGCGCAGGTCGCCGACGGTGGCGATGCCCATGTCCGCCAGCTTCGCCTGCATCACCTTGCCAACGCCCGGGATCCTGGCCACCGGAAGCGGCGTCAGGAAAGCCTGCACCTGCGTCGGCTTGACCACGAAGACGCCGTCGGGCTTGTTCCAGTCCGAGGCGATCTTGGCGATGAACTTGTTCGGCGCCACCCCTGCCGACGCGGTGAGCTGCGTTTCCTCGCGGATGCGCGTCCGGATCGCCTCAGCCGTCGCGGTGGCGCTGGGCGAGGCGATCTTCGGCACGGTGACGTCGAGGTACGCCTCGTCCAGCGACACCGGCTCCACCAGGTCGGTATGCGAGAGGAAGATGTCGCGGATCTGGCGCGAGGCGGCTTTGTAGCGCGGGAAGTCCGGCGGCACGAAGATCGCGTCCGGGCAAAGACGCTCCGCTCGCAACGCCGGCATGGCCGAACGCACCCCGAACCTGCGCGCCTCGTATGACGCGGCGCAGACCACCGAACGGGCGCCGCGCCATGCCACGACGACGGGGCGGCCGCGCAGCGACGCATCATCGCGCTGCTCGACCGACGCGTAGAACGCATCCATGTCGATGTGAAGGATCTTGCGCGGATTCATGCCTCGCATGATCCCGCTGCTCCGTGCTTCGCCACAAGATGGAGGACGCGCAGCCACAGCGCCTCCGGAGAATGGCCTTGGCCCGGATGGCCTTAGTCTGCTGCAGCGGCCACGCTGTCCTCGTATTCCAGCCGCGCCAGCCCGGCGTCGGCGAACTGCGGGGCAAGCAGCACCTGGTGCTCGTCATCGGCATCGATGACCACCAGGATGCGCCCAGCCTCGATCTCCGCCTCGAACTGCCGGCGGACCGGGTCCGGCAATGATGCGCCGACGAGTGCGGACGCCCAGGAGCCCACCAGGGCACCCGCGGCACCACCGCCCAGCATCGCCCCGGCCAGCGTCAACCCAAGCGGTGGGAACGTGGACGCGGCCAGGCCGGCCAAGGTCCCGGCAACGGCACCGTAGCCTGCGCCGCGCGTGGCTGCCGGCACCATGTCGGTTTCGGCTGACTTGAACGCATCGGGGATCGCTTCCAGCTCGATGTCGGAACGCGCGATCAACGAGATTTCGTCCTCATCCAGACCGCTTGCACGCGCCAGGTCCACGGCGCGCACGACCTGCTCGCCGGTGGATGCGCTGTAAACACGCTTGTGTGTCATTTGAGTAGCCTCCTTGCGGCTTGGAAGAAGAGTCGTCCGGACTACCGGCACAACTTGGTGCGGCTTGCGCGTTTCGCACGAGGCAGTGACGTCAGGACCAGGGGGCAGTGCCACCCTCCATGGCGGCAGGTCACTGGATCCTTGTCCTGACGCCGGTGGGCCGGCGTCCATGCCTTCGCGATCCGCAGCTCATCGCTCGTTGCGTGCAGTCTCTCCACCTCGAACCGTGATGCCGCTTGCGTCGACGCGGGTGACGCCTTCGATCTCGCCAGCGACGGCAACGGCGCGATCCGCTTCTGCCTGCGTATCCACTTCACCGGTGAGGGTGACGACGCCATTGACGGTCTCGACCGAAATGTCGAGCCCCGACACATCCTGGTTGGCCAGCAACGAGGCTTTCACCTTGGTGGTGATCCAGGTATCGCCGGCCGGCTGCTCGGACTCACCGTGCGTGGCATCGTGGTGCTCGCTGGCATCCTGCGCCTGGGCATTGGCATGGGCGAGGCCAACGGCTGCGGCCAGCAGCGACGTGATGAGGACGCGGTTGATGGCCTTGCGGTTGCGGCGGTTGCGGCGGTTGCGGAGGTTCATGGCGTAGCTCCTGTCTGTCTCGTTGTGTCTGGCTTGAGTCCAGCGCGTTGGGAATGGATGGATCGTTGGTCGCCTGGTGCAGGGATGCGACCGGTGCGATACCGCGATGCATCCCTGGTCCGTAAGGCGACGTTACGCAGCACCCGGTGAACGCGGCGCGTAGCTGGCGTGATCGCGGCGTCGACATGCCGAGGGCGTTGCGCGGATGAATGCGCACCCGTCATCCGACGCGCCCGGAACCAGCCGCTGCACCGCGCCTGGCGCATTCATGGGCGCCGGCTTGCGTGCATTCCGTTGTCGAGGCGTGAAGTACCGCGCCTACTTCTTTCACGCTTGCGCAGCGTGCGCTTTGCGACCTTGTCCCGGGGCGACCAGCCTCGCCTGAAGGACCTGAAGGAGTCGACCGCATGAAAACCATCAAAACTCGATTGATCCCGTTCAAACCCCTGATTGCCGCACTCGCGTTGGTGTTCGCCACGACCGCGTGCCAGCAGCGCACCGACGACACGCTGATGGCGCCGACCGACGATGCGACGACGATGCCGCCCGCCGATCCGGTCGACACCATGGCGCCGCCGGCACCGATGCAGGAAATGGATCCCTGTGCCGGACTGATGGGCACCGAGCTGGACGAATGCCTGCGCCGCCAGGCCGAAATGGCCACGCCGCCGGTGATCGACGAAACCCAGCCGCTGCCGCCGCCGGAGCCACCGATGACCGACGATCCGGCACCGACCACGCCGCCGCCCGCGAACTGACCCGCGCAAACCGGCTGCACGTCGCTTGCAATGCGGTTGGATAGCCGGTCGTCCGGCCTGCCCAACCAAACTTGCGTTCGATGACAGATGCACGAAGGCCGGCAATCACGCCGGCCTTCGCCTTTTGGCTACGTGCAAGCACGCGGCATCCGAAGCCAGCTTCAGGCAATGCCCGCCGCCGGACGCACACCGGTCGGTGCATTCGCCGTCGCGGCCTGCGGCTGCGCGGCGATCATCAGCGTCGCGCCGAGGATGGCGAGGTTCTTCAGGAACGCCGTCAGCTGCTCCTGCACCTGCGTAGCCTCGGCACTCCAGAAGCCGTGGAAGATGACCGTGGTCGGCACCAGGAAGGCGGCCAGCGCCAACGCTGCCCAGCGGGTCCTGAAGCCGACGATCAGCATCAGGCCCGCGCCGATTTCCAGTGCGATGGTCAGCACCAGCAGCAGCGAGGCGGCAGGCAGGCCGGAGGCCGCCATCCAGCCTGCGACATGGTCGAAGCCGCCGATCTTGTTGTAGCCGGCCACGAGGAACAGCAGGCCGACCATGGCCGGTGCGAGCCGGCGGGCCGCGAACGAGAGCGATTGGTTGAAGGTGTTCATGGGATGTCCATTTGCAAGGGGGTTGCGTGTTGGGGAGGGTTGGGCACGTCGGCCAATGCACAGCGCCCGGTGGAATCAGCGGGGAAGATCGAACAGCAGGATTTCAGCGTCCGTACCGCGTTCGAGCACCACGGCGTCCTCGTCGGCGAGCTTCAGCGCGTCGCCGGCGTCCAGCGCGATGCCATTGACGGTCACGCTGCCGCGGGCGACATGCACGTAGCCCAGCCGCCCTGCGGCCAGCGGATGCTCCAGCCGGTTGTCGCCATCGAGGATCGAGGCGAACAGCGAGACGTCCTGGTGCACGCGCACGGAACCGTCGCGGGCATCGCTGGAGGCGATCAGCCGCAGCTTTCCGCGCTTGGAGGCGGCATCGAAATGCTTCTCCTCGTAGCTGGGCTCGATGCCGGTGCGATCGGGGATGATCCAGATCTGCAGGAAGTGCACCTTGTCGGTGCGGGAATGGTTGAACTCGCTGTGCTGCACGCCGGTGCCTGCGCTCATGCGCTGCACGTCGCCATAGCGGATCACCGAACCGGTGCCCAGGCTGTCCTTGTGCTCCAGCGCGCCGTCGAGCACGTAGGAAATGATCTCCATGTCCCGGTGCCCGTGCGTGCCGAACCCCATGCCCGGCTGCACCTTGTCTTCGTTGATCACCCGCAGCGGGCCGAAGCCCATGTGCGCGGGGTCGTGGTAGTGGCCGAAGGAGAAGCTGTGGCGGGACGACAGCCAGCCGTGCTCGGCGGGGCCCCGGTCGTCGGCTTTGCGGATCTGATGCATGGCAAGCTCCTGTTTCGATTCTGTCGACAGTGGCCGGGCGGCCTTGAAGCTACGCGAATCACCTTGTTCTGTCGGCTGGAGTGCAGTCTGCGCCAGCATCCCGCGCTTGGAAAGCGAGCTTTTTGCAGATTTATCATCGATAATTTCGAACATGGCGGGACCATTGCCCCGCGAGCGGGACACCGGGATGCTCAGGATCAGCCTCGACGCGCTTCAGGTACTGGATGCCATCGATCGCCGCGGTTCGTTCTCGGGGGCGGCGAAGGAACTGTTCCGGGTGCCGTCCACGATCTCCTACACCGTGTCGACGCTGGAGGACGCACTGGGCGTGCAGTTGTTCGAACGGATGGGGCCGCGGGTGGCGTTGACCGCGGCCGGCCACGAACTGCTGCGCGAAGGCCGCCACCTGCTCAAGGCCGCCGGCGACCTCGAGCAGCGCGTGCGCCGCGTGGCCTCGGGATGGGAAACCGAGTTCGGCATCGGCCTGGATTCCTCGTTCCCGCCGATCGCACTGCACGAGGACATCGCCGCTTTCCATGCACTGGCACAAGGCACCCGCCTGCGCATCGTGCACGAGGCGCTGTCCGGCGCGTGGGAGGCACTGCTGGACGAACGCATCGACATCGTGCTCGCCGCCGGCGAAGGCCCGGGCGGTGGCGGATACGTGTCCGAGGTGATCGGAACGATCGATTTCGTGTTCGCGGTCGCACCGGCGCACCCGCTGGCGTCCATCGACCGCCCGCTGGGCAAGGCCGACCTGCAGCCGCACCGCGCGGTGGCGGTGGCGGATTCGGCGAGGCGCCTGCCGCCGCGTACCGTCGGCCTGCTGTTCGGCCAGGACACGCTGACCGTGCCGGACATGCACAGCAAGCTGCAGTTCCAGCTGGCGGGCGCGGGGTTCGGCTTCCTGCCGGACGTGCTGGCGCGGCCCGCCATCGCCACGGGCCGCCTGGTCGGGAAACAGGTGGAAGAACCACGCGCGCCGGAAACCTTCCACGTGGCCTGGCGTTCGGATGAATCCGGCGCGGCCCTGGACTGGTGGCGCGCGCGCTTCCGCGATGCCGCCGTACGTGCGCGGCTGATGGCGGCGATCTGCGGCGGCTGATGCCGCGTCGGCATGACCGCGATGGCGCGCCTTCGCCGGGAGGCGGAGCGCCGATACCCCGGACTACTCCACCGTCACCGACTTGGCGAGGTTGCGCGGCTTGTCGACATCGGTGCCGCGCGCCAGCGCCGCGTGGTAGGCCAGCATCTGCACCGGGATGGTGTGCACGATGGGGCTGAGCACGCCAACGTGGCGCGGGGTACGGATCACGTGCACCCCCTCGGACTCGCCGAAGTTGCTGTCGGCATCGGTGAACACGAACAGCTCGCCGCCGCGCGCACGGACTTCCTGCATGTTCGACTTCACCTTCTCAAGCAAGCCATCGTTGGGCGCGATCACCACCACCGGCATGTCGGCATCCACCAGCGCCAGCGGGCCGTGCTTGAGTTCGCCCGCCGGGTACGCCTCGGCGTGGATGTAGGAGATTTCCTTGAGCTTGAGCGCGCCTTCCAGCGCAATCGGGTAGTGCACGCCGCGGCCGAGGAACAGCGCATGCTGCTTCGGCGCGAACTTCTCGGCCCATGACGCGATCTGCGGTTCGAGGTTCAACGCGTGCTGCACGCTGCCGGGCAGGTGGCGCAGGTCGTCCATGAAGACGGCCTCGCGCGCATCGTCCAGGCGGCCGTTCGACTTCGCCAGCGTCGCGGCCAACGCGAACAGCGCCACCAGTTGCGTGGTGAAGGCCTTGGTGGAGGCCACCCCGATCTCGGCGCCGGCGCGGGTGTAGAACACCAGCTTGCTGGCGCGCGGGATGGCGCTTTCCGGCACGTTGCAGATCGACAGCGTCCTGTCGTGCCCCAGCGACTTGGCGTATTTCAGCGCTTCCATGGTGTCGAGCGTTTCGCCCGACTGCGAGATGGTCACCACCAGGTGCTTCGGGTTGGCCACCGCGCTGCGGTAACGGTATTCGCTGGCGATCTCGACGCTGCATGGCAGGCCGCTGATCGCCTCGATCCAGTAGCGCGCCACCGAGCCGGCATAGAAGCTGGTGCCGCAGGCGAGGATCTGCACGCCTTCCACGCCCTGCAGCACGTCGGCGGCGTTGGCGCCGAACAGCGCCGGGTCGAAGCCGCCGGCGTCGATCACCGCTTCGATGGTGTCGCCGAGTGCGCGCGGCTGCTCGTGGATCTCCTTCTGCATGAAGTGCCGGTACGGGCCGAGTTCCAGCGAGGCCAGCGACACGTCGGACAGATGCTCGTCGCGCTGCACTTCGCTGCCGTCGCCGTCGAACACGCGCACGGATTCGCGCGTCAGTTCGGCGGTATCGCCTTCCTCCAGGAAGATCACGCGGCGCGTGGACTGGATGATCGCGGACACGTCGGAGGCGACGAAATTCTCGCCCTCGCCCAACCCGACCAGCAGCGGACAGCCCATGCGCGCCACCACCATCCGGCCCGGCTCCTTGCGGCTCACCACGGCCAGCGCGTAGGCGCCATGCAGTTCCTTGACGGCGCGCTGCAGCGCGGCCAGCAGGTCGTCGCCCTGCTTGAGGTAGTGGTGGATGAGGTGCGCGATGACCTCGGTATCGGTCTGCGATTCGAAGCCGTAGCCAAGTTGCTGCAGGCGCGCGCGCTGTGCATCGTGGTTCTCGATGATGCCGTTGTGCACCAGCGCCACGCCATGGCTGATGTGCGGATGCGCGTTGGCCTCGGTGACGCCGCCGTGCGTGGCCCAGCGGGTGTGGCCGATGCCCAGGGTGGCGTGCACGCCCTCGGCCTGCGCGGCGGCCTCCATTTCCGACACGCGCCCGGTGCGTCGCACGCGGCGCACGTCGTCGCCTTCGACCAGCGCGATGCCGGCCGAATCGTAGCCCCGGTACTCCAGCCGTTTCAGTCCTTCGATGAGGACGGGCACCACATCGCGACCGGCGATCGCGCCAACGATTCCACACATGCGTCCGGCAACTCCCTTGTCTGGCGCCCAAGTTTACGGGAATCGGGTGTCCGTCCGGACACCCGGACTGTCCGGACGGACACTGTCCGCGCCGCAAATCTTCTTTTGAATCAACGTCTTGTGCGTTGGCACGCGAATTGCGTTCGACACCAGTGCAACCCATCGCAATCCGCGCACATCCCAGACGAGCCCATGGACAACCCCAACCGCATCCGCGACACCTCCGCCCAGGACCAGGCGCTGTCCTCGGCCACGCTGGGTCGCCGCAAGCGCAAGCTTTGGCTGCTGGGCGGCGTTGCGGGACTGGCGGTGCTGTTGCTCGGCGCCTGGCTGGTCTCGGCATGGACCGGCGGCAGCCAGTCGTTCGATGCCTCGCGCGTGCGCATCGCCGAGGTCAAGCGCGGCGACCTGGTGCGCGACATCACCGCCGACGGGCGCGTGATCACCGCCAACAGCCCGACCCTTTACGCGATCGCCGGTGGCACCGTGGCGCTGAAGGTGGTGGCCGGCGACGTGGTGGAGCAAGGCCAGGAGCTGGCGGTCATCGACAGCCCCGAGCTGCGGAGCAGGCTGGTGCAGGAGGAATCCACGCTCGCCAGCCTGCAGGGAGAGGCCAACCGCGCGATGCTCGACGCGCAGCTGACCCGCTCCGATGCGCAGAAGCTGCTGGACCAGGCGCAGATCGACCACACCGCGGCGCAGCGCGACGTGGAACGCTACCAGCGTGCCTACGAGGGCGGCGCGGTGTCGAAGAACGAGTACGACCGCGCGCTGGACGGGATGAAGAAGGCCGAGCTGGGCCTGGCCGCCGCACGGCAGGATTTCTCGCTGCAGGGTCGGGGTGCCGGCATCGATGCGCGCAACAAGCGACTGATGGCCGAGCGCCAGGCCGCGGTGGTCGCCGAACTGCAGCGCCAGGTGGCTGCGCTGACCCTGCGCGCGCCGTTCGACGGACAGGTCGGCCAGGTGCAGATCGCGCAGGGCACCAACGTCGCGATCAACGCACCGATCCTGAGCGTGATCGACCTCAGCGTGTTCGAGGTGGAGATCCGCGTGCCGGAAAGCTTCGCCCGCGACCTCGCCATCGGCGTGCCGGCGCAGGTCACCAGCACCGGCACCCGCTACGGCGCGCAGGTTTCGGCCGTGTCGCCGGAAGTCGTGAATGGCGAAGTCACCGCGCGCCTGCGCTTCGACGACGGCCAGCAGCCGCCCAACCTGCGCCAGAACCAGCGCCTGTCCGCGCGCATCGTGCTGGACACGCGCGAAGACGTGCTGATGGTCGAGCGTGGCCCGTTCCTCGAGCAGGATGGCGGCCGCTTCGCCTGGGTGCTCACCGGCAACACCGCGGAGCGCCGCCCGATCCAGGTCGGCGCCAGCAGCCTCAACGCCGTCGAAATCGTCTCCGGGCTGGACGCCGGCCAGCGCATCGTGATTTCCGGCACCGACCAATTCGCCAACACCGCGGACCGCGTCCGCATCTCGGGAAACTGACCATGAACGCCTTCGCCCACTTCCCCGCCACCGTGCACTGGAATGCCCAGCAACTGGCCGACGCCGTGCCGCCGCGCCTGTCGCAACTGCTGGCTTTCGATCGTGAGCGCGACCTCGGCCGCGTCGCCGTCGCCAACCGCGACGTGCGCAAGCCGCGCCGCGCCGCCGGGTACTTCCACGCACCCATGCTGCACGCGCCCTTCAACGTGCGCTGACTCCCTTGCATCCCGGCGTGCACTGCGCGGAACCGTCGCCTCTCTCTCTCCAGGGTCCACGCCAGCCGGTACCGCAGGCCGGGATGCTTCTCCTTCCCCACCATCCACACGCCCTTCCAGCCCAAGGAATCCCGCCATGCTCGACATGCGCCAGGTCAACAAGGTCTACCGCACCGAACTCGTCGAAACCCACGCGTTGCGGTCGCTGGACCTGCACGTCAATGAAGGCGAGTTCGTCGCCGTCACCGGCCCCTCGGGCTCGGGCAAGACGACCTTCCTCAACATCGCCGGCCTGCTGGAAACCTTCACCGGCGGCGAGTTCCACCTCGATGGCGTCGACGTCAAGGGCCTCAACGACAACGCACGCTCGCGCCTGCGCAACGAGAAGATCGGCTTCATCTTCCAGAGCTTCAACCTGATCCCCGACCTCAACCTGTTCGACAACTGCGACGTGCCGCTGCGCTACCGCGGCCTGCCGTCCAGCGAGCGCAAGCTACGCATCGAGGAGGCGCTGTCGCAGGTGGGCCTGGGCTCGCGCATGAAGCACTACCCGGCGGAACTGTCGGGCGGGCAACAGCAGCGTGCCGCGATCGCGCGCGCACTGGCCGGATCGCCGCGCCTGCTGCTGGCCGACGAACCCACGGGCAACCTCGACTCGCAGATGGCGCGCAGCGTGATGGAGTTGCTGGAGGACATCAACGCCAAGGGCATCACCATCGTGATGGTGACGCACGATCCGGAACTGGCCGCGCGCGCGCAGCGCAACGTGCACATCGTCGACGGCATGGCCACCGACCTGTCGGTCGAACCGAGCCTGACGCGGGCGGCCAGTGCCGCGCGCATCGACGCCGAAACCACAACGAACGCATAGGGCGGGTCTCGACCCGCCATCCACTCGCATCCGTCGCCTCCCTCGCATTCCCCGGAACCCATCGGCGGGCCAAGGCCCGCCCTACGGAGCCAATCCATGTTCGGCTACTACTTCAACCTCGCCCTGCGCAGCTTCCGGCGCAACCGCGTGCTCACCGCGCTGATGGTGCTGGCAATCGCGCTCGGCATCGGCGCGTGCATGACCACGCTGACCGTGTTCCGGGTGCTGTCCGGCGACCCGATCCCGCAAAAGAGCAGCCAGCTGTACTACGTCCAGCTCGACGCCGAGAGCGCGTTCGGCCACGTCCCGGGCGAGGAGCCCTCGGACCAGATGACGCGCTTCGATTCGGAGACCCTGCTGCGCGAGAAGCGCGGCGACCGCCAGGCGATGATGACGGGTGGTGGCGTCACGGTGACCCCGGAAAACGCCGACCTCACGCCGTTCATGGCCTCGTCGCGTTACACCAGCGCCGACTTCTTCCCGATGTTCCTGGCACCGTTCGCGTTCGGCTCGGGCTGGAGCGAAGCCGACGATGCCGCCAGCGCGCGGGTCGTGGTGCTGTCGAAGGAGACCAACGACAAGCTGTTCGGCGGCGCCAACAGTGTTGGTCGGCAGGTCACCCTGTCGGGCAACGACTTCACCGTGGTCGGCGTGCTGGAGGAATGGCGTCCCACGCCACGCTTCTACGACCTCTACAGCGACCGCTTCGGTGAGCTGGAAGAAACCTTCCTGCCGTTCTCAACCTCGCGCGAACTGTCGCTGGGGCGCAACGGCAGCATGAATTGCTGGGGCGACAGCGGCAGCGATTCCACCACGCTCAACGCGCCCTGCGCGTGGATCCAGTACTGGGTGGAGCTGGACAGCGCCGCCAAGGCCACTGCCTACCGCGACTACCTGGTCAACTACTCGCAGCAACAGCGCGATGCCGGCCGCTTCGAACGCGAACCGAACGTGCGCCTGCGCAACGTGATGGAATGGCTGGACTTCACCAAGGTGGTGCCCGGCGACGTGGTGATGCAGCTGTGGCTGGGCTTCGGTTTCCTGCTGGTCTGCCTGCTCAACACGGTGGGCCTGCTGTTGGCGAAGTTCCTCCGTCGCAGCAGCGAGATCGGCGTGCGCCGCGCACTGGGCGCGTCGCGGATGGAGATCTTCAAGCAGTGCCTGGTGGAAGCCGGCACGATCGGACTGGCCGGCGGCATCCTCGGCCTTGGCCTGTCGCTGCTGGGCCTATGGGCCGTGCGCCAGCAGCCCAACAGTTACGCCGACCTTGCCCAGCTCGACCTCGGCATGCTGCTGACCACGTTCGCGATCGCCATCGTCGCCAGCCTGTTCGCCGGACTGCTGCCCGCCTGGCGCGCGATGCAGGTGACGCCGGCAATCCAGTTGAAGTCGCAATGACCTGCCCCCTCCCCCGCCTGCGGGGGAGGGTTGGGGGCGGGGGCGAAGCCGCCACGCCAGTCCATCTCAAGACATTGCCCATCCCGACCTTCTCCCGCAACGCGGGGGAAGGAGCGAAAGACGAGAATCCGGAGAACCACCATGGAAATCCGCCCCATCCTCTCCACCCTGATGCGCCACAAGACGGCCGCGGCGCTGATCGTGCTGGAGATCGCGCTGACCTGCGCCATCATCTGCAACGCGCTGTTCATGATCGGCACGCGCATCTCGCAGGTCACCGAAACCAGCGGCCTGGCCGAGAACGAAATGGTCCGCATCCAGCTGGTGCCGATCGGCGATGACGCAGACGCCGAGGCGCAGACGCGGTCCGACCTTGCGATGCTGCGACAGATGCCTGGCGTCACCGCGGCCACCACCGTGAACCAGGTGCCGTTCGTGAACTCCTCTTGGAACAGCGGCGTACGCCTGAACCCCGACCAGCAGAACACCACGCTCAGCGCCACCACCTACATGGGGGAAGAGCATTTCCTCGATGCCTTCGGCCTCACCCTGGTTTCCGGGCGCAACTTCACCGCGGACGAGTACCAGTCGTTCGAAACCCTCAACACGCCCGACAGCGGCGCAAGGGTGGCCAGCGTCATCACCACGCGCGCGATGGCCGAACGTCTGTTTCCGGGCGAGGATGCATTGGGCAAGTCGATCTACGTCTGGGGCAATGAACCGATCCGCATTGTCGGCATTGTCGAACACCTGGTACGCCCGAGCATGCAGGGCGGTCCGGCGGCACGCGAGTACTCGCTGATTATGCCCGTCCGCGCCACCTACAACCTCGGCGGCAATTACGTGATCCGCACCAGCCCAGAACGCCGTGCCGACGTGCTGGCTGCCGCCACCGAGGCGCTGCGCAACAACGGTCCGCGCCGCATCATTTTGGAAGACAACACCAAGACCTTCGAGGAACTGCGCCAGGAGTTCTACCAGCAGCAGCGCTCGATGGCCTGGTTGCTGGCGATCGTCTGCGTGGCGCTGCTGTTCATCACCGCGCTGGGCATCGTGGGACTGGCAAGCTTCTGGGTGCAGCAGCGCACCAAGCAGATCGGCGTGCGACGCGCACTGGGCGCGACCAAGGGGCAGATCCTGCGCTATTTCCAGACCGAGAACTTCCTGCTGGCCACCATCGGCATCGTGCTGGGCATGCTGGCGGCCTACGGCATCAACCAGTTCCTGATGAGCCAGTACGAGTTGCCAAGGCTGCCGCTGCACTACCTGCCAGTCGGCGCGGTGGCGCTATGGCTGCTGGGTCAGATCGCCGTCTTCGGCCCTGCCCGTCGCGCCGCGGCGGTGCCGCCGGCCATTGCCACGCGGAGTGTGTGAGCCGTGCGTGCATCCAGTCTTTCGTTGATGGCCGCTTGCGTGCTCGCGATGGCTCCCTGCCCTGCGCAGGAGCCGCCGGGGTCGGCGCTGCATGTGGCGATCGACGCGCAGGACCGGATCGTGTTCGGGCAGGGATTCAACGATTGCGACCTCGACGCCCTCGCCGACGTGGTCCATCCGCAGCTGCGCTTCTACCATGACGTCGGCGGCCAGCAGGACCGCAACGCCTTCCTCGCTGCGATGCAGGCCAACATCTGCCCGGCCAGCGGACCGAAGCCGATCCGCGTGCTCGACCCGGGCAGCGTGCAGGTCTTCCCGCTGCATGATGGCGGCGTGCTGTACGGCGCGATCCACAGCGGCGTGCACTGGTTCGATCTGCGCGAACCCGGCAAGCCGGATGTTCGGACCGGGGTCGCGCGCTTCACCAGCGTGTACGTGCTGGAGGACGGGAAATGGTGGCTCAAGGATGTTCTGAGCTACGATCACCGTGCCGCCGGCGACTGACCTGCCGCCGATCTCGTAGTCCTGGCCCGCATGCCCACCGTCCTTGTCATCGACGACAATCCGTCCGTCTCGCTCGCGCTGGAGATGCTGTTCTCGCTGCACGACATCCAGACGCGCAGCGCGGAAACACCCGAGGCCGGGCTGGAACTGCTGGCGCGCGGCGGCATCGACCTGGTGATCCAGGACATGAACTTCCGCGCCGACACCACGTCCGGCGACGAGGGCGTGGCGCTGTTCAGGCAGATCCGCGCGCAGCACCCGGACATGCCGGTGATCCTGCTCACGGCATGGACCCACCTCGAATCCGCGGTCGACCTGGTCAAGGCCGGCGCCGCCGACTACGTGGCCAAGCCGTGGGACGACCACAAGATGCTGGCCAGCGTGAACAACCTGCTGGAGCTGGCGGAAGCGCAGCGCGAACTGGCCGCGCGCAACGCGGATGAACGCCGCCGCCGCGGTGCGCTGGCGCAGCAGCACGAGCTGCGAGGACTGGTGTACGACGACGCCGCCACCGAATCGGTGCTGTCGCTGGCGCTGCAGGTCGCACGCTCGGAACTGCCGGTACTGGTCACCGGGCCCAACGGCGCCGGCAAGGAAAAGTTCGCCGAGATCATCCACCACAACTCGGCGGTGAAGTCCGGCCCGTTCGTGGCGGTGAACTGCGGCGCGCTGCCGAGCGAACTGATCGAGGCCGAACTGTTCGGCGCCGAGCCGGGGGCCTACACCGGTGCCGGCAACAAGACACGCACTGGCAAGTTCGAGGCCGCCGATGGCGGCACGCTGTTCCTGGACGAGATCGGCACGCTGCCGCCTGCGGGCCAGGTGAAGCTGTTGCGCGTACTGGAGACGGGCCGCTTCCAGAGGCTGGGCGGCAACCAGGAGCGCACGGTGCGCGTGCGCGTGGTCAGCGCCACCAATGCGGACCTCGCGGCGATGATCGCCGACGGCCAGTTCCGCGAAGACCTCTACTACCGCCTCAACGCCATCGAACTGCGCCTGCCGCCGCTGGCGAAGCGACCGCGCGACATCCTGCCGCTTGCGCGCCACTTCCTGCCGGCCGACAAGAAGTTCACGGAAGGCGCCGAACGCGCTCTGCTGCGCCACGCGTGGCCTGGCAACGTGCGTGAACTGCGCAACAGCGTGCAGCGCGCAGCGCTGCTGTCGGGCGAACGCATCGAGGCCGAGGCGCTTGGCCTGCCGTCCGTCGCTGGCCATGCCCCGGCAAGCGGTGACGAACCCGATCGCGCCACGATCGAGGCCGCGTTGCAGCGCAACGGAGGCGTGCTGGCGCAGGCTGCCGCCGATCTCGGCCTGTCGCGCCAGGCGCTGTACCGTCGGCTCGACCGGCTCGGCATCCCGCGCGGTTGACGTCGCCGCGATGCGCATCCTCCGCGTCCTGCCGCTGGCGATCCGCATGGTGGCACTGGCGATCATGGCGGTGGCCGCCACCGCCGTCGCGACTGCCGTGCTGGTCGAATGGCTTTCGCCCTGGGCCGCGGCTGCGTCCGCCACGGTGCTGGTCGGCGGCATCGCCGGACTGGTGGTCTGGCGCACCTTCGTGCCGCTGCGCGCGTTGTTCCGGGCGCTCGCCGGCACCGTGGCCGGCTACCGCGACGGCGATTTCAACTTCGGCATCACCTGGGACCGCTATGGCGACCTGATCGAACTGGTCGATGCGCACAACGAACTGGGCCACGCCCTGCGCGAACAGCGCGTCGCCTTGGTGCAACGCGAGCTGCTGCTGGACACGATGGTGCAGAACACGCCCGTGGGCATGCTGCTGCTCGACCCCAACCGGCGCGTGGTACTGGGCAACCTGGCCGCACGCAAGATGATGGGCGACGGCCGCAAGCTGGAAGGCGGCTCGCTGGACGCGTTGCTCCACGACGCGCCGCCCGCCGTGCGCGACGCCTTCGCACGCGGCGGCGACGGCATGTTCACCGTCGGTGACGAGGACCACGAGGACATCTACCACCTCGCCCGGCGGATGTTCCGCCTCAACGGCCGTATCCACGAGCTGGTGCTGCTGCGGCAGATGACCGCCGAACTGCGGCGGCAGGAAGTGCAAACGTGGAAGAAGGTGATCCGCGTGATCAGCCACGAGCTCAACAACTCGCTGGCGCCGATCGCCTCGCTGGCGCATTCGGGTGCGGAACTGCTGCGCCGCGGCCAGCACGAGAAGCTGCCGATCGCACTGGCCACCATCGAGGAGCGCGCCCGCCACCTCGAAGGTTTCCTGCGCGACTACGCGCGCTTCGCCAAGCTGCCCACGCCGCGCGGGGAGCCGGTGCGCCTGCCCGTCTTCGTCGAGAAGCTGCGCACGCAGGTGGATTTCGCGATCGAGGGCGCCATCCCGGATGAGACCCTGCGCTTCGACCCTGCGCAGATGGAGCAGGCAATGCTGAACCTGCTGAAGAATGCGCACGAATCCGGCTCGGCGCACGATGCGGTATCGCTGGCGGTGCGGCGGGTGGCCGATGGCTGGCGCATCGACGTGCTCGATCGCGGCAGCGGCATGAACGAGTCGGTGCTGTCCAATGCCCTGCTGCCGTTCTATTCGACCAAGCGCAGCGGCACCGGGCTCGGGCTGGCCCTGTCGCGCGAGATCGCGGAAGCGCATGGCGGCCGCATCGCCCTGCTCAACCGCGATGGCGGCGGGTTGTGCGTGTCGATGGTGCTGCCGGCGCCAAGCCAGTCGTAACGCCGGGCAGCCACGTGGATGAACGCGTCCCCACGCGTATCGGCGGCGAACCATCGCCATTCACGCACCAGAACCGACGTCAGGGCGGCGTTCTCCACAGGAAATCGTGCGTGACCCCGACGGGATCAAGCCGACCGCATGTGCAATGGCGGGCCGGGGCCCGCCCTACGACTTCTTCACCGGCCGCCGCCAACCCTCCAGCGTCGCCTGCCGCGCCCGGGCGACCGTCAGTTCGCCGTCCGGTGCATCCTTGGTAATCACCGATCCCGCGCCCACCGTGGCGCCCGCGCCAATGGTGACCGGTGCCACCAGCGCAGAGTTCGAGCCGATGAACGCACCATCGGCGATCGTCGTGCGTGACTTGTTCACGCCATCGTAGTTGCAGGTGATGGTGCCGGCGCCGATGTTCACCTTTTTCCCCACCACGGCATCGCCCAGATAGGTCAGGTGGTTGGCCTTGCTGCCCACGCCCAACACCGTGTTCTTGGTTTCGACGAAGTTGCCGATGCGCACGCCGTCGGCCAGCACGGTGCCGGTGCGCAGGCGCGCGTAGGGACCGATCGACACCGCGCCTTCGGTCCTTGCGCCATCGATATCGCAATGCGCATGCACTTCCGTCCCGCTCGCCAGGATGGCATTGGCGATCCGGCAGAACGGTCCGATGCGCACGCCATCGCCCAGTTCGACCCGGCCTTCCAGCACCACGTCGACATCGATCTCGACGTCCTGGCCCACGAGCACCTCGCCGCGGATGTCCACGCGCGACGGGTCGGCGAAGCGCACGCCCTGCGCGCACAGCGCGCGCGCGGCCCGCGACTGGTAGGCGCGTTCCAGCTGGGCGAGCTGCCACGGGTCGTTCGCGCCCTCGGTTTCCTGCGGATCGTCGACCTCGACCATCTCGGCCGCGGTGAAGTCGCCCGCCGCCATCGCCGCGACGTCGGTCAGGTAATACTCGCCTTGGGCGTTGTCGTTCGACAGTCGCGACAACCAGTCCTTCAGTGCGGTGGAATCCGCGGCGATCACGCCAGTGTTCACCAGCCGGATCGCGCGCTGCTCGTCGGTGGCATCCTTCTGCTCGACAACGGCCGCCACATGGCCCTCGGCGTTGCGCAGGATGCGGCCGTATCCGGTGGGGTCTTCCAACTCCGCCACCAGCAGCGCCAGCCGCCCTTCGCTGGAAAGAAGGCGGCGCAGCGTGTCGGCGGTGATCAACGGCACGTCGCCGTACAGCACCAGCACGCGCGCGCCGTCGGGTACGTTCGGCATCGCCTGCTGCACCGCATGGCCCGTGCCCAGTTGCTGTTTCTGCTCGGCCCAGACCAGGTCGACCTGGTCGGCGAAGGCGGCCTGGACCTGGTCGCCCCCGTGGCCATGCACCACATGGATGCCCGCCGGCTGCAGCGCGCGCGCGGCCGCGATGGCATGCGCCAGCATCGGCCGGCCGGCGACTTTCTGCAGCACCTTCGGCAACGCCGACTTCATGCGCTTGCCTTCGCCGGCGGCGAGGATGATGACGTGCAGCAGGTTCGACATGGGCGGAGATACTCGTCAGTTGGGTGTTGCGCTTCGATCGGAATGGACGGCATCCGGCACATGCATCGGACAATGCCGCGCTGCGCGCATGCGCCGTAGTTCCAGCGTGGTGGAGACCAGCATTGCGGCATGCAGTACCAGCAGCAGGTCGCCCACGAACAGGATGCGGAATCCGGATGCGTGGATTGTAGGCGAGAGCGCAACCAGCATCGTCGACGCGACGGCAAGCGCAGGCAGGCCTGCACCCACGATCAGGCTGTCGAGATCCTTCGCCCGGCATGCGGCACTGGCCACCAGCGCACCCAGAACCGCGATGGTGAAGCCCATGGACACGAAGATGCCGCCCGCCATCCACTCCGCGGGCTCGAGCGGCGCCGCCACCCCACCCAGCCTCGGCCAACCCTCGAGTCCGGGCAGTCGCAGCAACACCGATACCACGGCGCTGGCGACATAAAGCACGAGGATCCCCGCCGCCACCCTTGCGGTGGCTGTCCTGCACATGCGCGGGGTCAACCAGGCCGCCAAGGCAGCCAGCAGCACCAGCAGCAGGTTCGCCGGGCTCTGGGCATGCACGTTCAGACGGTCCAGCCCGAGCAGCCACTTTGCCGACCACTCAAGGTCGACATGTTCCGGGAACCAGCGCAGCTCGGCGACATGGCGCAGTGCGTTGCCCGGCGCCAGCAACGACGCGGCCGCTGATGCGCCGCCTGCGAACAGGACAACAAGTTCGCCTTCCAACGATTCATGCCGCATCCGTCGCAACAACGTTCGCACGGACATCACCGCGAGCAAGGCAAATGCGACCTGCTCGGCCTGGCAGGCAATGATGGCCACGCACGCCGCGACGGCCACGGCAATGGGCCGGCGACGTGTTGCGGAACACAGCAGAGTGATCGACAGCAGCCCCATGAACACGGGCAGCAGGTAGTTGTAGAACCCCGTGACCCAGAAGGCCGCTTCGTACAGCACTTGCCGGTGGATCAGCAGCAGCATCACCGCCACGACCAGGGTGCCGGACGCCATCGGCAGCTGCCTGGAGAGTGTCAACCGCCAGATACACCACGCCGTCCCGAGGAAAGTGGCCGGAATCAGGGTTTTCCAAACGGCCGCCACTCCGATGGTGGCCGCCAATGCACCCTCGAGCAGGATCCGCCCCGTCCACTCGCGGTAGCGGGACGCGAGGAACTCGAACAGTCCGCGATCGTCGAGGGCGTGCAGGAAGTACTGGTCGTCGTCGGCACCCTGCAGGCCAAGGCGCAGCCCGATTGCGATGCAAAGGACGCACAACAGGACCGCGGATACGGCCTCCACCCCGCGCCAGCGCCGCCCTGCTTCAGGTACAGGCATGCGCAGCTCCAAGCACGCGCCCGTCCGCCGCCTTGCGGATGAACGTCACCGTCCACGCCAGTGGTGGTGTACCGGACAGCCGCGACGATCCCGCGGAGACGCCGTCATGCAGCGCGTCGTGCGTGACCGGCCTGCCGACCGCCACCGCGACATCCTCCCTTCGCCCGACCCGCGACGGCAGGCGGACGCTGTACTCGCC
This sequence comes from Luteimonas aestuarii, assembly GCF_004357985.1. GTDB lineage: Bacteria > Pseudomonadota > Gammaproteobacteria > Xanthomonadales > Xanthomonadaceae > Luteimonas > Luteimonas aestuarii. Next base: position 40,733 of record NZ_SMTF01000009.1, on the reverse strand, counting down.
CGACGTCAGGTAGACATCGATCCTGCGCACGCCCAGCTCTCCCTCGACATACGCCCAGCCACGCACGAAGGCGCTTCCTTCCGCGACCCGGCAGTCTTCCAGCGCGCTGCGCAAGCCGGCCTGCTGGTATGCGGGCACTGGACCGGGATGCGCCTTGTTGGACACGCCATGCCCCACCCACGGCAGCACCACGGCCAACACCAGCGTCATCGCCAGCACCACGGGCGGCGCGATACGCAGGCAGGTGCCGCGGCGGTTTGCCTCTGGTTCCAACGATGGGCCCTCGTGTCCGCGTCCTGGCCAGCCGTGCGCTGCATTTGCGCGCGGATGACCGCATCATAGTGCCGCATGAATGTCACTGCGAACCCACCCGATTCCCCGGCATGAGGCTTGCGAACCAAGGCGGGATCTACGTCGTCGCCGGGCTGGGCCAGCTGCTGCTGGACTGGTGCGTGTTCGTCGCCTGCAGCGCGCTGGGCATGCCCATCGTTCCCGCGAACGTCTTCGGCCGCATCAGCGGGGCACTGCTCGGGTTCTGGTTGAATGGCCGCTTCACGTTCCGGGACGGACATGGCGCGCGATTGGGATGGCGTCGTTTCGCGCGCTTCGTGGCGCTGTGGTCGCTGTTGACTGTGGCGAGCACCGTGCTGGTCGCGTGGGTCGATGCGCGGCTGGGGCTGCAGCTGGCCTGGGCGGCGAAGCCGCTGGTGGAAGGGGGGCTGGCCGTGGTCGCGTTCTTCCTGTGGCGACACATCGTCTATCGCTGACGGCTGCCGTCAGTGCGGCGCGTCGCGCACGGCGCCTGCCTGCCGCAGCAACGGCAGCACTCGATCCAGCGGCAATGCGGGCACGGTGCCACGATGCCCTGACACGGTGGTGGCGCGGAACATCGAATTGACGATGGCTTCCTCGGTGGCCTCGGCGACGGCGACGAACAGCGGCGCCATCGCCTCGTTCGACAGCAGCTCCAGCGCGTGGCGGGGCGACAGCGGCGCGCGGCGCGCGGTGGGCGCGGTGGAGAACGCGATCACGTAGTCGCCCGAACCGTTGCTCATCGATGCGCCGGTGCGTGCCAGCCCCGCCAGTGCGCGCGTGGCCAGCCGGCGCAGCAGGCGGTCGTCGAGCGGCGCATCGGTGGCGACGACGATCATGATGCTGCCATCGCCGGTGGCCGGCGGCACGCCAGCGCCGGCTCGTGCGACAAGGCTTTGCGGATCGGGCAAGTCGTCGCCCACCGGCACGCCGGCGATCGTCAGCCGACCGCCGTAGTTGCTCTGCACGAGGACGCCAACCGTGTGGCCGCCAGCATCGTCCCCCAGCCGGCGCGAGCTGGTCCCGATGCCGCCCTTCCAGCCGAAGGCGATGGTGCCGGTGCCGGCACCCACACTGCCTTCCTGCACATCCTCCGTCGTCGCCGCTGCCAGCGCCGCGCGGACGTGATCGCCATCCACGCGGCGTGCGCGGATGTCGTTGAGGAAGCCATCGTTGGTCTCGCCGACCACCGGGTTGAGAGAACGGACGTTCTCGTTGCCCGGCAGCGCCAGTTGCCAGTCGACCAGGGCGTCGGCCACGCGCCACACGCCGAGCGTGCCGGTGAGCAGGATCGGCGTCTCCAGTTCGCCCAGTTCCTGTACCTGGGTGACGCCCAGCAGCTTGCCGAAGCCGTTGCCGACCACGATCGCCGCCGGCACCCGGTCGCGGAACAGGTCGCCGCCGTGCGGCACGATGGCGGTGACGCCGGTGCGGATCGCATCGCCCTCGACCACGGTCGCGTGCCCGACGCGGACGCCCGGCACGTCGACGATGGCGTTGCGTGGGCCCGGCGGCAAGGTGCCGACCACCACGCCCGCGTCACGGGCGCGGGGGCGCGCGTCATCGGCAGCAAGCGTCGACGGCGGCGGCATTGCGAGCAACAGGACTGCCAGCCAGATGTGGCCGCATTTCGTGCGCGATGCTCCGTCCATTCCCGTGTCCCGGCTGCCGTGATGACGACATTCTGCCGCAACGCGATCCGCACCCGTTCCATCACGCGGCCACACGCGATGGAACGGCCGCTTCCGGCCAAAGGGCGCGCCAACGAAAACGCCGGCACGAGGCCGGCGTTTCCTGGACCGCATTGCGGGAAACCGCAGGTCAGTGCTTGAGGTTCTTGCGCAGGCGCTCGAGCGCCTGCAACTGCGCCAGAGATTCCGCCAGCTTGGCCTGCGCCTCGGCGACTTCCATCGCTTCGCCGCGGCCGGCGAGGATGCGCTCGGCCTCTTCCTTCGCCGCGCGCACCTTGGCCTCGTCGATGTCGTCGGCGCGGATCGCGGTATCGGCCAGGATCGTCACCACCTGCGGCTGCACCTCGAGGATGCCGCCACCGATGGCGAAGTCCAGCACGCTGCCGTCGGGCTGCGTGACCACGACCTTGCCGGGCTTGAGCCGCGTGATCAGCGGCGCGTGGCGCGGCGCGATGCCGAGCTCACCCAGTTCGCCGGTCGCCACGACCAGGGTCGCTTCGCCCTGGAAGATCTCGGCTTCGGCGCTGACGATGTCGCAACGGATGGTGCTGCTCATAACGCGATTCTCTTCCGTTTCCCCCTCTCCCGTTCACGGAAGAGGGCAGGGGTGAGGGCGACGGGCGCGAAGGCCCCACCCTAACCCTCCCCCGCACGCGGGGGAGGGAACAGGATCAGGCCTTCTCGGCGAGCTTCTTCGCCTTCTCGACCGCTTCCTCGATGCCGCCGACCATGTAGAACGCCTGCTCCGGCAGGTGGTCGTATTCGCCTTCCACGATGCCCTTGAAGCCGCGGATGGTGTCCTTCAGCGACACGTACTTGCCCGGCGAGCCGGTGAACACCTGCGCCACCGTGAACGGCTGCGAGAAGAAGCGCTCGATCTTGCGCGCGCGGGCCACGGCCAGCTTGTCCTCTTCCGACAGCTCGTCCATGCCCAGGATCGCGATGATGTCCTTGAGCTCCTTGTACTTCTGCAGCGTCGCCTGCACCCGGCGCGCGGTGTCGTAGTGCTCGTGGCCGATGACGTTCGGGTCCAGCTGGCGGCTGGTCGAGTCCAGCGGATCCACCGCCGGGTAGATGCCCAGCGACGCGATGTTGCGGGAGAGCACCACGGTCGCGTCGAGGTGGGCGAAGGTGGTCGCCGGCGACGGGTCGGTCAGGTCGTCCGCGGGCACGTACACGGCCTGGATCGAGGTGATCGAACCGGTCTTGGTCGAGGTGATGCGCTCCTGCAGCACGCCCATCTCCTCGGCCAGCGTCGGCTGGTAGCCCACCGCCGACGGCATGCGGCCCAGCAGCGCCGACACTTCGGTACCGGCCAGCGTGTAGCGGTAGATGTTGTCGACGAACAGCAGTACGTCGCGGCCTTCGTCGCGGAAGTACTCGGCCATGGTCAGGCCGGTCAGCGCGACGCGCAGGCGGTTGCCCGGCGGCTCGTTCATCTGGCCGTACACCATCGCCACCTTGGACTTGGCGTGCTCTTCCACGTTGACGACGCCCGACTCCTGCATCTCGTGGTAGAAGTCATTGCCTTCGCGGGTACGCTCGCCCACGCCGGCGAACACCGACAGGCCGCTGTGCTCGGTCGCGATGTTGTTGATCAGTTCCATCATGTTGACGGTCTTGCCCACGCCGGCGCCGCCGAACAGGCCGACCTTGCCGCCCTTGGCGAACGGGCACATCAGGTCGATCACCTTGATGCCGGTTTCCAGCAGCTCGGTGGTCGAAGCCTGGTCTTCGTAGCTCGGCGCGGCACGGTGAATTTCCCACGCGGTGTCGGCCTTGACCGGGCCGGCCTCGTCGATCGGGTTGCCCAGCACGTCCATGATGCGGCCCAGCGTGCCGATGCCGACCGGCACCGAGATCGCGCGGCCGGTGTTGTCGGCCAGCAGGTTGCGCTTCAGGCCGTCGGTCGAGCCGAGGGCGATCGTGCGGACCACGCCGTCGCCGAGCTGCTGCTGCACCTCGAGCGTGATCTCGGTGCCCTGCACCTTCAGTGCGTCGTACACCTTCGGCACGTCCGCGCGCGGGAACTCGACGTCGACGACGGCGCCGATGATCTGAACGATCTTGCCCTGACTCATTGCTGCATTCCTCTAGATGAATTCTGTGGTGGCGCGGTCAGACTGCCGCCGCGCCGCCGACGATTTCGGAGATTTCCTGGGTGATCGCCGCCTGCCGGGCCTTGTTGTAGACCAGGTTGAGCGTATCGATCAGCTTGGTGGCGTTGTCGCTGGCGGACTTCATCGCGACCATGCGCGCGGCGTGCTCGGAGGCGACGTTCTCCATCACCGCCTGGTACACCAGTGACTCGATGTAACGGGTCAGCACGTGCTCCAGCACCGCCTGCGCGTCGGGCTCGTAGATGTAGTCCCAGTCGTGGCTGGCGACCACCTCGTCCGAGGCCGGCAACGGCAGCAGCTGGTCGAACGCGGCGCGCTGCACCATGGTGTTGACGAAGTCGTTGTAGCTCAGGAACACCTTGTCGACCTTGCCGCTGTCGTAGGCGTCCAGCATCACCTTGATCACGCCGACCAGCTGCTCGACCTGCGGCGTGTCGCCCAGGTGCGTGACCGTGGCCAGCATGTCGACCTTGATCCGGCGGAAGAACACCGAGGCCTTCTGGCCGATGGTCACCACGTCCACCTCGACGCCCTTTTCCTGCCACTGGCGGAACTCGCCCAGCAGCTTGCGGAACAGGTTGTTGTTGAGGCCGCCGGCCAGGCCGCGGTCGGACGACACGATGACGTAGCCGACGCGCCGGATGTCCTTGCGCTCGACCAGGTACGGGTGCTGGAACTCGGAGTTGGCCTGCGCCAGGTGGCCGATGACCTGCTTCATCGCGCGCGCGTACGGGCGCGAGGCCTTCATCCGATCCTGCGCCTTGCGGATCTTCGAGGCCGAGACCATCTCCAGCGCGCGCGTCACCTTGCGGGTGTTCTGCACGCTCTTGATCTTGGTCTTGATTTCCCTTCCGCCTGCCATCTCTTCTCTTCTCGGTAGGGCGGGCCTTGGCCCGCCATTGCAACGCTACGCTTTCTCCGGTGCGGGCCAGCGCCCGCCCTACGAAACCGCGATCACCAGCTGCCGGTCTTCTTGAAGTCCTCGATGCCGCCCTTGAACGCGGCCTCGATCTCGTCGTTCCAGTCGCCGCTGGCGTTGACCTTGTCGAGCAGCGCGCCGGCGGTGTTGGCGAAGTGCGCGTGCAGCGCCTCTTCGAACGCGAGGATCTTGTTGACCGGCACGTCGTCCAGGTAGCCCTTGTCGACCGCGTAGATCGACAGCGCCTGGTCGGCGATCGACATCGGCTGGTACTGCTTCTGCTTCATCAGCTCGGTCACGCGCTGGCCGCGCTCGAGCTGCTTGCGGGTGGCGTCGTCCAGGTCCGAGGCGAACTGCGCGAACGCGGCCAGCTCACGGTACTGGGCGAGCGCGATGCGGATGCCGCCCGACAGCTTCTTGATGATCTTGGTCTGCGCCGCGCCACCCACGCGCGACACCGAGATGCCGGCGTTCACGGCCGGGCGGATGCCGGCGTTGAACAGGTCGGTCTCGAGGAAGATCTGGCCGTCGGTGATCGAGATCACGTTGGTCGGCACGAAGGCGGACACGTCGCCGGCCTGGGTCTCGATGATCGGCAGCGCGGTGAGCGAGCCGGTCTTGCCCTTCACTTCGCCATTGGTGAACTTCTCGACGTAGGCCTCGGACACGCGCGCGGCGCGCTCGAGCAGGCGGCTGTGCAGGTAGAACACGTCGCCCGGGTAGGCTTCGCGGCCCGGCGGGCGACGCAGCAGCAGCGAGATCTGGCGGTAGGCGACGGCCTGCTTGGACAGGTCGTCGTACACGATCAGCGCATCCTGGCCGCGGTCCATGAAGTACTCGCCCATCGTGCAGCCGGAGTAGGCGCTGATGTACTGCATCGCGGCCGACTCGGATGCGGTGGCGGCGACCACCACGGTGTGCGCCAACGCGCCGTTCTCTTCCAGCTTGCGCACGATGTTGGCCACCGTCGAGGCCTTCTGGCCGATGGCGACGTACACGCACTTGATGCCGGTGCCCTTCTGGTTGATCACGGCGTCGATCGCCATCGCGGTCTTGCCGGTCTGGCGGTCGCCGATGACCAGCTCGCGCTGGCCGCGGCCGATCGGGATCATCGCGTCGACCGACTTGTAGCCGGTCTGCACCGGCTGGTCGACCGACTTGCGCCAGATCACGCCCGGCGCCACGCGCTCCACCGGCGCCGAGACCTTGGCGTCGATCGGGCCCTTGCCGTCGATTGGCTCGCCCAGTGCGTTGACCACGCGGCCCAGCAGCTCGGGGCCGGTCGGCACTTCGAGGATGCGGCCGGTGGTCTTGGCGGTGTCGCCTTCGCGCAGGTGCTCGTAGTCGCCCAGCACCACGGCGCCGACCGAGTCGCGCTCGAGGTTCAGCGCCAGCGCGAACGTGTTGTCCGGCAGTTCGATCATTTCGCCCTGCATCACGTCGGCCAGGCCGTGGATGCGCACGATGCCGTCGGATACCGAGGTGACCGTGCCTTCGTTGCGCGCCTCGGCGGCCAGCTTGACCTTCTCGATGCGGGTCTTGATCAGTTCGCTGATTTCGGACGGGTTGAGCGTGGTGGTTGCCATTGCTTCGTTTCCTGTAGGGCGGGCCTTGGCCCGCCTTGGGTTTTTTGCGTTCCGTGAAGGCGGGTCGAAACCCGCCCTACGAATTCAGGATCAATTTGCCAACGCCGATTGCAGGCGCGAGAGCTTGCCGCGCAGCGAGCCGTCGATCACCGTGTCGCCGGCCGCGATCACCGCGCCGCCGATCAGGCTTTCGTCGATCGCCGCCTCGACCTCGACCTCGCGGCCGAAACGCTTCTTCAGCGCGGCCTTGATGCCGTCGAGTTCCGCCGCCGGCAGCGCCGACGCGGAGGTGACCTTGGCCTTCACCACATGCTCGGCCTCGGCGCGCAGCTCTTCGTACAACCCCGCGATTTCCGGCAACAGCGCCAGGCGGCGGTTGTCGGCCAGCAATGCGAGGAAGTCGTTGAACGCCTGCGGCGCGGCGTCGACGGCGAGCAGCGCGACGGCATCGTCGCGGCCCAGCGCCGGATGGCCGAGCAGCGCGGCGGCCTGCGGATCGGCGGCGACGCGCGCGGCAAACCCGAGCGCGTCGGACCAGCCTGCGAACGCACCGGCATCGCGCGCGAGGCCGAAGGCGGCGCGGGCGTACGGACGGGCGAGCGTGAGGGCCTGGCTCATGGGATCAGGCCGCCTCGTCCGACAGCTGCGCGGCCAGTTCGTCCAGCAGCGCCTTGTGGGCGTTGGCGTCGATCTCGCGCTTGAGCAGCTTCTCGGCGCCGGCGACCGCCAGCACGGACACCTGCCTGCGCAGGTCCTCGCGTGCACGGTTGGACGCGGCGAGGATCTCGGCGTCGGCCATCGCCTTGTGGCGATCGCTGGCCAGTGCCGCCTCGGCGTTCGCCGCCTCGACGATCTGGATCGCACGCTGGTTGGCCTGCGCGATGATCTCGTTGGCCTTCACGCGGGCGGCCTTGAGCTCGTCGGCGACCTTCTCTTCCGCCTGCGCCAAGTTCTTCTGGGCGTTGTCGGCGGCGGCGAGGCCTTCGGCGATCTTCTTCTGGCGCTCCTCGATGGCGTTCATCAGCGGCGGCCAGACGAACTTCCAGGTGAACCAGATCAGGATCGCGAACGCGAGGCCCTGGCCCAGGAATGTGGCATTGAATTGCATCGTGATGCTCCGCTATGGGTACACGGGCGCGCCATCGCGCCCGGGCGTGCCGCGCGCCTTCTCAGGCACGCGGCGTGGCAGCCCGATCAGGCGCCGGCTGCAGCGGAAACCGCGGTACCGATCAGCGGGTTGGCGAACGCGAAGAACAGCGCGATGGCCAGGCCGATGATGAACGCGGCGTCGATCAGGCCGGCGAGCAGGAACATGCGGCCCGACAGCATCGGCACCAGCTCCGGCTGGCGCGCGGCGCTCTCGAGGAACTTCGAGCCCATGATGCCGATGCCGATGCAGGCGCCGAGGGCGCCGAGGCCGATGATGATGCCGATCGCGAGTGCGGTGTTGCCCTGGACAGCGGCGATGAGAGCGGTGAGTTCCATGGTGAGTTCCTCAGTGGATCTTCAGGGTGAAGGGTGAAAGGGAAAGCGTGAAAACCGGCTCGACGCGTCAGTGCGCTTCCGTCGACATCGAGAAATAGACGACCGACAGGATCATGAAGATGAAGGCCTGCAGGGTGATGACCAGGATGTGGAAGATCGACCACGCCGCACCGGCCGCCACCGCGCCCACGAACGCCAGGGCGCCGCCGGCCTTGGCGCCCAGCGCCGCTTCCATCATCAGGTTGCCGCCGGCCATGCCGAGCAGGGCGATGAGCAGGAACACCAGCTCGCCGGCATACATGTTGCCGAACAGTCGCATCGCCAAGCTCACCGGCTTGGACAGGTATTCGATGACATTGAGGCCGAAGTTGGCCGGCGCCAGCACGATCTTCATCAGCGTGCCGTGCGCATGGAACGGCGCGGTGAACAGCTCCTTGCCGAAGCCGGCGGCTCCCTTGGCGCTGATCGCAAAGGCGAACATCAGCAGCAGCACGGCGAGCGCCATGGCCGAGGTGATGTTGAGGTCGGTGGTGGGCACGGCGCGGAAGTATTCCTGGCCGAGCGCCGCGGCGGTGCCGGGGAAGAAGTCGACCGGGATCATCTTCAGCGCGTTCATTGCGAACACCCACACGAAGATGGTCAGGGCGATGGGCGCGACGAAGCTGCGATTGCCGTGGAAGACGTCCTTGACCTGGGTGTCGATGAACTCGACCACAATCTCGATGAACGCCTGGAACTTCGACGGCACGCCGGCGGTGGCGCGGCGGCCAACGACGAAGAAGGTGCCGATGGTCAGCAAGCCCAGCACCAGGGATACCAGCAGGCTGTCGACGTTGAGGGTCCAGAACGCGCCTTCGCCGATCGACACCTGCCAATGCTGGAGGTGATGGGTGACGTATTCGCTCGGGCTGTCGCCGGCAACGCGGAGGAGATCACGAATCATCGAAGCAACCAGGGCAAGCCAATCATGGACGCCAGGAAGGCACTCAAGGCCCCACCCAGCACGAATTCAGCAGGAAGACCCGCACCCGACATGGCCCAAACCAGTCCGGCGCCGACCACCAGCCACTTGAGCACGGTCCCCACCAGCAGACGCACGAACATGCGTCCTGCGGGAGCCACCGGCGAACGTCCCGCGGTGCGCCAGCCGAACATCGCGAACCCCGCCGCGACCACGACCGCCCCCACCAGGAAGGCCACCGCGGGCGAACCCCCGGCAACCACCGCCAGCACTCCCGCGCCGGTCAGTCCGACCGCACCCTGCACCACCGGCACCTTGAGGGTGGCGCGACGGCTTGGATCGGGTCGGGGAGTCACGGGCTCGGGCTGCTGCAAAGCCGGAAAAGTATAGCAGCGGGGTGATTTCAGCGGCAACCTTGTGCAGTGCAGCAACCGCATGAATGCGACCGATGCCCACCATCCGGGCCTGGGCTGTACAGCGACCGCAGCCCGCGAACGGTCGCCCAAGGGGGTCGCCCGAAGGGGGGCCTCACTTCGCCGACAGGTCGTTCCGTCCTTCGCGGCGCGCGGGCCCGACACGCTTCCACGGCGCTGCGGTCGCCCGCTTCACGCCGGCACCACCGCGTTTCCTGTGACATGCGCCCCTGCCGCCGCGCGCCGAACCGGCCCGGACGACCCCTCCCGCATCCGCATCCTCGCAAGGAGCAAGACATGACATTACGTCGCCAGATCGCCGTCCTCATGGGCGCGACACTCGCCCTCTCCATCGCCACACCCGCCAGCGCGCAGGATTTCAACGACGACAGCCGCTTCGAGTTCCGCCTTTCCGGCTTCGACTCGGACTCGTCGATCCGCTTTGTCGGCACCGGCGTGGCCACCAATGGCGAGGACACCGAAAGCGCGGAAGGCGCCGGCACCCTCGACATCGGCAAGCGCTGGCGCCCGCGCGGCGAGCTGGCCTTCCGCCTGACGCCGCGGCAGACGCTGCGCTTGAACCATTACGACCTCCGTCGCGACCGCGCCTGGCAATTCGAAGGCGACTGGATCGATCCGGGTTCGATCTTCGACGAGGTGGAACTTCCAGGCGACCCCGTGGAGGTGCCGACGGTCGATTTCGAAGGCAAGGTCAGCTTCCGCCTGACCACGCTGAGCTACGACTTCGCGGTGGTGGATACGCCAACCTTCGAATGGGCGCTGGGCCTCGGCATCACCCAGGCCAGCCTGAAGGCGCAGGCCAGTGGCAGTTCCTCGGGCACCGAGGAACTCGATCCACGTTTCGAACAGCTCCAATGGAGCCGTACCCGCACCGCGCCCGGCCTCGGCACCCGCCTGACCTGGACGCCGGCTCCGCGCTGGCGCATGGAACTGCAGGGCCAGTACCTGGAGACCAGTTGGGGCAACTTCACCGAAGAACGCGGCCACTACGAGCGAGGCACGCTGATGGCCGAATACCTGCTCACCCGCAACATCGCCGTGCACGTGGGCTACGACTGGTTCCGGCTGAAACTGGCCAACGACTACACCGCCTCGTTCGATGCACCCAATGAAACCGACGTGGGCACCATCGATATCACCGGCACGTTGAGCGGCCAGCTCAAGGTGCATGGGCCGGTGGCCGGCGTGACGTTCCGGTTCTGATCCGCGCGGCGCCCATTCAGGCGCCGCGATCGCACCGATTGCCGCATTCATGGCGGGGAATCCCGCCGCATGGGGAACCTTTCCGGTGTTCGCCTGTCATTGACAGGCGTGGGCCTGGTTCGCTTTCCTCGTCGACTCCAAGGCAGGTCCACCCCGAAGCCCCGGTCCCCCGGGGCTTCGCCTTTGGGCGAATGCGATCGCTCTCGGCTTACTTCTTCTTCGGCAGGTACAGATCGGTGATCGTGCCGTCGTAAACCTCGGCGGCCATCCCCACCGACTCGCCCAGCGTGGGATGCGGATGGATGGTGTGGCCGATGTCCTCGACCTCGGCGCCCATCTCGATCGCCAGCGCGGCCTCCGAAATCAGTTCGCCCGCGTGCACGCCGACGATGCCGGCGCCGACGATGCGGTGCGTGGCCTCGTCGAACACCAGCTTGGTGAATCCTTCGGTGCGCGACAGGCCGATGGCACGGCCACTCGCGGCCCACGGGAACTTGCCCACCCCCACCTTCAGGCCCTTCGCCTTCGCTTCGGTTTCGGTCACGCCCACCCAAGCGATTTCCGGATCGGTGTACGCGACCGACGGAATCACCCGCGCCACCCACTCCTTCTTCGCGCCGGCCGCGACTTCCGCCGCCAGCTTGCCTTCGTGCGTGGCCTTGTGCGCCAGCATCGGCTGGCCGACGAGGTCGCCGATGGCGAAGATGTGCGGCACGTTGGTGCGCATCTGCGCATCGACGTCGATGAAGCCGCGCTCGCCGACACGCACGCCAGCCTTGTCGGCATCGATCTTGTTGCCGTTCGGGGACCGCCCCACGGCCACCAGCACGCGGTCGTAGAGCTTGCCGTCGGGAATGTCGTCGCCGTCGAACGTGACTTCGATGCCCTTCTTGCCAGCCTTGGCCTCGACCACTTTGGTCTTGAGGTGCGTGGACACGCCCTGCTTCTTCAGGCGATCGGCCAGCGGCTTCACCAGGTCCTTGTCGGCGCCCGGCATCAGCTGGTCGGCAAGCTCGACCACGGTGACTTCGCTGCCGAGGCCGCGGAAGACCGTGGCCATCTCCAGGCCGATGATGCCGCCGCCGACGACCAGAAGTTTCTTCGGCACCTCCGCCAGTTCCAGCGCATCGGTCGAGTCCATGACGCGTTTGTCGTCCCACGGGAAGCCCGGCAGCTTCAGCGCCTGCGAACCGGCCGCGATGATGCACTGCTCGAAGCGCAGCAGCTGCGTCTTGCCATCGTCACCCGTGACTTCGATTTCATTCGCCGACACGAACTTGCCGACGCCCTGCACCACGCGCACCTTGCGCTGCTTGGCCATGCCGGCCAGGCCCTTGGTGAGCTGGCCGATGACCTTTTCCTTGTAGGTGCGCAGCTTGTCGATATCGATCTTCGGCTTGCCGAAATCGACGCCGTAGTCGCTGGCGTGCGCCGCCTGGTCGATCACTTCGGCCGCGTGCAGCAGCGCCTTCGACGGGATGCAGCCGACGTTGAGGCACACCCCGCCGAGCGCCGGATAGCGTTCGACCAGCACGGTATCGAGATCAAGGTCCGCCGCACGGAACGCCGCGGTGTAGCCGCCGGGACCGGCGCCGAGCACCACGATGCGGCATTCGATGTCCGCCTTGCGGCCGGTGCCGGTGGCCGCCTGCGGTGCGGGTGAGGCCTGTTCGGCGGGTTTCGCGGGCGAGGGCGCAACGGGTGGCGTGACCGGCGCGTCGGCCTTTCCCCCACCCGACGCACCACGCGTGTCGACCTCCGCCGCTGGCCGGGGAGGTGAGCCGGCATCGTCGGACTCCAGCACGAGCACCACGCTGCCTTCCGACAGCGTGTCGCCCACCTTCACCTTGAGTTCCTTCACCACGCCGGCATGCGACGACGGCACTTCCATCGTCGCCTTGTCCGACTCCAGCGTGACCAGGCCCTGGTCCTTCGCGACCGTGTCGCCGACGGCCACCAGCACCTCGATCACCGGCACGTCGTCGTAACCGCCAATGTCGGGGACCTTCACTTCAACGGGGTTGGCCATCGCTTGCTCCTTGGTTTCCGGTGGCGTCGACGTCGGCATCCGACGCCAGCTGTTCGCGTTCTGCGGTTTCGCGCGCGTCTTCCTCGATCGCACGCTGGGTGTCTTCGCCGGCGTCGTTGCGCGCAAGGCGGGCGCGCTCGGCGTCGCGCAGGCGATCGTCGTCGCGCGCGCCGGCGACGGGCGAGGCCTGGCGGGCGTCTGCATCCGCCGCCTCGCGTCGAAGCAGGCCAAGCGCGGCGTCGCCGCTGCGCCCGAATGCGCTGCGCAGGTGCAGGTCGCGCTGCGGGAACGGGATCTCGATGCCATGCTCCTGCAGCGAGGTGTCCAGCTCCCACAGGTAGGCGGCCTTGATCGCGGCGTTGCGGCGCGAGGCCTCCTCGGTCAGCCACACCGCGAGCAGGTATTCCACCGCACTGTCGCCGAATCCGACCAGCCACACCTGCGGCCGGCGCTCGCCCTCCATCGACAGCGTGAACGGCACGCGCGAGGCCGCCTCCAGCGCCGCCTTCTTCACCAGCAGCTTATCGGTGCCATAGGCCACGCCGAAGGGCACGCGGATGCGGCGATGGTCGGAGCCGTGCGTCCAGTTGACCACGCGGCTACTGACGAACTCGGAGTTGGGCACCAGCACGTCGATGTTGTCGTTGGTCGTGATCAGCGTGGAACGGATGTTGATGGCCTTGACCACGCCACGGATGTCGCCGTCGAGTTCGACGAAATCGCCCACCTTCAGCGAGCGGTCGAACAGCAGGATCAGGCCCGACACGAAGTTGCTGAAGATCGCCTGCAGGCCGAAGCCCAAGCCCACGCCGATCGCGCCTGCGAACACGGCGAACTGGCTGATCGGCATGCCGGCCACGTTGAGTGCGGCCAGGAACCCCACGGTGATCAGCACGTAGTGCGCCAGCCGAGACACGGTATACAGCGCCGGCTGGCTGACGCCGCTGCCGCGTCCGCCAAAGCGGGTGATCGCCCGCTGCAGGAACTGCGACACCAGCCATGCGACCGCCAGCACCACCAGTGCGGCGATCATCGCGCCGATGGTGATGCCGCCCAGCCCGAACGCCTCCAGCGGCGCATAGCCAAGCATCGCGCCAATGCCCTCGCGCGCCTGTCCGGCGGCGCTGGCGACGACCGTCGGTGACGCGGCGGCGGCGACCGCAGCCTGCATCCGTGGTTACAGCAGCACGCGGCGCATGTCCGCGAGCAGTTGCGCGAGGTAGGCGGTGAAGCGTGCGGCGGCGGCACCATCGATCACGCGATGGTCGTAGCTCAGCGACAGCGGCAGGATGAGGCGCGGCACGAACTGCTTGCCGTCCCACACCGGCTTCATCGACGACTTCGACACGCCCAGGATGGCGACTTCCGGCGCGTTGACGATCGGCGTGAACGCCGTGCCGCCGATGCCGCCGAGCGAGCTGATCGAGAAGCAGCCGCCGGACATCTCCGCCGGGCCCAGCTTGCCTTCGCGCGCCTTCTTCGCCAGCGCACCCATCTCCTCGCTGATCTGCAGCACGCCCTTCTTGTCGACGTCGCGCACCACCGGCACCACCAGGCCGTTCGGCGTGTCCGCCGCGAAGCCGATGTGGAAGTACTTCTTCAACGTCAGCGTCTCGCCCGACGCATCGAGCGACGCGTTGAAATCGGGATACTTCGCCAGCGCGTTGGCGCTGGCCTTGATCAGGAAGGCGAGCATGGTCAGCTTGACGCCGGACTTGGCCTTCTCGGCTTCCTTGTTGAGTTGCACGCGCAGCTCTTCGAGGTCGGTGATGTCGGCATCGTCGAACTGGGTGACGTGCGGGATCATCGCCCAGTTGCGCGCGAGGTTGGCGCCCGAGATCTTCTTGATCCGCGACAGCGGCTTTTCTTCGACTTCGCCGAACTTGCTGAAGTCGACCTTCGGCCACGGCAGCAGGTTGAGGCCGTTGCCGCCGGCGACGGCACCCCCCGCAGAGGCGGTCGCGCCCGACAGCACGCCCTTGACGAACTTCTGCACGTCGTCCTTCGTGATCCGGCCTCCCTTCTCGGTGCCGGTGACCTGAGACAGGTCCACGCCCAGCTCGCGTGCGAACAGGCGCACCGCCGGGCTTGCGTACGGAACCTTGCCGGGGATCAGCGCATCGGCCTCGAACCGCAGCGGCGGCTGGCCCTGCGCGGGCGGATTGCCGGCCTGCGCATCGATCGACGCCTGCGCCAGCTTGTCGGGCTTCTCCGAAGGCGCCACCGGCTCGACCACCGGGTCCGGTTCCTTGCCCTTGTCGGCGGCAGGTGGGGCTTCGGCCTTGGCCTCGGCCTTGGCGGCCTCCTTCGGGGCCTCGCCACCGCCGGCATCACCGGTCTCGATGATCGCCACCAGCCCACCCTCGGACAGGGTATCGCCTACCTTGACCTTCAGTTCCTTGACCACGCCCGCGAACGGCGACGGCACTTCCATCGTCGCCTTGTCCGACTCCAGCGTGACCAGCCCCTGGTCCTGGACGACCGTATCGCCCACGGCCACCAGCACCTCGATCACCGGCACATCGTCATAACCGCCGATGTCCGGGACCTTTGCTTCCTTCAATTCGGCCATGCGGCCCTCCACGCGCCAGGGGAATCGCTATTGTGGCCGCAGGACCGGCGCGCGCCAACCGCCACGATCCGGTTGGCTGCAGGGTTGCGGATGCAACCATCCGCTTCGACGCGAAAACACCGGCTTCGATTCCCGACAGCGCGCAGTGCTGGTCCGGAAGAAGGCCAGGAACACCTTGCCTGGCGGTCCAGAGACGACAAGGGCGCGTGCCGGGGCCACGTCGAGCGCGGCCCGATATCCGCTCGGTCGGCATGGCCCCGGCAGGCGCCCCCTGAATTCTCCAGCGCACCGGGCGAAAACCAGGGCAAGGGCAACACCACCGCTTCGCTTGTGATGAACTCGCGGCGGTGTCTCCAGCGCAGGCCCGATGCCACCGCAACCAAGCGGATACCGGGCCGCGACTTGCGGTGGCATCGGGCCCGCGCCACCGCGCCGCAATGCCTTCCGCTCGATCGGGGGAAGAACCAAAAAAAATCCCCGCGGGGACGCGGGGAGGGGGAACGCAGCCCGCGCAGAGGCAGGCCACGGAGAGTCGTTATCGTCAATCGCGCGTGCGCCGCGGCTTGCGCTCGACCGTCAGCAGCGACAGCGCGCGGCCATCCGGCAGCCGGTACTCGAGGGCGTCGTCGAGCGCATCCAGTGCCTCCATCCGCTGGCACAGCGCTTCGGCATCGCGCTCCAGTGCCTTCGCGCGGGGCTCGACGATGGCTTCGATGCGGCCGTCGAGGTCCTGCTCGATGCGTTGGAAGCGCGACGCATCGCCGCTGAATGCGGCACGCAGCGCGCCACTGACCACGTCGCCCACCAGGGTCGGCACCACGTCGCCGATGGCGTTGCCGATGGCCGCGCCCAGCGCATCGCCATGGAAGCGCTCGGGCGTGATGGCCTGTTGCAGGCGGTCGTCGATGGTGGTCCGAGCCTCGTCGAGCTTGCGGCGCGTGGCGGCGGGATCGTTGCTGAACGCGGCCGCCACTTCGCCGATGGCGGCCAGCGCGATCTGGGCCGCCTCGCGTCCGATGCGCTGCGCCAGCGGCATCACCGCGCGCGCGCCACGCTCGTACTCGCGGATGCGGCGGCGGTCGTCGGCACTGACCTGCACCCAGGCATCGTCGATGAACAGGCCGCCGTCGCGCATCAGCACCCGCGCCGGCGTGCCGTCCTTGCGCGTGAACACCACGCTACGTTCAGTCAGATGGAAGCTGTAGTCGCTGCTGACCTGGCAATCGGCGTCGATGGTCACGCCGCGCCCCAGGTTCGTCTTGCCCACCTGCGCGGTCGCCGCGCTGGACATGAACGCCAGCGCGATGCCTGCCACCCATGCCCTGCCCGCCATTGCATCCCCTCGCGGTCGATCGATGGCCACATCCTGCGCCGCGCCGCGGTTCTTCGCCCGTGCCGGTAGAGGGTATGACCTTCGTCACGCCTGCACACGGCGGTCATGGCGGTGAACACAACCCGAAGAAGTTCGCGCGCATCGGCCGGTCGGGCAAGGTGTGTTCATGCGCGACTCGATACGGTGCGCGCGTCCCGGACATTCCGGCGACGGAACAACATCCAGAAGAAGGAGATTCCCCCATGCGTTACTTGCGCCATTTGACGATTGCCGCCGCCGTTTCCCTCGCGATTTCCCCCGTTGCGTTCGCGCAGCAGTCCGACACCGCGTCGGGCAAGCGTTTCTCGGTGGTGGGCAGCGCCACCATCCTGCAGCCCGACTCCGATCCGCTCCCGGGTTCGCGCATCGACATCGATGGCGACGTGGCACCGACGCTCAGCGCGTCCTACCACTTCACCGACAACATCGCCGTGGAAATGTGGGGCGCCGCCGATCGCTTCAACCACCGCGTGCGCGGCGACCAGGGCAAGATCGGCACGGTCGACGCCCAGCCGATCGCGCTGAGCGGCCAGTACCACTTCGGCGACGCGGACAACATCTTCCGTCCGTTCGTGGGCCTGGGCTACCACCAGACCAATTTCAGCCGCGAAGACCTCAGCAGCCTCAACGCGGACGGTGAGCATGTCAGCCTGACGTCGCCGCGCGGCGCCGTGGGCACCGTGGGCGTGGACATGAACATCAACCCGACGTGGTTCGCGCGCGTCGACGCACGCTACCTCGACGGCAAGGCCGACCTGAAGCAGGCCGGCGAAACCGTCACCCGCGACGCCCGGATCAATCCGTGGACGGTCGGCGTGGGCCTGGGTGCGCGCTTCTGATGCGTTGAGCCACGCCATGGCCAGGCTGCATCGGCAGCCCGGCACGCCTCGGCAACGGACCCTGCGGGGTCCGTTGTCGTGTGTGGAGGCACCGCGCGCGGTCGTGCCACTGTCAGCGGCGCATGCCTACCCGGCGCGCATGCCGGCGCACGCGCAGGTGCAGGCCGGCGCTGTACGCCAGGTGGTAACCCAGCAACAGCCCGCCCATCGCCAGCAGGCTGCCGTAACCCTCCAGCCACGGCCACGGCAGCGTCGCCGCCTCGCCGACCCACCCGCGATGCCAGGCCTGCCACGCGCCCAGTAGCGCGCGGAGTGCGACCAGCAGGGTCAGCGCCAGCACCAGCCAGGGCGGCGAGGTGAAGTGGATGGCGTCGATGCCCTGTTCGAAGCGCGTCAGCGCCAGCCCCAGCACTCCCACCATGCCCCCGGCAAGCAGGCCGAGCATGGCATTGGGCAACGCGGCATCGATCCAGCGCCCGCCGACCCATGCACCCACCACGAACAGCAGCAGGGCAACGGCCAGCAGGCCGAGGTTGAGCAGGATCATCCACGGCCATGCCCGCCGCCGGGAGCGGCCATGCCGGTAGCGCTGCCACAGGCCCAGCGGCCACAGCAGCAGGCCCAGTGCCAGCAGCAGAAGAAGGAAGACCGGCAGCAGCAGGAGCAAGGGCATCGCGGGATGCTACCCGCGCATCGTCGCGGCGATGTTATTGCCCCGCGGCCGCGACCACGCGTTCGCGCCGGATCAGGTACAGGCCGCTGGCGATGATGATGGCGGCGCCCACCCAGGTCATGCCGTCCGGCAGCACCGCCCACAGCGCGAGGTCCAGCGTCACCACCCAGAGCAGCGAGGCGTATTCCAGCGGCGCGATCTGGCTCGCTTCGCCCAGCCGGAACGCATGCGTCAGCGCCACCTGGCCCAATGCCCCGGTCAGTCCCACGATGGCGATGGCGGGCAGGTGCGCACGCTGCAGCGGCTGCCAGTCGAACACCGCCACTGCGCCGGCGAACACCGCCAGCAGCACCAGGAACCAGAACACCATGGCTTCCGGGCTGTCGCGCAGCGCCAGTTTGCGCACGGTGACCACGGCCACCGCATAGCACAGTGCCGCCAGCACCACGGCCAGGCCGGCCAGCGTGCCCACGCCTTCGCCGGTGGGCCGCAGCACCACCAGCACGCCCAGCAGGCCGACCGCGATCGCCGCCCAGCGCCGGGGCCCGACCTTCTCGCCCAGCAGCGGCACCGCCAGCGCGGTCACCATCAGCGGCGCCACGAACACGATGGCGTAGGCGGTGGACAGCGGCATCCGCGCCAGGCCGTAGACGAAGCCCGCGATCATGCCCACGCCCAGCAGGCCACGCGCGACGTGCAGCGGCCAGTGCACGCGCAGCAGGCTGCCGCCGCGACCACGCAGCACGATCCACAGCAGCACCAGCGGCAGCGCGGCCAGGCTGCGCAGCGTGGCGACCTGGAAGGGCGGGTAGTCGTTCGAGATCCACTTCATGCCCGCATCCATGCAGGCGAACAGCAGTCCCGCCGACAGCATCCAACCCGCGGCCGCCGCCGGGCGCGACGACGCGGCAGGGGTCATGTGTCGGCCTTCAGGCTCGCGATGTCGATCACGAAGCGGTAACGCACGTCGTTGCGCAGCATGCGTTCGTAGGCGTCGTTGATCGCGTCGATGTCGATCCGCTCGATGTCCGCGGCGATGCCGTGTTCCGCGCAGAAATCCAGCATCTCCTGCGTCTCGGCGATGCCGCCGATCATCGAACCGGCCAGGCTGCGGCGCCTGGCGACCAGCGGGAACGCCGAGATCGCGGCCGGCTCGGGAATGCCCAGCAGCACCATGGTGCCGCCGACCTTCAGCAGGCCGAGGTAGGCGTTGTAGTCGTGCCGTGCCGAGACGGTATCGAGCACCAGGTCGAAGCGGCCGGCATGCGACTTGAACACCTTGCCGTCGCCGGTCGCGGCGAAGTCGTGCGCGCCCAGTGCGCTGGCGTCCTTGCGCTTGGCTTCGGTGGTGCTGAGCACGGTCACCTCGCAGTCCATCGCGGCGGCCAGCTTCACCGCCATGTGGCCCAGCCCACCCAGGCCGACCACGGCCACCTTGTCGCCCGCCTTCGCCTTGAAGTACCGCAGCGGCGAGTACGTGGTGATGCCCGCGCACAGCAGCGGCGCGGCGGCATCGAGCGGCATGCCCTCCGGGATGCGCAGCACGTAGTCCTGGTCGACCACGATCCGCGTCGAGTAACCGCCCTGCGTGGGCACGCCGGTGCCGCGCTCGCGCGCGTTGTAGGTCGCGGTCATGCCTTCGTCGCAGTACTGCTCCAGCCCGGCCTCGCACTGCGGGCAGGTGCGGCAGGAGTCGACGAAGCACCCCACGCCGACGGCATCGCCCACCGCGTATTTCGTCACCTCGCCACCGACCGCCGACACCCGGCCGACGATCTCGTGGCCCGGCACCATCGGGAAAATGGAACCGCCCCACTCGTCGCGCACCTGGTGGATGTCGGAATGGCACACGCCGCAATACAGGATGTCGATCTGCACGTCGCGCAGGCCCGGATCGCGGCGCTCGATGGTGGCGGGCGCGAGCGGCGACGTGGCGCTGGCGGCGGCGTAGGCCGGGATCGTGGACATGCGGGGGCTCCTGTCGGGACGGGCATTCTCGCCGATATCCACCGCGACACGGCAACGACGGGCAGGCGCCTTGCCCGTACCCCGTATGCTCACGCGGACGACCGCCCACGCCACGCATGACCCGCCAGCACCTCGAACGCCACCAGCTCGGCTGTTACCTCGCGGCCATCGCCATCGGCCTGCTGCTGGGCCGCCACGCGGCAGCCGCGGCCGCGATCGCCGACGGGCTGCTGATGCCGCTGCTGGGCCTGCTGCTGCTCGCCACCTTCAGCCAGGTGTCGCTGCTGCAGTTGCGCGGCGCACTGGCCGACACGCGCTTCTGCGCGGCGGTCGTGGTCGGCAACTTCGTGCTGGTGCCGCTGCTGGCCTGGGCGCTGGCGCGTTGGTTGCCGTTGCCGCCGCCCGCGCGGCTGGGCCTGCTGCTGGTGCTGCTGGTGCCGTGCACGGACTGGTTCATCACCTTCACCCAGCTCGGCCGAGGCGACGCCGCGCGCGCGATCGCGGTCACGCCGCTCAACCTGCTGCTGCAGCTCCTGCTGTTGCCGCTGTACCTGTGGTGGATGCACGATCCAGCGCATCCCCTGCCGGCCCTGCACGTGGCGCCACTGCTGCTGGTGCTGGCATTGCCACTGGCGTTGGCGATCGCGATGGAACTCGCGCTGCCGCACAGCCCGCAGCTGCGGGCAGCGCGCTATCGACTGGGCGCCTGGCCCGTCCCGCTGCTGGCGCTGGTGCTGATGGCCGTGGCCGCGACGCTTGGCCCCGCACTCGAGGATGCGGTCGCATTGTTGCCGCTGCTGGTGCCGGCCTTCGCCGGCTACCTGCTGCTGTCCGCAGTGCTCGCGCGCGCGCTCGCCCGTGCGTTCGCCCTGCCCGCGCCGCACGGACGCACGTTGGCCTTCAGCCTCGGCACGCGCAACTCCTTCGTGGTGCTGCCGCTGGCGCTGGCGCTGCCGGCGGGCTGGGAACTGGCCGCCGCGGCCATCGTCACCCAGACGCTGGTGGAACTGCTGGGCATGCTGGCATGGCTGCGCTGGATGCCACGCCTGCTCCGCTGACGCCGGGCGCATGCGTTAGCATGCGACGCCCGGTGGCGCGGAATGCCGCGCCCATGCGACAAGGAGCCGCGCCATGCCTTCGTTCGACATCGTGTCCGAAGTCGATACCCACGAACTCACCAACGCCGTCGACCAGGCCAATCGCGAGCTGTCCACGCGCTTCGACTTCAAGGGCGTGGACGCGAAGTTCGATCGCGACGACGCGGTGATCACCCAGTCCGCGCCCAGCGAGTTCCAGCTGCAGCAAATGACCGACATCCTGCGTGCGCGGCTGATCGCGCGGAAGATCGATGTGCGCTGCCTCGAGTTCGGCGACGTCGACAGCAACCTCGCCGGGGCACGGCAGAAGGTCACCGTGAAGCAGGGCATCGAACGCGACCTGGCGAAGAAGATCCAGTCCGCCCTCAAGGAAGCGAAGCTGAAGGTCGACAGCCAGATCAACGGCGACAAGCTGCGCGTGACCGGCAAGAAGCGCGACGACCTGCAGGCCGCAATGGCCCTGCTGCGCGGCCAGGACTTCGAGCTGCCGCTGCAGTTCGACAACTTCCGAGACTGACGCGCGCGTGGCCGACCTGGACGAAGCCGCCGTCCTTGCCGAAACCCGGCGCTGGATCGAGCGCGCGGTGATCGGCCTGAACCTGTGCCCGTTCGCCAAGGCGGCGTACGTGCGCCAGCAGGTGCGGGTCGTCGCCAGCGACGCCAGTACGGCCGACGCCCTGCTGGAAGAGCTGGGCGAGGAGTTGCTGCGCCTGCGCGACACGCCTGCCGAGCTCATCGATACCACCCTGCTGGTGCATCCACTCGTATTGCAGGACTTCCTCGACTACAACGACTTCCTCGACCGCGCCGATGCCCTGGTCGAGTCGCTGCAGCTGGAAGGCGTGCTGCAGGTCGCCAGCTTCCACCCCGACTACAAGTTCGCCGACAGCGATGCGGATGATGTCGAGAATTGCACCAACCGGTCGCCCTACCCGACCCTGCACCTGCTGCGCGAAGACAGCATCGACCGCGCCGTGGCCGCGTATCCGGACCCGGGGGTCATCGTGGAGCGCAACATCGAAACCTTGCGCGGGCTCGGTGCAGAGGGATGGATGCGCTTGCTCGGCGACGACACTACGCATTGAGCCTGCAAATCGACGGAATTCGACAGGCTTGTGCAAAGTTCGACGAAGCCACTGCGTTCCGCCCTGAAGCGCGGGCTACTTTCCTTGCCGGCACACTGCGAAGCGAACGGCAAAGCCGGTCAAGGAAGTAACCAAAGAAATGCCTTTCCCCGACGAAGCTCACGTTTCTGGTTGGACTCGACGGGATTTTTCGACAGGACATCCGTGTCCTGTCGAGAACGTCCGGCTTGTCCGCTGCGCGACCAGGTCCAGCCCGCGCTTGCGGCGCGGGCGTTCGCCAATGCGCGCGCCAGTGGCGCGCAAGCGCGCATCGGCTCACCCATGCCGGCCGCCTCCGGGTCTGTCAGCAGCATCTCCGCTGAACGTGCGGCAAGGGCCGCCGCCCTCATCCCGGCGATCGATCCCGCCCAGCGCCCTATCGCTGCATACCGAACAGGCGCACCACATCGTCCGCCGTCGCCATGCGCCACCGGCCGTCGTCCAGCCCATCGAGCGACAGGCCGCCCACCCGACTGCGATGCAGCGCCTCGACATGGTTGCCGACGGCGGCGAACATGCGCCGCACCTGGTGGTAACGGCCTTCGGTGAGTACGAGGCGCGCATGGGTGGCGTCGATCACTTCTAGCACCGCCGGCCTGAGTGGCGTGGTTTCGGATTCCAGCATCAGCGTGCCGCTGGCGAACACGTCGGCTTCGTCGCCGCGCAGTGGCCGTGCCAACGTCGCCTCGTACACTTTCGGCAGGTTCGACTTCGGCGAGATGATCCGGTGCAGCAGTTGCCCATCATCGGTCAGCAGCAGCAGGCCGCTGGTGTCGCGATCCAGCCGGCCCACGGTGGACAGCACCGGATCGCGCAGGCGGTAGCGCGGCGGCAACAGGTCGTACACCAGCCTGCCGGCGTCCTTGGTCGAACAGGTCACGCCGGCCGGCTTGTGCAGGAGCAGCAGCATGCCGGGCGCGGGATCGAGCGGTTCGCCGTCGATGCGGATCGCATCATGCGCAACCTTGTCATCGGCATACAGCACCTCGCCCTGCGCATCGGTGATGCGCCCCTCACGGAACAGCCACTGCACCTGCCGACGGCTGCCGTAGCCGAGGTTGGCGATGTGCTTCACCAACTTCACGTCGACTTCCTCGCCTCGACCACCTTGAAGCCGCCCTGCTGCGCAACGGTGCGGGCGCTGGCGAAGCGCGCATCCAGCACCTGCTCGTAGGGCAGCTGGCGGTTGGCGACCAGCCACAGCACGCCACCGGGCCGCAGCGCATTGGCCGCCGCCGCAATGAACGCACGACCGATGTCGGGCCGTGCATCGCCGCCAAGCGCATGGAACGGCGGGTTGCTGACGATGAAGTCGTAGCGGCGCGGCAATCCTTGCGTCACGTCGCGCCACAGGAAGTCGAGCGCCACGCGCGGCGCATGCGGCGCGAGGTTGTTGCGGGCGCAGGCCAGTGCACGGGCTTCGGCCTCCACCACGTCGAGCGCGGTGACGCCCGTGCAGCGCGACAGTACGGCATCGGACAGGTAGCCCCAGCCGGCACCGAGGTCGGCGCCGTGTCCGCGCAGCGCGTCGGGCAGGTGCTGTGCCAGCAGCTTGGAGGCCGCGTCGATGCGATCCCAGGCGAACACACCCGGCCGGCTGGTGTAGCGACCATCGAGGATCGGTCGCGGCGCATCGAGCGCCCGCCACACCTGCGCCAGTTCGCTGTCGGCGCCATTGCGCGCGGCGTGGAACACGCGACACTTGTGCTTGCTGGCGACGTGCGCGCCACCGAACAGCCGCTCGAAATCCGCCTGTCCCGATTTTGCACCGGCATCGTTGGCCATGCTGGCCACCACTACGCCGCCGGGCGCGGTGGATGCCCAGGCGCGAGCGAACAGCGCGCGCGCCTCGTCGCGCTGGCGCGGCGGCAACAGCAGCACCAGCCCGAAGCGTGCATCGCTGCCATCGTCTTCGGCGCGTGCCTCGAATCCCGCGCGCTGCAGGGCGTCGAACGCGGGCCGGAAGCCCTGCTCGCAGACCAGCCCCGGCCGCGGACGCGCGAACAGCGCCACGCCCTCGCGCGCGCGCAGGAACAGCGTGCCATCGGCCGGCCACGGCACGGTGCCGTCGTCGATGGGCAGGAACAGGGCGTCGAGCGCGGGATCGGCCATGCAGGCGGGCGGTGCGGAACGGATCACGATTCTAGCGATGCGGGTCTGGCGATGCCCGCCGCCGTGTTCAGCGCCGGGACGGTCGGCAATGCCCGGCACATGAAGTCTTGACCCGCACGCAACATCCCGATCGGCAACGTGTCCGTGCGAATCCCCCGACTGATAAGGAGACCGGCATGACCTTCCGCGCACTGTTCGTTGGCGGCGTGATCGACAACAACGAGATCGACATGGATGTCGGCGAGCCGCCGCTGAACTACCCGCCGGAAACCGGCAATGGCGTGTCGCGTTACCGGCTGCAGGCGATCGGCAAGCACGACGATACCGTCGCCTGCGCCGTCTATGGTGCGCCCGGCCTCGATCCCGATGAGGTGCTGCGCGTCAGTGACGAGCGCGCCTACGCCCGCCGCTTCCACGCCGAGCTGACGCCAACCGGCTGAGGCCCATGGCGCGCCGCTCAGGCCAGTGCCTGCGGCACGTCCTGTCGCGCAATCGACAATGCGGCACGCAGGCCCGCCGACAGCCCAAGGCAGGCGATGCCGGCCGCGGCCCATTGCGCGGCATCGCCACCCAACGCCTGTGTCGTCCACGCCCACCACTGCCCCCCGTACAGCACCAACGCGCCGAGTGCGCAGAGGGCGAGCAGCACCATCAGTCCGTTGATCAGGGCACGTTCGAAACGCGCGTCATGGCGCGTATCGATGCGCACCCGCGCCTGCACGCGCCGCAGGACGGTATCGGCGAAATCCGCCGGTGGGCGCGATCGCGGTTGCGCGCGCAGCGCACGCGCCAAGAGGGCATCGCGCGGGTCCGCCGCTCGCGACAGCGCGGTTTCCTGCGCAAGCCAATCCTCGTGGCCGCGATCCGGTCCCGCGTGCGGCGGACGTGGCGTGTTCATGCAGCGGCTCCCAGGTGCGGTTCCAGCAGCGCGCGCAGTTGCCGGCGGCTGCGGAACAGGTGGCTCTTGATGGTGCCATCGGCCAGGCCGGTGGCCTGTGCAATCTCGGCGATGGACAACTCTTCCATGTGATACAGCGACAGCAGCGTGCGCTGCAAGGGCGGCAGCGTGTCGATGGCGGCATGCAGGCGCGCCACGGCCGCTTCCGAAGCGACGGCATCCTCCAGATCGAACCCGTCGCCCACGTTCCCGGCCAGCGACATGCCGTCGGCATCGAACGCCGGCTCGGCCAGCGGGATGCGCTTCTTCTCGAGGTGGCGCTTCGCCACCGAATACGCGACCTGTGCGATCCACGACTTCAGCGCACTGTCGCCGCGGTACTGGTGCAGCGCCTGGTGGATGCGCAGGAAGGCTTCCTGGCAGAGCTCACGCGTGTCCTCGGGATGCCGGACCATGCGGTCGATCACGTGCCAGCACAGCCCCTGGTAATCGCGCACCAGCCGTTCGAACGCACCCGGCGTGCCGGCCAGCACGGCATCGGCCAGCGCGCGGTCGGCGCGCAGCACGTCTTCGGGGTGGTCGGAGGGCGCCATCGGGGACAGGGATACGCCCGGGGCGATGGCGGTTGCAAGGGCAGGAGGTCAGCCCCCGACGCACGGCAGGCCGGCTGCAACCGATCCGCCGGACGCGGTATCTCCTGTCCCGAACCCACCGCTCCCACCCACAGACCGGAAGCACCGCCATGCAATTCGAATTCCTCGTCCCGATCGTCCTGTTCGTCTGCATCTACCTCGCCATCAAGGCCGTGGTCGAGGCCTATGCCCGCCGCAAGCTGGTCCAGTCCAACGGTTCGGAGGACATGCTGCGCACCATCATCGAAGGCGAAGAAACACGTCGCCGCCAAGGCAGCCTGCGCTGGGGCGTGATCCTGGTCGCGCTGGCCGTCGGCTTCGGCCTGCTGGAAGCCTTCGACTGGCAGCGGGCCTCGCCCGGGCTGTTCGCGATCCTGCTGGCCGCCACCGGCCTGGGCAACCTGGCCGCGTTCTACATCGCACGCCGGGTGAAGTAGGCCGTGCCTCCATGGCGACGTCCTGCCTGCGCAGGGCGTCGTTGCTACGCCGCGGCCACCCGGATGCGGATGTCGTCGATGTCGACCACCTGCCCCGCCCGGATCTTGCAGGTCTTGCGCAGTTCCACGGCGCCATCCACGCGCACCGCGCCGCTGGCGACCAGAGCCTTGCCGGCGCCGCCGCTGTCGACCATGCCGACCAGCTTGAGCAACTGGTTGAGTTCGATGTAGTCGCCATCGAGTTCGAATGCGGTCTCGTCCACGCCCGGCCTCCTCAACCCTGCAACTCGCGCAGCGTCGCCGACGGCGGCGCATCCAGCACGCGGCGGGTGGCGAACAGGCCCGCCAGCAACGTCACCAGCACGCCCACGCCACCGCCCACGATCGCCAGCATCGGATTGGGCCGCCACGGCAGGTCGAACACCTGGACCGCGACCACACCCGACAGCACCGACGCCGCGATCGCCGCGACCAGCCCCGAGAGCAGGCCGATCGCCGCGAACTCCGACACCTGCGCCATCCGCAATTGCCGGCGGCTGCCGCCCAGCGCACGCATCACGCCGCCTTCCAGCAGGCGCTCGTCCTGGCTGGCGCTCACCGCCGCCAGCAGCACCAGCACGCCGGCCAGCAGCGAGAACCAGAACACCACCTGCACCACGGTCGAGACCTGGTCGGCGGTGGAACGCACCTGCGCCAGCACCGCATCGACGTCGATCACCGACAGGTTGGGGAAGCGTTGCACGAGTTCCGCGGTGAAGCGCACCTGTTCCGGCGGCACCTGCACCGCGGTGATGTGGCTGGCCGGGTAGCCCGACAGCGCGCCGGGCGAGGCGAGCACGAAGAAGTTGGGCTGGAAGCTCTCCCAGTCGACGCTGCGCAGGCTGGTGATCGGCGCTTCGAAGCGCTGGCCGGCGATGTCGAAGGTGATGCGGTCGCCGATCGACCAGCCGAGTCCCTTGGCGAAGTTTTCTTCCACCGACAACTCGGGCGCGGCAGGCGTGCCGGTCCAGAACGTGCCGGCGGTGACGCGGTTGTCGTCGCGCAGCGCGTCGGCCATCGACAGGTTGAACTCGCGTTCGGCGCGTCGTTGTGATTCGCGGTCCTGCTCGGCATCGCCGGTGCGATTGGCGTAGTCGGCGCCGGTGACCGGCGTGCCGTTGCGTTCGACCAGGCGCGCCCGGATCATCGGGAAAAGCACCGGCTCGGCCACGCCGCGCGTCGCGATGAAGTCGCGCACGTCGGCGATCTGGTCGTCCTGCACGTTGATGATGAAGCGGTTGGGCGCGTCCTGCGCCAACGACAGCTGCCAGCGATCCAGCAGGTCGGTGCGCACGAAGGTGAGCAGCAGCAGCGCCATCAGGCCCAGGCCCAGCGCGCTGACCTGCGCGATGCTGGTGCCGGCGCGGCGACTGACGTTGGCCAGGCCGTAGCGCAGCGATCCGCGCAACCGCGAACGCAAGCGGCGCACGGCGAGGATCAGCCCCCACGCGATCAACGCCAGCACCGCCAGCGTCGCCGCGATGCCGACCAGCATCGCCAGCGCCAGCGTCGCCGAGCCCGCCTGCCACCACAGCAATGCGGCCAGTCCGCCGAACCCGGCCAGCGCGACCAGCCACGCCGACGGCTCCGTGCCGTCGAGGTCGCGCCGCAGCACGCGCAACGCAGGTACGCGACGCAGCGCCAGCACCGGCGGCGCGCCGAAGGCGAGCAGCACCACCAGCCCCACGCCATACCCGCGCAGCGCCGGCCACGCGCTGGCCGGCGGAATCTCGACCTCCAGTGCCGACGACAGCCAGCCCGCGATCGACCACTGCAGCGCGAACGCAATGGCGATCCCGATGGTGCAGGCGATCAACCCGAGCAACAGCAGCTCCCCGACATGGATGCCCACCAGCGTCTTCTGCTGCGCGCCGAGGCTGCGCATCACCGCCACGCCCGACAGGTGCCGCTCGCTGTGGCGCCGCGCCGCCATCGCCACCGCGACGGCGGCCAGGATCACCGACACCAGCGCGGCGAGGCCAAGGAAACGCCCGGCACGGTCGAGCGCGGAGCGCACTTCCGGACGCGCATCGGTGATCGTCTCGATGCGCTGGCCGCGGCCGAGGTTGTCGCGCGCGGTCGCGGTGAAGCGCTCGACGGCGGCGGCATCGCCGGCCACCACCAGCCGGTGGCGGATGCGGCTGCCGGGCTGCACCAGCCCCGTGGATTCCAGGTCGGACAGGTTGAGGAAGGCCTTGGGCGCGACGTTGAAATAGTCGATCGAGGCATCCGGCTCCTGTACCACCAATGCGGCGAGGCGGAACGTGCGCGTACCGATGCCGACCGCGTCGCCGATGCGCGCGCCCAGCGTGTCGGCACCGGCGCGACTGAGCCACAGCGTGCCGGGCTCCGGAATGGCAGCGGCATCGCGCTCGGTGCCATCCTCGCCGACGATGCGGAACACCCCGCGCAGCGGGAAGCCATCGCCCAGCGCGCGCAGGTCACCGAGCCGCAGCTGCGCATCGGCGCCGTCGCCGACGCGGATCATGCTGTCGAGCTCGACCGTCTGCGTGCGCTGCAGGCCGGGTGCGTTGGCGGCTTCGTCGACGGCCCCGGAGATCGGCGCATCGGCGCGCACCAGCGCGTCGCCGCCCAGCAGCCGGTTGGCTTCCATCGCCAGCGCGCGCTCGGCGCGGTCGGTGACGAAGCCGACGGAGGCCACCGCCACCACGGCCAGCACCAGCGCCGCCAGCAGGATGCGGATGTCGCCGGCGGCCAGGTCGCGGCGCAGCTGCCGCCATGCGAGGGAAAGTGTCCTCATCGCGCCACGCTCCCGTTGAGACGCAGGATCCGCTCGTCACCCCTGCGCAGGCGGGGGCCCATGGACGTTGCCCTCATCGCTTTTCATCCGCGACCAGTCGGCCACTGTCCAGTCGCAGCAGGTGGCGGCAACGTTCGGCGAGGTGGTCGTCGTGCGTGACCAGCACCAAGGTGGTCCCGGCTTCCTGGTTCATCGCGAACAGCAGGTCGATGATCGCTTGACCGGTCCGGGTGTCGAGGTTGCCGGTGGGCTCGTCCGCGAACAGCAGCGCCGGCCGGGTCACGAACGCGCGCGCCAGGGCCACGCGCTGCTGCTCGCCTCCGGACAATTGCTTCGGATAGTGGTTGAGGCGCTCGCCCAGGCCCACTTTCCCGAGCATCGCACGCGCCGGCGCATCCACCTCCGCGTCGCCGCGCAGTTCCAGCGGCAGCATCACGTTCTCAAGCGCGGTCAGCGACGGCAGCAGCTGGAAGTTCTGGAACACGAAGCCGACCTTGTCGCCGCGCACCCTGGCGCGGCCATCCTCGTCCAGCGTGGAAATGGTTTCGCCATCGATCTCGACATGGCCATCGCTGGGCGTATCCAGCCCGGCCAGCAGCGACAGCAGCGTGCTCTTGCCCGAGCCGGACGCGCCGATCACCGCGACCACGTCGCCGGAGGCGATCTCGAAGTCGACGTCGCGCAGGATCACCAGTTCGCCGGAGGGCAAGGGCACGCGCTTGCCCAAGCCTGCGGCGCGCAGAGCCGGGGCGCGCGCCCCGGCGGCGGTGGGGGAGGTGGTCGGTGTCGCGACGGCATCGGCCATGTTCATTCCGGATTCGCTAATGTGTGGGGGAGGCGTCCGGGTCCGGTGCGCCGAAACGACGCAAGGATCGAACATGAGATCAGGTTATGCGGGCAGGCCCCGCGCGATGCAATGGGCCACAAGTCTATGCATCCTGCTGCTGGCCTTTTGCGTACAGGCCCACGCGCAGCCCTCGTTGGCCCCGGCCGTGGCCAACGACCAGCGCACCCTCCTGGTGATGGGCGATTCGCTGTCGGCCGGTTACAACATGTCCGCCTCGCAGGGCTGGGTGGGGCTGCTGGGCCAGCGGCTGGCCCGTGAGAAGCCCGGCTGGCGCGTGGTCAACGCCAGCATCAGCGGAGAGACGACGGCGGGCGGCTCGGCACGCATCGTCGGCGAAGTGCTGCGCCACCAGCCCGACGTGGTGGTCATCGCCCTGGGGGCCAACGATGGCCTGCGCGGCCTGCCGCTCAGCGAAGCGCGCCGCAACCTGGCGCGGATGATCGGCGCCTCGCAACACGTCGGCGCGAAGGTGCTGCTGGTCGGCATGCGCATGCCGCCGAACCTGGGTGCCGATTACACCGCGGGTTTCGAGCGCAACTACCGCGACCTGTCGCAGCTGTTCGACACGGCGCTGCTGCCGTTCCTGCTGGAGCCCATCGCCATGGACCGCGAGGCCTTCATGGACGACAACCTGCACCCCACCGTCGCCGCGCAGCAGAAACTGCTCGACCACGTGTGGCCGGCACTGCGGCCGTTGCTCGACTGATTCACTGCACGCAACAACAACGCATGCCACGTCGACAGCCAAAGTACGACCGTTTGTCGGCACGCCGATATTTCCCCGAAAAACCACTTGCGCTTTGCAACTGGCGCGGGTAACGTGCGCGCCCTTCGTCGCCGCGCGCGACAACACCGCGCAACTTCCCTTTCGATGAAAACCTTCCCGTACATCGCCAAGCCCATGCCATCGCGTGAACACCGCGATGCGGCCGCGTACGCGCTGCGGAATGGTTGCGCGCGACTGCAGGGCCTTGTCCCGATCGACTGATCTTCACCACGGAGACCGGTCACCCCGATCTCCGAGGAACGCGAACGCCCTCGGATTGACCCCCGGGGGCGTTTTGTTTTTGCGCGTTTGCAAACGGAGATCGGCGAAATACGCACGACTGCGACTGCATCCCGTGGCATCCGGGCCAGGACGGCTCGCGGATCGGGATTCCCGCAAGGCGTTGCCACTGGCGTGGCGAGAACGCTGCGTCCCCGATGCCGGACGCGGGCGGCGGGCGGTCGCGGCCATGCGGAACGAATTGCCGATTGGCGACAGTCGGCAATGTGGAGCATCGATCGAACACGTTCCAGCGGCACGGGCTTGCGTCCCGTCCGGTGCGCGCGGCGCTGCCGTGGCGTATGCCGAAGCGTGCAAGACGGTATTCCGCGAGCGGGCGATAGCTCAGAGGCAGAGCAGCGGCGCGAGCCGTTGGCCACCGGTTCGAATCCGGTTCGTCCACCACTGGATAGCTCAGATGGGTAGAGCATCGGAATTTCAATCCGAGTGTCGCGGGTTCGAATCCCGCTCCAACACCAGACTGTGAATCTGGAACCAGGGGCGCAAGCCCCACACGGGAAACGCCCGGTGCGGCGTACCGGCTCCACGCAAGGGAATGCGTGGCGGCACACCGCAGCGGAGACGATGCCGACGTCGCGTCCTCGAAGCCGATGCCTCCCGCGCCAACCACGATCCACGGATCACGGACGCGCGGCCAAGCCTCCGCCGACAGCACCGATGGTTCGCATCGCCTTCGTCAGCGGGCGTTTCCACCTCATTCGACATTTCGTGTTCCTCGCGCAAGCCGAGGACGACGGACAGACCGGACACCGCGGCCTTCGATCCCCCGCGGCGTTCTTCCACGAAGGGATCGAACCACCAGAGCCAACAAGGAGGACACCACCATGTTCTGGACCAAGAGGGTCGTGATCGGTGACGGCGAGCGCGGCCTGGTGTATCGCAACCGTCGATTCGAGCGCGTGCTCGACGCAGGCGTGTATCGCTGGTTCGACCCGATGCGCCGGATCGAGGTACGCGTGCACAACGTCGCATCGCCGGAGTACATCGGCAGCGACATCGACGCGCTGGTCGCTTGCCTCGGCACGCGACTTGGCGAGACTTTCATGCTGGCGGACATCGGCGAGGCCGAAGTCGGCATCGTGCTGAAGAACGGCAAGCTGGAGCAGGTGCTCGCACCCGGTTCGCGCAAGCTGTTCTGGCGTGCACTGGCGAGCATCGAGCTGCGCACGCTGGCGCTCGACGCTTCGATGGAGGTCGATGCTGCCGTGGCCCGCAGGCTGCGCCAGCTCGGCGCGCTGTCCAAGCTCGCCGTCGTGGCCGAGGTGCCGGCGGAATCCGCCGGCCTGGCGTACATCGACGGCAAGATCGATCGCACGCTGGCACCGGGCAGTTACGCCTTCTGGAATTTCCAGAAGAATGTGGCCGTCGATGTCGTCGACCTGCGCGTACAGTCGGTGGAAGTCTCGGGCCAGGAGCTGTTGACCCGCGACAAGGTCAGCCTGCGCGTGAACCTCGCCGCCAGCACCCGCGTCACCGACGTGGTGGCCGCGCGGACCAGGGTCGCGAAGATCGGCGATTTCGTCTACCTCGAGTTGCAGTACGGCCTGCGCAAGGCGGTTTCCGGCAAGACGCTGGATGAACTGCTGGGCGACAAGGCTTCGCTCGATGCCGATATCTTCGCCTACGTGCGCGGCCAGCTCACCGGCCTCGGCGTGGAGGTGCTGGGCGTTGGCGTGAAGGACGTGATCCTGCCGGGCGAGATGAAGGAGATCCTCAACGGGGTGGTGCAGGCGGAGAAGACGGCGCAAGCCAACGTGATCCGCAGGCGCGAGGAGGCGAACGCCACGCGTTCCCTGCTCAACGCCGCGAAGCTGATCGACGAGTCCCCGGTGCTGATGCGCCTGAAGGAACTGGAAGCGCTGGAAAAGGTCACCGAGAAGATCGACAAGCTCACCGTGTTCGGCGGCCTGGATGGCGTGCTGAAGCAATTGGTGACGTTGAAGTAGCACGGCCCGGCGCGGTGGACGGAACCACCGCGCGGGCTTCAATGGAGTGAATACATGAACATGCAATCCCGATTCGAACTGCTGCACGTCGAGGGCGGCAACACCCCGATCAAGGGCTGGGTGCGCGGCGTTCCGCTGGAGTCGCAGGCGCACGAGCAACTGCGCAACATCGCGTCGATCCCGTTCGTCGGGCCCTGGGTCGCGGTGATGCCCGACGTGCACCTGGGCAAGGGCGCGACCGTGGGCTCGGTGATCCCGACCCGCGGCGCGATCATCCCGGCCGCGGTGGGCGTGGACATCGGTTGCGGCATGGCCGCGGTACGCACCACGCTACGCGCGCAGGACCTGCCCGACAGCCTGGCGCAGATCCGTTCAGGCATCGAGCGCAGCGTGCCGGTCGGCAATGGCCGCGGCGGCGAGCACTGGAAGCTGCCCGACAGCATCGGCACGCGCATCGCGCAATCCGGGCTGGTCGAGCGGCTGGACGCGATCAAGCAGAAGCACCGCAAGGTGCGTACCGACAAGCTCGGCTGCCAGATCGGCACGCTGGGCGGCGGCAACCACTTCATCGAGCTCTGCCTCGACGAAAGCGATGCCGTGTGGGTGATGCTGCACAGCGGTTCGCGCGGCACCGGCAACCTGATCGGCACGTACTTCATCGAACAGGCACGCAAGCAACTCGAACACCGCGTGCTCGGTTTCCATCTTCCGGACAAGGACCTCGCGTTCTTCATGGAAGGCGAGCCATTGTTCGACGACTACGTGGAAGCCGTCTCGTGGGCACAGGACTACGCCCGCGAGAACCGCGAGGCGATGATGTCGCGGGTGCTTGCGGAACTGCGCCACCGCCTGCCGAAGTTCCAGCTGGAGAAGATGGCGGTCAACTGCCACCACAACTACGTGCAGAAGGAGTCGCACGGCGGCGTGGACCTGCTGGTCACCCGAAAGGGTGCGGTCAGTGCGCGTGCCGGCGAGCTGGGGATCATCCCGGGCAACATGGGCGCGAAGAGCTTCATCGTGCGCGGCAAGGGCAATGCGGACAGCTTCCACAGCTGCAGCCACGGCGCCGGCCGCGTGATGAGCCGCACCGCCGCGCGCCAGCAGATCACACTGGCGCAGCACCGCGAGGCGACGGCCCACGTCGAATGCCGCAAGGACGCCGGCGTGATCGACGAATCGCCGGCTGCCTACAAGGACATCGATGCGGTCATGGCCGCGCAGTCCGACCTGGTTGAAGTGGTCCACACGCTGCGCCAGGTGGTGTGCGTGAAGGGTTGAGGACGGGGCGGGCTTCGGCCCGCCCCATCGTTTGCTGAACGTGGCCACCGCCGCCTGCGACGCCTCGCCCCCCCTCGCCGTATTCACCCAGGCAGACCGGATGCCAACCGCCCCAAGGCGTAGTATCCGCCCATGGCCTTTCCCGGAGATGCCTGATGAAACGCCTCACCCCGCTGCTGCTTGCCCTCGCACTCGCCGCCACGGCGGCCGACGCCCGGGTGCGCAACGTCACCGATGCCGACGCCCCGCGCAGCCTGTCGGCCGATGGTCCGGTCGCGGTGCAATGGAACGATCCGGCCGGGTTCACCGAACTGAAGTTCAGTGGTAACCGCTGGGAATCGCAGCGCGGCAACTGGGTGTTCCAGCTCGCCGACCACCTGCGGAAGGAAGCCGAGAAACGCCTGCCCGAGGGCGAACGGCTTGAAGTCACCATCAACGACATCGATCGCGCGGGACGTTACGAGCCGGGTCGCGGCATCCACATGGATTCGATCCGGATCATGCGCGACTTCTACCCGCCGATGATGGACCTCACGTTCACGCGCTACGACGCCGCCGGCAACGTGGTCGACGAAGGCGAACGCCGGCTGCGCGACACCATGTACCTCAGCAACGCCTCGATCGGCCGCAGCAGCGACAGCCTGCGCTACGAAAAGCAGATGATCGACGACTGGCTGCGCCGCGAGCTGGGCCAGCGCATCGCCACGCGCTGAGCGCGATCGCGCGCCGCGTTGCTGCAATCGGCACGCAGAAGAGCCCCGGCACGGCCGGGGCTTTTCCGTTCGACGGCATCGCCGCCCGCGCAGGCGCGCGCCGTCAGCGCACGCTGTGCAGGAAGTGCATGTGGCGGTGGTACTGGTCCAGCACGTCGTGGATCACGTCGTCCTTGCGCCAGCCCATGATGTCGTAGTCCTGGCCGCCTTCGCGCAGGTGCACCTCGGCGCGGAAGAACGTCGCCTCGTCGCTGCGCGTGCGCCGCGGGTCTTCCAGCACGAACGAGGGCGGCTGGTACGGGATCGGGCGCACGGAGTAGAAGAAGTCCATCTCCTCGCCGTGGCCCACCTCCACCCAGACGCGGCCATCCTCGCCCACGTCGACGCGCGCAGGCAGGCCTTGCGCCTGCAGCTCGGTCGCCACGTCGTGCAGCGCGGGCCTGACGGTCTCGCGCAGGAAGCCGATCACCTCGCGGCGACGCGGCTGGTGCACCAGCGTCTGCAGCCGCGTCTTCCAGTCGACGCTGCCGCCGCCGGCCAGCGGCACGAAACGGGCTTCGCGCATCGTGGTGCGCTTCACCAGCTCCAGCCGCATCGCACGCACCATGCCCCAGCACATCAGCAACATGACCACGGTGAATGGCAGCGCGCTGGCGATGGTGGCCGCCTGCAGCGCGCCAAGGCCACCGGCGGCCAGCAGCGTGGCGGCGATGGCCCCCTCCAGCACCGCCCAGAAGGTGCGCTGCCAGGTGGGTGATGCTTCATCGCCGCCGGAGGTCAGCATGTCCACCACCAGCGAGCCGGAGTCGGACGAGGTGACGAAGAAGGTGATCACCAGCAGCGTCGCCACCAGCGAGGTGATGCTGGCCAGCGGCAGGTTCTCCAGGAACTGGAACAGCGCCACCGAACTGTCCGCGGCCACCGCTTCCACCAGTCCCTGGGCACCATCGACCATCACCATGTGCAGCGCGGTGTTGCCGAAGAACGTCATCCACATGAAGGTGAAGCCCAGTGGCACCAGCAACACGCCGACCACGAACTCGCGCACCGTGCGCCCGCGCGAGACGCGCGCGATGAACATGCCCACGAACGGCGACCACGCGATCCACCAACCCCAGTAGAACAGCGTCCAGCCACCGATCCAGCCGGTCGGCTCGTAGGCGTAGAGGTTGAAGGTCATCGAGAACAGGTTGGACAGGTACATGCCGGTGTTCTGTACCAGCGCCTGCATCAGGTACACGGTGGGGCCGGCCACCAGCACGAAGGCCAGCAGGCCCACCGCCAGGATCATGTTGAGCTGCGACACGCGACGGATGCCCGAGTCCAGCCCCAGCCCCACCGACAGCGTGGCCAGCACGGTGATGCCCGCGATCAGCCCCATCTGCACGCCGATGCCGACGGGTACGTCGAACAGGTAGTTCAGCCCCGCGTTGACCTGCATCACGCCAAAACCCAGCGACGTGGCCACGCCGAACAGCGTGCCCAGCACCGCGAAGGTGTCCACCGCATGGCCGATCGGGCCGTGGATACGATCGCCGATCAATGGATACAACGACGAGCGGATGGTCAGCGGCAGGCCGTGCCGGTACGCGAAATACGCCAGCGACAGCGCCACCACCGCATAGATCGCCCAAGCGTGCACGCCCCAGTGGAAGAAGGTCACGCGCATCGCCTGTCGCGCCGCGGCCACGGTTTCCGGATCGCCCACGGGCGGCGTGGCGTAATGCATGATCGGCTCGGCCACGCCGAAGAACATCAGGCCGATGCCCATGCCGGCCGAGAACAGCATCGCGAACCACGACGCGTAGCTGTAGTCGGGCACGCTGTGGTCCGGGCCCAGCTTCAGCCGGCCGAAGCCGGAGAAACCCAGCACCACCACGAACACCAGGAAGCCCGCCACCGCCAGCACGTAGAACCAGCCGGCGGTCTCGACCACCCAGGCCTGTGCGGCACCGAACAGGCTGTCGGCAACGTCGGGCGCGATGATCGCCAGGGCCACGAAGGCCAGCGTCAACAGCGCCGAGGTGATGAAGACGGGGGGATTGATCCGGTACCAGGTCGGTTTGGCGTCGGGCGTGGTGCTCATGCGGGTCTCCTCGTTGCCGGCCGGTGCGTGGCCGGTGTCCCCTTGCGCGCGGCGGCCGTGGCAGCCGCCGGCCTCGTCAGAAATAGAATCCGATGTTGATGTTCAGCCGCGAGCGCCAGCCATCGCCGCCGGGTTCGTCGATGCCGACGCCAGGTCCGCCTGCGAACCACATGTTCTTGCCGGCGATCCAGTCGACATAGGTGAACGACTTGCCCTTGGCGAAGCTGCAGCCGGTGACGTTCTGCCACGACTCACGCAATCCGGGGTCGCTGCGCACCGGCCGGGTGCTGCTGAGGTTGTTGTAGCAGGTAATGCCATCGAACCAGCCGCTGCGGGGCAAGGCGTAGGCCACGTTGAGCGTGGGCACGTCGGCCTCGGCGGCAATGTCGAACGGGAACAGGAACGCCGACAGCGATACCCGCGCCTCCGGCACGTCGTAGCGGTAGCGTGCCCACTGCGCCTGCCAGGTCCAGGCATCGCGCGACCATTGCGCATGCAGCGCGGCACCGTGGTGGCCGTGGTGGCCATCGCGCGCGCGGTCCTCGATGCGGCCGGTGAATGCCGACACGCCCAGCGCCAGTTCGCCGCCTGCCCAGTCGCGCGTGTTTTCGTAGCGCAGGTTGAGGCGCTCGCGTTCGCGATAGGGATGGTCATCGGTGGTCGCCACGTCGAACGAGTAGCGTCCAGGACGTCCGCCGGTGCCGTATTCGTCGGCGAAGAACACGCCCGCGTGCCACTGGTGCGCGCCGTCGCCACGCCGCCAGACCACGCCCAGGTCGTAGTCGTCCTCGATGCCGAGGTAATAGCCCGAACCGAACCAGAAACTCTGCGCGGCATACGGCAGCAGGCCGAACGGCACCTGCTGGATGCCCACGCGCACATCGGAGGCTTCGTCGATCTTCCAGCCGCCCCAGGCGTGGTGCACGGCGTCGAAGCCGTCGTACCAGCGGTACTGCAGCGAGAAGAACGCGTTGCCGGCGGAACCACTGGCATCCACGCGCACCAGTTCCGGCTCGAAGCCGCTGCTGGACCCGTAATCGAGCCAGCCATAGTTGAACCGGACGGCGCCGCCGAGATTGAACTCCGGCTCGTCCGCCTTCGCCGCCGCCGGCGACAGCGTCCATGCGGCAAGCAGGCATGCGACCGCCTTGATGAATCCCTCGGGCACCAGCCCTCCCCTTCGCATCCTTGAACCGCGACACGCTAACAGCCGTTTTGCGCACCGCACAAACCACCATGGGTGGGATGAATGGACGGATTTCCCTGCAATCGCAGGCGGCCAGTGGGACGGCAGCATCCCGAGGCTTCCGGCTGCCGGGATTGCATTGGCCGGGTCCAGCCACGATCTTGCGTGGAATGCGTGATTCCCACCGCCCTCGGCCTTCACCACCGTGACCATCTACGTCGACGATGCCGTCACCCTCTGGCGTGGCCAGCGTTGGGCGCACCTGATGGCCGACACACTGGATGAACTGCATGCCTTCGCCGCGCATCTGGGCATGCCCCGGCGCGCGTTCCAGAACAAGACCAGCGGTGCGCACTACGACGTGACGGCCGAGATGCGGGAGCGGGCGATCGCGCTGGGCGCCGTGCCGATCTCGCGCCATCGCGATCGCGCCCTGGTGCGTGCAGTGATCGCCCGCGCACGTGCCCAGGGCCGCGGCGAGGCGGACTGAACGCCGCCGCGCGCGATTCCGCCGCTATCCTTCCGCCCATGCGTCCCCGCCACGTCCGCGTCACCCGCTATGTCACCCCGCTGCGCGAGGGCGGTTCGATGCCGGCCGTGGTGGAAGCCGACGACCAAGGGCTGTACGTGCTCAAGTTCCGCGGCGCCGGGCAAGGGCCACGCGTGCTGGTGGCGGAATGGATCGTCGGCCAGCTGGCGCGCACGCTGGGCTTCGACGTGCCCGAGATCGTGTTCGCCGACCTCGACCCGCTGCTCGCACGGACCGAGGGCGATCCCGAGATCCAGGACCTGATCCGCGCCAGCGGTGGGCTCAACCTGGCGATGGACTACCTGCCGGGCGCAGCCAACTTCGATCCGCTGGCGTGGACGCCCGACCCCGCACTGGCCGCGCGCATCGCCTGGTTCGACGCCTTCACCAGCAACGTCGACCGCACCGCGCGCAATCCCAACCTGATGCTGTGGCACGACCGGCTGTACCTGATCGACCACGGTGCGGCGCTGTATTTCCATCACGGCTGGGATGGCGATACCGGGCGCGCGGAAGCCGCGTTCCCGCTGATCCGCGACCACGTGTTGCTGCCTTGCGCCGGCGACATCGCCGCGGCGGACGCGGCGCTGGCCGCGCAGCTCGACGACGACACCCTGCGCGCCATCGTCGCGCAGGTCCCGGACGACTGGCTGGAGGCACCCGACGCCTTCGCCGACGCCGCCACCCAGCGCGCGGCATACGCCGAGTACCTCATCCGCCGCCTGCGCCATCGCGACGCCTTCGTCGAGGAGATCATGCGTGCCCGCGCCTGACATCTACGACTACGCCGCGATCCGGCTGGTCCCGCGCGTCGAACGCGGCGAGTTCATCAACGTCGGCATCCTGCTGTCGTGCGCCGCGCGCGGGCACCTCGACGTGCGCATCGAACTCGACGCCGCGCGCGCGCTTGCGCTCGACCCGGGACTGGACCTGGCGCTGGTGAAGCGCCTGCTGGGCGCGATCGAATCGATCTGCCGCGGCGGGCCCGATGCCGGGCCGATCGGGCAGTTGCCGCCGCGTGCGCGCTTCCACTGGCTGACCGCGCAGCGCAGCGCGATCGTGCAGACCTCGCCCGTGCACAGCGGCCTGTGCGACGACTTCGACGCCACGATGGCGCATCTGCTGGAGCGCATGGTCCGCGTGCCGCGGCCGCGCTGAGGCCCTCGGCTACAATCGCGCTCTACATGACGACCCGACCGCCCGCATGACCGACACCCCGCCCGATCGCCTCAGCAACGACCCGCGCAGCAAGTTCCATGACGCCGCCGCACTGGAGCGCGGCATCGGCATCCGCTTCAAGGGCGTGGAACGGCACGACGTGGAGGAATACTGCATCAGCGAGGGCTGGATCCGCGTGGCGATGGGCAAGGCGCTCGACCGCCGCGGCCAGCCGATCACCATCAAGCTCAGCGGCCCGGTGGAAGCCTGGTTCAAGCTGCCGGCCGAGTGACGCCGCACGCGTCGCGGGCTTGATGCAAGCCATTGCCGCCAGCATGTCAGGTGTTCACCGAGGAGTGCCGCCATGACCCGTTTCAACCTGTCCCCGCCCAGCGACGCGCAGCGCGCCGACATCACCGCCACGCTGTCGGCCGAGGAGCGCCACGTCCTGCTCTCGCACGGCACCGAGGCCCCGTTCTGCGGCGTGTTCCTGGACAACAAGCGCGAAGGCAGCTACGCCTGCCGGTTCTGCGGCCTGCCGCTGTTCCGCTCCAGCGCCAAGTTCGACTCCGGTACCGGCTGGCCGAGCTTCTTCGCACCGTTCGATCCCCGACACATCCGTTACATCCGCGACACCAGCCACGGCATGATCCGCACCGA
>NZ_SMTF01000008.1 GCF_004357985.1 Luteimonas aestuarii | reverse complement strand
CTGTCAGCCACGGGCCGGGTTCCTGCGCAGGTCGGCAACGTCGGCCGTTGCGACGGCATCGTTCCCTCCAAAATGGGATTTCATCGAGGCGCGATCGTAGAAGAGGAAGCTGTCAGCCACGGGCCGGGTTCCTGCGCAGGTCGGCAACCTCAGCCGTTGCGACGGCATCGTTCCCTCCAATATGGAATGTCATCGAGGCGCGATCGTAGAAGAGGCAGCTCTCGCTCACGCGGGCGTGCCCTCCAGCAAGCCAAGGCGGGACCGCACGTCCGCATCGACAGCAGCCCAGTCGATCGCGTCGAGGTGCTCGATTCCCGCGGTGGCACGTTGGAGGATCCCGCGCTGGATCTCGCTGCGTTCCAGCGCCACCGCGTAGGGGATGCGCATGAAGCTGACCATGGCGTAGTGCGGCACGAACCGGTGCGGATGGCGATCCTGCAGCATCAGTTCCAGGGCCCGCTGCAACCGGTAGTCGGCATCGTCCACGCGGTCGCGCATCTCCAGGTAATTTTCCAGCGCCATGTGCTGGATGGCGGCGGCATTGGGCATGCGTTCGGCCTCGAATGCGGAGAACGCGGCCTCGAAGGCGTCGTGCGATTCCAGCGCATCGGCCAGCGCCACGCAGTCCTCGAAGGCGCAGTTCATGCCCTGGCCATGGAACGGCACCATGGCGTGGGCGGCATCGCCGACCAGCACGGCGCGGCCGTCGATGCGCCAGCGGTCGAGGGTGAGCGTGGCCAGCGAACCGACGGGGTTGCGCTCGTAATCGGCTTCCAGTTGCGGGATCAACGGCACCGCATCGGCGAAGTCGCTGGCGAAGAAGTCCGCGGCGGCATCGCCATCGGGTACCGTTTCGAAGCTGGGATGCGGGCCGGCGTGGGGCATGAACAGGGTGACGGTGAAGGTGCGCTCGTCGTTGGGCAGGGCGATGCACATGTAGTGGCCGCGCGGCCAGATGTGCAGGGCATTGGGCTCGATGCGGAAGCTGCCGCCGGGGCCGGGCGGGATCTCAAGTTCCTTGTAGCCGTGGTCCAGCCAGTCGATGCGCTCGCCAAGGTCGGCGACCTGCGCCATCTGTCCACGCAAGGTGGAGCCCGCGCCGTCCGCGCCGACCAGTGCAGCAAAGCTGCGCTTTTCCTCGTGGCCGTCGCCCTTGACGACGAAGGTGCTGCGGTCGAAGTCGACCTGTTCCAGCCGGCGATCGAAATGCAGCGTGGCGCCGGCCGCCTCGGCGGCCTCGATCAGCACGATGTTGAGCTCGCCGCGGTTGATCGACCAGATCACCTCGCTGTCGTCGCGGCCATAGCGTTGCAGTTCGGGTTGGCCGTCCAGCGGGTGCACCATGCGGCCGCGCATCATCACCGCCTGGCGCATCACCGCGTCGTCGGTGCCCGCCTGCCGCAAGGCATGCAGGCCGCGCTCGGCCAGGGCCAGGTTGATCGAGCGCCCGCCGGCATAGCCGTGCAGGCGCGGGTCGCCCCGGCGCTCGAACACTTCGACCCGCCAGCCGCGCTGCGCGAGCAGGGTTGCCAGCAGCGCGCCCGCGAGGCCGGCACCGATGATCGTGATTTGCCTGCCGGTGTTCACGCGCCTGCCTGCCAGCGATCGACCGCCCGTGCGAAACGCAGCACGTCGGCGTGGGTGTTGTAGAGCGGGGCGGGGGAGATGCGGATCACGTCGGGCTCGCGCCAGTCGCCGATGATGCCTTGCGCACCGAGGTGCTCGAACAGGGTGCGGCCGCGCGCGCGCCCGCCAGCGACGCGCAGCGACAGCTGGCAGCCGCGTTGTGCAGGGGCGGCCGGGGTGACGATCTGCAGCGTGTCGGCAAGGCGCGCATGGATCAGGGCTTCGAGATACCCGGTCAATCGCTTGGACCTGGCGCGCAGCGCGTCCATGCCCGCACGCGAGAACAGGTCCAGCGAGGCGCGCAGCGGCGCCAGGCCCAGGATCGGCGGATTGCTGAGCTGCCAGCCGTCGGCACCGGGCGTGGGCACGAAGTCCGGACCCATGCGGAAGCGCGTGGATTGCTCGTGGCCCCACCAGCCGGCGAAGCG
Organism: Luteimonas aestuarii; assembly: GCF_004357985.1. Classification (GTDB taxonomy): domain Bacteria; phylum Pseudomonadota; class Gammaproteobacteria; order Xanthomonadales; family Xanthomonadaceae; genus Luteimonas; species Luteimonas aestuarii. The sequence goes on along the minus strand of NZ_SMTF01000008.1, from coordinate 176,728 downwards.
CGGGCGGTCGGTGCGCGCATGGCGCTCGTGCACGAAACAGCCGGCGACCGCGCCGGGGCCGGAGTTCATGTACTTGTAATGGCACCAGACCGCGAAATCGGCGCCGCTGTCGTGCAACTGCAACGGCAGGTTGCCGACGGCGTGCGCAAGGTCGAAGCCGGCGATCGCGCCCACCTCATGCGTGATCCGCGCGATTTCCTTCAGGTCGAAGGCCTGTCCGGTGCGGTACTGCACACCCGGCCACAGCACCAGCGCCAGACGCTTGCCGTGTTCGCGGATCGCGTTCTCGATGGCGGCCATCGAGAAGGTGCCGTCGGCGTTGTCGGGCTGCACTTCGATCAGCGTGTGTTCCGGCGGCAGGCCGCGATACTTCAACTGCGACTCCACTGCATACCGGTCCGACGGGAAGGCGCCGGCTTCGATCAGGATCGCGGTGCGTTCGACGGTGGGCTGGTAGAAGCTGACCATCAGCAGGTGCAGGTTGGCGGTGAGCGAGTTCATCGCCACCACCTCGGACGGCTGTGCACCGACCACGGCCGCGAGCGGATCGCGCACCAGTTCGTGGTAGGGCATCCACGCGCCCGGCGCGGTGAAATGCGCCTCCACGGCTTCCTCGGACCACTTGCGCAGCACTTCCTCGACATGCGCCCGTGCGCCCTTCGGTTGCAGCCCCAGCGAGTTGCCGCAGAAGTAGGCCTGCTCGACACCGTCGTGGCGGGGGATCAGGAACTCGTGGCGGAACGCGCGCAGTGCATCGGCATCGTCCAGCGCGCGGGCGTGGTCGTCGGAAAACAGGTCGGTCATGGGGTGTCTATGCGAATCGGGACTGTGGCAGCCCCAGCCATTCCAGCGCGGTGCCGTGGTAGAGCCGGGCGCGTGCGGTGTCGTCCAGTGCGATCTCCTCGATGCCGGCACCGGGGACCTGTTCGCCCAGCGGGAACGGGTAGTCGGTGCCCAGCATCACCCGGTCCACGCCGCAGGTGTCCAGCAGGTAGCGCAACGCGGCGGGATCGGCCACCCAGGAATCGAAGTACAGGCGCTTGAGGTAATCGCGCGGGTTGTGCGGGTTGTCGGTAGCCACCAGGTCCGGGCGCATGTTGAAGCCGTGCTCGATGCGGCCGATGGTGTAGGGGAAGCTGCCGCCGCCGTGCGCCATGCAGATTTTCAGCTTCGGCAGCCGCTCCAGCACGCCGCCGAACACCAGCGAGCACGCCGCGCGAGACTGCTCCGCCGGCATGCCCACCAGCCACGGCAGCCAGTACTTGGGCATGGTGTCGGTGCCCATCATGTCCCAGGGATGCACGAGGATGGCCGCGCCGAGGTCGGCGGCGGCCTCGAAGAACGGGAACAGTTCCGGCGCGTCGAGGTTCCAGTGCTGGCCGTCGGGCAGGTGCACGTGCGAGCCGATCTGCACGCCCTGCAGGCCGAGCTGGTCGACGCAGCGTTCCAGCTCCTGTACCGCCAGCCGCGGCGACTGCAGCGGCACCGTGCCGATGCCGGCGTAGTGGCGCGGGAAGTCGTGGCAGGTCTGCGCCATGTGGTCGTTGAGCGCCTGGTGCAGTTCCATCGCATGCGCCGGCTTTGCCCAGTAGCTGAACATCACCGGCACGGTGCTGATCACCTGCACCTGCACGCCGAAGCGCGCGTAGTCGTCGATCCGTTCCTGCGCGTCCCAGGTCTTGGACCAGATTTCGCGGAAGAACTTGCCGTCCTTGTAGATGCGGTGGCGGCCGTCGTCGGTGTGGTGGATCACCGGAAAGCGCGCCTCGCCATATTTGCGCGCCAGGTCCGGCCAGTCGCGGGGCAGGTAGTGGGCGTGGATGTCGATCTTGAGCATGGCCGCTCCCTGGCTCAGGTGACGTCGGCCTGCGAATCGGCCTGCATCTCGTAGCGGCCTGGCCGCGGGTTGAGATGGCCGCAGGCCTTGCAGGTGCGCAGGTCGTCGTTGCGGTAGAAGGTCTCGAAGACCTTGAAGAAATCCTGCTCGATGTCACTGAGGTGGAAGTACTCCTCGTAGACCTTGGCGTTGCACTGCTCGCAGAACCACAGCAGGCCGTCGTCTTCGTGCGGCAGGCGCTTGCGTTCGATCACCAGCCCGATGGAATCCGGGCCACGCTGCGGCGAATGTGGGATTTTGGGTGGCAGCAGGAAGGTTTCGCCCGCGCGGATGTGGATGTCGCGCACGGCACCGTTTTCCTGGATGCGCAGGGTCATCTCGCCCTCCAGCTGGTAGAACCATTCCGGGCCTTCTTCCCAGTGATAGTCGGTACGCGCGTTCGGGCCGCCGACGATCATCACGATGAAGTCGCCGTCGTACAGGCACTTGTTGCCGACCGGGGGCTTGAGCAGGTGGCGGTGTTCGTCGATCCACTGCTGGAGGTTGAGCGGTGCGGGAATCATGGCGTGGTCCTCCGCCTCTCCAGGCTGCAGGAGAGGGCCGGGGTGGGGCTTTCGGTTGCGCCCATGCGGCTCGCCCCCACCCTAGCCCTCCCCCGCACGCGGGGGAGGGGATGGGGAATCCGCATGGTGGGGATTGACTGCGATGGCGGCGACGCACTTGAGTTCGATGGCGATCGGCGTAGGCAATGCGGTGATGCCGAGCGTGGTGCGGCAGGGCGCGGTGGCGGGATCGGGGAAGTATTCCGCCCAGACCGCGTTGTAGGCCTTGAAGTCGCGGGCCATGTCGGTGAGGTAGACGGTCACGTCCACCAGGTCCTCCCAGTGCGCGCCGCTGGCTTCCAGCACCGCGCGCACGTTGGCGAACACGGCATGCGTCTGCGCCGCGATGTCATGGCTGCGCAGGCGGCCATCGGCGCAGGCTTCGTTGCCGGGGATGGCATCGGTGGCCGGGTCGCGCGGTCCGATGCCGGACAGGAACAGCAGGTCGCCGACGCGCCGCGCATGCGGGTAGCGACCCACGGCCTTTGGCGCAGCCGCGGCGTGGATGCCGCCCCCGGAGGCCATCAACGGTCTTCCCGGTCGAGGCGGATGCGCGACAGCGCTGGCGCATACTGGTCGGCTAGCGCCTGTTCGCTGTCGATGTCGAGGCCCAGGTCGTGCACGCGGCCATCGCGCAACGTGTAGACCCAGCCGTAGACGTGGACGTTCTGCCCGCGCGTCCAGGCATCGCGGAGGATGGTGGTCTGGCAGACGTTGGTCACCTGCTCCAGCACGTTCAGTTCGCACAGCCGGTCATGGCGCAGCCGTTCGTCGTCGATGGCATCGAGCACGCCGTCGTGGCGGTTGGCGACGTCGCGCACGTGGCGGATCCAGTTGTCCGCCAGTCCCACGCGCATGCCCTTCAGCGCGGCCAGCACGCCGCCGCAGCCGTAGTGTCCGACGACCAGCACGTGTTCCACCTTCAGCACGTCCACCGCGAACTGGATCACCGACAGGCAGTTGAGGTCGGTGTGCACGACGACATTGGCGATGTTGCGATGGACGAACACCTCGCCCGGCGCCATGTCGATGATCTGATTGGCGGGCACGCGGGAGTCGGAGCAGCCGATCCACAGGAACTTCGGCGTCTGGATGTCCGACAGCCGTTCGAAGAAGGTCGGGTCCTCGGCCTGGATGCGCGAGGCCCAGGCTTCGTTCTTCTTCAGCAGCTCATCGAGTCGGCTCATCTCGGTTCCCTTGTCGGCGTGATCTGTATGCCCGGCATTATCGCAAAGCGAGCCCCACGTTCCTGGGTTCGGTGAAAAAGCGCATGGCTTCCAAGCCGCCCTCGCGGCCCAGCCCCGACTGGCCGACGCCGCCGAACGGCGTGCGCAGGTCGCGCATCAGCCAGCTGTTGATCCAGACGATCCCCGCGCGGATGCCGGCCGCCAGGCGGTGCGCGCGGTCGAGGTCGCGGGTCCAGACCGATGCCGACAGCCCGTAGTCCACCGCGTTGGCAAGCGCCAGCGCCTCGTCTTCCGAATCGAACGGCTGCAGCGTGACCACCGGGCCGAAGATCTCGTCGCGGTTGGTCGCGCAGTCCGGGCCCAGACCCTCCAGCACGGTCGGCGCAACGAACCAACCGGGCCGGTCCAGCGCGACACCGCCGCACGACACCTCGGCGCCTTCATCTCGGGCGCGCGCCAGCGCGGACAGCACCTTGTCGAAATGCGCCTGCGACACTAGCGGGCCGAACTGCGTGTCCGGATCGACCGGATCGCCGATGCGCAGCGCCTGCACGCGGGCCACGAAGGCCTCGCGGAACGCGACCTGGATGCTGCGCTCCACCAGCAGCCGCGAGCCGCAGAGGCAGATCTGGCCACTGTTCTGGAACGCCGAACGCACCAGCGTGTCGAGCTGGTCCTCCCAGTCGCTGTCGGCGAACACCAGGGTCGGGTTCTTGCCGCCCAGTTCCAGCGACACCTTCTTCAACAGAGGCGCGGCGATGCCGGCGATGCGCTTGCCCACGGCCGTGCTGCCGGTGAACGAAATCGCCTTGACGCGTGGATCCGATACCAGCGGCTCGCCCACGTCCGGGCCGAGGCCGTGCACCACGTTCAGCACCCCGGGCGGGAAGCCGATCTCCGCGGCGAGTTCGGCCAACATCGTTGCAGTGAGCGGCGTGACTTCGGACGGCTTGGCGACCACCGTATTGCCTGCTGCCATTGCGGGCGCAATCTTCCAGGTAAACAGGTACAGCGGCAGGTTCCAGGGCGAGATCGTGCCCACCACGCCCAGCGGCATGCGTAGTGTGTAGTTGAGCCCGGCCTGGCCGTGATGCGATTCGCTCGAAAACTGTGTGGCGGCATGCGCGAAGAAGCGCAGGTTGGCGACGGCGCGCGGAATCTCGATGTCGCGCGCGAGACGGATCGGCTTGCCGCCATCGCGCGATTCGGCCTCGGCGAACAGTTCGATGCGGGCCTCGAGGGCATCGGCCAGTCGCTCCAGCCAGCGCGCCCGCGCATCGTTCGGCAGCGCCGACCAGCCGTCGAAGGCCGCCGCCGCCGCGGCGATGGCGGCATCCACGTCGTGGGCATTGCCGCGGGCCACGGCGGCGAAGGGCTTGCCGGACGCGGGGTCGAAGACCTCGAGCCACTGGCCACTCGCCGGCTCGCGCGGAACGCCATCGATGAGGTGCAGGCAACGCTTCATGCGGGCAGCTTAACCCGCGGGATGTTCAGGTCTGGCATGCGGGGCAGGCGTACAGGCGGCGGCCGGCGAGTTCCTCGCGCACGATGCGGGCGCCGCAGCGCGGGCAGGGCAGGCCTTCGCGATCGAACACGCTGAAGCGGAAGCCCGCCGGCGTGTCGGTGATGTAGTCGGCGCGCATCCCGCTGGCCGGCTCGATGCCGCGGGTGCGGTAGCTGTTCCGAGGTACGGTCAGCAGCGCCTTGGCCAGCCGCTTGCGCTCGGTGGGCTTGAGGTCTTGCGGGCGGCGATGCGCGGAAATGCCGGCTTCGAACAGCACCTCGGCACGCAGGTAGTTGCCCATCCCCGCCAGGAAGGCCTGGTCGAGCAGCAGGGCGGCCAACGCGCGGCCCGCGAACGCGGGATCGCGCAACCGCGCCTCGACGCTTCGGGCGTCCAGTGCCGGATCGAGCACGTCGGGGCCCAGCTTCGACAGGAACGGATGACCGTGCAACGCATCGGTGCGCCACATCGCCACGTCGGACGCCGAATACAGCAGGATTGCCTGTTTCGCCGTCTCCAACGCCACGCGCAGCGAGCGCGTGGTCTCCGGACGCTCGCCCGCCGCCGCGACCTGCCAGACACCGTAGAGCTGGTTGTGGCTGTACAGCGTCCAGCCGTGGTCGAAGCGGGTCAGCAGCGCCTTGCCGTGTGGCACGATCGCCTCGATGCGGCGGCCGCGCAGCGGCTTCTCGTACTTCTTCAGCGCCGGGAATCCGAACCAGGCGCTGGCCAACGGTTCGCCGACCACCGCTTCGGCCAGCTGGTCGGCGGCGCGACGGATTTCGGGGCCTTCGGGCATTCGGGTGATCCGCTGGGTCGTGTCGCCCGATTGTGGCGCGTCATGCGGCGATCGCGCGAATCCATGCTCCGCGCGTGCGGAGTGGTCATCGGCGAAGCGACGGCGCGGATGCCCCGCGCAGGGCAGCGCCTGGTGTTGTCGCAGCACTGCCTGCGCCCTGGCGCTCGCCCGGCGTGATGTTGCGGAGGCATGTCGGTTCCCGGCGGCATTTTCCGATCCACGGAATACGGCCAATCCGGTCGAAACCTTGGAGTTCCCCGCATGTTCCGCCAATTGATCATCGCCACCCTCGCCGTCGGTTCGGCCTGCGCGACCGCGCCGGCCCTCGCGCACGGCACCTTCTGCGCGCAGCCGTTCCAGCACGCCGGCACCGTGACGGTACAGGTCGGCTACAGCGGTGTCGTGGGTCAGTTCCCGGTACCCGCCGGCAAGCGGCTGCAAGTCGAATACGTCAGCGCGGGCCTGCGAATGTCGACCAACGAAGGACGCGGCGCATTCGCCATCGGCACTCGGGTCAATGGCGTCTACGCTTCGCATCCGCTGCCGATCCTGACCGGATACGCGCTCAGCGACCGCATGACCAGCAGCCAGGTCAGCCTGTATGCCGACCCGGGCTCGTACGTTTCGGTCGAAATCAACCGCGCCACCGGGACCAACGTGGCTGCAGTCGGTCGTTTCGTCGTGACGGGGTGCCTCTACGACGTCTGAGCTCAGATCGACGCCATCCGCCCGCCGTCGACGGCGAGGCTGACGCCGGTGACGTAGGCGGCGGCGGGTGAGCACAGGAACGCGATCACGCCGCCGGTCTCCTCCGGCCTCGCCAGGCGCCCGACCGGTACGTTGGCACGCATCGCGTCGCGGATGTCGGCTTCGGTCTGGCCGGTCGCGGCCACGCGGTCGCGCACGATCTGGTCGATGCGGCCGGTTTCGGTATAGCCGGGCAGGACGTTGTTGACGGTGATGCCGTCCGGGGCCAGTTCGCGCGACAGGGTCTTGGCCCAGCTGGCGACTGCGCCGCGGGTGGTGTTGGACACGCCCAGCCCGGCGATGGGCTCGTACACCGAGGTCGAGACCACGTTGACGATGCGGCCCCAGCCGGCGGCGCGCATGCCGGGCACCACGGCCTGCACCAGCACCTGGTTGGCGAGCACGTGCTTGCCGAAGGCGTCGATGAAGGCATCGGCTTCGGCGTCGAAGACCGTGCCACCGGGTGGACCGCCGGTGTTGTTGACCAGGACGTGCACAGGCGCCTCGGCAACCAGCGCGGCAAGCGCGGTGCGCAACGCCTCGCGATCGCCCATGTCGCCCACCACGCTGCGGTGTACCTGGCCGCTTTCGCGGGGCAAGGCGGCGACCACCGCATCCAGCGCGTTCTGGCGACGCGCCAGTACGGTGACGTTCGCGCCCAGCAAGGCGAGCTCGTGCGCGGTGGCGCGGCCGATGCCTTCCGATGCGCCGCAGACAAGCGCCTGGCGGCCGGTGAGGTCGAGATCCATGGTCATTGCTCCGGTTCGGGGGAAGTGTTCTGGCGCATCAGCGCGGCCACCGCATCGGCGTTCGTATCGCCCAGCGCCTCCAGCGCCGATGCCACGGCGACCTGGTTGGCTTGCGGATGGTTCTGGCTGAGCTTGGCCTTCAGGTCGATCCGCATCGGCACGAAACGGAAACCGACGATGCCGCGCAGCTGCGCGCGATGATCGTCGCGCTGCGGTTCGAACCGCCAACCCTGGCCCACGCTGGCCTCGAAGCGGTCGCTGAGGCGGGAAACGATGTCGGCAAGCCCGGCCTCGTCGTCGAACCGCTGCAGCGTGCCGTGCAGGTGGGCGGTGGCGTAGTTCCAGGTAGGGACGCGAGCCGCCGTTTCCTTGTCGGGGTACCAGCTGGCGGAAATGTAGTGGTGCGGGCCTTGCACGATCACCAGTGCACTGTCGCCCTGCCGCGCCTGCGGATTCGGCTTCGCCCAGTGGCCTTCGATCAGGACGGCATCGCCTTCGCGGCGGTACAGCACCGGCAGGTGCGAGGCGAACGGCGCGCCCTCGGCGTCGGTGGTGACCAGGGTCACGAAGGGGTCGGCAGCGACCAGCGCATCCAGCAGCGCAAGGTCGGTCCCGGCGAAGGCGCGCGGCAGGTACATCGCTAGCGCCCGTCGCGCATCGACCGGCCCTAGGCGCGCGCGCCGAGCGACTGCACCATGCGCGGACGCAGCGCATCGTCGTGCGTGCCGACGGGTAGGGCGAGTTCGGCCAGCGAGAAGCCCCGCTCCAGCGCATCGGCTTCGTCGAGGCCGTCGAAGGCGACGAAATCGGCATCGAGCAGCATCGAACGCGCGGTGTCCTCGCTGTCGTAGACCAGCGTGTTGCCGTCGCTGTCGAAGACATCGGCGGTGCCGGCCTCGCGCACGCGAAGCCGCGCCCACACCACGGTGCGGCCCAGGCTGGCCAGCCACCATTCCTCGTGCACGTGCCGGATAGGGTCGTCCATCGTCTCGCTCATCGGAATGCAATCGCCCACAGCAGCATCAGCGCGGACATGCCCAGCGCGAACAGGGTGACGACGGCCGACACCCGCGCCGGCGTGGCCAACCCTGTGAACTGGCGGTCGGCCACCTCGCGGTAGCGCCCGGTCAGCAGCCAATGCAACGCAGACGGGCCGAGGAAGGGGCTGTCCCCCAACGCCTCGCGCACGGCCGGATGGCGGTCGCGCAGGTGCACCAGCGACAGCGGCCAGAAGATCACGAAGGCACAGATGCCACCGATGGCGATGCCCACGAAGCACAGGCCGAGGAACAGGAACATCAGTACTCCGCCGTACCGGGCGCACGCGGGTAGGGGATGGCATCGCGGATGTTGGACAGGCCGCAGACGTACACGATCAGGCGTTCGAAACCGAGGCCGAAGCCGGCGTGCGGCACCGTGCCGTAGCGGCGGAAGTCGCGGTACCAGCCATAGTGTTCGGCATCGAGCCCGAACTGCGCCATGCGCGCGTCCAGCACGTCGAGCCGTTCCTCGCGCTGCGAGCCGCCGATGATCTCGCCGATGCCCGGCGCCAGCACGTCCATCGCGGCGACCGTCTTGCCGTCGTCATTGAGGCGCATGTAGAACGCCTTGATGTGTTCGGGGTAATTGGTCACCACCACTGGGCGGCCGACATGCTGCTCGGTCAGCCAGCGCTCGTGCTCGGTCTGCAGGTCCAGGCCCCATTCGACCGGGAAATCGAACTTCTGGCCGGACTGCTGCAGCAGTTTGACCGCATCGGTGTATTCGATCCGCTCGAAGGGCGCGTTGATGAAACCCTCCAGTCGCGTGATCGCATCCTTCTGCACGCGCTCGGCGATGAAGGCCATGTCGTCGCCACGTTCGTCCAGCACCGCGCGGAACAGGTACTTCAGGAACTCCTCGGCCACGCGCGCGTCCTCGGCCAGGTCCGCGAAGGCGATCTCCGGCTCGATCATCCAGAACTCGGCCAGGTGGCGCGTGGTGTGGCTGTTCTCGGCGCGGAAGGTCGGACCGAAGGTGTAGACCTTGCCCATCGACAGGCAGAACGCCTCGACGTTGAGCTGGCCCGACACCGACAGGAACACTTCCTTGCCGAAGAAGTCGCGGGAGAAGTCGACGTTGCCCTTGCCGTCGCGCGGCAGGTTGGCCAGGTCCAGCGTGGACACCCGGAACATCTGCCCGGCGCCTTCGGCATCGGAGGTGGTGATGACCGGCGTGTTGATCCAGTAGTAGCCGTTCTCGTGGAAGTAGCGGTGCGCGGCCTGCGCCAGGCAGTGGCGGATGCGCGTGACGGCGCCGAACAGGTTGGTGCGCGGACGCAGGTGGGCGACTTCGCGCAGGAACTCCAGCGAGTGCGCCTTGGGCTGGATCGGGTACGTTTCAGGATCGTCCACCCAGCCGACGACTTCGATGGCCGATGCCTGGATCTCGAAACTCTGGCCCTGGCCCTGCGACGCCACCAGCGTGCCGGTGGCGATGACCGCGCAGCCGGCGGTCAGCCGCTTGACCTCGGATTCATAGTTGTCCAGCGTCGCCGGCGCCACCACCTGGATCGGCGCGAAGCACGAGCCGTCGCTGACGTTGACGAAGCTCAGGCCCGCCTTGGAATCGCGCCGGGTGCGCACCCAGCCGCGGACCGTGACTTCGCCGCCGGCGGGCAGCTTGCCCGCGAGCGCGTGTTCGACGCTGGAAACCGTCATGCCTTGAATCTCTGAGGAGGAGGATCGATATCGGATGAACAGTTTACCGTGCCCTCGCGGGCGACCGCTGGCAACCGGGCCGCTCATCGCTCGCCGACGTCCTGTCGATCGTCATGCCCGCGAAGGTGGGCACCCGTGGGCGTTCGAGGTCACGAAGGCCAGGCCCATGGATCCCCGTCGTCGCGGGGATGACGATACTTTCAATGATCTTCAGCCCTCCGGCGTTAGAATTGCACCATGGCCATTCACCTGACTCCCGCCGCCTTCGACCGCATCCGCCAGTTCCTCGCGGCCAACCCCGACGCGCTCGGCCTGCGCTTCGGGGTCAAGCGCACCGGCTGCTCCGGCTGGGGCTACGAGGTGGAACTGGCGCAGGCAGAGCAGGCTGGCGATACGGTCAGCGAGCAGGACGGCGTGCGCATCTACGTCGACGCCACCAGCCAGCCGATGGTCGATGGCACCACCATCGACTTCACGCGCAAGGGGTTGAACCAGGAGTTCGTGTTCGCCAACCCCAATGCCGCCGCCGAATGCGGCTGTGGCGAGAGCTTCACCACCGACGCCGACAAGGCCGCCTGACGATTCCGCGAGCGCGTCGCGAGGCACCCCGACGGTGGGTCGTCATCCCCACCGCGCAGGCGGGGATCCAGGACGTCGCTGTTCGACGTCGACACGCCCATGGGCCCTGCCTGCGCGGGGGTGGCGAGCGTAGTCCGATTGCTGCCCGGCGCCTCGCGCCGGGTCTCCTCAGCACTGAAACGGTAGACTCCGGCCATCCCATCTGAGCGCCCGCGATGTCCCGTCTCCCGCTGCTTGCCCTGTTCCTGTTCCTCGCGTGCTTCGCCGCGCCGCCCGCTGCTGCCAACGACACCGGCCAGGCGCTGCACGCCTTCTTCGAAGCCGAATGGGAGCGCGGCCTGCGCGAGAGCCCGGAGGTCGCCAGCTACCGTGGCGACCGCCGCTACAACGACCGCTGGACCGACCTCTCGCTGGACGCCATCGCCGCGCGCCAGGCCGCCGACCGCGAGGCGCTGGCAACCCTGCTGGCCTTCGACCGCGAGGCGCTGAATGACGCCGACAGGCTGCATTTCGACGTGATGCGCTGGCAACTGGAGAAGTCCATCGAGCGCCAGCAGTACCGCGAGTACCTGCGCCCGGTGAACCAGCGCGGCGGCCCGCAGACCATCGCCCAGATCGCCGAGGTGCTGCCGTTCGCCACCACCCGGGACTATCGCGACTGGCTGGCGCGGATGGCGGCGTTGCCGCGGCGGCTGGAGCAGGTGGTCGTGCTGATGCGCGAAGGCCTGGCGGCCAACGACACGCCGCCGCGGGTGCTGATGGAACGCATTCCGGCGCAGATCGCCGCGCAGGTCGTGGACGACCCCACGCAAAGCCAGTTCTACAAGCCGTTCCTGCGGTTCCCGGACACCGTGCCGGCGGCCGAGCAGGCCGCACTGCAGAGCGAGGCGCAGCGGCTCGTCGCACAGGGCATCGTGCCGGCCTATCGCGCTTTCGGCGAATTCTTCGCCAATGAATACCTGCCCGCGACCCGCACCGAGACCGCCGCCGTCGACCTGCCCGGCGGCAAGGCCTACTACGACTTCCTGGCATCCACCTTCACCACCACCGACATGACCACCGACCAGATCCATGCGGTGGGCCTGGAGGAAGTGGCGCGCATCCGCGGCGAGATGGAGGCGATCCGCAACGAAGTGGCGTTCGAAGGCGACCTGCGGGCGTTCTTCGAGTACCTGCGCACCGATCCGAAGTTCTTCCACGACACGCCCGAAGCGCTGTTCGACGCCTACCTCGCCGTGTCCAAGCGCATCGATCCGGAACTGGTGAAGGTCGCCCGCATCATCCCGCGCCTGCCGTACGGGCTGCGGCCGATCCCGGACAACATCGCGCCCGACACCACCACCGCGTACTACCAGCCAGGCGCACTCGACGGCAGCCGTGCCGGCTTCTACTACGTGAACCTGTACAGGCCCGAGGTGCGGCCGAAGTGGGAGATGATGGCGCTGTCGCTGCACGAGGCGGTCCCGGGCCACCACTTCCAGATCAGCCGCGCGATGGAACTGCCGGACATGCCGACCTTCCGCCGCACCGGCTACTTCACCGCCTACGGCGAAGGCTGGGCGCTGTACGCCGAGCGCCTGGGCTACGAGATGGGGCTCTACGACGACCCCTACGACCGCATGGGCCAGCTGGCCTACGACATGTGGCGCGCGGTGCGGCTGGTGGTCGATACCGGCCTGCACAGCAAGGGCTGGAGCCGGCAGCAGGCGATCGACTACTTCATGGACAACGCGCCCAAGACCGAGCAGGACGTGACCAACGAGATCGACCGCTACATCGGCTGGCCGGGGCAGGCGCTGGCCTACAAGATCGGCCAGCTGAAGATCTCGGAACTGCGCGACCGTGCCGAGGCACAACTCGGCGAACGTTTCGACATCCGCGATTTCAACGATGCCGTGCTCGAGACCGGCTCGGTGCCGCTGGAGACGCTGGAGCGCCACATCGACGCCTGGATCGCGGCGCGAAAGGGGTAGGGCGGGGCCCGGCGCTCCGAACCCCGGCTTTCCCGGCAGTCCCCCACCATCCCGAAATCCAGTCATCCCGGCGCAAGCCGGGACCCAGCGTCTTTTGGCTCTTCACCCAAGTGCGGGGACGCCGGGGGCGCCTGCCGGGGCCACGCCGAGTCGCGGCCCGATATCCGCTTGGTCGGCGCGGCCCCGGCAGGCGCCTCCACACATCCGGCGAACGGAACGGAAAGCCGGGGCAAAGACAGCGTCGCTTCTGCTTTTCTGAACGGGCGACGGTCTATCCGGCGCAGGTCCGATGCCACCGCAACCAAGCGGATATCGGGCCGCGACTTGCGGTGGCATCGGACCTGCGGGCCCTGCGTCGGAGCCTTTCCCTCGGTCGGGAGAGGAACCTTTTTCCCCAACGCGACCTGGCAAAGTCCGGCAGCCATACCCGCCACGCTGCAACGCGCGGGCCGCCGAAGTCCATGGGTCCCGGCTTGCACCGGGACCGGTATTCGGGGCGTCGCCCTTGCCCGGCGCCCGGTACGACGCCGGCTCGAGGGGAGAGGGAAGTCCCGGGTCCCATTTGCAGCCAAGTCCTTGATCCTCCATAATGCGCGGCTCCCTGCGGCCAGGCCGTCGGGAGCCCTTGCTCCACCGCGTCCACTCCGGGCAGCGGGGAGCTGTCCGGCCCGCCCGTCGCGGCGGCCGAATACCCGAAAGGAAACCACAATGCGTCATTACGAAATCGTGTTCCTGGTCCATCCGGACCAGAGCGAGCAGGTGCCCGCGATGATCGAGCGCTACAAGGCGCTGATCGAGGGCGGCGAAGGCAAGATCCATCGCCTCGAGGACTGGGGCCGCCGCCAGCTGGCCTATCCGATCGACAACCTGGTCAAGGCCCACTACGTGTTGTTCAACGTCGAGGCCGGCCAGTCCGTGCTCGACGAACTGGTCGAAGGCTTCCGCTTCAACGACGCGGTGCTGCGTCACCTGGTCATCCGTCGCGATGGCCCGGAGACCGAGCAGTCGCTGATCATGAAGAACAAGGACGAGAAGGGCGACAAGCCCGAGCGCGGCGAGCGTCGCCGTCGCGACGACGACGAGTCGCCGTCCACCGACAACGACAACGACAGCAGCAGTGACGGCGACAAGGCCGACACCGCCGAAGCCGCCTGAGGAGCACACCCATGTCCAAGTTCTTCCGCCGCCGCAAGTTCTGCAAGTTCACGGCCGAGGGTGTCAAGGAGATCGACTACAAGGATCTCAACACCCTGCGCCAGAACCTCACCGAGAACGGCAAGATCGTGCCGAGCCGCATCACCGGCACCAAGTCGCGCTACCAGCGCCAGCTGGCGACCGCGGTCAAGCGCGCCCGTTACCTCGCGCTGATCCCGTATACCGACAACCACAACGTCTAGGAACGAGTGGCGCCTGTGGCGCCTGGAGGAACGAGAAACGACAAGGAAAGCCTTCCTCTCGTTCCTCTTCATTCGTTCCCCATTACACCCGTCCGATTCGGACAGCCACCGTTGCGGCGCCGATGCGCCGCTAACGAATCCGGAGACACCCCATGGAACTGATCCTCCTGCAACGCGTCACCAACCTCGGCAACCTCGGCGACAAGGTCAAGGTCAAGCCCGGTTACGGCCGCAACTTCCTCGTCCCGCAGGGCAAGGCCGTACCGGCCACCGCCGCCAACTTGGCCGAGTTCGAAGCCAAGCGCGCCGATTACGAAGCCAAGGCCAAGGCCATCTCGGACGAGGCGCAGTCGCGCCTGGCCAAGCTGGAGGGCGCCAGCGTGACCATCTACGCCAACGCTTCGGCGGAAGGCAAGCTGTACGGCTCGGTCGGCCCGCGCGACATCGCCGAAGCCCTGACCAAGGCCGTCGCCCCGGTCGAGAAGTCGGAAGTGGTGATGGGCGAAGGCCCGCTGCGCAACATCGGCGAATACGACATCGTGGTGCACCTGCACGCCGACGCCGAAACCACCGTCAAGGTGGTGGTGGAGCCGGAAGCGGCCTGATCCAGGCCGCCATCGCGTGAACCGGACGGGCGCCTTCGGGCGCCCGCTTCCGTTGCGGCGCGCGATCGTCGCAGGATCTGCGATGCCCACCGGTTATCCACAGCGTTATCTGCAACGCTTTACGGCCGGGGTGGTTACGATGGCAGTCCAGTCCATCGCACCACGGGACCGCGAAGACGGTCCCGACACGGGAGTCACTTTTCAGATGTCAGCGCGCCCGGAGTTCCGGCAGGACCGGTCCGACAGTCGTATCGAGCAGCTCCGCGTGCCGCCACAGTCGATCGAGGCCGAACAGGCGGTCCTCGGCGGCCTCATGCTCGCGCCCGAGGCCTACGACCGCGTCGCCGACCTGCTGGTCAAGGACGACTTCTATCGGCGCGACCACCAGCTGATCTGGCAGGCGATCTCCGAGCTTGCCGAAAAGAGCCGCCCCTACGACGCGGTGACGCTGGGCGAGTGGTTCGATTCCAAGGGCCTCTCGGAACAGGTCGCCGGTGGCGCCTACCTGGTCGAGCTGGCCAGCACCACGCCGTCGGCGGCGAACATCAAGGCCTATGCCGACATCGTGCGCGACAAGGCGGTGCTGCGGCAGTTGATCGAAGTGGGCACCGAGATCGTCAACGATGGCTTCCAGCCCGACGGCCGCGAGAGCGGCGAGATCCTCGCCAAGGCCGAGCAGCAGGTGTTCCGGATCGCCGAGGCGGGCGCGCACGGCAAGCAGGACTTCACGCCGATCCGTCAGGCGATGCAGACCGCATTCGACCTGCTGCAGAAGCGCTACGACGCCGGCGGCGGCGTCACCGGGCTGTCGACCGGCTATGACGAGTTCGACCAGATGACGGCAGGGCTGCAGCCGACCGACCTGATCATCCTCGCCGCGCGACCGGCCATGGGCAAGACCACGCTCGCGCTGAACATCGCCGAGTACGCCGCCATCAACCCGAACAACAAGAAGTCGGTCGCGGTGTTCTCGATGGAAATGTCGAGCGACCAGCTGGCGCTGCGGCTGATCTCCTCGGTCGGCCGCGTGAATGCCACGCGCCTGCGGACCGGCCAGCTCGAGGACGAGGACTGGAGCCGCGTCAGCAGCGCCATCTCGCTGATCAAGGGCTCGAAGATCTTCATCGACGACACGCCGGCGCTCTCGCCGGAAGTCCTGCGCGCCAAGGCACGACGGCTCAAGCGCGAGCACGACCTCGGCCTGATCGTCATCGACTACCTGCAGCTGATGGCCGTGCCCGGCAACAGCGAGAACCGCGCCACCGAGATCTCCGAAATCTCGCGCTCGCTCAAGGCGCTGGCCAAGGAACTCAAGGTGCCGGTGATCGCGCTGTCGCAGCTCAACCGCTCGCTGGAAACCCGCACCGACAAGCGCCCGGTGATGGCCGACCTGCGCGAGTCGGGCGCCATCGAGCAGGACGCCGACATGATCTGCTTCATCTACCGCGACGAGTACTACAACAAGGATGCGTCGCCGGACAAGGGACTGGCCGAGATCATCATCGGCAAGCAGCGTAGCGGCCCGACCGGTGCGTTCAAGCTGAAGTTCTTCGGCGAGTACACGCGCTTCGACAACCTGGCGCACGACTCGATCGGCAGCTTCGAATAGCATCCTCCGGATGAACCTCCCGGTCGCGCAGCGTCCCAGCCGCATCGTGGTCGACCTCGACCGCATCGCCGGCAACCTGTGCGCGATCCGCGCCCACGTCGGCGTGCCGGTCATGGCCATCGTCAAGGCCAATGCCTACGGTCACGGGCTGGTAGCGGTGGCGCGGCACCTGCAGGCGCAGGGCGCGGAGCGTTTCGGCGTGGCCTTCGTGGAAGAGGGCATCGCGCTGCGGCAGGCGGGCATCACCCTGCCGATCCTGGTGATGGGTGGCATCTTCGGCCACCAGGTGTCGCAGTTCCTCGCGCACGACCTGGAGATCACCGTGTCGTCGCTGGACAAGCTGCGCCAGGTGGAGGCCGCGGCCGAAGCCGCCGGCAAGCGCGCGCAGGTGCACCTGAAGATCGACACCGGCATGGAGCGCATCGGTGTGCACAGCTACTCGTGCGGGCCGTTCATCGAAGCGGCGGTCGCCTCGCGCTGGTGCGGACTGGCCGGCGTGTACTCGCACCTGGCCTGCGCCGACGATCCCGCGTCACCGATGACCGCGCTGCAGCTGGAGCGCTTCCTTGAAGCCTGCGGGCACTTCACGCGGATTGGTGCGCCCATGCCCGTGCGCCACCTCGCCAACTCCGGCGGCGTGCTGCATTTCCCGGACACGCACCTCGACATGGTCCGTCCCGGCATCGCGCTGTACGGCGTGCTGCCCGATGCCGCGTCGCGCCGGACGATCCCGCTGCAACCGGCGCTGTCGCTGGTCTCGCACGCGGTGTACTTCAAGGTGGTCAAGGCGGGCAATCCGGTCAGCTATGGCGCCACCTGGGCGCCGTCGCAAGACACCCGCGTGGTGACGGTGCCGGTGGGTTATGGCGATGGCTATCCGCGTGCGCTGTCGTCGCGAGGGCAGGTGCTGATCCGGGGCAAGGCCCATCCGATCGCCGGACGCGTCTGCATGGACCAGTTCATGGTCGACATCGGCAAGGACAGCGCGTGGAACGAGGACGAGGTGGTGCTGGTCGGGCACCAGGGCGACGTGTCGATCAGCGTGGAAACGCTCGCCGAGGCCGCCGGCACGATCCCCTACGAGATCCTGGTGGGCCTTAACGAACGCATCCCCCGCGACTACCGCAGCGATTGACGCAGTTTCCACCTTGGCAGGCGATACTGCGCCATGGCCAACGCACTGGTGTGGTTCCGCAGCGACCTGAGGCTTGCCGACAACCCCGCGTTGCAGGCGGCGCTGGCGGCCGGCCAGGTGCCGGTGTGCGTATACATCCACGCGCCGAAGGAAGCGGGCGAATGGCGGCCGGGCGCCGCATCGGACGCGTGGCGGCATCGTTCGCTGCAGGCGCTGGACGCCGACCTGCGCAGCCGCGGCAGCCGCCTGCGCATCTTCCGCGGTCCCAGCCTGGCGATCCTGCAGACGCTGGTGGATGGCTTCGAGGCCGAGGCGGTGTACTGGAACCGCCGCTACGAGCCTGCGTCCGAACGGCGCGACGCCGAGGTCAAGAAGGCGCTGCGCGGGCAAGGACTGCAGGTCGAAAGCTTCAATGGCGCATTGCTGTTCGAGCCTTGGCAGCTCGCCACCCGGCAGGGCGATCCCTACCGCGTGTTCACCCCATTCTGGCGCAGCGCGCTGGCGGACTGGCGCGAGCATGCACTGCACGATGCGCCGAAGGACTGGCCGGTGGTCGATGGCGGCATGGAAGGCGTCGAACTCGACGCGCTGGCGCTGGCGCCGTCGCCGCGCTGGGATTCCGGGTTCTGGGAAGCCTGGACACCGGGCGAGGCGGGTGCGCGTGAAGCGCTGGAAGTCTTCATCGATGGCGCGCTGCGCGGCTACCGCACCGATCGCGACCGACCCGATCGCGTCGGTACGTCGCGGCTGTCGCCGCACCTGCACTTCGGCGAGATCGCGCCGTGGCGGATCGTGGCTGCGCTGGAAGCGGAGCGCACGGCGGGCACTGCGACCGATATCGACGGGTACGTGCGCGAGTTGGGCTGGCGCGAATTCGCCCACCACCTGCTGCACCATTTCCCGAAGACGGTCGACACCAATCTCAACCCGAAATTCGATGGTTTTCCGTGGGCTCGTCGCAACGGCCGCATGCTCGAGGCCTGGCAGCGCGGGATGACCGGCGTGCCGATCGTCGATGCCGGCCTGCGCGAGCTGTGGCACACCGGCTGGATGCACAACCGCGTGCGCATGATCGCGGCCAGCTACCTGTGCAAGCACATGCGCCAGCACTGGCTGGAAGGTGCGCGCTGGTTCTGGGACACGCTGGTCGATGCCGACCTCGCCAACAACACACTCGGCTGGCAATGGGTGGCGGGCACCGGTGCCGACGCCGCGCCTTACTTCCGCGTGTTCAACCCGGCGACGCAGGCGCGCAAGTTCGATCCGGATGGTCGCTACATCGCGCGATGGGTGCCGGAACTCGCCGGACTGCCGCCGTCGGCGATGCACGAACCGTGGAGCGACCCCGCGCTGCTGCGCAGGCACGCGCCTGACTACCCTTCCAGGCCCATCGTAGACCTGGCCGAAGGTCGCGAGGCGGCACTGGCGGCCTACCAGTCGATCCGCTGACACCGCCAAATTGACGCTCCGTCCGGGGCCGTGATTCACTCGCGGCGACGGAGGGGGCATGGCGAAGCAGGACAAACGCGGCAGTCCGAAGCGTGAGGCGATGTCGAAGGTCGATACCGCCTGGCTGCGCATGGAGCGCGACACCAATCCGATGATGATCACCGGCGTGCTGATGTTCGCCGAGGCACTGTCGCTGGACGAGCTGAAGCGCATCATCCGCTCCCGGTTCCTCGCTTACGCACGGTTTCGGCAGCGCGCGGTCGACAGCGGCGCCGGCGCCTTGTGGCTGGACGATGACGCCTTCGACCTCGACTGGCACGTGCAGTCGATGGCGCTGGCGGGGCGCTCCCCGGGCAAGCGCGCGCTCGAACGGCTGGCGGGCACCCTGGCATCGACCCCGCTCGACAAGGCGCGGCCGCTCTGGCAATTCCATCTGGTCGAACAGTACCGCGGCGGATCGGCGGTGATCGCCCGAATCCACCACTGCTACGCGGACGGAATCGCGCTGGTGCAGGTGTTGCTGTCGTTGACCGATACCGCACCGGAGGCAGGTCGTGACGAAGATCTCGCCAACGCATGGCTGAAGCAGGATGGTGCCGGCGTGGCGCGCCGCGTCGGTGCAGTTCAGCGCTACACGCGACTGGGCGGCAAGATGCTCGGCAAGGGCATGGAGATGGTGCAGGATCCGTCGCTCGCGGCCGTGCTGGCGAAGGAGGGCGGCGAGATCGGCAAGGAGTTGCTGCAGGCGCTGGCCCTGCCGGACGATCCCGCTACGTTGCTCCGTGGCCGTCTGGGGACCCGCAAGCGCGTGGCCTGGGCCGAGCCGCTGTGCCTGGACGAGGTGAAAGCCGTCGGCCGTGCCTGCGGCTGTACCGTCAATGACGTGCTGATGGCGGTCGCCGCCGGCGCCCTGCGCGCGTACCTGCAATCGCGCGGCGAACCGGTGGACGGGCTTTCGCTTCGCGCCACCGTGCCGGTCAACCTGCGTCCGCTGGAGCACGCCCGCAAGCTGGGCAACCACTTCGGGTTGGTGTTCCTTGACCTGCCGGTGGGCGAGGACAACCCCATCCGGCGGGTAGAGTACGTCGCAGAGTGCATGAAGCAGTTGAAGAATTCTCGACAAGCCATTGTCGCATATGGCTTGTTGGCCGCGCTAGGCATGGCGCCGCAGCCGCTGCAGGAAATGGCGCTGGAACTGTTCAGTCGCAAGGCGACCGCCGTGGCGACCAATGTGCCCGGGCCGCAACAGCCGCTCTACCTGGCCGGCCGACGCGTCGACGAAATGATGTTCTGGGTGCCGCAAACCGGTTCCATCGGGTTGGGGCTGTCGATCCTGAGCTACAACAACCGGGTCCATTTCGGACTGATCGGGGACGGCCGGCTGGTGCCGGACCCGGATGCAGTGGCCAACCGCTTCCAACCACAGTTCGAAACCCTGCTGTATCTCGCGCTGATGGGCGGCTGGGACCGGGACTTTGATTCAACGGACGCTGAAGCGGTATTGCGCAGCTATGTGCTATCCCCCTGATTTTCCGTGCTCGCATTGGGGTTTGTGAAGGCTGTTCGGGTTGCCGTCATCCGACCTTGATCCCGCCGTGGTTAGCTTGTGCCGGTCATCACAACGGCGGCCCTGCCGCACCATGGAGCACGACATGCGCAAGAGTCTCGTCCTCGCCACCACTGCCCTGACCAGCGCCCTGATGCTGGCAGGCTGTGCCACCTATACCGGCCAGACCACCGATCCCGACGACCCCAACCGTACCCGCACCGGCGCGCTGGTGGGCGCAGGCATCGGTGTTGCTGCGGGTCTGTTGAGCGGCTCGAGTGCCACCGAACGCCGCCAGCGCGCCATGGTGGGTGCCGGCGTGGGCGCCTTGGCCGGCGGGGCCATCGGCGCTTACCAGGATCGCCAGGAAGCCGAGTTGCGTCGCCAGACGCAGGGCACCGGCATCGTGGTCGATCGCGAAGGCGACATCATCAAGCTCAACCTGCCGGACGGCGTGACCTTCGACTTCGGTCGGGCCGATTTGAAGTCCCAGTTCTACCCGGCGCTCAACAATGTTGCGTCCACGCTGCGTGAGTACAACCAGACGATCGTCGAGGTGAGCGGCCATACTGACAGCGTCGGTACCGATGCCGTCAACCAGCGCCTGTCCGAGCAGCGTGCCCAGAACGTGGGCAACTACCTGATCGGCCAGGGGTTGCAGCGCGAGCGTTTCGAGATCGTCGGGTTCGGCAAGCGCTACCCGGTGGCCGACAACAGCACTGAGCAGGGCCGCGCCCTGAACCGTCGCGTCGAGATCCGCATCGTGCCGCTGCAGTCCTGACCGACGCACGGCAAGCGACAACGAAAAAGCCCGCGCGAGCGGGCTTTTTCGTCTCTGGAAGATGGTGGGGTGGGGCCACCCGAAAACTCGCCGCAACGGGCTGATTTGCGCGAACTTTTCCGAAGCAGGGAAGGGTGCATACCCCCGTTCGTACCCCCGGAATATTTGGTTGCCAGGGTTCAATTCCGGGCGATACCCCCAAGGTGGATCAGGCAGTTGGCCGGCGTAAGATGACATTCGTTTGGGTGGAGCGGCGAAATGGCTGACCAAGATGCAGCACCAGATGAGATCGGACACCTAGTGTCGGTGAACTCTCTTGTCGCTATCGCGTTGGCGCTCGCCGCCAAGAATCACCCTGACCCGCGTGGTTTGCTTCTCGATATCATCAGGGACACCGAAGAAGACCTCGGCCATCAGATTGCCAAAATGCGAGGCATCGTCGATGACGCGAAGATTGAGTTGATCAGGGACGCGGCTCAGCACAATACGATCGCTGTCGGAAAGATGGCCGATGCGCACCTTCGGCATATGGGGGTCCCGCCAGCCGAAAGCGCGGATCACTGATCAGAGGCTTCACATCGCCTCCCGAAGTCCGAAGCGGCTTTTGGTTGCGCTGGCCACGATGCCGCCTTGGTCGATGTTGTTGGAGACGATCGAGAGCACCAGCCTCTCCAGAATCCTGCCGTCCGGCTGCCGCTCTGTCTCTCTACGCGCTTCCACACGATCGTTGCCGTGGTTGTTCACGATCACCTGCAACTGCCCGCCGGCACCACCACCAGCGGCCTTGTTCATCAGTGGCGAGACCACGCCGCCCTGAGCGCCAGTCATCAGGATCTGCCGGCCACCCATCTGCAGCAGCTCCGGGCCGTGCTCGGTGACGTCGTAGGCGCTGTACGGGCGTACCTCACCGCCGCCGGCGCGCTTCCCGTCCGTGGTCATGGCGGACCCCATGCCCCGAATGAAATTGCCCCAGCCGCCCTGGCCTTGGTAGCCGGTCATCGCGATGCCGACGAGCTCGAACAGCCTTGCGGCCGCGGCCTCGGCCAGCATGCGCCGGATCGCTTCCGAGAAGCCCTTCACCATGCCGTTCACGCCGTCCTCGAACGGGTTGAACAGGAAGTCAGCGAAGTGGCCCTGCATGTTCCTGGCGGCCTGGTCGGCCATCACCGAGATCGAATTGAAGCGCTCACCAGTCCTGCTGGCGTGCTCGGCTGAAATCTTCTCGATCTCCGCGTCGACGACGGCCATGTGGTCCAGCCAGTCCAGCCACTTCGCGGCTTCATTGAGCGAGAGCTTCTGCGCATCGGTGAAGTCGCGTAGCGAGCCGGTGGCGGTGTCGTATGCCATCGCGGCAGCGCGGCCCACCTCGCCGTGCAGGGCGATCTCACGCGCCTGTGCCGCCGCCATGTCGTTGTACTGCTCCAGGCGGCGCTCGGCGATCTTCTCCGCTTCGTTGGTGGCCTTGGTCGCCTCTCGGGTCGCTGCCGCGGCGTTCCGCGTTGCCTGAGCGTTCGCTTGCTGCGCCGCTTCAGTCTTGCGGATCAGCCGGACGCCGAGTTCGATCTGCCGGTTGTACTCCGCGCGCTGTTCTGGGGTCAGCGCATCCACGCCGCCGGCCGCGTTGATCTGCTGGCCGATCTGCACCCTGAAAGCTCTCTCGGCACCATCCCGGATGCGCACCAAGTTGACGATCTGGCTGTCGGTGCTGCTGCTGAGCGAGCGCAGGTTCTGGTCGACAGTGGCGACAGCGTTTGCCAAGCCAGTGAGCGCTGCGGTACCGGCGCCCGCCTTGCCGGCGAGATTTCCGGTCGCGGTACCGGCCTCTTCGCTTGCTGCCTGCATGCCGCCCAGGCGGCCGCGGTAATCATCGGCCGAGCGTCCGGACTGCTGGAACGCTGCCGCTTCCTCGATCAGCAGCTTGGCCAGGCCAGGCGAGATCTTGCCTTGCGCTTCGAACCGGCGAATGCTTGCCACCATGTCGGTTGCGGCCTGGTCGATCGACAGCGCACCGGCGCGCACGTTGTTGTCGATCTCGGTGAAGAAGTCGTACATCACGGCGCCGCCAGAACTGCGAAGGCGCTGCAGGCTCAGCTCGTAGGCCTTGGTCTGGCGATCGAGCTCCTTCTGCGCATCCATCTGCGCGATGGCCTGCTGCGCGGTACCCAGCTCCCGGTACTTCTCGATGATCTCGTCCAGCGGTCCTTTCATGTCACGCAGGGAGCGCGTGGCGTCGTCGGCGTTGTCCCGGAACATGAGCCAGCCCGCGGCTACAGCACCCACCGTCATCGCAAGGCCAGCAGGGCCACCGAACACACCCATCGCCAAGCGGCCTGCTGCAGCCATCCTGCTCTTCGCAGCAGCGTTCGCGTTCTCTGCCGCCGTCAGGCTGTTGATGCTCGCCAGATGCGCCGCGTTGGCGCGTGAGGCGTTGTCCGTCGCAAGCTGCAGGCGGCGGGTCGCGTACTCCAGTTCGGTCTTCGTCGTGGCCTCGGCCACCATCCCCGCGTAGAAGGCCTTCTGCTGGAACATCCGCGACTTGTGCATCGCGGCTTCCACTACCGAATGCTGGGCATCGGCAACGCGGGCCGCGGTCAGCGTCTGCTGAGCGGTGCGGGCTTCCATCATGCCGCGGGCCATCTGCACCGCATCGCGGCCAGCCAGGATCATCTTGCTGCCGACCAGACCGACGCCGCCGGCGATGGCCGCCGTGGCCAGCAGGTCCATGTGCTTGGTCACCAGCGCGATGCCATCGACCAGCGTTGCCGTGGCACCCGTCGCGGTGTTGGCGCCGCCGGCCCACTTCTGCATCGCGTCCAGGAAGCGATTGGTGGCGTCCTGCACCGTGGTCGGCATCCGGTCCACTTCCTCGCCCAGCTTGCCCATCTGCGAGATCAAGGCGGGCACCACCACCTGCGCCGTCAGCTGGCCGTCACGGGCCATCTGCTGCAGCTCGCCGGTCGTCTTGCTGAGGGCATCGCCAAGCGCTTGTGCGACGCGAGGCGTCTGCTGCAGCAGGGTCTGGAAGCGGTCGACATTGATCCGACCATCAGCCATCGACTTCGACCAGGCATCCATCGCCGACCGGCTGCGCTGCGCATCGGAAGCACCGGCCACCAGCGCCAGGCCCAAGGCCTCGGCGGAATCGAGGGTCTGCGAGATCGAGAAGCCCAGCTCCTGCATCGGCCGGGCGTTGGCGGCGAACTGGTCGGCGGCCTCCGAGTACCGGCGGAACGTGCGGCTGGCGATCTCTTCGAGCCGCTCCTGCGCCAAGCCGAACTCCGCACTGCTGGCGGTGGCGTTCTGGATCCTCGCGCTGATCTGGCCGTAGTCGTCGGCCATCTGGATTAGCTTGCCGGCACCGAACAGGCCTGCCGCCATGCCGACGTACCGGCCAAGGGCCTGCTGGGATGCCTCCAGCGCCGTGGCGTGTGTCTTGGCTGCCGCGGTCTGCAGGTCCCATGCGCGGGTCCCGTCTTTGCCTGCTCGCGAGACCGTGTGCCCGAAGCTCACCGCATGCTGAGAAGCAGCAGCCATTTCGCGCTGGTAGGGCTTGGTATCCGCGGTCACGCGACAGATCAGTTCACGCAGGCTGCTGGCCATGGGACCTCCTTTCGGCTCGCGAATTCGCGCTTTTCAAAATGCCAGTTCGACGCTGAAAACAAGGGATTTTTCCCCTGAAATCACCCGTTTTCTGATTATTCAAATCACGGGAAAAAAAGTTGCGCGTGGGGGGAGTACCGGTTTACGCCGAAGGCGCTTTTTTGCTTTCGACCCACCCCTCCCGCCGAACCCGGCCACTTGGGCCGGGCTGCGGATCAGGCGCGATCAGGGAGCCTGGGTCGCTGCGGTGATGGCTTCCGTGAAGTCGCCGTAGATGAAGGCGTTCGGCTTGTAGACCGCAAGGGCCAGTCGCTCTTCGGCGAGGATCATCACCATGTTGCGGGTGAAGAAATCTGCATGCTCGGTAGCCACCTCAATACGCGCCTGCCAGCGGTCGAATACCTGCGCGCCTCGCTGGCCATCACCGACGAGGAACTTGCCGGGGGCGATGCCCTTGGTCGGGACCACTGCCGTCTGCCACAGGCGGGCCACTTGCTCTGCCGAGAACGGGCCGTTGGCGAGGTAGCGACCCTGGTTATCCTTGAGTGCCTGCAGGCGACGCCAGTCCAGCGGGTTGATGGCGATGAAGTCGGCCTCGAAGTCCGCCGCCTCGTTCTGTGCGATCGCCAGCAGCAGCACGTCGATCATCGTGGGCGCCGGCACGGAGAACGGTGCAGCGAATGCAGTGGCCTGCGGCACGATGCCCAGGATGTTGGAGCCGCTGCCATTACCGTTGAGCAGTTGGAGCTCTTCGACATCCTGGAGCATGTAGCGCAGCTCGCTGTCGACCAGAGATGCCAGCATCGGCGCATCCGACATGATCTGGCGACTGGCCGGCAGCGTCACCGCGATGGTGCGCACCGGAGCAGTCTGCAGGTCGAAGGTCAGCGCGGCTTCCGGCTTGAGTCCAAGCTCAGCAACAGTCGTTGCGGCGTTGGTGCGGGTCACCTGCTTCACGAACTCCACCGAGCTCGAGTCCGTGCGGCCGGCAGCGAGCACATCACGAATGCGGATGCGGCGCTGCTGGAGCATCGTCGCGCCCGGAACGCGGGTCGGCGTCACCAGGTCACCGGCAGAGGCAGGATCCAGCGTCAGGGTCGACTTGATGGTCACGCTCGCGGTGCCGCGGCCTCGCTCCTGCAACGAGCTGAACTCGTCGCTCTTGATGAAGATCTGGCCTGCAGTCTCCGCGGAGAATCCGCCACCGAAGCCCTCTGCGAGGTTCGCCATCTTCGCGATCACTTGTTCCGTGGCTTGGAGATTGGCTCGCAGCTCGGCGTGTTGGCTGTCCAGCTCCTCTTGGCGCTTCTCGATGCCATCGACTTTCTCGGCGGCTTTGCGGACCAGTGCGACGGTCTGGTCTTCCTTCTGGACGTTCAGGACGCGGAGTCGCGGGTTCTTCTTCAATGCGGTATTCATGGGGTTGCTCCGATCAGTTGGCGAAGTGCGGCGTTGAGTTCGTCGCCCTCGTTGGAATTGGAATCGATCACGGGCCAGGCGGCGTGGGCGGTTTTGCGTGCAAGGCGGTTGGGCATGCCGGCAACATCTCTGAGCAGCCGCTCCAGATCGCGCTGGGTACTGACGTCGGTCCAGGACTTCACATCGCTGATGCGGGCGCCGAAGTTCTTGCCCTGTAGGCAGAGGCTCACCTCTTCGAGCTTCATGTCGAAGAAAACGTGGCCGCTGCCGTACTTCTCGGCCATGGCCTCTGCGCCGATCGACAGGCACGGAAGTTCACCCGACTGCATCTTCTCCATGGCGCCGCGCCCGATGGTGCTTCCCATGTCGACCTGGCCCGTGACCTCGAGGCCTCGGTCTGTGAGATGCATATCGACGATCGCACCGGCCAGAAGACCCTTGTCGTGCTCGATCAGTACGTCGGGACGCGTGCGCGCCTTCGTGTGCCGCTCGATCGCGGACTCGATGGCAGAGGGCAGGATGATGTCGCCCGAGATATCAGGCTGGTGCGCGAGCGACCAAGCAACGCCTTCGAAGCGTCCCTGACCAAGGGCTTTCACAGAACGGAATGGGGTTGTTCGTGCGAGCACGCGCATTACCTCAGCAGGCTGACCAAGTGGACTCATTGGCCGCTGCCGGAGCGCGTCGCTCGCGTCTTGCGGTATCGGGACTGCTGTCGCCGATGTAAGTAGATTGGAGATGGCCTGCGGCGATGTCAATCACTGCAGGGGAACTCCTGCATCGGCGACGGTCATGATTCGCCTCAGCTGCCCCTGATCGTTGATCGTCGCCCACCAGATCGTCGGACGATGCAGGTCGGTCTCGATGGCGATCACCATCCGTTCGCCGCGATCCAGACACTGGGCAATCTTCGCGGCGAGCTCTGGGTTCGTTGCCTCCAGCTTGGCCAGCATCGCGATCCAGAGCGCGGTTCCGGTTTCGGTGAAAGCCCGGGCTGCATGCTCGATCTTCCTGTCGGTGTCGGTCATTTCTGCTTCCCAGTGGTGAGTGCCTTCCAGGCAATCTCGGCTTGGACATGCACCGGCAGCTTTCGCCACTGCTGCTCGTGCGGTAGGCGCTCTGCGACAGCCTCCGCTTCCTTCTTCGGTGATCCGGCTCGCATCAGCTGCTTGGCCAGCGCGCGCTTCGTCAGTGCGACCTTCAGGGTGTGGTTGGTCATGCCTTTCTCCTGGTGACGCTCTTGGCTTCTCAGCTCTTCGTGTTCTTGGTCATCAGGGGATGCGATCTGCGAAGCAGATTGCCCCCAGTTCTTGAATTGAGTTCTTGAATCAAGTTCTTAAAGCAAGTTCTATGGGCTCATTTCTGACACCAGTTAGGTGTCATCGGTGACACCGGTCGGTGTCATCCCTGCTACCGGTTGGTGTCATTGGTGACACCACCGCAAACCGTTTCGAAACCCTTCCGCCGCTCCCAAACTGGTGTCATCGGTGACACCGGTCAGAAAGTGAAACTGGTGTCACACCTGACACCGGTCGGCAGGTCTTCGACGTCCGTGATCGAGTAGACGTTGGAACTGCCATGTCGGCGCTCAACGCTCAGGTATCCGAGCCTCTCAAGGCGATCAACCGCCCTCACTGCCGTGCTCTTCGAGATTCCTGCCTTCGAGCAGATCTTCTTCATGCCGGGCCAGGCATCTCCGTCTGGGTCTACATGGCCGAGGATCACCGAGAGCACGACGCAGTGCCCGCGGCTGAGCGAAGGGTTCTTCAACGCATGCTCGATGATCTGGTAGCGCGAGAGCAGGTTGTAGGGCTCATGTGGCATCCGCGCCGGCCTCGCGCTGCAGTGCCTCACGCAGGCGCAGGATCGTCTGCTGAGCACCGCGGAGATTGATCAGCGCGCGCTCGCAACGCTCCGGCGTGCAGTCTCGGGATAGGTCTGCCATCTGACCGGACAAACCCTCGCCGATCTCCGGAAGCTGGCCACGGATGTGGTCGGCGACGATGCTCATGCCTGCACCTCACCCAACGCGCGATTGATCTCCTTGATCGCGGTGTCGCAGTTGTCGCGCATGCCCTTGCAGAAGCGCAGATGCTGCTCAGCGCCTCCGATCGCGTCGGCGAACTGCTTCCGCATCTCCATCTGCGAGGTGCGCATCTCGCGCAGCACGTTGCGCCCGTTCGGCGTTGCGAGGATGCCTTGCACCTCGTGCCGGCTGAGCGGGTCGGGAACGTGTGGGCACTGCGTCGGCGGTGCCGGCTTCTTTCGTCCGAAGATCATGCGGCGCCAGCCTGATCGCGTTGCGCGACCGCTGCAGCGAGGAATGCATCGATCTCGGATTCCAGCCAGCCCGTCGAGTTGGGGCCGAGCTTGATCGGGCGTGGGAAGGTGCCAGCTCTGGCACGCTTGTAGAGCGTCGGGCGCTTCAGCCCCGTGCGCTCGACGACCTCAGCGATCCGTAGGACGCGGTCGCCCTTGCTGGGCAGGGTAGTGCGGGTTTCCATGGGCGCTCCTGTTGATCCGTGATTACCCGGCAATCGCCGGCAGGGACAGGTTGGAGCGCCATGAAGAGGGTGTCACTGAACTACTTTTTTTCTTCTGTTCCCCAGAAGAATTCTTCTAGCACCGCGATCTGCTCGGGGTACTTCTTGAGCAGGTTCCAGATGGCTTTGTCTGACTTCCCGAGTTCGTCAGCAACTTCCAGCACCGCGTTCGTCTTGTTGAGGCCTTTGCCCCTGATCTTCTCGTGGAGCATCGGGATCACTTGAGCGGGATCGATTTCAGGCTCAGGCCCTTTGCGCGGTGGCTTGAGGTAGACCTGGGAGGCGTACGCACGTACGGCGCCAGCAATCCACATGCGTTCCATGCTCGTTAGCGAGTCATCACCGCGCTCGACGCGATCGGCGAACTCGAGAAATGCGCGCATCGAAGAGAGCGCCTTCTCCCGGTACTCTTGGTCGGTCACCAGACGCGGAATTCCTTCTTCCTTCGTAGTGTCGGGAGTCAGTGGGCTGTCAGGCAGGCGAATCGTGACGGCACCGAAGGTATACGCAGATGGCGCCGTGTACTCGCCGTTGCCGGCCCCCGCTTTCGCAGGGGCTTTCTTCGCTGGCCGCTTCGTGGTCACTTGCGTCTCGCTCGTTGCAGCCGCTCAAGCTCTGCCATGAAGTTGCGGGTGAACGTGCGTGCTTCCGTCTCGCTCATTGGTTGGCCCAGCTGTTCGTGCACTTGGCGGACCACTTCAACGTTGAGATCGACAGGGTTCCCGTGCTTCCATGGGAACTTCACCACGCGCGCAGTCATATCTGGCTACCGAGCATGATGCTGTCGTCGCCGCCGCGCCTGTTGCGGATTCTGCAAAGGTGTTGGGAAATTGCATCGCAGAGGTTTTTGAGGTGAGCGCCTGAATCACCAGACTCGTGGGGTGCCTCGTAGTTTCCGCCAACGAAGGCCAGAGAAAGAGCCTTGTTGAAATCGTCGATGTCATCCTCGGTGAGCGTGATGCTGGTTACACTGTGAATTGCCATGATCGAAGTCTCCTTTCGATTGTGGAAGGTGTGGCGGCGGTGATAGCGCACCGCCGTCGCACCGCTTGCTACCGGCGCGTGCCGGATCTCTTGAACTCTAGGACCTTGCCGGTGTCTTCGCGGCGGCGATCGAGGTAGTCGCTCCACGCCTGCATCATCTTGCGACGCTCGGCGAGGTGTGACGTGCGGTTGTAGGCCCTGCCGTTCGGATCCTTCACGGCATGCGCCAGCTGGTGCTCGATGTAGTCGGGCCGGTAATGCAGCACTTCGTCCAACAGCGTGCGTGCCATTGCGCGGAAGCCGTGCACGGTCATCGAGCCCTGTTCATAGCCCATGCGGCGCAGCGCCGCGGTGAGCGCGTTCTCGCTCATGGGGCGCTTCGGGCTTCGGCCGCCGGGGAAGACGTACTGGAACCGGCCGGTGAGCGGCTGCAGCTCCTCGAGGATCGCCACGGCCTGCTTCGACAGCGGGACCAGGTGAGGCTGGCGCATCTTCATCTTGTGCGCCGGGATGTTCCACTCAGCAGCCTCTAGGTCGATCTCCGACCATTCGGCCTGGCGCAGTTCGCCCGGGCGGACGAAGAACATGGGGGCCAGCTGCAGCGCGCAGCGCGTGACGTGGCCGCCCTTGTAGCCGTCGATGGCGCGGAGCAGGGCACCGACGCCCTCCGGATCCACGATGGCCGCGTGGTGCTTCTCTGGGGCCGGGGCGAGGGCGCCCTTGAGATCGGCAACGGGGTTGCGGTCGGCGCGGCCGGTGGCGATGGCGTAGCGCATGATCTGGCCGCAGTTCTGCAGGACGCGGTGTGCGCTCTCGATCGCGCCGCGGTCCTCAATGCGCCGGCCGACGCGCAGGAACTCCGGGGCGGTCAGGTCCGCCACCGGACGGCTGCCGATGTACGGGAAGACGTCACCCTCGAGCCAGGCTGTCACCTTGCCGAGGTAGTTCGGCACCCAGTCGCGCTTGGCCAACCATTCACGGGCGACCACTTCGAAGCTGTTGGCGGCACGCTCCACGCCGGCCGCCTTCTCGGCTTGCCGGTGCTGGCCGGGGTCGACACCGTTCGCGAGTAGCTTGCGCGCCTTCTCGCGCCGCTCGCGCGCCTCTGCGAGCGTCACGTCGGGGTAGGTGCCGTGGGCGAGTAGCTTCTCCTTGCCGGCGAAGCGGTACTTCTGGCGCCACCGCTTGCCGCCCGCTGGAGTGATCTCCAGGAACAGGCCGCCGCCGTCGAAGAGCTTCTGCGTCTTGTCGGTCGGCTTTGCTTTCCGGAGGGCGGTGTCGGTGAGCGGCATTGGGGGTATCCAGCCCGGGCCGAAGCCCTGATACCCCCAGTCATACCCCCATGATTCTGGTATTGCAAGAGCGGGGGTGATCCGGCAATAGACACAAAAAAGGCCGGAAACCTTGATTTTATGGGGTTTCCGGCCTTTCTTGATCCGTCAGTAGACGGGTTTCTGGTGGAGGTGGGGGGAATTGAACCCCCGTCCGAAGGCACTCCATCCCCGGCACTACATGCTTAGCGTTCCGTTAGGTCTCGTTCCCGGGCAGCACGGCACGCAAAGCGCACCCGGTCACCAGCCTGTTTTGTTCAAGCCGTGGCTGACAGGCAGCCGCCACGGCCGGTTCCGTGATGATGACCCTACATCCACGAGCACGGGCACAAGTGGGTTCGGGGCTTACGCCTTAAGCGGCGAGAGCGTAGTTGTCGTCGTTGGCAACTAGAGTTTTGCCGCTGGATTAACGAGGAAAGCTGCCCCCTCGGCATGCGCCAAGTGATTTCGCGACCCCCGTCGAAGCCAGTGCACCCCCGGGAGCGTCGATCACGCTGACAGCACGAGTATAGGGGCGGGTGGCCGCGGCGCAAGGTGGCTGGTATCGATCGAGGGCGCGCGTTCAGCACCGCCTCGCAATGTCCGCCGGGTATGCTGTGGACATGCAGGGAGAGACAGGCAAGCCGGCATCGACCCCGGTGGCGGCGACGCGCTGGCGTTTCCGCCGCGGC
The DNA here is from genome assembly GCF_004357985.1 of Luteimonas aestuarii. Lineage (GTDB taxonomy): Bacteria > Pseudomonadota > Gammaproteobacteria > Xanthomonadales > Xanthomonadaceae > Luteimonas > Luteimonas aestuarii. The sequence goes on along the minus strand of NZ_SMTF01000008.1, from coordinate 144,982 downwards.
TACCTGCTTGCCGTCCTGGTGCTGGTGGCTTCCCTGATGGTGGTCGCGTTGTACGCGCGCAAGGCGAGCGAACGCGAGGACCGCCTGACCGAGGCCGAGTACGTCGCCATCGCAGAACGCACCGCGAACGCGCTGCAGGAGCGGATGTTGCGCTACGAGCTGGCGATCAGGGGGGGCGTGTCCCTGTTCGCATCCGTCTCCCGGCCAAGCGAACGGCAGTGGCAGGCGTACGTGGACGGGCTGAACCTCCATGCCCAGTTCCCTGGCCTGATGGGGCTGGGCTACGTGCCCTACCTGGACAGCGAGGGGCTGAAACAACTGCAAATGGAGAAGCAGCAGCAGGGAGACGGCCTGTTCGTGCTGCGACCTGCGGGCATCCGGGAGTTCTATGGCCCCATCGTGTTCCTGGAGCCACGTACCATCGCCAACCGGGAGGCGCTCGGCTTCGACATGTTTTCCGAGCCCGATCGGCAGGCGGCAATGGTCGCGGCGCGTGATACGGGGCAGGTCAGCCTGACCGCACCCGTTGCGCTGCTGCAGCTGACCGGCCAGGACGAGCGCACCGGATTGTTGCTGTATGCGCCGATCTACGCTGGCGGCGTCACCCCGTCGAGGCAAGCCTCGCGTCGCACCACGATGGCGGGCTGGATCTATGTGCCATTCGCGGTCAACGCCTACGTCGGGGGCGTGACGTCCGCTTCGCCCGGGCAGTTTGCACTGCGTATCGTCGATACTACCGCTGCACCTGCCGAGGTCTATCGCGACCCGCGGTTTTCCGGCGAAGTGCAGGGCGGCGCGTGGCGATATTCACTGGAGCGCGCCGTCTATGGCCGTACCTGGCGACTCGAGTTCGAGGAACTGGCACCATCGCGCAGCGCAAGGATCGACGACCTGCAGATGACCCTGGCGGCCGGGCTGGTGGTGTCGCTGCTGCTGTTCGCCGTGGTACTGAGCCTGGCACACACGCAGACGCGCGCGGAACGCATCGCCGCGCGGATGGCGGATTCGTGGCGCCGCAGCGAACTGCGATTCAGGAGCGCAATGGAGTATTCGGCGGCCGGTGTCGCGCTGCTCGATGCGGACGACCGGATCGTCGAGGCCAATCCCGCCCTCGAGGTGTTGTTCGGCGCGGCGCCGGACTCGCTGGGGGGCACGTCGCTCACGCAGCGTTTGCTCGATCCGGACGCTCCCTGGCGTGCCGAGCGCGGCCCGAGGGTCGCCGAGGATGGCGCGTACCGCACCACGCAGCGCGTGCTCGACGCGAAAGGCGACGAACGCAGGCTGCTGCTGGTGTTTTCCGCGGTTCCCGGTGATGCCGGTGGAGATGCCGCCTGGCTGGTGCAAGCCGAGGACATCACCGATCGGCTCCGTGCCGAGGAGCAAGTCCGCAGCATGAACCGGCTGCTGGAAGCGCGGGTGACGCAACGCACCCGTGAACTGACGCAGGCCAACCGCGAGCTGGAGTCGTTCGCCTACAGCGTGTCGCACGACCTGCGCGCACCGCTGCGCTCGGTGGAAGGGTTCGCCAGGGTGCTGGCCGAGCGCCATGCCGCGACCATGGACGAGGATGGCCTGGGCTATCTGGCGCGGATCCGCAACGCCGCACGGCGCATGGATGCGCTGATCGACGCACTGCTCAAGCTGTCGCGGATCGGTCGTGACACGCTGCGGCTCGACGAGCTGGACATCAGCAGGATCGCCAGCGACATCGTTGGCGAACTCCGCCAGGCCGAACCGGACCGCGAGGTCGAGGTATGGATCGAGGCCGGCCTGCGTGCCGCCGGTGATGCCGCACTGGTGCGCGACCTGCTGCAGAACCTGATCGGCAATGCATGGAAATTCACTCGAGAGTCCGCTGCGGCGAAGATCGAGCTCTGCGCTGCACCGGATCTCGCCGATGCAACGGCGCATGGCGCAGGGGAGGGGGGGCGGCTGTGTGCGTTCATTGTCCGCGACAACGGCGCAGGATTTGATCCGGACTACGCCGGCAAGCTGTTCCGTGCCTTCCAGCGCCTGCACGAAGCCGATCGGTTCGCGGGGCACGGCATCGGGCTTGCCACCGTCAAGCGCATCGTCGAGCGCCACGGCGGGCAGATCGAGGCCGACGGGCGTCCAGGCGAGGGCGCCAGCTTCCGCTTCACGTTGCCACACGTCGATGCCGCAGGGCACGAGCCGGACGCTGGCTGATCGACGCTACGCCCGTTCAGGGGTTTCGCGGCGCGCCGGCCATCGACACCACAACGGGCATGGCGAAACGTCGTCCGCACGCGATCGTCGCGCCTACCCACACGGGAAACGGATCAGTTGTTCTTGTTGTGGGCCCGCATCACGCGCTGCTTGTCGCGCTGCCAATCCCGGTCCTTGCTGGACTGCCGTTTGTCATGCGCCTGCTTGCCCTTGGCCAGGGCGAGCTCGGCTTTCACCTTGTTGCCCTTCCAGTACAGCGCGGTGGGTACCAGCGTGTAGCCGTCACGCTGGATGCGGCCGACCAGGGTGTCGATTTCCCGACGGTGCAGCAGCAGCTTGCGGCTGCGATGGGCGTCGGCCACCACGTGGCTGGATGCCGAGATCAGCGGGGTGATCTGTGCGCCGATCAGGAACAACTCGCCCTGCAGCACCATGGCGTAGCTTTCGCCGATGTTGGCCCGACCGGCGCGGATCGCCTTCAGTTCCCAGCCCTGCAGCGCCATGCCGGCCTCGAAACGCTCCTCGAGGTGGTACTCGTGGCGCGCGCGCTTGTTCAGGGCGATGGTCCTGTCGCCGTTTGCCTTATCCTTGCCGGTCTTCTTCGCCATCCCGCCATTGTCCCCGAAGCCGGCCACGCACGCGAGCATGCCCAGGATCGAACGCAGCGCCCTCGTCGAACATTCCGTCTGCCGGATGTTCGACCTGGTCAACGACATCGACGCGTATCCGCGCCGGTTCGGCTGGTGCGAGGCGGCCGAGGTGCTGGAGTCCGGCGACACGCGGTTGGTTGCACGGCTGGAGCTGGGGCTGGGTGGACTGCGCACCTGGTTCACCACCGAGAACACACTGGAGCGCCCGCACCACATCGACATGCAGCTGCGCGATGGCCCGTTCAAACGTCTCGAAGGGCGCTGGTCCTTCCACGCACTGGACGAATCCGCGTGCAAGGTCACCCTGGTGCTGGATTTCGAGCCGCAGAGCAGCCTGCTGCTGCCGGCGATGACGCTTGGTTTCCGCGGATTGGCCGACCGCATGGTCGACGACTTCGTGCGCGTGGCGGACCGGGGCGGCTGACATGCGCGTCTGCGTGGTCATGGCGTGGCCCGACCGCTGCCAGGGCGTCGAGCTGGTGCTCGAGGACGGCGCAACCGTCGCCGATGCGATCATCGCGTCAGGGTTCCCGCTGGACGGCATTGCGGGCCAGGCGGTGCATGGCGTGCGCGCCGAGCCTGCCACGACACTGCGCGACGGCGACCGGCTCGAGCTTTTGCGTCCCTTGCGGATCGACCCCAAGGACGCACGCCGCAGGCGCGCGCGGGCCCGCGCGCAGGACTAGCGGTTAGCGGCGGCGGTTGTTGCGCTCGCGCGGCAGGTTGTGGCCGAACTTGCGCACTTCCTGCGCCAGCGCGGCGTCGTCCTCCGGGAAATACTCGCCTTCCCAGCGTGCCAGCGCGTCATTCTCGAACCACAGCGTGAGGTTCTTGATCTCGGTGGTACCGCGCCGATTGGTGCGACGCGTGGCGGTGTAGTCCCAGCGCTGGTGGTGGAACGGCGAGGCGACGGCCGGCGTGCCCATCAATGCCATCACCTGCTGCTTGTCCATGCCGGCCTGGAGTTGGTCGACCGACGACTGTTCGATCAGGTTGCCCTGGTAGATCGGTTGCTTGTAGAGGATGCCGCAGCCGGACACGGCAAGGGCGACGAGGGCGGCGAGGATCAGTCTGGACATTCGGCTGCTGGGACGGCGGGGAACCGGGCGATGATACACTCCCGGCGACCAGCGGAACCGCGACCCAGGCTGAACGGAACGGCGATGGAATCGAGTGAACTGAAGAGGGCGGGGCTGAAGGTGACGCATCCGCGGATGCGCATCCTGGAACTGCTGGAACAGCGCACCCCGCGCCAGCACATGACCGCCGAGGACATCTACCGGCAGCTGCTGGAGCAGGGCGACGAAATCGGCCTGGCCACGGTTTACCGCGTGTTGACCCAGTTCGAGGCAGCCGGCCTGGTCGTCAAGCACAACTTCGAGGGTGGTCACGCCCTGTACGAACTGGACCGCGGCGACCACCACTACCACATGGTGGACATGGCCACCGGACAGATTTCGGAGTTCGAAAGCCCCGAGATCGTCGACCTGCTGGGCCGCATCGCCGACCAGCATGGGTACGTGCTGGATGAGCACTCGCTGGTGCTGTACGTGCGCAAGAAGCGCTGATCGCGTCTACTCACCGAGGATTGTCGGTGCTGAAGCCACTGGCGGCCGGCGTGGCCTGTCGCATCGGCGAGTGAATGCGGTTGCGTTTTTGTCCAGAGCCGAGAGCAAGAGTGTTCCGCCCACAGGCGGGCGGGTTGCTTTCTCTGCTGGCCCACTGCAGGCGCAGGAGCGCCCGCGAACGGCGAAGCCGGCCCCGAACGGGCAAGCGCCATGGATGGCCCGAGTCAAGAAAGTAGCCAAAGAAATGCCTTTCCTTGACGGAGCTAACCGGGTGTACCGGCCTCGACGGGATTTTTCGACAGGACATCCCTGTCCCGTCGAAAAACGGCCGGCATCCCTGCCGGCCGCCCTTCGGGTCTTCCAGCAGCATTGCTGCCAAACGCAGGTCAAGGACCCAACAGCCGGCATCCCGGCGCAAGCCGGCACCTGGTGCCTTTCGATTGCTTGCATGATCCGGCAGGAAAAGTCGCTGGGTCCCGGCTTGCGCCGGGATGACCCTATGGAGAACTTGAACCACGACAGCACGCTCCAGACCCGTGGGTCGCCGCACACGGATGTGCGGCGTTCTCCGACCGAGCCGCGCCAAACTTGTCCTTTCGCCGCGACCGAGATGAGCGCGTCGCCACGCGCGACAAGATCAACGCGCCGAAGTATCTGCTCCGTGGCGAGTCGGAAAATCCCGACGCACTTCAAAGCCGGAACGTTAGCCCTGTCGGGGAAGGCCCTTTTTCTTTGGTTCGTTTCCTTCTGGGCCAGCAAACAGAAAAGGACTCGCCCGCTTGCGGGTGAACTGCTTCTGATCTCAACAGAACCCGTATTGATCAAGAGCCATCAATCGACTGGCCAAGATCCAAGCGGCAAATGCACAGCCATGACCGCAAGGCGAAGAAGAGCCACGAGGGGCCAACCGAACCTACTGCGCGCCCGCCAGCAACTTCCTCGCCGCCGCCCGCGCTTCCTTGCCCACATCCACGCCCCCCAGCATGCGCGCCAGCTCTTCCGTGCGCTCGCTGTCCGCCAGTCGCTGCACGTTGCTGCGCGTGCTGCCGCCATCCTCGGACTTGCTGACGCGGTAGTGCGCGTGGCCCTGTGCCGCCACCTGCGGCAGGTGGGTGACGCACAACACCTGCCGACTGGCACCGAGCGCGCGCAATTTGCGGCCGACGATGTCCGCCACCGCACCCCCGATGCCGGAATCCACTTCGTCGAAGACCATCGTCGGCACCGCATCCAGCCCCAGCGCCGCGACCTCGATCGCCAGCGAGATGCGCGACAACTCACCGCCGGAGGCCACCTTGCGCAGCGGGCGCGGCGGTTGGCCGGCATTGGCCGAGACCAGGAACTCGACGCGCTCGCCGCCCTGCGGATCGGGCCGGTCGCCGGCAACGGGTTCCAGGGTGGCATCGAATACGCCGCCACCCATGCCCAGTTCGCCGAGCAGGGTGCTGGTGGCGGACGAAAGCCGCGTTGCGGCCTGCCGTCGCGCCTCGCCCAAGGCATCCGCCGCCTGCCGCCACGCGCGGGTGGCGGCGGTGATCTCGTCGTCGAGCGCGTGCAGTCGCTCCCCGGCGCCCTGCAATTCGGCAAGCTCGGAGGCGAATGCGTCGCGACGTGCCGGCAGTTCATCCACGGTGACACGGTGCTTGCGGGCCAGCTCGTGCAGGCGGCCCAAACGTGCGTCGAGGGCTTCCAGCTGCGCCGGATCCACGTCCAGGTCGTCCCGGATGCGTTGCAGCAGGAGGGTGGCTTCGTCGAGCTGGATCGCCGCAGCGTCGAGCATGCCATCTACCTCGGCCAGGCGGGGCTCGTGCGCCTGTTCGCGGGCGATGGCACCGCGAACCTGCTGCAATTGCCGCGGAAGAGACGGCGTTTCATCGCCCGCCAGACGGGCAATGGCATCGTCGCAGGCGCTGATCAGGCCTGCAGCGTGCGCCTGACGGCGGTGGCTGGCGGTCAGTTCGGCCAGGGCATCCGGCGCCAGCGATTCGCGCTCGAGCTCATCGAGCTGATGCTGCAGCCAGTCGATCCGCTCACCCACGTCGCCGGCCTTCGACAGGCGTTCGCGTTCGGCCAGCAACGCGCTCCATGCCTGCGCCGCATCGCGAACGGCGGCAAGCGCATCGCCATGGGCGCCGAAGGCATCGAGCAGGGCCAACTGGCTGGGGCGCGACAGCAGCGCCTGGTGTTCGTGCTGGCCGTGGATCTCGACCAGCAGCGCGGCCAGTTCCGCAAGCTGCGAGAGCGTGGCGGGACGGCCGTTGATCCAGGCCCGCGAACCGCCATCGGCGCGCAGGGTGCGGCGCAGCACGCAGGCCCCCTCGTCGTCGAATTCCTGCTCGCTCAGCCAGGTCGCGGCAACGTGGCCGGCATCGACCGTGAATTCGGCATGCAGTTCCGCGCGCGCGGCGCCGTGGCGCACCATGCCGCTGTCGGCACGCATGCCCGACAGGAACCCCAGCGCATCGACCAGCAGCGACTTGCCGGCGCCTGTTTCACCGGAGATCACGGTGAGTCCGGGGCCAAAATCGAGCTCGGCGGCGGCAGCCACGGCGAAATCTCGCAGGGTGAGTCGGGTCAGCATGGGCGGCATTGTAGGGCGGGTCTCGACCCGCCATTACACCCCCGGCCAATCGCAGGCGACGCGACGGCAAACAGCACGAGGCCTGACAGATGGCGCGCCCCGGACGTTCGTCGATGTACGAAGGGGGCGGTCGAGTCCGGCGCTTCCGGGACCAAGCGCAACGTCATGGCAGGGCAGGCCCCGCCATGCGTTCGCATGCCTGATGGACTGCCTTGGCGCGCCGGCGGGCTTGCCTCGACGCGCGGCGGCGGTTTATACCGACCGGCGTGGCCAGACCTCCCGACGACCGCCATCCACTCGATGCACGCGCACGCCACCTGCTGCGTTCGCTGATCGGGCATTACATCCGTGAAGGCGAGCCGGTGGGCTCGCAGACGCTGGCCCGGCATTCGGGACTGGATGTCAGTGCGGCCACCATCCGCAACATCCTGTCCGACCTGGAGGAGCAGGGCCTGCTCTCGGCGCCGCATACTTCGGCCGGGCGGGTGCCGACGGCGCAGGGCTATCGGGTCTTCGTGGACTCGCTGCTGCAGGTCAGGCCGCTGCCCAGTGGCGAGATCGCGCGGCTGCGTAGCGAACTGCCGGGCGGCAGCGGCGCCCAGGCGCTGGTAGGCAACGCCTCGGAACTGGTGTCGGCGATGACCCGTTTCGTCGGCGTGGTGTCCGTGCCCCGGCGTGAACAGTTCGCCTTCCGCCACATCGATTTCGTACCGCTTGACGGCCAGCGGGTGATGGCCATCCTGGTCTTCGCCGACCACGACGTGCAGAACCGCATCATCCAGACGCGTCGGCCTTACGACCCCGCCGAGCTGGAGCGCGTCGCCAACTACCTCAACACCCATTTCGCCGGACGCCCGGTGGCCGATATCCGCGCCACGCTGTTGGCGGACATCCGCGCCGCCCGCAGCGAGATGGAGGGCCTGCTCACCGAAAGCGCCGAACTGGCCGAGCAGGCGCTGGCCCCGGCCGAGGACGACGACATGCTGGTCGCCGGACAGTCGCGCCTGATCGGCCTGCAGGACCTGTCGGACCTCGACCGGCTGCGCGACCTGTTCGAGGCGTTCGCGCGCAAGCGCGAGATACTGCAACTGCTGGAACGCACGGTGCGCGCGCCGGGCGTGCGCATCTTCTTTGGCGAGGAAACCGGCGTGGCGCCGCTGGAAGGCATGTCGCTGGTCACCGCGCCGTACTCGGCTGGCGGCAAGGTATTGGGCGTGCTCGGGGTCATCGGCCCCAGCCGCATGGCCTACGACCGGGTCATCCCGGTGGTGCAGGCCACCGCCGACGTGCTGGGCGCTGCCTTGAATCCGGACCAGTCGGCCCCATAGCTGCGGGGCTGGCGGCACCGCGACCGCCGAACATCCCCGAACAATGACAGCCGACCCCATGCAGCAAGACCCCATGCAGGACGCCGCCGACGCCGCGGCCGAAGACCAGGCGCAGGCCGACACGATCGAATCGCTGCGCGCCGAACTCGAGCAGCTTCGCGCGCAATCGCTGGTCGAGCGCGCCGATCTCGAGAACCAGCGCAAGCGGTTGGAGCGCGACGTGCGCAATGCCTGCCGTTTCGCCAACAAGCAGTTGCTCGGCGACCTGCTGCCGGTGTTCGACAGCCTGGAAGCGGCACTGAACGCCGCCCCGGCGGACGACCCGCTGCGCGATGGCGTGGTGCTGACCCTGCGCGAACTGTCGCGGGTGTGCGAGAACAACGGCCTGGTCGAGGTGGCCCCGAACCCCGGCGATGCCTTCGATCCGGAGCGCCACCAGGCGATGAGTGCCGTGCCGTCCGAAACCATCGCGCCCGGCGGCGTGGTGCAGGTGTTCCAGAAGGGCTACGTGCTGAACGAGCAACTGCTGCGCCCGGCCATGGTGGCGGTCGCCTCGCAGGATTGATGGCGCCTTCCCCTTGAAGGGGAGGGCTTGGCCCCCAGATACGCACCATCGGCGGCATGGCCGCCCCACAGACTCAGATTCGAGAGGGAATCGCAATGGCAAAGATCATCGGCATCGACCTCGGCACGACCAATTCGTGCGTGGCGATCATGGACGGCGGCAAGGCCAAGGTCATCGAGAACAGCGAGGGCGACCGCACCACGCCGTCGATCGTGGCCTACACCAAGGACGGCGAAGTGCTGGTCGGCGCAAGCGCCAAGCGCCAGGCCGTCACCAACCCCAAGAACACCTTCTACGCGGTGAAGCGCCTGATCGGCCGCAAGTTCACCGACGCCGAGGTGAAGAAGGACCTCGACCTGGTGCCGTACGGCATCGTCGAGCACGACAACGGCGATGCCTGGGTGGCCACCAGCGACGGCAAGAAGCTGTCGCCGCAGGAAGTGTCCGCGCGCATCCTGGAAAAGATGAAGAAGACCGCCGAGGATTACCTGGGCGAGAAGGTCACCGAAGCGGTGATCACGGTACCCGCGTACTTCAACGACAGCCAGCGCCAGGCGACCAAGGACGCGGGCAAGATCGCCGGCCTCGACGTCAAGCGCATCATCAACGAACCGACCGCAGCGGCGTTGGCCTATGGCCTGGACAAGGCCGGCGGCGACCGCAAGATCGTGGTCTATGACCTCGGCGGCGGTACCTTCGACGTGTCGATCATCGAGATCGCGGAAGTCGACGGCGAGAAGCAGTTCGAAGTGCTGGCCACCAATGGCGACACCTTCCTCGGCGGCGAGGACTTCGACAAGCGCGTCATCGATTACCTGGTGGAAGAGTTCCAGAAGGACCAGGGCATCGACCTGCGCAAGGATCCGCTGGCCCTGCAGCGCCTGAAGGATGCGGCCGAGCGCGCCAAGATCGAGCTCTCCAGCGCGCAGCAGACCGAAGTGAACCTGCCGTACGTGACCGCGGATGCGTCGGGGCCGAAGCACCTCAACATCAAGCTGACGCGCGCCAAGCTCGAAGCGCTGGTCGACGACCTGGTCAAGAAGACCATCGAACCCTGCCGCACTGCGCTCAACGACGCCGGCCTTCGCGCCAGCGACATCGCCGAGGTGATCCTGGTCGGCGGCCAGACCCGCATGCCCAAGGTGCAGGCCGCGGTGACCGAGTTCTTCGGCAAGGAACCCAAGAAGGACGTGAACCCCGACGAGGCCGTGGCCATCGGCGCGGCGGTGCAGGGCGGCGTGCTGGCCGGCGACGTCAAGGACGTGTTGCTGCTCGACGTGACCCCGCTGAGCCTGGGCATCGAGACCCTGGGCGGCGTGTTCACCAAGATCATCGAGAAGAACACCACCGTGCCGACCAAGGCCTCGCAGACCTTCAGCACCGCCGAGGACAACCAGTCCGCGGTGACCGTGCACGTGCTGCAGGGCGAGCGCGAGCAGGCCCGTTTCAACAAGTCGCTGGCCCGCTTCGACCTGACCGGCATCGACCCGGCGCCGCGCGGCATGCCGCAGGTGGAGGTGTCGTTCGACATCGACGCCAACGGCATCGTCCACGTCACCGCCAAGGACAAGAAGACCGGCAAGGAACAGAAGGTCGAGATCAAGGCCGGCTCGGGCCTGTCGGACGAGGAGATCCAGCGGATGGTCGCCGATGCCGAAGCGCATCGCGAGGAGGACAAGAAGTTCCAGGAACTCGTGGCCGCCCGCAACCAGGCCGATGCGTTGATCCACGCGTCGCGTAGCGCGATCAAGGACAACGGCGACAAGGTGCCGGGCGACCTGATCGGTCGCGTCGAAGGCGCGATCGCCGAAGTCGAGACCGCGATGAAGGGCGACGACAGGGGCCAGATCGAATCCAAGACCAAGGCGCTGGAAGAAGTCGCGCAGTCGCTGTTCGCAGCGGCGGCCGCCGGCCAGCAGGCGCCGGCCGACGGCACCGAAGGCTTCGATGCGCCGCCGAAGAACGACGACGTGGTCGATGCCGAGTTCACCGAAGTCAAGGGCGACGACAAGAAGTCCTGATCCGCCATCGCCCCTCTCCCGTCGGGAGGGGGGTTGGGGTGAGGGCCGGGGATCATCGCGATCCCGGGCCCTCGTCGCATCACCGACCCCACCCCAGCCTTCCCGGAGCGGGAAGGAGAGGAACGCATGAGCAAACGCGACTATTACGAAGTCCTCGGCGTCGCGCGCGACGCCAGCGAAGACGACCTGAAGAAGGCCTACCGCCGCTGCGCGATGAAGCACCACCCGGACCGCAACCCGGGCGATGCCGCGGCCGAGGCCGCGTTCAAGGAGTGCAAGGAGGCCTACGAAGTGCTGTCGGATGGCGGCAAGCGCCGCATGTACGACCAGCACGGCCATGCCGCCTTCGAACACGGCATGGGCGGTGGCAATGCCGGCCCCGGCTTCGGTGGCGCCGACATGGGCGACATCTTCGGCGACATCTTCGGCAACATCTTCGGCGGCGGTGGTGGACGTGGCGGCCCGCGGCGCGGCGCCGACGTCGGCTACATGATGGAACTCGACCTGGAAGAAGCGGTCGCGGGGGTCGAGAAGCGCATCGAGCTGCCCACCCTGGCCGAGTGCGACGCCTGCGACGGCACCGGCTCCGAGGACCGCAAGCTCGAGACCTGCGGCACCTGTGGCGGGCGCGGGCAGGTCCGGTTCCAGCGCGGCATCTTCGCCATGCAGCAGGCGTGCCCGACGTGTGGCGGGCGCGGCCAGACCATTGCCAACCCGTGCAAAGCCTGCCATGGCAATGGCCGCATCGAAGAGGAAAAAGTCCTGTCGGTGAAGATCCCGGCGGGCGTGGACAGCGGCGACCGCATCCGGCTGGCCGGCGAAGGCGAGGCCGGCCCGGCCGGTTCGCCGCCCGGCGACCTGTATGTCGAGGTCCGCGTGCGCCCGCACGCGATCTTCGAGCGCGACGGCGACGACCTGCACTGCGAGGTGCCGATCCGCATCTCGCAGGCGGCGCTGGGCGACAGCGTGCGCGTGCCCACGCTGGGCGGCGAGGCCGAGATCCGCATCCCGGCAGAAACCCAGACCGGCAAGGTCTTCCGCCTGCGCGACAAGGGCGTCAAGTCCGTGCGCAGCCGCAGTGCCGGCGACCTGTACTGCAAGGTGGTGGTGGAAACGCCGGTCAACCTCACCGCGAAGCAGCGGGAGCTGCTGGGGCAGTTCGAGGAAACCTTCACCGGCGACGGTGCACGCCGCCATTCGCCGCGGTCCAGCACCTTCATCGATGGCGTGAAAGGCTTCTGGGAGCGGATGAAGGCCTGATGCCCCGGGCGCCCGGCTGCGCGACGCGCTTGTTGATTGCCTGCCGCACCGCTAGCCTGCGCGCATGCCCAAGTCCACCCTCGATCCAGGCCTTACGCCAACGCGACTGCTGATCCACGGCGCCTCCGGACGCATGGGCCAGGCCCTGCTGCGGCTCTGCGCTGCCGATGATGGCGGCCCATGCACGGTGGTGGCCGCGTCCGCGCGCACGGTCAGGCAGCGCGTGGTGGATGGCGTCCCGTACTTCGCCTCGTCGGAGCTTGCAGGCACGCCGGTCTTCGATGCGGTCATCGATTTCAGCTTGCCGGAAGCCTTCGATGCGCCGCTGGCGCTTGCGCTCGATCGCGGCGCTGGATTCGTGTCGGGCACCACCGGGCTCTCGGACGCGCAGCGGGCTGCACTCGCGGCCGCTGCGCTGCGCATCCCGGTGGTCTGGGAAGCGAACTTCAGCCTCGGCGTCGCCGTGCTGGGCGACCTTGTGGAACGTGCGTCGGCGGCATTGCCGGGCTGGGATTGCGACATCGTCGAGGCCCATCACGTCCACAAGCAGGACGCGCCATCGGGCACCGCGCTGGCGCTGGGGGCCGCCGCGGGGCAGGGCGGGGCGACGCCCCGCTATGCCAGCCTGCGCGCTGGCGACATCGTCGGCGAGCACACCGTGCAGTTCGCGGCGACCGGCGAGCGGATCGAGCTGGTGCATCGCGCCACCAACCGCGACATCTTCGCGCGCGGCGCGCTGCACGCCGCACGGCGCCTGGCCGGGCGCGACGCGGGTCGGTACCGGCTGCGCGACCTGCTTTGATTCACGCTTCCTGGCCGCGGCGCTGGCGCGCGATGCGTCGTGCCGGTATCATTCCCGCTCGCCTGATCCCACTTGCCTCCGGACCGGTTTCCGCGCTCCGGCGGCGTCTTGCAACCCCGCGTAGGCGAAGCCAGTGACCGAAACCGCAATCCTCGTCCTCGAAGACGGCACCGTATTCGAGGGCATGTCCGTGGGCGCCCCCGGCCAGTCGGTCGGCGAAGTGGTGTTCAACACCGCCATGACCGGCTACCAGGAAATCCTGACCGATCCTTCCTACGCGAAGCAGATCGTCACCCTGACCTATCCGCACATCGGCAACACCGGGTGCACCCCGCAGGACGACGAGGCGTCGAAGGTCTGGTGTTCCGGCCTGATCGTGCGCGACGTGCCGCGTCGTCCCAGCAACTGGCGCAGCCAGGCCTCACTGCAGGACTGGCTGCGCGCGCGCGACATCGTGGCCATTGCCGGCATCGATACGCGCAAACTGACCCGCCTGCTGCGCGAACGCGGCGCGCAGAACGGCACCATCGTCGCCGGCAACGACATTGACGTCGACGCTGCGCTGGAAGCCGCGCGCAAGTTCCCGGGCCTCAAGGGCATGGACCTTGCGAAAGTGGTGAGCACGAAGGAACCCTACCGCTGGACGGAGGGCCAGCTGGACCTGGATAGCGGCGAGTTCATCTCCGCCGAGTCCAGGCACAAAGTGGTCGCCTACGATTTCGGCGTGAAGCACAACATCCTGCGCATGCTGGCCGAGCGCGGATGCGACGTGCATGTCGTGCCGGCGCAGACGCCCGCTGCCGATGTGCTGGCGATGGCACCCGACGGCGTGTTCCTGTCCAACGGTCCCGGCGATCCCGCGCCCTGCGATTACGCCATCTCGGCGATCCGCGAGTTCATCGACCGCAAGGTCCCGACGTTCGGCATCTGTCTCGGCCACCAGTTGCTGGCACTCGCCGCGGGCGCCAGGACCATGAAGATGGGGCATGGCCACCATGGCGCCAACCATCCGGTGCAGGACCTCGACAGCGGCCGGGTGATGATCACCTCGCAGAACCACGGCTTCGCGGTGGACGAATCGTCGTTGCCCGCCAACGTGCGCGTGATCCACCGCTCGCTGTTCGACGGCACCAACCAGGGCATCGAACTGACCGACGCCCCCGCATTCTCGTTCCAGGGACACCCCGAGGCCTCGCCGGGCCCACGGGATGTGTCGCCGTTGTTCGACCGGTTTGTTTCGATGCTGCAACGTCATCATTCCAGGGGGGGGACGCAATGACATTGATCGTACGGATAGCGCTGATGTGTCTGCTGTTGTCTGGCTCCGTGTCCGCCAGGGTGCCGGTGGAGGATTTCTTCAAGGACCCCGAGTTCACCTCGGTCTCCCTTTCACCGACCGGTGAATACATCACCGTGTCCGTCCCGCAGGGCGACCGGACACTGCTCGCCGCCTTCCGCACGGCAGACATGACTCTGGTCGGCAAGTGGGATTACGGCGCCAGGCGCCATATTGATCGCGTGGTCTGGGTCAACGACACGCGGTTCTTCATGTATGTCAGCCTGAAACTCGGACGCTACGATTTCCGGGTGGGGACGCCGGATGTCTACGCTTCCGACGTCGATGGCAGGCGCCGCGCGGACATCCCGAATGGGGGAACCTACCGTATCGTGGACGTGATGCATGACGATCCGTCCACGGTCCTCGTGCAGCGCTCGATCGAATCCGCGTTCCTTTCGCGTATGAATGTACAGAACGGCGTGGTCCGAACGGTCGCCACCGCGCCCCTGGATTACGGCAGCTTCCTGGTCGACCACGACCGGAAGGTCCGCTATGCCATTGGCCAGACCAAGGACCTCACCAACGTGACGTTGCGCCGCGACGGCGACCGTTGGACGGAAGTGCATCGTGCCGCCATGGGCGAGTCGCAGTTGTTCCCCATTGCATTCGACCGTGACAACAAGCGCGTCTACGTGGCGGCGAGCGAGGCCGGAGAGCCGGCGGCGCTCTACCTGCTGGACCCCGAGACCAACCAGCGCGAACGGGTGTCGGAGAACGCCAATGTGGTGGCGTCCCGCATGCTGTCGAGCAGCGACGAGCGTGACCAGCTGGCCGTGATCTACGAGGACGGCCTCCCGAGCATCGACTTCCTCAACGCCGACCATCCGGAATCGCGCACATACGCGGGCCTGGTGAATGCGTTCCCCGACCATGCGGTGTCGTTCGAAGGCATCAGCAAAGACGGTCGTTATGTACTGGTCAGGACGTACAGCGACGTGGATCCGGGCTCGTACTACCTGTTCGACCGCAGCAATGGGCAGGCCAAGTTCCTGCTGGCTTCGAGGGACTGGATCAAGCCCGGGCAGATGTCGGAGATGCGGCCGATCAGCTTCCCGACACGCGATGGCACGATGGTCCACGGCTACATCACGATCCCTCGCAACAGCAGTGGCAGGAACCTGCCGCTGATCATGCATCCGCATGGTGGCCCGCATGGTCCGCGTGACTATTGGGGGTTCAATCCTGAAGTCCAGTTCCTCGCTGATCGTGGCTATGCCGTCTTGCAGGTCAATTTCCGCGGGTCCGGCGGGTACGGCAATGCATTCGAACGCGCGGGTTACAAAAGATGGGGAACATTGATGATCGACGATATGGCTGATGCCGTCGATTGGGTGGTCTCGCAAGGTATCGCTGATAAGGATCGGGTTTGCAGCTACGGGGCTTCCTATGGCGGATATGCTGCCGTGCAGTCCGTCATCCGCTATCCGGACAAATACCGCTGCACCATTGGGTTTGTCGGAGTTTATTCCCTTGGCCTGATGTATTCGGACGGCAGTAGCAACACGCCCGCTTCGCGTGCTTTTCTCGATCGAGTTGTTCCATCTGCGGAGTCGGAGAGGCAGGCGCAGTCACCGATCAACAACGCTGCTCGAATCCGGGTCCCGGTCATGCTTGTCCACGGCGGCAAAGATGAGATTGTTCCGATAGTTCACTACAACAGGATGAAGAGGGCTCTGGAGGACGTTGGGAATCCACCCGAAGTGACTCTTGTCAAGCCCAACGAAGGTCATGGTTTCTACGACTTGAGTAATCAGGTCGAGTTTTACGACGCCATGGAGGCATTCCTCGACAAGCATATCGGCAGCAAGGCTGCCACCGCCGGAAACTGAGTCCAGAAATGCCCAAGCGCACCGACATCCAGACCATCCTCATCATCGGCGCCGGCCCGATCGTCATCGGCCAGGCCTGCGAGTTCGACTACTCGGGCGCGCAGGCCTGCAAGGCGCTGCGCGAAGAGGGCTACCGGGTGGTGCTGGTCAACAGCAACCCGGCCACGATCATGACCGACCCGGAGATGGCGGACGCGGTCTACATCGAGCCGATCAACTGGCAGACGGTCGAGAAGATCATCGCAAAGGAAAAACCCGACGCGTTGCTGCCCACCATGGGCGGACAGACCGCGCTCAACTGCGCCCTGGACCTTGCAGACAACGGCGTGCTGGAGAAGTACGACGTCGAATTGATCGGTGCCAAGCGCGATGCGATCCGCATGGCCGAAGACCGCGAGCTGTTCCGCGTGGCAATGGGCGAGATCGGGCTGGAATGCCCGAAGGCCGCAGTGGCGCATACGCTGGACGAGGCGCTGGAGATCCAGGCGACGGTGGGCTATCCGACCATCATCCGCCCCAGCTTCACCCTGGGAGGCAGCGGCGGCGGCATCGCCTACAATCGCGAGGAACTGGTCGAGATCGTCAATCGCGGCCTGGAGCTGTCGCCGACCACCGAGGTGCTGGTGGAAGAGTCGGTGCTGGGCTGGAAGGAATTCGAGATGGAGGTCGTCCGCGATACCGCGGACAACTGCATCATCGTCTGTTCCATCGAAAACCTCGACCCGATGGGCGTGCATACCGGCGACAGCATCACCGTCGCGCCGGCACAGACGCTCACCGACAAGGAGTACCAGCGCCTGCGCGATGCGTCCATCGCGGTGCTGCGCAAGATCGGCGTGGACACCGGCGGCTCGAACGTGCAGTTCGGCATCAGCCCCACGACCGGGCGCGTGGTGGTGATCGAGATGAACCCGCGCGTCTCGCGCTCGTCGGCGCTGGCGTCCAAGGCGACCGGGTTCCCGATCGCCAAGGTCGCGGCCAAGCTGGCGGTGGGCTACACGCTGGACGAGCTGAAGAACGAGATCACCGGCGGCAGGACGCCGGCCTCGTTCGAGCCGTCGATCGACTACGTGGTGACCAAGATCCCGCGCTTCGCCTTCGAGAAATTCCCGCAGGCCGATGCGCGGCTGACCACGCAGATGAAGTCGGTGGGCGAGGTGATGGCGATGGGCCGCACCTTCCAGGAATCGATGCAGAAGGCGCTGCGCGGGCTGGAAACCGGCAAGGTCGGCTTCGACCCGACCGGGTTGGACCTGGCCGACGAGTCCGATCTGGCGACCATGCGTCGAGAAGTGAAGGAGCCGGGCCCGGAACGCCTGTTCTACCTGGCCGATGCCTTCCGCGCCGGACTGTCGGTCGAGGACGTCTATGCGCTGTCGTATGTCGACCCGTGGTTCCTCGACCAGATCGAGGAAATCGTGTCGACCGAGGACGAGGTGGCCGCCGCCGGCATCGACGCGCTCGACAAGTCGCGCCTGCGCGCGCTCAAGCGCATGGGGTTCTCGGACGCGCGGCTGGCACAGCTGGTCGGCAGCGATGAGCAGGCCGTGCGCGCCCTGCGTCGCGCGCATGGCGTGAGGCCGGTCTACAAGCGCGTTGACTCGTGCGCGGCCGAGTTCGCGACCAGCACGGCCTACCTGTATTCGACCTACGAGGACGAGTGCGAGGCGCAGCCGACGTCCCGCGAAAAGATCATGATCCTCGGCGGCGGACCCAACCGCATCGGGCAGGGCATCGAGTTCGACTACTGCTGCGTGCATGCCGCGCTGGCGCTGCGCGAGGACGGGTTCGAGACCATCATGGTCAACTGCAATCCCGAAACCGTCTCCACCGACTACGACACCTCCGACCGCCTGTACTTCGAGCCGCTGACGCTGGAAGACGTGCTGGAGATCGTCGAGATCGAGAAACCCAAGGGCGTGATCGTGCAATACGGCGGGCAGACGCCGCTCAAGCTGGCGCGAGCGCTGGAAGCCAATGGCGTGCCGATCATCGGCACGTCGCCGGACTCCATCGACCTGGCCGAGGATCGCGAGCGCTTCCAGAAGCTGGTCGATGATCTCGGCCTCAAGCAGCCGCCCAACCGCACGGCGCGCAATCCCGACGAAGCACTGGTGCTGGCGCGCGAGATCGGCTACCCGCTGGTCGTGCGCCCCAGCTACGTGCTCGGCGGCCGCGCGATGGAAGTGGTGCATGCCGACAGCGACCTCGCGCGCTACATGCGCGATGCGGTCAAGGTGTCGAACGATTCGCCGGTGCTGCTGGACCGCTTCCTCGACAACGCGGTCGAGTTCGACGTCGACGTTATCGCCGACAGCACCGGTGCTGTGCTGATCGGTGGCGTGATGGAGCACATCGAGGAGGCCGGGGTGCATTCCGGCGACTCGTCCTGCTCGCTGCCGCCGTACTCGCTGGGCAAGGACGTGCAGGACGCGCTGCGCGAACAGGTGGTGGCGCTGGCCAAGGCGCTGAACGTGGTCGGCCTGATGAACACCCAGTTCGCGGTGCAGTCCGAGGACGACGGCAGCCACACCATCTTCCTGCTGGAAGTGAACCCGCGCGCCTCGCGCACGGTGCCGTTCGTATCGAAGGCGATCGGGTTGCCCCTGGCCAAGATCGCGGCGCGCTGCATGGCCGGAAAGTCGCTGGCCGAGCAGGGCGCCACGAAGGAAATCGTGCCCGACTACTACTCGGTCAAGGAAGCGATCTTCCCGTTCGCCAAGTTCCAGGGCGTCGACCCGATCCTCGGCCCGGAAATGCGCTCGACCGGCGAAGTAATGGGCGTGGGCCGCAGCTTCGGCGCTGCGTTCGCGCGCGCGCAGGAGGCGGCCAGCATCAAGGCGCCGCCGACGCCGGACAAGGCCGCCAAGGCCTTCGTCTCCGTGCGCGACCCGGACAAGCAGCGCGTGCTGCCGGTCGCGCGCGACCTGCAGGCGAAGGGCTACACCATCGTCGCCACCTCGGGCACCGCGAAGTGGCTGCAGCGCAACGGCATCGCCTGCGAGCAGATCAACAAGGTGATCGAGGGCCGGCCGCACGTGGTCGACCTGATCAAGAACGGCGAGATCGCCTACATCGTCAACACCACCGAAGGCCGGCAGGCGATCGCGGACTCGTTCTCGATCCGCCGCGAGGCGCTGCAGCACCGGGTCACGTACTCGACCACCATTGCCGGCGCCAAGGCCTTGCTGCATTCTCTGGAGTATCGCGGCAGCGGCCCGGTCTGGGCGCTGCAGGAACTCCACGAAGAACTGCGCGCGGACGCATAAGGACCCCATCCGATGAGAGCACCCATGACCCTGCAGGGCGCGCAGCGCCTGCGCGCAGAACTGGACGAACTGAAGTCCGTCCAGAGACCGGCGGTGATCAACGCCATCGCCGAAGCGCGTGCGCACGGCGACCTGAAGGAAAACGCCGAGTACCATGCGGCCCGCGAGCAGCAGGGTTTCATCGAAGGCCGCATCAAGCAGCTCGAAGGCGAGCTGTCGCATGCGGACGTGATCGACGTGAGCAAGCTCGATGCCGGCGACCGCATCGTGTTCGGCGCGAAGGTGACCGTGGCCGACGTGGAAACCGACGAAGAGCGGCGCTACCAGATCGTCGGCGACCTCGAGGCCGACATCAAGCTCGGCCTGATCGCGATTTCGTCACCGGTCGCGCGTGCGTTGATCGGCAAGCACGAGGGCGACAGCGTCACCATCGAGGCCCCGGGCGGCACCCGCGAGTACGAAGTGATCGAAGTCAGCTACAAGGACTGACCCGGTGAAGGCGACGCTGCTGCTGCCTGCGTCGCGCCGTTTCGGAGCGCAGTCGCTGTCGCCCGAGGTTGCGCGCGCACTCGGGCGCGCCGACCGCCTGCCGGTGGTCGCCGAAGGACGTCGCGCCTTGCTCTCCCGGCATTTCCGGCTGTTGCCCAACGGCTGGCCGGTGGCTGCACTGACGCGCGAGGCCGATGCCGGCGATGCCGCCGGCGCCATCTGGCTGCGCGCCGACCCCTGCCATGTGCTGCCCGACATCAACGGCGCGCGCCTCCTGGCGCATGGCGAATCGTTGGCGTTGACCCGCGAAGACGTGGACGCGCTGCTGCCGCCGCTGCGGCCGATCTTCGGCGATGCCGGCGTGCCCATCGACGCGCCCACGCCGTCACGCTGGTACCTGCGGCTGCCGACAGGAAGCATCCCGCCCGATTTTTCCGAACCAGACGATGCGCTGGGCACCGATGTTTTCGATCACCTGCCGGGCGGGAGTGCCGACGGGCGTCGCTGGAGAACACTGCTGAGCGAGGCGCAGGTGGTGCTGCACAACCATCCCTGGAACGCGCGCCGGGTGGAGCAGGGCAAGCCCGCGGTGAACTCGCTGTGGTTCTGGGGCGGCGGCGCCTTGCCGGATCGCGTGCAGTCGCCGCACACGCGCTATGCGGGCGATGACGAAACCGGCATTTCACTGGCGCACGCCGCCGGCATCCTTGCGCCGCCCCGCGAACGGTTCGAGGCAGGTGAAGGCGATGTCGCCTTCGACCTGGTCGCGACGCGCGACCTGGCGGCGCTGGAGCGCGAGTGGCTGGCGCCTGCGCTGGCAGCACTGCGCGACGGGCAACTCGAGGCGCTGGGACTCGACAGCGAAGACGGCGTGCGCCGCGTACTGCACCGCAGCCATCGCTGGCGATTCTGGCGCAGCCCCTTGGCCGGCCCAAGCGTTTGAGCGCGATCGGGCCAAGGATCCGGCGCCGCGATCCCGTCCAGCCCATCGATGGCTGGGGCGAAGACGTACTGCCGCTGCTCCGCCGCGTTTACACCGCACGCGGCATTTCGGACCCCACCCACGCGAAACCTTCCGCCTCGCAGCTGCTGCCACCGGATGCGCTCGGCGGCATCGAAGCGGCCACGTCGCTGCTGGTGGAAGCCATTGCCGCGCGCAAGCGCATCCTGGTGGTGGGCGATTTCGATGCCGATGGCGCCACCGCATGCGCCGTCGCGGTACGCGGCCTGCGCATGCTTGGCGCCAGCGACGTGGTGCACGCGGTGCCCAACCGCATCGTGCACGGCTACGGCCTGTCGGAAGCGCTTGTGGCAGAACTCGTGCCGCTGGCACCATCGCTTCTGGTCACGGTCGACCACGGCATCGCCTGCCACGCCGGCGTCACCGCCGCCAAGAGGCATGGCTGGCAGGTGCTGGTCACCGACCACCACCTGCCCGGCGAGGCGCTGCCGCCGGCCGATGCCATCGTCAATCCCAACCTGCCTGGCGACGCGTTTCCCAGCAAGACCCTGGCGGGCGTCGGCGTGGTGTTCTACGTCCTGCTTGCGCTGCGACGGCGCCTGCGTGAGGCAGGCGTGCCGGGCTCGGTCGATGCCGACCTCGCCAGCCTGCTCGACCTGGTCGCCGTGGGCACCGTGGCCGACCTGGTTCCGCTGGATGCCAACAATCGCGCGCTCGTGGCCGCAGGCCTGCGGCGGTTGCGTGCGGGCAGGGGCTGCCCGGGGCTGAACGCCCTGATCGACGTGTCCGGACGCAACGCTGCCACGCTGACCGCCGGCGACATCGGCTTCGCCGTTGCGCCACGCATCAACGCCGCGGGACGACTCGAAGACATGGCCTTGGGCATCGAATGCCTGCTGGCCGATGACGCCACGCGCGCCCGTGAACTGGCGGAAATCCTCCACGGCATCAATGCCGAACGACGCGGCGTGCAGCAACTGATGCTGGAGGACGCCGAAGCGGCGTTGGCGACGCGCGCGCTCGACGGCGCGCACGCGGCCCCCGTTGCGGTCTGCCTGCATGACGCCGATTGGCACCCCGGCATCGTTGGACTGGTGGCGTCGAAGGTGAAGGAGCAGTTGCATCGCCCGGTCGTCGCCTTCGCGCCCTCGGAGCCGGGCAGCGCACAGCTGCGCGGGTCGGCGCGTTCGATCCCCGGGCTGCACATCCGTGACGCGCTGGCGGCGGTGGATGTTGCCCACCCGGGACTGATCACGAAATTCGGCGGCCATGCGATGGCGGCGGGGCTGACCCTGCAGGCCGATCGCTACGATGCGTTCGCCATCGCGTTCCGCGACGCCGTGGCGTCGCTGGTTGCGCCGGATCTCCTGCAGGCCGAACTGCTGAGCGACGGCGAGCTGTCGGCGGAAGAGTTCACCCGTCGCCACGCCGATGCCCTGCGCGATGGCGGGCCATGGGGGCAGGGCTTTCCCGAGCCACTGTTCGACGGCGTGTTCGAGGTGCTCGATACCCGGATCGTGGGCGAACGCCACCTCAAGCTCTCGCTGCGCTGCGAGGGCGTGCGTGATGCGCTGAATGCGATCGATTTCGGTGGTGGTTCGGGAGAAGCGCCGTGCGGCCACGTGCGGCTGGCCTATCGGCTGGCTGCGGACGACTGGCGCGGTGCCCGCGCCATCCAGCTGATCGTCGAGCACCGCGAGCCTGCCCGAGGCGGCCAAGGTGCCTCGGGATCAAGGCAAGCGTTCGCGCCAGCGCAAGCCGAACAGCGGCCGCAATGGCGCAATGCGACGCACGATCTCGTAAGCGGCGAAACACAGCCCGAAGGTGAGCAGGACCAGTAGCGGTCCTTCCACCAGCGGCCTCAGCCCCAGCGGCTTGGCGTTGTGCGCCAGCACCACGGTCACGGTCTGGTGGAGGATGTAGACCGGAAAGATCGCGGTCGAAAGGTAGCGCAGCAACGGACTGTCGCCAGGCGCGAGGCGGCGGGCGAATCCCAGGATCGCCACGATCGCGCACCACTGGTTCAGCGCCCAGGTCCCGCGCATCGACAGCCGCAGGCCGTCGGGCGGTGCCGCGTCGCGGAACCACGCGAAGTAGGCCGTGATCGCCAGCCAGCTGGCGAACCACAGCGTGAGGGCCGGCCAACGGACACGCTCGGTGGCCTGCCAGACGCCATCCGCCCGGGCGATCAGGAAACCCAGCAGGAAGACGCCGAAGTACTGCGCATGGTTGTACCAGTCGTCGACCAGGGCGTGGGTCGACCCGAAGGTGCCGATGAGCGCGATGCGTGCGGCCGCCAGGAACAGGATCGGCCAAAGCAGTAGGCCCATTGGCGAGGACAGTGCCGTCGCCATCATCGTTCCGGCACGTTCCAGCGCGGCCGGTATCGACTTGGCCAACGCCCAAACCGCCACGGTGTAGACCCACAGGTAGGCGACGAACCACAGATGGTTCCAGGTCGGCACGACCAGGCAACCATCGCCATCGCAGAAGCTGTCGTCCGCGGCGAGGTAGCGGCCCCAGAACGAGAGGTAGCCATCGTGGAAGCCTCCGGGTAGTTTCTCGACCACCTCGTAGTACGACTGCGGGGGCACGATCACCAGCATTCCGAACGCCAGCGGCACCAGCAGCCGCCACGAACGCGGCCCGAGGAACCGCCCGCCGTGTCCGGCAGCCGCCGACTCGCGCGACTTGCGCAGCAGGAACGCGGTGGCGACGCCCGAGACCACGAACAGCAGTGACAACCGCCAGGGCGAACTCATCATCATCACCGGTTCCAGCGCATGGCTGGCGAACGGGCTGTTGACGTGCCAATCCCAGGTCACGTAGTACATGCCGACGTGGTACAGGACGAGCAGGGCGAAGGCGTAGATGCGGACCCAATCGAGATCGTGGCGGCGTTGCATGCAGGTTCCTGCAGTTGGTCGGTGAGCGCTCACCGTGCGCCCGTCTTGCTCACCATGCCAGCGCCAAGTGATTGACCGACAAGCGTTTGGGACGAACCGCGGCCGGCAGGGACGAGTCGAGTGACGCCGCCAAGTAGAATCGGTGCCATGACCAGTTCGCCCACTGCATACGAGCGTTACCGGCCGTGGCGGCGGTGGGTCGAGGTCGGGTTCGTCGGCGCGATCCTCGTGTCCAACGCCTTGGGCAACAGCATCACCGTCTGGATGGACCACAATCGCTCGGGCGCCACCACGCTGCAGCCGTGGGAGCCGTGGGCCTGGGAGATCAGCAGCGCGCTGCTCTGGGCGCTGGTCATTCCATTGATCGCACGGTTCACCGAGCGCTATCCCATGCATCGGGACAACTGGCGGCGGATGCTCGGCGTGCACCTGGCAGCGAGTGTCGTGGTCTCGCTGGTGCACGTCGCGGGGATGGTGGCGCTGCGAACGCTCGCCTACCGCTGGCATGGCATGGACTACGATTTTGGTCCGTGGCCCCGCAACCTGTCCTACGAATACCTCAAGGACATCCGCAGCTATGCGGCCATCGTGGTGGTGATCGAGGGCTATCGACTGCTACTCCGGCGGCTACAGGGCGAGGTGAGGCTGCTCGGGCGTCCCGACGAAGGGGCTCCGGTCGAACCGGTCGATCGGCCGGAGCGCTTCCTGGTACGCAAGCTGGGTCGCGAGTTCCTGTTGGCGGCCGACGACATTGAATGGGTGCAGGCCGCCGGCAACTACGTCAACTTGCGCGTGCGTGGCCACGATTACCCCCTGCGCAGCACCATTGGCGGGATCGTCGAGAAGCTGGACCCCGCAAGGTTCGTGCGCATCCATCGCAGCTATATCGTCAACCTGGACCAGCTGGTGTCGTTCGAGCCGCTGGAGACGGGCGACGCACGCGTGCACCTGAAGGATGGCACTACGCTGCCGGGCAGCCGCAAATACCGGAGCGAACTGCGTGGGCGATTAGCGGACGCGTAGGCGATCCTGGCGATTGAAGCCGCGGGCCGACTAGGTGGTTGCGGGCGGAGCCCCATTGCCCCGCGCCCTGCGGTCGGCGACCGAGCTGAGGCCGGGGCGTCCTGAGGAGAGCATCAGGTCGCCGCTGGAGATCGCTGCGGCGGGATCGTCGAGTGCCTCGTCAATCGGCCGGCTCGTGCCTGCGCGCCCCCACAAACCGACCCATGTGTCGCGGCCGCCACGTTTGGCGGCGTAAAGCGCGCGGTCTGCCAGCACCACGGCATCCGGCCAGTGGCCCGACGCCACGCCTGCAACGCTGCCCCCTGGTGGTGGAAAGACGGGCGCCGCGGCAAACCCGATCGACACGGTCATGCTGCCAACACCGCCGCCAACTCGCATGTCCGCGATTGCCTGGCGCAACCGTTCGGCCATCCGGCCCGCGGCGGAGGCATCCAGCCCGCCCATCCCGACCAGGAACTCCTCGCCACCCCAGCGCGCCACCACGCCGTCGGGGCCACACGCGGTCGTGAGTGCATTGGCAACCGCAAGCAGTGCCATGTCACCGGCGTCGTGCCCGTGGCGGTCGTTGATCGCCTTGAAGTGGTCGATGTCGATCAGGAAGACAGCGAGCCGTGCATCACCGGCGTCGACACGGGTGGGCACCATGGCCTCGAGCCGTTTCCCGGCGGCGTGGCGATTGAGTAGCCGGGTCAGGCTGTCCTGCGCGCTGAGGTTCCGCAGGCGGCGCGTGATCCGGCGCTGATAGGCGACGAACCCCACCGCCAACAGCAGCAGCAGGCCCAGTGCGGCAACCGCCAGGTTGCGCTGGCGACGCTGGTGGGATGCCTGCAACTCACTGATTGCCCCCTGTTGCCGCGCCAGCAACAGCTCCTCGAGGTTGTGTTCGTCCACCAGCGTTGCCTGCACACGGGCCATGTTGCCCAACTGCATGCTCCGCAGCCGCTGCAACTGTTCGTCGTGCACCTGGTTGCTGGTGCGATATGCCGACTGCCAATCCCCCCGTGCGATCTCGGCGGCGGCCACCAGTTCAAGCGATTCGCGCCGGACGGCGCCGAACACCGACTCCGGCAGCATCTCCACGGCGCGCTGCGCATCGGCCAGCGCGCCGGCGTGGTCGCCTGCCTCCAGCGCAAGTCGCCCTTGCAGCAACGCGCTGCGCGCAGCGCCGGAGACGTCGCCGCTGCTGCGCTGCCTGTCGAGCAGTCGCTGCAGCGCCGCCCTCGCGTCCTGCGCACCGGACATCGCGACCAGCTCGGCCTCGGCCCGTCTCGCAATCACTTCCTCGCCACTGGCGCGCGCGCCGTCGAGTGCCTGCTGGAACTGCACGCGTGCATCCGCCAGGCGTTCCCTGCGCAGCGAATTGATCGCCCGGTTGTAGGACAGGGACGCCTTGCGGTCACCGTGGGCGTCATTGATCGCGGCGGCCTGCGCGAACAGCGCTTCGGCCTGGTCGTAAGCGGCGAACTCGTCGCCATGCAGCAACGCCATGTTGACGAGCGTGCTGACCTGGGCCTCCCAGGCGTCCTCGCGAGCGGCTGCGCGCAATGCTCGTTCGTAGGCCTCGAGTGCGCCGGTGACATCGCCCGCCAGTTGCAGTGTTGCCCCGGCGTTGGACAGGGCCCGCAATTCGAAACCCGGTGGCATCGGGTGCGCGGCCAGCAGGGTCTCGACGGCTGCAACGCCAGCGCGCGCGCCGTCCGCATCGCCCATGATCGCGAGGGAAATGGCGCGGCACGCCTGGAAGACCAGCGCGTCCGGCGGCAAGAGATCAGCCTCGGCCAAGCGCTGTTCAGCAAGGCGCGCCGCTGCGTCCGGGTCATCGTGGCGCAGCTGGTAACAGCGCACGGCCTCCGGGTCCAGTGTATGCGCCGGCTGCGCGGCCACCCCGCTGGCGGCAACCGTCAGCATCAGCACCAGCAGCCAGCGATGGTGGGGCGTCATCCGTGGGGACATGGGTGCGTTGGCGCGGATCCGGAGGAGGGGTCAAGATTGCTAGAATCGCATCCTTTCGCCAAGCAGGCATCTGGACACTATGATCGAGCTCAATCCCGTCCGCCAGCGCATCGCCGACCTGACCGGTCGGCTGGATGCGCTGAGGGGGTATCTTTGACTACGACGCCAAGCGTGAGCGCCTGGAGGAAGTAGAACGCGAACTGGAGCATCCGGACGTCTGGAACGATCCGGAGCGCGCGCAAACGCTGGGGCGGGAACGTTCGCTGCTGGACAAAACCGTGAACGGCATCCGCGACCTGACGGAGGGTTTGGCCGGGGCGGGCGAACTTCTGGACCTGGCCGAAGCCGAAGGCGACGAGGACACCGCGCAGGCCGTGGTGGATGACGTGGCGCGCTTCGCGGGCGAGGTGGACAAGCTGGAGTTCCAGCGCATGTTCTCCGGCAAGATGGATGCGGCCAGTGCCTTCGTCGACATCCAGGCCGGTGCCGGCGGCACCGAGGCGCAGGACTGGGCGGAGATGCTGCTGCGCATGTACCTGCGCTGGGCCGAGTCGCGCGGCTGGAAGACGGAGCTGATGGAAGCCAGTGGCGGTGATGTCGCCGGCATCAAGTCGGCCACCGTGCGCGTGGAGGGCGATTTCGCCTACGGCTGGCTGAAGACCGAGACCGGGGTGCACCGGCTGGTGCGCAAGTCGCCGTTCGATTCCGACAATCGCCGACACACCAGCTTCACCTCGGTATTCGTGTCGCCGGAAGTCGACGACAACATCGACATCACCATCAACCCGGCCGACTTGAAGACCGATGTCTACCGCTCCTCGGGCGCGGGCGGCCAGCACGTCAACAAGACCGAGTCGGCGGTGCGCATCACCCACGTGCCCACCGGGATCGTCGTGGCGTGCCAGAACGGCCGAAGCCAGCACCAGAACCGCGACACCGCGATGAAGATGCTGGCCGCCAAGCTCTATGAGCTGGAGATCCAGAAGCGCAATGCAGAGCGCGATGCCGTGGAGGCCACCAAGTCCGACATCGGCTGGGGCAGCCAGATCCGCAACTACGTGCTGGACCAGAGCCGGATCAAGGACCTGCGTACCGGCATCGAGCGCAGCGACACGCAGAAGGTGCTGGATGGCGACCTGGACGAATTCGTCGAAGCCAGCTTGAAGTCCGGCCTGGAAGCCGGGTCCAAACGCGTCGATGCGGTCTGATCCCCGTCGTTCCCGCTGACGCGGAATCGCGCGCTACGAAAAACCTCCTCCGTCCCAACGCCCACGCCATGACTGACCCGACCTCCCAGCCGCAAGCCCACGCCGACGAGAACGCGCTGATCGCCGAGCGGCGGGCGAAACTCTCCGCACTGCGCGGGCAGGGCGTGGCATTCCCGAACGACTTCCGTCGCCATGATCATGCCGGCGACCTGCAGGCCGAGTTCGACAGTGCCGAGCGCTGGACCGGCGAGGCGCTCGAGGCCGAGGGTCGCAGGGTGACGGTCGCGGGGCGCATGCTGGCCAAGCGGGTCATGGGCAAGGCTGCGTTCGCGCAGATCCAGGACGTGACCGGCCGTATCCAGCTGTTCCTGCAATCGGCCGCGCTGGGCGAACGCTACGACGCGTTCAAGGGCTGGGACGTCGGCGACATCATCGCCGCCGAAGGCACGCTGATGCGGACGAAGACCGGCGAGCTGTCGGTCAAGGCCGGGTCGCTGCGCCTGTTGACCAAGTCGCTGCGGCCGCTACCGGACAAATGGCATGGGCTGGCCGACGTGGAGCAACGCTACCGCCAGCGCTACGTCGACCTGGTGGTTTCGCCGGAGGCACGCGAGGTGTTCGTGAAGCGCTCGCGGATCATCGCCGCGATCCGCCGCTGGCTGGACGCACGCCGCTTCCTGGAAGTGGAAACGCCGATGATGCATTACATCGCCGGCGGCGCCGCCGCGCGCCCGTTCGTCACCCACCACAACGCGCTCGACCTCGAACTGTACCTGCGCGTCGCGCCGGAGCTGTATCTCAAGCGACTCGTCGTGGGCGGCTTCGAACGCGTGTACGAGATCAACCGCAACTTCCGCAACGAGGGCGTGAGCACCCGCCACAATCCCGAGTTCACGATGCTGGAGCTCTACGAGGCCTACGTGGCCTACGAGGAGGTCATGGACCTGACCGAAGCGCTGATCCGCGACGTCGCACGGGACACGCTGGGCCGCACCGCCGTCGAGTGGGACGGGCATGCCATCGACCTCGGCCCGGCGTTCCGCCGCTGGAAACTGGAGGAAGCGGTGCGTGAGCTCAACCCGCACATCACCACGGCCGACTGCCGCGACCGCGATGCGCTGGCGAGTCACTGTGCGGCGCTGAAGATCCCGGTCAAGCCATCGTACGGCTGGGGCAAGCTGCTGCTTGAAATCTTCGAAAAGACCGTCGAGGGTGGGCTGGTGCAGCCTACCTTCATCACCCATTACCCGGTCGAGGTCTCGCCGCTGGCGCGCGAGTCGGACACCGAGCCGGGCATCACCGACCGCTTCGAGCTGTTCATCGGCGGCAAGGAGATCGCCAACGGCTTCTCCGAACTGAACGACCCCGAAGACCAGGCGGCAAGGTTCCGCGCCCAGGTCGATGCCAAGGCCGGCGGTGATGACGAGGCCATGCATTACGACGCCGACTACATCCGTGCCCTCGAGGTTGGGTTGCCGCCCACGGGTGGGCTGGGGGTCGGCATCGACCGGCTGGTCATGCTGCTCACCGGGTCCTCGTCGATCCGCGACGTGCTGCTGTTCCCGTACATGCGTCCCGAGGGCGGCGGCTAGAACCGACCTGCGGCGGCAGCCAGGGGCAGGAAGTGACCTTCCTATGGCGGATTTGCCGTGGGAACCGGGAGAACGGTCACATTCAGGGCCTGAACAGCGCGGCACGCCTCTTGCTTGCATCCACCCTGTCCGGCGGCCATCCTTGCCGGACGGATTTGGGGAAGCCGCCCCCGCGGCATGGGAACCAGATGAATATCGTCATCGTCGACGACCAGACCTCCGCCCGCACCATGTTGCGGCACATCCTCGAGGACATCAGTCCCGAGCTGGAAGTGCTCGACTTCGGCGACCCCCAGGCGGCACTGCGCTGGTGCGAGGAAAACCGCCCGGACCTGCTGCTGCTGGACTACCGGATGCCGGTGATCGACGGGCTGGAGTTCGCCCGCCGGTTCCGTCGCCCGCTGCTGCACCGCGACGTGCCGATCGTGCTGGTCACCGTGGTCGGCGACGAACCGATCCGCCAGGCTGCGCTGGATGCCGGCGTGATCGACTTCCTGGTCAAGCCGGTGCGTCCGCGCGAGCTGCGC
The DNA here is from genome assembly GCF_004357985.1 of Luteimonas aestuarii. GTDB lineage: Bacteria > Pseudomonadota > Gammaproteobacteria > Xanthomonadales > Xanthomonadaceae > Luteimonas > Luteimonas aestuarii. The sequence continues at coordinate 114,924 of NZ_SMTF01000008.1, read as the reverse complement.
GCCCGCTGCCGCAACCTGCTGCAACTGCGCCAGCAGTCCGAATCGATCAAGCAGCGCGCGCTGTCGCTGGAACAGCGCCTGCTGTCGAGCATGCACGAGGTGGAAGAGCGCGAGCGCGAAACCCTGAACCGTCTCGCGCGCGCCATCGAGTACCGTGATTCCGGCACGAGCGCCAACCTCGCGCGGCTTGCCGGCGTGGCCGGGATCATCGCCGAGGAGATGGGGTTGTTCGAGGACGAGGTGCGGATGATCGAATTGGCCGCGCCGCTCCACGACATCGGCAAGATCGCGATTCCGGATGCTTTGCTGCAGAAACCCGGCCCCTTGTCGCCCGAGGAGATCGAGGTAATGCGCACGCACCCGCGCATCGGCCACGAATTGCTGACCGGTAGCCAGAACCGTTTCATCCAGATGAGCGCGACGATTGCGTTGTACCACCAGGAGCGCTACGACGGCAGCGGCTACCCGGAAGGGTTGGTCGGCGATGCGATCCCGCTCGAGGCGCGCATCGTTGCCGTGGCCGATGTGTTCGATGCGCTGATCTCGCGTCGTCCGTACAAGCCGGCCTGGAGCATGGATGCAGCGTTTGACTACATTCGCGACCAGAGCGGCAAGCTGTTCGATCCACGCTGTGCGGAGGCGCTGATGCGCGCGCGCGGCAAGGTCGAAGCGCTTTGCCTGCGCTACGCGACCCAGATCCAGTCGGCGCAACCCGCCCAGGGAACGGTGCAGTGAGCGCCACCCTCGTCGACGCCGTGCGCCAGCGGATGGGTAGCCGCCCGGACAGCGAGCACGGGCAGGCGACCGTACGCATCGTGATGCTGGTCGTGGTGGTGGCGTACCTTTACTTCGTGGTCTCCGGTCGGCCGGGCGTGGAGACGGCGTTGACCACCTCATACCGGTTCCTAGCGGTCGAGTTCATCGTGGCAGGCGCAATCCTCGGGTGGCTGTTCGCACGCCCGGGCATCTCGCACCCGCGACGCGTGCTGGGCATGGTGGCCGATTACAGCCTGATGGGAACGGGCATGTTCCTGCTTGGCGAACTGCTCGCGCCCATGTACGTGATCATCCTCTGGGTGACCATCGGCAATGGCTTGCGCTATGGCCCCCGCTACCTGTTCCTCGCGATCGGTTTCGCCGCGGTGACCTTCGGCACGGTGCTCGCCACCACGCCTTACTGGCACGCCAACATCTCGCTGGGGATCGGCTTGCTTGTCGGCCTGGTTGCCGTCCCCCTGTACCTGACTTCGCTGTTGAGGGCGCTGATCCAGGCTACCGAGGCAGCCAAGGCGGCCAGCGAGGCAAAGAGCCGTTTCCTCGCGAACATGAGCCATGAGTTCCGCACGCCGCTCAACGGCATCGTCGGCATGTCCGAACTGTTGATGGCGACGCCGCTCAACGGCGAGCAGAAGGACAGCGCGCAGGTCATCCAGACCTCGGCCAAGGCGCTGCAGATATTGGTCGACGACGTACTGGATATCTCCTCGATCGAGGCTGGGCGCTTCAAGCGAATCGATGCCGACTTCTCCCTGCGTGAGTTGCTCAAGAGCATCCACGTCATGCTTCTGCCGTCGGCGCAGGCGAAGGGGCTGTCGTTCGAACTCAACGTGGCCGGCGACGTGCCGAACATGCTGCACAGCGACAGCAACCACCTGCGCCAGATCATGGTGAACCTGCTGTCGAACGCCATCAAGTTCACGGACCAGGGCAAAGTGTCGCTGGACGTGTCGCTGCTTGATGCCGGCAAGGATGCGGTGCAACTCCGATTCTCCGTGCGCGATTCCGGCATCGGTATCCCGGAAGAGGCGATGGGCCGGATCTTCGATGCCTTCGAGCAGGTCGACTCCGGGCGCGGCAGGCGCTTCGGCGGCACTGGCCTGGGCACCACGATCGCCAAGGCGCTGACCGAGATGCTCGGCGGCACGATCGCCGTCGAATCCAACAATGGGCAGGGCACCCACTTCTGGCTGGACGTGCCGCTGGCACTCGCCGAGATCCAGCCCGCGCAGGAGGCTGCGGGCGACAACGTCATCGCCTTCTCCGACCCCTTCGTACGTCACCGCGCGCGGGTGCGTCCGCTACGCGTGCTCGTGGCGGACGACCAGCCGGCCAACCTGATGGTGATGCGGCGCCTGCTGGAAAAGGCCGGTCATCGGGCGCACATCGTCAGCGACGGCGAGGAAGTTCTGGATGCGATCGAGCGGCAACAGTTCGATGCCGCCATCGTCGACCTGCACATGCCCGGCATCAGTGGCATTGAAGTCATCAAGCAGGCCCGGTTCATGGAAGCCGGACGCAAGCGCACGCCGTTCATCGTGCTGACGGCGGACGCGACGGGGGAAGCCCAGGCAGAGTGCGAACGCGCTGGTGCGTATGCTTTCCTCACCAAGCCCATTGCAGTGAATCGATTGCTGGGCAAGCTTGCCGATATCGCGGACGGCGTCGCCATGCCTGCAGCCAGCGAGCCGGCGGCCGCGGCGCCTGTCCCGCAAGAGGTCGTCTCGAAGCACATCGTTGACGAGCTGCGAGAGATGGGCCTGGGCGAAGAGTTCGTGAAGCGGTTCCTGGGCGAATGCGCGCGGGATGCACGCAAATGCGTGGCCGACCTTGACGTTTCCGCTGGTGAAGGGCAGTGGGATGCCTTCCGTGACGCCTGCCATGCGCTCAAGGGCGCGGCCGGCAACATGGGGGCGCTACGGCTGAGCGAAAGCGCGTCGACCGGCATGAAGCTGCCAACCGACCAGCTCATCCGCGAGTGGCGCGGGATCGCCAACATGCTCAGGCAACAGCTCGAACAGGCCATCACCGTACTGCGGGAACAAGGCGATATCCTTCCTGCCGACGATGTCGCCGGTCACGGCGGGCCACACTGACCACCACCGGCGTCGATCGCCGGTGGCGTCATCAATGCCAGTCAGAACGCAGCGCTTTTCGCTGCGTCACTGTCGTCCGGAGCAGTATCGTCGTTACCCGGCCGCTTGAGCTGGGCACGCACCAGTCGCTCCATGGTGCGCAATTGCTTGTCCGTCAGTTGCAGGGCGGTATCCACCCAGATCTCGGTGATCCGGACCAGTTCGTCAAGCGTCACCGGATTGACAGCATCGCGGACGCGGTGCAAGGCCAGGCGTGCAGTCGCGATACGACGGTTCTGTCGGACAAGCTCATGCACGGCGCGGACGCCCTCGCCCTTGGGTACGAGTACGTCGACGACGCCCATGCGGTGCAGTTCCTCACTGCTGTACATCACGCCATTGAGCATCATCTGTTCAGCGACCTTGGCCCCGACGCGTGGTGCCAGCAGCGAATAGGCACCCATGCCCGGGAACAACCCGAACAGCACCTCCGGGAACCCCATCTGCACGCCTTCCTCGGCGACGATGGTCTGGCACGCCAGCGCAAGTTCGAAGCCGCCACCGAGTGCGTCGCCTTCGACCAATCCGATGGTGTGGGCATTCGGGTGCAGCCGGCTGTGGAGCAGGTGGATGCTGTCCACGCACTCGCGCGCATAGCGCATCAACCCGTCCCGGTCGCGCGCGCGGATCAGCTGCGAGAACAGGGCAAGGTCGCCACCGAGGTTGAACACGTGGGTGTCGGAACCGAGCACGATGTGCGCGATGTGGTTCTGCGATGCTGCGCTTGCCTCTTCGATGCTCTCGATCGTCTGGCGTGCGAATACGCGCAGTTCGCGGAGCATTCGTGGGGAGAAGCAGGCGCGGTACTCGGGATCCGCAAAGGCATGCTGCGCATGCATGAAGCACCAATGGGTGTCGTTGGACGCATCGCGCTCCACGCGGATGATGGAGGAAGGAACGTCGCGGTGCAGCGGCTCGATCTTGGTCATGGGGATCCCCTGATTGCATGCAAATCCGCATCGGACGCGGCGCGGATCGCATGCCAACTGTGACGATGAGTCGCCCGACAGGGGAATCTATGCACCCGTCCCGTGATGGATGCAAGCACTTTCTGCCGCGATTTGGCAGAAATTGACCTTGTTGACGCCGCGTTGACGCGGCCTCGAACGCCTAGGAAGCGTCCCTAAGCTCACGCCGCAGGATCTTTCCGACGTTCGTTTTGGGAAGTTCGTCACGGAATTCGACGATTTTGGGCTGTTTGTAGCCGGTCAGGTTCTCCCTGGCATGGGCCTTGACCTGCTCGGCGGTCAGGGCCGGGTCCTTCTTCACGATGACCAGCTTGACCGCCTCACCGGAGCGTTCGTCCGGCACGCCCACGGCCGCTACTTCCAGCACGCCGGGCATCATCGCCACCACGTCCTCGACCTCGTTCGGGTACACGTTGAAGCCCGACACGAGGATCATGTCCTTCTTCCGGTCGACGATATAGAAGAACCCCTGTTCGTCCATCTTCGCCATGTCGCCGGTATGCAGCCAGCCGTCGGCATCGATGGCCGCTGCCGTTTCCTCCGGCCGCTGCCAGTAGCCCTTCATCACCTGGGGGCCCCTGATGCAGAGTTCACCGACCTCACCGACGGGCAAGGCATTGCCTTCCTCGTCCTTGATGCACGCTTCGGTGGAGGGAACGGGCAGGCCGATGGAACCGTTGTATTCGGCCAGGTTCATCGGGTTGATGCATGCGGCGGGGGACGTTTCGGTCAGGCCGTAGGCCTCCACCAGGGTGACGCCGGTGGCCTGCTTCCAGCGCTCCGCCACTGCACGCTGCACGGCCATGCCGCCGCCGAGGGTCATGTGCAGGGGCGAGAAATCGATCTCATCGAAACCGGGGGTGTTCAACAGGCCATTGAACAGCGTGTTGACGCCGGTGATCGCAGTAAAACGGTTGCTCTTCAGCTCCTTGACGAATGCGGGCATGTCGCGCGGATTGGTGATGAGCAGGTTCTTCGCACCGTACTTCATGAACACCAGGCCGTTCGCCGTCAACGCGAAGATGTGGTACAGCGGCAAAGCCGTGACGATCACTTCCTCGCCCACCTTGACGTTGCTGCCCAGCCATGCCGAGGCCTGCTGCATGTTGGCGACGAGGTTGCGATGGGTCAGCATCGCACCCTTGGCGACGCCGGTGGTACCCCCGGTGTACTGCAGGAATGCAATGTCCTCGGGCGTGATGCTCACGTCCGGCAACGCATGCTTGCGGCCGAGGGCCAGGGTGTCACGGAATCGCACCGCGCCCGGGATGTCGTGATCGGGCACCATCTTCTTCACGTGCTTGAGCACGAAGTTGACGATGGCTCCCTTCGGGAACCCGACCATGTCGCCCAGGCCGGTGGTGATCACCTGGCGTACCTGGGTGTCGGCCACGACGTCCTGCACCGTCTTGGCGAAATTGTCGAGCACGAGGATCGCGCTGGTGCCGGAATCGACCAACTGGTGCCTGAGCTCCCGCGCCGTGTACATCGGGTTGGTATTGACCACCGTCAGGCCTGCACGCAACACGCCGAACGTCGCGATCGGGTACTGCAGGCAGTTGGGCATCATGATCGCGACGCGATCACCTTTCTTCAGCTTCAACTCACCCAGCAGGTAAGCAGCGAACTGCTTGCTGAGCTCGTCGATCTCCGCGTAGGTGAGCGTCTTGCCGAGGTTGCTGAAAGCCGGGCGATCACGGAAGTTCCTGATCGCACCTTCGAGGACCGAAGGAATGGACGGGAATTCGTCCACGTCGATCTCGGCGGGCACGCCTGCAGGGTAGTGCGCCAGCCAGGGCCGTTCGATCGTCATCCATTGCCTCCCAGTACGAATGGTTGCCGGTATTCTTTTGCGCGATACCGTCTGGTATGGATTGGAGCATAGCCCCCCAAGGCTGGCAAGGCGCGCCAATCCACGCCAGGCGTTGGCGATCACCCGCACCGGAGCACACGCAATGCTGTACTGCGCAGGATGGAAAACAGGGCTTGCCGTCCTGCTGTTGTTGGCAGGCACCGCATGTGCGCGGTCCGATCCCGAGGAGCGGTTGCGCGAACGCGCGGCAGAGCTGCATGCCGCGATCGAGTCACGTGAAGTTGCCGCAATGCAGCATTTGCTTGCGGACGATTTCGTGGGCAACGATGGTCTTGATGGGAGGCAGGCGAGGGCGCTCGCCTCGATGCTCATGTCGCGCTACCGCAGCATCGGCGTTACCTTCGGACCGATGGACGTGCAGCTGCAGCCGCCTGCCAACGCGACGGTGAGGTTCCATGCGTTGACCACCGGCGGGGACGAGGGTCTGCTGCCGCAACGCGTGCAGGCATACGATGTAGAAACGGCGTGGCGCGAGGACAGTGGCGAGTGGGTGCTGTACCACGCCAAATGGACGCCGCGCCTCTGAATTGGAGCGCGGCAAGATGTCACCGCATCGAACTCCTGCTCCGAGACTGGGCGATGTTGGCCCCTTGGCGCTGCCGATCGCCCGCTGCGCTGCAGCGGGCCGGCCTTCCGCCCGAGCCAGCGTCAGGATGTTTCTTTCGCGGCCAACTGTCGGAGCACGTAGTGAAGGAGACCACCGTGGCGGGTGAGGTACCGCTGCTCGCGCGGCATTGCCGCGCAGTGGTACCGAACGCCCGCTGCGCTGCAGCGGGCCGGCCTTACGCCCGAACCAGCGTCAGGATGTTTCTTTCGCGGCCAACTGTCGGAGCACGTAGTGAAGGAGACCACCGTGGCGGAAGTACTCCACTTCTTTCGGCGTCAGCAACAATACGTTGGCGCTGAATTCTACGCGGCTGCCATCCGTGCGCGTTGCCACGACCTTCGCGGCCTTGGCCTTGCCATCGTCAAGTCCGGTGATGTCGACGGTTTCCGTGCCGTCGAGTCCGTGCGACTTCGCGTTCTCGCCGTCCCGGAACTGGAGCGGCAGCACGCCCATGCCCACCAGGTTGGCGCGGTGGATACGCTCGAAGCTTTCGGCAATCACGGCCTTGATGCCGAGCAGGTTGGTGCCCTTCGCCGCCCAGTCGCGCGACGAGCCCGTACCGTATTCCTTGCCGGCGAACACGACCGTCGACACGCCATCGGCCTTGTACTTCATGGCGGCGTCGTAGATCGACATCTTCTCGGGCTTTGCCTCGTTCGAGCCGGGCGCACCGAAGTACAGGGTATTGCCGCCTTCCTCGCCGTCGAAGAACAGGTTCTTGATGCGGATGTTGGCGAAGGTACCGCGCACCATCACGTCGTCGTTGCCACGACGGCTGCCATAGCTGTTGAAGTCGGCCGGCTGCACGCCTCGCGACTGCAGGAAACGCCCCGCGGGCGAATCCTTCTTGATGCTGCCGGCGGGCGAGATGTGGTCGGTGGTGATGGAGTCGCCGAAGATCCCCATCACGCGTGCGCCGCGGATGTCGTCGATGCTGCCGACATCCATCGTCATGCCATCGAAGTAGGGCGGGTTCTTGATGTACGTGGAGGCGTCGTCCCAGGCGTAGAGCTCGCCGTCGGGCGATTCGATGTTGTTCCAGCGGGTACCGCCCTTGAACACGTCGGCGTAGTTCTTGTGGAACATCTCCGGGCCGATGGTGCGGGCGATGAAGTCGCCGATCTCCTTGTTGCTTGGCCAGATGTCCTTCAGGTAGACCGGGTTGCCGTCGCTGCCGGTGCCCAGCGGCTCGTTGGTCAGGTCGATGTCGACCGTGCCGGCGATGGCATAGGCCACCACCAGCGGCGGCGACGCGAGGTAGTTCATCTTTACCTCGGGATGGATACGGCCCTCGAAGTTGCGGTTGCCGGAAAGCACCGACGCCACCGCGAGGTCGTTTTCGGCGATGCCCTTGGATACCGCTTCCGGCAGCGGGCCGGAGTTGCCGATGCACGTGGTGCAGCCGTAGCCGACCACGAAGAAGCCCAGCTTCTCCAGGTCATCCAGTACACCGGCCTTCTGCAGGTAGTCGGTCACCACCAGCGAGCCCGGCCCCAGCGAGGTCTTCACCCAGGGCGCCGCCTTCAGTCCCTTGGCCACCGCGTTGCGCGCCAGCAGGCCGGCGCCCAGCATCACCGCCGGATTCGAGGTGTTGGTACAGGAGGTGATGGCCGCGATCACCACCGAGCCATCGCACAGCTGGTGCTGCACGTCATCGAGCGTGATGTTGGAGACGGGTTTCGCAGCCAGGCGCTTGGCCTGCGGTTGATCGCCGCCTTCTTCCTTGTAATCGGCCACGGCCGGCACATGTTCGGCGGCGGGGCCGCGATGGGCGATCAGCGGGTCCAGGTTGTCGCGGAAGTTCTCCTTCACGTCCTCCAGCAGCACACGGTCCTGCGGACGGCGCGGACCGGCCAGGGAAGGTCGCACGTCGCCCATGTCCAGCGTCAGCACGCTGCTGTAGCTGGCTTCGGCGGCACCGGGTTCGTGCCATAGGCCCTGCGCCTTGGCGTAGGCCTCGACCAGCGCGATCTGCGCCTCGTCGCGGCCGGACAGGCGCAGGTAGGTCAGCGACTCGGCGTCGATCGGGAAGATGCCGCAGGTCGCGCCGTACTCCGGCGCCATGTTGCCGACGGTGGCGCGGTCGGCCAGTGGCAGGTGCCGCAGGCCGTCGCCGAAGAACTCGACGAACTTGCCGACCACGCCGTGCTTGCGCAGCATCTGGGTGACGGTCAACACGAGGTCGGTGGCGGTGCTGCCCTCGGGCAATTTGCCGGTCAGCTTGAAGCCGACCACCTGCGGGATCAGCATCGACGAAGGCTGTCCCAGCATCGCCGCCTCGGCCTCGATGCCGCCCACGCCCCAGCCCAGCACGCCGATGCCGTTGATCATGGTGGTGTGCGAGTCGGTGCCGAACACGGTGTCCGGGTACGCCCAGGCCTCGCCATCGTGATCACCAGCCATGACCACGCGCGCCAGGTGCTCCAGGTTCACCTGGTGGACGATGCCGGTGTTCGGCGGCACCACCTTGAAGTTCTCGAACGCCTTCTGGCCCCATCGCAGGAAGCCGTAGCGCTCGCGGTTGCGCTCGAACTCGATGCGGCCATTGAGGTCCAGCGCGTCGGCGCGTCCGAACACGTCCACCTGCACCGAGTGGTCGATCACCAGTTCGGAGGGAATCAGAGGATTGATTTGCTCCGGGCGGCCGCCCAGCTTGACCACCGCGTCGCGCATCGCCGCCAGGTCCACCACGCAGGGCACGCCGGTGAAATCCTGCAGCACCACGCGCGCCGGCATGAACGCGATCTCGGTGTCCGGTTCGGCCTTCGCATCCCACTTCGCCACCGCCTCGATGTGCCGCGGCAGCACCGCCACGCCATCTTCGTGGCGCAGCAGGTTCTCCAGCAGGATCTTCATCGAATAGGGCAGGTGGCCGATGTCGAAGCGCTCGCCCAGCTTCGGCAGGCTGGCGTAGCGGTAGGACTTGCCGTCGACATCGAGCTGGCTGCGGGTGTGGAAGGTATCGGCCATGGCGGCGGGCTCCTGGTGATCGTGGGCTGGCAGCGGGACGTCCCAGTCTACGTCGGGCAGGCAACGGGACGGTTGCGCCTTGCCGGTATGCGCAGGCGTGAGTATGGCATTCGAAGTATGTATAATTCGTGCATACCTGATGCCCGTGGAGGCCGCCCGTGGAAGCCACCGTCGCCGAACGTGGCCAGATCACCCTGCCCAAGGCCGTGCGCGATGCACTGGGCCTGACCAAGGGCAGCGTGCTGAAGGTTGAGCTGGACGGCAGCCGCATCGTGCTGCGCAAGAGCGTGGACGACGCCATCTCCCGCGTGCGCGGCAAGTTCGCGCTCGATGCGGGCAGCCGGGGCGACTCCGCCGAATGATTGCCGTCGATGCCCCGGTGCTGGTGGAGCTGTTGACCGATGGCGACCGTGCCGACGCGGTCGAGGCCAGCCTGCGCCAGTGCCTGGGCAGCGGCCGGGTGGTGGTCAGCGATGCGGCGCTGGCGCAGGTCAGTGCGGCGCTGCGCAACGGCGCCGACGCCTTGGCGGCGCTGGAAGAGATGGGCGTGCACTTCAGCGCAGTCGAATCCAAGTCGGCATTGCGCGCGGGCGAAATGCTGCGTCGCCAGCGCCAGCGCGGCGGCGATGCGCGGCCCCTCGCGGACTTCCTGGTCGGTGCGCATGCGCTGTTGCAGTGCGACGGCCTGGTCACCTTCGACACCACCTTCCATCGCGATTACTTCAAGGGCCTGAAGCTGATCCAGCCCAAGGCCTGAACCGTTTTCCCCACTTTTCCGGAGACACACCATGCTGGACGCCTACCGCCAACACGCCGCCGAACGCGCCGCCCTCGGCATCCCGCCGCTGCCGCTCAGCGCGCAGCAGACCGCCGAACTGGTCGAGCTGGTCAAGGCGCCGCCTGCGGGCGAGGAAGACTTCCTCGTCGATCTGCTGACGAATCGCGTCCCGGCAGGCGTGGACGACGCGGCCAAGGTCAAGGCGTCCTACCTGGCCGCCATTGCGTTCGGCACGGAAACGACGCCGCTGATCAGCGCCAGGCGCGCCACCGAACTGCTGGGCACCATGCTGGGCGGCTACAACATCCACCCGCTGGTCGAACTGCTGGACAACGCCGAACTCGGCGCCACCGCCGCCGAAGGACTGAAGCACACGCTGCTGGTGTTCGATGCCTTCCACGACGTGCAGGAGAAGGCCGAGGCCGGCAACGCCAACGCCAAGGCGGTGCTGCAGAGCTGGGCCGACGCCGAATGGTTCACCAGCAAGCCCGAAGTGCCGGAGTCGCTGACCATCACCGTGTTCAAGGTCCCGGGCGAAACCAATACCGACGACCTGTCGCCGGCGCCCGACGCCACCACGCGCCCGGACATCCCGTTGCATGCGCTGGCGATGCTGAAGAACAAGCGCCCCGATGCGCCGTTCGTGCCGGAGGAAGACGGCAAGCGGGGGCCGGTCGCCGAGATCCTCGCGCTCAAGGACAAGGGTCATCTGGTGGCCTATGTCGGCGACGTGGTCGGCACCGGTTCCTCGCGCAAGTCGGCGACCAACAGCGTGCTGTGGTTCACCGGCCAGAACATCCCGTACATCCCCAACAAGCGCTTCGGCGGCGTCTGCCTGGGCAGCAAGATCGCCCCGATCTTCTACAACACGATGGAAGACGCCGGCGCGCTGCCGATCGAACTCGATGTGTCGCAAATGAACCACGGCGACGTGGTCGAACTGCGCCCCTACGACGGCAAGGCGCTGAAGGACGGCACTGTGATCGCCGAGTTCCAGGTCAAGTCCGAGGTGCTGTTCGACGAAGTGCGCGCCGGTGGCCGCATCCCGCTGATCATCGGCCGCGGCCTGACCGCCAAGGCGCGCGAGGCACTGAAGCTGCCGCCGACCGAACTGTTCCGCCAGCCGCAACAGCCCGCCGACAGCGGCAAGGGGTTCTCGCTGGCGCAGAAGATGGTGGGCCGCGCCTGCGGCCTGCCCGAAGGGCAGGGCGTGCGCCCGGGCACCTACTGCGAACCGACGATGACCTCGGTGGGTTCGCAGGACACCACGGGGCCGATGACCCGCGACGAACTGAAGGACCTGGCGTGCCTCGGCTTCAGCGCCGACCTCGTGATGCAGTCGTTCTGCCACACCGCTGCCTACCCGAAGCCGGTGGACGTGAAGACGCATCACACGCTGCCCGAGTTCATCTCGACCCGCGGTGGCATCTCGCTGCGTCCGGGCGACGGCGTGATCCACAGCTGGCTCAACCGCATGTTGCTGCCCGACACCGTCGGCACCGGCGGCGATTCGCACACCCGTTTCCCGGTGGGCATCTCGTTCCCGGCCGGTTCCGGCCTGGTTGCGTTCGCCGCCGCCACCGGCGTGATGCCGCTGGACATGCCCGAATCGGTGCTGGTGCGCTTCAAGGGTGACATGCAGCCGGGCGTGACGCTCCGCGACCTGGTCAACGCCATCCCGTACTACGCCATCCGGAACGGCCTGCTGACCGTCGCCAAGCAGGGCAAGAAGAACATCTTCTCCGGCCGCATCCTCGAGATCGAAGGCCTGCCGGACCTGAAGGTGGAGCAGGCGTTCGAACTGTCCGATGCCTCGGCCGAGCGTTCGGCGGCCGGCTGCACCGTACGGCTCAACAAGGAGCCGATCATCGAATACCTGACCAGCAACATCACGCTGCTGAAGTGGATGATCGCGGAAGGCTACGCCGACCCGCGCTCGCTGGCGCGTCGAATCGCGAAGATGGAAGCGTGGCTGGCCGATCCGCAGTTGCTGGAACCCGATGCCGACGCCGAGTACGCCGCCGTCATCGAGATCGACCTGGCCGACGTGCACGAGCCGCTGCTGGCCTGCCCGAACGATCCGGATGACGTGAAGACGCTCTCGGACGTCGCCGGCACCGTGATCGACGAAGTGTTCATCGGTTCGTGCATGACCAACATCGGCCACTTCCGTGCCGCCGCCAAGCTGCTGGAAGGCAAGCGCGACATTCCCACGCGCCTGTGGGTGGCGCCGCCGACCAAGATGGATGCGTCCGAGCTCACCAAGGAAGGCGTGTACGGCACCTTCGGCACCGCCGGTGCGCGCATGGAGATGCCCGGCTGCTCGCTGTGCATGGGCAACCAGGCGCAGGTGCGCGAAGGCGCCACCGTGTTCTCGACGTCGACGCGCAACTTCCCCAACCGCCTCGGCCGCAACTCAAACGTGTTCCTCGGCTCGGCGGAGCTGGCCGCCATCTGCTCACGCCTGGGCCGCATCCCGACCAGGGATGAATACATGGCCGACATCGGCGTGATCAACGACCAGGGCGCCGAGATCTACCGCTACATGAACTTCGACCAGATCGAGGAGTACCGGGAGACGGCGGGCAAGGTCGCAGCGTGATCAGCCTCCCGTCGCGTCGCGGGCGACCCTGCACCCTCCACGGAGTGCCCCTGCATGCCATGCCTGTTCGCATTCCCGGGCGGGCAACGGCATGACCTCCGTCACCCCCCTGTCGCCCGCCGGGCGGGTATTTGCAGTCGTCGCCTTCCTGGAGGCGGCGACCTGGGCAGGACTGCTGCTGGGCATGTACCTCAAGTACGTCAGCGGCACCACGGATGTCGGCGTGTGGTTGTTCGGACGACTGCATGGCGCTGCCTTCCTGCTGTACGTGGCGGTGGCCGTGGTGGCCGGCGCCCGCTTGCGCTGGCCCCTGTGGGCGCTTCTGGTCGCGGTGCTGGCGGCGATCCCGCCGCTGCTGACCCTGCCGGTGGAATACGTGTTCCGCAGGAAGGGACTGCTGTCGGCGCCGCCATTGCGTGCCACGCCGCAGGCCGCGAAGTAGCGCAGGACGCGGCAGCGATCAGAGCCAGTACTCGATCGCCTCCAGCATCGCCCGACGGCGCAGGCCGAAATCCCACAGGCTGCCGCCCAGCTGCCGCCACAGCACCGCCGAGCGCAGTGCTGCCAGCAGTACCGCCCGGATTTCGGCGACGATGTCCGCCTGCCCGAGGTAATGCGGGTTGCCCTGCACCATGACTTTCGGTCGCAGATGGCTGACGGTGTCCGCATACAGCCCGCCGAGCGCGGCATAGACCTCGGGATGTGCACTGCCAACGCGTTCGGCCAGTGGTTTGGTGGCGAGGATGCCGTCCAGCACTTCCTGCGCGGTGTCGCCGGAGGAGACGAAGCGACGTTCGAGCTGCAGCACCGAAAGCGCCAGCTTCGGCAGCTGCTCATCATCGCCCTGTCGCGAGAAGTAGTCGCGTAGCAGCAGCAGGCCAGGGCGGAGTTCGCGGGCGCTGCCATACACATCGACAGGCGATTCCGCATCGATCCGGAACACGCTGTCCATCGCCGTCGCCAGCACCGCGGCATCGGCCTGTCCGGTCTCGGCGACGCGGCGGACCTGCTTCAGCGCCTGGACCACGCCGGCCAGGGCCAGGATGCGTTGCTCCATCATGCCGCGTCCTCGCGCTGGCGCGTCTCGAGCGGGGCATCGGTCGCGGCGATCACCGCGCCGCCCAGGCACACGTCGCCGTCGTACAGCACCAGCGACTGGCCGGGGGTCACGGCGCGTTGCGCGCGTCCGAAGCGGACGGCGAGGGTTCCATTGTCTTGCACGATCACGTCGCAGGGTTCCTCGGATTGTCGATAACGGGTCTGGGCGGTGCAGGCGAAGTGGCGGGCGGGCGGGGCGCCATCGATCCAGTGCGCGGACTCGGTCCACAGCGCGTGCGACTGCAGGTACGGGCTGTCACTGCCCTGGTCGACGACCAGCACGTTCCGCGCCACGTCCTTGCCGACCACGTACCACGGTGCGGCGTCGAAACCGCGCACGCCGCCGATGTTCAGGCCCTCGCGCTGGCCCAGGGTGAAGTAGAACACGCCGGGGTGTTCGCCGATGCGACGGCCGTCCGGCGTGCGCATTTCGCCGCTGCGGGCGGGCAGGTAGCGGGACAGGAACGTGCGGAAATCGCGCTTGCCGATGAAACAGATGCCGGTGGAGTCCTTCTTCGCGGCCGTCGGCAATGCAGCGGCGCGCGCCATGCCGCGCACGTCGGCCTTCTGCAGCTCGCCCAGCGGGAACGTGGTCGCCGCCAGCTGTCGCTGGGCCAACTGGTGCAGGAAGTAGCTCTGGTCCTTTCCGGCATCCCGCGCACGCAGCAGGCGATGGCGCTTCCCGTCGAATGCGACACGCGCGTAGTGGCCGGTGGCGATGCGCTCGGCCCCCAGTCCACGCGCGGCATCGAGGAAATGCTTGAACTTTACCTCCCGATTGCACAACACGTCCGGGTTGGGCGTACGCCCGGCTGCGTACTCGGCGATGAAGTGTTCGAACACGCCGCTCCAGTACTCCGAGGAGAAATCGCGGAAGTGGATCGGGATGCCCAACCGCCCCGAGACCGCCACCGCATCGCGGCGATCGTCCTCGGCACGGCATTCGCCATCGCCGTCATCCGCCCAGTTCTGCATGAACAGGCCGGCGATCGACTCTCCCGCATCGCGCAGCAGCAGGGCAGCGACCGAAGAATCGACGCCTCCCGACATGCCGACGATGGTGCGTGGCGTCCTCACGCGACCTGGTTCAGCAACGAAAGCGGATGGCGGCTGCCGGCAAGGTAGTCGGATACGGCCTGCCAGACCAGCGGACTGCGGTGGCGGTCGCGCGCATCCATCAATTCGCCGGGGGTCATCCAGACGGCGCGGAGGATGCCTTCGTCGAGCGCTCGATCCGGATCGTGCCGGACCGGCTCGGCGGCAAATGCAAAGCGCAGGTAGTGCCGCCCGGTCTCCGGCGCACGCCACTGGTAGGTGCCGACGAAACCGGTCAGCGTGACATGCCAGCCGGTTTCCTCCAGCGTTTCACGCATCGCGGCTTCGACCAGGCTCTCGTCAGGCTCGAGATGACCGGCAGGCTGGTTCAGCACCTCCCGGCCATGCGCGCGCTCTTCCACGCACAGCACCCGGCCCTCCCGGACCACCACGGTCGCCACGGTCACGTCCGGCTGCCAGAAGCGCCCCTCGCGGTAGCTCATCGGGCGTCACTCCCGTTCACAGGTCGTCCCGGTCGCCGCTGAACTCGATTTCCTTGTCGTCGGCGGTCTGTGCCGCGATGTCCATGGCCGCCTCGAGCTGGGCGGCATCGATCCCGTCGGGCAGCTTGATCACGAAGTACAGCACGTCGCCACGGATCTCCCACGCGCCCAGCTTGTTGCTGCTGCTGTCAGCCAGCAGCGCGAGTGCAACCGGGCCGTTGATGCCATCGGCCGCCACGCGGGCGGCCGGGGCGAAAACCTCGCGCACCCGGAACCCGGCCACGCTCTCCGTCCCGCCCGACACGAACACCAGCTGGCTCCGTCCCTCCTGCGAATAGTTGTAGGTGACCTTGTAGTCGCCGTCCTCATCCACGACGTACTGGATACCCCGGGCGTCGAGCCGCGTCGCTACCGACGCGTCGAAGGCGATCGCCGGAGGAGCGAACAACGCGTACGCGAGCATCAGGCACGAGATGGACAACGGACGGGTGGCAGGGCGCATGGGGCTTTCCCGGTGGCTGGAAGGGCCATTGTGTCGCGGATGCGGCCGTAGCGTCCACGCCGCGGCGGCGGGCGGGTTCGTATAATCGCGCCATGACCCGCAAGCACGCCCCCGACCACGACCACGGCACCGTGGTCGAGACCAGCAAGCCCGAACTGGCCCGCCCCCCCATGTATTCGGTGCTGCTGCTGAACGACGACTACACGCCGATGGATTTCGTGGTAGACGTGCTGGTGAGGTTCTTCGCGCTGGACATCGAGCGGGCCACCCAGGTGATGCTGCACGTCCACACCCGTGGCCGCGGCGTCTGCGGGGTCTACAGCCGCGAGGTGGCCGAGTCGAAGGTGGCGCAGGTGAACGAATACTCGCGCCTCAACCAGCACCCGTTGCTTTGCACGATGGAAAAGGCCTAAAAAGGGCTGGACGGGCCAGGCATGGAAAAGCCGGCAGGCGGCCCCAGATAGCGGGTATCCCCACGGAGGCGTCCTCCCCATGTTCAGCAAGGACCTCGAATACACCATCGGCCAGTGCTACAAGCGCGCCCGCGAGGCGCGTGACGAGTACATGACGGTCGAACACCTGCTGCTGTCGCTGCTCGACAACCCGTCCGCGGAGGTCGTGCTGAAGGCGACCGGCGCCGATTTCGAACGGCTGCGTACCGACCTGGAACAGGCCATCCTGGCCTCGGTATCCAAGCTGG
Source organism: Luteimonas aestuarii (assembly GCF_004357985.1). Taxonomy (GTDB): domain Bacteria; phylum Pseudomonadota; class Gammaproteobacteria; order Xanthomonadales; family Xanthomonadaceae; genus Luteimonas; species Luteimonas aestuarii. The sequence continues at coordinate 98,376 of NZ_SMTF01000008.1, read as the reverse complement.
CCGATGACGATACTCGCGACACCCAGCCCACCCTCGGCTTCCAGCGCGTGCTGCAGCGCGCCGTCTACCACGTGCAGTCCTCGGGCAAGAAGGAAGTGACCGGCGCCAACGTGCTGGTCGCCATCTTCGGCGAGAAGGACTCGCACGCGGTCTATTTCCTCAACCAGCAGGACGTGACCCGGCTCGACGTCGTCAACTACCTGTCGCACGGCATCGCCAAGACCGGCCAGGACGAGGCGGAGCACGGCCACGACGAGCCCTCCGGCAAGGAAGGTGGCGAGGGCGAGGCCAAGGGCGATGCGCTGGACGAGTTCGCCAGCAACCTCAATGCGATGGCGCTGGAAGGCAGGATCGATCCACTGGTGGGCCGCGCCGAGGAGATCGAACGCACCATCCAGGTGCTGTGCCGCCGTCGCAAGAACAATCCGCTCTACGTCGGCGAGGCCGGCGTGGGCAAGACCGCCATCGCCGAAGGCCTGGCCAAGCGCATCGTCGACGGCGAGGTGCCCGAGGTACTGGCCGACGCCACCATCTATTCGCTGGACCTGGGCGCGCTGGTCGCCGGTACCAAATACCGCGGCGATTTCGAGAAGCGGCTCAAGGCCGTGCTGACCGCGGTGAAGAAGCACCCCGGCGCGATCCTGTTCATCGACGAGATCCACACCATCATCGGCGCCGGCTCGGCCAGCGGCGGCACGATGGATGCCTCCAACCTGATCAAGCCCGCGCTGGCGTCGGGCGAGCTGCGCTGCATCGGGTCCACCACGTTCCAGGAATACCGCGGCATCTTCGAGAAGGACCGTGCGCTGGCGCGGCGCTTCCAGAAGATCGACATCGTCGAGCCCACCGTGGGCGAGACCTACGAGATCCTGCAGGGTCTCAAGCCCAAGTACGAGGCCCACCATGCGGTCAGCTACGCCGACGAGGCGCTGCAGGCCGCAGTGGACCTGTCGGTCAAGCACATCGCCGACCGGCTGCTGCCGGACAAGGCCATCGACGTGATCGACGAGGCCGGCGCGCGCCAGCGGCTGCTGCCGGAAAACCTGCGCAAGGCAATGATCGACGTGGAAGAGGTGGAGACCATCGTCGCCAAGATGGCGCGCATCCCGGCCAAGCAGGTCAGCGCCTCCGACAAGGACGTGCTCGAGCATCTGGAGCGCAACCTCAAGATGGTCATCTTCGGGCAGGACCCGGCGATCGAGACACTGACCTCGGCGATCAAACTGGCACGCTCCGGCCTCGCCAACCCCGACAAGCCGATCGGCAATTTCCTGTTCGCGGGGCCCACCGGCGTCGGCAAGACCGAAGTAACCCGGCAGCTCGCGCTGCAGCTCGGCATCGAGCTGGTCCGCTTCGACATGTCCGAGTACATGGAGCCGCATTCGGTTTCGCGCCTGATCGGCGCGCCCCCCGGCTACGTCGGCTTCGACCAGGGCGGCCTGCTGACCGAGAAGATCGTCAAGACGCCGCACTGCGTGTTGCTGCTGGACGAGGTGGAAAAGGCGCACCCGGACATCTTCAACATCCTGTTGCAGGTCATGGACCGCGGCGTGCTGACCGACACCAACGGCCGCGAGGCGAATTTCAGGAACGTCATCGTGGTGATGACCACCAATGCAGGTGCGGCGCAGGCGGCGCGGCGGTCGATCGGCTTCACCCGCCAGGACCACAGCACCGATGCGATGGAAGTGATCCGCAAGGGCTTCACGCCGGAGTTCCGCAACCGGCTCGATGCCATCGTGCAGTTCCAGGCGCTGGGCATGGACCACATCCTGCGCGTGGTGGACAAGTTCCTGATCGAGCTGGAAGCGCAGCTGCACGACAAGCACGTGACGCTGTCGGCCACGCCGGCCGCGCGCGACTGGCTGGCGCAGCATGGTTTCGACCCGCTGATGGGTGCACGGCCGATGGCCCGGGTGATCCAGGACAAGATCAAGCGCCCGCTGGCGGACGAACTGCTGTTCGGCAAGCTGGTCGACGGGGGCCGGGTCAACGTGGACGTGCGCGACGATCAGTTGCTCGTCGAAGCCATCCCTGAACCGGAAAAACTGCTGCCGGCGACGGTGTGATCTCGTCCTGCGGGGGCGCGACGACGATGGTCGTGCCCCCGCGATCAATGTTGTAATCCTTGCCGCAGGCTGCGCTCAGCGACGACGGCGCTGTTGCCGGCTGAAATCCTCCGGGGCGATCCGGCTCACTTCTCCGACCGCACACGTTTCGCGCGGCGTCTCGACTACGCCGGCGCCCGGGCACAAACGTCCTTCGCGCCCCTCCGCACGGATGGTGACGCGCGATGCCGTGGGCAAAGAGCCGCAGCTCCGCTGGAACGCGACCTTGTAGTGCTCGTCGCCGGTCTTGACCAGGAAGTGCTGGCTGTCGCCGCTGCGCACGATCTGGTGCGCGGGCGCCAGGTCGATGCAGCGATCCACGGCATCGCGCGATGCGGCGTGGACGCCACTGGCCGTGCCAAGCAGGGCAACGGACGACAACAGGAAGGGGAAGGCGGCATGTTTCATGGCGGCAGGTCTCGTACGTATCGCCCGGAGCGGGCAAGCGGACGATAGGACCACGCCGCCGTCCGCGAATCTGGCGGAAGGCGCCATGACCGATGGCCAATTGCTCCGACCAGTGCAACCATCCAAGCGACTCGTGCATCCAGCGCCCAAGCAATCGTTCGGCGGGTAATCGCGTAATGCAGAAAGGCAGCCCATGGCTGCCTTTCGTGTCGACACATGCTGCATGCTTGCGCAGCGGTTGCAGGCTACTTCATTCGGTAGGTGATGCGACCCTTGGTCAGGTCGTACGGGGTCATTTCCACCTTGACCCGGTCGCCAGTGAGGATGCGGATGTAGTTCTTCCGCATGCGTCCGGAAATGTGGGCAATGATTTCGTGGCCGTTCTCCAGCTTGACCCGGAACATGGTGTTCGGGAGGGTCTCGGAGATCGTGCCTTCGAATTCGATGACGTCGTCTTTCGCCATGCGTCCTGTAACTCTGGGGATAGGGGTACCCGGCGGACGAGGCCGCAGGTAAGCGCACCATTGTGTCACGCGACCCGTTTTGATGCAAAAGTTCCGTTAACAGGCGAGTTCGGCTGCGGACATGCCGGCGAACGCCTCGGTCCACCCGCCCGGTGCACCCGGCGCATCGACCAGCCCGGCGATGGCGGCCAGGAACTCCGTGCGGGGCATCGACCGGGCGCCGAGGCTGCGCAGGTGCGCATTGTCCACCTGCGCGTCCAGTAGCGGCCATCCCCATGCCGACAGACGGCGGGCGAGGGCCGCCAGCGCTACCTTCGATCCACCCGATGCGGCACTGAACATGCTCTCGCCGAAGAACACCCGGCCAATCGCGACGCCATAGATGCCGCCGACGAGCCTTGTCCCGTCGAACACTTCCACGCTGTGCGCATGCCCCAGCCGGTGCATGCGCCCATAGGCGGCTTGCATGTCCGGCGTGATCCAGGTGCCGTCCTGCCCGTTCCGCGGCATCGAAGCGCAGGCGGCCACCACCGCATCGAAGGCGGTATCGGCCCGGATCGTCCATGGCGACGTCCGCAGGCTGCGACGGAACCGCGACGACAGCCGCACGCCATCGGTGCGGAACACCATGCGCGGGTCCGGGCACCACCACAGGATCGGCTGCCCCTCGGAAAACCATGGGAAGACCCCGTGGCGATAGGCGTTGAGCAGTCGCTCCGGCGACAGGTCGCCGCCGAAGGCCAGCAACCCGTCCGGCCGGCGCAGCGCGGAGGCCGGGGCGGGGAAGGGCGCGGACGGGTCCGACGGCAATCGCGGCAGGTGGAGGCTCACGCCGGCATTGTGTCCGAGCCGGGCCCCGGCGGCGACACGCCGGCGCCGCGCCGTGCCTCACGGAGGCTCGGCTCCCGTCAGGGCTTCCGGAATGGCGAGCGCGCCGTAAGCAATCCCGCGTATCGGCGCACGGACTCGGACTCGTCGCCACACCATGCGCGCAACGCCTCGCGGAACCCCGGGTGCGCGATCCAGTGGCGGCTGCGCACCAGTGTCGGCAGGAACCCGCGCGCGATCTTGTGCTCGCCCTGCGCGCCCGGTTCGAACGCACGTAGCCCCTCGCGCAGGCAGTACTCGATACCCTGGTAGTAGCAGGTCTCGAAGTGCAGGCCGGGCAGCGTGGCATGGCTGCCCCAGTACCGGCCGTACAGCGTGTCGCCGCCGCGCAGGCAGAGTGCGCCGGCGATCTGCTGGCCGCCGTGTTCGGCGAACACCAGCACGAGGTTGCGCGGCGTGGTCCTTGCCAGGTGCTGCAGAAATGCAAGCGTCAGTGCCGGAGAGTTGCCGTACTCTGCGAAGGTCTGCAGGTAGAAACCATGCATCGCCGCGATGTCGCCCTTGCTGGCTTCGTCGCCATGCACCACACGGAAACGCACGCCGGCTTCGGCTACCTTGCGTCGCTCCTGGCGGATGTTCTTGCGGTGCTTGTGGTCCATGGCCGCGAGGAAGTCATCGAACGCGGTCCAGCCGGCGGTGTTGCGCCAGTGGTACTGCACGTCGATCCGGCGCAGCCAGGCCTCGTCGAATGCATCGTCCTCGCCTTCGCGGTGGAAATTGACATGCACGGAAGACGCGCCGTCCGCTGCGGCCGTCGCCGCGAGCGCCTCCAGCAGGAATTGTCGCGAGGCCGGATCCCTTGCCAGCAGGCGCGGGCCGGTGACCGGCGAGTAGGGCACCGCGCACAGCAGCTTCGGGAAGTAGTCCATGCCGTGCTGCGCGTACGCGTGCGCCCAGGCATGGTCGAACACGAACTCGCCGTGCGAATTGCGCTTGACGTAATTCGGTGCGGCGGCAACCAGCGTTCCGCCCTCCCACAGCGTCACGTGGCGCGGCGTCCAGCCCCAGTCCGGGCGCAGGCAGCCGTGCGCCTCCAGCCCATGCAGGAACGCATGCGACACGAACGGATGGGTGCCATCGTGCAGCGTGTCCCACTGGCTGGCGGGAATCTCCGACAGCGCGTCGATGACGCGCAGGGTGGGCATCGGCGTCGACCGAACCTAGTCGTGCTTGTCCAGGAACTTCTCGGCATCCAGCGCGGCCATGCAGCCGAAGCCGGCCGAGGTGATCGCCTGGCGATAGACCTGGTCGGCGACGTCGCCGGCCGCGAACACACCCTTGACCGAGGTTTCCGTGGCGCCGCCGGACAGGCCGGTGCGGATCTCGATGTAGCCGTTGTTCATCGCCAGCTGGCCTTCGAACAGCGTGGTGTTGGGCGTGTGGCCGATGGCCACGAAGAAACCATGCACCGCGATCTCGCGCGTGCTGCCGTCCTGCACCGACTTCAGGCGCATCCCCGTCACGCCGCTGTCGTCGCCCAGCACCTCGTCGACGGTGTGGTGCCACACCGGTTCGATCTTGCCGGCCTCGATCCTGGCGAACAGCTTGTCCTGCATGATCTTCTCGGCGCGCAGCGTGTCGCGGCGGTGCACCAGGTAGACCTTGCGGGCGATGTTGGACAGGTACAGCGCTTCCTCGACGGCGGTGTTGCCGCCGCCGATCACCGCCACGTCCTGGTCGCGGTAGAAGAAGCCGTCGCAGGTGGCGCAGGCGGACACACCGCGGCCCTTGTACTTGTCTTCCGACTCCAGCCCCAGGTACTTGGCGGTGGCGCCGGTGGAAATGATCAGGGCGTCGGCGGTGTACTCGCCGTTGTCGCCCTTCAGCCGGAACGGACGCTGCGACAGGTCCGCGCTGTGCACGTGGTCGAAGATCACTTCGGTATCGAAACGCTCGGCATGCGCCTGCATGCGCGCCATCAGGTCCGGCCCCATCAGCCCGTGTGCGTCGCCGGGCCAGTTGTCGACCTCGGTGGTGGTGGTCAGCTGCCCGCCCGGCTGGATGCCGGTGAGCACCACGGGCTTTAGGTTGGCGCGGGCCGCATAGACGGCGGCGGTCCAGCCGGCGGGGCCGGAACCGAGGATCAACAGGCGGCAGTGTCGTGGGGTGCTCATGTATACTCGCGGGCCATGGAAATGCTGCGTAACGGGCGTATAGCTTGGCGGCGCGGCAGCGGCAAAACAAGGCGCGCGCGGCATGCGGTGGCGGAACGGTGATTCCGATTCCGGCCGATGCAATCCGCGAGGCGATGTCCGCCGCACCACACACGAGCCCGTGCGACCCGTCGCGCGGGTTTTTCACGACTGGACTTTGTGCATCCCGCGCGGGATGCGTTGAACCGGAGAGTCACTGATGCGTATCGGCGTACCCAAGGAAACCAAGACCCTCGAAGGCCGCGTGGCCCTGGTGCCGGCAGCGGCAGGCGACCTGGTCAAGCGCGGCCACGAGGTGTGGATCGAGCGCGACGCAGGCGTGAAGTCCGGTTTCGCCGATGGCGATTACGCCAAGCTGGGCGTCAAGATCGCCCCCGATGCCGGCGCGCTGTACGAGAAGGGCGAGCTGATCGTGAAGGTCAAGGAGCCGATCGATGGCGACCTGGCGCTGCTGCGCAAGGACCACCTGCTGTTCTGCTACCTGCACCTGGCGCCGCTGCCGGACCTCACCCGCCGCCTGCTCGACATCGGCCTGACCGGCGTCGCGTTCGAGACGGTGGAACTGGACAACGGCGAGTTGCCGCTGCTGGCGCCGATGTCGGTGATCGCCGGCAAGATCGCGGTGCAGGTCGGCACGCACTACCTGCACCAGCCGATGGGCGGGAAGGGCAAGCTGCTGGGCGGGCTGCCGTCGACCGAGCGCGGCAAGGTGGTGGTGTTCGGTGCCGGACAGGCCGGTGGCGCTTCCGCGGCGCTGGCCGCGGCGGGTGGTTCCAACGTGGTCGTGTTCGAGAAGCGCCAGGACCGCATGGAGGAAATGATGCGGCTGGGCAACAACGTCACCGCGCTGTACCCCTACGACGACGTCGTGGCACGCGAAGTGGCGAAGGCCGACCTGGTGATCGGCGCGGTGCTGGTGACCGGTGCGGTCGCCCCGCACGTGGTGACGCGCCAGATGATGGAAGACATGGAGGACGGCAGCGTGCTGGTCGACATCTCCATCGACCAGGGCGGCTGCTTCGAGACCTCGCGCCCGACGACCTGGAAGGAGCCGACCTACACCGAGGAAGGCGTGATCCACTTCTGCGTGACCAACATGCCCGGCGCGGTGCCGCAGACGTCGTCGCAAGCCATCTGCGCGGCCATCCTGCCCTGGGTGAACAAGCTGGCGTCAGGCGACTGGCGCGACAACCAGGCGCTGGTGCGCGGGATCAACGTGGAAGGTGGCAAGCTGGTGCATCCGGCGCTGCAATCCATGAAACTTTGACGTAAGATCAATCGATTGGATCGACTTCCTAAGGCGATGTATCACGGTGGCACGAGCGACTACGGACCGTAGCAAACGCCGGCGCGCAGTAGCGGACGAGACCGTTGCCGCGCCCAATCCACGCCGCCAGCGCCTGTTCCGCGACATCGCGCTGATCCTGATCGCGCCGTTCCTGCTGTACCTGTTGGTCTGCCTGGCGACCTATTCGCCGGACGATCCCGGCTGGTCCAGCGCGGGCAGCGTGGCGGCGCCGCTGCAGAACGCCGGCGGCACCGTCGGCGCATGGTTGGCCGACGTGCTGCTGTACCTGACCGGCTACGTGGCCTACCTGCTGCCGATCATGCTCGGCGCGATCGCATGGATCGCGCTGTTCGGCATGGATGTCGACGGCGATGGCAACGTCGACCTGGGGCCGGCGCTGCGGCTGGTGGGCATCGTGGGGTTCCTGGTCGCCGCGACCGGCCTGCTGTACCTGCGCCTGCCTGCGGTCGAGAACCTGTCGGCCGGGGGCGGCGGCATACTTGGTCGTTTGATCGGCAATGCGCTGTACAGCGGCTTCGGCGGGGTGGGGGGCAACCTGTTCCTGATCGCCTTGCTGCTGGTCTCGGTGACGCTGGCGACCGGACTCTCGTGGCTGGCGGTGATGGATCGCATCGGCGGATGGGCGCTGAAGCTGCCCGAGCTGTTCCGGCGCAGCAGCAAGCAGGCCTCGGACTGGCGCGAGGCGCGCCAGCATCGCGAGGAGCGCCAGGAGATCCGCAAGGTCGACACCGAGCTGCGCGCCAAACGGGAGAAGGTCAGGATCGAGCCGCCGGCCACGCCCGTGGTCGAGAAGAGCGACCGCGCGAAGCGCGAGCAGCAGATCCCGTTGTTCCACGGCACTGGCGGCGATGCCTCGGGCCTGCCGCCACTGTCGCTGCTGGACGACCCCAAGCCGCAGCCAAAGGGCTACGACGAGGAGACGCTGGAGACGCTGTCGCGGCAGATCGAGTTCAAGCTCAAGGACTTCCGCATCGACGTGGAGGTCAAGGAAGCACAGCCGGGCCCGGTGATCACGCGCTTCGAGATGGAACCGGCGCCGGGGGTGAAGGTCAGCCAGATCAGCTCGCTGGACAAGGACATCGCACGCGGCCTGTCGGTGAAGTCCGTACGTGTGGTGGACGTGATCCCCGGCAAGTCGGTGATCGGCATCGAGATCCCGAATGTCACCCGCGAGATGATCTATCTCAGCGAGCTGCTGCGCTCGAAGGAGTACGACAAGTCCGGCAGCCCACTGACGCTGGCTTTGGGCAAGGGCATCAGCGGGCAATCCGTGGTGGCGGACCTGGCGCGCATGCCGCACCTGCTGGTCGCTGGTACCACCGGCTCGGGCAAGTCGGTCGCAGTGAATGCCATGGTGCTCAGCCTGTTGTTCAAGGCCACGCCGAAAGACCTGCGGATGTTGATGATCGACCCGAAGATGCTGGAACTCAGCGTCTACCAGGGCATTCCGCACCTGCTGGCGCCGGTGGTCACCGACATGAAGGAGGCCGCCAACGGCCTGCGCTGGTGCGTGGCCGAGATGGAGCGCCGCTACAAGCTGATGAGCGCGGTCGGCGTGCGCAACCTGGCCGGTTTCAACAAGAAGGTGAAAGACGCGCAGGACGCCGGCCAGCCACTGCTGGATCCGCTGTTCCGCCCGAACCCGGAATCCGACGAACTGGCGCAGCCGCTGGAAACGCTGCCGTTCATCGTCATCTTTATCGACGAATTCGCCGACATGATGATGATCGTCGGCAAGAAGGTCGAAGAGCTGATCGCGCGCCTTGCGCAGAAGGCACGTGCGGCGGGCATCCACCTGATCCTCGCGACGCAGCGGCCTTCGGTCGATGTCATCACCGGCCTGATCAAGGCCAACATCCCCACCCGCATCGCGTTCCAGGTGTCCAGCAAGATCGACTCGCGCACCATTCTCGACCAGTCCGGCGCTGAAACGCTGCTGGGCCACGGCGACATGTTGTACCTGCCGCCGGGCACCGCGATGCCGGAGCGCGTGCACGGCGCCTTCGTGTCGGACGAGGAAGTGCATCGCGTGGTCGAACAACTCAAGCACAGCGGCGGCGGTCCGGACTACATCGAGGGTGTGCTGGAAGAAGCGCAGACCATGTACGACGGCAGCAGCATCGGTGCGACCGGCCTGCCCGAAGCGGCCGCTGCGTCGGGCGATGAGTCGGACCCGCTGTACGACGAGGCGGTGAAGATCGTCACGGAATCGCGCCGCGCGTCGATTTCCGGCGTGCAGCGCCGGCTCAAGATCGGCTACAACCGCGCCGCGCGCCTCGTCGAGGCGATGGAGGCGGCAGGCGTCGTGTCCGCGCCCGAACACAACGGCGACCGCAGCGTGCTGGCCCCGCCACCGCCCAAATAGCGTTCTGCCTTAACGCAGGCTTCGATAGGCGTGGCCCTAGCCGGCCGTGAAGGCACGTATTCAGTTTCGCCTTCGCACACTGCGCGCATCGACCCACAGGAATCCGCACCATGATCCGCACCCTCCACTGGCTCGCCATCGTCGCCGTCCTGTTCTCCAGCGTTGCCCATGCCAACGGGCGCGACCGGCTGGATGGCTTCACGCAAGGACTCAAGGGGCTCGACGGCCAGTTCACGCAGCGCGTGTTCGACGGCAATGGCCGCGTGAAGGAAACCACCAGCGGCCGGGTTGCGCTGTCCGCGCCGCGCCAGTTCCGTTGGGAATACGTGCGCCCGTATCCTCAGCTGATCATTGCCGATGGCAACACGGTCTGGGTCTACGACCCCGACATGGAGCAGGTGACGCGTCGCCCGCAGGGCGCCGCCGAACAGGACAGCCCGCTGGCGGCCCTGATCGATCCGGGCAAACTGGACCGCGACTACGTGGTGGAGGACGGTGGCGAGTCCGCCGGCCTGCAGTGGGTGGTGCTGAAGCCGAAGCAGGGCCAGGATGCCGCGTTTGATTCCGCCCGCATTGGCCTGGATGGCAACGGCGTGGCGCGCATGGACATTCATGACGCGCTGGGCCAGCGCACCGAGATCGTGTTCACCGGCTGGAAGCGCAACCCTTCATTCGCCCGCGGCACTTTCGCGTTCACCCCGCCTGCCGGCGTGGACGTGATCGGCGGCGAGGGCTGAATCAGCGGCGACATGCAGGGGAGGGGGATGGCGTTGCGAGGCAAATCGGGTGCGCAGCGCGCGTTGACCCCCTGGTTGGTGGGGACGCTCGCCTTGGCCCTAGCCGCCAGTGCCGGGGCAACGTCCGCTGAGCTGCCTCGTGCGCCTGCCGGTAGCGGCGACGAAACGCTGGACAACGCGGTCGCCGCCGTCGTCGTGGCCGCGCTGGGTGAGCAATTCGCCGGGCACGAACCGATTTCCATCCGCCTCGACGTCGTGGACGTGGTATCGACCAGCGAACGTGACCGGGTGGTCAGCGGGGAAGGGCGCCTCCGTCTGGGCGACGACCCCGACTGGATCGGCTTCCGTTACCGCACCCGTTACGACGGCAGTTTCGGCAATGCCGGCTATCCCGAGCTGGTGCTGGGTGGCGTCGGCGATGTTGAACGCGTGGTTCCCAACGACGCGGCCCTGGTGCGGCAACTGGACGACCAGGTGGTCGCCGAACTGGACCGCACGCAGGGCGGCGGCGCACGCCTGCAACTCGACCGCATCGACACCGCCGAAGCCGGCCACCGCTTCCTGCGCATCGATGCCAGCGGCATCGTCGACTTCGGCCTGCGCGGGCTGACCCCGATCCGCATCGAGTCGCTGTACGACACGGCCCGGTCCACCTGGCAGCGCGTGTACTACGAACTGGGCCTCGTCGGCGACGCGAGCGAGTAGGTCCGACGAGCGGCAACACCATCGCACCGCCTGCGACACGCGCTTGCTATCGTGTCCGCGGAACCCCATCTGCAAGGCAACGCGTGCCCAAGGCCAACCGCCAGCCCCCGAACACCGCAAGCGACGACCTGCTGGACGTCGACCGCACGGCGCTGCGCCCGCTGGCCGAGCGCATGCGGCCGCGTACGCTGGATGACATGGTGGGGCAACGCCGCCTGCTTGCGCCTGGCTCGGCGCTGCGCCAGTCGGTCGAATCCGGACACGTGCATTCGATGGTGCTGTGGGGTCCGCCCGGTTGCGGCAAGACCACGCTGGCCCTGCTGCTGGCGCATTACGCCGATGCCGAGTTCCGCGCCATTTCCGCCGTACTGGCCGGCCTGCCCGAAGTGCGGCAAGTGCTGGCCGAAGCCGGGCACCGCTTCGTCGACGGTCGCCGCACGGTACTGTTCGTCGACGAAGTGCACCGCTTCAACAAGGCGCAGCAGGACGCATTCCTGCCGCATATCGAACGCGGCACCATCGTCTTCGTCGGCGCTACCACTGAGAATCCTTCTTTCGAGTTGAACTCGGCGCTGCTGTCGCGCTGCCGCGTGCACGTCATGGAAGCGGTGTCGCCTGAAGACATCGAACTCGCGCTTCGACGCGCGCTGGACGACGGGGAGCGCGGACTGGGCGGTCGCGGCGTGGTGGTGTCGGACCAACACCTGCACCTGATCGCAGTCGCGGCGGATGGCGACGTCCGGCGGGGGTTGACGCTGCTCGAAATCGCATCGGAGCTGGCGGCCGAGGGCGGCGCCGTCACCGATGCCACGCTGGAACAGGTGCTGGCCGACCGCACGCGCCGCTTCGACAAGGGCGGAGAGCAGTTCTACGACCAGATCTCGGCCTTGCACAAGTCGGTACGTAGCTCCAATCCCGACGCCGCGCTGTACTGGTTCAGCCGCATGCTCGACGGCGGCTGCGACCCGCTGTACCTCGCACGCCGGATGACGCGCATGGCGGTGGAAGACATCGGTCTTGCCGACCCGCGCGCCTTGCCGATGGCCATCGATGCCTGGGAGACCTATGACCGCCTGGGCAGCCCCGAAGGCGAACTGGCGCTGGCGCAACTGGTCATCTACCTGGCCAGCACCGCGAAATCCAACGCCGCCTACGTTGCCTTCAAGGCCGCGCAGCGCGACGTGCGCGAATACGGCACGCAGGACGTGCCCATGCACCTGCGCAACGCGCCGACGAAGCTGATGAAGGAGCTCGGCTACGCCAAAGGCTACCAGTACGACCACGACGCCGACGGTGGCGTGGCGCTGGACCAGACCGGCTTTCCCGATGCCATGGGCGAACGCACCTATTACCGGCCGGTGGAGCGGGGCATGGAACTCAAGCTCAAGGACAAGCTGGACCGCTTGCGAGGTGCGCGCAGGCAGGCAGCGCGGAAGCGGGCCGACAACGACACAGCAGAGGGCTGACACATGGCTTCCCAGTCGGTCTCACACCCATGGCATCCGGCGCTGCCCGAGTCAGGACCTGTTGCCCGGAGGATCACCCATGCAGGTTGACGAACTGGACAGCCTGCGTTTTCGCAATCGGCGCGGCCAGCTGAAAGCGCACGATGCGGGAACTCCATTCTGGCGGATCGTGTGGGCAGTGTTCACTGCGCTTTGCCTGTTCGGACTGCTGCAGATTGCCATCGGCATCGTCGCGTATCGTGCGGTCATGGCCGGGATCGAGCGCTCCACAGCCGAATGGCGACGCGAATTGGCGGCATTGATCGAACCACATCCCGTACGCCTGGCGACAAGCCCGGACCCGACGTCCGCGCCCCGAGCCGCGTATCTGCCGGCGATCCCAGGGCCGATCGAAGCACGGCGGCGCGGGGACGATACCGCCTGCATCGGTGGAAGGATCTCCCAGCGGCTGCCCGATGGCTGGACGCAATCCAGCACAAGGTGCCGGGCATCCACCCAGTGAGTCCGGAGTGGCGAAACACCAATAGCTGACCGTACTATATTTCGCATAATGCATCGGTGGTTCGCGTCACGGATTCGCCCCCTCGGTTGAGATTATGTCAAGCGGTCGGGAAGGGCCAGCGACAGGCAATTCCTGCATCGGCTGGCGGAGTAAAAGCGGGTCGGCAGGGAGGCCGTTCGCACGGTTTTCAGAGACGCCGGGCGCGGGTCCGACCGCTGGAACAGGAGCGGGGCATCCTTGCCCCTTGATCGCAGGGGCTCCGCCCCTGCACCCCTCTCGGTCGCGCTGCGCGTAAGCGATCATTTCGTCAACGGAGCGAAGCTCTTGGGCGAGCTGATCGCGGACAAGCCCGTAAGCCAATTTCATGCCTGCGTTGCGCTCGGGCTGTCGCCAGCGATCGACACGGTCGATCATGCTGCGGAGCGTGTCGCGCAGGTTGAGCAGGGAGGGAACGTCCTTCGATTGCGGCCTGATGCCGCGCTGACGACTCATGACTGCACCGCCTGCGCGGGCTTGTGCGGGGCAGGCGACTTGCGAGCCACACCGGGACGGGCACGCCGAACAGCGACCACCGGCTTCGCCATGGTCGCAATTCGGCATGTTTTCAGGGGTTTGGCCCGCTTGGAGCCTTCTTGTTCAGTTTCACTGCACCCCCTGTTAGTAGAGGGGGTTTCGGGAAATTGCTTCCCGGTGACTGCTTTTCGCGCTATCGACCGTACCAGCGGGCCGGCATGGCGGTCAACAGGTGCGGCAGGCGAGGCGTGCGACGTGCCCGACGCAGGGGCGGGCGATGCGTTGGCCGGGGCCGCCAGCGCGTGGTCACGTTCGCTCTCGCTCACGTGTGCACGCGCCGACGCCTCGGCAGATTGCAGCTCACGCAACTGGCGGCGGGCATTGCCGTACTCACGTGCCTGGCGCACCAGCAGCGACCACCACGCCAGGTCACTGGCGCGGAACTCGTGGCCCTGGGGCGTGATCAGCACATCGCGGCGAACGAAGAAGTTTTGCCAGCCGTCGCCGAGGAACTTGCCGCCACGCATGACGCGCATCAGCTTGTAGGCGGCATAGGGAATCCGGCTCGTGCCGGACTCCCAATTCTGGATCGTGCGAACGCTCACGCGCAGCAGATCGGCGCAGCCTTCGAGGGTCAGGAAGCAGGAGAGGCGGGCCTCACGGAATCGCCATGCCGGAACCGGAAATCTCTTCCGGGCGTGGCGGTTGCGGTGCCGGACTCTGGCACCCTGTATTTCGCATAATGCATCTTATGTTAAATTTGATGCGGCAGTATGGACAGGGGGTTCAGCCGAGATACGCGTAAAAATGCCCCACAGAACTCAAATAATTCTTTCGTCGTAATGACTTAGCCGATATTTTTCTTCTCGGCCGGTTGCGCCAGAAGATCGAGCGTCGGGCACGGTGCGCCTGTCACCACGTGGCGACACTCCTCCACCAAATGCTCAAGGTCGACTTCCAATTGTCGTAGCTCATCCAGACGCCGCCGTACCTCGGCCAATTTCTGTTCGGTCAGCCGCCGAGTCTGCTCGCAAGCGCGTTGGCCTTTGACCTCCAACAGCCCCGCTATCTCGTCGAGACTGAATCCCATCGCCTGTGCTCTGCGAATGAACTGAAGTCGGCCGACTTCGTTGGGCCCGTACCGGCGGACGCTGCCCATTGGGCGCTCAGGCTCCGGCAGCAGGCCTCGCCGCTGGTAGTAACGGACCGTTTCGACATGCACACCAGCGGCCGCGGCCAGCCGGCTGATTGTCATTACGTGGGTGGCCATCAGCTTGACTCCGTACTTAGGTACGGAGATTATCATGCGGGTATGGTCCAACCTCCCCCACAGTCCTCCCTGCCCGCCCTCTTGGGCGCCGCCGTCGCGGCCATTGGCGCGTCCGTGTGTTGCGTCGTGCCCCTGGTGCTGGTCCTGTTGGGTATCAGCGGTGCCTGGATCGCCAATCTCACTGCCCTGGACGCGTGGCGTCCGTGGTTCAGCGCGGCCACGTTGGTGTGCCTGGGCTGGGCGTTCTGGATGCTCTATGGCCCGGCCTCGCGCTGTCGCATCGACGGCGCCTGCGTCGATCCCTCGCGATTGCGACGCCGCCGGCGCTGGCTATGGATCGCTACCGGCCTGATCGCTCTGCTGCTGCTCTTTCCCTACTACATCGGTTGGTTCCTGTAGGAGTCCCACATGCGCAAGATTCTTCTCAGTTTGGTATTCACGGCATGGATGGGCTTGGCTTGGGCGGCTACCCCTAAGCAGGTCGTCCTGCAGGTGGAGAACATGACCTGCCCGGCGTGCAGCATCACGATCGAAAAGGCGTTGGATACAGTGCCGGGCGTGACGGCGAAGCGTATTGACACCCGAGCCGCCACCGTGACGGTGGCATTCGATGCCGAGCGCACCAACGCGGCCGCCATCGCGAAGGCCATCACCGACGCCGGTTTTCCAGCCACTGCAAAGGCGAAAGCGAACGGTGGCTGAGGTGCAGTTGCAAAGCACGCTCACGTGCCCGACATGCGGGCACCAGGCGACCGAAACCATGCCCACTACGGCGTGCCAATTCTTTTACGAGTGCTCGGCCTGCCACACGCTCCTGCGCCCGAAAACAGGCGATTGCTGCGTGTTCTGTTCCTACGGCACGGTACCGTGCCCGCCCATCCAGCAACATAGTCCCTGCTGTGGCAGTACCGGTTGACCCACGCTACGCCGCCAGGGCCAGCTCGATTTCGTACGGTTCCGGAAGCGCGTCCACGTCGATCAGGTAATCGCCGAACCGCTTCACGTGGCTGGTCACGTAGGGACTGAGCGCCGCCACGTCCTCCGGGGTGATCTTCCAACCCGCTCGCATCAGCGTCTTGATGATGCGGGTCTGTTCGACCACGTTATGAAAGATGACGGCGTTGGCGACCAGGTCGTTGTACTTGACCGCCTTCTCCTGTTCGAGCGGGTCGTTATCGGCGATCACACCCTCTCCGCCGAAGAAGAAATACTTCGAAAACCCATTATAGGCTTCGACCTTGTTGGTGGAGGCCGTGATCTGTTCGCGCAGCTCGCGATCGGAAATGTATTGCAGCAGGAACAACGTGCGCACCGCAGCACCGAGTGCCCGGAAGGCCTGGTACAGGCGGTTCTTGCGGCTGTAGTTGCCCAGCTTGCGCAGCAGCGTCGAGGCCGCGATCTTGCCGGACTTGATCGATAGCACGACCTGCATCAGATCCTTCCAGTGGGTCTCGATCAGGTCCCAGTCCACATCTTCCCGGAACAGCGCATCGATGTGCTCGTAGCGGCTGTCCTCGTCCGGACGGAAGAACCGGTAGTCGCGCCAGTTGCGGATGCGCGGCATCAGCTGGATGCCCAGCAAGTGCGACAGCCCGAATACCGGCAGCGACTGACCCTGGGTATCGGCATGGACGGTGTCGGGTTGGATGTCGGAGGTGTTCTTCAGCAGCCCGTCGATGATGTACACCGCTTCCCAGACGCCGCACGGGATGAAGTGACTGAAGAGCGCCACGTAGGTGTCGGACACATGGTGATAGGCAATGCCGCCGTAGCCGCCATAACGGATGTGGTACGACGCCAGCAGGTTCTGGTCGTACAGGTCGTACTTGGTGCCGTCGGCCGCGGCGCGCTTGCCATCGCCCCAGAATTTGGGAAGCTGCAGGCCGGCGTAACTGTTGATGATGTCGCGGCAGGCCGCTGCCAGCTTGTTCGCATCCACGTGACGGCGATTGACGAACGACAGCATGTGCGCCGACGCAGCGCCTCGCAGATGCCGTGCGGCCTGGGCCGGGCCGAGGTTGCAACCATAGGTAAACGCCGTCAGCACGTAGCGTTCGGTGGGCTGGTCGATCTTGGTGTCGGACCCGGACAGCGGTCCGAAATGCCGCGGCCAGCGGGTCCAGTGCGCCACGTCACAGAGGATCTCGATGACACTGCGCTCGCGCAGGCGGTCGAGGATCGCGGTCTCCAGGGCGCGAGCGCCGCTGCTCATGTCCTTGGCCTTGTGGCGCTTGAGCACCGGAAACCCGTCGTCGCCGATGATCACCTGGCCGTTCTCCAGGTAACCCTGATCCGTCAGGTCCGCGACTTGCATCAGCTTGGACTGCAAGGCATTGACGAATCCCACCGCGGAGGCCGGTAAACCCACTTGGCGACAGTAGTCGTCCAGCAACGGCTCGCACTGCTCCCAGGGCAGCAACTGCTCGCGGTAATCGGCGTAGGTTTCCGAACCGCGCACGGCCACGTCGCCGGATTTCAGTTCGTTGGCCAGTGAGGAGAACACGCACACCTCGAACAGGCGGCGGTGGATGCGTTCCTCGCCCTGCTCGGTGCGGTGGGTGATGGTCTTTCGCCAGAGCTGGGTCGTGAACGCCAGATCGACCGGTTCGTCCAGCCAGTCGCCGCGGGCACGCTCCTGCGACAGGATCAGCTCGATCGCGTCGATCAACGAACGGTCTTCGGTGGTGGATTCCAGGTCCAGCATGCGCACCATGCGCAGGATGGTGGCGCGGTGGCTCTTGTAGAACGGCCACAGCAGCGGCAGGTGGTTGTCGCCGCTGTGGGCGGCGATGGCATCGCAGTCAGCCTGCAGGGTCTGGACGCCCCCGCGCGTGCTGACCAGGCGGCGAATCTCCCGTCCTGCGTCGGTGTCGCCCGGGTGACGGTCGAGCACCTGGATCACATCCGACATCGTGGCGACGATGGCCTCGGTCTTCTCGCGGTAGCGCGCACGCAGCCGCTCCAGTTCCTCCTTGCCGCGGTTGTGGAGATTGCCCATGCGTTTGATGAACATCTCAGCTAGGTCGTCGCGGGTCTGCACCCGGGCGCGATGGATCAGGCACAGCAGCAGCGCGTGTCGTTTGGCCGGGCCGAAATCGCGCAACTCGGCAGCGTCCAGTACCCGGGCTTCGGCGGCGAAGTGCTTGCGCTTGAGTTCCGGCACGTCCGCCAGGTGCCGTTCGCTGCCGACCAACTCGTCCAACGCCGCGATGTGGTCGAGCAGTTCCTGGAAGTGCTGCAGAGAAGATCGTTTCGGCAGCCGCTTGATGGCCTGCAGCGGGCTCTTGATGCGAGCGTCGGTGACGACCAGCAGATCGTCCAGCCGTTGCTTCTCGTCCGCCGTCAGCCGCTTGTCGATGAGGGCGAAGTAACGGCCATTGACCAGGGTGCGAACTCGGCGGGCCAGGCGATCCAGGGCGGAAAACGCAGGCAGCTCGATGCGGTCGCGCACGAGTTGTTCGATGGCCACGTTGATCAGGTCGGCCGGGTTGTCCATGACGGCCGCGGCTTCGTGGATGGCGCGTGCCGCCACGTCGAGGCCGCCGTCGGCATAGGCCCGGACTTGCAGATAGGCCCGGATGCGCTGGAAGTAGCGGTAGCGCTTGTTCGGCGCGATCTCGGCGGGCTTGACCTGGATCCGGTACCGCAGCGCATTGCGCAGGTGCCGGATGACCGCGGCGGGCACTTCATCGATTGCGGGGAAATAGCCCAATCGCTGGAAGGATTTCAGCAGCAGCGCCAAGGTCAATCGGTGACCCGGTTGCCGAGCGTTGTCGGCGATGAAGGCCAGTTCGTCGTCGGTCGGCGTGTAGGCCGCGATCAGTTCCCGGACGACAGGATTGCGCTTGAATTGCGGGTATGCGGTCCGTTCGATCGATGCCATGCAGATCCTCAGTCGGTCATGGGGGTGGGAGGGCCGGTGATTGCAGACCGACTTCGATACGCTGCCGTGCGAAGGGATCGCCACCGTCGAGATAGCGCATGGCCGAGTGCATGTCGCGCCAGCCGACGTATTCCATCAGCGCCTTCACGTCCCAGCCGTTCGCATTGGCCCAACCGGCGAAACCGCGGCGCAGGGAATGGCTGCTGTAGGTCGCGGCATCTGGGAGCCCCGCCGCGGCGAGCAGGCTGCGCAGCAGCGGGATCAGGCTGTTCGGATGCAGTGGCGTCTCGCTCACACGGCCCCAGCGGTCGATACCGCGGAACACCGGCCCCTCCGTCAGGGCGGCCGTGGTCGTCCAATCCACGATCGCAGTCACCGGGCACAATCGCGATAGCGCTGGCACCTTGTAGCTGGTGCCCGAGGCCTGACGGTCGCCTTTGCTGCGCGGCAGGAAACAGGTCATCCCGTCGCCCGGGACTAGACGCAAGTGTTCGACTTGCACGCGGATCAGTTCATCGCCGCGGAAGCCGCGCCAGAAGCCGAGCAGGATCAGGGATCGGTCGCGGCGATGGCGCAGCTCGTCCGCGCGATCGCCGCGTTCGCGGGCGACCGAGATCGCAGTGCGGAGCCAGTCGTCGACCTGTGTCAGTCGGGTCAGTTGCAACGGCTCGGCCTGCTTCTCCACCGAGGGGTGCACCGTCTGGATGCCCTTGAGCACTTTGCGCACCAATGGCGCGCGGGTGGGATCGACGAACCCGTGCTCGCGATGCCAGGACGCCAGCGCAGCTAGCCGCTGTCGGAGCGTGTTGTTCGCCAACAGCGCGGCGTGATCGGCCAGATAACGGGCCACGCTGTCCGGCGTGGCTGGCAGGTGGCCGCCCCATTCGACCTCGAAGTGCCGCAGCGCCGAGGCGTAGCTGCGCTGCGTGTTCTCTCGGATCGCAGCCTCTAGATAGCGATCCAAGGTCATCGGCAGCCTTCCTGGTTCGCACACGACGCCGAGTGGTCACTCGTACACCGCAATGCCCCGAGGATGGCGCACGCGCCTCGCTCGCCGCCGGCGCACTGGAGGATCACCCGTTCCAATTCACCTGCCATGCGCGTCAGTGCCTCAAGCCGCTGGTGGATGTCGGTCAAGTGCACGCGCGCCAGCGCATCGACGTCGCCGCACGACAGCTTCGGATCGTCATTCAGGCGCAGCAGGCTGCGGATCTCCTCCAGGCTGAAACCCAGCTCGCGCCCGCGGGTAACGAACCGCAACCGCTCCACGTCTGCCTGCGCGTAGACGCGATAGCCGCTCCCCGTCCGGTTTGGCGATGGGACAAGTCCCACCCGCTCGTAGTAGCGGACGGTTTCCAGGTGGCAGCCGCTGGCGGCGGCGGCTTCACTGATCTTCATGCGTAATCCCGCTTGACTCTGTAGCGGCTACGGACTTTACCCTGTGCTGATTCTCACTGCCACCTGGTCAAGGAATTCCCGGATCGCCGATGGAATGGGCCTGCCTTTGAACGCGGCCGATCCTGCTATTGGGTCGATCACGATCGAAATCTTGACTGTGGCCAACGGAGCTTGTGATGTCTGATTGCCGCGGGTGTGGAAAGGTTGTGAACGTGGCGTCGATGCAGGACTCACAGCGGCGCACCTTGAAAATTGTGCTGGCCATCAATCTCGCCACCTTCGTCATGATGATGGGCGCGGCCTGGTTCAGCCGCTCTTCCTCACTGCTTTCGGGTGGGCTGGACAACCTGGGCGACGCATTCACATACGCCGTGAGCCTGGCCGTCGTTGGCTCGTCCCTGCAGATGAAGGCCAAAGTCGCTTTCCTCAAAGGGCTGTTGATCTTGGGCGCAGCAGTTGCGGTCGCGGCCCAGATCGCATGGCGACTCAACAATCCAGGCGTGCCTGTATTCGAGGCGATGGGGGTGGCGGGGGTGTTGAACCTGGCGGCCAACGCATACTGCCTCTGGCTGCTGACCCCGCATCGAAACGGTGACATCAACCTGTCATCCGCGTGGGAGTGCTCCCGGAACGATATCTATGAAGGCTGCGCGGTCTTGCTGGCGGCTATTGCGGTATGGGTGTTCGGGGCGGGCTGGCCAGACTTAGTAATCGCCTCCGCCTTGCTGCTGCTGTTTCTGCGATCCGCCGTTCGAGTGATGCGCGGTGCGCTGCAGGAACTCCGGGGCACCAGATGCGTGCCGTGCCAGGAAGAGAGTGGCGGGCCTGCAGTCGGTTGAGGTCTTCGACCGGCGTTGTAATTGTATCCGGATACGCGAGACTGATATTTTGCGAAAGATGTACCGCGCCCTTCCCCGACTGAGAGGCTTTATCGCCGCGCTGCTTGTCGCAGTGATGGTGATCGTGCCTGTGGCCGATGCTTTCGTTTGCTCGTTCGAAGTCGACACTCACGCAGCGAGCGATCACGCTGGACCTGCGCCCCAGGATGAGGCTGGTGAGGGCGACGCTCCGGACAGCGCGCATGGTGGTTGTGTCCACAACCATTGCCATCATTCGACAGCCAATTTCTTCGGCAGTGCCGCCGTTGTTTACCCCGCCGCGCACGTCG
The DNA here is from genome assembly GCF_004357985.1 of Luteimonas aestuarii. Classification (GTDB taxonomy): domain Bacteria; phylum Pseudomonadota; class Gammaproteobacteria; order Xanthomonadales; family Xanthomonadaceae; genus Luteimonas; species Luteimonas aestuarii. The sequence continues at coordinate 77,039 of NZ_SMTF01000008.1, read as the reverse complement.
TTCAGCACGCACAGCATGACCCAGGTCGTGCATCTGCGCTGTCCGAAGGACCGATGAGACCTCCGCAGAGCTGACGTGCCGTGCCCGTCATGACGGGCTCCCACGTCAACTTTTGCTTCTGGAGTTCCCATGCTCACGCAACTTGTCCGACCGCTCCTGGCGGTCGGGTTGCTGGTGACTGCCTTGCTGTTCGCCTCGCCATCGGTGGCGGTCGAACCGGTCGTCGACACCGCCCCGACCTACGAAGATCTGATCGCTCGACTTGACGCACTGCCGTCATCGCTCGAGGCCGTTGCCCGATACGACGCGGCCGTCGCTCGCGCCGACCAGGCGCGCGCCTTGCCCAACCCCTCCATCGCGTACGACATGGAGAACGTTTACGGCACCGGTCCGTACAACGGCATCGGCAACGCCGAAACGACCCTGTCGATCAACCAACCTCTCGAACTGTTCGGCCAGCGAAGCGCCCGGGTCCAGGCGGCGCGCTCTGACGCCGATGCTGCGGGCCTGCGACGCGAACAAGTCCGCTGGCAGGTCGCAGCTCAGGTGGCGCTGGTCTACGCGGAGGCCGAAGCCGCGGCACGGCGACACGAGCTCGCGGCCGAGGCCCTTTCCCTGGCCGAGCAGGATGCGCGCGGGGTCGCCGCCATGGTCGAACAAGGGCGTGAAGCCACCCTGCGGGACATCCAGGCGCAGAGTGAGGTCGCGTCCGCCAGGGCTGCGGTTGATGAGGCCAGCGCCCTTCGGGACGCCGCCTTTGCGCGGCTGTCGGCGATAGCCCTGCTCGACCGGCCGGTCCAGGCCATCGGCGCGAGCCTGCTTGATCGCGCGCCGGGGACGCCGCAAGCAGGCGACGCCGATCCGTTGGCGGTCCAGGTCGCCCAGGCTGAACTCGTCACCGCCGGTCGGCTGGTGACGGTCGAAAGGCGCCGCGCCCGCCCGGATGTCAACGCCTCTCTTGGCATGCGCCGATATCGTGACACCGACGATGAGGCGTTCACGGTCGGCATCGAACTGACCGTCCCGCTGTTCGATCGCAACCGGGGCGGTATCCGCGCTGCCTACGCTGAGGAGCGAGCCGCCGAAGCCCGACTGATCGCGCAGCAGCAGGAAGCGCGAGCAGGCCGGTTTGCCGCCGTGGCGGCGCTTGCCGCGTCCGGCAGCCGCACGCGCGCCGCCGACAACGGCGTCGCAGCCGCCGAAGAGGCCTATCGCCTGTCCCGCATCGGCTTCGAGGCCGGCCGTATCTCGCAGCTGGAACTTCGCAGCACACGTGCGGCGCTGATCGCCTCGCGTAACGCCGCCGTGGACGCGCGGATCGCGCGCGTCCGTGCCGAAATCGACCTGGCGCGCCTGGAAGGCCGCGCCCCGTTTGGAGATTCCCGATGAAAACCGATACCAGGCGACTGATGATGTTCGCCGCGGCGCTCCTGTTCGCCGTCCTCGTAGGCTACGGCCTTGCGAAGCTCACCGGCGGGCAGGACGCTGGCCCAAGCCCTGCGGGCCATGTCGACGGTGGCGGCCAAGACGAACATGGCGATGAAGAGGCCGAGGGCGAAGAAGGCTTGGTGGTCCTCACGCAACCGCAGATCGAAGCGTCGGGCATCCAGGTCGTGGCTTTGGGCCGCGGCGGTGGCGGCGAGACACGCCTGAGCGGTCGCGTCGAGTCCGCCGTTGGCGCCCGCGCTGCCGTTGCCGCCTCCGTTGGCGGCCGCGTTGAGCGCGTCGTCGTGGCGCCTGGCACCCCCGTGCGCGCCGGCCAGCCGCTCGCCGTGATCGTCAGCGGCGAAGCGGCGACCATGCGGGCAAGCGCCGATGCCGCACGCGCGGAGGCCCAGGCGGCCCGGTTGGTGTACCAGCGCGACCAGTCCCTGGTCACCCAGGGCGTGGTCGCACGGCAGGAACTCGAAGCCTCGCGCGCGCGCTCGCTGGCGGCCGATGCGACTGCCCGGGCTGCCGCGGCGCAGGTCGCCGCGGCCGGCTCACCGGATGCAGGCGGCCGCGTGACCATCACCACTCCCGTGGCCGGCATCGTCGGCGCGGTGCAGGTGACGCCAGGCGGCTTCGTCGCCGCGGGCGACCTCGTGGCGAACGTGTCCGATCCTGCGCAGACCGAACTGGTCTTTTCCGCGCCGCCCGCGCTCGCCGCGCAGATCGCGCCTGATGCGCGCATCGAAGTTACCGGGGCCACCGGGAGCTTCAGCGCCGTCGTGATCGGCGTGGCCGCCGACGTACGCGAACAGGGCGGCATGGCGATCATCCGTGCACGCCCTGAATCCGGGACGCTGCCGCCAGCGGGTTCACCGGTGTCCGGTGTCGTGGTGGCGGCAGGCCAGGACGACACGCTGACCGTGCCGGTCGATGCCGTGCAGACGGTGGAAGGTCGCTCGGTTGTGTTCGTGACCGATGAAAAAGGCTTCCGCGTAACCCCTGTGCTCGCAGGCCGCCGCGCAGGCGACCGCGTCGAGATCCTCAACGGGCTGTCGGGCGACGAGCGCGTCGCTGGCAGCAACGCGTTCCTGCTGAAAGCCGAACTCGCCAAGGGCGAGGCCGAACACGGCCACTGAGGACCCGACATGTTCAAGATCATTATCGAAACAGCGGTCCGTTTCCGATGGGCCGTGGTCTTCGCCGCGGCGGTCATCGCTGTCTACGGCTTGTTCCAGCTCGGCAGGCTGCCCGTCGATGCGGTGCCGGACATCACCAACCGGCAGGTGCAGATCAACACCATTGCGCCCGCGCTCGCCCCGGGCCAGATCGAGCGCCAGATCACCTATCCGCTTGAAACCGCGCTGGCGGGCATCCCCGGACTGACCAGTACGCGCTCGCTCTCGCGCAACGGGTTCTCGCAGGTTACGGCGATCTTTACCGACCAGACCGACATCTACTTCGCGCGCCAGCAGGTGGCCGAGCGCATGCGCGAGGTGCAGGAGGATCTTCCCGAGGGCGTGACGCCGATGATGTCGCCGGTCACCACGGGCCTCGGCGAGGTGTTGATGTGGACGGTGGACTACGTGCCGTTCGACCCGGCGAACGTCAGTAAGCCGAACGAGCCCGGCTGGCAGGCCGAAGAGGTCTACCTGACTCCGGAAGGCAACCGGCTTGCGACGGCACAGGAGCGCGCAACCTACCTGCGAACGGTGCAGGACTGGATCATCGCACCGCAGATGCGCTCCACCGCCGGCCTTGCCGGTGTCGATACGATCGGCGGCTACGTCAAGGAATACGCCGTCCGCCCGAATGCCGAGCGGCTGGCGGCCTACGGTATCGGCCTGGGCGAGCTGGTGCAGGCGCTGGAACGCGCCAACGTCCAGGCCGGTGCGGGCATCGTCCAGCGCGCTGGCGAGGGCCTGATCGTTCGCGCAGATGCGCTGGCGCAGACCGTCGACGATCTGGCACAGGCGCCGGTCGCCAACCGCGACGGCCTTGTGATCCGCGTCGCGGACGTGGCCAGCGTCGGCATCGGACAGGCGCCACGGCTGGGTGCCGCGACGCGGGACGGCCACGAAGCGGTGCTCGGGACGGCGTTGATGATCGCCGGCGGCAACAGCCGCACGGTGGCACTCGCGGCCGCGGAGCGCCTGACCGAAGTCAACCGCTCACTGCCCCCGGGCATCGTCGCCGAGCCGGTGCTCGACCGGAGCGTGCTGGTCAATTCCACGGTCAGGACGGTAGCCAAGAACCTGACCGAAGGGGCACTGCTCGTCATCGTGGTGCTGTTTCTGCTGCTGGGCAACATACGGGCGGCGGCGATCACCGCACTGGTGATCCCGCTGTCGTTCCTGTTCGCGGTGATCGGCATGAACCGCTTCGGGATCAGCGGCAATCTGATGAGCCTGGGCGCACTCGACTTCGGCATCCTCGTCGACGGTGCGGTGATCGTGATCGAGGCCACCCTGCTCATGCTCGGCCAGAAACGGGCCGAACTGGGACGCGCACTGTCCGCAGGCGAGCGAGTGGGCGTGGCGATCCGGGCAGCACGCAAGATGGTGCGACCGGCGGCGTTTGGTCAGCTCATCATCCTGCTGGTGTTCGCGCCGATCCTCACGCTGGAGGGCGTGGAGGGCAAGACGTTCCAGCCGATGGCCGCGACCTTCATGCTCGCCCTGGTCGGCGCGTTCATTCTCTCTTTCACCTTCGTGCCGGCGATGGCCGCGCTGTTCGTGCGTGATCCCAAGCCCCGGCCCGCGCAAGCAGCGCCGCGTGACGAAGGCGAGCACGACGGCGAACACGAGACCCGAATCATCCGTTTCGTGCGTGGCAAGGCCGAACCGGTCATCCGCGCTGCGGTGATGCGGCCGCGCCGCGTGCTGATCGGCGCCGTCGCCATGCTTGTCATTGGCTTCACCGCATTCGTCTCGCTGGGCCGCGAATTCATGCCGACCCTTGACGAGGGCAACCTGGCGATGCAGGCCTTGCGGGTGCCTTCTGCTTCGCTGGAGCAGTCGCTGGCGATGCAACTTGCGCTGGAGAAAGCCATCACCAGCGAGCCGGAGGTCGAGACGATTTTCACGCGGACAGGCACGGCCGAGGCCGCAATCGATCCGATGCCGGTCAACATCTCCGATAGCGTGATCGTCCTCAAACCAAAAGCCGAGTGGCCGGACAGGTCGCTCGACAAAGAGGCGCTGCTCGGCCGACTTGAGTCCATTGTCGACAAACAGATCGGCAATGCATTCGAGTTCAGCCAACCCATCGAACTACGCTTCAACGAGCTGATTTCCGGCGTGCGTACCGACCTTGCCGTGATGGTGTACGGCGACGACTTCGACGTGCTGCAGCCTGTCGCGGAACGCATCTCGGTCCAACTGCGCGGCATCGACGGCGCAGCCGACGTTCGCGTGGAGCAGGTTTCTGGCTTGCCTACGTTGACCGTGCGGGTCGATCATGCGGCCGCGGCGCAGTACGGCCTGAGCGCGGCGGACATCAGCGAGGCGCTGGCGACTGGCGTTGGTGGTACCACGGCCGGTCAGATCTTCGAGGGCGATCGCCGCTTCGATGTGGTGGTGCGGTTCGAAGAGGACGCACGCAACGATCCGGCGCAGCTCGCCGCCTTGCCGGTGGTCGCGCCCGACGGCACCGTGGTTCCGCTGTCCTCGGTCGCGCGCATCGATGTCAGCGAAGGTCCCAACCAGATCAGTCGCAACAACGGCAGCCGCCGCATCGTGGTCCAGGCCAACGTGCGGGGTCGGGATCTGGGCGGCTTCGTCGAGGAAGCACAGGCTGCCGTTGCGGGCGTTTCCTTGCCCAGTGGCGTCTACCTGGACTGGGGTGGCCAGTTCGAGAACCTGCAGCGTGCCGAAGCACGTCTGGCTCTGGTGATCCCCATTGTGTTCCTGATGATCGGCAGCCTGCTCTACATGGCACTCGGGTCGATCCGCGAGGCAGCGCTGGTGTTCCTCTGCGTGCCGCTGGCGCTGGTCGGCGGCGTCCTGGCACTGCTGGTGCGCGGCATGCCGTTTTCGGTGACGGCGGCGGTGGGCTTCATCGCCGTCTCCGGTGTTGCCACGCTCAACGGCCTGGTTCTGATGCAGGCCATCCACGAACGGCTCGAGGCTGGAGATGCGCCACTGGAAGCGGCGACCACCGGCGCCGCCAACCGTCTGCGCGCCGTGCTCACGACGGCGCTGGTGGCCATCGTCGGCTTCATTCCAATGGCGATCGCGGTCGGTGCCGGCGCCGAAGTGCAGAAGCCGCTGGCCACCGTCGTCATCGGCGGGCTGATCACGGCGACCGTGCTGACGCTGCTGGTGCTGCCCACCTTCGCGGCGCGGGCCATCGCGCATCGTCCGAAGCGGCACGCGACATGACCCCGAATCTGGCCCGGCAAAGGAGTGTTCTACGGCAGGTCTTGCTGTGGAACCTCGCGCTGTTCGCAGGACTGGGAGTGGCGGGCTGGGTGGCCGATTCCAGCGCGCTGCTCGCCAATGCCCTCGACAACGGTTCGGACGCAGCCGTCTATCTGCTGAGCTACCTTGCCCTCGAGCGCCGACCCGCCTGGAAGCGGGGAGCGGCGAACGTGTCGGGGGTCCTTCTGTTGATCTTCGCGGGTATGGTGCTGGCGGACGTGGTCCGGCGATGGATGTATGGGGCCGAGCCGCTCGGCCCCGTCATGATCGGACTGGCGCTCGTCGCCGGAGCCATCAATCTGTGGTGCCTGGTGCTGCTGCGCCGCCTCCGTTCCGACGACGTGAACATGAAGGCGGCCGAAACCTTCAGCTTCAACGACTTCATTTCGAATGGCGGCGTAGTCGTGGCGGGTGTTCTGGTGCTCTGGCTCGGTTCGTCCTGGCCGGATCTGGTGGCGGGTGCATTGATTGCTGGTGTCGCGTTCAAAGGCGGCATCGAGATCCTGCAAAGCGTCCACGAAGACAAGCGATCCGATGGATAGAGTTCGGCTGCGCCGTCGTTGCCTGCCGACGGGTGTATGCACAAAACGCTTGCGCAGGCAAGACACCAGCCCTGGAATCGAGGGAGAACGATGATGACCGGGAAGCTCCGCATCGACCTGCAGATCCTGCTACCGCAGGTGCCGGACGAGTCCGACGCCTGCGTCAGGCGGCTGATCCACGATTTGGAAAGCCGCGATGGCATTGTGCAGGTGCACTTGCGCCCGGGATCGGACGGCACGCCGACGCAGTTGTGCGTCCACCATGACCCGGACGTCGTGCCACTCGCCCGCATCCGCGAGGTGGTCGAGCGTGCCGGCGCGGCGATCAGCGAACGCTACGGTCATGCCCTGTGGGAAGTGAAGGGCATTGGCCACCAGCGTCGTGCGCGCACCGTCGGCGAGCAACTCAGGTCGCTCGAGGGTGTGCTGGAAGCCGAGGCCAGTGCGGCGGGCATCGTCCATGTCGAGTTCGACCGCCGAGAGGTGTCCGAAGCGCGCATCCTGAAGGTGTTGGCCGGCATGCAGGTCGTTCCGGTCAGGACCCCGGGTGAGGATCAACCTGCACATGGAGGAGATGACGTGCGCCACGCGCACCGCGAGGGCGGTGACCATGTCCACGGCACGGGTGGCGGGGCGCACGCACATGGGGGGCTACTGGGCCCGAACACCGAGCTGATCTTTGCGCTGACCTGCGGCACCTTGCTGCTCGCCGGCTTCCTGGTGGACGAGGTTGTTGCTGGCGCGCCCGCCTGGCTGTCGTTGGCCTGTTATGTCGCGGCGTACTTTTTTGGCGGCTTCTACACGCTGCGCGAGGCGTTCGACAACCTGCGCCTGAAGCGTTTCGAGATCGACACGTTGATGTTGGTGGCGGCGGCAGGTGCGGCCGCGCTCGGCTCGTGGGCCGAGGGCGCGTTGCTGTTGTTTCTGTTCAGTCTCGGACACGCCCTGGAGCATTACGCGATGGGCCGGGCGAAGCGCGCCATCGAGGCCCTGGCCGAACTCGCCCCGCCCACCGCGACCGTACGACGCGACGGCCGGATCCAGGAGATCGCGGTCGAAGAACTGCTGGTTGGCGATGTGGCTCTGGTCAAGCCGAACGAACGCCTGCCCGCCGACGGCTTTCTCGTACTCGGCACCTCCAGCGTGAATCAGGCGCCGGTGACCGGCGAGAGCATCCCGGTCGACAAGCGGCCCGTGGATGATCCCGCGACCGCGCGCACCCGACCGGATAGCGTGGATGCGGCCTCGCGGGTGTTCGCGGGGACGATCAACGGCAGCGGCGCCATCGAGGTGGAGGTCACGCGCAAGTCCACCGATTCGGCCTTGGCGCGCGTGGTCCAGATGGTCAGCGAGGCCGAGACACGTAAGTCGCCGACCCAGCGCTTCACCGACCGGTTCGAGCGCATCTTCGTACCTGCGGTGCTGGTCTTGGCCTTCCTGCTGCTGTTCGCGTGGGTAGTCGTCGACGAACCCTTTCGCGACAGCTTCTACCGCGCGATGGCGGTGCTGGTGGCCGCCAGTCCCTGCGCGCTGGCCATTGCGACGCCCAGCGCGGTGCTGTCAGGCATTGCCCGCGCGGCCCGCGGTGGTGTGCTGATCAAGGGCGGCGCGCCTTTGGAAGAACTCGGTTCGCTCAGCGCGATGGCCTTCGACAAGACGGGCACCCTGACCGAAGGGCGTCCGCGCATCACCGATGTCATCCCCGTTGACGGAGTAACGGAAGAGGAACTGCTCACCGTTGCAACCGCAGTCGAATCGCTCAGCGACCATCCGCTGGCCGCAGCGATCGCCCGGGATGGCCGCGAGCGACTCGGCGGACGTGAGATCCCCTCTGCCAGCGACCTCGAAAACCTGGTCGGACGGGGCGTCACCGCCACCTTCGACAGTGAGACGGTGTGGATTGGCAAGGCCGAGATGTTCGGCACCGAAGGCGTCGCTCCGCTGGGGGAATCGGCGGCTGCCGCCATCGCACAACTTCGCGCTGCAGGGCGCACCTCGATGGTCGTCAGGCAGGGGTCGCGCGATCTCGGGGCCATCGGCCTGCTCGATACCGCGCGGGCGGGTGCGCCTGAAGCGCTGAAGGCACTGCGTGAACTCGGCATCACCCGCATGATCATGATCTCCGGCGACCACCAACGGGTCGCCGAGGCGATCGCCTCGGAAGTCGGCCTTGATGAAGCCTGGGGCGACCTGATGCCCGAGGACAAGGTTGAGGCCATACGCAAGCTGCGCGCGCAGGACAAGGTCGCGATGGTGGGTGACGGCGTCAACGACGCGCCGGCGATGGCCAGCGCCACGGTCGGCATCGCGATGGGCGCCGCTGGTTCGGATGTCGCACTGGAGACCGCGGATGTCGCGCTGATGGCCGACGACCTCCGCCACCTGCCATTTGCGGTGGACTTGAGCCGTCACACGCGCAAGGTGATCCGTCAGAACGTGTTCGTCAGCCTGGGCATTGTCGCATTCCTCGTGCCGGCAACGATCCTGGGCTTGGGGATCGGACCAGCAGTCGCTATCCACGAAGGATCCACCTTGCTCGTGGTGTTCAATGCGCTACGTCTGTTGGCGTACCGAAGCCACGTTGGCTAGACGCGGCAGGGCTCATGAAGAGAGCCTGCGCGCCCTTGACCGCTTTTGCTTCTCGTCAGCACGCTGCCGGCCATGATTCTGACAACCGGAAATGCAGCGCTTACCGTGCGCTAGCACGTGGCGGCACATTCCAGTTTCGTACTGAATGACACCCCTTGGTGCAGGTCTCAGGCAGCTGACACGGGATAAACCACTATTATCCCGCTTAAAAGCACGGTCAAATTACCGCTCGTTCCGTATTTTGATTAGTATGTAATTACGTGGTATGTAATACATTACGAAATAGTCGGAGGGCGCGATGGCACGCGGCGGCCTGTACAAGAGCGACATCCAGAAGGCCCGCGATACGCTGCGGGCGCAGGGCAAGCACCCGTCGGTGGACGCCGTGCGAGTGGCGCTGGGCAACACCGGCTCCAAGACCACGATCCACCGCTATCTGAAAGAGTTGGAGGAAGAGGAAGGGCAAGGCCTTGGCGCCAAAGTCGCAGTCAGCGATGCATTGCAGGATCTGGTCGGCCGGCTCTCCGGGCGCCTGTACGAGGAGGCCGAGGCGGTCGTCACCGAGGCTCGTCAGCGCTTCGAGGCGCAACTGCATGAGCGTAGCCAGTCGTTGGAGCGTGCCCAGCAGGAAGCGGAAGCGCTGAGCGCCCAGCTCCAGCGCGTTGAAACCGCCTTGCACGAGGAAAAGACAACGCACGCCGCTACCCAGCAGGCCTTGGCCGAACAGGTGACGGAGGTCGCGCAGCTCAGCGAACGCATCGCCGGCCTGATCGCCCGTGTGGCCGAGCACGAGGCCCATGCGAAATCGCTGGAAGAGAAGCATGCCCACGCCCGTGAGGCGCTGGAGCATTACCGGACCTCGATGAAAGAGCAGCGCGAGCAGGAGCAGCGCCGCCACGAGCACCAGGTGCAGGAGCTGCAGGTGGCCCTGCGCCAAGCCAACGAGGTGCTGATGGTCAAGAACCACGAACTGTTGCAGCTCAACCGCGATAACAGTCAGTGGCTGGAGCGCCACACCCGCCTGGAGCGTGACCTGGCGCAAGCGCTGCAAGCCGCAGACGCGCAACTTCAGGAACTGGATGCGCTGCGGCTTACGGCGACTGAGCACCAGGCCTTGCAGGCGCGCTGGGCGCAGGACGCCCAACTACTGGAGACTGTCCGTGCCGAACTGGACAGCGCTCGCGCCGATCTGGCGAAGGAGCGGGAGCGTCGCGAACAGGCAGAGGTCGAGGCGTTGCGGGCCGGCGTGCGTTTGACCACGCTGGAGCAGTTGATGACGCAACTGCGACCCGATCGCGCTGACGGATCGGGCACCCAAAAAAAACCGGCAACCAAATGAATCTACGAGGGAAAATAGATTCTATGGGGCATTTTTACACGTATCTCGGCTGAACCCCGACAGTATGCAAACCCGCACAGGCCCGACCTTCCCGTCATTTGCACCTGTCTTGGACATGGTCATCCCAACGCCGCAGTTCGTCGTGTGTGCGGCGCAGGCCCCGGCGCTCGAAGTACGCATCGCGCTCGCGTCGCGCACCATCGCAACGCGCTCGGCGTTGCCGGGACTCGGCGGGACCTGCGGGGCCAGCATCAATCGGCGGTTGCGTGCGGCGGCTGCGCTGCTGCCACGCCATGATGTCCCCGTTGCGTTGCCGGTCGATGCGAGCCTGGTCGGCTGGCCAGACATACCGCTCGCTGGCGTCCCATGTCTTGCTTGCCGAACCTTCGCACGGATGGCTCTGCGAAGACGACGCGCCGTCCTTGCCCGCGCATTTGTAGACCTGCTGCGCCTGCGCCATCCCCGAAAGGCACTGCAGCACCAACGTGGAAGAAGCGATGCGCCTTGTACCTGTCCTCCAGGGCTGGAGCCAGTCCAACGGGCAGCGACGCCGGTGATTTTGATGCGCACATCGACGTGCATCAAGGACCCGCCGACCGGGACCGGCGTCGTGTCGATGGAATGCCGCCGCCGGGACATGGTGCCGCCGTCCTGAATCCAACGAGCGGATTCCGCATCAAGATGCTTGCACGAAGCCGGGCGGGCCGATAAACTTTCGCGCCTTCAAGTTCACGTGGGGCCATAGCTCAGCTGGGAGAGCGCCTGCATGGCATGCAGGAGGTCGGCGGTTCGATCCCGCCTGGCTCCACCAAAGTTTCCGCAACGGGCCTGCGGAAGCGGAAAACCAGGTTCTACTGCGTCCCCATCGTCTAGAGGCCTAGGACATTACCCTTTCACGGTAGCGACCGGGGTTCGAATCCCCGTGGGGACGCCACTACACCAGACAACGCCCGCGCAAGCGGGCGTTGTCGCATTGCAGCCCCCATCTCGAGTCGGGCCCCATCGGGCTCGCTGGAGATGCACGATGGATGCAGACAAACGCTGGTGCTTCCGCACGGCAGTCCGACCGAAGATTCCCGTCACGGGCCGCATTGGCACGCACCTGCGCGGGCATGGGTAGGGATTCCCTGACCCGACAACGCCAGATCCACCGACTGTTTCCGGAACTGCAACCCCGCATCCTCGCATCACAGCACGTCGAGTCGCCGGCGGTCCGCCGGCATGCACGCGAGGGGAAGCCGTGGAACGCGCATTGGTGACCGTGGTACCGGGCGACAACGGATGGCAGGTCCGCATCGACCAGCACAGCGTCGTCTGCAACCTGGACAAACTGACGGCGATGCAGCGGGCCGCCAATATCGCGCGCGACTGCCACGAGTCGATGGGCTTGCCGACCGGCGTGCTGGTACGCATGGCCAACGGCGAGGACATCCTGATCGGCAAATGCGGTTGAAGCAGGCAGCCCTGGGCGCTTGAACACGCCGCCCGTGGTCGCAACTGCGAGACAAGGCAAACCGGCAGGCACGCGTATTCACGCAATGCGAATGCACCGGCTGGTCCAATCGGGCCGGATGCGATGCGCCGCGCGCCTCGCGCGGTGCCCTGCATGGATTCGATAGCCAAGACTCCCCCGCCCCTTCGTTCCTCCCTTCCCAAGCCCACGCTCGGCGCGCGCGAGGCATTTGCGATCACGATAGGCATCGTGATCGGCGCGGGTATCTTCCGTACCCCTTCGTTGGTGGCCGGTGCAGCCGCAAGCGACGTGATCATGCTGTTGGCCTGGGTGGTCGGCGGTGCGCTTTCGATCGTCGGCGCGCTCTGTTACGCCGAACTCGCCACGACCTACCCGCAGGCCGGCGGTGATTACGCTTACCTCAGGCGCGCGTACGGCGCCCGCCCTGCCTTCCTGTATGCCTGGGCGCGACTGACCGTTATCCAGACCGGTTCGATCGTGTTGCTGGCCTACGTGGTGGGCGATTACATGCAGCAGATCCTCGACCTTGGCGCGTGGTCGTCGACCATCTACGCCGCGCTGACCGTGCTGTTGCTGACCGCCTGCAACTGGCTGGGCATCCGCCAGGGCACGACGGTCCAGAACGTACTGACCGCACTCGAATTGCTTGGATTGGGGCTGGTGATTGCCGCCGGCCTGCTGTTCGCGCCGGATGCGGTGCCGCTGGCGTCGGTGGGCACTGGCGAGGGTGGCGCGCTGGGACTGGTGCTGGTGTTCGTGCTACTGACCTACGGCGGCTGGAACGAGGCCGTGTACATGACCGCGGAAGTCCGCGACGCCAAGCGCTGGATGCCGCGCATCCTCACCTTGAGCCTGATCATCATCGCGGCGTTGTACGTGCTGGCCAACCTCGCCTACCTCCGGGTGCTGGGCATGGACGGCATGGCGGCGTCGGACGCGGTGGCGGCCGACATGATGCGCGCGGTCTTCGGTGAGCGGGGCGCAGCCCTCATGAGTGTGATCGTGGTGGTGGCTGCCCTCACCTCGGCCAACGCCACCATGATCACCGGCGCACGAAGTGTCTATGCCGTCGGCCGTGATTTCAGGCACATCGGCCTGATCGGACGCTGGGACGAGACGCATGGCTCGCCGCGCACCGCCATGCTGGTCCAGGGCGTGCTGTCGCTGCTGCTGGTCGCGGTGGCGGCCTCCGCGCTGGACGGCTTCCGGATGGCGGTGGAATATACCGCGCCTGTGTTCTGGCTGTTCTTCCTGCTGGTGGGTGCCTCGCTGATCGTGCTGCGCCGGCGCGACCCCGCCCTGCCCCGGCCCTTCCGGGTGCCGCTGTATCCCTTCCTGCCGCTGCTGTTCTGCGCCACGTGCGCCTATCTGCTGTATTCCAGCCTCGCCTACACCGGCATCGGTGCGCTGGTCGGGGTAGGCGTGTTGGCCGCGGGCGGCGTGCTGCTGCTGTTCATTGCCCCGCAACCCCATCCACACAAGGAGCCCACGCCATGAGTCCATCCCGTCTGTTCGCCGGCTTGCTGCTGTGCCTGCCGATGCTTGCCGCCTGTGCCGACCGCCAGGCCGATGCCGCGCCCATCGACACCGCGGCCGCCCTGCCCGATACCGAGGTGTCGCCGATCGACGAAGTGGCCGATCGCCTCCATCCGGAGTCGGATTCGCCCTTCGGTGCACGCACGCCCGACGTCATCTACGTGCCCACGCCGGACAACGTGGTGGCCGCGATGCTGGAGTTGGCGCAGGTTGGCCCCGACGATGTGCTCTATGACCTGGGTTCCGGCGATGGTCGCATCCCGATCGCGGCCGCCCGCCAGCACGGCATCCGCGCCGTCGGCATCGACATCGACCCGGTGCGCATCCGCGAGGCCAACGAGAACGCCCAGACCGCGGGCGTGACCGACCTGGTGACCTTCCACGAAGCCGATCTGTTCCAGTCCGACATCAGCGAGGCCAGCGTGGTGACGCTGTACCTGCTGCAGAGCCTCAACGTGAGGCTGCGTCCCAAGCTCCTGGCGGAACTCAAGCCCGGCACGCGCATCGTCAGCCACTCCTTCGACATGGCCGATGAGTGGGAGCCGGAGCAGACCCGCCAGGTCGACAACCGCATGATCTACCTGTGGACGGTACCGGAGCGCTGATCGACGCGCCAGGTCTTCAGTCTTCCAGCAACGCATCCGGCAGCATGTCCTGCCCCGCCGCCGGATGCAGGGTGGCCACGCCGTGGCCGCGCTCGGCAAGGTACTGCAACCACTTGCCGAGGAAGGTATTCATGCGCAGCCGGTGGTCCACCACTTCCGCGGGCGGCGGGTACATGCCGATGACATCCTGCCAGCGACGCCCGACGTAGCAGTGGGTGGCTTCCGCCTGGCGGGCGTCGCGATACAGGCGCAGGTGCGCGGAGGGATCGGGTTCGCCGGTCACCGGATCGAGCATGGCGTAGCTCAGCCGCAGTTCGGTGGTGTACGGATGCTGTTCGATCACGTCGAGCCGCACGTCGACCCCGTCGCCGATCCGCGACACGTACGTGCCCGCGGCCAGGTCGGCGGGTTCGAACAGGCGCGTGATGTGCCGGAAGTTCTCCGCGTACAGCCCCATCAGCCAACCGAAGCGGGTCAGGCCAGGAATGCGGACGTGTCGGGAAAGCACCGGTTGCATGGCTCGATCCTACACGCTGCCGCTGCGTGCGGGCAGCATTGACGACCGCGCACCCGGCGCATAACGTGGGTGTTCTGCACGCTGCGTTCATGCAGCGGGTACGCCGGCTCAGAACATGCCGCGCTGGATGCCCAGGGTGCTCATCACCTTGCTTGCGATTTCCTCGATCGAGGTATGCGTGGTACTTAGCACCGGGATGCGCTCGGCGCGGAACATGGCTTCCGCAGCCGCCACCTCGCGCTTGCAGGTTTCCAGCTTCGCGTAGCCTGAGTTGGGCCGGCGCTCCTGGCGGATCTGCTGCAAGCGCACCGGGTCGATGGTCAGTCCGAACAGCTTGCCGCGGTGCGCGCGCAGACGGGGCGGCAGACGGTCGTGCTCGAGGTCTTCCTCGGTCAACGGATAGTTTGCCGCACTCACGCCGTGGTGGAGCGCGAGGTACACGCAGGTCGGCGTCTTGCCGGCGCGCGATACCGCCACCAGGATCAGGTCCGCGTCGTCGTAGTTGATCGACATGCCGTCATCGTGGGTCAACGCGAAATTGATGGCATCGATGCGGCGGTGGTAGCTGTCGAAATCGACCATGCCGTGGGCCTGCCCCACGCGCGCCAGTCGCGACTGGCCGAGCTCCTGTTCCAGCGGCGCGATGAATGGCTCGAACACATCGAGCATCAGCGCCCCGCTTCCTGCGATCAGCCGGCTCAGCTCCGGGTCGACGCAGGAATTGACCACGATCGGGCGCACGCCATGTGCCTCCCCCGCCGCCCGGATCCGCTCGGCCGCCTCGCCTGCACGCTCGGTGGAATCGACGAACGCAATGCGGTGGGTGGTGAAATCGGTTCCCGAGAACTGGGTCAGCAGGCTGTGACCAATGGTTTCGGCCGTGATACCGGTGCCATCTGACACGTAGAACACGGGACGGGATGCGCTCAACGCAGTGGCTCCATGTCGGATCTCTCGTAGTTCCAGGGTGCCGTGGCCCCGGTCCGGGCTAAAATAACGTTTCAGGTCGGCGACTGCCCGACTTTTCGCGTGTTCGACCCCTCCGGAGCGCCGTTTTGAGCAACCCTGACCCGTCCGCCAACATCCTCTGGCTGCAAGACCTGCGCCTGTCCGACCTTGCCAGCGTCGGCGGCAAGAACTCCTCGCTTGGCGAGATGATCGGCAACCTCGCCCGGCTGGGCGTCTCGGTCCCCGGTGGCTTCGCCACCACGGCGGACGCGTTCAAGGCGTTCATCGCCCACAACGACCTGCACCAGCGCATCTACGACCGCCTGTCCACGCTCGATGTCGAAGACGTGCCTGCGCTGACGGCGGCCGGTGGCGAGATCCGGGGCTGGGTGATCGATGCGCCGCTGCAGCCCGGACTGGACGCAGATGTCCGCAGCGCGTATGCAACGCTGTGCCGCGAGAACGGCGGCGGCGACGTCGCGGTGGCGGTGCGCTCGTCGGCCACCGCGGAAGACCTGCCCGACGCCAGCTTCGCCGGACAGCAGGAAACCTTCCTCAACGTGACCGGTGCCGACGATGTGGTGCACAAGGTCAAGGAGGTCTTCGCCAGCCTCTACAACGACCGCGCCATCGCCTATCGCGTGCACCACGGCTTCAAGCACGAGGACGTGTTCCTGTCGGCCGGCGTGCAGCTGATGGTGCGCTCGGACGTCGGCGCCTCGGGCGTGCTGTTCACGCTGGACACCGAATCCGGCTTCCGCGACGTGGTGTTCGTGACGTCGAGTTTAGGCCTGGGCGAAATGGTCGTGCAGGGCGCGGTGAACCCGGACGAGTTCTACGTCTACAAGCCCACGCTGCGGCAGGGCAAACCGGCGATCCTGCGCCGTTCCATCGGCGCCAAGCAGTTGCGGATGGTCTATTCCGACCAGCCCGGCGAACGCGTGCGCACCGAAGACACGCCCGCTGAACTGCGCAACACCTTCTCGATCACCGACGAAGACGTGCATGAACTCTCGAAGCAGGCGTTGGTGATCGAACAGCACTACGGCCGCCCGATGGACATCGAATGGGCGAAGGACGGCGTGAGCGGCAAGCTGTTCATCGTGCAGGCGCGCCCTGAAACGGTGAAGTCGCGCGCCAAGGCCACCCAGATCGAACGCTTCGTGCTGGAGCAGCGCGGGACGGTGGTGGCCGAGGGTCGCGCCATCGGCCAGAAGATCGGCAGCGGCGTGGCCCGCGTGGTGCGCTCGCTGGACGACATGGCCCGTGTGCAGCCCGGCGACGTACTGGTCGCCGACATGACCGACCCCGACTGGGAGCCGGTGATGAAGCGCTCGGCGGCGATTGTCACCAACCGCGGCGGTCGCACCTGCCACGCCGCGATCATCGCGCGCGAGCTGGGCGTGCCCGCGGTGGTCGGCACCGGCAATGCACTCGACCAGATCGAGGACGGCAAGCCGGTGACGGTCAGCTGCGCCGAGGGCGACACCGGCTTCATCTACGACGGCACCCTGCCCTTCGAGCGCATCACCACCGACCTGTCGTCGATGCCGGAAGCGCCGCTGAAGATCATGATGAACGTCGCCAACCCGGAACGCGCGTTCGACTTCGGCCAGTTGCCCAACGCCGGCATCGGCCTGGCGCGACTGGAGATGATCATCGCCGCGCACATCGGCGTGCATCCGAATGCACTGCTGCAGTACGACCGCCAGGATGCCGCTACCCGCAAGCAGATCGACGACAAGATCGTCGGTTACGCCTCCCCGGTGGAGTTCTACATCGAGCGGCTGAAGGAAGGCATCGCCACACTCACCGCCTCGGTAGCACCGAACCCGGTGATCGTACGGCTGTCGGACTTCAAGTCGAACGAATACGCCAACCTGATCGGTGGCCCGAACTTCGAGCCGCACGAAGAGAACCCCATGATCGGCTTCCGCGGCGCCAGCCGCTACGTCGACGCTTCGTTCGCTGACGCGTTCGCGTTGGAATGCAAGGCCGTGCTGCGCGTGCGCAACGAGATGGGTCTCGAGAACCTGTGGGTGATGATTCCGTTCGTCCGCACCCTCGACGAGGGTCGGAAGGTGGTCGAGGTCTTGGCGAAAAACGGGCTGCGCCAGGGCGAGAACGGGCTGAAGATCATCATGATGTGCGAAGTGCCGTCGAACGCGCTGCTGGCCGAGGAGTTCCTGGAGATCTTCGACGGCTTCTCGATCGGCTCGAACGACCTGACGCAGCTGACGCTGGGCCTGGACCGCGACTCGTCCATCGTCGCCCACCTGTTCGACGAGCGCGATCCAGCGGTGAAGAAGCTGCTGTCGATGGCCATCCAGACCGCGCGCGCCAAGGGCAAGTACGTCGGCATTTGCGGCCAGGGGCCCAGCGACCATCCGGATCTTGCGCAGTGGCTGATGGAAGAAGGCATCGAGTCCGTGTCGCTCAATCCCGATACCGTGGTCGATACCTGGCTGAAACTGGCGAAGGCCAGGTCGGGGCACTGACGCCCACGTCACGATCACGCCGCAGCCGCTAGGCTGCGGCCATCGGACATGGACGGGCGTTCGCCCGTTGCGGATGTCCCGGACAACGGAGCCTGCACTTGGAATCGATGGCGCAGCTGTTGCGCGATGGCGCGTGGACTGCATTGGCGATGCACTGGGGCCTGCGGATCGTCTTTGCCCTGGTGGTGCTGCTGATCGGCATCAAGATCGCGCGCTGGCTCTCGGGCGTGGCCGAACGCGGGATGACCCGCGGGCACATGGAGCCGACGGCAGTCGGCTTCCTGCGCAAGGTGGTGTACGTGGCGCTGCTGGTCGTCCTGGCATTGACCGTACTGCAGGTGGTGTTCGGCGTAGCGCCGACTTCGATGATCGCCGTGCTGGGCGCGGCAGGCCTCGCGATCGGCCTGGCCTTGAAGGATTCGCTGTCGAACGTCGCATCCGGCGTGATGCTGGTCTCGCTGAAACCGTTCCGCGTCGGCGACATCGTCACCGTCCACGGCACCACCGGGCGCGTCGAGGACATCAGCATCTTCCAGACCCAGCTGCGTGGCGCCGACAACCAGACCATCGTGCTGCCCAACAGCCTGGTCACCCGCGATTCGATCATCAACCTCACGCCGGACACCAAGCGCCGCGTGGAACTGGTCATCGGCATCAGCTATGACGCCAGCATCAAGCAGGCGAGAGAGATCGTCATGGAGATCATGGTGGCCGACGAGCGCATCCTGCCGGACCCTGCCGCCGACGTGCTGGTGTACGCGCTGGGCGACAGCAGCGTGGACCTGGGCATCCGCTGCCATGTCGCAAACGCCGACTTCTTCGCCACCAAGTGCGCGCTGACCGAGCGCATCAAGCTTGCGTTCGACGAAGCCGGGATCGGCATCCCCTACCCGCAGCGCGACGTGCACGTGTACCGCCATGAGGTCAGCGCGCCCCCGCCGAAGCCCGCCAGCGAGCCCATTCCTACCGCTTGACGACCCGATGCGCGGGCGTGTCAGCCCGATGCAAGCGCGGCGAGATGATGCCGGTAGTGGCGCAGTTCGTCGATGGAATCACGCACATCGCTGAGCGCCGTATGCGCGGATGCCTTGCGCACCCCGGCCAGCACCTGTGGGGCCCAGCGCCGCGCAAGTTCCTTCAGGGTGCTCACGTCGAGATTGCGGTAATGGAAGTATTTTTCCAGCGTGGGCATCTGTCGATGCAGGAAGCGGCGATCCTGGCAGATGGAATTGCCGCACATCGGCGACTGGTTGGCACCCACCCATTCGCGCAGGAATGCCAGCGTCTTCGCCTCGGCCTCCGCCATCGGCACGCCCTCCTCCAGCACCCGGCGCCATAGACCCGACTTGCCGTGCTGGTTCCGGTTCCACTCGTCCATGGCCTCCAAGGCGTCGAGCGGATGCGCGATCGCGAACTCCGGCCCTTCCGCCAGGACGTTGAGTTCGGAATCGGTGACGACGGTGGCGATCTCGAGGATCGAATCGCGGTCCGTGTCGAGGCCTGTCATCTCGAGATCGATCCAGATCAGGCGACCGGTGCCCTCGACAGGTTTCTGCTCAGCCATTCGCTCGCGGTCCGGGTGGCGACACGGCATGATAACGCAGCCCCCGTGCCGAGCCGGACACATGTTGCAGAACGCCGCCCTGAGCCACTACGCCATCCTCACCGCGATGCTGGCGCCCGCCTTCTTCCTGACTGCCACGGCGGCACTGCTCGCGTCCGCCAACGCGCGACTGGCGCGCATCATCGATCGTGCAAGGCAACTCCTCAAGGACCTCGCGTCCAGCGAAGACGCGGAAGCCCGCACGCTGCTGGAACGCCGCATCAAGGTCCAGCGCCGCCGCAGCATGATCATCCTGCGTGCCAGCCAGATGCTGTACGTGGCCATCGCCTGCTTCGTCGCCACCAGCCTGCTGGTCGCACTGGACTCGTACTTCGACCATGTCTTCGGGCCTTGGCCGACCATCATGGCGGTGCTTGGCGTGCTGTCGATGTTCGGCTCAAGCCTGTTGCTGGCCAGCGAGGCTTCGATGGCCGTGCGCGCGGTCAACGACGAGATGGACGACGCCCACCGGAACGCCAACCGGCGCAGCCCATTGCTCTGATCGGCTACCGCGGGGGCTTGCCGCGCTTGGCGCGGAAATAGTTGCTCAACCTGCGGCTGGCCTCGTCGCCCAGCACCCCGCCGCGCACCTCGATGCGATGGTTGTGGCGCGGGTCCGCCACCAGGTCGAAGACGCTGCCGCAGGCGCCGGTCTTGGGGTCGGTGGCACCAAAGACCAGTCGCGCGATCCGGGCATGCACCATCGCCATCGCGCACATCGCGCAGGGTTCGAGGGTCACGTACAGCGTGCAGTCGACCAGTCGGTGGTTGCCCAGCGCCTTGCCCGCGGCGCGCATCGCCATGATCTCGGCATGCGCCGACGGGTCGTGGTCGACGATGTTCCGGTTCCAGCCTTCGCCGAGCACCTCGCCCGCTGGCGAGACCAGCACCGCGCCCACCGGAATCTCGTCGAACTCCTGCTCGGCACGATCGGCCAGCATGAAGGCACGCCGCATCCAGTGTTCGTCGTTCGTGTCCATCGATCCGGAATCGCTCACGCCACGCCCTGCTCGATTGCCATGCGGCAGGTGCCGGGGCCCGCCATGGCCGGGCCCACCTATTCCCACTCGATGGTCGCCGGCGGCTTGCCGCTGATGTCGTAGACCACGCGGGAGATGCCGCGCAGTTCGTTGATGATGCGGTTGCTCACCGTCCCGAGGAAGTCATACGGAAGGTGCGCCCAGTGCGCGGTCATGAAGTCGATGGTCTCCACCGCGCGCAATGCGATGACCCATTCGTAGGCCCGGGCATCGCCCACCACGCCCACCGACTTCACCGGCAGGAACACGGCAAAAGCCTGGCTGGTCTTGTCGTACAGGTCGGCCTTGCGCAACTCCTCGATGAAGATGGCATCGGCCCGCGCCAGCAGCTCGGCGTACTCCCGCTTCACTTCGCCGAGGATGCGCACGCCCAGCCCCGGGCCGGGGAACGGATGGCGGTAGACCATCGTCCGCGGCAGGCCGAGTTCCACGCCCAGCCGTCGCACTTCGTCCTTGAACAGTTCGCGCAGCGGCTCCACCAGGCCCAACTTCATGTGCTCGGGCAGGCCACCGACGTTGTGGTGGCTCTTGATGACATGCGCCTTGCCGGTCTTGCTCCCGGCCGACTCGATCACGTCCGGGTAGATGGTGCCCTGCGCCAGCCAGCGCGCATTCGCCAGCCGGCTCGACTCTTCCTCGAAGATCTCGACGAACAGGTTGCCGATGATCTTGCGCTTGGCCTCGGGGTCGGCCACGCCTTCCAGCGCCTCGAAATAGCGATCGGCGGCATCGACGCGGACGACCTTGACGCCCATGTGCTCGGCGAACATCGCCATGACCTGGTCGCCTTCCTGCCAGCGCAGCAGGCCGGTATCGACGAACACGCAGGTCAGCTGTTCGCCGATGGCCTTGTGCAGCAGCGCGGCGACGACCGAAGAATCCACCCCACCCGACAGGCCCAGGATCACCTCGTCCGAACCGACCTGCTGTCTTACGCGCGCGATCTGGTCGTCGATGATGTTGGCTGCGGTCCACAGCGTCTGGCAGCCGCACACATCCACCACGAAGCGACGCAGCAGCGTCTGCCCCTGCAACGTATGCGTGACTTCGGGATGGAACTGCACGCCGTACCAGTGCTTGTCTTCGTTGGCCATCGCCGCAACCGGGATGCGGTCCGTGGTCGCGGTGACGGTGAAGCCCGGCGGCACCTCGGACACATGGTCGCCGTGGCTCATCCACACATTGAGTCGCGACTCGCCGGGGTGGTCGGTGAGGCCGGAGAACAGGGCATCGGCATGCACCACATCGACCTCGGCATGGCCGAACTCGCGCTGGTCGGCGGCCTCGGTGGCGCCGCCCAGCTGCGCGGCCAGGGTCTGCATGCCGTAGCAGATGCCGAGGATCGGCAGGTCGCTGTCGAACGCCTGCTGCGGTGCCCTGGGGGCGCCGGGCAGCGTGGTCGATTCCGGCCCGCCGGAGAAGATGATCCCCTTGGCACCGAAGGCGGCGATCTCGGCCGGGTCGTGGTCCCAGGCCCAGATCTCGCAGTACACCCCGATCTCGCGGATGCGGCGGGCAATCAGCTGCGTGTATTGCGCGCCGAAATCGAGGATCAGGATCTTGTCGGTATGGATATTGGTCATTTCAACTTCGATCTTCCATTTGGCACGATGTTCCGGAAGTGCCACGTCCAGAAAAGCGCGGGAATCAGGGAAATTCCTACACCCTTCGTGACCAGTGACATCGTGGCCGCACCATTCGCTTCGGGTGATGGCGCAGTAATCGTGAAGTAGTAAAGCCCGACTGACATGCATAGCGGCCAGGCAAGAATCGAAAACGCGTAACGCGCCCAACGTACCTTCAGGTCGACGGCAGCACTCGCGATCAAGAATGTCGGCAGCAGTAGCAGCATCACCACGCCTGCCAATCTCCACAGCAACTCCTGCGTCATGCCTCACCCCATCCGGTAGTTCGGCGGTTCCTTGGTGATCTGCACGTCGTGGACGTGGCTTTCGCGCTGGCCGGCACCGGTGATCTTCACGAACTCCGGCTTCTTGCGCATTTCCTCGACGGTCGCGCAGCCCACGTAGCCCATCGTCGCGCGCAGGCCGCCGGCCAGTTGATGCACCACGCCCGAAAGCGGGCCACGGTATGGCACGCGGCCTTCGATGCCCTCGGGGACCAGCTTGTCGGCATCGGCCGAGTCCTGGAAGTAGCGGTCCTTGGATCCCTTCTCCATCGCGCCCAGCGAGCCCATGCCGCGGTAGCTCTTGTAGCTGCGGCCCTGGAACAGCTCGGTTTCGCCGGGCGATTCCTCGGTGCCGGCGAACAGGCCGCCGATCATGATGGTCGAGGCACCAGCAGCGATGGCCTTGCCGAGGTCGCCCGAGTAGCGGATGCCGCCGTCGGCGATCAGCGGGATCCGGTCCTGCAACGCCTCGGCCACCATCGACACCGCGGTGACCTGCGGCACGCCGACGCCCGCGACCATGCGCGTGGTACAGATCGAGCCGGGGCCCACGCCCACCTTCACCGCATCGGCGCCGGCATCCATCAGCGCCAGCGCGGCATCGCCGCTCACGATGTTGCCGCCGATCACCTGGAGCTTCGGATACTGCTTCTTGATCCAGGCCACGCGATCCAGCACGCCCTGCGAATGGCCGTGCGCGGTATCGACGATCACCACGTCCACGCCGGCCGCGACCAGCAACTCGATCCGGCGCTCGGTATCGCCACCCACGCCGACCGCGGCACCGACCAGCAACTGCTCGTCGTCGTCGTACGCGGCATTCGGGTTGTCGCTCTTCTTCTGGATGTCCTTGACCGTGATCAGGCCGCGCAGCTCGAAGGCATCGTTGACCACCAGCACCTTTTCGATGCGGTGCTTGTGAAGCAGGCCGATGACTTCGTCGTCGCTCGCACCCTCACGCACCGTGACCAGCTTCTCCTTGCGGGTCATGATGTTGCGCACCGGATCATCGAGCTTCTTCTCGAAGCGCATGTCGCGCCCGGTGACGATGCCCACCAGCTGTCCATCGTCGACCACGGGCACGCCGGAAATGCGACGCGCGCGGGTGAGCTTGAGCACCTCGCCAATGGTGGTCTGCGGGCCGACGGTGAACGGCTCGCGGATCACGCCGGCCTCGAAGTTCTTGACCTGCTGCACCTCGGCGGCCTGGCGCTCGGCACTGAGGTTCTTGTGCACGATGCCGATGCCGCCCAGCTGGGCCATGGCGATGGCCAGGCGCGCTTCCGTCACGGTGTCCATCGCCGCCGACACGATCGGCAGGTTCAGGCGCAGGGACTTGGTGAGATGGGTCGCCAGCGACACGTCCTTGGGCAGGACGGCGGAATGGGCGGGGACGAGCGAAACGTCGTCGTACGTCAGTGCTTCAGCCTTGATGCGGAGCATCGGCAGTCCCGGGGGTGGTGGGGAAGCACGGCATTATACCGCCCCCTGCCCCCTTCCCGCAGGCTCCCCCGACGCGGAATCAGCCTGCCCCCGGCACCAGCCGGATCACGCGGCCGTCCTTTTCGTCGGTGGCGAGGTAAACGGCGCCGTCCGGCCCCACCCGCACATCGCGCATGCGCTCGCCCAGGTCTTCCAGCAATACGTGCTGGCGCCCCGGCTGGCCGCCGGACATCTCGACGCGGCGCAGGCTCTTCTCGGCCAGGGCCGCCACCAGCAGGCTGCCGCGCCATTGCGGGAACAGTTCGCCATCGTAGAGCGCCAGCCCCGCGGGCGCGATCGACGGCGTCCAGACCAAGAGCGGCTGCTCCATGCCCTCGCGCTCGGTGAACGGAGAGATCAGGGCACGGCTGTAGTCCCGACCGTAGGTGATGACCGGCCAGCCGTAGTTCATGCCTGGCTCGACCAGGTTGATCTCGTCACCGCCGCGTGGGCCATGCTCGTGCGACAGCAGTCGGTCGCCATCCAGCACCAAGCCCTGCACATGGCGGTGGCCATAGCTGTAGATCTCGGGCAGTACGCCCTCCCGGCCGACGAAGGGGTTGTCACGGGGCACGCTGCCGTCGGCATTGATGCGGACGATGGTGCCCATGTGGCTGTCGAGCTTCTGCGATTCCTCGCGGAAGAAGAAGCCATCCCCGAGGCCAAGCAACAAAGTGCCGTCGGACAACTTCAACATCCTGCCGCCGGCGTGCGCGTCGCCCGACTTCGCCGGTTGCGTGGTGAAGATGGGCGTGACATCGCTCAGGCGACGACCATCGAATACGGCCCGCACGATGCGGGTGTGGTTGGCATCCTTGTCGCCGTGCGCGAACGACAGGTACAGCACGCCGCTTTCGGCGAAGTCTCGCGCGGGCAACACTTCGAACAGTCCGGCCTGCCCGGAATGGAAGATGGGTGGCAACCCCTCGACCGGCGCCTCATGAAGCTTGCCATCCTCGATCACGCGCAGACGGCCCGGGTGCTCCGTCACCAGCATCCGTCCATCGGGCAGGAAGGCGATCGACCAGGGATTCTCGAGTCCCTCGGCAACGGTTTCGACGCGGACATCCTGCGCCAACGCCAACGGGGCTGCGACGAGGCACGCGCCTGCAACCAGCCATCGACGCAATCCGGACACCCATCGTTGCAAACCATCCTGCGCCATCACCAGACCTCCACCGTTGCAGCGTGACAATCGCGACACGCATTGCATGCATCGCGTGCGTTGGCGCCATTGCCTCACACGCCGGGAGAAAGCATCGTGAAGAACCTGCTGTCGGGACGTACCATCCTCGCATTCATCGCCGCAGTGCTGCTGGCCATCGTGGTGGGCGCGCTGGTGCAGAGCCATTACAACCTGCAGGCGCTTGCGTCGATTGGCGTCGACGTCGATGGCGTGCGCATCGACACGATGATGCGCGACCTCTTCAGTGGGTTCTCGCCCACCTACGGCGGTTACATCGTGGCGCCGGCATTGCTGGTCGCATTCCTGGTGGCAGGCTGGCTCTCGGGCCTACGTCCCGGCCTGCGCATCGGTCTTTACATGCTCGGTGGTTATCTCGCGGTCCTCGCGGCGATCCCGCTGGTGAATTTCCTGTCCCCGGTGGCGTTGCTGGTGGGCGCCTCGCGCGAGACCAGTGCCACGTTCCTGATGGCCGTCGGCGGCGCGCTGGGCGGACTGCTGTTCGCATTCCTCACCCGACCAGCGGCACGACGTCGCGATTCGCGCGAGGAGATCGCGTCGATGCGCGCGATGCCTAGGTAACGTCCGCCTCGGGTGGGAGAACCCCCGGCAGCCATGCCCACGACACCGGTCATCCCGGTCGTCGCTCCATCCGCCTGAACTCCCGTGCCAGTAGCCAGACGGCACCGACGAGGTAAGGCAAGGCGGACGGCACCCACATGATCAGCCCGGCCAACTGCTGGTCGTCGAAGGCCGTGATGCCCAGCTCCGCCGCGCGGTCCGCATACACCGGATGGAGGATGCGTCGCGAAAACACCAGCAGCGCGCCCAGGAAGCCCATCTGCATCATCACGACCACGATCGCGATCGCGCCCGACAGAGCGCCCGAGGCGTCGTCGCGGATGCGCTGCCAGAGCAACGTCCACAACCACAACCCGGCGAGCAGGAAACTGCCGTGCATCAGCCAGTGCGCCGGCTCGCTTCGCATGACCAGTGCGAGGGCCGCCGGGGCATGCCAGCCCCACATCACCGCCACGTTGGCGGAGGTCGCCAGGGCCAGCGTGCGACTGAAGGGCGCCTGCAGCGGATGCAACACACGATGCAGCGCCTTCGACCAGCGCGGCGGCAGCGCCGCAGCCAGGACCGCCAACGGTCGCCCCGCCAGCAACAGCGGCGGCGCGAGTGCCAGCAGCAGCATGTGCTGCCCCATGTGCGCGGAAAGCAGCCATGCGCCATACGCGTCCACCGGCCACACCATGGCCAGCACCAGCACGCCGGTGCCGGCGAAGAACGACGCCGCTTCCGCGATCGAGATCCCCCGCCCGGCATGCCCCCCGCGCCACAGGCGCGACAACCCGATCCCGTACAGCGCGATCACCAGCAGCAACGCAGGTACCACCGGCGACAGCGACCACGCCGTGGCCAGCGTCGGCACCTCGCCGGGCAGTTCGCCTGCCGCCCACACCGGATGCGGCAAGATGACGGCTGATGCGGCGACGCAGGCCTTGCGCCCGCCCCGCCCCCGCACCCGCACGGAGCCCGCCCCATGTATTTCTGGCTGAAAGTCGCGCACATCGCCTGCATGGCCGTCTGGTTCACCGGGCTGTTCTTCCTGCCGCGGCTGTTCGTCGCGCGTCATCGCCGCGAACGCGATGCCCGCGCCGGATTCTTCAACCCGGTGGCCAACCGCCTGTTCTTCCGCATCACCACGCCCGCCGGCGTACTGGCGATCGCGTTCGGCATGGCGCTGATCCCGTGGGTCGAGCCCAGCGCCTGGCTGGTGGCGAAACTGGGCGTGGTCACGCTGGCGGTGCTGCTGCACCTCACGCTGGGCCTGCACCTGTACGCCCTGGGCCATGGACGCGACAACCACAGCGCCCCGTTCTATCGCATGCTGGGTTGGGTGCCATTGGTGCTGCTGCTGGCCGCGGCGGCACTCACCGGCGCCAAGCCGCGCACCGCCGGCGGACTGCCACCACCCGGCAGCGTGGTGGATGGCGGCCCGATTCATTCGCCGGGCGCGTCGTCGGCGCCGTAATCCTTGGCGGTGTGGCCGTACACGCCGATGCCGTGGCCGAAGGTCAGCGTGCCACCGAGCCAGCCGACCACGCCCACCATCAGCAGGCACAGCGACGACTGCACCACTGCCCACGGCCACACCGCCGCGGGTTCGCCTGCGCGCAGCCAGACGCCCAGCGCCGCAAGCGCCAGCAGCATCACGCCCGCCACGAAATGGTTCCAGACGGAGACATGCCGTCGCGCGATGCGGATCAGGAACATGTCGAGGATGCCGAACACCGCCGCGAACAGTCCGCTGGCCAGTCCCATGAGGTTCAACCACCAGGACACGCGTGCCCAGAAATCGTCCTGGGTCCACAGGTAGGCCAGGTCTGACGGCAGCAGCAGGCTCAGGCACACCACCGGGTACACCACCAGGATCGGATGCAGCGGATGCCGCTTCACCGCCACCCGGCTTTCCACCGAAGGGCTGAGGTTCTCCGGGACGGGTTGTTCCAGCGTCTTGCGCATCATCGACTCCTCATCTGCAGGGTGGCAGCAGCAACACCGGCAGCACCGTGAATGCGATCGCCACTGCAGACAGTACGGACAGCCAGACCACCAGGCGCGCGGCGAATCGAGTGCCGCGTGGATCATCGGCGGCAGCGTCCAGCACGCGCCGTCCGTGAACGCCACTCCACGCGACTACGGCCCATGCAACAAGCGTCAATCCGGTGATGCCGGCGATGCCCGCCGGCTGGCTCCAGCCGCGTGCACAGACCAGCCCCTGCAGGCTGTAGACCGCCACGAAATGCAGCGCCCACCACACCATCGGTGCGGCGATCCAGCTGAAGCGGCGTGGGCGCGACGTACCCGTCATCCCTGTACCAACGGGAACAGGTGCACCACGGTCCAGCCGATGGCGGCCTGCGCCAGCGCGTAGCGCAGGAAGGTCGATGCCACGCGCCACTCGAGCGACCGTGCAGCGTCTACGTAGCCGCAGGCCATGCGCGCGATGGCGAAGCCCACCATCAGCACGGCGACGGCCACGTGCACCACGCAGAACCCCGCCAGCATCCACACCAGCGACGCGTAGGCATGCGCTTGCGGCACCCCGACCAATATCGACACCGCTGGTGGGTACAGCAGCAGGTAGCCGAGTGCTGCGAGTGCAGCCACGCCTGCGAGCCACATCGTGCGCGTGGTGCGCTGCGCCCTGAACGCGCGATCCGCAAGGTGGGACGACAACCAGGCGCCGCCGAGCATCGCGACAGCCACCACCGGGGCCAGTGCCAGCCGCGCGTCGCCGATGCCGGGCGGCGGCCAGGCGTCGGCGCCCAGCCACAAATAGAAGTACGCGAACACCAGCGATGCGAAGAGCGAGCCGTCGATCAGCATCGTCACCACCACGCCCCACCAGCCCGGCGCATTGCGGGCGGCATACTGCGACGGCAACTGCAAGCCCTGCCCCGCATCCACCCGCAAGGGCGCGCGTCGATGGCCGGTGGTCCAGGCCCAGGCCATGAAGGAGGCCGCCAGCGGCGGCACGCATGCGGCCGACAGCAGGTACTGCTTGGAGATGAAGAGTGCCAGCATCAGCGCGATCAGGGCGGCGCAGGCGATGGGCCACCACGAAGACGAGGAAATGAAGACAACCTGCTCAGGCTTGGCCGAGACCACGCCCGTGCCCAGCATTTCGCGGCGTCCGCTGGCCGGATCGCCCAGCCAGCCATCGGCCCGCGCGACGCGGGCGGCGAGACCGCGGTCCTGCCACAGCGGGTAGCGCGCCTCGACCCGAGGGATCGAGGCGAAGTTGTAGTTCGGCACCGGCTGTGGCACCGCCCATTCCAGCGTGCCCGCGCGCCAGGGATTGCCGCGCCCGCGGCGGCCATGCACGAAACACAGCGCGGCATCGACCAGGATCGCGATGATGCCCACCGCCAGCACGAAGCCCGCCGCCGTCGACAGCAGGTTGAGCCAGTGGACGCCCAGTTCCTCCGGATAGGTATAGGCGCGTCGCGGCATGCCCAGCAACCCGGTCAGGTGCATCGGCAGGAAAGTCAGGTTGAAGCCGATGAACACCAGCCAGAACGCAGTGCGGCTGGTGCTTTCCGACGGCATGCGCCCGCTGGCCAGCGGCAGCCAGTAGTACAGCCCGGCGAACAGCGGGAACATCATCCCGCCGATCAGCACGTAGTGCATGTGCGCGACCACGAAGTGCGTGTCGTGCGCCTGCCAGTCGAAGGGCACGAAGGCCAGCATCACCCCGGTCAGGCCGCCCAGCACGAACACGAAGAAGAAGCCGAAGATGTGCAGCATCGGGACCCTGAGCCACGGTCGGCCAGACCATAGGGTCGCGATCCAGGCGAACACCTGGATCGCGGTCGGGATCGCCACCGCCATGCTGGCCGCGCTGAAGAACGCCAGCGCCAGCAGCGGGATGCCGACGGTGAACATGTGGTGCACCCACAGCCCGAAGCTCAGGAAACCCGTGCCCACCAGCGCCAGCACGATCCAGGTGTGGCCGACGATGGGCCGGCGCGCGAACGTCGCCACCACCATCGACACCACGCCCGCCGCGGGCAGGAAGATGATGTAGACCTCGGGGTGCCCGAACAGCCAGAACAGGTGCTGCCACAGCAGCGGGTCCCCGCCCAGCGCGGGGTCGAAGAACACGAAGCCGAACGCACGCTGGATCTCCAGCAGGATGCTGGCCAGGATCAGCGGCGGGAACCCGAGCGCGATCATGAAGGCCATCACCAGGATCGCCCAGGCGAACAGCGGCATGCGGCGGATGTCCATGCCGGGCGCACGGGTGACCAGGATCGCGACCACCAGCTCCACCGCCGCCGTCACCGCCGCGATCTCGGCGAAGGTCACGCCGATCAACCAGAAGTCCGGCCCCATGCCCGGCGAGAACGTGGCATCGGTCAGCGGCACGTACATGAACCAGCCACCGTCGGGCGCGGCATCGAACAGCAGGCTGGAATACAGGAACAGGCCGCCGAACAGGTAACACCACCAGCCGAACGCGCTCATCCGCGGGAATGGCAGGTCGCGCGCGCCGATCATCTTCGGCAGCAGGTACATCGCGAAGCCTTCCATCACCGGCACCGCGAACAGGAACATCATCGTCGTGCCATGCAGGGTCACGAACTGGTTGAAACGCTCCGGGTCCAGCACCTCGGCATCGAACCATGCCAGCTGCAGGCGAATGAACATCGACAGCAAGCCGCCAACCAGCATGAAGGCCAAACCGGCGGCGATGAAACGCAGGCCGACGGTGCCGTGGTTGACTGCGCGCAGTTGCCCGCGGACGCCGGGCTCGTTGCACCAGATGCGGTCCAGCTCGGCCAGGCGACGGTCGTGCTCCGCCGCATCGATCCCGGCGTGCGTGGCAGCATCGCTCATCGCAGGCCCTCCGCGGGATCGATGGCCGCCACGGCATTCGCCGAAATCCATGCGGACAGTTCGTCGGGATCGATCACCACCACCTCGAAGGCCATCGTGGCGTGGTCCAGCCCGCAGAACTCGGCGCACTGTCCGCGCATCGGGCCGGGTTGGTCGGCACGCAGGCGGATGACGTTGTCGCGGCCGGGGATGGCATCCATCTTGCCGCCCAGGCGCGGGATCCAGAAGCTGTGGATCACGTCCTCGCTACCGACACGGAACTCCACCATCTGTCCCAGCGGCAGCGCAAGCCGGTCGAGGGTCGAGCCGATCGTGCCACCTTCATCGTCCAGATAATCGAACTGCCATTGCCACTGCCTTGCGGTGACACGCACGACGAGCTCGGCATCGCTGCCGCGACCGGTCACCAGGTCGCTGGTGCGGGTGCCATAGACCAGCAGGGCCGCCAGGAGGACGGTCGGCACCAGTGCTCCGCCGACTACGATCATCTTCCGACCCGCCGCGGGGCGCAGGCCACGGCCTCGGCGCATCGCCAGCAGCACCAGCACCATGACCGCTGCCCAGACCGCCATCGCGGTGCCGAACATCAGCCACCAGGTCGTGGCGATGGCGTCCGCGGCCGGTCCCGCGGGATCGAGCGCGGATTGCGGGCCTGCACAGGCCACAAGCGCCGGCGCAAGGACGGCAACGGCGATAGCCGCGCGAACATTCAGTCTGGCTGCAACGATGATCCCCGTCCTCCGGCTGCCCGCGACGCATGGCCGAACCGGCCACACGCATCACTCAACAGTCTGAACAGGGCATCGTGAAGCCCGCGCGAGCCCGGGGCGCCGCGCCGGACTCAGGCGGCGCGCCTCGGCGTCGCCGCGTCGGCGGCTTCCAGCGTGTTCTGCATCAGCGTGGCGACGGTCATCGGGCCCACCCCACCAGGGACGGGCGTGATCCAGCTGGCACGCTGCGCCGCAGCCTCGAATGCGATGTCGCCGGTCAGGCGGCCATCCTCCAGCCGGTTGATGCCGACGTCGATCACCACCGCGCCCGGCTTCACCCACTCGCCGGGGATCAGCCCGGGTCGGCCCACCGCCACCACCAGGATGTCGGCCTCGCCGACGTGCCGCTGCAGCACCTCGCGCGGCGTGAACTTGTGGCAGCTGGTGACGGTGCAGCCGGCGATCAGCAGTTCCATCGCCATCGGCCTGCCGACGTGGTTGCTGACGCCGACGATGGTCGCGCTCTGCCCGCGCACCGGGCGGTCGGTGTAGGCCAGCAGCGTGGTGATGCCGCGCGGCGTGCACGGACGCAGGCCGAACTGGCGCAGCGCAAGGTGGCCGACGTTCTCGGGATGGAAGCCATCCACGTCCTTGCGCGGGTCGATGCGGTGGATCAGGTGGGTGGCGTCGGGGATGCCCGGCAGCGGCAACTGCACCAGGATGCCGTGCACGGCCGGATCGGCGTTGAGCCGGTCGATCAGCGCCAGCAGGTCGGCCTCGGACGTGCCGGCCGGCAGGTCATGGTCGAAGGCCTGGATGCCCACCTTTTCCGCGGCGCGGCGCTTGTTGCGCACGTAGGACTGCGAGGCCGGGTCGCTGCCCACCAGCACCACGGCCAGCCCCGGACGCGGCAGGCCCGTGGCCACGCGCGCATCGACGCGCGCCTTGAGTTCGTCCAGCAGGGAATCGGCAATACGCTTGCCGTCGAGGATGCGGGCGGTCATTGGTGGGCGTGGGAGCGGCGACGTGGGGCGGCATTGTCCCACAGGCCGGCGTTGGCCACCCCGTATCATGGCGACGCGAAACGAACCGCTGCGAACATGCACCGTCGCGCCCGCTTCTGCCGCCGACCACGAACACAAGGAACACCGCGATGACACCTGCGGACGAGGACATCGATATCGAGACCCTGCGCATCGAAGCCGCGGTATTCCGCCGCCTGCGCCACCACCTGCAGCAGCAGCGGCCCGACGTGCAGAACATCGACCTGATGATCCTCGCCGGATTTTGCCGCAACTGCCTGGCCGACTGGTACCGCGAAGCCGCCGACGCACGCGGCATCGCGATGACGAAGGACGATGCGCGCGAGGCGGTCTACGGCGAACCATTCGCGGACTGGAAGGCAAAGCACCAGCGCGAGGCCACGCCCGGACAACTGGCCGCATTCGCTGCCGCCACCGGGAAGGGAGCCTGACCGATGCGGCGCATGTTCGTGCTGCTGGGCACTGCACTGCTGCTGGCGTGGCTGGGGCTGTGCCTGTTCCTGTTCGTGATGCAGCGCAAGCTGGTGTACTTTCCCGAACTGACCCGCGTCGAGGCGGCCAGCACCGACTACGCGCTCGAACGTGGCGACACGGTGCTGCGCGGGTGGATCGTCAATCCCGGCCAGCCAGCGGCCATCCTTTACTTCGGTGGCAATGCCGAGGCCGTGCAGGCCAACCGCGACGATTTCGCACAGTGGTTCCCTGGCCACACCGTCTACCTGCTGGCCTATCGCGGCTACGGCGCCAGCGACGGCACGCCGGCCGGCCCCGGCCTGCTCGACGATGCGCTGGCGTTCTTCGACGACGTACAGGCGCGTCACCCCGGCCAGCCGGTGTCGGCCATCGGCCGTAGCCTCGGCAGTGGCGTCGCCAGCCATGTCGCGGCGCATCGACCGGTGGATCGCCTGGCGCTGGTCACGCCCTTCGACAGCCTGGCCAACGTCGCCGCCGGGCACTACCGCTGGCTGCCCGTGCGCTGGCTGTTGCGCGACCGCTACCCGTCGGCCGACAACCTGCGCGGCTATCGCAACCGGGTGCTGGTCCTGCACGGCGGCAACGACACCATCGTGCCGCGCGCCAATACGGAAGCGCTGGTGGCGGCGTTGCCGGTGCCGCCCGAGGTGGTCGAGATCGCCGCCGCAGACCACAACGACATCGGCCTGCATCCGGAGTTCGCGGAAGCGCTCACCGCGTTCCTGCCACCGCCCGCGCCACCCGCGGCCGACGCCGCCGAATAGCCGCGACCGTCGACTACTCCATCCCCTGCTCCGCCATGGGCGCACAAGGGGGCGCGGTGTCTTCGGGCACGCACTCGACGCAGCAACGCGCAGGCAGCGGCTGCGCGGGTCCAGCCACAGGCAGTTCCGGCAACGCCCGCGGCGCGCGCAAGGCCGCCAGCTCCGTTTCCGGGCGCAGTTGCAGCAGCACGGCCCAGTCCTGGCGATTCATGTCGCAGGCCTCCGGGCGCTCCGGCGCACACTCCGGGTCTTCGGTGCTGCGCATCGGCAAGGTCGACAGCCGCGCCGACGCATCCAGCGCCAGCATTCGCATCGTCACGCCGTCGAACACATTGCCGCCGACCAGGTAGGCCATGCCATCTGCGATGCCCACCACGATGTCGCAGTGCATGTTGAGGCCGCCGTCGTCGCCGGCCAGCTGTGCCATCAGCCCATCGAAACCGTAGGTGCGCGACGCGACCCGTGCGTAGCACAGCAGGTCGCCTTGCACCGGCTTCGCGCCCTGCGGGTAGCTGACGCGATAGGCGCTGCCCAGCGGATCGCGGTAGGCACGGCGCACGTAGTGCACGTGGCTGGCGGAACCGCGGTAGCCGGGCACGTCCGCCTGCTGCATCACCCAGGACACGAACGCCGCCGACCACGGCGTATCGACCACGAACCCCCGGCACCAGGCCGGTGCTCCGATGCCCTCCATGCCGCCACAGGCCGAGGCCGCCTGCGTCTGCCACAGCAGGCCGCTGTCGCGCCAGTATTCGACCACCCGCTCCCACGCCGGCTGGCCGTTGCCCAGTCGCGCAGCCTCGGCTTCGCGTACGCGGCTGCCGGCCAGCCGACCCTGCGCGTCGATGAAGGGTCGGTACCAGAGGCGATGCTCGGTGCACGCGGTGGCCGCAATCCGCGCCGCAGTCGTGGCACCGGCATAGGTGTCCGGCAGGGTGCAGGGATCGGCCGCCACCACGCGCAGCGGACTGCACAGCAGCAACAGCGCTAGACAAGCGAGACGCCGGCATCCTGACATGGCACCGCCTTCCTGTAGGGAATGCCAGCCTAACGCGAGCCCGCGTGAGGACCGGACGAAAATCGCGGGATGACGTTCAAGGCACCTGCAGCGCCATCGCCACTCATCACGCCGTCACCCCCGCGCAGGCGGGGTCCCGAGGCGGTTGCCAGGCCATCCCGGACATCCATGGGTGCCCGCCTGCACAGGCATGACGATCGCAAGCAGCGATGGATGGCGGAATTGGCACCGCACGCCTCCCGGCGTGAAGCGCGCGACCGAACGCGCCTAGCCCGCGCAGAACGCCGCGTAGTCGATGTAGCCGGGGAACGGCTTGCCCGGCGCGCAGACCGGGCAGTCTGGGTCGGGCGACAGCCGCGTTTCGCGGAAGCGCATCGCCAGCGCATCGAAGTGCAGGATGCGCCCGGCCAGCGGATCGCCCAAGCCCAGCAGCAGTTTGATCGCCTCGGTCGCCTGCAGCAGGCCGATCACGCCCGGCAGCACGCCCAGCACACCGACCTCGCTGCAGTTGGGCGCGGCTTCCGGCGGCGGCGGTTCGGGGAACAGGCAGCGATAGCACGGTGCGACGCCGCGCTGGCGGCCGGCATCGAACACGCCCACCTGGCCTTCGAAGCGATGCACGGCGCCATAGACCAGCGGTTTGGCGTGCTTCACGCAGGCATCGTTGAGCAGGTAGCGCGCGGCGAAGTTGTCGGCGCCATCGACCACCACGTCGACGCCCTCGAGGAGGCGATCGATGTTGCCGGAACTCGCGCGCTCGGCCACCGCTTCGACCTGCACGCGTGGATTGAGCGCCGACAGTCGCGTCTCGGCGGAATCGACCTTGGGCATGCCGACATCGGCATCGACATGCAGGATCTGCCGCTGCAGGTTGCTGCGGTCGACGGTGTCGTCGTCGGCGATGCGCAGGTGGCCCACGCCGGCCGCGGCGAGGTAGAACGCCAGCGGCGATCCCAGACCACCCGCGCCCAGCACCAGCACGCTGGCCGCTTCCAGCCGCCGCTGCCCCTTGGCGCCGATCTCAGGCAGCTTCATGTGCCGCGAATAGCGCGCGTGGAAATCCTCGTCCACCTGCGCCGCAGGCCGGGTGAACGGCAAGCCCTCGGCCTGCCACATCGCGGAACCGCCGCGCACGGACGCCACGCGCGCGTAGCCCAGCCGCTGCAGGCACTCGGCGGCCAGCATGGAGCGCCCGCCGCTCTGGCAGATCAGCAACAGTTCGGTGTCGCGGTCGGGCACGTGCAGGTGCGGCGCATCCTCCAGCTCGGCGCGCGGGATGCCGCGGGCGCCTTCGGCCATGCCGAGCTCACGCTCGTGGTCCTCGCGCACGTCGATCAGCGTTGCGCCCTGTGCCAGGCGCTGGCTGGCTTCTCGGGGGGACAGTTCACGGATGGCCATGGCGTGATTATCGCGCCGCAGGCGTGGCCCGGGGTGAATCAGTACGGCAGGACCGTGACTACGGTCCCGGGCGGGTAATGGCGCGCCCCTTCCTCCAGCACGATCAGCACATCCGAATCCGCCGCTGCGCGCATGCGATGCGAGCCGTCCGCGGGATTCGGCTCGACCTGCAGGGTTCCGTCATCGCCCGGAGACAAGCGCCCGCGCAGGAACTCCAGCCGTTCATGGCGCTTGTCCCATGGCGACGCCAGCCGCGCGCGCCAGGATGACCGCGGCGCCCTGCCCTGCAGCCCGTCCAGCAGTGGGCGCGCGAACGCGTGGTAGGTCGCCAGCACCGACACCGGATTCCCGGGCAGGCACAGGAACAGCGCCGGGCCCAGCGTACCGCCATCGGCGAACAGTGCCGGCATGCCGGGCTTCATCCGCGTCTTCCAGAAATGGACCCGGCCGCGCCGCTGCAGCAATGCCGGCAGGTAATCCTTCTCGCCCGCCGACACCCCACCACAGGTCAGGATCAGGTCGAACGCCTCGCCCGCGTGGCGCAGCGCCGATTCCACCTGCGCGGGATCGTCGGGCAAGGTCGGCCAGGCCACCGGATCGAGGCCATCGGCGCGCAGCAGGCCGACCAGCTGCTCGCGATTCGAGTTGTACAGCTGGCCGTCGGCGAGCGGCATGCCGGGCTCGATGAGTTCGTCGCCCGTGGTGAACACCGCCACCGTGGGCCGGCGCACGACGTCGAGTTCCGGCAGTCCCTGCGATGCGGCCAGGGCGACGCGCGACGGCGTCAGCACTTCGCCCGCCTGCAGCAGGCCGTCACCGGGCCGCACGTCCTCGCCCATCCGCCGCACATGCTGCCCCGCTGCCGGCGGCTGCAGCACATGCACGCGATCGCCTTCGACGCGGGCGTGCTCCTTCATCAGCACCGTGTCCGCACCTGCAGGCAGCGGCGCGCCCGTGGTGATGCGAACGCATCCGCCCGCCGCGATGCCCGGCGCGGCGGGAGCTCCCGCAAACTGCTCACCCTGAAGTTGCAGGATGGCCTCGCCTTCCGTGGACAGGTCGGCATGGCGCAACGCGAAGCCGTCCATCGCGGCGTTGTCGAACCCCGGGATCGCCAACGTGGCGACCAAGTCCTGCGCCAGCACGTGTGCATGTGCGCGCGACAGCGGCAGGCGTTGCACCGGCATGCGCCGCGCTGCAGCGACGCGGTCGACGATGTCGCGCGCCTCGGCGTAGGCGATGCGGGTCGGGAAATCGGTCGTCATGGTGCTGGCATGGTAGCGCCCAGCGCGGCGAGGTCGGCAGGCGTGTTGAGGTTGCCGAAGCGCACGCCATCGAAACGCACGCCGGGCTGGTGGAGCAACGCATGCAGCCCGTGGACCGCATGCTTGCCGGCATCCAGCGTGGCCCCCGCCGCCTCGCGCAGTGCAGCCGTCCGCCACAGCGCGACAAGCGGCTGCATGCCGTCATCGTCGATGGCATGGGCGCCATCAGGCCCGCGCCGCGCGAGCAGCACGTCCAGCAACCCATCGCTGGCGTCGGCGAGATCGACAGGGACGGTCAGCAGCCATGGCGTCCGGCAGGCGCGGGCCAGCGCATCGAGCCCGGCGAGTGGCCCGGCATCCGCGACATGATCGGCGACCACGTCGAAACCGGCCTGGACCAGCCGCGACGCATCGCCGTTCGCACTGACCAGCACGGCACCGACCTTCGGCGCAAAATGTGTGCGCCAGCGCAGCACCTGCGGCACCCCATCGCGCACCAGCCATGCCTTGTCGACGCCGCCCAACCGCATCCCCCGCCCGCCCGCGAGAATGCCGAGCGTGATGCCGGAGGCCGCCACGGTCGCGGCAGCGCCTGCCGTCACGACGCCCTCAACCCCTGCGCTTGACGTGCCGGATCAGGCGCTTCTTGCGCGCCGCCTGCCGCTCCGTCAACACGTTCTTCTTGTCCTTGTAGGGATTTTCGCCTTCCTTGAACACGAAGCGGACCGGCGTGCCCACCAACTTGAAACGCTTGCGGAAGAAGTTCTCCAGATACCGCTTGTAACTGTCGGGCAGCATGCGCAGGCGGGTACCATGGACGATGATCGTCGGCGGGTTGTCGCCGCCGGCATGGGCGTAGCGCAGCTTGGGCACGTGGCCGCGCACGACCGGCGGCGGGTTCGTCTCGTAGGCGATCTCCAGCGCCTTGGTGACTTCGGCCGTGCCGAGCACCTTGGTCGCGGATGCATGCGCGCGGTGGATGGCCTTGAACAGCTCTCGCAGGCCGGAGCCATGCTTGGCGCTGATGCGCACGGCCTCCGCCCACTGCACGAACGAAAGCTTGCGCGACAGCAGTGCCTCGGTCTGTTCGCGCTGGTAATCGCTCTGCCCGTCCCACTTGTTGACCGCGACGACCAGCGCACGGC
The DNA here is from genome assembly GCF_004357985.1 of Luteimonas aestuarii. Classification (GTDB taxonomy): domain Bacteria; phylum Pseudomonadota; class Gammaproteobacteria; order Xanthomonadales; family Xanthomonadaceae; genus Luteimonas; species Luteimonas aestuarii. The sequence continues at coordinate 38,699 of NZ_SMTF01000008.1, read as the reverse complement.
CGGCGTCGAGCACTGCGCCGAGCACGCTGGCATCCTGGTCGGTCACGCCCTCGTTGGCATCGAGCATGATCACCGCGACCTGGCACTGCTCGATCGCCTGCAGCGTCTTGACGATGGAAAACTTCTCCACCGCCTCTTCCACGCGCGCCTTGCGGCGCAAGCCGGCGGTATCGATCAGGCGGTACTTGCGCCCGTCGCGCTCCAGGTCCACCGCGATCGAATCGCGCGTGGTGCCGGGCACGTCGGAGGCGATCATCCGCTCCTCGCCGAGGATCCGGTTGACCAGCGTCGATTTGCCGACGTTGGGGCGGCCGACGAAGGCGATGCGCACGCGATCGGGATCGTCGTCGAGGGTCTCGGTCGCGCCCACCTCCGGCACGCGCGCCAGCACCTCGTCGACCAGCTCGTCGACGCCCTGCCGGTGGGCGGACGACACCGCGAGCACGTCGCTGAAGCCGTAGCGCGAAAACTCCGCCAGCGCGGCGCGTACGTCGATGCCGTCGGACTTGTTGACGACCAGCAGGGTCGGCCGCGACGCCTTCCGCAGCCAGCGCAGGATCTCGTCGTCGAGCGCGGAAGGGCCTTCGCGGCCATCGACCACGAACAGCACCAGGTCGGCTTCCTCCGCCGCCGCGCGCGACTGGCGCGCGGTGGCGCCGGCCAGCCCGGCTTCGTCCGCGGCAATGCCCCCGGTGTCGACCAGCACGAACGGGCGCGCTTCATCGAGCCGGCAGATGCCGTAGTTGCGGTCGCGGGTCACGCCCGGCTCGTCGTGGACCAAGGCGTCACGGGTTCGGGTCAACGCGTTGAACAGCGTCGACTTGCCGACATTGGGACGACCGACGAGGGCGACGAGCGGAAGCATGGGACGAAGCGATCCTCGCTTGAAAAAAAGACCCCGGGCAGCTGCGAGGCTACCCGGGGCCGTGTCGTGATGCCAGCGCGGGCTACTGCCCGATGCGCCAGGCGCTGATGTCGCCGTCGGTGTTCTGAACGACCAGGATGCCGTCCGACACCACCGGGGTACCGCGGATCGCGGCGCGACCCGCGCGGGCGCGCGCGGCAAACTCGCCGTTGTCCAGCCGCATCCAGTGCAGGTAGCCGTCGAGGTCGCCGACGACGGCATGGTTGCCGTGGATGGCCACGCCGCTGAGGTTGCGACGTGCCAGCGCCGGCTGCTGCCAGGCCAGCGAACCGCCGCTACGGTCGATGCCCCAGACCGTTCCGCCGACATCGCTGACCACGACCTTGTCGATCGCCAGGCCGGCGCGGCCGGGGCCGCCGCGTTCGCTGGACCAGATCGGGCGGCCGCTGGGGCCATCGATCGCCAGTGTCTGGCCCTTGTAGCTGCTGGCGTAAAGGATGGTGCCGTCCAGCACGGGCCTGCCGTCGACGTCGGCCATCCGGTCGAGTTCGGTACGACCATCGGGCTGCGCCACCGGGAGGTCCCACAGCGGGCGGCCATCGACCAGCGAGATCGCGGCCAGCGTACCGTCGTCGTTGCCGACGAACACCAGGCCAGGGCCCAGAACCGGCGCATCGTTGCCGCGCACGGTCAGCGTGGGCAGCTCGCTGGTCCAGAACCAGCGTCGCTCGCCACTGGCGGCGTCGAACGCGGTCACCCGGCCATCATTGGAGCGCACCACCACCATGCCCTGGCCGATGGCCGGGGCCGCGATGACTTCGCTGACCACCTTGGCGGTCCAGCGCTCCGTGCCGGACACGGCATCGAGTGCGGTGATGTCGCCCTGCAGGCTGCCCACGACCACCAAGCCATCGCCGGCACCGGGGCCCCCGCTCACGCGCTGGTCTGTGCGCCAGCTCCAGGCGCGCGCGCCAGTCTGCAGGTCGAACGCATGCACGCCGCCATCCACGGCCGCGGCGTAGACGCGGCCATCGGCGATCGAAGGCGTCTGCTGCAGGCCGAGGCGGCGCTCACCCTTGCCAGCGCTGGCCGACCAGATGCGCGACGCATTCGCGCTCTGCGTGAAGTCAACCAGCCTGGCCGGGTCGGTCGTGTTGGCCTCGTCCTTGTTGCCGCCAAACCAGCCGCGGATCGTGCCGCAACCGGCCAGTGCAACGCAGCACACCACCACCGTCGCCAGGCGCAACGCGCGGGAATTCTTCGAAACGGATTTCATCAGGACTGCGCCTCCGAGGCTTCCGGCTGTCCGCCGACTTCGGCGAGTTTCAGTTCAAGCAACTGGCGCTGCGGCGCGGCCACGTCGAGTTGGCGCAACGCAGCGGAATAATCGTCGCGGGCGGCATCGCCCTCGCCCAGCGCGAAACGGGCGTCGCCGCGCGTTTCCAGCGAAGCGGCATCGTCCGCTGCGGACAGCAGCGCGACGGCCTCGTCGGCATTGCCGGCGTCGATCAGCAGGCGTGCCAGGCGCTGGCGCACCACGGCATCGATGGCCGGCTCGCGGCTACCGACGCCACGCAGGGTGGCGATGGCGGCATCGCGATCCCCGGCATCGACCTGCGCCTTGGCGATGTCCAGCGCGGCCAAGGCAGCGTACACGTTGTTTTTCAGGCCCGCCGCACGGCTCGTAGCCTGTTCAAGCTCACCGGCCTCGATGCCTTCCTGCACGCCGCGGAACTCCTCGGCCACCTGCAGGCGCTGCTGGTGTGCATGGTTCTGCCACCACTTCCAGCCGCCGATGATCGACAGGCCCAGCACCAGCCCGCCGATCAGGCCGAAGGCGTTGTTGCGGAGCCAATCGAGTACTTTTTCGCTTTGTTCGTGTTCGTCGGGCAGGTCGTCTAGCGCCATCGGGCTGTTGCCATGCTGGCACCGGCGCGGCAATGCCCGCGTCCGGCGCTGTGGTGGGGCCTGCTAACGGCGCATGTGCCTGCAGGGTCTGTCGCACGGCCCGTGAACCGGGCCGCCGCCCTGCCTGGATCGCTATTCCGCGATGGGGGCGAGGGAACCGTCAGAGGATACCGTAAAGCGGGCGACGTCCGCGCGCCGATAGGCAGACAGATCCTGAACGTGCCCACCGCGCAACACCTCCACGGTGCGGGCGTTGCCCAGCACCACGCGGCCGACGGTGCCGGCCTCGAAGTCGCGACGATCGCCGGCCTTGAACAGGCCTTGCTCGACGCGCTGTCCGTCGCGATCGAAGATCTCGACCCAGCTTTCGTCGCTGAAGCGCAGACTTAACGCAGGTTCCTGGCGCACGGGTTGCTGGCGCGCCGGAAGCGATGCCATCGAGGCGGCGATCGCGCGCGGCCGCTCCGGCAAGGCCTCGCCGTCACGCGCCGCCAGCACGGCATCAGTCGGCATTTCCAGCGAGGCGGACTGGATGCTGCCGTCGATGTGGCCGCGCGTGGCCATCCACACCGGTACTGCGATCAGCGCCGTGATCACGATATAGACCATCCGCCCCATCAGCTTGTCCGCGAACCGCTGCAGCGGTGGCGTGTACGTCATCGGGACGATCCGCGTAGGCTGGATCTGGCTGGCGGCCGAGGCCTCGGGCACGTCGTCCAGTCGCACGCCCAGCAGGCGCGCATAGCTGCGCAGCTGGCCGCGGACGAACACCGGGGCATCGGCATGCGAGGCATCGCCGGCTTCCAGCGACTGGATCACCCGCTCCGGGATCCTGAGGCGAGCGGAGACGTCGGCGATCGACAGACCCGCGGCTTCACGGGCGGTGCGCAGCCGTTCGCCGCACTCGCGGCCACGTGCTTGCGCGTCTTGGTTGGACGGCATCATTGTGATTCGGCTTCCCCCGGGCCGGCGGTCCTCGCCTGCGGAAATTCCGTCCTCAGGCGCTGAACATAACGAGTGGCGGCGACAGTGTCGCCGAGTTTGTCTTCGATTTGTGACGCAAGTCTGAGCGCATCAGGCGTGGCCGGTGCCGCCGCCAGGCGGCGTTGCGAGAACGCACGCGCCTCGAAGTACTGTCCTGAGGCGTAGTAATGCTGCGCCAATGTATTGAGCGCGAGTGCATTGCCCGGATCGACGTCCAACGCCGCTCGCGAGGCCCGCTCCGCGAGATCAGTGCGGCCCGCCATCAAGGCGCACGCCCCATAGTTGGCAAGGCCAGCGGATCGATCGCCAGGCACGCCAAGCGCCCGCTCGAACCAGGCGAGCGAATCCTCGCTACGCTCGTTGCCGCACAGCCATGCGCCGTAATTGCCCAGCATGATGGCGTTGGCGGGCGCCAATTCGGCCGCCGCCGCATAATGCCGGCCAGCCGCGTCGGCCTGGCCCTTGCGGGTCGCAATCAGGCCGAGCAGGGTGTGCGCCTCGGCGGATTTGCCATCGGCACGCAGCGCGGCGCGGGCATCGGCCTCCGCACCCGCGTCGTCATCGGCGCGCAACTTCTGCTGGGCGGACGCCAGCAATCGGCGTGCCTGCCCGCCTTGCCGGCTCTGGGGGGCCGGGGAGAAGGTGTATTCAGGGGCCACGCGATCCATCCCGCGACGCTGGGCATCCGGTTTGACGAAGGTCAGGCGCGAGCAGCCGGTGGCAGCCACGACGCAGGCCACGGCGATAGCGGCGAAGTCACGGACTCGCATCGACGCCTCCATTGGCGGCCCGCGCTTCCAGCGACTTGCGGAACTCCGCCTGGCGCCGCGTGCGATCCATCACCTGCCCCTTGAGCTGGCCACAGGCCGCGTCGATGTCATCGCCACGGGTGCGGCGTACCGGCGCGATGCGCCCGGCCTCGTTGAGCAGCTTCTGGAAACGACGGATCGCCGCGTCCTCAGGCCGCTGGAAGCGCGTGCCCGGGAATGGATTGAACGGGATCAGGTTGACCTTGGCTGCATCCTTCATCTGCAGCCGGTTGTCGAAATCGCGCATCAGCCGCACCAGCTCGCGCGCGTGCACGGGCTGGTCGTTGACGTCCTTCATGAGCGTGTATTCGAAGGTGACCGACTCGCCGCGCTTGCGCTGCGCGTAGCGCACGCAGGACTCCATGAGCTCGGCGATCGGATACTTCTTGTTCAGCGGCACCAGCTCGGTTCGAAGGTCGTCGTTGGGCGCGTGCAGCGACACCGCCAGCGACACGTCGCTGACCTCGCCCAGCTTGTCGATCATCGGCACCAGGCCGGCCGTCGACAGCGTGACGCGCTTGTTCGCAAGGCCATACCCCAGGTCGTCGCGCATCACGCTCATCGCGCGCACCACGTTGTCGAAGTTCATGAGCGGCTCGCCCATGCCCATCATCACCACGTTGGTCAGCTTGCGTTGCTTGTGCGGCACGTTGCCAAGATGCCTTGCCGCCACCCACACCTGGCCGATGATCTCGGCGGTGGACAGGTTGCGGTTGAAGCCCTGCGTGGCCGTCGAACAGAACTGGCAGTTCAACGCACAGCCGACCTGCGACGATACGCACAGCGTGCCGCGGCCCTTGTCGGGGATGTAGACGGTTTCGATGGCATTGCTGCCATCCATCGCCAACAGCCACTTGTGGGTCCCGTCGGCGGACGGCTTCTCGAACTGGACCTGCGGCACGCGCACTTCCGCATGCTGCTGCAGCTTGGCGCGCAGCGCCTTGCCCAGATCCGTCATTTCATCGAAGTCGGTGACATGGCGATGATGGATCCACTTCATCACCTGGTGGGCGCGGAAGCGCTTCTCGCCGAGCGTGTCGGCGAAGAAGCACTCCAGCCCCTCGCGATCGAGGTCGAGCAGGTTCTGTTTCGTGCTGGCTGCGACGTCGATCATTTCAGGCACATCGAATCAGCGTGCGAACACTTCGGTGCTGGCGAAGAAGTATGCAATCTCGATCGCGGCATTCTCCAGCGAGTCCGAACCATGGACCGCGTTCGCATCGATGCTGTCCGCGAAGTCGGCGCGGATGGTACCGGCAGCCGCTTCCTTCGGATTGGTCGCGCCCATCAGTTCGCGGTTCTTCGACACCGCGCCCTCGCCTTCGAGCACCTGGACCATCACCGGGCCGCTGATCATGAACTCGACCAGCGCACCGAAGAACGGACGCTCACGATGCACGGCATAGAAACCCTCGGCTTCGCTGCGCGAGAGATGCTTCATCTTCGATGCGACGACCTTGAGGCCGCCCTTTTCGAAACGCGAATAGATTTCGCCGATCACGTTCTTCGCGACCGCGTCGGGCTTGATGATGGAAAGGGTGCGCTCCAGCGCCATGGGGAAGTCTCCGGTGCAGGGGCCGGCGGACAAAACCGACGACCAGATTAACATGGAAAAACCCGCGTGGGGACGCGGGTTTAGCCGATATGGCTACGGAGGATTCTACCTGATGGACCTCGCCTCCCGCGAGCACCCCGCACTGGCATTTGACCCGCCGTGCTGCCGCCCCTAGTATCCAAACAGTCGTTTGAAGGGAGCGTTGGGAATCGCGATGTCGAGCCACCAGTTTTCCACGAAGGACCGGATCCTCGGCGCCGCCGAAGAATTGTTTGCCCAGTATGGCTTCACCGGCACCTCGCTGCGCCAGGTGACCGGACGCGCAGACGTCAACATCGCCGCGGTCAACTACCATTTCGGCAGCAAGGAGAACCTGGTCAACGAGGTCTTCCGCCGCAGGATGGATGTGATGAGCGCCGAGCGCATCAGCCGCCTGAAGCGCGCGCAGGCCGAGGCACCGGGTGAATTGGAGCCGATCCTGGCGGCGTTCGTTGAACCCGCCCTCGACATGGCACAGGACAAGCACGGCGGGGGCGCTTTCATCCGGGTGATCGCCCGTGCGTATGCCGAAAAGAACGATGGATTGCGCAAGTTCCTGTCGGACCAGTACGGGCACGTCCAGCGCGATTTCGCCAAGGCCATTTCCGCGTGCCTGCCCAGCCTCAGCAAGGAGGAGCTGTATTGGCGCCTCGACTTCCTGGCCGGCGCACTGACCTATGCGATGGCCGACTTCGGCCTGATCAAGCGCCCCGCGCAGGTGAGCGAGGCGGCCCATCGCCAGCGTGCCGCCTCCGAACTCATTCGTTTCGCAGCGGCCGGCCTGAAGAGCTAGGCATGGACGCATGGGTCGAGTCCCGCGAGAGGTGTGCGGTACTCGCCCTACCCGTCTGCGCGCACCCCGATATCCCAAGCATTTTCTTTTGATTACAAGGAACTACGAAACATGTCTCAGAAGTTACTTGTCCGACGCGCGGCCGTTCTGGGTGCCGGCGTCATGGGCGCCCAGATCGCGGCGCACCTGACCAATGCCGGCGTGGATACGGTGCTGTTCGACCTGCCCGCCAAGGAGGGCAATCCCGATGGCGTGGTACTCAAGGCCATCGGCAACCTCGGCAAGCTCAGCCCCGCCCCGCTGGCCAGCAAGTCGCTGGCTGCGGCCATTACGCCGGCCAACTACGAGACCGGGCTGGCCCAATTGGAAGATTGCGACCTGATCATCGAAGCCATCGCCGAGCGGATGGACTGGAAACAGGACCTGTACCGCAAGATCGCACCGCACGTGCCCGCGAATGCGGTGCTGGCGAGCAACACGTCGGGCCTGGGAATCAACGCCTTGGCCGATGTTCTTCCCGAAGAACTTCGCTCGCGCTTCTGCGGCGTGCACTTCTTCAACCCACCGCGGTACATGCACCTGGCCGAGCTGATCCCGGCAAAGTCCACCGACAAGGCGGTGCTGGAAGGGCTGGAAGCCTTCCTCACCACCACGCTGGGCAAGGGCGTGGTGTATGCGAAGGACACGCCCAACTTCATCGGCAACCGGATCGGCGTGTTCTCGATCCTCGCCACCGCCCACCACACCGCCGAGTCCGGGCTGGGCTTCGACGAGGTGGATGCGATCACCGGCCCGCTGATCGGGCGGCCGAAGTCGGCCACCTACCGCACCTCGGACGTGGTCGGGCTGGACACCATGGCCCATGTCATCAAGACCATGGCCGACACCCTGCCCGACGACCCGTGGCATTCGTATTTCAAGTCGCCGAAATGGCTGGAGGCGCTGATCGCCAAGGGCGCGCTGGGCCAGAAGACCGGTGCCGGCATCTTCCGCAAGGTTGGCAAGGAGATCGTCGTCCTCGACCTTGAAAAGCAGGACTACCGGCCTGCCGACCGCGCCGCCGCACCGGAAGTGGTCGACATCCTCAAGACAAGGAACCCTGCGGAGAAATTCGCCCGGCTGCGCGAGAGCCAGCACCCGCAGGCGCAGTTCCTGTGGGCCGTGTTCCGCGACCTCTTCCACTACAGCGCCTACCACCTGTCCGACATCGCCGAGACCGCGCGCGACGTGGACCTGGCCATCCGCTGGGGCTATGGCTGGTCGCTCGGGCCGTTCGAGACCTGGCAGGCGGCGGGCTGGAAGCAGGTGGCCCAGTGGATCGCCGAGGACATCACCAGCGGCAAGGCGATGAGTTCGGCGCCACTGCCCGACTGGGTATTCGATGGCCGCGAAGGCGTGCATGCCGGCGAGGGTAGCTACAGCCCCTCGCAGGACGCCAAGCTGCCGCGCTCGTCGTTGCCGGTCTACAAGCGCCAGCGCTTTCCCGATCCGCTGCTGGGCGAGTCGTTCCCGCAGGGCGACACCGTGTTCGAGAACGACGGCGTGCGCCTGTGGACCGACGGCGACGATATCGGCGTGGTGAGTTTCAAGACCAAGATGCATACCGTCTCCGACCAGGTGCTGGACGGCCTGCAGGAAGCCATCGGGATCGCCGAGCGCAAGTTCGCCGGCCTCGTGATCTGGCAGCCGAAGGAGCCCTTCTCCGCTGGCGCCGACCTCGCCGGCGCACTGGGCCTGCTGCAGGCCGGCAAGGTGGATGCGTTCGAGGCGATGGTGGCCAACTTCCAGGCCACCAGCCAGCGCATCAAGTATTCGCTGGTGCCGGTGGTGGCCGCGGTGCGCGGACTGGCGCTGGGCGGCGGCTGCGAGTTCCAGATGCACAGTGCACGGACGGTGGCGCACCTGGAAAGCTACATCGGACTGGTCGAAGCCGGCGTCGGCCTTCTGCCGGCCGGCGGTGGGCTGAAGGAAATCGCGGTACGCGCATCGCAGGCCGCGGGCCCGGGTGGCGATGTATTCGCCGAATTGAAGAAGACCTTCGAGACGGTCGCGATGGCGAAAGTGTCCACGTCCGCTGTCGAGGCGAAGGAACTCGGCCTGCTGCGCGCGAACGACAAGGTCGCATTCAATGCCCACGAGCTGCTGCACATCGCCCGCCAGGAAGCACGCGGACTGGCCGAGACCGGCTATCGCCCGCCCTTGCCCGCGAGGAGCATCCAGGTTGCAGGGGACGTCGGCATCGCCACCTTCCGCATGCTGCTGGTGAACATGCTGGAAGGCCGCTTCATCAGCCCTTACGACGACGAGATCGCCACCCGCATCGCCACCGTGCTGTGCGGTGGCGAAGTCGACCGCAGTTCGATTGTCGACGAAGAGTGGCTGCTGAAACTGGAACGCAAGCACTTCGTCGAACTGGCGCAGCAGGAAAAGACGCAGGCGCGCATCGCGCACATGCTCAAGACCGGCAAGCCGCTCCGCAACTGACCGCTATCTGCCTCCTCCCCCGGCTGCGGGCATTGCGCCCTTCACGGGTGGAGGATTGAGGTGGGGGCGCCCCCATCCCGACCTTCCCCCGCACGCGAGGGAAGGCGCACACCACAAGGGATCAAACACATGACCAAGCAAATCCAGGACGCCTACATCGTCGCCGCCACCCGCACCCCGGTGGGCAAGGCGCCCAAGGGCGTGTTCCGCAACACCCGTCCCGACGACATGCTGGCGCACGTGCTGCGCGCGGTGGTCGCGCAGGCCCCGGGCATCGACCTCGGCCGCATCGACGACGCCATCATCGGCTGCGCCATGCCCGAGGGCGAGCAAGGCATGAACGTGGCGCGCATCGGCGTGCTGTTGGCCGGCCTGCCGGACACGGTGGCCGCACAGACCATCAACCGCTTCTGCTCGTCCGGCCTGCAGGCCGTGGCGTTGGCGGCCGACCAGATCCGCCTGGGCAATGCCGACCTGGTGCTGGCCGGCGGCACCGAGTCGATGAGCATGGTGCCGATGATGGGCAACAAGGTGGCGCTGTCGCCCAGCGTGTTCAAGGACGACCACGTCGCCATTGCCTATGGCATGGGCATCACTGCCGAAAAGGTCGCCGAGGAATGGAAGGTGACGCGCGAGGAGCAGGACGCGTTCGCCGTGGCTTCGCACCAGAAGGCGCTGGCCGCGCAGGCGGCCGGCGAGTTCGCGCAGGAGATTACCCCGTACGAGGTGGTCTCGCACCAGCCCGACCTCGCCGGCAATGCGGTGCGCCTGAAGAAGCTGCTGGTGGAACAGGACGAAGGCCCGCGCGCGGATACCTCGGCGGAGGGTCTGGCGAAGTTGCGCACCGTGTTCCGCAACGGCCAGTTCGGCGGCACGGTCACCGCCGGCAACTCGTCGCAGATGAGCGACGGCGCGGCCGGCGTGCTGCTGGCGTCGGAGCAGGCGATCAAGGATTACGGCTTGACGCCACTTGCGCGCTTCGTCAACTTCGCGGTTGCCGGCGTGCGGCCGGAAGTAATGGGCATCGGCCCGATCGCGGCGATCCCGAAGGCGCTCAAGCAGGCGGGGATGACCAAGGACCAGATCGACTGGATCGAGCTCAACGAAGCCTTCGCCGCGCAGGCGCTGGCGGTGATCAAGGATTCCGGGCTCGACCCGGACAAGGTGAACCCGCTGGGCGGCGCGATCGCACTGGGGCATCCCCTCGGTGCGACCGGCGCGATCCGCACGGCCACGATCGTCCACGGGCTGCGCCGTCGCAAACAGAAGTACGGCATGGTGACGATGTGCATCGGCACAGGCATGGGTGCCGCCGGGATCATCGAAGCCCTGTAGTTCCGGATGCACCTGCTCGCATGTACGGAGTGTCGCCGGATGGATGGCGGCACTTGCCTGCACGCGCGGCGCAGGACGTCAGGCCATCCGCGTCCCGTCCGGCACGGGGCGTTCGAGCGTAGTTGCGACGACACCCTCTGCCGTCGGGAACCCGGTCAACAGGAACTCCGACACGAACGGCCCCACCTGCTTCGGCGGAAAATTGATCACACCCACGATCTGTCGCCCAACCAGCTCGTCAGGCGAATACAGCGCCTTTACCTGCGCGCTGGTCTTCCTCACGCCGTGCGGCCCGAAGTCGACCCACAGCTTCCGCGCCGGCTTCCTCGCTTCGGGAAATGCCGTCGACGCGCAGGACAGTCCCGGCGCACAGCCAGACCTTCTCGAAATCGTCCCAGGCGATCGGCTGCATCGCCTTCGTCATTCCAGATCGATGACGCCCAGTTCGCTCAGCGCGTTCTGCATCATGTCGCGCGCGGCATCGCTTAGCTTCTCGTGATCCAGGGCGTAGCGGATGGTCGCCTCGATCAGCCCGATGTGCGTCCCGCAATCGAAGCGCGTGCCCTGGAAGCGGTAGGCGTGCACCGGCTTCTGCTGCAGCAGGGTCGCGATGGCATCGGTCAGCTGGATCTCGCCACCCGCCCCCGGCGTGGTGTTCTCGAGCAGCTCGAAGATGCTGCCATCCAGCACGTAGCGCCCGACCACCGCCAAGGTGCTGGGTGCGACATCGGGCCTGGGCTTCTCGACGATGGCGTTGATGCGCCCCGACCGGCCCGAAAACGCATCCGTCGCCACGATGCCGTAGCTGCCGGTCTGTTCGCGTGGCACGTCCTGCACGGCAATGACGCTGGCGCCGCTCGCCTCCGCGGCATCGGCCATCTGCTTGAGCGCACCATCGCCGCGATTCCAGATGAGGTCGTCGGGCAGCAGCACCGCGAACGGCTCGTCGCCGACGATGGGCTTCGCGCACAGCACGGCATGCCCGAGGCCCAGCGCCTCGGCCTGGGTCACGAACACCGCGCGCACGCCCTTCGGCAGCACGTTGCGCACCAGTTCCAGCTGCTCGTGCTTGCCGCCGCGCTCGAGTTTCTGCTCCAGCTCGTAGGCCTTGTCGAAATAGTCCGCCACGGCGTGCTTGTAGCGATTGGTGACGAACACCAGGGTGTCGCAGCCTGCTTCGACCGCTTCATCCACCGCATACTGGATCAGCGGTCGGTCGATGATCGGCAGCATTTCCTTGGGTACCGTCTTGGTGGCGGGCAGGAAGCGGGTCCCGAGCCCTGCCACCGGGAATACGGCCTTGCGGATTCTGCGCGTCATACCTTCCTTGCCTGTCGAGCGGGGAATGCGACCACGGTACCCTCGGCTGCCGAGGCCGCCTCATCCGGGCGGAACTCAGGCAGCGCATCGTGGAGGATCTGGTCGATGGCCGGGACATCATAGGCCACCACGGCACTGCGAAGACGCGACAACGCCTGCTGCACACGTTCTGCAACGACGCCACGCGCCTCGGCCTGCAGGATCTTCGGGTGCAACGTCGGCCGGTAGCGTTCGTCCGCATGGAACAGCGTTTCGTGCAGTTTCTCACCCGAGCGCAGGCCGGTATAGACGATGGCGATATCACGCTCGGGTTGCTTTCCCGCGAGGCGGATCATCTGCTCGGCCAGCAGGCGAATTGACACTGGCTCACCCATGTCCAGGGTGTAGATCGCATCGCGCGAGCCGATCGCCACCGACTGCATGATCAGCTGGCAAGCTTCGGGGATGGTCATGAAGTAGCGCGTGACGGCCGGGTCAGTCACGGTCACCGGCCCTCCGGAACGGATCTGCTCACGGAACAATGGCACGACGCTGCCGGCCGAATCGAGCACGTTGCCGAAACGCACGGTCACGAAATGGGTCGAATCCGGCTGTGCAAGCGACTGGCAGACCATTTCGGCCAGCCGCTTGGTCGCCCCCAGCACGTTGACCGGGTCGACCGCCTTGTCGGTGGAGATCAGCACGAAGGTGCCGACGCGCGCCTCCCGCGAAGCCAGCGCCACGGTTTCGGTCGCCAATACATTGTTGCGCGCGGCCTCGCGCAACTGGGTCTCGAGCACCGGTACCTGCTTGTAGGCAGCCGCGTGGAACACGGCATCGGGATTCGACAGCCCAAGCGCATGGCCGATGACGGCGGGATCCCCGCAGTCGCCGAGCACGGGGACGCACTCGATATGGGGGAAATCGCGACGCAGTTCCGACTCGGTCTTGACCAGGGCCAGCTCGTCCAGCTCGACCAGCGCAATCGTCCGCGCGCCGTGACGTGCACATTGCCGGCAAAGCTCCGAACCGATGGAACCACCCGCGCCGGTCACCAGCACGCTGCGACCGCCCAGCCAGCTGCGGATCGCCTTCCAGTCCGGCGTCACCGGCTTGCGACCGAGCAAGTCCTCGATCGCGACTTCTTTCAGTTCACCCGGCAGCGACCGCCCTTCCAGCAAATCGTCCAGACGCGGCACGGTCCGGAACGGCAAGCCGGTCTTTTCGCATTCGGCGACCACCCGACGCATCGCCGCGGCGTCGATCGACGGCATCGCAATCACCAGCAACCGCGCAGCGGTCTCGGGCGCGATGCGGCCGACGTCCTCGATCCTGCCCAGCACCGGTAGCCCCTGCAGATGGCTGCCACGGAGCTTGGCCGCGTCATCGAGGAAGCCAACGGGCACATACGCGCCCGCCCTGCGCAGGTCGCGTACCAGCGTCTCGCCGGCCTGCCCCGCGCCCAGGATCAGCACACGCATCGCGGTCTGGTCGGTCCGCGTGAGGCCGTGGTCCTTCCATGCGCGGTAAAGCAGCCGCGGCATCCCCAGCATCGCGGTCAGCAGCAGCGGGTACAGCAGTAGCACCGTACGCGGAACGGCATCGAGCATCCGTCCGAAGGCGAACAGGACAAGCATGATCGCCAATACCCCGAACACGGATGCTTTGAGGATATTGATCAGGTCGGGGACACTGGCGAAGCGCCAGACCCCGCGGTACAGCCCGACCTTCCAGAAAACGATGCCCTGCGCGGCAAGGACCAGGAAGATCTGCCCGAACGGCTCGGGGGCCAATGCCCCCCCGTCCATCGCAACATAGCGGAACTGATTCAGCCCCAGCCAGCACAACCAGACCATGCACAGGTCATGCGTGACGACGGCCGCACGGGGTAATACGACGCTGATCCTGTCCTTCAGATTCAAGATCCCAGCCTTGGGTTGATCATCGATGGGGAGGGGGGCGGTGGTCCTGCGATCGCAGCCAGATCGCCCCCCCGGCGAGCCACGACGCCACGATCATGCCAATTGTAACCGGAGCGTTAAATGAACGAGCGGTCAGCATGAGCGTGACCATAGCCAGCGTCCACCCTCCGTAGGCAATGGCCACCGGGCCGTGCCTGCCAATACGCCGCGAACAGACCTGGTACGCATGCTGTACATGGGGCTCCCACCACCGTTCCCTCCGAAGCATGCGCCTCCCAAGTGTCAAGGATGCGTCAATCAGGAACGCCGTCAGCGGCAAGAGCAGCAGCCACGGATTCTGTGCTTGCCCGACCGGCAGCCAGGCCCCCACCACCAGCACGGCCATGCCGAACCCGAGCGCACCGCTCCCCACGTCCCCAAGGAAAATCCTGGCGCGCGGCAGGTTGAACGGCAGGAAACCGGCCGTTGCAGCCGCCAGCGCCATCGCAAACCACGCAAGAGCCCCGGGGGCCGTGAACAGCACGCACCCCAATGCCACCAAGAGTGCCTGGCTGGCCGCCAAGCTGTCGATGCCGTCCATGAAGTTCCAGACGTTCACCAGCACCATCGCCGCGATGAACGCCCCGACGGCACCCGGCACACCACCTCCCGCGTCCAGTACGGACAGCGCAAGCAGGGCGGCAGCCACGGCGTGGACCACGAGCCGGAGCGAGGCCGGCAGCGGCCTGTGGTCGTCGATCCAGCCGATTCCGGCCACCAGGGCCAGACCGCTCCCTGCCAGCGTGAGGGATATCGCGAACCCTGGCGCATACGCAGCTAGGAGCACCATTGCTAGCAGCATCGACACCACGATGGAAACACCGCCGCCGCGCGGGGTCGCCTGGGCGTGGCTGCGCCGCTCGCCTGGCTGATCCATGAGATTGCGACGCAATGCATAGCGACGCGCCAGCCATGTCCCGGCAAGTCCGATCGACAGGTGTAGCGCCAGCCAGCCAGCCAGCACGCTCCAGTTTTCCACGTCAGACCACGGCGTAATTCAGCAGGGGCTTGATCGAGCCCCATTCCTTGCAACTGGGGCACTGCCAATGGTGCGTACGCGCGCCGAAACCGCAGCGGTTGCAGCGGTAGCTGGGATTGCGTACCAGCAGCTGCTCGGTGATCAGGCGCAGGTCGCGCAGGGTCGCCTCGTGGTCGCGTCCCTCGACCAGGGTGAGGTCGATCAGCGCCGCTTCACCACGCACCGACGGCCGGTCCTTCAGCTCATGGGACAGGTACTTGCGCGCCGCAGGCACGCCCTCCTCCGCTTCGACCAACCGGGTCAATGCCAGCACCGGTGCGATGCCGCGGTAGTGCTCGCTCATCTCGGCCAGGAACTTGCGCGCGCCCGGCGTGTCGCCCGCACGGTTGTAGGCGGCCAGGAGGGATGGCATGACTTCGGGCAGGAAATCCGGATCATGCCGCGCAGCGCGCTCGTAGGCACGGATGGCGGCCTTGTCGTTGCCGGCGTCGAGTTCGAGCTTTCCCTCGAGGATGCCGGCCCGCACCGAGTTGGAATCGGCTGCATAGGCGCGCGCTACTGCCGCACGCGCGGCATCGGCATCCCCGGCCACGCGCAAGCGGTCGGCCAGTTCGCACTCGAACTGCGCGACCAGCTTGCCCATCGGTTCGCCGGTCACTGCTTCGTAGCGGGTGGCGTTGTCGATGGCCTTGGCCCAGTCGCGTTCGGCCTGGTAGATGCCGATCAGGTGCTTCAAGGCCTGCGGCGCGCGCTGGTCGATCCGCGCCAGGTCGGTGAACACCACCTCGGCCCGGTCCAGCAGGCCAGACTTCATGTAGTCCTCGCCCAGCGCCAGCATCGCCTGCACCTTCTGCTGGTCGCTCAGGTCCGGGCGCTGCACCAGGCCCTGGTGCAGGCGGATGGCGCGGTCGACTTCACCACGGCGCCGGAACAGGTGACCGAGCGCAACCTGCGTCTCGAACGTGTCCTTGTCGAGCTCGGCGATGTGCAGGAACAGCTCGATCGCCTTGTCGGGCTGCTCGTTGAGCAGGTAGTTCAGGCCACGGAAATAGGTCGTGGACAGCCGGCTGACCTGGGTATCGCTGTGCCGCTCTCCACCGCGTCGGCCGATGACCCATCCGCTGAGCGCGGCGATCGGCAGCAACAGGAAGAACCAGAACCACTCGGTCACGAACGCCATCATCGGGCGGGCTCCATCGATATCGACGCACGCGCGCAACCACATCCCCGCGCCATCGCGGAAACGCACCCGTCGTAGGTAGGGTTCAAAGTCATGCGCCGCCTAGCTTAGCCCAGCGCGACGCCACCGGCCGGCTCACTCCTCGGACGGCAACGGCACCACGTCGGTCACCTGCTCGCGCAGTTCCTTGCCCGGCTTGAAATGCGGGACATGCTTGCCCGGCAGCGACACGGGATCGCCCGTCTTCGGGTTGCGACCGGTACGCGGCGGGCGGAAATGCAGGGAGAAGCTGCCGAAGCCACGGATCTCGATCCGGTTCCCGTCGGCCAGCGACGTCGCCATCATCTCGAGCAGCGACTTCACCGCCAAGTCGACATCGTCGGCCTTGAGGTGTGCCTGGCGCTGGGTCAGGATCTCGATCAGTTCCGATTTGGTCATGGTCCCCAAGCCCACGTCATACAACGAGGAAAGCGGCCCGGGATCGTCCCGGGCCGCTTCCGGACTCCCTTACTCGGACTTGCTGCCTTCCAGCTGCTCACGCAGCAGCGCGCCGAGCTTGGTGGTGCCGCTGGAGGCTTCCGACGCCTGCTTGTTGTACTCGGCCAGGCTTTCGGCGGTCTCCGCCTCGTCCTTTGCCTTGATCGACAGCTGCAGGGTACGTCCCTTGCGGTCCTGGCCCAGGTACTTGGCCTCGATGGTGTCGCCGACCTTCAGGTGCTGGCTGGCGTCGTCGATGCGCTCGTCGCTGATGTCGCGCGCGGCGACGTAGCCTTCCACGCCGTCGCCCATGTCGATGACCGCGCCCTTGGCGTCGACTTCCTTCACCGTGCCGCTGACCTTCGAACCACGCGGGTGCGACGCCAGGAACTGGCCGTAGGGGTCCTGCTCCAGCTGCTTGACGCCCAGCGAGATGCGCTCGCGCTCCGGGTCCACGGCCAGCACCACGGCTTCCAGCGTGTCGCCCTTCTTGAAGTTGCGGACGATGTCCTCGCCGGTTGTGTTCCAGGTGATGTCGGACAGGTGGATCAGGCCGTCGATGCCGCCGTCCAGGCCGATGAACACGCCGAAGTCGGTGATCGACTTGATCTGGCCTTCCACCTTGTCGCCCTTCTTGTGGATCGCGGCGAAGGTTTCCCACGGGTTGCTGGTGACCTGCTTGATGCCCAGCGAGATGCGGCGACGCTCTTCATCCACGTCCAGCACCATCACTTCCAGCTCGTCGCCGACCTGCACCACCTTGGACGGATTGACGTTCTTGTTGGTCCAGTCCATCTCGGACACGTGCACCAGGCCTTCCACGCCCGGCTCGATCTCGACGAACGCGCCGTAGTCGGTCACGTTGGAGACCTTGCCGAACACGCGGGTGTTGGCCGGGTAGCGACGGGCGATGTTGTCCCACGGATCCTCGCCCAGCTGCTTCAGGCCCAGCGAAACGCGGTTGCGCTCGCGGTCGTACTTCAGCACGCGGACGTCGAGCTCCTGGCCCACTTCCACCACTTCGGACGGATGGCGCACGCGCTTCCAGGCCATGTCGGTGATGTGCAGCAGGCCGTCGATGCCGCCCAGGTCCACGAACGCGCCGTAGTCGGTGAGGTTCTTGACCACGCCCTTGAGCTTGGCGCCCTCGACCAGCTTCTCCATCAGCTGCTCGCGCTCTTCGGAGTGCTCGCTCTCGACCACCGCGCGGCGGGAGACGACCACGTTGTTGCGCTTGCGGTCCAGCTTGATGAGCTTGAACTCGAGTTCCTTGCCTTCCAGGTACACCGGGTCGCGCACCGGGCGCACGTCCACCAGCGAACCGGGCAGGAACGCGCGGACGTCCTTGATGTCGACGGTGAAACCGCCCTTCACCTTGCCGCTGATCTTGCCGACGATGGTTTCGTTCTTCTCGAGCGCTTCTTCCAGCTCGTCCCACACCATGGCGCGCTTGGCCTTCTCGCGCGACAGCACGGTCTCGCCGAAGCCGTTCTCGAGGGAGTCGAGGGCGACCTTGACGATGTCGCCTTCGGCGACGTCGATCTCGCCGTCGTCGTTACGGAACTGTTCGATCGGCACGATGCCTTCGGACTTGAGGCCGGCGTTGATCACGACCACGTCGGTGCGCACCTGCACCACGGTACCGGTGACGATGGCGCCGGGCTTCAGCTTGGCCAGGTTGTTCTGGCTCTGTTCGAACAGTTCTGCGAATGATTCGGTCATTGGGGAAAATCTCGGTTGATGACACAGACCGCGGCGGCGGGAACCTTCCCGTGTTGCCTGCGGTCCACCCGTTGTCGGCCTGCGCGGGATTGCGTGTGGCCGTGAGTGTTGTGGTTGGAAAAACCGCATGGAGACATCTCCCTGCGGGCCTGTTTCTGCTGCCGTTCGATCTCGACTGCGCCCGGACACCACCCCGCCCTTGCCTTCCCCTTGCAAAGGAAGGAAGCCGGAGCAGCCGCAGCTCCGCTGCGGCTACGGCGTCACGATGGACAGCACGCGCGCGACCACCGCATCGATGCCAAGGCCGGTGGTGTCGATGTGGACGGCGTCTTCGGCCGGCCTCAAGGGAGCCACTGTGCGACTGGCGTCGCGGGCGTCGCGGGCGAGGATCTCGCGAAGCAGACCGTCAATTGTGACGGAAACCCCTTTGTCTTTCAACTGCTTATAGCGCCTTTCAGCACGCTCCCCGGCGCTGGCGGTCAGGAACACCTTGAACGGGGCGTCCGGAAAGATCACCGTCCCCATGTCGCGCCCGTCCGCCACCAGCCCCGGGGCCCGGCGGAACGCCCGCTGCCGGTCCTTGAGGGCGGCGCGCACCTCGGGAATCGCTGCGATCGCGGACGCGGCAGCCCCGGCGGTCTCGGTACGCAGCTCGTCGGTGGCGTCATGGCCGTTGACGAGCACCCGCAGGTCGCCGCCGGGCACCTCGCGGAAGCCAATCTCGGTATCGAAGGTGCAGCGCACCAGTGCGCCGGCGTCGTCCAGGTCCAGGTCGGCCCAGCCTGCCGCCACGCCGATCGCGCGGTACAGTGCCCCGGAATCGAGGTAATGCCATCCCAGGCGGGCGGCGACCTGCCGGCTGATCGTCCCCTTGCCGGAGCCCGACGGGCCGTCGATGGTCAATACCGGTATCGCCTGCTCGGGCATGCCAACCATCCTCATCCGCCTTTTCGGTTCTCCGGGATTCTATCCGAGCCCGGCAAAGACTTGAATCGCCAGAGGAATGCCCGCTATAATTGCGGGCTTCGTTTTCACCCACCGCTTTTGAGGTCTGTCATGAAGGTCCTGTCCTCCCTGAAATCGGCGAAGGCCCGTCACCGCGACTGCAAGGTCGTTCGTCGCCGTGGCAAGGTCTTCGTGATCTGCAAGTCCAATCCGCGATTCAAGGCGCGCCAGCGCTGATCGCACGCCCCGGCACTGGCCAATGGCGTTGCAACACACCGGAAGGCCGCAGCGATGCGGCCTTTCGTATTTCCGGATCGGCGCGCGAACATTGTCAGGGACGGCCATCGAAACGTGACCGGGCCAGCATTCCGGCCCGCTTGACCGCACCGCGGCACACAATCTGATACAACGCCGGTCTGACCGTCTCGGCGTGATCGCCGACCAGAGGAGCCTGCCATGCATCGCCTGCCCCGCCCGCCCGTCCTGCTGTCCGCCGCGCTCGGCGTCGCCCTGCTCGGCGCCGCACCTTTGGCATTCGCCGACACTCTCCTGATCGAGCGCAGCCAGGCGGCCACCGTACCCATGCCGGCACGCGGCATGACCATGCAGCAGGTCGAAGCCCGCTTCGGCGCGCCGGCCAGCAGGCTCGACCCGCGTGGCGGCCAGAAGCGCCAGTGGCCAACGATCAACCGCTGGTCGTATCCGCAGTTCACGGTGTATTTCGAGCGCGACCGGGTCATCGATGCGGTGGTGAACCAGGCGTCGCCGGAGGAAGTAGGACCGAAGCCTGCCATCCGCTGAGTAGGTTTGGCGTGGGTGGTCGCGCATAATCCGCACCACCCCACGCGACACACCGCTGTTCCAATGACCGATACCGCCCGTTTTCCCGCGGAATGGGAGCCCCAGTCCGCCATCCTCATCGCGTGGCCGCACGCCGGCACCGACTGGGCGGACCGCCTGGGCGAGGTTGAAGACACGTATATCGCACTCGTGGAAGCGATCACCCGCTTCCAGCCGGTCGTCATCTGCGTGGCGGATGACGATGTCGAGTGCTATGCGCAGGCACGGCTGGCGTCGAACCGCATCGACATGGCGCGCGTGCGCTTCGTCGGTGCGGCCTACGACGATACCTGGCTGCGCGACTCCGGCCCGATCACCTTGCGCGACGCCAGCCACTTTCGCCTGCTCGACTTCCGCTTCACCGGCTGGGGCGGCAAGTTCGAGGCCGGACGCGACGACGCGCTGGTCGGCCACCTGCACGCGGCCGGCCTGTTCAACGACAGCGAAGTGCGTGCCATCGACTTTGCGCTGGAGGGCGGCGCCATCGAGACCGACGGTGCCGGCACCCTGCTGACCACGTGGCAGTGCCTGCACGAGCGCCACCCCGGGCTCTCGCGGCAGGCACTGACCGAAAAGCTGTCCACCTGGCTGGCGCAGGACCGCGTGCTGTGGCTCGACCATGGCTATCTGGAAGGCGACGATACCGATGCCCACATCGACACCCTCGCCCGCTTCGCCGCACCCGACGCCATCGTGTTCCAGGCCTGCGACGACGCTGCCGACAGCCACTACGTTGAACTGCAGGCCATGGCCGATGAACTGGCGGCCCTGCGGACGCGCGACGGAGCGCCTTACCGGCTTTTCCCGCTGCCTTGGGCCAAGCCCGTGATCGACGATGGGCGCAGGCTTGCGGCCAGCTACGCCAACTTCCTGATCGTCAATGGCGCGGTGCTGATGCCCGCCTATGGCGACGAGGCCGACGCCAGCGCGGCCGCCGTGCTGGCGCAGGCCTTCCCTGGTCGAGAGATCGTGCAAGTGCCATGCCGGCCGCTGATCTGGCAGAACGGCAGCCTGCACTGCATCACCATGCAACTGCCCAAAGGCCTGGTGTAGGGCGGGTTTCAACCCGCCGGGAATCTTTTTTGCTCCACGACGTGGAGCCAGCCACACGCCCCCTCTGCCGCATGACCGCCGACGCCCTCACGATGGCGGGTTGAAACCCGCCCTACAATCTCCCCATGAAGAACAAGACACTCCCCGTCGCGCTGATCCAGGAGCGCAACCATGGCGATGCCGAGGCCAACCTGGCCGTGATCGAAGCGCGCGTCGCCGAGGCCGCGAAAGCCGGCGCAAGGCTCGTGCTTCTGCAGGAACTCCACAACGGCGCGTACTTCTGCCAGCACGAGTCGGTCGGCGAGTTCGACCTCGCCGAGCCGATCCCGGGCCCGAGCACGGAACGTCTTTCGAGGCTGGCCAGGCAGCACGGCGTAGTGCTGGTATCGTCGCTGTTCGAGCGGCGCGCCGCCGGCCTGTACCACAACACCGCCGTGGTCTTCGAAGCCGACAGCAGCATTGCCGGCAAGTACCGCAAGATGCATATCCCCGATGATCCCGGCTTCTACGAGAAGTTCTACTTCACCCCCGGCGACCTCGGGTTCGAACCCATCGACACCTCGGTCGGCCGCCTTGGCGTACTGATCTGCTGGGACCAGTGGTATCCGGAAGGCGCACGGCTGATGGCGCTGGCCGGCGCCGAAGTGCTGCTCTATCCCACCGCCATCGGCTGGGACCCGGACGATGCCCGGGACGAGAAGGATCGCCAGCGCGATGCGTGGATCCTGAGCCATCGCGGTCATGCCGTGGCCAACGGCCTGCCGGTGTTGTCGTGCAACCGCGTCGGCCACGAGCCTTCGCCGCTCGGCACCAGCGGCATCGATTTCTGGGGCAACAGCCACGTGCTCGGGCCGCAGGGCGAGTTCATCGCACAGGCCGGTGGCGAGCCGACGATCCTGTTGGCCGAGATCGACCTGCAGCGCAGCGAACACGTCCGTCGCATCTGGCCGTTCCTGCGCGATCGCCGCATCGATGCTTACGGCGACCTGCTCAAGCGCTACCGCGACTGACGACGGGACACCCATGGCGCTGGCCATCCGCGATGCAGCCTTGGCCGACGCGCCCCAGATCGCAGCGCTTTACGCGGGCGAAGTGCGCCATGGCATCAACACCTACGAACTCGAAGTTCCGGACGCGGCCGAGATGGCCATGCGCATGCAGCACCTGCTGGCCGCGGGCTACCCGTATCTCGTCGCCGAATCGGACGGGGCGTTCGCCGGCTACGCCTACGCCAGCAGTTTCCGCGCGCGTGCCGGCTACCGGCATACCGTCGAGAATTCCGTCTATGTCTCTCCCGCGCATCAGGGCGAGGGCATCGGCACTGCATTGATGGAGCGCCTGGTCGAGGAATGCACGAACCGCGGCTATCGACAGATGGTTTCTGTCATCGGCGACCCGGGCAACATGGCGTCGATCCGGCTGCACGAACGTTTTGGCTTCCGCCACATCGGCACTTTCCCCGGGATTGCGTTCAAGCATGGCCGCTGGCTCGACACCGTATTCATGCAGCGCGCCCTCGGCCATGAAGGCGCGGCGGGCGCTTTGCCGAGTGATCGCATCAATCCGACGAACGGCGATTGATTAAAACGAACGGTCGTTCTTTAATGGCGACGTGATGATGTCGCCCTCCCCCACCAAGGGTGCCACCACGCGCGAGGCCATCCTCGCGCGTTCCTACTCGCTGGCCTGCGTCGCCGGGCTGGAAGGCCTGACCATCGGCGCCCTCGCCGCCCAGGTCGGGATGTCGAAAAGCGGCGTGTTCGCCCATTTCGGTTCCCGCGAGGAGCTGCAGCTGGCCACGCTGGATCTGGCTGGCGAGCGCTTCGTCGGGCATGTCCTGGTGCCGGCGCTCAGGGAGCGGCGCGGCCTGCCGCGGCTGCGCGCGATCATGGCGAACTGGTTCGACTGGGTACGCCATGAAGAAGATGGCGGCTGCCTGTTCCTCGCGGCCGCCAGCGAATACGACGATCGCCCCGGCCCCATCCGTGACCGCCTGCTGCAACATGAGGTCGACTGGCGCGAACAACTCGCGCGCTCTGTCCAGCTGGCCGTGGATGCGGGTGAGCTGGCGAAAGGCACCGACACCATGCAGGTTGCCTTCGAGCTCTACGGCATCGCCCTGATGATCCACCACGATGCCGGCCTGACCGGCTATGCCGAAGCCGCCGAGCGCGGCCTGCGCGCGTTCGACCGCCTGATCCGCAGCTACTCCCCCAACGCCTGAGCCCCGCAGGAGATCCGGATGGATGCTTCACTCCAAGAAATTAGCACGACCGTTCGTATTAATGACGTGCACGCCGCGGCAACTTCCCCGGATCTGGAAGCGGTCGCCTCGCCCGCAGCGGCCGAAGCGGCATGGCTTAGGCGGGACTGGAAATTGCGGCTGTTGCGCAGCGCGATGCACATGTTGAGCCGGCTGCATCCGGCCTCGGCCGTGCGTCTTTTCGACCGCATCTGGTTCACCGCGCCCCGCACCCGGCCACGGCCCGATGCGCGGCACTGGCTGCCGCGAGGCGAACGCAAGACGCATCGTGTCCACGGCCGCGAGGTCGTGTCCTGGTCCTGGGGCGCGGGCCCGACCGTGCTGCTGCTGCATGGCTGGGGCGGGCACGGTGCACAGATGCACGCCTTCGTGCCGCCGCTGCTCGAAGCCGGTTTCCGCGTGGTCATGTTCGATGCCCCAGCACATGGCGCCTCCGGTCCGAGCCGGCTTGGGGGCAACCGGGTGACCTTCATCGAAATCGTCGATGCGCTGCGCGTGGTGGCGGCATCGACCGGCCCATTGGCTGGATTGATCGCCCACTCCGGCGGCTGCGCAGTGGCCGCCTTGGCCCTGCGCGATGGCTGGCAAGGGCCACGGCGCATGACGTTCGTCGCACCGTTCGCACTGCCTTCCGCTGCGATCGAACCGTTTGCGAGTACGGTCGGGGCCAGCGCCGCGGTCGCCGCCGCCTTCCGGGAACAAGCCGAACGACGCCTTGCACGCGCCTGGGAGGATTTCGACATACCGGCGCTGCCGGGGGTGCGCGAACTTCCACCGCTGCTGGTCGTGCATGATCGAGAGGATCGCGAAGTACCGTTCTTCAACGGCGAGACGGTTGCATCGGCGTGGCCTGGTGCCAACCTGCTAGCCACGGATGGCCTCGGCCACCGTCGGCTCTTGCGCGACCCAGGCACCGTCGCACGCATCGTCGGCTTCATGATGCCGGAAGCGTCGGTGACGCGAGGCGTTCCAGCCGATGCGCGTGGAGAGCTGGACCACGACTATGCCCGCTCGGGGTTGAGCCACGCCCGCTGCTGAACCCGCTGCGACCACGTGCCGCACAGCGAGCCCGCGGCACTTCCTTCAACTGGACGTGGCGACTAACCTAGCTTCCAGCGATCACGTTCCATCACACGCAACGGCGCCTCATGGCGCCGTCTGCATGTTGCGCCCCCTTCCCGTTCCGCAGGACACGAATACCTTGCAAGACGTCGATCCCGATCCACAGGGCATGCCTGTCCATTGGCAGTCGCAGCCCCACGCCATCGTCGAACGCAACGGCGTGCACTACACCCTGTTGGGCACGGCACACGTGTCGCGGACCAGCGTGGATGCGGTGGAGCACGCGATCACGAGCGGCGACTTCGATACGGTTGCAGTGGAACTGGACAGCCAGCGGCTGCAGGCCCTGAACGATCCGGACGCGCTGGCGCGGCTGAACCTGGTCGACGTGATCCGCAAGGGCCACGGCGCGCTGTTCGCCGCCAACCTGGCGCTGGGTGCGTACCAGCGCAGGATCGCCGAACAGTTCGGGATCGAGCCGGGTGCCGAGCTTAAGCGTGCCGTGGCACTGGCCGCAGCGCGCGGCCTGAAGATGGAGCTGATCGATCGCAACGTGGGCCTGACCTTCCGCCGCGCCTTCGGCAAGCTCGGCTTCTTCGGCAACCTGAAGTTCATCGCCAGCCTGATGGTGGGCCTGCTGAGCAGCGAGGAGATGGACGAGGACGAGATCGAAAAGCTGAAGCAGGGCGACATCCTGGAATCGAGCTTCGGCGAGTTCGCGCAGAGCAATCCGGCGCTCTACGAGGCCGTCATCGCCGAACGCGACCGCTACATGGCCGCGCGCCTGCGCGAGGTGCCCGCCGACGCGAAGCGCGTGCTTGCCGTGGTGGGCGCCGGGCACCTGGCGGGTTTGGCGCGCCACCTCGAACACGACGATTCGCCTCCGGCCGCCGTCCGGGACGAACTGGAAGCCGTGCGGAAGTCGCACCTGATGCGCTGGATCACCACCGGCTTCATGGTGCTGATCGCGGCCGCGATCGGTTGGGGCTACTACCAGGGCGGCGCGGAGCTGGGTCGCGAACTGGTGGTGCAGTGGGTGGTGTTCACCGCGGGATTCGCTGCACTCGGTACCGTGCTGGCCGCTGGCCATCCACTGAGCGTACTGGTCTCGGCGATTGCCGCGCCGCTGAAACCCATCCGCCCCCCCGGCCTGTCGCCGGGGCTGTTCAGTGCGATGGTCGAGGCCCACCTGCGCAAGCCCGCGTACGGCGATTTCATGACGTTGCGCGACGATGCACAGGCGATCGGCGGCTGGTACCGCAACCGGGTGTCGCGCACCCTGCTCAACTTCGTGCTGACCAACCTCGGGTCCAGCATTGGTGTCTGGGTGGCGGGCATCCGCGTGTTCGGCAAGGTGTTCGGCTGAGCCAGCCGCGCTGCTTCAGAAGATCACGAACGCGCCATTGACCACGTTGTGCGCCAGCACCGGCGCCAGCAGGCTGCCCGTGCGCTCGCGCAGCCACAGCAGCACCACGGCGGGCACGCCCGTCACCAGGAACGCGCCCCACTCGAACGACACCGCGCCATCGCGATAGGCCATCGCGTGGATCAGCCCGAATGCCACGCAGGACAGCACCCCGCCCCAGCCGATCTCGATCCCGAGCACCCTCCATCGTGCGCGGAAGGCCTCGTTCAGCGCCAGAAGAAGCACGCCGCGATAGAACAGTTCTTCCTCGATGCCGGGCATCGTCCACTGGTAGGCGATGGTGCCGGCATCGGCCGGGCCGTCGCCGTAATAGGCGCCCGCGGCCAACAACCCGATCGCCAGCACCGCGAACACCAGCCAACCCAGGCCCGCGCCTTTTGCCTGCGCGAGGGTGATGCCACTCCGGCGCCATCCGAACATCGGCAGGGCCGCGATCGCCAGGAACGCAAGCGTGGCCAGCCACTTGCCGGTCCAGTTCCAGCGCGCCCCGGCCACGAGTTCCGGCACCAGTCCGTACAGGCGCAGCAGCAGCGCGTCGTGCAACACGATCAATCCCGCTGCCGCCAGCAGCCAGCGCCAACGGAAATGCCGGGGTGCATGCAGCGCACCGGCCAGGCCGAGGCCCAGCACGACGGCCGCCTGCAGGCAGGCATCGATGACGGCGTCTGGGATCATGTCGTTTCCAGCAGCTGCTTTTGCGAGCGGCGCATGCGGGCATCGGCGAGAAGGCGGCGGGTGCCATTCGCCAGGTCATCGAGCAGCGCATAGATCGTCGGCAGGAACAGCAGGCTGACCACCGTCGAGAACGCCAGGCCGCCGGCCACCGCACGCGCCATCGGCGAGTAGGCCAGGCCACCCAGCACCACGGTGCTGCTCAGCGAGATCGGGATCATCGCCAGGATCGCCGTGCCCATGGTCATCAGGATCGGACGCAGGCGTTCGCGGCTGCCTTCCACCAGCGCATCGGTGCGCGCCATCCCGCGCCGGCGAAGGGTATTGATGTGCTCGACCATGATGATGCCGTTGTTCACCACCACGCCCATCAACACCAGCACGCCGATCAGCGCCATGATGGTGAAGGCGGTACCGGTGATCCAGAACAGCCAGAACACGCCGAAGATCGAGAACACCACGCAGCTCATGATGGCAGAGGGGAACAGCAGCGACTCGAACACCGCCGCCATCAGCACGTAGATCATCAGCAGGGCCAGCACGAGGTTGAACAGCATCTGCTGCATCGCCTGCTGGTCTTCCTCGAAGCCGCTGCCATCGAAGCTGTGCCCATAGCCAGCAGGGAATGCCACCGAGGCCAGCGTGGCCTCCATCGCCCGACGCGCGTCCGGCATGGTGGCATCGCCCTCGAGGTTCGCCTGGATGGCCAGCGTGGTCTGCCGGTTGGTGCGCGAGATGCGGGTGGCCGTCGGTACCAGCACGAGATCCACCATGCTCATCAACGGCACGGTCTGGCCCCCCGGCGACCGGATCATGAAGCCCGCGATGTCCGCCTCGGTAAAGCCTTCCGCACCAGCGAACCGCACCCACACCGGCACCTCGGTCTCGCCACGGCGGAACTCGCGCAGCGGGCTGCCGCGCAGCGCCATGCCGACGAAGCTGGACACCTGTTCCGCACTGAAGCCATAGGCGCCCGCACGCTCGCGGTCGACGCGTACGATCAGCTCCTGGTTGGTGTCGCCATCGTCGATGCGCACGTCGCGCAGCTCCGGGCGTCGCTCCAGCATCGGCACGATGTCCGTGCCCAGCTCGCGGAGTACCTGTGACGAGTCGCCGACCAGCAGCACCTGCACGTTCTGGCCGCCCTGCCCGCCACCGCCCTGGCCGCCCCCGCTGCCACG
The DNA here is from genome assembly GCF_004357985.1 of Luteimonas aestuarii. Taxonomy (GTDB): domain Bacteria; phylum Pseudomonadota; class Gammaproteobacteria; order Xanthomonadales; family Xanthomonadaceae; genus Luteimonas; species Luteimonas aestuarii. The sequence goes on along the minus strand of NZ_SMTF01000008.1, from coordinate 10,867 downwards.
GACGCCCACCTCGGCGCGTGCGGATTTCGGCAACTCCGCACTCAGCAGGTCGCTCTTCGCACGCAGGTCCACCTTCGAACCGCCGAAGGTCACGACCGTGCCCGAGTCGCCCTGCTCGCTGAACCACGAGTACACCTGGCTGATGCCAAGCCGTTCGCGGTTGCCGTCCAGGAACTGCTCGATCCGGGCCACTTCCTGCGAACGTTGCTCCTTGTTGTAGCTGCCTTTCCACTGGTAGTAGATGGTGACTTCGTTGCCACCGTCTCCACCGCCGAACATGTCGAACCTGGTCTTGGTCATCGGCAACACGCTGATCGCCACGATCAGGGCGATGCCCAGCACGCTCCAGCCCCGATGTTCCAGCGTCCAGCGCAACAGCCGGCCGTAGCCGCGCTGCATGCGCGGGATCAGGCCTGCCGGGTTGGAGACCGCCGGCGGCGTCTTCATCCGCGCGGAGAGCATCGGGATCAGGCTCACCGCGACCAGCCACGAAGCGAGCAGCGAGATCGTGATGGTCACCGCGATCTGCGCCATGAAGATGCTGACCTGGTTGGTCTCGCCCAGCAGGTTGGGCAGGAACACGATGCAGTGGCTGAGCGTGCCCGCCGAGAGTGCGATGGCTACGTTGCGCGTGCCGAGGATCGAAGAGAACACCGGGCGGTCCGGATGCCGCTCGCGCTCCTGGTAGATGCTCTCCACCACCACGACGGCGTTGTCGACCAGCATGCCGACCGCCAGCAACAGCCCCATCAGCGTCAGCACGTTGAGGGTCACGCCGAAGAAGTGCATGAACCCGAGCGTCATCACGAAGCAGATCGGGATGGCCAGCGTGACCATCAGCGTCGACGGCCAGTGGCGCAGGAAGAAGAACAGCACCAGGATCGACAGCGCGAGGCCAATGGCACCAGCCTCGGCCAGCTCGAGCAACGAGCCCGTGACCTCCTCGCCCATGTTCTGGATGACCTTGACGTCGATGCCTTCCAGGCCCGGTTCGGTGCGGGCACGGTCAAGTTCGGCAAGCGCCTCGCGCGCCACCTCCACCAGATTGGCGTCCCGCTCCTTGAAGATGTCCAGCCCCACCGCGGAGCGCCCGTCGAGGCGACGTCCGTAGTTCATCCGCTGTGGACGCAGCTGCACGTCGGCGACATCGCCCAGGCGCAGCCCGCGGTCGTTCAACGGCAACTGCCGGAACTGCTCGAGGTCGGCGATCTCTCCCACCGGCTGCACCCGGAACCGGCGCCCGCCGTCCTCCACCATCCCGGCGGACACGGAGAAATTGAGCGTCTGCAGGCGCTGGCCGAGCGCATTGAGCTCAAGGCCGTGCGCATTGAGGCGCTCGGGATCGATCGCGATCTCCACCTCGTTCGGCGGCGCGCCATTGATCTCCACGCGCCCCACGCCGGGCACGCGCTCGATCCTGCGCTTGAGTTGCCTATCGATCAGATCATAGGCGGTGGTCAGGTCGGTGTCGCCAGCGAGGCGAACGCGAAGCACCGGCGCATCCGCGGTGGACCACTTGAAGACGAAGTAGCGCTGGAAGTCGTCGGGCAGGTCGCCGCGGATCGCGTCGATGCGCTCGCGTGCCTCCGAGGCGATGATCGCCACGTCACGGTCCCAGTCGGTGAACTCCATGAACACCTGTGCGCCCTCGGAATTGGCCGAGGCGAACATGCGCTTCACGCCGCTCAACGTCGCCAGCGCCTCCTCCGCCGGGCGCAGCACGTTCTGCTCCACTTCCTCCGGCGTCGAACCCTCGTAGGGAAGCTGGATGAACAGGAACGGCGCCGACACGTCCGGCAGCGCTTCCAGCGGCAGCCGGAACGAAGCGATCAGGCCAACCACGAACAGCGACACGAACAGCATCACCGTGGTGACCGGGCGGCGCAGGCTGAGCTCGGCAATGCTCATGCAGGTTCGACTCCGCGCGCATCCATATCTCCGCCTTCCAGAACGCCACGCGCGCGACGGCCGCGTTCGCGGTACCAGTCGTCGCCACGGCGGTCCATCAGGTCGTAGACCACCGGGATCACCACCAGCGTCAGCAGGGTGGACACGATCACGCCGCCGATCACGGTGATCGCCATCGGCGAACGCACTTCCGCGCCTTCGCCGAAGGCCAGCGCCAGCGGCATGAAGCCGAACACCGTGCACAGCGAGGTCATGATGATCGGGCGCAGGCGGGAACGCGCACCTTCCACCATCGCATCGGCCTTGGCCAGGCCGTCCTCGCGCAGCTGGTTGACCTTGTCGATCAGGATGATCGCGTTCTTCACCACCAGGCCCACCATCAGGATCAGGCCGATGAACACCACCACCGAAATCGTGTTGCCGGTGACCAGCAACGCCAGCACCGCGCCCACCAGCGCCAGCGGGATGGTGAACAGTATGACGAACGGATGCAGCAGCGATTCGAACTGCGACGCCATCACCAGGTAGACCAGGAAGATCGCCAGCGCGAACGCGAACAGCAGGGACGCGATCGATTGCGAAAGCTCCTCGCCCTGCCCGCCGATGTGCATCGACACGCCGGCACCCAGCGGGTTCTCGGCCACCATCCGTCGCACGTCGGACACCGCCGTGCCCAGGTCGATGCCGCGCAGGTTGGCCGACACCACCGCCACGCGCACCTGGTCGGCGCGGTGGATCTCGGAAGGGCCAGTGGTCGCGACCACGTCCGCCACCGCGGACAGCCGCACCGGACGCGCGGCCTGCGGATTGACGATCAGGTTACGGATCGCCTCGACGGAATCACGCTGGTCCTCCTGTGCGCGCACCAGCACGTCGATCTTGCGGTCGCGGAAGTTGTAACGGGTCGCCACCTCGCCGCGCACGCTGCGCACCACGGCATCGGCCACGTCGCGCGTGGTCAGGCCCAGCGCGCCGGCGCGGGTCTGGTCGAACAGCACCTGGATCTCCGGCGCGCCCTGCTCGACCGTGGATTTCACGTCCGCATACTGCGGGTTCGCGCGCAGCAGCGCGGCTATGCGCTGGCCGGCCACGGCCAGGCTGTCGAGGTCCTGGCCACGCAGTTCGATCTCCAGCGGCGTGGAGAAACTGAACAGTGCCGGTCGGCTAAAATCGACCTGCACGCCCGGGATGCGCGACATGGTGTCGCGCAGCCGTTCGGTCAGCGAAGCCTCGATCGCACGGCTGCCACCATCGGCCATCACGATCGTCAGCTTGCCGACGTTCTCCCCGCTGTCGGTCGGGTTGGCGTCCAGCCGCGTTCCGGATCCGCTGTAGCCGAAGAGCGCATCGATGGCGTCATCGTCCGCATGCCCGGCCTGTACGTCGCGCATCACCCGGTCGGTTTCACGCAGCGGCGTGCCGGGTGGCAGCTTGACGGTCATTTCGAAACGATCCTGCGCCAGCTGCGGGATCAGGTCGGTGCCCAGCATCGGCACGATTGCCAGCGTGGCGACGAAACAGGCACCCGCCACGCCCAGCACCAGCCCCGGCCGACGCAATGCGCCCGGCAGCAAGCGCAGGTAACCGCGTTCGGCCGCGTCGTAGGGCTTCATCGCCAGGTCGCTGGCCTTGCGCATCACCGGGCCAACGACAGCCACCAGCAGGCGCCACGCACGCACCAGCACCCATGCGATGCCGAACCAGAGCCAGTACAGCACCGCACCGATCCCGCGCACCACCGCGGCGAAGGGTTTCTGCCAAACCTTCCGCGGGCGCCAGCGCTCGCGCGGCGGCTCGTCGGCGAAACGCAGCGAAGAATCGCTTTTCAGTGCGCTGAGCATCGGGATCAGCGTCATCGCCACCGCCAGTGAAATCGCCACTGCCAATGCCACGGTGATCGCCTGGTCGCGGAACAGTTGCCCGGCGATGCCGTCGACGAACACCAGCGGCAGGAACACCGCGATCAGCGTCAGCGTGGACGCCACCACCGCCATGCTGACTTCGCGCGTACCCGCGATGGCCGCTTCGAGCACCCCCATGCCACGCTCGCGGGCCTTGGCGATGCTTTCCAGCACCACGATCGAGTCGTCCACCACCAGTCCGGTCGCCAACGCCAGGCCACTGAGCGACATCACGTTGAGGCTCAGCCCCAGCTGGTCCATGAAGAAGAAGGTGGCGATGATCGACACCGGCAGCGACAGCCCGACCACGAACGTGCTCCAGCCGTTGCGCAGGAACAGGAAGATGATCAGGATCGCCAGCGTGCCGCCCAGCACCGCGTCGAACTTGACGTCCGAGATCGCGGCGCGGATGAACTTGGCCTGGTCGTCGACCACGCGCAACTCGATGTCCGGCGGAAGTTCCTTCTGCAACTGCGCGATGCGCGCATGCACCGCATCGGCGGTGGCGACGGTGTTCGCGTCGCCCTCCTTGTAGATCGCCAGCTCGACCGCTTCACGGCCATCGAGGCGGATGATCGACTCGCGTTCGCGATACCCCTGGCGCACCTGGGCCACGTCGCGCAGGCGCACGGCGCGCCCGTCGGCGACGGCATTGCTGCCGGTGCTGCCCTGTGAGGCCATCGCGGCGGCCATCACCGCGGCATCGCCGGACGCCGCGGCGATGCGCGCGACCTCGCTGTTGCCGCTGCTGGCGCCGGTGTCCGCCGACTGCGTGGCGACCAGCATGTTGCGGATTTCCTCCACGCCCGCGAACTGGTTCACCGTGCGCACGAGGTAACGCTGCGTGCCCTGTTCCAGGCGACCGCCGGACAGGTTCACGTTCTCCTGCCGCAGGCGCTGGATCACGTTCTCGACCGGCAGGCCGATCCGCGCCAGTTGCTGGGTGTCCAGTTCGACCTGGATCTCGTCTTCCAGCCCGCCGCCGACGCGCACCGCGGCCACGCCAGGCACCGGTTCGAGCTTCTTCTTCAGGTCGTCGTCGGCGTAGCGGCGCAGCTCGGTGAGCTGGCGCACCGGATCGCCCTCGCCCTTCGCCGCCAGCGCCAGGCGCAGGATCGGCTCGGTCGAGGGATTGAAGCGCAGCAGCACCGGCGGCGCGACCTCCAGCGGCAGGCGCAGCGATTCCAGTTTGTCGCGTACCTCCAGGCTGGCCTGGTCCATGTCGGTACCCCAGGCGAACTCCAGCACCACGTCGCTCTGCCCGGTGCGCGAGACCGACCGCATCTTGCGCAGGCCCTTCACCACGCCCAGTGCCTCTTCCACCGGCTGGCTGACCAGGGTCTCGATCTCGGCCGGTGCCGCGCCGGTGTATTCGGTGCGCACGGTCAGCGTGGGGAAGCTGAGGTCGGGCAGCAGGTTGACCTTGAGGTTGCCCAGCGCGATCCATCCGAACAGCAGCAGGCTGATCGTCACCATCGCCACGGTCACGCGGCGCCGGGTGGAGAACTCGATCAGGCCGCCGCGGGCGCGTTCCCCCGGACCGGGGCCCGCGTGGGCGCCAGCCATGTCGTCTTCAATCCGGTTCATTGCAGTTCGCCGTTGCCGTCGCCAACGGCAGCGCCCGCGGCGTCCGCCAGCTGCGGCCCGATCACCTGCACCGCGCTGCCGTCACGCAGCGCCACCTTGCCGGCGGTGACCACCGCGTCGCCCTCGGCCAGCCCCTCGCGCACTTCCACGAAGGCACCATCCTGGTAGCCCAGCGCCACCTGCACGCGGACCGCCTTGCCGTCGCGGACCACATAGACCGCCGGTTCGCCCTCGTCGTCCAGCAACGCCAGGCGGGGGATGGTCAATGCATTGGCGCGCTGGTCGTAGTCGATGCGCAGGCGCCCGAACATGCCCGGCTGCAGCGCATCACTGCCGTCGAACGCGGAGATGACCCGGAACGTGCCGCTTCCACCGTCCACGACCGGCGCCACGCGATCCACCAGGCCCTCGAACGTCCGCCCCGGCAGCGCGTCGACCTGCAGCCGCACCGGCAGGCCGGGCTTGAGCGTGGCGATCTCGCGCTCGGGCACGTCCAGCGTGGCCTCGAGGCGGGACGCGTCGATGATGCGCACGATCGGCGTGTTGATCTGCACGAAGTTGCCGGACTTGATCGAGCGCGACGCGACCACGCCGGAAATCGGCGCAACCACGTTGGTGTACGACAGTTCCAGGTTGGCCAGGCGGTTCACCGCGCGCGCGTTCTCAAGGTCGAAGCGCAACTGGTCGAGGTCGTTGGCGCTCACCATCTGCTGCGCCGCCAGCTGTTGCGCACGGCGGTAGTTGGCCTCCAGCTTCTGCAACTGCGCCGAACTCTGGGCGGCCTGCAGGCGCGCACGGTCCGGGTCGATGCGCACCAGCACCTGGCCTGCGCGCACCTGCTGGCCCTCCTCCACCAGTACCTGCAGCGCCACGCCGGAGGTCTTGGCGACCACCTGCGACTCGGCCACCGGCTCGAGGTTGGCAGTGTTGGCGTAGCTGGCCGCGATGGGCCGCCGAGCGACCTGGGTCACCTCCACCGGGACTGCATCCGGCCCCTTGTCGGCCTCCTTGGCCTCGGCGTCACCCCCACCCTTGCAGCCGACGAGGGCGAGCGTGAAGGCCAGCAAGGCGGCAATCGGAAGCAGGCGGACGCCGTGGAAGACACGTTGAGTCGACATGGTGAAGCTGGCCCCTATGGTGTTGTAGCAAGGTATATCACCAAACCGGGCGGTCGCATCCGCCAGAGGTCATGGTGACGAGCGGCGTGGTCGCCGCGAGAGAGGAAACGCCGGTACCCGATTCGGGCGGCGTCCGCGAAAACGGTCCGCCCGGATGCGGCACCTGTGTCAGGTGCCGGATGCGATCCCCGCGATATTTTCGCCCGGGCTCGACGCCACCGCGGGAACGGATCATTAACAGCCGCTTGACCGCAAGCTATACTGCCGCGATATCGCGCCGACGCATCGCGTGGCGGCACGATCCGGAACCCGAGCCAGCCCCAACAGCCAAACAGGATTGCGGAACACGACATGACGCGACCGTTGACGATCGCCGCCACCCTCGCCCTTGCCGCGCTTTCATACGCAGTGGTCGCGCAGGACGCACAGGACGCCTCCCCCGCAGCCGAGGCCGCCCCGGCCGCGGCAGCCGCAGCACCCGCCGCGCTGACCGGCGATGCCGATACCGGCCGCCAGCTCACCTACACCTGCATCGGCTGCCACGGCGTCGAGGGCTATCGCAACATCTATCCGCACTACCACGTGCCGTTGATCGGTGGCCAGTCGGCCGTCTACCTCAACAACGCATTGCAGGAGTACCGCAAGGGCACGCGCAAGCATCCGACGATGCAGGCGCAGGCGCAGAGCTTCTCCGACCAGGACATCGCCGACATCGCGGCGTTCCTCTCCGGCCTGCAGAAGTGAGGCGCGCCATGACCAACCGCTCCCGGATCTCCCGCCTCGCCCTTGCCCTCGGCGCCACCCTGGTGCTGGCCGCCTGCGGCGGACAGCCCGAAGAGGGCGCCGAAGGCCATGCCGCGTCGTCCTCGGCCGGGCTGCCCAAGGGCCGCATTGCCGAAGGCGAACAGCAGGCCAACGCAAAAGGCCAGGCCACCGGCCAATCCTGCATCGACTGCCACGGCGCCGACGGCAACGAGCCGCTGGACCCGACCTATCCGAAGATCGGCGGGCAGTATCGAGATTACCTGGCGCACAGCCTGCAACAGTACCGCGATGGCGACCGCGACCATGCGCTGATGTCGGCGCAGGCCACCGGCCTCAGCGACCAGCAGATCGCCGACCTGGCGGCCTACTTCGCGTCCCGCCCCACGCAGTTGCGCGACCTGCGCGGCGCGCACTGACCGCGGCGCGGCGCCGGCGCTGCCGGCACCGCACCGCATCGCCCGACATCCCGGCGCAAGCCGGGATGTTGCGTTGTGGGGCCGGCGGGAGCGGTTGCGCCCTACTGCTTCGGCAGTACGACGTACTCATCATCGAGCCGCTGCGGTTTGCTGCCGATGCGGACGCACAGATCGTCGCCGCAGCGCACGAGCACGCCAGACGCGGCCAGTCGCTGCAGTTCAAGCTGGTACTCGATTCTTTCCATCGTTTGCCTGTTCTTCCACACCACATAGCTGCTGCCGCCTGCGGTCAGCAGCGAGCCGACCGCCAGCGCGGTCAAGGCGATCGCGACCCAGAAGAGTCGGTCCTGCCGCAGTCGCTCACTTTCGATGCGCAGTTCCTCGGCCGTGTGCCGGGCCGCATGCATGGCATCTTCCATGGCGCGGGAAAACGCATCGGCGGCCTCGGCGGTCCCCTGCGCCGTCGCCGCACGCGCCTCGGTGCGAATGGCCGTCGTCAATTCTTCCCTGGCCTGACGCATGGACGCGTCCAGTGCCTGCGCCGTCTGCACGAGGCGCTGCGTGCTTGCCAGGTGTTGTCGCTCCAACTCCTGTACCAGTGCGCCCAGGCGCACCGTCAGTTGCTTCAACTCTTCCGATGTCATGTGCAGCTCCTTGGGATCAACGGACCAGGACCGGCCCTGTCTGAGCCTGGACTCGTGCGGCTTCCTGTGCTTCGGCCCGGGCCTGCGCGGCCAGGTACTCGCTGACTTCGCGTTCGGCCTGGCGGCCGTCCGGCGAGTGCTTCCAGTCCTCCACCGCCGCCCGCATGCCCTCGCGGTCGCCAAGCAGGGCCGCATCGGTCAGGCGCTCGAAAATGGCATCGATGCTGTTGTCGCGGGCGGCCTCAGGCCGTTGCGGGGACCAGGCGCTGGCGTCATGCCCTGCAGGATCGGTTTGCGACCGCTCCCGGGCCGGGTCGAACCTCGGCATGTCCGTGGCGATGGGCAACTCGTGCTGGTGCGTGGCGAGGGTGTGCTGGAACAGATGCGCCGTGGGCGGCTGGTTGCCGAAGTCGTAGTACGGCAGCGGCTGCTGGTGCTGCCCCAGGTCGATGCCGTTCTCCTCCAGCAGTTTCTCGCTCAACCGCAACTGCGACAGATCCAGTCCCATCTGCGGCGTGGCGATGCCCGGCTGCGGCGGATGATAGTGACGCTCGACCTGGGCGATATGGCTCACCGCACTGCGGCCGTAGTAGTTGGCGTAGTCGGAAGTGCCGAGCGGGCCGATCCTGGTGTTTTCCGCCACTTTGTCGAAGAAGTTCTGCCCCATCGCCTCCAGATTGGCCGCACTGGGGCTGAGCGTCATGTCGGGGTTGAGGGTCAGGTTGGGTTTGAGGGTGTAGGTGTAAGGCGGCCCGTCCTGACTTTGGTCAATGAAGTTCCTGACTCGGCCCTGCTGCGCCTCGAAAATTTCCTGCAGACTTGGATCTTGATTCGGATTCGCACTCTTGACCCGGCTGACAATGGCGTTCCAGCCGGCGATTTCCGCACCCGCCTCGTCACGACGGTGCTGGGCCAGCAGGGCAGCGGCGGGGGCCGTGTAATCGCGAGGAGGTGGGACGTTCTGGGCAATCCCCCGGACGTCGTTGGAAAACTTGGCCTGTGCCTCCTGTGTGGCGATGCGATTGAAGCCATGCCGTAGCTCATGGCCCAGCACATAGGTGATCTCACCAGCGTTGTGCAGTGCTGTATCAGCTTGGTCCGGCCCGGGAGGCGGCGTGGTTAGCCTGTCCAAGGGCAGGCGCATGGCCTGGTTCTGCGGGTCGTACTCGCCACCGGCATTGGGGTGGGTCAACGGCACGATCGCCTTGAGGTGCCCCTCCGCTACTGCGGCGTTGATCTGGTCGATCAGTGCCGGCGAAGCGAAGATCACGGCTTGCAGGTTGTTCAAGTGATCCTGGGTGACGCCGGGGTGCTGCCCGAAGGCGTCGATGACGGCCTGGGCTTGCGGACTGAGACTGGACATGTCGATTTCCTCCCTGAAATCAGAAAACTTGAATCATCCACACGCATGTGCGTCCGGTGCGGGCATCTGCTCTTCCAGGGTGGACGACTACGGTCATTTCACTTTGGCCATTCTTGATCCGTCTGAAGGTGTAGCTCATCAGGCGGCCGTGCGATGGCCGTTCCACGCGAATTGGTGTTCCATCAGGAAGGAAGGACGGAGGCGGGGCTGGCGGCAAGGAGTCATAGTTCCCGGTCTTGGAGAAGCCCATGGCCTCCAACTCTGCCGAGAACTCTTCAAAATCAGGTTGGCAGATATCGGTCACGTCGGGTGATTTTCCCGGAGGTTCGTTGAAGCTAAAAGAAAACGGAACTCCCGACTTCGGGTCCTCGCGCATTTCGAACCCATACCACCAATCCTCGCTTATCTGCTCGCCGTAGCCGTAATAGCCGGACGAAAAGGTTTTGACATCCACTCCCATGACTTGGCTCAAGCGTTCGGGTGTGAAGTCGCTCCGAAACCTGCTGCTGCGAATCAACTCCAGCAATCGGGTCAATGCCTGTTCCGCAGTCAGCTTCGGGGTGATGGGCGAGGTGTCCTTTCCGGCAGTGTCGGGGTCAGTTGGCGTGGCCATGGCGGGTGTCTCCTTGACGGGATTCTGGTCGAGCGTCGTTTGTGCGGGGGCATGCGCGCAGGCACCCAGTACAAGCGATGACAAGAGGAGTGGCGAGGTGCGTGGTCGCATGCAGATCATCCTTGTTGCATCGAGGGGTTGAAGAGGACGATACGCCCGGGAATATCGGGTGACTACCGGGGTAGCATCAGTACCGGAGAAGCGAAGATCGCGGCTTGCAGGTTGTTCAAGTGATCCAGGGTGACGCCGGGTTGCTGCCCGAAGGCGTCGATGACGGCCTGGGCTTGCGGGGTGAGACTAGGCATGTCGGTTTCCTCCCTGAAATCAGAAAATCTCAATCATCCTCACGCATGTGCGTCCATTGCGGGCAGATCTCCTTCCCGGAGAGACATCCACTCTCATTTCTGGCACCCCGTCCCGCATGCGTTCGAAGGTGTAGCTCATCAGGCGGCCGTGCGATGGCCGTTCCACGCGAATTGGTGTTCCATCAGGAAGGAAGGACGGAGGCGGGGCTGGCGGCAAGGAGTCATAGTTCCCGGTCTTGGAGAAGCC
>NZ_SMTF01000007.1 GCF_004357985.1 Luteimonas aestuarii | reverse complement strand
GAAAACGGAACTCCCGACTTCGGGTCCTCGCGCATTTCGAACCCATACCACCAATCCTCGCTTATCTGCTCGCCGTAGCCGTAATAGCCGGACGAAAAGGTTTTGACATCCACTCCCATGACTTGGCTCAAGCGTTCGGGTGTGAAGTCGCTCCGAAACCTGCTGCTGCGAATCAACTCCAGCAATCGGGTCAATGCCTGTTCCGCAGTCAGCTTCGGGTTAACGGGCGAGGTGTCCTGTCCGGCAGTGTCGGGGGCGGTTGGCGTGGTTATGGCGGGTGTCTCGACGGGATTCTGGTCGAGCGTCGTTTGTGTGGGGGCATGCGCGCAGGCGCCCAGTACAAGCGATGACAAGAGGAGTGGCGAGGTGCGTGATCGCATGCAGATCATCCTTGTTGCATCGAGGGGTTGAAGGGAGTCGCACCCGGGAATATCGACAGGGCGACTTCAGACACGGGACGCTGGCACGATCGCCTGGCTGTCGTGCCCACGCGCTATTGCGCGCAGCTCGCCTTCGTTCCCGTTCGCGGCAAGGCCGGTGTGGCGTGGATGCTGTAGATGCTTGATCTGGGCAGTCTGCCCTGAGCGCAAACGGCCAGCCGCGCACGGCATTGGTTTGGCCGCGCCTCGCGCGCAAGATGCCGTTCGCAGTCTTGGTGGCGTCCTGCATGCGCCTGGGAAAAGGAAACGAGTGCGGCCGGCAGGACAGCGAGCGACAATCGGTTCATGGGCACCTCCTGTGCGGCCTGAAGCGGAATGTAGTTCGGCTCCTGATGCGCCCGCAAGCGTTGCAGCAGCAGGCTTGAGCCATGATCACGACTGCTTGGTGACGCGGAAGTTGGGCGCCCGAGCGTACGTGCGGGCGCAGCCTGGCGTCAGGCTCAACCCGGGCCGTCGCTCGGCGCGGGACGGTGCAAGCTGTCCTGGTCGTCGTGCAATTCCGGCTTGAACGGAACATCCGGCGGCGGACGCGCCTCGGCCTCGACATCCATCATGTTCGGATCGTAGAGACCACAGGCGCCGCCTGCGGCCAATAACACCACCGCGCAGCGGATCGATTTGCCCGTGCCGGGGATCGGGATCAGCACCTCGGTGATGCTGCGGCGGACCCACTCCTGCAACAGGGTTTCGCTCGGCACCCAGAAGCGGTCCAGCGAGGTCGGCTGGTAGTCGATCGGGGGGCGCTTGAGCCATGTGCCCATGCGGTCGATCTTCTCGTAATCCTCGGTGATCGTGCCCGGCGGAAGGCCACCGCCCACACGCCCCGACCCCGCAAGGCGTGGGCTGCCATCGGCGTTGAACAGCCCGCTCGACCCACCCGGCTGGTTGCGCGTGGACTCGCCCCAGTCGTCGCCGCGCCGCGGCGTGGGCAAGGCGCCGGTTCCCGGGGCCGGGGAGGCGCCGCTGCCCGCGGCCACGCCTGCAGGTCGCGTTCCCTGCCCCGCGCCGGGCGCGGGCGTGCCACCGGTGCGCGCACCCGGTTGCTGCGCCGCGCCGGAAGGTGCCTGGCCGCTGCCTGCGGTACTGGCAGGCGCTGCCGGCGCGGGCGCCGGGATGCTGCGGCTCGCCGCGGCGGGCACGTCCCGGGTCAGGTCAGGCGCACGGACCTGCGCACCCGGCAGTGGACGGATCTCGACCGGCGCCGCCGGCAGCGGCACGGCGCGCTGCACCACCTCCAGTTCGGGGGTTGGCGATTCCCGCACCGCAACCTCGCGCTGAGGCAACGGGCGAAGCGTCGGCGGCGACTGCGGCACCACGATCTCGCGCGGGTCCGGCTGCGCCAGCACCGCCTGCGGCGTCGTCACCCTCGGGCGACTCTCGATCTGCACCTGCACCGGCGGCACCACGAAGTCGATGTCCGGCGCCGTGGTTTCGGTCACCTGCAGTGGCTGCTCGGTCGGCGGCTGGGCCACGGCCGGCTCGGGCTGCGGCGGCGCCTGTGCCGGCTCCGGAACGCTGGGCGGTGTCGCGGCGGCCTGCACCGGCGCGGATGGCGCCGGGCTGGCGGCCGTTTCCACTTCGGGCGCGAGATCCTCGGGTGCACCGCCGGCATCGTCGTCCGGCGTCCCGGTGCCGATGTACTCCACCTGGATCACGCTTTCCTCGCCGCGCCCGGCCTCGTCATCGGCAGACGGGATGGCGAAATACAGCGCCATCAGCCACATCATCGCCCCCACCCAGAACAGGTGGAACAGCAGCGAGAATGCCAGCGCCACCCAGCGTCGACGCCGCACCTCGCGCCCCGCCCTGCGCCAGTCATAGCGCAGCAGCGCGAACGCCGCCCGCCATGTGTTCCAGCGCTCGTAGCCGGTACGGAATACCGGTTCTCGCGCGGCGAAGATGGCAACGAATCCCTCCGGCGCAGCGCCGTTGCCACGCCCTGCCTGCATTGCCGTGGCATCAAGCCAGGACTGCCATCCGGGCGCGAACTCACCGGGGCCTGACTCAGGCCGGATCGAACGCCGCAGCCGTCGCTGCAGGGCCTGGATCAGTTCGGCGGACGTGTACACGCGGGCCGAGGGTCCGTGCGCGGGCTCAGGCCGCGTCGCGCGGGATGTACGGCGCGCTGCCGGTGTCGTGGTCGGTGGCGTCGCGCACCGCGGTCACGCCCGCCACTTTTTCCATGAGTGTCTTCTCGATGCCCTGCTTCAACGTCACGTCGGCCATGCCGCAACCGTGGCAGCCGCCGCCGAACCGCAACAACACCACGCCCTCGGCGGTGATCTGTTCCAGCGCGACATGCCCACGATGCTGCGCCAACTGCGGATTGATTTCCGATTCGATCAGCCAGCGCACGCGCTCGACCATCGATGCCGACTCCGCCGGCGCTTCGCCCTTGATCTTCGGCGCGCGGATCTGCAGTTGCCCGCCGGTCGACTGCGCCGTGTAGTCGATCTCGGCGCCGTCCAGATAGCGCGTGCTGGCGGCATCGAGCCACAACGTGAAGCCCTCGCAGTCGATCGCCCACTCATCGCCCTGCAGGTCACCGGGCTCGGCGAACTCCAGCCGCACGTCGGCCTTCGAGGTACCCGCATGCACGGCCGCCAGGCGTACGCCCAGCCCGGGTAGTGCTTCGCGCTCGATCAGCTTGCGGAAATGCGTCTGGGCGGATTCGGAAATCTGGATCATGCCGCGATATCCCCACCCGTGATGCCTGGCATCCGGGACGTGAAGAGTGTCCGTGATTCTGGGAGATGGATCATCAGCGTATTCTAGCGGCCCACACCCCGTGCGCCCGTTGTTTGCCCCGCTGTGGCATGAACGGACGCGCGCGTTTCGTTAGGAGATCGTGATGTCCGACCTGATTCCCCTCGCCCAGGCCCACTGCAGTCCGCGTCGCGGCAAGGAGCACAAGCTCACCGAAGCACGCCTGCGCGAACTGCTGCCGCAACTGCCGGACTGGGACCTGGTGGAAGACGGCCACGCCCTCAGCCGCACGTTCCGCTTCGACGACTACCACCGCACCATGGCCTTCGTGAACGCACTGGCGTTCATCGCCCATCGTGAGGACCACCACCCCGACCTCGGCGTGCACTACGACCGCTGCGCGGTGCGCTTCTCCACGCATGACGTCGGCGGCCTGAGCGAGAACGACTTCATCTGCGCGGCGAAGGCCGACGCGCTGGTCGCGTAATCCCGCGGCGGGGCGGCTTCGGGTGCATCCGCAGGCAGTACAAGCACGGCGCTACAGCAAGCGGTCCAGCACCGTCCGCAGGTCTTCCGGCAGCGGCGCGTCCAGCACGTAGGGTACGCGCCCCCCGTCCAGCGCGAACTCCAGCGACGCGGCGTGCAGGAACAGTCGCTTCAGTCCGGCCTGCTCGCGCAGCCGCTGGTTCGCTTCGGCATCGCCATACTTCGGGTCGCCCGCCACCGGATGGCCTATGTGCTGGGCATGCACGCGGATCTGGTGGGTGCGGCCGGTCTCGATCCGCACCTCGCAATACGACTGCCCGGCGCGCCGCTCCAGCACCCGGAAGTGGCTCAGCGACGGCTTGCCGCCAGGATGCACCTGCACGTGGCGCTCGCCGCCCTGGCGCATGTGCACGTGCAAAGGCGCATCCACGCTCATCACGCCGTCCGGCATGCGCCCGGCCACCAGCGCCAGGTAGCGCTTGCCGATCACTTCACCTTTCACCGCAGGGTCCTCGCGCATCAGCGCCTGCAGCTCGCGAAGCGCCGAACGCTTCTTGGCCACCACCATCAGGCCGGAGGTGTCGCGGTCCAGCCGGTGGACCAGCTCCAGTTCCTGCCCCGGCCGCAGTGCACGCAGGGTTTCGATCACCCCGAAGCTCACGCCGCTGCCGCCATGGCTGGCGACGCCACTGGGCTTGCTGATCGCCAGCAGGCGGGCATCCTCGAACACAAGGCTGGCTGCCATGATGTCGAGCAGCGACCGGCTGGGCGCACCCTTGTCTCCAGGTTCGGCGAGACGGACCGGCGGCACCCGCACCTGGTCGCCCCCCGCCAGCCGCGTGTCGGCCTTGGCACGCCCCCCGTTCACCCGCACCTGCCCGCTGCGGACGATCTTGTAGATCAACGACTTCGGCGCGCCCTTGAGCTGCCCCAACAGGAAGTTGTCCAGCCGCTGGCCGGCCCGGTCCTCGGGCACTTCGACGATACGGACTTGGGACGGGGCGGGAGGCACTGTCATGCGCTGTTTATCTGATACACTCGGCGGGCGAGATAAGGTGCTGATTTCGCAGGGAGTTCACGGGCCGAAAGCCCGCCTTCCGCGAAGCCCGGCCAGTACGCGACCACCACCCTCGGGGCGGACATGTTAGCGGCTGGACGGCAGTGTCCGACATCGCCCGGTGCATGCCACCGGCGCTGAACACGTCCCGTGCGACGCGCCAGCCCGCCCGAAAGGCAGGCCGGCGCGGCCGCCGGTCCCGCAACAGAATGGAAGTGAGCGCTCCCGCGGTTCGCCGTGGTGCCGTAGCGCTGGACACCCGGATCGCCGCTGCGCTTGCGCGGCTGGCGGCCACCCGCAGACTCCAGGCGAAACGCCCGGCGTTCCGCGCGCCTGCCCCGCCCCAACCGGGGGAGCAGCGAGAGCGCACGAGGAACGCAACAATGAAGCGAATGCTCATCAATGCCACGCAGGCAGAAGAACTGCGCGTGGCGATCGTCGACGGCCAGACCCTGTACGACATCGACATCGAACAGCCGTCCCAGGACCTCAAGAAGTCCAACATCTACAAGGGTCGCATCACCCGGATCGAACCCTCTCTGGAAGCCGCCTTCGTCGAGTACGGCGCCGAGCGCCACGGCTTCCTGCCGCTGAAGGAAATCTCCCGCGACTACTTCCAGGCCGGCGCCGACCACCGCAGCGGCAACATCAAGGAACTGCTGCGCGAGGGCCAGGAGGTCGTGGTCCAGGTCGACAAGGAAGAGCGCGGCAACAAGGGTGCCGCCCTGACCACGTTCATCTCGCTGGCCGGCCGCTACATGGTGCTGATGCCCAACTCGCCCACCGCCGGCGGCGTCTCGCGCCGGATCGAGGGCGACGACCGCGCCGAGCTGAAGAAGGCGATGGACGCGCTGCAGATCCCCGACGACATGGGCGTGATCATCCGCACCGCCGGCGTGGGCCGCGATGCCGAGGAACTGCAGTGGGACCTCGACTACCTGCTCAGCATCTGGAAGGCGATCGCCGAGGCTGCGCTGTCCAAGCCGTCGCCGTTCCTGATCTACCAGGAGTCGCGCCTGATCACCCGCGCACTGCGTGACTACATGCGTGCCGACATCGGCGAGATCCTGGTCGACACGCCGGAGATGTACGAGGAGGCGAAGGAATTCGTGGCGCAGGTGATGCCGCACAACCTGCGCAAGCTCAAGCACTACACCGACGACACCCCGCTGTTCAACCGCTTCCAGATCGAGTCGCAGATCGAGAGCGCCTACGAGCGCACCGTGCGCCTTCCTTCCGGCGGCGCGCTGGTGATCGACCAGACCGAGGCATTGACCGCAGTCGACGTCAACTCGGCGCGCGCCACCCGTGGCGGCGACATCGAGGAAACCGCGTTCAACACCAACCTCGAAGCCGCCGAGGAAGTCGCCCGCCAGCTGCGCATCCGCGACCTGGGCGGCCTGGTGGTGATCGACTTCATCGACATGTCGTCGAACAAGCACCAGCGAGAGGTCGAGAACCGCCTGCAAAGTGCGCTGCGCTTCGACCGCGCGCGCGTGCAGCTGGGGCGCATCTCGCGCTTCGGCCTGCTGGAGATGAGCCGCCAGCGCCTGCGCGCCTCGCTGGGCGAATCGAGCCAGATCGTGTGCCCGCGCTGCGAAGGCCACGGCCGCATGCGCAGCGTAGAATCGCTGAGCCTGTCGATCATCCGAGTCGCCGAGGAGCACGCGATGAAGGACAACACCGGCCAGGTGCTGGTGCAGGCGCCGGTGGAGATCGCCAACTACCTGCTCAACGAGAAACGTGGTGCATTGGCCGAGATCGAGAAGCGCCACGGCGCGCCGATCGTCATCGTGTCCGACGAGCAGCTGCACACGCCGCATTACGAAGTCACGCGCCTGCGCGAGAACGAACTGGGCGAGGAAAGCAGCCGTCCCAGCTACCAGCGCGGCACCCCGCGCAGGCTCAACACCATCGCGCTGAGCAAGGCCAATCTCAATGTGCCCAAGCCAGCGGTGACCAACGTCAAGCCGTCGCAGCCTGCACCGGTACGCGAGCCGAAGCCCGAACACGCACCGGTTGCCGCCCCTGCGCCCGCCCCCGCGCCCGCCCAGGTGTTTGCTGCCGAACCCGCCGCGACCGGCGGCGTGATCGGCTGGTTCAAGCGGGTCTTCGGTGGTGCCGGGGCCGAGGACCGGACGCTGGAACAGCGCACGCGCGACGACCGCAAGCCACGTGACGGCCAACGCGACGACCGTGGCAACGGCCAGCGCCGTGAGAACAACCGCCGAGGGCGCCAGGACGGGCGTCGCGACGACAGCCGTCGTGACGGCCAGCCACGCAAGGACCGCCAGCCGCAGAAGGCGCAGGAAGCCAAGCCGCAGCCGGACAAGGCGGCTGCACAAGGCGGCAACGCGCAGAAGAAGCCAAAGGGCCAGAACGCGCAGTCACAGAAGCCGAAGAGTCCGCGCGCACCCAAGCCGCAGGCGGACGAGGCCACACCCATCGCTGCAGCGACCGTGGTCGCCGCTGCCGCTGCGGTGCCGGCAGCGACGCACGCCCCGAACGAGGGCAACCATGACGCACGTCCCGCAGGCGATGCGGCAACGTCACCCATTGCAGCGCCGGTGACGGAGGCAGCGATCAACGCGACAGCATCCGAGGCGAGCGCGCCGGCAACCGGCCAGGTCCAGGATGGCAACGACGATGGATCGGGCACCGAGTCGACGGCTCGCCGTCGCCGCGGCCGCCGCGGTGGCCGTCGCCGTCGCCGGGGTGGCGAAGGTGGCGGGACCGCTGCGACAGATGACGGACTGTCGGTCGACGACGGTGCAACTGAAGACGGTGAGACGACCCAGCCGATCGCCAACGGCGCCCAGCCCGAGTTCGATTTCGACGATCTGCCGGCGGCGGCTCCCGCGGTGCCCAAGCCGGATCAGGCCAGGTCTACGCCTGCACGCCCCGCCTTGGCGCCTGTGGATACGCACTCCGGGTCAACGGGTGCCGACGCGCTGACACAGCCTGTGTTCGCCGCTCCAGCCAGCGCCGCAACAGATGATGCGGTTGCGTCACCTGCGGCGTCGCAAGCTCCCGGTGAAGCGGCCCGCGACAACGCCACGTCCGTCGAAAACGCAGCCAGCGCTGCCCCGGGCGAGGATGCTGCCGTCGCAGCCGCCCCCGCAGCGGCGGAGCCTGTGGGCGCGCCACCTGCCTCGACGCAGGCCGATGCGGTCGTGGAATCTTCCATCCCCGAAACGGCCGTCGACGATGGCACGTCCCAGGCTGCGCTCGCCGCCAGTTCCGCCGAAGTAACGCAGGGCAATGGCTCCGGCCAGCTCTTCGCAGCGCCGGTCCCGGCCACCGTGCAGGACACCTCGCCGGCAGCGGAGGCCGCGGACACGCTGGCCGCGGGTGCGGATGCAGTGGCGAACGACGAAACCGTCGACGAAGACGCCGAAACCGCGACCGACCAGGCCTCGACGCGGAGCGCGTGAGAAATGCTGTCCCGCACGGGCGCTCACAGCGCCTGTGCGGGATCCAGCAGGCCGTACTGGCTGGCCAGGCGGGCCAGCGCGATGTTGTCCTCGATCTGCAGCTTCTGGAACAGCCGCGACTTGTGGGTGTTCACCGTCTTCGCGCTGAGGCTCAGCCGCTTGGCGATTTCTTCCTGCCGCAACCCTTGCAGCATCAGCATCGCCACTTCCATCTCGCGCGGCGACAGCGCATCGAACGGCGTGCCGCCACCGTCCATGCCCGATAGCGCCAGGTTCTGAGCGATGCGGCCGGCGAGATAACGCTTGCCGCGCGCCACGTCGCGGATCGCCTTGAGCAGTTCGTTGGCATCCCCGCCCTTGCCGACATACCCCGAGGCGCCCGCTTCGATCAGGCGCTTGGGCATTGGCCCGTCTTCCAGCACGGACACCACGATCACCTTGGTGCCGTGGCGCCCCTTGACGATGCGTTCGGTCACTTCCAGCCCGCTGATGCCGGGCAGGTGCAGGTCGCACAGCACGACGTCGGGTTGCAGCTTGCGC
Organism: Luteimonas aestuarii; assembly: GCF_004357985.1. Lineage (GTDB taxonomy): Bacteria > Pseudomonadota > Gammaproteobacteria > Xanthomonadales > Xanthomonadaceae > Luteimonas > Luteimonas aestuarii. The sequence continues at coordinate 2,845 of NZ_SMTF01000007.1, read as the reverse complement.
ACCTGCGGCAGCGCATCCTCGCCACTGTCGGATTCGCCCACCACCTCGATGTCGGTTTCACCGGACAGCAGCATGCGTACGCCGGCGCGCACCAGCGCGTGGTCATCGACGATGTAGACACGGATGGTCATCCCTGGCCCTCCCCTGTAACCGTGAACCCAACCGCAGGCTACCCGTGCGCATGGCCTGCCCGCAACCGCCGCAAGCCAAGCCTTCGTGGCGCGCGGATTCGTGCACACTGCCGCCTCCGGTCCCGAGTTCGAGCAGGCGGCCACCCGACGAGACCTGCCATGTCCCTGTCACGACGTCCTTTCGCCATTCTCCTGCTTGCATTGCTGCTGTCTGCCTGCGCCAGCCATGCGCCAGACAGTGCCACTGCTCCCCCGCCCGCCGCCGCCCCGACCGCAGCCGGCTCCGCATGGCTGGACGACGTCGCCGCCATCGCTGCAAACCGCGGCAGCGATGCGCGGCGCGGTGCGATCCTGTCGCGCCTGGATGCCGCGGGACTGGCTTCGGCCGAAACGGCCTTCACCGCCCGCGATCTGGCCGGCATGAACCTGCTGGCAACGGTTTCGGGCGGTTCCGGGCAACCGCTGCTGCTCCTTGGCGCGCACTACGACCAGGTCGACGTTGGAAGCGGCGTGACCGACAACGCCTCCGGCAGTGCGGTCGTGCTGTCGCTGGCGCGTCGTTTGCAGCAAGACCCGCTGCAGCACCACCGCGTCGCCGTCGCCTTCTGGGACCTGGAGGAAAAGGGCCTGCTTGGGGCGAATGCCTACGTCGCCGAAGGCGGCGAACGCCCGGCGCTGTACGTCAATTTCGATGTGTTCGGCTGGGGCGACACGGTGTGGATGATGTCGCCCGACAGCGGCCACCCCCTCGCCACCGCTACCCGGCGTGCCGCCGATACATTGGGCCTGCACGCATCGATCGGCGAACGCTATCCACCCACCGACCACCTTGCCTTCCTCAAAGCCGGGTGGCCGGCGGTGTCCTACTCGCTGGTCGGCAAACACGAGATCCCGTCGATCCTCGAGATGTTCACCGGCAAGACGCCGCGTGCGATGCCCAAGGTCATGCAGGTCATCCACAGTGAGCGCGACACATTGGCCGAAGTGGACCCCGCCGCCGTCGAAACGGCCATCGACGCCATCGAGGCCGCACTGCGCGAATGGGATGCCGGTGCCGGTTGATCCCGGCACGAGACGGGATCCCGCCCGTTACAGGCCTTTGCCGTCGAAATGCTGCACCGGGATGGCATCGAGGTCGAGGCCTTCGATGCAGCGCAGGTTGATCGCGATCGTCCGCGTGCCATCCGGGGCCGTGCCCTCGCCATAGGGATGGATCCCGCAGCGCGGGCAGAAGTGGTGCTTGATGGCATGCCTGTTGAAGGTGTAGGTGGCCATCTGCGACGTCGGCGTGCGCAGCACGAACGCGGACTCGGGACGGAACCAGAGCAGGCTTGCGCGGCGCGCGCAGATCGAGCAATTGCAGGCCAGCGCGCCGTCGATGTCGCCCTCCACCTCGAACGCGATCTGGCCGCAATGACAACTCCCGGCATGTTTCGGCATGGCATGTCTCTCCTCTGGCAATTGGGCATCGTGTCACCGACGAGGCCCGATGGGTGGTCTTCCCCGGCATGCGGAGCGCCCGCACACTTCTGCCGGAGTGTCCCGAAGGTGCCCGTACTCACTCGCACCACGATATTCAACCGAATGGTTGACATTACTCCAGGCCGAACCTATATTCAACCGTATGGTTGAATCAGGTGCCCCCATGCTCGACGCCCTATTCCACGCCCTCGGCGACGCCACCCGCCGCCGGATGCTGCGCGATCTGGCCGCGGGCGAACGCACCGTCGGCCAGCTGGCCGAACCCTTCGCGATGTCGCTGGCAGCGGCCTCCAAGCACGTCAAGGTGCTGGAGAACGCCGGCCTGATCCGGCGCGAGATCCGGGGCCGCACCCACCTGTGCCGGCTCGAACCCGGCCCGCTGGCCAGCGCCGATGCCTGGCTCGCCCACTACGAACGCTTTTGGACATCGCATCTCGACGTCCTCGACCGCCTGCTGCGCGACGAGCAGGCCTCCCCTTCCCCTTCAACCGATGGAGACGAACCATGAGCCCCGATTCCGGCGTTGCCGCGCACGGCGTGCTGATCGAACCGACCACCCTGCGCATCCAGCGCGTGCTGCCCGGCACCGTCGAACGCGTCTGGGCCTATCTCACCGACGGCGAATTGCGCCGCAAATGGCTCGCTGCCGGCGACATGGTGCTGCAGGCCGGCGCGCCGTTCGAACTGGTCTGGCGCAACGACGAGCTGAGCGCGCAGCCCAGCCAGCGTCCACAGGGATTCTCGGACGAACACCGCATGAAGAGCCGCATCGTCGCCGTCGATCCGCCGCGGCACCTGGTCTTCGCCTGGGGCGAGCAAGGCACCGGCGAGGTCGCGTTCGACCTCGAACAGCAGGGCGACAAGGTGCTGCTGACCATCGTCCACCGCCGCGTGCCCGACCGCGACGCACTGCTCAAGGTCAGCGCCGGCTGGCATACGCACCTCGACACTCTGGAAGCGGTCCTGTCCGGCGAGTATGCCGGGCCGTTCTGGCCGCGCTGGCTGCAGCTCAGGGACGAGTACGACGCGCGGCATCCGCGCTGATCGCGGCATCGGGAAGTGGCGGAGAGAGTGGGATTCGAACCCACGGAAGGTTTGACCCTTCGCCGGTTTTCAAGACCGGTGCCTTAAACCGCTCGGCCATCTCTCCGAATTGCATTGTCGCTACCACACGGCGCTTGCGCGCCGTCTTCGCCGGTTTGACCAGCGGCTTCGCCGCTGTTCCCTCCGGC
>NZ_SMTF01000006.1 GCF_004357985.1 Luteimonas aestuarii | reverse complement strand
CGGCGACTGGATCCAGTTCTATAACCACCGGCGCCCACACCAGGCGCTGGGCATGAAGACACCCGCTGAGGCATATGCATTAGCGGCCTGACCTGTGCAGAAACCGCTGGGTCATTACAGAGGTGGGATACGCCCAGCATGGCGGGTCGGGACCCGCCCTACAGCAAGCGGTCGAATGCGGCTTGGGTGGCGGCATCCACCGCGCGGAAGAGCCACGCGAAGGCCGCCACGGCCAGCAGCGCCTGCAACGCCAGCCACGCCTTCGCCCATGCCGGCAGCGGCGCTTCGTCTCCAGCGACCTGCACTACGCGTGCCTGCGCGATGGCGTCATGCAGGGCGCGCCGCTGCGGCGGCAACGCCGCCATGGCATGGCCGATGTTGAGGCTGAGCCACGACAACGCGCCCGCCGCGTGACGCCATGCAACGCGGGGCAAGCGCAGCCGCCCGCCGCATGCATCGACGACGCGCAGGCCAAGCACGCGCTTGCCCGGCGTCGCCTGCCAGCGCGAAGCCTCGAAGGCGACGAAATACGCACCGCTGAGCAGGGCAAACGCCAGCAGTGGTGGCCACGTGGTGGTGGCGATGGCGCTCGCCAGGCGCGCGGCGGCGGCATGCAACACGGGATCGGCCGTCCATGCCCGCAGCAGCGCCAGTGGCGACATGCCGGCCTGCATCGCCTGCAACATCATCGTGGCCATGGCGTCGGCCAACGACGACAGCGCTTCGCTGCCGCGACGCCAACCTTCCGCGACCGGTCCGGCGCAAAGCGCGAGCGCCACCAGCGCGATGATCGTGGCATCCAGCGACCACGCGGCATAGCGGCGCGGCAGCCCGGCGGGAATCACCGCGTGTCTTCGGCGCCGGGCGCGTCCTCGTTGCCGCGCGTGGGCGACACCAGTCGCGCGGCCACGATGCCCGCTTCGTACAGCAGGCACATGGGGATGGCCAGCATCAGTTGCGACACCACGTCCGGCGGCGTGATCAGCGCCGCGAGCACGAACATGCCGACGATGGCGTAGCCGCGCCACTCGCGCAGCTGCGCCGGCGTCACCCAGCCCATCAGCACCAGGATCACCAGCGCCACCGGCAGCTCGAAGCTGAGCCCGAACGCCAGGAAGATCACCAGCACGAAGCTGAGGTAGGCGTTGATGTCGGTCATCATCGCCACGCCCTCGGGCGTGATCGCGGTGAGGAAGCCGAACACCGCCGGCAGCACGATGAAGAACGCGAATGCGCAGCCGGCATAGAACAACGCCACCGCCGACACCAGCAATGGCAGCGCCAGCTTCTTCTCGCGCTTGTACAGCCCCGGCGCGACGAAGGCCCAGGCCTGGTAGAGCAGCCAAGGCATCATCACCACCACCGCGACGAACAGCGCCAGCTTGAGCGGTGCGAAGAACGGCGAGGCCACTTCCACCGCGATCAGGTGCGCGCCTTCGGGCAGTTTGTCCAGCAGCGGCTGCGCGAACCAGCCGTACAGGCGGTTGGCGAACGGCAGCAGCGCCAGCAGGGCGATGCCCAGCCCGGCCAGCGCGCGCATCAACCGCGAACGCAGCTCGACCAGGTGCTCGATCAGGCTGCTTTCGCCCTCGTCGTGTTCAGCGCCGAGGGCCATCGCCGCCTCCCGCGCCGTCCTGGATGTCGCGTCCGTCGGGAGCCAGCAGGTCGGGCTGCCGGGGCTCGGCTTCCGGCAGCGCTGCTGCCTCGGACGGAGGATCCTGCTGCGTCGCCGCTGTATCGCCAGCGTCCGCAATCAATGCGGCTGGGTCGTCAACCTTGTCGACATCCGTCGCCTCGACCGCCAGTGCCGTGGGATCTGCCGTGGATGCGGCCCCGCGATCGACGCGCCGACGCATTGCCTCCACTTCCTCGCGCGCCTGCCGTTCCGCGGCGCGCACGCCGGCCTCGGCGGCACGCGCCTCGTCCTCGACCTGGCGGCCAACGTCGCGTGCCATGCCCTCTACGTCATGCAGGCTGCGCTTGAGCTCCTCGGCGGCCAGCTCGCGCTCGAGTTCGGACTTTACCGAATACCACTGCGCGCGCGCGCGGCGCACCCACAAGCCGGCGAAGCGCGCGGCCTTCGGCAGACGTTCCGGACCGAGCACGACCAGTGCGACCACCGCCAGCAGCAGCAGCTCGGTGAAGCCGATATCGAACATGGCGGACGACGGCGATGTGCCGCGTCAGCGCGACACGGAATCGTCCTGGCGCGACTTGCCGGCGACGCCATCGTCGCCGCGGCGCGACGCCGATTGGTCGTCGAGTTCGCCGGCCGGCTTGTCGTCGTCGCTGATGCCCTTCTTGAAGCCCTTCACCGCTTCACCGAGGTCGCGCCCGGCACCACGCAGGCGCTTGGTGCCGAAGATCAACAGCACGACCACCAGCACGATGATCCAATGCCAGAGGCTGAATGCGCCCATTGCGCGTTCTCGTTGTTTGGGGCGCTCAGGATAGCGCACCGCGCGCGTGCGCACCGTGGCGGCGCGCACGGGCCCGCCACATGCGGCGTTACGGCAGCGGCTCGACCGTCGCCGGGTTGTCCTCGACCGGCTGGAAGGGCTCCGGACGCGCCTCGGTGGCCGGGGCGATCTCGACCGGCGACGGCTGCCGGGGTTGCGGGACAGTCGTCGGCGCGCGGGCCGGCTGGGCGCCACCGGTGCCGCGTGCGGCACGCGCGATGGCAGTGGCTTCCTCCAGACGATCGCGGAAATCGACTACGGCGTTCGACGGCTGCTGGTGCGCGCGGCCCTCGAAGATCATCCGCGGCGTGGTGTCGCGGCCGTACACGGCCTCGTTGGCGGCATCGTCGATGGTCAGCGCGGCGCCATCCAGCGCAACGCCGGCGAACAGGCCGCGCGCGCGCGACCACGACCAGATCTCGGCCTTCAGCTGGCCATCGGTGGCGGTGGCGGCATTGCGACCGACCGGGCCAGCGGCCACGCCGGCATCGGCGCCGAGGGTGATCTTGCCGTTGACGATGGACTCGAGGCTGCGGTCGTTGCGGAACACCAGCACCACGTCCGACGACTGCACGCCGGCCTGGAAACCGATGCTGCCACCGGTCAGGCGCACGAAGCTGGGATTGGACCAGGTGCCGTCCGGGCTCTTGACCGAGAGCAGGCCATGGCCGCGACGGCCACCGAACGCCAGCGCGACCTTCAGCGTGTCGGGCACGACCACGATCGCGCGCGCCTCGTCGAGCAGCTTGTCGGGGATCGCCGATTCGGGGATGGCCTGCACTTCGGTCAGTACGCGCAGGGCATTGCGCGCACGCTCGTCCTCGCGCGGACCGGCGTGGGCCTGTCCGGCGACGAGGGCGAAGGCGGCGGCGAACACGATGGCCGCCGCGGGCGCGGGGAGATGGCGAAGGAACATGGAGTGGCTCCAGGAAGATTCGGGTTGCGCGCGGCCAATGGGAGACGCGCGCGTCACCGCCGGAGGCTATGCGTGGCGGCATGAATCGCACATGAGTTCGCCCGGCGGCGCGCATCGCGCGCCCGGCCCTGCCATCCTATGCACATGGACGACACCTTGCCCGCCACTTCCGCCCCGGACACTGCCGTCGTGGTGGCGAACCTCGGCACCCCGGACGCGCCCACCGCGCCGGCCGTGCGCCGCTACCTGGCCGAGTTCCTGCACGATTACCGCGTGGTCCCGCTGACACGCTGGCTGTGGTGCCCCCTGCTGCACTTCGTGATCCTGCCGCTGCGCTCCGGCCGGGTGGCGAAAAAATACGCCGGGATCTGGATGGATGGCGGCTCGCCGCTGGCCGTGCACACGCGGCGACTGGCGGAGGGGATGCAGGCGCGCCTGCCCGGCGTACGCGTGGTGCATGCCATGCGCTACGGCAACCCGTCGCTCGCCGGCACGCTGCAACGGCTGCGCGACGCGGGCGCCCGGCGCATCGTGGTGTTGCCGCTGTATCCGCAGTACTCCACCACCACCACCGCCTCGGTGGACGACGTGGCCCGCCGCGTCGATGGCGTGCGCGTGCTGCAGGACTACCACGTCGATCCCGGCTGGGTGGAGGCGGTGGCCGCGTCGATCCGCGACGCCTGGGCCAACGGCACGCGCGGCGAGCGCCTGCTGTTCTCGTTCCACGGCATTCCGCAGCGGCTGGTGGATGCCGGCGATCCCTACCAGCGCCACTGCCGCGCCAGCACCGACGCCATCGCCCGGGCGCTTGGCATCGACCCGTCCGACATCGTGCTGACCTTCCAGTCGCGCTTCGGCCGCGAACCGTGGCTGCAGCCGTACACCGACGAGACGCTGCGCGCATTGGCCGCGCAAGGCGTGAAGCAGGTCGACGTGGTGTGCCCGGGTTTCGCGGTGGACTGCCTGGAGACGCTGGAAGAGATCGCGATGCAGAACGCCGAGCTGTTCCACGAAGCCGGCGGCGAGACGCTGCGCTACATCCCCTGCCTCAACGATGCCCCCGCGCACGCCGATGCCCTGGCGGCACTGGCGCGCCGCGAACTGGACGCGATGGCCTGATGCAGGACTTCGCGCTCGACATCCCGCTGGGCCGCATCCACGGCCTGCGCACCGGCAACGCGGGCGCACCGCGCGTGCTTGCGCTGCACGGCTGGCTGGACAACGCCGCCAGCTTCGTGCCGCTGGCGCCGCTGCTGCACGGCATCGAACTGGTCGCCCCCGACCTGCCCGGCCACGGCCGCAGCGTGCACCTGCCGCGCGGCACCGACTATTCGTTCGCCGGGGCCGTGCACCACGTGCTCGACATTGCCGATGCGCTGGGCTGGGACCGCTTCACCCTGCTGGGGCATTCGATGGGCGCGGGCATCGCCAGCCTGGTGGCCGCGGGTGCGCCGGACCGGATCGAACGGCTGGTGGCGATCGAGGCGCTGGGCGCCTTGCCCGACACCATCGAGAACACCGTGCCGCGCCTGCGCGATGCGGTCGCCGCCACCCGCGCCCTGCCCGGCAAGCGGCTGCGCGTGTTCCCGGACCTGTCGCCCGCGATCCGCGCACGGATGCAGGCCAACGACCTCAGCGAACCGGTGGCACGCCTGCTGGTGGAGCGCGGCACCACGCCAGTCGAAGGTGGCCACGCCTGGTGCAGCGATCCGCGCCTGACCCTGCCGACGATGGTGCGGATGACCGACGCGCAGGTGGATGCGCTGGTGCGTGGCATCGAATGCCCGACCCGGGTGCTGTATGCGTCGCCGCCGCAGCCCTACCTGCCCGAGCCCGACCGCAGCCGTCGCGCCGGGCTGCTGCCCGACGGCACACTGGTCGTGGTGCCGGGTGGCCACCACCTGCACATGGAAGACCCGGCCACGGTGGCCGGACTGATCGGCGACTTCCTGGCCGGCGGCTGAGCCGCGCGCGGCGCTGCCCCGCGTTACTGCCGCGTGCTGCGCAGCTGCACGCTCAGGGTGACGCTGTCGTCGCCGCCGTCGTTGAAGGCCAGCATCGCGCTGCGCGGCTCATCGCCGCTGCCGGGCTTCTCGAAGGCCAGCATCGCGCTGTCGGCCGAGTGCTGCATCGCCATGGTTTCCTTCCAGCCCTGGGCGGCCATCGCCTCGCGTGCATCGGCGAACAGTCCCGGCACCTTGCCGGGTGCCTGCAATCCGATCACGTTCACGCCCTGCAGGTCCATGACGCTGTTGATGGCGTAGCCGCGCGGCAGGTAGACGTCGTCCGGGAAGGCCTTCGGCAGCGCCAGCCCATCGCCGCCCTGGATGGTCATCTCGCCCTCTTTTCCTTTCAGCACCACGGTGTCGCCATCGCGTTCGATCGCGACCTGGCCACCGCTGGCACGCTCGACCATGGCGTCGGACGCGCGCTGGCAACCCGCGGCGGCGAACACCAGCGCCAGCGCCAGCAGGCCGTGGAGTCTGGAACGAAGCGCGATGCTGGCCATGGTGTCCCCGGATGGCGTGCGGTTGATCGGGGCAGGGCCTGGCATCGACCCGTGTCGACGTCCGCCCGGCACCCCTCCTGATCTGGGAACACGCAATCTGACCGTAGGCCCGGACAGGGCGCGCGACACCTCCGGCGGTGGATGCGGCGGTGGATGCGGCCTGGCGCTGCGCGCCGCGCTCAGCCAAGCATGGCGTGCAGTCCCGCCTTGAGGCGACGGCCCTCGGCATGGAAATAGTCGCGCTGGTCCTTCCAGGCCGGGAACCGCGCCTCCACTTCGCGCCAGAACCGCGGCGAATGGTCGGCGTGGATCAGGTGGCACAGCTCGTGCACCAGCACGTACTCGAAGGCGGCCGGCTGGCCCAGCACCAGCGACAGGTCCAGCGTCAGCGTGCCGTCCGGCGCCAGCGAGCCCCACTGCGACGACAGCACGCGAAGGCGGATGCGCGAAGGCGCCCGCGGCAGGCCGGCCAGGTACTTCGGCAACCATGCCGCGATGTCGGCACGGGCTTCTGCCTCGTAGAAGTCGCGCAGCGCGCGGACCATTGCAACGTCGCCGGCGCGCGGCGGCAGCTGCAGCGTGATGCCCGCCTCGTCGCGCACGACGCGCGCAAAACGGCCTTCCGCCCAGAGCAGCGGCACGCGCAGGCCCCGCAAGGGCAATGCAGCGCTCTCGCCGCGGACCAGCGGCGCCACGTCGTCGGCGGTGCGCGCCATCTGCACGGTCAGCCAGTCGCGGTGCTCATGCAGGAAACGCTCGCCGGACACCAGGCTGGCGCGCATCGGCAAGGTCAGTCGCGCACCGCGCTCGCCGACCGTCAGTCGCAGGCGCTTGGCGCGCGGATCGCGCACGCGCAGGACGTCGATGCGACGACCATCGGAAAGCACGAAAGGAATCGCGTCGCGCTGCAGGCCACCGATCTTCGGTACCGGTCTGGGGGAAAGCAGGCGAAGCAGCGACGGCATGCGCGCATTCTAGCGGCGAGCAGCGCATTCCGCTGGACGGCATGCAAGCGGCTGCATGCCCAATCGTGGAATCGGGCCGTCTACACGACGCGATGCGACACCATCCGTGCTTGTGCTGTCCGTCGGGACGACATCAAGGTTCAGGTCGTCGCTGGCAGGCGATTCCAGGACACTTCCGACGCGATGATGGTGCTGGACGACTTGCCACATCCAGACAAGACAAGCACCGAAGGCGGAATGGATGGCCGACTCGCCGGCGAAGCAGTCCGGCCACCCAGATTTCGCGATGGGCAACCGGCCCTAGCGCCCGGAAGCCAGCGGCCGGTTCATGGCGCGCGGGCTGTTCACGCCCGGCTGATGCGGATCGAGCGTCGGGAACGGACGCATGCGCAGGTTCTGGTCGGCCGCATCACGTACGACAGGAACCACCAGTTCCACGTTGCGAGCGACGACCTGCCCGCATTCAAGCGCCGGATCGAATCGCCATCTTGCGGCTGCATTCAACGCCGCCTGACGGAACGTCGCGGGAACTGAATCATCAGCCACCACGATATCCTTCGGCTTTCCGTCCACATCGACCACCATGTGGACCGGGACACCGGAGACCCGCCACAACGGCGAATGTCCACCGATGAATGCCGATTGGACGACGACAGGTGCCCTCGTCCCCGATTCGCAGCGATCCACGTCCGTTGCGCCGGGCGACGCCATCGACGCGGCAAGCAGGAAAGTCCACAACATGGCCACGTCTCCTTCGTCCATCGATGAGTGCCTACCCGCTATACAGCACTACGAAACAGCGGTCAATTCCTGCCGCGGACTGCATTCATCAAGCATCCGCTTTCGACAGCTTCAAGGCACCTTCGAGCACCACGAAAAGCCGTGAGAATTCCGCGCTCATCAACGCGAAGCGCGCATCGAGCTCGGCGCGCAGGTCGTCGCGCTCGGTCGATTCCAGCTGGTCCACGGCGCCGTCGAGCAGCTTGAACTTGCGCACGACCAGATCCTCGCCCAGCACGAACGAGACGTGATCGTCGAGCGTCAGCGCCAACCGCGTCACCTGCTTGCCGGCCTCGAGGTGCTTGGCGATCTCGTCGGACTGCAGCTCCTGGTGCTGGCACTTGACCACCGCGCCACCATCCATCGGGTCCTTCAGCTCGCATTCCTCACCCAGCGACAGGCCTTCGGGCAACGCCTCGCCCGCGACCCAGCCGGTCAGCACGTTGCGTGGCGCGACTTCGGAGTTGAGCGGAAGCGCCGGGAAGCTGCCCATCGCATGGCGGATTTCCGACACCACCGCCTCGCCGCTCTTGCGGCTGGAGGTGTCGACCGCGCAGACGCCCAGCTTGAGGTCGATCAGCGCGTCGATGCGCGACGGGCGCACGAAGGCACGCGGCAGCAGTTCGTGCACCAGGTCGTCCTTCATCTGCTTGCGCATGCGGCCGCCGGGCTTCCGGCCCTGTTTCTCCTCCATCTCCGCAAGCTTCTTCGCCAGCAGGTCGTTGACCACCGCCGAGGGCAGCAGCCGGTCCTCGCCACCGACGGTCACCCAGATGGTGTCGCCGATGCGATGCGACAAGGCCTCGCCCTCGCGACCGAAGGGCGACACGAAGCCGCGCGAGGACATCTCCAGCGCGCCGACGGGCTTGAGCGGATGGTCGGCCAGCAGCTCGTCGAGTTTGGTGAAATCGAGGGAGGTGGAAAAGCGGAACAGCGTGAGGTTTCTGAAGAACATGGAAATCCGGAGTCGGGGAATTGGAATCGGGGAGGGTGTCTGGTCATGCCAGCCCGGGGCGAGCGGCGATCCAGTGTGTTCAATCCGGTCGCAAGACTTGCGAAGCCACGGCGCAGGGTCCCGGCTCGCGCCGGGATGACGGCGTCAACATCGACACCGGTCAGTCGTCGCCCCGGTCGACGCCGTGCGGCTCGCCGGCCAGCCAGGCATGCGCATCGGGCAGCGCGGCATCGCCGTGGCGGCCCAGCGACAGGAAATCGAACAGGTTAGCGTCGCTCAGCTGCGAGGGGCGGATGTCGCCCAGCGCGCGCGCGATGGTCTCGATGCGACCGGGGCTGTCCTTTTCCCACTGCCGCATCATCAGCCCCACCTGCCTGCGCTGCAGGTTCTCCTGCGAGCCGCACAGGTTGCAGGGGATGATCGGGAAGGCCTTGGCCTGCGCATACGCGGCGATGTCGTCCTCGCGCACGTAGGCCAGCGGGCGGATCACCACGTGGCGGCCGTCGTCGCTCAGCAGTTTCGGCGGCATGCCGCTGAGCTTGGCGTGGAAGAACAGGTTGAGGAAGAACGTGGCCACCAGGTCGTCGCGATGGTGGCCCAGCGCGATCCTGGTGATGCCGTTCTCCGCCGCCCACGTGTACAGCGCGCCGCGCCGCAGCCGCGAGCACAGCGAACACATCGTCTTGCCCTCCGGAACGACCCGGCTGACCACCGAATACGTGTCCTGCTCGATGATGTGGAAATCCACGCCGAGCGAACGCAGGTACCCGGGCAGCACGTGTTCCGGGAACCCGGGCTGCTTCTGGTCGAGGTTGACGGCGACGATCGAGAACGCCACCGGCGCCTTCTTCTGCAGCTGGAGCAGGATGTCGAGCATCGTGTAGCTGTCCTTGCCGCCGGACAGGCACACCATCACCCTGTCGCCGTCCTCGATCATGCCGAAGTCGGCGATCGCCTTGCCCACCTGGTGGCGCAGGCGCCTGGCGAGCTTGTTCGCCTCGCGCGCGGCGGCGCGCGGGTCGCGGCGCAGGACGGGTTCGGCCAAGGGCAGGACGGTACTCATGGCCGCAAGTTTACCGGGTGCGCCCGCCCGCCTCGATGGCGAAGGGGCGGGCGCGCGGGATCAGGGCATCCAGACCCGGTTGCGCGTGGTTGGTGATGCGGTGACGTCGCTGACGCGGCCACTGCCGTCGAACTGCACCTGGAACTCGTCGAAGCTGCTCAACCAGTAGCGCCACAGTGCGGCATCAAGGTCCGGATTCTCACTGTGCATGGGATAGCCCAGCGACGTCAGCACCTGCTCGCGGTCCATGCCGGGCGTGACCCTGGATTGCCCCACGGCTTCCTGCACCTTCGCCGGCCAGCTGGCGATGCGGTCGGCGGGATTCTCGCTGACGACATAGCGGCGGGCGAAGTCCTCCGGCGCCAGGTCGCGGCTGTAGTCGTTGCCGATGGCCTGCTTGCTGCCATCCAGCTCCACGCGCACGCGGTAGCGGCCGTAACCGGTCACCTTGGCGGGCGTACCGGCCGGGAGGGTGCGCTTGCCGTCCTCGGCATAGTTGCCATCACTGATCCAGCTGCCATCGCTGCGCATGTTGCAGCAGAGGTAGCCATCGAACTTCGCCTGCGCGAACGCCGCGCAAGGCAGCACGCCCACGGCCAGGCCCGCAAGCAGGACAAGTCGGTACTTCATGGTGTTCTCCATTCCCGTGCGGCAGGGCACGCCGCGGATGCTGGTCCGGCAGTCCCGGTGCGCATCGCCCCCTCTGCGCGGACGCATTCTGCCGAGCGGCCAGGCGCTCCGCCATCCCCTCCTCCGCCGCCTCCGGGTGTAAGCTGGTCCGGCACACCCATGGAGTGGCGATGCTGCCCGTCGACCCTGCAGAGATCCCCCGCAAGCTGGCCGAACTCAGGCTGGAGCATCGCGACCTCGATACCGCCATCGCCCAGCTGCAGATCGACATCGCCGCCGACGAACTGGCCGTCAAGCGGTTGAAGAAGCGCAAGCTGCAGCTCAAGGACATGATCACGCGGCTGGAGTCGGCGCTGATTCCCGACGAGCCAGCGTAGGGCGGGTCCGACCCGCCGCTGCCTGCCTTCGCAGTGGGCAGATGCGTCCATGCCCGACGCAACACTTGTCACGGGGATACGGGGCGATCGACTTGATCGCGGGCGCCCACGTGCCGTAGCGGCGGGTCGAGACCCGCCCTACACGCTCATCCTCAATCCGCCACGACTGTCCCGACGGGCTTCACCGCTTCGGGGCTCACCTTCTCGATGGTGTGCCGCAGCTCGCGGCCCAGGATCACCTTCGCGTCCCTGGCCCAGGCATTGAGGCGTTCGTCGAACACCAGCTTGCTGTTCTCGTCCAGCTTCACCAGTCCCAGCTCGCGCAGTTTCTGGATGAAGCCGCGGAACAGGGTCTTGTCGAAGAACTCCGGCGCCGCCGGGGCGTACAGCAGCGACAGGCGCTGCGCGGCCAGCTGGCACAGGCTTTCGAGTTCACCGGCGCCCAGCGTGCCCGGACCGTTCTTGGCCAGCACCGAGATGGCGATGTAGTAGCGCTCGAACGCCTGTTGCAGCGGATGCCCCAACGCGCGCAGGCGGAATACTTCGTCGGACTGCCCGGCGTTGCGCGCGAGGATGCCGCCGTCGTCGTCGCTGACCTGCTCCAGCAAACCTTCGCGCGCGAACACCTCGATGGTGCGGTCGATGCGCTCGGCGAAACCATCCTCGTCCCACGGCAGGAACAGTTCGCCCTGCAGGAACGGATACATCCCGCGGCCGATGCGGCGCAGGTTCTCGCGCGACATCCGGCGGTTGTGCAGGAAGCAGCACGCGATCCACGCCGAGGCCGTGAACAAATGCAGTACGTTGTTGCGGAAGTAGCTCAGCAGCACCGCGTCGTCGTCGCCGACGCTGAACACGTCGCCCAGCGGATGCGATACCCGCCGCAGCACGCCGATTTCCTCACCGTGCGCGACGATCTGCAGTGGCGAGTGCGGCGTGACGGTCACCCGGTCGGAATACGGCACTTCGGCCAGCAGTTTCTTCGACAGCTCGATCTGCGCCAGCAGGTCGCCTTCGCCCATCGCATGTTTGGGCGTGGACAGCAGCGCCAGCGCCAGCAGGTTGATCGGGTTCACGTCGGCCGCGCGGTTGATGTTGACCTGGATGCGCTGCGCGGCGGCATCGACCATGTCCGCCAGCCAGTCCGGCTTGTCGTCGTCGCCCAGCGGCTTGCCGTCCCAGGTGGTGGCGTGCTCGGCCAGCAGGTCGCCCAGCTCGATCGGCTCGCCGAAGTTCACCACCACCTGGCCGTAGTTCTGGCGAAGCACTTTCGGAATGCCCCACAGCAGCGCCCAGATCGATTCCTTTTCCTTCGGCTTGCCGCTGAGTTCGTCGAGGTAGCTGTTGCCTTCCATCAGCTTCTCGTAGCCGATGTACACCGGCTGGAACACCACCGGCCGCGTCGGCTGGCGCAGGTAGGCGCGCATGGTCATCGCCACCATGCCGCCCTTGGGCTGCAGCAGGCGTCCGGTGCGCGAGCGCCCGCCCTCGATGAAGTACTCGATGGAGTAGCCACCGGCGACCAGCTGCGCGACGTACTCGGCCAGGATGGTGGAATACAGCGCGGAGCCGCGGATCGAACGGCGGATGTAGAACGCCCCGCCCTTGCGCAGGATGGTGCCCACCACCGGCAGGTTGAGGTTGATGCCGGCCACGATGTGCGGTGGCACGATGCCCTTGGTGTACAGCAGGTAGGACAGCAGCAGGTAGTCCATGTGGCTGCGGTGGCTGGGCACGTACACCACTTCCTTGCCCGGCGCGATGGCCTTCAGCGCATCGAGGTGGTGCACGAGCACGCCGCGGTAGATGCGGTTCCACACCCCGGTCAGCAGGAACGACGCCGAACGCACCACCGGATGCGAATAGTCGGCGGCGATCTCGTACGCCATCGCGTGCGCCTTCTTCCACGCATCCTCGGGCTTGCTGTTGTCGCGCCGCGCCTGGTCGGCGATGGCGTCCTTGACCGGCGCCGACGCCAGCACCTTGTCGATCAGCAGCCGGCGCGTGGACAGGTCGGGCCCGACGATGGCTTCGCGGGTGCGGTTGAAGTGCGTGCGCAACACGCGTGCGAGCTTGCGTACCGAACGCTCGGGCGTGAGGTCCTCGTCGAGGATGCCGCGCATGTCGACCGGCGGCGCGAACCGCACCAGGGTGTCGCGGCCATTGAGCAGGATCGCCAGCAGCCGGCGCGAGCGGCCGACGATGGCCCAGTTCTCCGAAAACAGCACCGAGAACCAGCCGCTGGCCTTGTCGGGCGAGCGGCCGACGAAGATCGAGACCGGCACCAGTTGCACGTCCAGCACGGGATCGTCGCGATGCGCATCGAGCAGCCGCGCCAGCGATTCGGAGTGCGTCTTCTTCTGCTGCACCTGCCCGGTGGCCAGTGCCAGCGCACTGCTGGCGTGTCGCCGGGACAGCGCCACATACGCGCGTTTCCGGCCCAGCGGGTCGCCCGGCAGCGGCCGCAGCGGCGACGGCAGCCCGGCCTCGCGGCAGGCGCGGTCGAGGATCAGCGCATTCGACAGGCCGTAGTCTTCCAGCACGTAGCAGACCGGGCGGCCATCGACCAGGTCGGGCGGTGCCTGCGGTTCGATCTTCAACACCAGCCATGGCTTCAGGATGCCGCCGAGCAACTTCGCCCACCACGGGCGTCGCGCGCGCAGCTCGCGACGCGGGCCGGTCGGCACCATCGGTGCCGCAACCACGGTCCCGGCCTCGCCTGCCGTTGGGGCGTCCGGGCTCGCGCCAGCCCCACGGTCGTGCGGCGCATCGCCGGCAGGCGCCATCGCGGCGTCCGGCGGCTGGGCACGGTCGTCGTCGAACAGGGGGGGTTGGGTGGGCATCATCGGGGCCATTATGCCGAAGCCCGCGTCGCGAGCCCGCGTACGGACCACTTGATGAATGGGGCGGTCAGCGCCGCAGGATGGCCACGTAGCGGGCTCGTGCCTCGGTGGCCACCCTGCCGTCGGGCAGCGGCACGCGGCTGGCCAGTGTGGTCCGGGCACGGCCGCGCTCGCGCAGGGTGGTCAGGAAGGCCTCCCAGGATTCGCCCTCGGCCAGCGACGCGTCGGCCTCGAGGTCGGCGAACAGCGGCGCGAGGTAACGGACCTCGGTATCGGCCACGAACACGTCCGCGTCCAGCCCGGCCTGCTGCACGCGCAAGGTCACCAGCCCCCAGGCCGCCAGCGTCAGCAGCGACACCAGGCTGCCGCCGAAGGCGCAGCCCTTGTCATTGACGTGCACCGGCAGCGGCGCGTGCAGCGACAGGCGCTCGCCGTCGTAGCCGGCGATGCGCAACTGCATCGCCGCGACCGGCGGCATCGACTGGTAATGCGCCTCGAGGGCGCGCAGCGGGTCCTTGTCCATTCCATCCTTCCCGGCGCCATGCGGTGTTGCGATGGCCGCGCGCAGCGACCAAGCTGCGGGGATGGTCCCGACGCCCACGCCCACCCCGCTGCAGGAATGCTACGTCATCTCGCTGCGCCCGGTCGGCGCGCACGGGATGATGCGGCGCGCCGCGGCCGCGCGCGGGATGCGCGTGCTGGCGCTGTCGCCCTGGCGCATCGAGGCGCGCGACGATGCCGCCACCCGCAAGGCATTGCGCGCGGCGCTCGCCGCCGACGCGGTGGTGTTCACCAGCCCGCCCGCGGTACGCGCGGCCGCGGCCCTGCAGCCGCTGCGCCCGCGCCGCGGGCAGTCCTGGCTGGCGGTCGGCGGCGGCACGGCGGCGGCGCTGCGACGGGCCGGGGTGCAGGACGTGGGCGCGCCCACGCGAATGGACAGCGAAGGCCTGCTGGCACTGCCCGCACTGCGTGGCATCCGCGGGCAGCGGATCGGACTGGTCACCGCACCCGGTGGCCGTGGCGCACTGGCGCCCGCGCTTGGGCAACGCGGTGCCACGGTGGTGCGCGCCAACGTGTACGAACGCGTGTCGATTGCGCCATCGCCGCGAGCCGCCGCATTCCTGCAGTCGTCGCATGCAACACCATGGCTGGCGTTGAGCAGCGGCGAAGCCTTGCGCCATGTGCTGTCGGCGTTGCCGACCGCCGCGGCGACCGCCTTGCGCCGTGCCCGCGTGGTCGCCGCCAGCGCGCGCCTTGCGGACCTGGCGCGCGGGCTGGGTTTCCGCGATGTACGCATCGCCGTCGATGCAAGACCAGGGTCGCTGGTGGATGCCATCGCGGAGTGATGCTGGTGGGCGCGTGATCGTCCGCCGATCTCTTGGATTCGGCCTGTCGTCGACGATCTGCAGCTCGCGGGATGGAGGCCCGGTCACCCCGCAACCGAATCCGTCACCCCCGTGCAGGCGGAGGCCGGCGGTCGTTGACCGGGTCCCCGACTGCGCGGAGGTGAGGGTGGCGTGCACGGCATGGGCACGCGAGCGCCTGGAGGCTGTGCAGCCACACGCCGTTGCCGGCCATTCACGCAGGTCGACACGGCCCCGACACGCCACCGGCTATGGTCGCTTCGCTACGCCACGGAGCTTCGACCATGACCCTGCTGCGCAACCTGCTGTTCTGGATCGTGCTGGCGCTGCTGGGCGCAGTGGCGGCGCATTTCGTGTTCGCGCAGGATCCCGGCTACGTGCTGGTGCGCTGGCGCGGCGACGACTACACCACCACCTTGATCTACGCCACCTGGATCGTCATCGGCATCGCGCTGGCGCTGTGGATCGCGTGGAGCCTGCTGTCCTGGCCGTTCCGCGCATGGAGCCTGCATCGCGATCGCCAACAGCGCGCACGCATCGGCGATGGCATCGAAGCGCTGCACCAGGGTCGCTACAAGCAGGCCGAGCGGCTGCTGGCCGATGCCACGGACGATCCCGACCTGGAAGCCGCGGCCCGCATCGCCGCGGCCGAAGCGGCGCTGGCGCGCGGCGACGAAGCGGCGGCCCGTGCGCAACTGGATGCGTTCGGCGACCGCCACCCCGCTTCGCGCGCGATCGCACTGGCGACCATCGCGCTGCGCGACGATCGTCCCACGGATGCGCTGGTGGCCCTGGATGCGCCCGCCGCACAGCCGTTGCCGCCGCGCGGGTTGGCGCTGCGTGCCGAGGCGCTGGCGCGCAATGGCCAGGCCACCGAGGCCTATGGCCTGCTCGGTGCAGTGCGCAAGCAGGACGCCTGGACCGACGCGGAATTCGCCGACCGCGAATTGCGCTGGGCAGCGCTGTCGCTGCGCGAGGGCGACGAGAACGCCTTCGCCCAGCGTTGGGAAACCCTGCCGAAATCGCTCAAGCACGAGCCCGCGGTGGTCGAAGCCTATGCCACGCGGGCCGCGGAACTGGGCTGGGACGATGCCGCGATCAAGAGCGTCGAGCGCGCGCTGGAATCGCGCTGGGACGAACGCCTCGCCACGCTGTACGGCCGTTTGCCGGTCGGCAACCTCGACCATCGCCGCACGCAGGCCGAACGCTGGCTGGCCGCGCACCCGGGCAGCCTCGCCCTGCCGGCCACGCTGGCCCGCCTGGCGCACGCGCAGGGCGATGCCACGGCAGCCGACGGCTACTGGCGACAGGCGCTCGCGGAAGGCGGCAGCGCGGATGACTGGGAAGCGCTGGGCGACGCCTGCGCCGCGCGCGGCGACGAGGCCGCGGCCCGACAGTGCTACGCCAATGCGCTGCGCGTGTCGCGTGGCGAACGCGCGGCACCGCTGGCCACCGCCATCGCCGACCAAGGCCTCGCGGTTGAACCTGCCACGCATGCGCGCGCAGTGGTGCATGACGACCGGGGTCTGCCGCGGTTCGAGGACGACCGGGATCCCATCGACCGCGTTTGACCTCGGCACGCACCGCCCCTATCGCGCCGAAGCATCCCGCGGCATAGTCCGCCGATGCCGAATGCCGACGACCTGCCGCTGCTGTCGCTGACCACCGCGCTCGGGGCCGGGCTGTTGCTCGGCCTGCTCTACGAGCGCCGCAAGCACGACGACCCCGCCATCGCCGCAGGACTGCGCACGCACACGCTGGCGGCGCTGCTGGGTGCGGTGACGCTGTGGATCGGCGTACCGGCGTTCCTGCTCGCACTGCTGCTCACCGGCACCTTCGCCGCGCTGAGCTACCTGCGCACCAGCCAGCACGACACCGGGCTGACGGCCGAGTTCGCGCTGCTGTGCAGCTGCGTGCTGGGTGGACTGGCGATGCGATCGCCGGTCGCCGCCGGTGCGCTGGCGGTGCTGGTGGCGATCCTGATCTACGCCAAGCCGCGGCTGCACCACATCACCCGCGAGCGCATCAGCGATCGCGAGATCGCCGACGGGTTGATCCTGCTGGCCTTCGCGCTGATCGTGCTGCCGCTGATTCCCGACGAACCGATCGGCCCCTACGGCGCGCTCAACCTCGCCACGGTGTGGAAGCTGGTGGTGCTGGTGATGGCGATCGGGGCGCTGGGCCATGTCGCGTTGCGCCTGATCGGCACGCGCTGGGGCCTGCTGGTCTCCGGGTTCTTCGCCGGTTACGTCTCGTCCACCGCAGCCACGGCGGGGTTCGGGCAGCGCGCAAAGGCAGAGCCCGCGCTGCTGTCGTCGGCGATCGGCGCGACCCTGCTGGCCAACCTCGCCTCGCTCAGCCTGTTCGTGCCGGTGCTGCTGGCGATCGCGCCCGGCCTGCTGCGCGAGGTGTGGCTGGAGCTGCTGGCGGCCGCAGCGGTATTGATGGTCGGCGCCGCGTTCGGCTTCCATCGCGGCGAACGCGTCGAAGCCCCGCCACCGACCGCGGATGCGCGCATGTTCCGCATCGGCCAGGCGCTCGGCTTCGCGGCGCTGATCGCCGGCGTGCTGTTCGTCTCGCGGGTGGCGGCGGAATGGCTGGGCGCGAACGCCGCACTGGCCACCGCCTTCCTCACTGCGCTGGCCGAGCTGCACGCCGCCGTCGCCACCGTCGGCACCCTGTTCCGCGACGGCACCATCGACGCGCGCCACGCGCAGTGGGCGGTGGTGGGCCTGCTGGCGGCCAGCGCTGCTGCGAAGTCCGTCGTCGCCTTCGTCAGTGGCGGTCCGGCATTCGGTATCCGCATTGCAATCGGATTGGCCGGGATGATGCTGGCGGCAGCGTCGGTGGCACTTTTTGCCTGAAATGCACTGCGGCAACCGCGGGCTCATCAAGCCGGCGTGATCAAGCCGGCGACAGCGTGCCGCCACGTTCGGCTTCGGACTCCGACAGGTGCTTGCGAATCACGCGAGCGATCGCCGCGCCGACCACGGCATTGCCTGCCGCATTGAAGTGCAGGCCATCGTCCAGCAGCAACGACGGCAGGTCATGCGACAGCACTACGGCGTGCAGGTCATGCACGGCGAAACCATGCGCCCGCGCAAGATCGACAGATGCCGCGTTGTAACGCTGCAGGTCGGCCCGGTACCTGCGCGAGGCCTTGGCGGCGTTGTGTCGCCCCTCGTCGAACGGCGTGCTGGTGGCCCAGACCACGGTGGCGCCGGTGGCGGCCAAGACATCGAAGATCGCCCGCAGGTTATCCACGTACTTCGCAAGCGTGTTGACCGGTTGCGATGCGCCAGCGTCGTAGCGCAGGTCGTGCAGGCCGCAGTTGATGTGGACGAGGTCTCCCGGCACCGCAGGCAGCCATTCCGCGATCCGCTTTCGCACCTGGGTGGAGGACTCGCAGTTCTCGACTGGCGACTTGACCACGAACTCCGCCAGCATCCCCCGCACCGTGGGTTCGGCGTTGAGACGGATCGAATCGCCGACCAGATGGATCGTCATCGCTGTGAAACGCAGCTGCGGACGCGATCGACGACCGGGGCGTCAGCGCTCCAGGATCGCCACCACGCCCATGCCGCCGGCGGTGCAGATGGAGATCAGCGCGCGTCCGCCGCCGCGGGCCTTGAGCTGCTTGGCGGCGGTGGCGACGATGCGCGCACCGGTGGCGGCGAACGGATGGCCCGCGGCCAGCGAGGAGCCGACCGGGTTGATCTTCTCCGGGTCGATGCGGCCCAGCGGCGCGTCCAGCTTGAGCCGGTTGCGGCAGTAATCCTCGCTCTCCCACGCGCGCAGCGTGCACAACACCTGCGCGGCGAAGGCCTCGTGGATCTCGTAGATGTCGAAGTCCTGCAGCGTGAGGTGGTTGCGCGCGAGCATCTCGGCCACCGCCACGGTCGGCGCCATCAGCAGGCCTTCGCCATGCACGAAATCGACGGCGGCCACGTGGGCGTCGCGGATGTGGCACAGCACCTCGTGCCCGTGCGCGGCCGCCCAGTCGTCGGTCGACAGCAGGCAGGCCGAGGCGCCATCGGTCAACGGCGTGGAGTTGGCCGCCGTCAGCGTGCCGCGTCCGCTCACCTTGTCGAACGCGGGCTTGAGGGTGGCGAGCTTTTCCAGCGAGGTGTCGGGGCGCAGGATGTTGTCGCGCGACACGCCACGGAAACTCACCACCAGGTCGTCGAAGAAGCCGGCATCGTAGGCCGCGGCCAGCTTGCGGTGCGAGGCGACGGCCAGTTCGTCCTGCGAATCGCGGGAGATGTTCCACTCCTTCGCCATGTCTTCGCAGTGCTGGCCCATCGACTTGCCGGTGCGCGGCTCGGCCACGCCGGGGAAGTCGGGCTTGAGCTCGCGCAGCTTGAACCCCTTGAACGCGGCGATCCTGCCTTTCGTGGTCTTCGCCGCGTTCGCGGCCAGCAGGCGGCGGCGCAGCGACTGGCCGTAGACGATCGGCACGTCGGAGGTGGTGTCGGAACCGCCACCGACGCCCGACTCGATCTGCCCGGCGGCGATCTTGTTGCCGATGGTGATGATGGAGTCGAGCGAGGTGCCGCAGGCACGCTGCAGGGTGATGCCGGGCGTCAGCGGCGACAGGCCGGACGACAGTGCAGCCTCGCGCCCGAGGTTCCAGTCGCTGCTGTGCTTGATCACCGCACCCATCGCCACTTCGCCGAGCTGCTGCCCGTGCAGGCCGAACTTCTCGACCAGCGCACCCAGCGTGCGCACCGACATGCCAAGGTTGCCGACGTCCGCGTACGCGGTGTTCTGGCGGCAGAACGGGATGCGGACGCCGCCAAGCACGGCGACGGGACGACCTTGCAGCATCGGGAGACCTCGCGGGAATGGCCCGGGACGCGCGCCGGGCATAATGCGGAGTCTACCGCCGCGACTGCATAGGGCCAATGAACGACCGCGCCACCCTTGCCGATGCCGATGCACCCGCGTGCGTGCGCGGGCTGCTCGCGCTGGAACTGTCGCCCGGCAGCCGCATCGACAGGGCCGCACTGCGGCAGACCGAGGCCGCAGCGCTGGCATCGCTGCTGGCGCGCGACCTGGCCAGGCTGGTGCCTGCCGCGCGTGGACTCGACGCATGCCTGATGGCCGCCCATTTCGATCCGGCCGAAGCGCTGCGCCCGGGCTGGCCGCTGCACCGCCGGCTCGAGGACCTGCATGCACGCGCGCCACGCGGCGACGGCACGCCGCGCGTCATCGCCTTCGGCGCCGACGCCGCGGGCGAGGTGCCGATGCCGCTGCAGTGCGACGCCAGCCTCGCCGGCGGCCAGCTGCGCGTGCTGCCGTGGCTGTTCGCCGGCGCCCGCGCGCTGGTGGACGAGGTGGCAGAAGCGTTCGAATCGATCCTGCTGGACCGGGGCATGGCCGCGGCGGACACCGCACTCGCCGCACAGCAGTCCTTCGACACCCGCGTCGAGCATGCGCGCAGCATGACCCTGCACGACCTGGCCGCGATGACCGCGATGCAATACGAGCACGCGGGCCTCGCGCCGCTGTGGCCGCTGATCGAAACGGCCCTGCTGGCACCTGACGACACGGCGGCACTCGATGCGCCGCCGGAGCCGCAACTGCACTATGCCGGTGGCGAAGTGACGATCACCTTGCTGACGCCGGACGACTGGCGCGCGCGCTGCGGCGGGAACGACAGCGACTGCGAACGCCTGCGCCGCCGTTTCGCGCAGTACGAGATGCGCCAGCAGCAGTTCGCGGCGGTGCTGGGTGCGCACGGCATCCCGGTGTTGTTCGAATCGGCGCCGCGGCCGGACGCTTAGGCATCACCGGAGCCGGGTGCTATTGCGCGCGGTTTCCTCACCGGAAAGCCGACAGTGCCGCCGATCAGGCGCGAGCACTTCACGACTGCGCGAAGCGCTGCTCAACCCGGAGGCGCCTTCCTCGACGCCGTGGCGTCCGCGGATCCCCCGCCTTCGCCGGGATGACGGGCCTTGTCCAAGGCTCCAGGGCTTTCAAGGGACTCGCCTGTTCTTCTCAGGCGAGTCCCGGGGAAACTCCCGCACGACGATTCTCCAGGCGGCGCTTACTGCCCGGCTGCGATCACTCCACACGCCAACCGCGCACCGGCGTTGCCGGTCGGCTGGGTCATGTAGTCGTCGGGATCGGCATGCACGATCACGCCACGGCCGATGATGTCGGAGGCGCCGCCATCGCCGATGGTGACGCCATCGAAGCGCGCATCCACCGTCGCCACGCCGGCATCGTCGGCGACCAGGTTGTCGCTGTCGCCGCCATGGTGGTCGCCGTGGCCGACACGACCGTGGTCGCTCATGCCGGGATTGAAATGGCCGCCGGCGCTTTCCGCATCCGGCGCGCTGCAGTCACCCATTTCATGGATATGGAAGCCGTGGCGGGTGCCGGCGCCCAGGCCGGTGATCTGGCCGCGGGCCTGCACCACGCCATCGGCCACGGTGAAGGTGAGCGTGCCGGCGGTGTCGTTGCCTTCGGTCGGTGCGAGGGTCACGTTGGCCGTGGCCGCAGCCGCCATGGCGGCTGCCGGCTCGGCGACCGGGTCAGGCGGCAGCGTGGTGTCGGTTGCGGGCTCGGTCGCCGGTTGCGAACAGGCGGCACAGGCCAGCAACAGGGGCGCGACCAGCAGGGAACGGGCGTGACGCATCGGGAACCTCCTCGGACTCGGACAACGGCCTGGGCCGGAACCCCCGATCCTAACCGCAGCCCTCATCGCTGCGCCGTGATGACCCCGCAGGCCACGCGCGCACTGATCGCGCCGCGGGTCGCGCCCAGCACCAGCAATGCGCGCCCGGCGATGTCGTTGTCGGCGCCACCGCCCAGCACCGCGCCACGCACCAGCAGGTCCACCTGGGCCACCCCGCGCGGGTCGGCGACGATGCGGTCGGGGAACTCACCGACCGCGCCATCCTGGCGCACGCCCGACAGCGGGTCGTAATAGCGGCCAGCACTGCTGGCATCCACCGCGCTGCAGTTGCCGCGCTCGTGCACCTGCAGGCCATGCGCGCCGTTGCGGGTCAGGCCACCGATGGTGCCGGTGATGCGCACGCCCTCCGTCGCCTGCGCCAGTTCCACGCGGCCACTGACCAGGCTGCCGGACGACGATGCCAGGTTGGCCACGGCCTTGCGCGCGGTGCCGGTGTCGGCAATGACCCGCGGCGTCGGCTGGGCTTCCGGCGCGCGTGCGACCGGCGCGGGGCTGCTGGCGCATGCAGACAGCAGCAACGTCGAGGACAGCATCAGCAAGGCGTTGCGCATCGGACTCCTTCCCGAAAGAG
This sequence comes from Luteimonas aestuarii, assembly GCF_004357985.1. Classification (GTDB taxonomy): domain Bacteria; phylum Pseudomonadota; class Gammaproteobacteria; order Xanthomonadales; family Xanthomonadaceae; genus Luteimonas; species Luteimonas aestuarii. The sequence continues at coordinate 175,941 of NZ_SMTF01000006.1, read as the reverse complement.
GCAGAAGACGGACAAGGTAGTGGCTGGACCCTTTCCGGGCGATGAAGTTCCAGTACGCGCGCCCTGTTCCTTCCCCCGGAGAAGATGCCCGGAGGGCGGATGAGGGTGCGACGGGGCGGTGTTGGCGCCGATCGACGCGGCGCCACCCTGCCATTGGCATGCCCCGTCGGCGCCGCCTTGCGCCCCAACGGCAAGGCTCTCGTCAACGCCAACCGTGCCTCAACGCCGCGTGCGGCTGGTTCCCAGCTTGCGGGTCAGCGTGTTGCGGCCCAGCCCGAGGCGCGTCGCCGCTTCGGTGCGGCGGCCACCGGTGTGCTCCAGTGCGGCATCCAGCAGCACGCGATCGAAGCGTTCGCGGGCGCTGGCGTGCACGTCGGTCGCGCCCGCCGCCAGCTGGCCGCGCGCCCAGTGCGCGAGGGCCGCTTCCCAGCCAACGCCTTCGTTGCCGCCCGATGTGGCGAATGCGCCGTCCAGGTCTGCCGGCATGATGGTGTCGGCAGGCGCCAGCGCCGCCAGCCGCCAGCACAGGTTCTCCAGCTCGCGCACGTTGCCGGGCCAGTCGTGCGCCAGCAGCCGCGCCATCGCCGCCTTGCCGAAGCGCTTGGGCGCGGCATCGAAGCGTTCGGCGGCGGCCAGCAGGAAGCGTTCGGCCAGCAGCGGGATGTCCTCGCGGCGTTCGCGCAGCGGCGGCAGCTGCAGGCGCACCACGTTGAGCCGATGCAGCAGGTCGGCGCGGAAGCCGCCTTCGCGCACGCGCGCATCGAGGTCCTGGTGGGTGGCCGCGACCACGCGCACGTCGACCCGGATCAGCTCGCGGCCACCGACGCGGAAGAACTCGCCCTCGGCCAGCACCCGCAGCAGCCGCGTCTGCAGCGGCAGCGGCATGTCGCCGATCTCATCGAGGAACAATGTGCCGCCATCGGCCTGCTCGAAGCGGCCGATGTGGCGTTTCGAAGCACCGGTGAACGCGCCAGCCTCGTGCCCGAACAGTTCGCTTTCCAGGAGTTCGGACGGAATCGCCGCGGTATTGAGCGCGACGAAGGGCGCACGCGAACGCGGCGATTCGCGATGCAGCGCCCGCGCGACGAGTTCCTTGCCGGTGCCCGTCTCCCCGGTGATCAGCACCGACAGCGGCGCCTGTGCGAGCCGTCCGATGGCGCGGAACAGCTGGCGCATCGCCGGCGTGTCGCCGACCAGCGCGTCGCCATCGGTCGAGGTTTCGATGTCCGCATCGGCCGCCGGCTGCGCGCCGCGTTCGGCGAGCACGCGCTCGGCCAGCGCCACCGCTTCGTCGAGGTCGAAGGGCTTTGACAGGAACTCGTGCGCGCCGGCGCGGAACGCGCCCGCCGTGCTGGCGACATCGGTGTAGGCCGACATCACCACCACCGGCAGTTGCGGGTGGCGCTGCTTCAACGTTTCCAGCAGCGCGATGCCGCTGTCGCCGGGCATGCGCACGTCGGTGAACAGCAGTTGCGGCGAGGTGCGCTTGCGCAGCGCATCGAGCACCGCTTCGGCGGAATCGAACCCGGCCACGTCATGCCCGGCATCGCTGAGCGCGGTCGCCAGCACGAAGCGCACGCTACGGTCGTCGTCCACCACCCAGATCGTCGCGGGCTCAACCGGCATCGCCGCCCCCCTTGCGTTCGGCATCGTCGGCAGTGGCCTCGACATCCAGCGGCAACAACACCGTGAATACCGTATGCCCGGCGCGCGATCGGTACGCCAGCGAGCCGCGATGTTCACGCGCCACCTGCTGCGCCAGCGCCAGGCCCAGGCCACTGCCGCCGGGACGTCCCGACACCAGCGGCAGGAACACCTGTTCGGCCAGCTCCTCGGGCACGCCGCGGCCGTCGTCGATGATCTCCAGCCGCAGCGCGCGCACATGCACCGCGTCGCCGATGCGGACGCCGTGCTCGATCCGCGTGCGCAGCGTGACATTGGCCGCGCCCGCCTGGATGGCGTTGCGCACGAGGTTCCACACCGCCTGCACCAGCCGGTCGAAGCCGCCGGACAGGTCGGGCAGGCTGGGGTCGTAGTCGCGGACCAGCTTGACGATCCAGCCGGCCTCGGCATCGGCCAGCACCACCACCCGCTCCAGCACCGCATGGATGTTCACGGGCGCGTGCGGGCCGGGCGGCGCCGGCGCCAGCAGGTTGTCGACCAGCGCGGTCAGGCGTGCCACTTCGGACTGGATGAGGGCCAGCAGTTCGGTCGAAGCCGGTTCGTCGATGCGCCGCTGCAGCAGCTGCGCCGCGCCCTTCAGGCCGGCCAGCGGATTGCGCAGTTCGTGCGCCAGCCCGCGCAGCGCCGCCGACAGCGCGCTGGGCAGCACCTGCAACGGATCATCGCCAGGGAACTCGTCCACCGGGTGCGCCTCCAGCAACCAGCCGCCGCTCTCGCGCCGGCTCAGCCAGCCATCGGCAAACCGCGGCGAACCGCCCAGGTAGGCCAGCTCGATCCGGCGCAGGCGCAACTGGTCGCCCGGCCCGCCATCCTCGGCTGCCAGCGCCCGCCGCAGCATGTCGCCCTCGACCTCCAGCGCCGCCAGCGGCTGGTCCAGCAGCCGCCGCACGCTGACCCCCAGCCAGCGCCCGAACGCGGCGTTGCAGCCTTCGATCCGGGCATGGGCATCGGTCCAAGCCACCGGCGTGAGCAACGGCTCGACGGCGATATCAGGGGCGGCATACGGTTGCATCGCACCATTGTGGGGCATGCACCAGAATGACGCGAGCGTTTGACCGGGACCGCTGTTCCAGATCGGTATCAGGCCGCGAGTCTTCGGCCATGCGGCTATCTGGAATGCTCGGCCCGTTCGATGACGTTGTCGCGCTTGCGGATGACGTACTTCGATCCGCCGCCAACGACATTCTGGAATGGCTCCATCCGCTTCAGGCGGAACTCGATGAAGTACCGGCTTCCACTCTGGCTCATCCAGATGTCGTAGTTCCTGATGTCGAGGGCGAAGCGCGCCAGCGCCTGATCGCCACCCGATTCATCCCTGCCCGCCAGCCACTCCGAGAATGCGGCGTAGGCGGCATTGACCGCTGGTGAAGCCGGGTCGACAGGGCGATCTGCCCGCACGCCTTCGTCGTCGGCCGCCGCTACTGCCGGAAAAGCAAACACAAGGCCTACAACCACCCCGCCCAGGATCGATTTCAACACCGGCCGCCCCGCAGCAACATGTTCCCTCCAGTCAGGGCGTGACGCTCCCTTGAGGCAATGGGGGTCTGCGCCACGTCAGCGCATGCAGGATGCGCAGGTCTTCCTCGTCCAGCGCCTTTCCATTGTCGCCGCGGAAGCGCATGCGGTAGGCATGGATGGTGGCTTGGAGGTTGTCGGTCGAGTAGCCGATCAGGCGTAGCGCGTTGACCGGGTCGAAACCCGGCGGCGGCGGCGGCGCATCCGGGTCGGGCCAGATGCCGAAACCGGCATCGAACAGGCGCTTCCACGGGAACAGCGGGCCGGGGTCGACCTTGCGGCCAGGCGCGAGGTCGGAATGGCCGATGACTTCGGTCCTGGGGATACGGTGGCGCGTGGTCAGGTCTTCCAGCAGGCGGATCAGGGCGTCGATCTGCGCGTCGGTGAACGGCTCGCGGCCATCGTTGTCGATCTCGATGCCGATGGAAGCCGAGTTGAGTTCGTGGATGCTGCCCCAGCTGCCGGCACCCGCGTGCCAGGCGCGGTGTTCGTCGGACACCAGCTGGTAGATGGCGCCATCGTCGCCCAGCAGGTAATGGGCGCTGACGCGGCCACCGCTGTTGCGCGTGCGCAGGGTATTGAGACTGCGCTGCACCGAATCCTGCTCGGTGTAGTGCACCACGATGACCTGCGCACGGCGGGCATCGTAATTCTCCGATGGCACCCACTGCGCCATCGGGTTGCGCGGGGCGATCGTGGTCTGGCACGCGGCCAGCAGGAGGCTGCACGCGGCAACGATGGCGAAAGTGTGCATTCGTCGGCTCATGGCTGCATTGCAGCGCTTGAGGGCGCGGAAGGCAAGTCGGATCAAGGCTGCGGGGCGGCTCCCACCGCAACCATCCCCCGCAAGCGGGGGGGTTGAATCTGCCGTGGGCCAGTCCGCATGACCTGTGATGAACAGCGCTTTTCGCCACGCCTGCAACGTTGGGCACGATGTGTCCGCCCCCTCCCCCGCCTGCGGAGAGGGTTGGAAAGGGGGTGGGCGTGCACCGCAAAAAAAGCGGGCGACGTTGCCGCCGCCCGCGTCCACCCGTGGGGGAGTGGCGTGTTCCGTCAGTTCTCGTAGGCCGATTCGCCGTGCGAGACGATGTCCAGGCCGATGCGCTCGTCTTCCTCGCTCACGCGCAGGCCGACGACCAGCTTCACCACCACCATCACCAGCGCGGTCACCACGGCCACCCAGCCGATGGTCACCAGCACGCTGAGCGTCTGCGCCCAGACCTGCGCCGCGATGTCGAGGTCGGCTTCGGTGCCGCCCAGCGTTTCCGCGCTGAACACACCGGTCAACACCGCACCGACGATGCCGCCGACCGCGTGCACGCCGAACACGTCCGCGGTGTCATCGACGCGCAGCAAGCGCTTCAGGCCATTGACCGCCCAGACGCAGATGGCGCCGGCAGCAAGACCGATCACGATCGCACCCATCGGGCCCACCGTGCCGGCCGCCGGGGTGATGCCGACCAATCCGGCGATGGCGCCCGAGGCTGCGCCCAGTGCGGACGGGCGGCCCTTGCCGATCGCTTCCACCAGGCTCCACGCCACCACGCCGGCGGACGTGGCCACCATGGTGTTGATCATCGCCAGCGATGCGGACGCATCCGCCGCCAGCGCCGAGCCGGCATTGAAGCCGAACCAGCCTACCCACAGCAGCGCGGCGCCGATGAAGGTGAAGGGCACGTTGTGCGGCTTGAGCGCTTCACGGCCGTAACCCAGCCGCTTGCCGACGAAGTACGCCGCCACCAGGCCCGCGATGCCCGCGTTGATGTGCACCACGGTGCCGCCGGCGAAATCGATCACGCCCTTGTGCGCCAGGAAGCCATCCTCGCCGCTCCATACCATGTGCACCATCGGCAGGTACGAGAAGGTCGCCCACAGCACCGCGAACAGCAGCACCGCGGTGAACTTGATGCGCTCGGCGAAGGCGCCGACCACCAGCGCCGTGGTGATGCCGGCGAACGTGGACTGGAACACGATGAACAGGAACTCCGGCAGGCCGCCCGCATCGGTGTCCGCGACGATTCCCTTCAGGAACGCCTTCTCGGTGAACGATCCAAAGAACGCATTGCCCTCGGTGAAGGCGACGCTGTAGCCGTACGACACCCATAGCAGGATCACCACCGAGAACACCACCAGCACCTGCATCAGCACCGACAGCACGTTCTTCGCGCGCACCATGCCGCCGTAGAACAGCGCCAGGCCGGGCACCACCATCAGCAGCACCAGGAAGGTGGACGTGAGCATCCACGCGACGTCGCCGCTGTCGAAGGCGACCGCCTCCGCCTCCGTGCCATCAACGGCTTCCTCGACGGCGGCGACGGCTTCCTCGACCACCGCTTCGGTCGCCTCGACCGTCTCTTCAACCGCCTCGGCCACGGGCGCCTCGGCGTCCTGCGCGAACGCGGACTGCGGTGCGGCCAGCACCGCGACCGCGCACATCACCGCGAACACCGCGGCCTGCAATCGGGTTTTCCACCCGGGGGGATGACAAGTCTTCATGTGTGCCTCCGAAGGTGGTTAGAGCGCGTCGGCGCCGACTTCGCCGGTGCGGATGCGGACGACCTGGTCGAGCGCGACGACGAACACCTTGCCGTCGCCGACCTTGCCGGTGCCCGCGGACTTGGAGATCGCTTCCAGCGCGGCGTCGAACACCTCGTCGGTGACCGCGACCTCGATCTTCAGCTTGGGCAGGAAATCGACGACGTATTCCGCGCCGCGATACAGCTCGGTGTGGCCCTTTTGCCGCCCGAAGCCCTTGACCTCGGTGACGGTGAGCCCCGACACGCCGGCTTCGCCGAGGGCTTCGCGCACCTCGTCGAGCTTGAACGGCCGGATGATGGCGATGATGAGTTTCATGGAACGCCTCCTGTGGAAGATGCCTTGTCGTGTCAGAACGACCTGGAGAGCGACAGCAGCACGATGTCGTCGGCGCCGGTGATGTCGGTGTCGTGCCACTCCAGGCCGATGCCGAAGCCGCTCTCGAACGACTTGCCCACGCCGACCTTCCAGTAGTCGTAGTCGAGCTCGCCGCCGTAGCCGCTGACCCATTGCCGCCCGTACGCCACGCCCGTCGACCAGCCGCCCTCGAACTCCCAGTCCAGGCCAAGGTCGAGTGCGCTGCTGCCGTCGGAATCGGGAATGCCGAACAGGTCGCTGGCCGCGTACGAATATTTCGCGCTGAGCACGTTCCAGCTGAGCCCGGCGTAGAGTTCGGTGGTATCGGGGCTGTTGAAGCCGGCGGGATAGCGGCCCGGATACCAGTAGTGGAGGACGCCGACGTCATAGCCGACGCCACTGTCGCCGAACTCGCCGGCGTAGCCGGCGAAGACATCGATCTCGACCTGGCTGGAGACATCGGGATCGGCATCGGACAGCCAGCTGATGCTGCTGCCCCATCCACCGACGTAGAACCCGCTTTCGTGTTCCCAGGTCAGCCCGGCCTGCAGGGCGGGCTTTTCGTTGGTCTGGCTGAGGCCACGGAACACATAGTCGCTGACCACCGCGACTTCCCCTGACACCTCGGCGGATGCCTGCCCGGCGGCCGCGAGGGACGTGCACAACAGGATTGCAACCGCGTGCTTGCGTGACGACATGACTTGAGGCTCCTCATCGAAATGGAAAGCCCTCCCCGGTCATTGCTTGTATGCGTCGCACTTCGTGGTGCATGCGATGGCGTTGTGCCATCGCTGGCAGGTCGCGGTCTGTGCCGCCTCACCCGCCGGTGCTGCTCCCTGTTATGTCGTTCGTTCCCTGTCCCCGGGAAATCCGGATGCCGCCGCCGACGTGGGGGAAGGGGACGGCATCCGGATCTGTTGTTGCGTTGTTGTGTATCGCCTTTCACCTCCTCTTTCGCCGCAGGCGAAGGGGGAGGCCGGGAGGGGACGTTCTTGCCACTTAAGCAGAGGAGCCCCCCACCCCAACCCTCCCCCGCGCTGCGCGCGGGGGAGGGAGCAAAGTCAGATCGCGTAGTACAGCTGGTATTCGAGCGGATGGGTCGCCGCGCGGAACTTGGTGACTTCCTGCATCTTCAGTGCGATGTAGCCGTCGATGAAGTCGTCGGTGAACACGCCACCGGCCTTGAGGAACTCGCGGTCCGCGTCCAGCGCTTCCAGCGCCTGGTCCAGCGAATGGCAGACTGTCTTGTAGTTCTTCTCTTCTTCCGGCGGAAGGTCGTACAGGTCCTTGTCGCTCGGGCCACCCGGGTCGATCTGGTTCTTGATGCCGTCCAGGCCGGCCATCATCAGCGCGGCGAAGGTGAGGTAACCGGTGTTCACCGGGTCGGGGAAACGCATCTCGATGCGGCGCGCCTTGGGGTTGGCGACGTACGGGATGCGGCAGCTGGCGGAGCGGTTCGACGACGAATACGCCAGCATCACCGGTGCCTCGAAGCCCGGCACCAGGCGCTTGTAGGAATTGGTGGACGCGTTGGAGAACGCGTTGATCGCACGCGCGTGCTTGAAGATGCCGCCGATGTACCACAGCGCGGTCTGCGACAGGCCGCCGTAGCCGTCGCCGGAGAACAGGTTCTTGCCGTCCTTCGCCAGCGACTGGTGCACGTGCATGCCGCTGCCGTTGTCGCCGACGATGGGCTTGGGCATGAAGGTCGCGGTCTTGCCGTTGCGGAAGGCGACGTTCTTGACGATGTACTTCATCGTCAGCAGCTCGTCGGCCTTCTTCACCAGCGAGTTGAACTTGGTGCCGATCTCGCACTGGCCGGCGTTGGCCACTTCGTGGTGGTGCACTTCCACCTCGATGCCGACCTCTTCCAGCGTCTTGCACATCTCGGCGCGGATGTCATGCAGCGAATCCAGCGGTGCGACCGGGAAGTAGCCACCCTTCACGCCGGGGCGATAGCCACTGTTGCCGCCTTCGTATTCCTTCGCGGAGTTCCAGTGCGCTTCTTCCGAATCGATGTGGAAGAAGGTGTGGCCCATCTCGTTGGCGTAACGCACCGAATCGAAGACGAAGAACTCCGGCTCGGGACCGAAGAAGGCCTGGTCGGCGATGCCGCTGGACTTGAGGTAGGCCTCGGCGCGCTTGGCCACGCCGCGCGGGTCGCGGGTGTAGGCCTGCATGGTGGTCGGGTCGAGGATGTCGCAGGTCATCACCAGCGTCGGATCGGCGGTGAACGGATCCAGGAACGCGGTGGACGGGTCCGGCAGCAGCACCATGTCGGAGTTCTGGATGCCGCGCCAGCCGTTGATCGAACTGCCGTCGAACATCTTGCCGTCCTCGAACAGGCCGGGCTCCACGATCGACTTGGGATACGTGACGTGGTGCTGCACGCCGCGCATGTCGGCGAAGCGCAGGTCGATGAATTCGACCTTGTGGTCGGCGATGAGTTTTTCGACGTGATCGATCGACATCCGGGACACCTTGGGTTTGAAGTGATGATGGTCTTCACGCAAGGGCCGTGCCAGCCGCGACAGGCGGCTAACGTATTGATTTACAAGATGCGAGCACAGTGCCAAGCCGGACGATTGCACTATTTTGGGTCGTGGTGTTGATGCCGCGCACCGTCGTGGTGCATTCCTGCGAATGCACTATCCTGTCGCGCCCCGCCCTGCCCGGATTCCCCATGCCCGACGCGCTGGCCGCCCTGCTGCTGGGCATCATCGAAGGCATCACCGAGTTCCTGCCCGTCTCCAGCACCGGCCACCTGCTGGTGGCGCAGTACTGGCTGGGCGCACGCTCGGACTTCTTCAACATCGTGATCCAGGCCGGCGCCATCCTCGCCATCACCCTGGTGTTCCGGCAGCGGCTGTGGGGGCTGGCGAGCGGGCTGCACGTGCCCGCCAACCGCGACTACGCGATGAAGGTGGCCGTGGCCTTCCTGGTCACGGCGCTGGTCGGCCTGCCGGTGCGACTGGCCGGCTGGGAATTGCCGGACACGGTGACGCCGATCGCATGGGCGCTGGTGATCGGTGGCGTCTGGATGCTGGTGGCCGAACATTTCGCGGAGAAGCGCGGCGACCGTACCGAGGTCACCTGGACGGTCGCGATCGCGGTCGGGCTGGCGCAGGTGGTGGCGGGCGTGTTTCCAGGCACCTCGCGCTCGGCGGCGACGATCTTCATCGCGATGCTGCTCGGCCTGAGCCGGCGCTCGGCCGCCACCGAGTTCGTGTTCATCGTCGGCATTCCCACCATGTTCGCCGCCAGCGGCTACGCCTTCCTGGAACTGCTGCTCGAACAGGGCGTCGGCGGCGAGAACTGGCTGGACGTGACCATCGCCTTCACCGCATCCGCCGTGACCGGGTTCCTGGTGGTGAGGTGGCTGCTGGGGTACATCAAGGCGCACCGGTTCACCGGGTTCGCGATCTACCGGATCCTGTTCGGCATCGCACTGCTGCTCTGGTTGCCAGCCGGCGATTGAGGGCGGCGCCGGGCCGCCGGAACGTCGCCCTCGCATCGGCGAATGCTGCGCCGCAGATGGCTGGCCGCCCGCCCCGCCCGCATCATGCGAGGCATCCGCCATCGCCGGGCCCGCCAGCCCGCCAGGAGCGCTGCATGCCAGGCTATGTCGAAGGTTTCCTGCTGGCCGTGCCGCAAAAGCGGCTTGTCGACTACCGTCGGATCGCACGCAAAGCCGGGAAGGTCTGGATGGAACATGGCGCGCTGGAGTACGTGGAATGCGTCGCCGACGACCTGCAGCCGGGACAGGTCGTGTCCTTCGGCAAGGCGGTGCAGCTCAAGCGTGGCGAGGTCGCGCTGTTCTCGTACATCGGATACCGCTCGCGTGCGCACCGCGACCGCGTCAACAAGAAGGTCATGGCCGACCCGCGCATCGCCGCGATGGGGCCGGACAAGATGCCGTTCGACCCGCAGCGGATGATGTGGGGCGGGTTCAAGACCATCGTTTCCCTCTGATCCGGCGCCAACGCGCCGCAGGCGACCTCCGGAGAACGCACATGCGCGGCAGCAACAGCGTCAACTGGTTCGAGATCTACGTGCAGGACATGGCGCGCGCCCGCGCGTTCTACGAAGCGGTGTTCGACATCCGCCTGGAAGCGCTGTCGGTGCCCGACGACCCGGAGTCCCCCAGCCTCGAGATGTGGTCCTTCCCCGGCGACATGGAGCGCTACGGCGCCAACGGCGCGCTGTGCCGGATGCCCGGCGTGCCCTCAGGCCCGGGCGGCACGCTGGTGTACTTCGCCTGCGGGGACTGCGCCGCGACCGGCGCGCGCGTCGCGGCCGCGGGCGGGCGCATCCAGCGCGAGAAGATGTCGATCGGCGAGTACGGCTTCATCGTGCTGGCGTTCGACACCGAGGGCAACATGATCGGGCTGCATTCGATGGAGTGACGCCTGCGTCCTAGCGCCGCGCGCCCTGTCCGGCGCGTGACAGCAACAGCGCGCGCTCGCGCTCGTTCCGGGTCATGCCGGCGGCGAGAGTGAACGCCTCCCGCGCTTCGTCGTGATGGCCGAGCTTCTGCAATAGATCACCGCGCACGGCAGGCAGCAGGTGGTAGCGCTTCATCGCCGGATCGTCCTGCAAGGCCTCTACCAGCGGCAGGGCGGCAGCAGGGCCCAGCAGCATGGACACCGCGACCGCATGGTTGAGCGCGACCACCGGCGAGGGCGCCGCCTCGGCGAGTTCGCCGTACAGCGCGACGATGCGCGCCCAATCCGTGCCCTCCACCGAATCCGCGCGTGCATGGCAGGCGGCGATGGCGGCCTGCAGCGTGTAGGTGCCGCGGCGTGGCGAACGGATCTGCGCGTGTTCCAGCGCGGCAAGCCCGCGTTCGATCGCGCGCCGGTCCCATTGCGTCCGGTCCTGGTCGGCCAGCAGCACCGGCTCTCCTGAAGACGAGGTGCGCGCAGCCATGCGCGACGCCTGCAGCTCCATCAGCGCCAGCAGGCCATGCGCTTCCGCGTGCTGCGGCAGCAGGCCCACCAGCAGTCGGCCCAGGCGCAGGGCTTCGTTGCACAGTGCCGGCCGTAGCAGGTCGTCGCCCGCGGTCGCCCCATAGCCTTCGTTGAACACGAGGTACACCACGCCCAGCACCGCCGGCATGCGTTCGTCGAGCTCGGCGCGCCGCGGCACTTCGTACGCCGCCTTGCCATCGGCAAGCGTGCGCTTTGCGCGGACGATCCGCTGCGCGATGGTGGCTTCGGGCACGAGGAACGCACGTGCGATCTCGTCCGTGGTCAATCCGCCCAGCAGCCGCAGTGTCAGCGCCACGCGCGCCTGCAGCGACAGCGAGGGATGGCAGGCGACGAAGATCAGCCGCAGCAGGTCGTCGCCGATCTCGTCGTCCAGCGCGGCCTGCTCGCGCGCATGCGCGAGTTCATGCGCATCGTCGAGTTCATGCGCCAGCTGCGCATGCTTGTCGGCCGACATGCGGTCGCGCCGCAACCGGTCGAGCGCGCGGTGCTTCGCCGTGGTCATCAGCCATGCGCCCGGGTTATCCGGCACGCCGTCGCGCGGCCAGCGTTCCAGCGCGGCCACCAGCGCGTCCTGCGCGAACTCCTCGGCCAGGTCGACGTCGCGCACCAGCCGCATCAGGCCGGCGACCAGGCGCGGCGATTCCGCGCGCCAGACGGCATCGATGGTGCGCTGGACGGGCGGCATCGGCATTGCGGCGATGACAGCACCGCCATGCGTGGCATGCAAGTGCGGCAAGTCGCATGGCACCGGTGCCTCAGTGCGCCTCGCGGGTGCCGCAGGCAGCGTCGGGTTCGCCTGCGACAGCGACATCACGTTCCACATCGCGCACATCGTCCCCATCCAGACCCTCCGGGTCGCGAACGCCACGCGGTGGAGACCGGCATCCCTTCTCGAGTGCGCGCGTCGCCAGCAGCCACAGCATCGACACGACGCACGATCACCCGGGCATGGCGGACATGTGGAATACCTCCCACTGGTGCCCGTCCAGGTCCTCGAAGCCGTGCTGGTACATGAAGCCGAGGTCCCTGGCCGGCATCGGCGCCCGTGCGCCGGCTGCCAGCGCCTTGGCCACCATGCCGTCGACGTCGTCGCGGCTGTCCAGCGCCAGCGCCACCAGCACCTCGGTGGCGGCGAAGGCATCGGCCACCGGCTTGTTCGTGAACCCGGCGAAGAACGGCTCGACCAGCAGCATCACCTGGATGTGCTCGGACACCACCATGCAGGTGGCGTTGTCATCGGTGAACTGCGGGTTGAAGGTGAATCCGAGCGCGGTGAAGAACGCGACCGTGCGGTCGAGGTCCTTGACCGGCAGGTTGACGAACAGCTGTCTGGGCATCGCAGGGCTCCATCGGCGGGGGACAGGGTCTTTCGCGAGCGACGAACGGCGGCGGCGCGGATCGACATGGCATCGCATGCGGCGCGGAGGGGTCGGGCGTATGCTCGACCGGCAACCCCATTCGCCGCGCCCGCCCGTTTCCACCCACCCACCCCGACGCCGGAGCCGCCATGCGCACACTCGCCCTGCTCACCCTGCCCGCCCTGTTGCTGGCCACCGCATGCACGCAGGCGCCACGCACGCCCGGCAGCGCCGATGCCGCAACCGCGCCGCCCGCGGCGGGGACCTTCGACGCCACGCGCTTGGGCGACTACCACTGGCGACTCAGACAGGCCACGGACAGCGACGGCAATCGCATCGACGCGCTGTTCCCGCGCGCGGAATTGCCGCTGCAGGTGGATTTCGCCGACGGCCGGGTGTCGGTGTCCAACGCCTGCAACCACATCGGCGGCAGCTACGCGCTGGACGGCAACGCGCTATCCGTCGGCAACCTGGTGCAGACCCAGATGGCCTGCGTCGACGCTGCGTTGATGCAATCCGACGACGCCATCGGCGAGCGGCTGCAGGCCGGCGGCACGCTGCGCCTTGATGGCGATGACCTGGTGCTGGCCACGCCCGCTGGCGACACCCTGCGCTTCAACGGCGTGCCCACGCCCGATACGCGCTTCGGCGGGCCGGGCGAGCGCGTGTTCCTGGAAGTCGCCGCCCGGCGCGTGCCTTGCCACCACCCACTGATGCCGGACCATCGGTGCCTGCACGTGCGCGAGATCACCTACGCCGACAACGGCACCAGGCAATCCACAGGCGAGTGGGGGTTCCTGTACCAGGACATCGAGGGGTACACCCATGAGCCCGGCGTGCGCAACGTGTTGCGGCTCAACCGCTACACCATCGCCAACCCGCCCGCGGATGCGTCGTCGATCGCCTACGTGCTGGACATGGTGGTCGAGTCGGAAGTCGTGGACCGCTAGAACGGTCCCGGTCCTGGTGTCTACGCATCGTCACCCCGGCGCAAGCCGGGGTCAGGGCGGATGGCCTGCGAGCCACAGGCTCGCATCCGGCCGCACGCCCGAGCGCTGTGCGCGAGGGCCGGAGTCGAAGACCCCACGCCTTTGCTTTTCCACGTCCCCGCAAGACACGTCGCTGGGTCCCGGCTTGCGCCGGGATGGCGACCGGCGCGAGGCCGGCGCGGGAGCGCCCTAGCCGCCGGCCTTCTCGTTGAGGGTGTAGGTACCGTAGGTCGCGGCTTCGGCCAACACGTGGCCGTGCATGGCGCGGAACACGTCGGCTGCGGTGAATGATGCAGGCAACGCCAGCTCCGGCACGTCCAGCGCGAACACACGGAAAAAATAACGATGCACCCGCAGGTCGTTGGGCGGCGGGTACGGGCCGTCGTAGCCGTGGTAATCGCCGGCCAGGTCCGCATTGCCGGCGAACCAGCCGGTGTAGTCGTTCAGGCCTTCGCGCAGGCCGCTGTTGGCGTCGGCGGCCTTGCCGCCCTTGGCCACGCCGTCGCTGACTGCGCCGGCGGCGATGTCACGCGTGTCGACGGAAATGTCGGCCGCCACCCAGTGCACGAAATCCCCGCGCGGATGCGCCACCGGGATCTCGACGCCTTCCTTGCCCGCCAGCGAGGCGTCGGTGGGCGCGTCGGTGTCGATGCACAGCAGCGCGAACGAACGCGTGCCGTCGGGCACGTCATCCCAGGCCAGGTGCGGGTTGCGATTGCCGCCGAAGCCGTCGGGCGCACCCATCGCGAATTCGGCCGGGATGCGGCCCTCGTGGTCGAAGCTGTCGCTGCGGATGCGCATCGTGGTTTCCGTTCTGGCTGGACTCAGTCTTCAGGATACCCAAGCTGTTTTGCGATCGGCGTGAGTACGGCGAAGGGCTCGGCCAGCGCCTCGGCGTACTTGCGCCAGTGGCCCGCAGGCAGGATGTCGGCCGCCACCGGCACCACTGGCACCTGCAGGCCCAGTGCCTCCGACAACCGCACGCCGATGGCAGCGGCATCCCCCTCGATTCCGTCGATCTTCAGCAATACGCTGCGGAACAGTGGCTGGGCCACGGTGTCCGCCATCTGCGACAGCACCGCCGACATCCATTGCGCCGCCAGCAGCGGCGAAGGCACGGAGAACTGCATCGGCGACCCGCGCGCCAGCCACTGCAGCAGCATGTCCCGCGGATCACGGACCACGAACACCACGCCGGCCGCCGGGAAATGCGGACGTAGCGCACGCAACAGCGCATTGTCCCACCACACCAGCCAGTCGATGACATGCTCGCCTGCGATCCCGCGCGCTTCGAGCGACTTGCGCCACTCGTCGGCCACCATGGCACCGGACAGCTCACCCGAGGACAGTTGGTCGATGCTTGCGAAGCGCTGGAACCCGTCCCCCGGCGCTGCCGCCGACATGCGGTCGGCGCGGAAGCCGTCGAACGCGGACAGCTGCGTCGCCACATATTCGACACAGGAGCCGGGCGGCCCCCACAGGAACAGCGTCTGCAGGTCACGTGAAGCGTTGCCTGCGTCGCCACCCGTGTCCCACGCCGGCCAGTCGCCGGCCGGCACCTTGTCGGGCAGCAGGCTCACCGGCGTCAGCGGCAGCTGTGCAGGTCGACGCAACTCCGCCAGCATCGTCCAGCGCGCAACCGCCTGGGCATACCGGCCCGCACTGTCTTCCAGCGCGCCCAGCCAGACAAGCAGTTGCTCCTTCGCGGCGTCGCCGCCTGCCTGCGAGAGCAGGTTGTCGACGTAATCGATGGCTGCGCCGGGGTCGCGCGCGTGCAGCCGGTCCACCACCAGCCCATGGGCCAGCGCGTTGCCCGGCATCTCCGCAAGGATGCGCTGCGCAACCGCCTCGGCCGCATCGAGCTCACCGCGACGACGATGCTGCTGCATCCGCGCCTCGAGCGCGCCGACATGGCCCGGCGCCGCCGTATTCCAGCGATCGACGATCCCGTCGGCGCCATCCTGCGTGTCTTCGACAGCCAGCCGCGCGCGCCACAGCAACGCCGACGCCGGCGCCTTCGCCAGCGCGTCTTCAAGCGTGCGCCGCGCATCTTCCGTGTCGCCGGTCATGCGCCAGGCCTGCATCAGCGCAAACAACGCGGGCTCGTCGTCCGGCACCTGCTGCAAGACCCGGCGCAGCGACGCCATTCCTTCTTCCGTGCGCCCCGACTGCAACGCCAGCTCCCCCGCGAGTCGCAGCAGGCCGTGCGCGGGCGCATCGCCTTTCAGCAGGGGCTGCAGAGCTTCCAGCGCATCCTCCGGTCGACGCTGTACCTGCATCGTCTGCACCAGCAACAGTCGTGACCCGGGACCGGCGCCCTCGCTGTCGAGCAAGCGGCGGAACATTTGCTCGGCGAACGCGTGGTGGCCCTTCTGCCGATAGGCCAGGCCGGCAGCCAACAACACCCGCGCATCGTCCGGCGCCATTTCCAGCGCGCGCGTGGACAGCGACAGCGCCGTGTCGGCATCGCCGCGGTGCAGGGCGAGCGTGCCGTCGAGCGCGAGGCTCCACGGGTGCTCGGGCGCCAGGCGGGCAGCGAGCTTGGACAGGCGCTCGGCTTCCTCGGGCTTGCCTTCAGCCAGCGCCAGGTGCGCCTGCATCACGTAGGCGCCGAACTGGTTGGGGTCCAGCGTCACCGCCTGCGCCAGCGCCGACTGCGCGGCCTGCAGGTCGCGCGCGCCCAGCAGCAGCCCGGCGCGATGTACGTGCAGGTCCGCGTCCTCGGGCGAAAGCGCGATGCCGTGGTCGATGGCGGCGATCGCCTCGTCATGCCGGCCGGCGGCCTTCAGCGCCATCGCCAGCCAGAGCTGCGGCTGGCTGGCGTTGGGCTCTGCGGCGACCGCGGCGCGCGCCGCGTCCAGCGCCTCGTCGTGCGCACCGCGGCGCAGGGCGTCGAAAATCTGTTCTTGCATGTATGGAATGAGGACCAAGCGGCCTCGGCGTGGACGAAGTGGCGATTGTAGCGGCTGGGGCCGTGTCAGGCCGGACCGGGCACGCTCAGCCGCCGCGCCACCCAGCGTTCGGCATAGCCGGTCAGCCCGGCGTTTTCGAGGAAACCGCAGTGTCCACCCCAGCGCGCCAGCTGCAGCCGCGTGGTGGGCGGCAGCGTCAGCGCGCGGAATTCGTCGACCGGGATCACCGGATCGTCTTCGGCCATGAGGATGTCCGCCGGCACCTGCAGGCTGGCCAGGCGATCACCGGCGACGGAATAGCCGTCGAAGTAGGCCTCGAGCGTGCCGAAATCGGTATGCCGCTGCACCAGCCACTCGGTCAGCTCGCGCATGCCCAGCTTCAGCGTGCTGTCATCGAACGCATGCGCCTCGGGGAACAGCGCGCGCTTGCGCATCAGCGACCCGCGCCACTTGCGCTCGAAGTAGCGCATGTAGAACTGCAGGCCGTTCTCCATCTGCAGCATGGTGCGCGCAGGGTCGATCACCGGGCAGACGGCCGCCACCCGCGCAAGCTCCAGCCCCGCTGCCGGCGCGCGCAAGGCCACGCGCAAGGCGAAGTTGCCGCCCAGCGAATAACCGGCGACCGCGACCGGACCTTCCGCGAAGCGCTGCGCCACGTCGCGCGTGGCATGCACCACTTCATCGATGCGGTTGGAGTGGAAGATGGCCTCGTTGAGATGGTGGGTCTCGCCGTGGTCGCGGAAGTTCAGCCGGAACACGTCGAAGCCGCGTTGCAGCAACTCGGCGGCGGTCAGTCGCATGTAGCTCGATTCCGCGCTGCCTTCCCAGCCGTGCAGCAGTACCACCAGGCCGCGCGACCGTTGGCCCGCCAGCCGGCTATGCAGGCCATGCAGGCGAATGCCGTCGCCGCCGTCGACATCGTGCCCGGTGGTGGTGGCACCGGTGGCGGCCAGTGCCATCGCGCCACGCCGCCGCCGCCAGGGGCTGGTACCCAGCACCGACTGCACATGCGGGTTGCGCAGCCAGCGCGGCGGCAGGTAATCCTCGCCCTCGACCACGGTGTCCAGCAGGTCGGTGCCGACGACGCCCTCGGTCATGGCCGCATCGCCGCGACGATGCGCTCGCGCGCGGTTTCGGCAATCCGCCGGCGGCCTTCGGCATCGCCGGGGGCAATGGGCGCGAGGAACACCACGTCCGCCACCCGGGCCGGTTCGCCCAGCAGGCGCAGGAAGTTGGCGAAAAAACTCTCGCCGGGGGTGAACGCCACGATGTGCTGCGCGCAGGCCGCTTCGCCATAGCGCAGCGCCACCGGCTGCACCGGCACGCCCGCCTCCACGGCCGCAAGGAAGATACGCGCGTGGAACGGGCCGACCTCGAGCCCGTCGCGAGTCCGGCCTTCCGGGAACACGCCCACGGCACGGCCATCGCGCAGCCGCGCGAGCATCTCGTGGAGCACGCCGCCCAGCGATTCCTGGCTGCCGCGCTGGTGGAAGATGGTTTCGCCGCGTGTCGCCAGCCAGCCGACCACGGGCCAGCCCGCGATCTCGCGCTTGGCCACGAAGCCCATCATCCGTTGGCTGTGCAACGCCACGATGTCGATCCAGCTGACGTGGTTGGCGACGAACATCACCGCACCCGGCATCGGCGTGCCCACGCGGCGCATGCGCATGCCGAACACGCGCATCATCCCCGACGACCACATCCGGATCACCCGGTGGTCGAGGCGATCGCCGCCCGCCAGCCGGCGCGGGCCCCACGGCGGTGCCATCAATACGACGGCAATCGGCAGGTGCACGAAGACATGCCACAGCAGGAACGGCACGCGCAGCGCGTAGCGCAGCGCGCGCACCAGGGTGGCGTCGGCGGGACCGGGGGAGGTCGACATGGTGCGCACGATACCCGTTCGCTTGCGATACCCGCCAGCATGGTCGCGACGGATGGCGCTTCGCACGGTCAGCGCGGCACCACCGCCAGCGTCAGCCGGGAGATGCAGACCGGCTTGCCGGCCTCGTCCTCGATGCGGATCTCCCACACCTGAGTGCTGCGTCCGACATGCAGCGGGCGCGCGGTTCCGGTGACGGTGCCGCTGCGCACGCCGCGCAGGTGGTTGGCGTTGATCTCGATTCCGACCACGCCGCATCCGTCCGGCGCGCACAGGCCACCGGCGGTGCTGCCCAGAGTCTCGGCCAGCAGCACCGAGGCACCGCCATGCAGCAGGCCATAGGGCTGGTGCGTGCGCGCATCGACCGGCATCGTGCCGCGCAGGTAGTCCGCGCCGAGCTCGGTGAAAACGATGCCCAATGGCTCCATCGCGGTGCTCCGCGACATCGCGTTGAGGTCCTCGACGGTGATGCCGGCGCGGAACATCCGCGACCGCGCGCTCAACGGACGCGGAACATGCCCGGGCGCCAGGCGCGCGAGTAGGCCGGCTTGCCGTAACCGCTGCTGCTGCCGTAACCGGCGCCGAAACCACCGCCGCTGTCGCGCTTGCGGCGGGCGTGCATGCGCTCGACCAGCTCATCCCGGCGGCCGTCCAGCCAATCGGTGCGGCCGACCGCGGACGGTTCGACGCCGCGCTTCTTCGCTTCGCGTTCGCGGTATTCGCAGAAGTCGTCGTAGGCGTCGAGTTCGTGCTTCAGCTCGCGCACGCACAGCTCGATCATGATCGCGTCGTCGAGGTAACCCAGCACCTCCACGTGGTCCGGGATCACGTCGGTCGGGTCTGCGAAATACACCAGCGCGGACAGCACGTGCTGGCGGTCTTCTTCGTCGAGGTGCCAGCCCTCGTCGCGGACCATTGCGATCATGTCGTCCAGCCGTTCCAGCCGCTCGCTGATGAAGTCCGGTGCCTTGACCTTCTGTGCATCCTCCAGCAACTTCGCCGCCGCCGCGACGATCTCCTCCGCCGAACGGCCCTCGGCCGCCTTGTGCGAGGCCTTCAGCGCGCTGGCGAAGTGTTCGAGGTCGTGGTCGTTGAGGTCGATGGTCAGCGTGAGCGACATGGCGCGGGTCCGGTCGGTGGGGAAGGGACGCAGCCTAGGGCGCGCCGCGCGTCGGCGTCAATCGCGGCACGGGGCCGGAAACGCCCGCCGACGCGACGAGCATCAGGCGAAGCGGAAGCGTGCCACGCCCGTATCGCGCACGTAGCGCCTGGGGCTGGCATAGCCGCTGCTGTTGCCATAGCCGGTACCGAACTCGCGGGCCGGGCGCGCAGTGCGGGCGCTGGCGGCCGAGACGGCCGGGACCACGACGCGGCGGGGGGACGGGGTGGACTGGGTGAGGTAGGACATCACGGTCTCCATGGGGTTGGGGTGGAAGCGTGTGTGATTTGGTGTGTTGGTATAGTAATACACCTAGCCAGTCCCGCAATGGGCCGGAAGTCATGCTTCGACAGATCGCTGGAACCTGCTGATTTGGATGGAGTTTCAAACCAGACGGTTGCAGTCGCGGAGCATGACTGACGACACGGTCGGGCCGTCCCGACGTCAGCTGACTGGGGGTCTGGAGCTGCTGGCCATGCCGAAGCCGGTGACGCCACGGCCAGTGCCGCCGGCGAAGCGCGGCGGCTCAGAGGATCGGGCTGAGGCCCGCGCCGAAGGCGGTGAAGATCCGGGTCAACAGGCTGCGCCAGCCGAGGTTGACCTCGGGGAAATCGCCGACCGGCTGGTAACAGGCACGGAAGCCCGGGTCGGACGGGGGCAGCGGCTCCGGGCAGTCGGGCCCGGGCTGGAACTCGTAGCTGGTGGCGTACCGCGTTGGCCAGAAGTCGAACACCGGCAGGTGCTCGGAGAGCTTGCCCATCGAATACGCCAGCCCCGAGAACACCGGCGGCTTGTCGCGGCGCGCGATGGCCCAGGCGTTGGCGGGCGCGATGTCGCGGCGGATGCTGTCGGCCAGCGCCTGCGCGAACACCGGGTCTTCGATGATCACCGCGCTCTCGGTGTTGTAGTTGTCGCCGCGCGGGTCGAAGTTGTGGGTGCCGACCACGCCGACGCGGCCGTCCACCACCATCGACTTGGCGTGCAGGCCCACGCGCATGCCCGCACGCTGCAGCGGCACGCGCCGGTTCACGCCCACGCCGGCGTAGCGCAACGCGGCGTTCTCGCGCTCCAGCGGCAGGTTGCGACGGCTGCGGCCGGCGGCCGATTCGTCGCGCAGCGGCTCGACGATGTTCACCGTGCCGTCGGTGTTCCAGGAAATGCCGACCGCCCCCGTGGCGTCGAGGTCGAACGGCGCATCCTCGGGAAACGGCTTGTACTCGTGCATCTGGAAGCCGTAGTCGCGCAGGTAGCGGCGCTTGTACTTGTACGACAGCGCGTAGGTGATGAAGGAATCGGTGGCGGCCAGGCTGTTGGTGGAGACGATGATCCGCGGCGGCTCGTCGCGCTGCTGCAGGCGCGCGAACAGCTCCCGCGCCGGTGGCGACAGCACGAGGTATGGCGTTTGCAACAGCACCTCGTGCCGCGCCGATTCGATCAGCGACTTCAGCCCGGGCGACGCCAGCACCGCCTCGCGTGCGCGCTCGCGATCGCTGCGGTGCTTGGACGGCAGGTCGCCGATGAACTCGACCGTGCCCACGGGAATGGCGGCATCGGCCAGGCGCGTGCGCACCAGATCCGCGTCGTCGGCATTGCGCGAGATTGCCTCCACCCGGTGCGGATCGTCGAAGGGCTGGTGCGGCAGTGCCGGCGCGCCCTGTCGCAGCAACCGCCGACCGACGTCGCTGAGTTGCTCCACCGGCACCGACAGGCGCGCGTCCCAGAACGCATCGAAATTGGCCGCCATCTCCACGGTTTCCGGCCCGGCCACCAGCACGTCGCGGTCGCGGAAATTGAACGTCGGGTTCCAGTCGTAGTAGTCGTCCTGGTAGTTGCGTCCCCCGGTGACCGCGACGCTGCCATCGACCAGCAGCAGCTTGCTGTGCATGCGCTGGTTGAGCCTGCGCCAGCAACAGGCCGCGGCCAGCGCGTACATCGGATAGTTGATGCGCGCGCGTCCCAGCAGCGGGTTGTAGATGCGCATCTCGAAGTTGGCGTGCGTGGCCGACAGCGCCGCCAGCGTGTCCACCTCGCGCAGTGCCGACAGCTGGTCGACCAGCAAGCGCACGCGCACGCCGCGGCGCGCGGCGGCGACCAGTTCATCGAGGAACAGGTGGCCGGCGTCGTCTTCGTCGAAGATGTAGGTCTGCAGGTCGATCGTACGGGTGGCGCCGCGGATCATGTCCAGTCGCGCCAGCATCGCGTCCTGCCCGTATTCAAGCAGCAGGGCGTAATGGCGCGGGGCGCCGGGCGCGCTCTCGGCATTGGCGCGCGCGCCCAGTTCCAGCAGCGGCGATGGCCGCGCGCAGGCGTCCGGCCCATCGCAATCGATCTGCTGCGACCGCGCGTCCAGCGCCACCCGTGCCGCCTGCTCGCGTTGCAGTGCGGACAATCCGCTGCAGGCGCTGCAGGCCAGGGCCAGCGCCACGGCCAGCAACCGTTGCCAGGGCGTCATGCGCCGCCGCTGCGCGTCCGCAGGCGCAGCACCAGCTGCACCCGGTCGGACAGCGCGAAGGCCCAGCGGTCCATCGCGTAATCGCCGCGGTACACCACGCCGGCGGCCACGACGTCGCAATCGATGCCCGGGCGGTCGCAGGTGGAAGGCTCGACGATGAACACCTCGCGCCGGGTGGTGCCGCGGATGGTCAGCTCGCCCGCCAGTCGCCCGCCTTCGCGCACCAGCGAGGCCGGGTAGGCGTCGGACACGAACACCACCTGCGGGTGGTGGTCGGCATCGAAGAAGCCTTCGCCCCGGGTCAGGCGGCTGTAGCGCGGCGAGCCGATCACCACGACCTCATCGGTCGACAGCCGCAGCTGCACGCGCTTGCGGTCGCCGGCCAGGACGATCTCGCCCTCCATCACCGGGAAATGCCCCTCCAGGGTCTGGCCCCAGCGGGTCTTCAGCGAAAATCCCGCCCAGGACTTCTGCGCGTCCACGGTCGCAGACGCCACCTGCGTGGCGAACAGCATCGCGGCCGCTCCCACCAGCCAGGCTGTCGCCCGCGATCGCCGCCCCTGGAGGATCCGCATGGCGTTGGGTCTCAAGGCCACCAGAAAGCGGTCAGGCTGGCGATTCCCGGCTCGACGCGGGCATCGACCGGCAACGCAAGCGTCGCGATCGCCGCCGGCGGCATGCCCCGGTACTCGCCGCTGGCGCCGCTGTGCATCAGTGCCACCAGCTGCTCCAGCCCCGGGTTGTGGCCGACCACGAGAAGGCGGTCAACATCGGTGTGGGCATCCACCAGCCCGGCCAGCGTGCCCGGCGTGGCTTCATAGATCGCCTCTTCCAGCCGGCAGTCGATCCCCGCCACGTCGTCCAGCACCGCATCGAGGGTCTCGCGCGTGCGCCGGGCGGGCGAACACAGCACCCGGTCGGGGGCCAGGCCGCGCTCGCGCAGCCAACGCCCCGCTTCGGCGGCTTCGGCCAACCCCACCGAGGACAGCGGGCGGTCCAGATCGGCCTGCCCCGGCATCGCGGGCTCGGCATGGGCGTGACGCAACAGGATCAGTTCTCGCATCGTGCGCTCCCTGCGCTCAGGACTTCTTCAACCATTTCAGCAGTGGCTGCCAGTCGGCCTGGTGGTCGCGAACCTGCTGCGAGTTGTAGTCGAACAGGCTGCGGCCCAGCCCGACCAGCATCACGTAGGCCTGGCTGTCGCGCAGCTGCGCCACCACCGGGTATGGCCACTGCGACAACAGTTCCAGCGCCTGCTGCGAAGCATTGGTCCACGGCCGCAGGCGGTTGCCGACCAGGCCCACGCGCAGTTGGCCACGGCGCACGCGAGGGTGCTTGGCCATGGCATTGAGGAAGGGCACGGTGGCGTCGATGTCCAGCGCGGAGGGCAGCACCGGCACCACCACCGCGTCGGCGTGCTCCAGGTAGGCCTCGAGCGCATCGGGGTGCGCGCCCGCAGGCGCATCGATCACCACCCGGTCGGTGCCGTCGGGGATCGATTTCCAGGCGGTCTTGTGGCGGCGGCTGCCGTCGATCGGCAGGACCGCGCTGTCCAGCCCGGCGCGGCGCTCGGCCCAGCGGGTGGACGATCCTTGCGGATCGGCATCGATGATCACCGTCTTCTGCCCGGACAGTGCCGCCTGCGCCGCAAGATGCGTCGCCACCGTGGTCTTTCCCACACCGCCCTTCGAACTGGCCACCAACACCGTCTTCATCCACACGCTCCGGGTCAGAAACGAAGGCCGAGCGTACACCGGCACGCGGGGTCCCGCGACCATCCTCCACGAACCCGCGCTACGCATGCCACCGGGCGCACGTCGGCTTTGCTGCTGTTGCAGCATTCTTGACGCAGTCTTCACAAGTCGCTGCCCCGGTGGCTTTCATGGCGCGGGCGGTTGGACAGCATGCGTCGTGCGGGCTTCACGATTCGAAGAGGCCTTGCCCGCCCCCCGGGGACGGCACGCGCCGCACCGGCATTGTGCGGCAGCGGGCCTACCGCCGTGGCTGGGCCATGGACCCGCCACGGCGTCGGCTGCGACCCTTTTCCACGCCGCCGCATCCCATGCCTGCATGAGGACGACCATCGGCACATGCTCGGGAACCAACCGCCTATGAGACTGTCCACCCCGTGCAGGCGCGCCACGGCGCCGTGCAGGGGGACCGCACGGGCCATCAGGGATTGGACAGGACATGATCGAGCTGCAGGACGTGCATCGGCACTACGCCATGGCCGGGCAAACCGTACGCGCGCTGGCCGGCGTGAGCCTGAAGGTGGCCACCGGCGACTTCGTCGCCATCACCGGGCAGTCGGGGTCGGGCAAGTCGAGCCTGCTCAATATCCTCGGTTGCCTCGACCACCCCACCAGCGGCCACTACCTGATCGAAGGCCGCGACGTGGCCACGCTGGACGACGAAGCCGGCAGCGACATCCGCAACCGTCGCATCGGCTTCGTGTTCCAGAGTTTCCACCTGCTGCCAAGGCTTACCGTGCTGGAGAACGTGCTGCTGCCGCTGCGCTTCCATCGCGAACCTCCGGCCGATGCGCACCGCCACGCCGACGAGCTGCTGGCGCGCGTGGGCCTGTCCGAGCGCCGCGACCATCGCCCCGGCGAACTGTCCGGCGGCCAGATGCAGCGCGCCGCCATCGCCCGCGCACTGCTGCTGCGCCCCGCGCTGCTGCTGGCCGACGAGCCCACCGGCAACCTCGATTCGAAGAGTGCGGCGGATGTGCTGGCACTGATCGACGAGGTGCACAAGGGTGGCCAGACCGTGGTGATGGTGACCCACGACAACGACATCGCCGCGCGCGCCCCGCGCCAGGTGAAGCTGCGCGACGGCAGGATCGAGCATGACTCCGCATTGCATTGAGCGGCCGGGGGCCGGCGCACCTTCGCATTCCATCTTCCCCGCAAGCCGAGGGATGACCGTCCCGGCGTTTTCGCTGAAGGCCTTCTTGCTGCCGGCACTGCTGGCATGCGCCGCGCAAGCCCATGCCGTCGTGCTCACCGGCGAAGTGCGCTCCACCGATTCGCAAACCCTGATCACGCCGCAGTCGAACAGCTCACCGGTGGTGATCCGCTTCTTCGTGCCCGAGGGCGACCCGGTGAAGAAGGGCGACGTGGTGCTGCGGATCGACCCGGGCCAGTCCGCCGCGCAGATCCCCGAACTCGACGCGCGCATCGAGCAGACGACCGCGCGCGGCGACAAGGAAGTGGCCGAACTGGAAGTCAAGGCGCTCGATGCCGAGTTGTCGCTGGTCGATGCCGAAGCCGAACTGGCCACGGCGCGGATCGATGCGCGCATTCCCAGGGGCCTGATCGCCGACCTCGACTACGATCGCTACCAGGGCGAACTGGACCGCGCCACGCGCGAGGCCGCGCTCAAGCGCCAGCAGCTGGCCGAAGCACGCGAAGCCGTGCGCCGCCGCCGCGAGGACGCCCGGCTGGAAGTGCAGAAGCTGGTGGTGCAGCGCGAATACCACGCGCTGATGGTGCGTACCTCCGAAGTGCGCGCCGACCGCGATGGCTACGTGGTGCACGGTTTCAACAACAACTGGATCGGCGGCCGCATCGACGAAGGCTCGTCGACCATGCCCGGCAGCCGCGCCGGCGAGGTGGTCAGCGGGCAGGGCACGCGCGTGCGCGCCTGGGCACTGGAACCCGACCGCCGCGGCCTGCAGGTCGGGCAGGCGGTGGAACTGAGTTTCGACGCGCATCCGGGCAGTCGCGTGCAGGGCACGATCGCCGACATTTCCGGTGCGCCGGACCGCCGCCCGGAGTGGGGCAGCGGCCGTTATTTCACCGTCGATGTCGATTTCGATGCCGGCGGCCTGCGCCTGCTGCCGGGCATGAGCGCACGCGTGATCGCCCGTCCCGCCGCGTCGGTGGCCACCGGAGCCGGCCAATGAACACGCGTCGCGCCTTGCCCCTGCTGCTCGCGGCAGTGCTGCCGCTGTCGGCGCACGCGGCCACGCTGCGCATCGACGGCGAGGTCTATGCGGTGGACAAGTCCTCGCTGATGCCGCCGATGATCGACCGCGTCTGGAACTTCAACATCACCCGGCTGGCACCCGATGGCGAGCCGGTGAAGCAGGGCGACGTGGTGCTGGCGTTCGACGGCAACCAGATCGTGCAGCAGCTCACCGAGAAGCAGAGCCAGCTGGCCGAGAAGCAACGCGAACTGGAAAAGCTCGAACTGGACCTCGCCGAACGCGAGCGCACCGAGCGCCTGTTCACCGCCGAGGCGCAGGCCACATTGGACAAGTCCGAACGCAAGACCGAACAGCCGCGCGAACTGATCGCCGCGCTGCAGTACGACAAGCTGGTGGAGGAGCGCCGGCGCGCGGAGCGGCGCATGGTGCTGTCGGCGCAGCGCGAACGCCTCGCCGCCGAGCAGCGCCGGCAGGAACGCCGGCTGGTGCAGTCGGAACTGGCGCAACTGCAGGCCGACGTGACCCGGCTGCAAGCCTCGCTGGCGCAGCTCAACATCGTCGCGCCGCGCTCGGGCGTGATGATGCACAAGAGCAGCTGGAACGGCGACAAGTTCGACGTGGGTTCCCAGGTCTGGCGCGGCCAGACCATCGCCGAGATCCCGGACAGCGAGACCCTGGCCGTGCGCGCGGAACTGCCCGAACGCGACCTGTTGCGGGTGGCGGCGGGCGTGCCGGCGCGGATCGTGGTCGAAGGCGGCGGCGGCAGCGTGCACCGCGGCACGGTGACTTCGATCGGCCGGACCGTGCGCAGCAAGTCGCAGGTGCAGCCGATCCCGGTCGTCGACGTCGAGATCACGCTCGACGACAAGGCGGTGCGGCTGCGGCCGGGACAGGCGGTGCGCGTTGAACTGACGGTGCCGGAGCAGACGGCGGGAGCCTCGCGATGACACGGCGCCTCGGCTCGGGCAGGACTGTGCACACCCGATCGCCGTTCCTCCACGGGAGCGACGGTTTGGCCCGGCTTCGTTCTTTCGTGTTGCCTGCCCTGCTCGCACTCGCCGCCTGCGGCAGCAACGAAACCCCGCCCACCAGCGAGGTAGTCACCGCCGGCGAACTGGTGCTGAGCATGCACGGCGAAGGCGAGCTGCGTTCGGCCAAGCCCACGCCGTTGAGCGTGCCGGGACGCAACTGGTCGTCGCGCCAGGTGGAGTGGATGCTGCCGGAAGGCAGCCTGGTGAAGCAAGGCGAGTTGCTGGCGCGGTTCCGCGCCGACGAAGGCAAGCAGCAGCTCGACCTCGCCTTGCTCGACCTGCAGCGCAACGCGCTGTCGCGGCTGGCGAAGGAAAGCGAGTTGCTGGCCTCGCGGGGCCGCGTGGACGTGGACCTGGCGCAGGTGGCGGTGCAGCTCGGCATCGCCCAGCGCTATGCCGACGCCGACCTGAGCACGATGGCACGCAACGAGGTACTGGATGCAATCGAGGACAGCAAGTTCCTGGAGGCGCGGCAGGACACATTGGAGTGGCAGCGCGGGCAATCGGAAACACGCGGCGGTGCCGAGCTTGCCGTGCTCGACGCGCAGCGTTCCACCTTCGACCTCAACGCCCGGACCCGTCGCGACGACCTCGATGCGCTGGAACTGCGCGCCCCGAACGACGGCGTGTTGCTGCTGACCGCCAACTGGTCCGGCGACAAGCCGATGGTCGGCTCCACGCTGCGCGCGGGGCAGGAATTCGGCAGCCTGCCCGACACCGGCGCGATGGAGGTGCAGATCGACCTGCCGCAGCTCGAGGCGCAGGGCATTCGCGCCGGCAATGTCGTGGAGCTGCATCCATTGGGACGCCCGGACCAGGCGTTCACCAGCGAACTGTCGTGGGTGGCCAGTGCGGCGACCGTGCTCGATCGTGAGAGCCCGGTGAAATACCTGTCGATGCGCGCGACCGTGCCGGGCGAGGCGGTCGAACGACATGGCTTCGTACCCGGGCAGCGGTTCGCCGCGCGGGTGATCCTGCTGCGCGAGCCCGATGCGCTCAGCGTCGCCAACGTCGCCATCGAGGAACAGGATGGCAAGCACACGGTGCAGGTGCGCAACGGCCGCGGCTACGAACGTCGCGAAATCGAGCTGGGCGTGCGCGGGACCGCGCGGTCGCAGGTGGTCGCGGGCCTGAAGGCCGGCGACGAAGTGCTGCTGTCGCCCGGCGGCATCGAACTGCCGCTGAAGCCCACCGGCGACGCCGCGCCTGGTGCCAACGACGCGCCGGATGAGGCCGGCACCCTCGCAGGAGGCGGCACGCGATGAAGTGGATCTCGAAACTGCCACCGGTGTGGCGCGAGGCCGTCGAGGAACTGTGGCGCCGTCGCCTGCGCACCCTGCTGACCCTCCTCGGCCTGATCTTCGGCGTGGGCGCGATCGTCGCGATGCAGGCAGTCGGTGAAGGCAGCAAGCGTGAGGCGTTGCGCATGGTGGAAAGCCTGGGCCTGCACAACCTGATCGCCGAGGTGAAGCCGCAGGACGAGGCGACGCTGAAGGAATCGCGCGCGCGCAGCCTCGGCCTGAGCGTCGCCGATGCCCACGCCGCGCTGGCGGTGGTGCCCGGCGCGGAGAAGTTCGCCGCCGAGAAGCGCGTGCGCACGCATACCGTGTTCAGCGACCACGGCCGCAGCGATGCGCAGGCCAGCGGCATCAGCGCCGACTGGTTCGAACTGTCGTCGCTGCAGGTGGCCAAAGGCCGCGCCCTGGATGCCGATGACGAACGGGCGCTGGCACCGGTCGCGGTGATCGGCCACCAGGCCGCGGCCGGGTTGTTCCCCGGCGCCGACCCCATCGGCGCGCTGGTCAAGGTCAACCACGTCTGGCTGGAAGTGGTGGGCGTGCTGGCCGACCGCGACCTGGGACAGGACGACTTCGAAGGCGTGCAACTGGGCTCGGAAAGCAACCGCATCTACCTGCCGCTGGCCAGCGCGCGTGCCCGCTTCCGCTTCCAGCCGCAGGAGGACGAGATCGACCGCTTCCTGCTGCGGCTCGATTCACCGAACAAGCTGGCCGCCGGCGCGGGCGTGCTGTCGGCGGTGCTGGACCAGCGCCACGCCGGCATCGCCGACTACCAGCTGGTGGTGCCGCAACAATTGTTCCAGCAGCACCAGCAGACCCAGCGCATCTTCCAGGTGGTGATGGGCGCGATCGCGGTGATCAGCCTGGTGGTGGGCGGCATCGGCATCATGAACATCATGCTGGCCAACGTGCTGGAGCGGCGACGCGAGATCGGCCTGCTGCGTGCGCTGGGCGCGCGCAGGCGCGACGTGATCGCGCAGTTCCTGCGCGAGGCCAGCGTGATCTGCATCTCCGGCGCGCTGCTGGGGCTGGTGTTCGGCGGCGTGCTGGCCTACCTCATCGCCACTTTCGCCGGCTGGCAGGTGGCGTGGGCGCCGGTGCCGATCCTGCTGTCGGCGGCCTTCTGCGCATTGGTGGGGCTGGCGTTCGGCGTGTATCCCGCGAGGCAGGCGGCGCAACTCGATCCGATTGCGGCGCTGCGGCAGGAGTAATGGCCCGCACGATGCCGCCGGCGCCATTTGCGTGACACCGATCACGACGATAAGGTGCGGCGACGCGTGGCGGTCCCGATGGGCCGGCCACGCGGCCCACGGAGAACACGCGGACGGATCCGTTGCCTCGACGCATTTGGGAGGGTGCGGAGATGCTGCGAACAGGTGTGCTCATCTGGCTGGCGTGGTTGCTGTGCAGCGCTGCGCCTGCCGACGCACAGGCCATCGAAAGCTGTCCGCGGCTGCCGGACGGCAGCGGTTTGCGCTGGGAACAGCGTGACGTGCCTGGCATGGTGTTCTGCAAGGCGCTGTCGACCGCGGATGCGACCGAGATGTTCACCGTGACGCTGGGCGGATCATTGCCATTCCGCCCGGTCGGCAGCCAGCAAGTCGGTCGCGGCACGGTCGGCGGACAGCGCGTGCGCTGGTACCGCGGCAGCGACGGCTTCGATCCCACCGTCCAGGTCCGCGAAACCCTGCTGCGCCTGGGCCGTGGACGCGACGTGCACGTGGTGGTGCGGGCGCCATCGGAAGACGTGCTGGAAACACGCATGCAGCTGGTCGAAGGACTGGCATTCGATCCCTGAGCAGTTCGTCGTTGGGCCGAGCCCGGCGGACTGCTGCACGGGGAGAAAGTCGCCGGATCCCGGCCCCCTGCCATCGACCATCAGGGAGATTCCAGGTTTTTCCCCGAAGCCGTGGACGCCGAAGGCGCCGGCGGGACCACGCCGAGTCGCGGCCGGATATGCGCTTGGTCGGCGCGGTCCCGGCGGGCGCCTCCACGCTTCCGGCGCGCGGCACGGAAAGCCAAGGCAAAGACAGCGTCGCGTCGCTTTTTCCGAAGCGGCCGGGATCTGTCAGGCGCAGGTCCGATGCCACCGCAACCAGGCGGATATCGGGCCGCGACTTGCGGTGGCATCGAACCTGCGCCACCGCGTACCGGCACCTGCCCGCCAGACAGGGAAGAACAAGATCCTCGTGGTGCCACGGCATGTCCCGGTGAATCAAGGACGATTCGTGGGGTTGAACGCGCTATCGACGCGGCGGCGTCCAGCCTGCGGGCGGTTCCGGCGATACACCGGCCTCCTGCAACACGCGTCCGGCCAGCTCCAGTTCGGAGGTCACGCCGGTGCGCAGCAGGCGCACGAACTGTTCGGCACCGTCGCGCGGCTGCTGCTGCGCGATGCGGCCCCACTGCAGCATCTGCCAGTCCATCGTCCGGTGTTGCGCATCGATGGCCGCGCGCTCGGCGCTGTCGGATGCCATGCCGCGCAGCATCGACAGGCCCACCATGCGGTCGCGCACGCTGTCGGACTGCTGCGCCAGCAGGGTTGCGACATGCCGGCAGTCGGCCTGGCGCGTCGGGGCGGCGCGCAGCGCATTGCCGCGGCAGGCCTCGACCAGGGCGCCGTATGCCGGCGCCATCGACGCCGCCCAGATCCCCATGGCCGACATCGCCGCAGCTTCTTCGGGATGGAAGGTTTCGCCACCGGCCAGCGCGGTGCGCTCGGGTGGTGTCAGGGGATGCCGCTCGAATGCCGACGCCATCCAGCGCACCACGTCGTACAGGTGCGTCGTGGCCTGCGTGGCGCGACGGGCTTCGACCAGCAGCGCATCCGCGGCCATGCCGGTATGCAGCAGCGGCACCAGGTTGCCCGGCTCGGCCGCGTGCCAGCGCCTGGCGGCCGCGGTGCGTTCCGCCGAGCCCGGCGCGGGCGATGCCAGGAGCAGCAGCTGGTTCGCGAGCCGGTCGTCGCCCGCGCGCGCGGCAATCGATCGCAGACGCGCTTCCGCCTCGGTGTCGCGCGGGGCTGCACGCGATGGCGTGTCGCCCGACGGCATCGCGCCGCCTGCTGGAGAGGCCGGCTGGCGCAGGATCTCCGCGAAGGCCTGGTCGCGCACGTCACGCGATGCCGCCAGTGCGGTGGCGATGCGGGCGTGGTACGCCTGCGTGGTCGTGGCCTGTTGCTCCATCCACGCGGCTTCGTCGTCATCGGGCGCGTCGCTCCACTGCGCGTGCAGCGCAGGCGCGGCGAGCAGGAGGGCGGCGAGCAACAGGGTGCGGTTCATGGCGACGTCCATTGGATCTTCGTGCACAGCATAGCCGCCAAGCGCATGAGCCTTGCGTGACTCAATACCCCGCCGCGTGCCCGTCCTTGCGCGATTCGCTGGCGCCGATCCAGCCACCCTGCGGATTGACCATGATCGCCTGGTAGCCGCCATACGGACCGTCGGCGAATTGCACGCGATGGCCCTTGCGCATCAACGCGCGCACGCTCTCGATGGGGAAGCCGGATTCGAGCTCGACGCGGCCACCGTCGGTCATCGCCGTGGCTTGTCCGGTCGGTTCGGTGGAGCCGTCGTGGTGGATGCGCGGCGCGTCGCCGGCTTCCTGCAGGTTCATGCCGAAGTCGATCAGGTTCAGCAGGATCTGCACGTGGCCCTGCGGCTGCATCGCGCCACCCATCACCCCGTAGCTCAGCCACGGCTTGCCGTCCCTGGTCACGAACGCGGGGATGATGGTGTGGAAGGGGCGCTTGCCGGGCGCGAAACTGTTGGGATGGCCTTCCTGCAGCACGAACTGCTCGCCACGGTCCTGCAGGATGAAACCCAGCCCCGGCGGCGCCATGCCGCTGCCCATGCCGCGGTAATTGGACTGGATCAGCGAGACCATCATGCCGTCGGCGTCGGCGGTCGTGAGGTAGATGGTGTCGCCTTCGTCGAGCTGTGCCGGCGTGCCGGGCTGCACTTCGCGCAGCGCGCGCTCCATCGAGATCAACTGGCCGCGGTCGCGCGCGTATTCCTTCGAGATCAACTTCGCCACCGGCGCGGGATGGAACGCCGGATCGGCATACCAGCGCGCGCGGTCGGCAAAGGCCAGCTTCTTGGCTTCGACGAACAGATGGACGTGCTCGGGGCTGCCGAAACCATGGGACGCGAGGTCGTAGGGCTCCAGCAGGTTGAGGATCTGCAGCGCCGCGATGCCCTGCCCACTGGGCGGTAGTTCCCACAGGTCGTAGCCACGGTAGTTGGTCGAGACCGGATCGACCCAGTCGCCGGTGTGCGCAGCCATGTCCTCGTACGACAGGAAGCCGTCGTTGGCCGCGAAGTAATCGCCGATGGTGCGCGCGATGTCGCCCTTGTAGAACGCATCGCGGCCACCCTCGGCAATCGCCTGCAACGTGTCGGCAAGGTAGGGGTTGCGCCAGGTTTCGCCGGTGCGGGGTGCGCGGCCATCGATGGTGAACTGCTCGGTGAACCCCGGCCAGCGCGACAGCCGTGGCACCGAGCGATCCCAGTAGTACGCGATGACCTCGTGCACCGGATGGCCTTCGCGCGCGTAGCGGATGGTCGGCGCGAGGTTCTCGGCCATGCTGCGCCTGCCGAAGCGTTCGTGCAGCGCGAACCAGCCGTCGACCGTGCCGGGCACGGTGACCGGCAGGGGTCCGTGCGAGGGAATGTCCTTGAGCCCTCGCCGTTCGAACTCGGCCAGTGTCAGCGAACGCGGCGAGCGGCCCGAGCCGTTGTAGCCGTGCAGGCGCTGCGTCTTCGGGTCCCAGACGATGGCGAACAGGTCGCCGCCGATGCCGTTGCCGGTCGGCTCCATCAGGCCGAGTGCGGCGTTGGCGGCGATCGCGGCATCCACCGCGCTGCCGCCGGCGCGCATCACGTCGAGCGCGATCTGCGTCGCCAGCGGATGCGACGTGGCCGCCATCGCATGCGGGGCATACACCTCGCTGCGGGTAGCGAACGGCTTACCGGTGACGCGGTCGGCGGCCATCGCGGGCATTGCGGCCACCATCACGGCGGCAATCATGGCAAGGCAGGCGTTCATCGAGTGCTTCCCGGCAGGCAGGACCGGCACCATACCGCAGCCATCGATGCGGCAGGCTCACGGCCACGCCGGTGGATCCTGGCGCCACGCCGCGAGGACCTCGGCGAGGGTCGCGCGATCGGCGTCGGTCCAGTCTGGCAGCAGCGCCGGCAGTTGCGCCGGGTTCGACCAGCGGTCGGGATACGTGCGCACCGCCGCGGCGTACCAGCGCACCGCCTCGTCGCGCCGGTCGAGTTTCCAGAGCGCCAGCGCCAGTGTCGGCGGCGCCCAGGCGGGATACACCACGCCGCGGTTCGCACCCGCCTCGGTCCACTGCGCCAGCGCAGCCTCGGTGTCGCCCAGCCGGTACAGGTCCCATCCGTAGTTCCACCGCACCGCGTTGTGCTGCTGGCCGCGCGGCGTGGTCATCTCCAGCGCACGCGCATAGAGCGCATGGCCGTTCTCGACGCGACCGCTGGTCATGGAGAGGTGGGCGAGCTGCGCCACGGCACGATCGGCATTGCGGCCGCCGCGCTCCATCAGCCGGATCAGCTGGGCGACGGCGGCCTCGTCAGTCCCGGCCACGGCGGTAACGGGGCGCGCGACGGCCACGTCTTCATCGAAATAGAACTCGGCAGGCCGTGGCAGCGGCGATTGCGCCACCGCCAGCAGCGGTAGCAGGCCCAACACAAGCGCGCACGCGCGCAAGGCGAAAACAGTCATGACGGGATCCCCTGTGCATTGCCTCCCGCACCGATTGTAACCGCGCGATTCCGGGCGCACCGGCCGGATCAATCGTCCTGCGTCGCAAATCCGCGCAACAGCGCGTCGCCATCGCAGGGCCGCGCATAGAGGAAGCCTTGCGCGCGCTCGATCCCGCAGGCCCGCAATGCGTCGGCCTGGGCATGGGTTTCCACGCCTTCGGCGACGATCTCGATGCCGGTCTTCCGCGCCAGCCCGCTGACTGCCTGCACGATGGCCAGGTCGTAGGGATCGTGCGGCAGCCCCGCGACGAAGCTGCGGTCGAGCTTGAGCACGTCGATCGGCAGGCGCTTGAGGTAGGCCAGCGACGAGTAGCCGACGCCGAAATCGTCCAGCGCGATGCTCACCCCCAGCTCGCGCAGCCGCGCGAGCGTCTGCGCCGCGACGCCAAGGTCGGGCAGCAGGGCGGTCTCGGTCAGCTCCAGGCACAGGCGGCCCGGCTGCAGGCCGGTCTCGGTCAGCGCGCGGGCCACGTCGTCCACCAGGCCCGCCTGCTCGAACTGGCGCGCGGATAGGTTCACCCGCAGCTTCGGCGCGAAGCCGCCGTGCTGCGGCCAGCGGCGCGCCTCGCGACAAGCCTCGACCAGCACCCAGCGTCCGAAGGGCACGATCAAACCGCAGGCCTCGGCAATGTCGATGAACTCGCAGGCGGCGTGCATCACGCCGTCTTCGTCGACCCACCGCAACAAGGCCTCCGCCGCCAGCCAGCGGCCGTCGTCGATGCGCACCTCGGGCTGGTACTGCAGGCGGATGCGTCCGTCGGCGAACGCCTCCCGCAGGCCGCGTTCGATCTTCAGCCGCGCCAGCAGTCCACGATGGTGCTCGGCATCGAACACCTCGCAGCGGTTGTGGCGTCCATTGCGCGCGCGATGGCTGGCGGTCTCGGCATTGCGCAACAGGTTGTCCGCGGACGGCGCGGCGAGATCGCGCGAGAACGCGATGCCGGCCGACACCACGGTCTGGGTGCCCTGCGCCGCCAGGCCTTCCTCGATCAGCGCGATGCAGCGCTCGGCGAGGTTGAGCGCTTCGGTCTCGTGCAGGTGGCGGTGCGGCAGCACCGCGAAGGCGTCGCCGCGCACGCGCGCCAGCGTGGCGGTCTCGCCCAGTTCGCCGCGCAGACAGTCGGCCACGCGCACCAGCAGCGCGTTGTCGGCGTCGCCTTCGTGCGGCGAGGCATCGATGTGCAGGTGGATCGCGACCAGGCCGGTATCGTCGCCGTGCATCGGCCGCAGCGCCGAGTGCACCACTTCCAGCAGGTGGTCGCGGTTGGGCAGGTCGGTGTGCGGGTCGTGCAGCTCGAGGTAGCGCACGCGCCCTTCGAGGTTGCGGCGGCGGTCGATCTCGCAGGCCATCGCCACGTAGTCGCCGATGCTGCCGGCGAAGGCATGGTCCTCCGGGCTCCACACGCGCACCGGGCCGACGTGCTCGTGGCAGGCGACGCCGACCAGCTCCCCGGCGATGCGCACCGGCGCGTCGAGCATCGAGCCGATGCCATGGCGGCGCAGGTACTCGGACAGGCCGCCGTCGATGTCGAAGCGCGCGGCGCCGGCATAGTCCACCACCCGCACCTCGTCCAGCAATGCGCCATACCCGGGACCCACGTGCAGGGCGACGCCGGGCTTGGGGACGTGCTCGCCCGTGCTGCGCTGGTAGTGGTGCAGGCATTCGAGGGTGTGGGCGTCCTCGCCGATCCGCCACACGTTCACGCGTTCGACCTCCAGCGTGTCCGCCGCGGTCTCGCAGATCACCGCCAGCGCGGTTTGCAGGCTGCAGTCGTCCTGCCAGACCCGTCGCGCCAGCGACACCAGCGCATGGTTGTGCCGGCGCGCCCAGGCGCCGTGTTCCTGCCGTTCGCCCGCCTGCCTTGCCGACATGCCCTGGCTCTCCGGATGCGCCGCGCGTCTCCCACGCCGACAGCGAACGCCCTTTGTACGCCGGTCCCCGGGCCGGTGCAAACCGGGTCGTCGGGGGCCGCTGCTACAATTTCGCACCGATTCGAACGACGTTCGGCCGCCGCCACGGGGCCCGCCAGCGCCGCGCGCGCAAGCCGAAGACCCCGCCATGACCAGTACCGCCGAACTCTCCTCGCCCGCCTCCGCCAACACCGCGCTGACCCACGGCGTGAGCGATCCGGACTACACGCTCGACCACAAGTACACCCGCACCGAGGGCCGCATCTACCTGTCCGGCGTGCAGGCACTGGTGCGGCTGCCGCTGATGCAGCGGCTGCGCGACCAGGCGGCGGGATTGAACACCGGCGGCTTCATCTCCGGCTACCGCGGCTCGCCGCTGGGCGGCTTCGACCTGGAGCTGTGGCGCGCGCGCAAGCACCTGGAAGCCGCGGGCGTGAAGTTCCAGCCCGGCCTCAACGAAGACCTCGGCGCCACCATGGTCTGGGGCACGCAGCAGGCCAACCTGTTCCCGGGCGCCAGGGTCGATGGCGTGTATTCGATGTGGTACGGCAAGGGCCCGGGCGTGGACCGTTGCGGCGACGTGTTCAAGCACGGCAATGCCGCGGGCACCTCGAAGCACGGCGGCGTGCTGGCGCTGGCCGCCGACGACCACGCCTGCCGCAGCTCCACCCTGCCGCACGGCAGCGAGGGCGAGTTCACCAGCGCGCTGATGCCGATCCTCAATCCGGCCGGGGTGCAGGACATCCTCGACATGGGCCTGGTGGGCTGGGCGATGTCGCGCTTCACCGGGCGCTGGGTCGGCTTCAAGACCATCGCCGAGACGGTGGAATCCTCCGCGTCGGTGGACGTGAACCCGCTGGCACTGCAGATCGCGCTGCCGGAAGACTTCGAACTGCCGGCCGGCGGCCTCAACATCCGCTGGCCCGACCCGCCGATGGACCAGGAGATGCGCCTGCATCGCTATGCGGTGAAGGCGGCGCAGGCGTTCGCGCGCGCGAACCGCCTCGACCGCAGGGTGCTGGACGCGCCGGACGCGCGCTTCGGCATCGTCACCACCGGCAAGAGCTACCTCGACGTGCTGCAGGCGCTGGAGTACCTCGGCCTGGATGCCGGGCGCTGCCGCGAGCTGGGCATCCGCGTCTACAAGGTCGGCATGACCTGGCCGCTGGAGCCGATGGGCATCCGCGCGTTCGCGCGCGGGCTGCGCGACATCCTGGTGGTGGAGGAGAAGCACGCCTTCATCGAGAGCCAGATGAAGGAGCTGTTCTACAACTTCGACGGCGACCGTCCGTCCATCGTCGGCAAGTACGACGAGGAAGGACACTGGATCCTGCCCAGCACCGGCGAGCTCACGCCCGCCACCATCGCCGGCGTGATCGCGCGCCGCCTGCAGCAGTTCATCCCGGAAGGCAGCCGCGACACCGCGCACATCCGCGACGTGCTGCGCTGGATGGAGCAGAAGGAAGGCGAACTGGCGCTGCCCCGCGCGCAGTTCCCGCGCGTGCCGCACTACTGCTCGGGCTGCCCGCACAACACCTCGACCAAGGTGCCGGAAGGCTCGCGCGCGTTGGCCGGCATCGGCTGCCACTACATGGTCACGTGGATGGACCGCGACACCGACACCTTCACCCAGATGGGCGGGGAAGGCGTGACCTGGTGCGGGCAGGCGGCGTTCACCGACACCCCGCACGTGTTCCAGAACCTCGGCGACGGCACCTATTTCCACAGTGGTTCGCTGGCGATCCGCCAGTCGGTCGCGGCCGGCGTCAACATCACCTACAAGATCCTCTACAACGATGCCGTCGCGATGACCGGCGGCCAACCGGTCGATGGCACCCTCAGCGTGCCGCAGATCGCGCACCAGGTCCGCAGCGAAGGCGTGCAGACCATCGTGCTGCTGTCGGACGACATCGAAAAGTGGAGCGATGCCACGATCTTCCCGTCCGGCGTCGAGTTCCTCGACCGTCGCGAACTCGACGCGGCGCAGAAGCGACTGCGCGAGGTCAAGGGCGTGAGCGTGCTGATCTATGACCAGACCTGCGCCACCGAGAAACGCCGCCGCCGCAAGCGCGGCAAGATGGTCGATCCGCAAAAGCGCGTGTTCGTGAACACCCTGGTCTGCGAAGGCTGCGGCGACTGCGGCAAGAAGTCGTTCTGCGTGTCGGTGCTGCCCAAGGACACCGAGTTCGGGCGCAAGCGCGAGATCGACCAGAGCAATTGCAACAAGGATTATTCCTGCGTCGAAGGCTTCTGCCCCAGCTTCGTCACCGTGCACGGCGGCAAGCCGCGCAAGGGCAACAAGGTGGCCGCGGCCGATCGCCTCGCCAGCCTGCCGAAGCCGCGCTTCGAGAGCGACCTGTCGCAGCCCTGGAACATCCTGATCACCGGCGTCGGCGGCACCGGCGTGGTCACCATTGGCGCGCTGCTGGGCATGGCCGGGCACCTGGAAGGCCGCGGCTCGACCGTGCTCGACCAGACGGGTCTCGCGCAGAAGGGGGGCGCGGTCACCACCCACATCCGCATCGCGAAGACACCCGACGACATCCACGCGGTGCGCATCGCCGCCGGCGAGGCCGACCTGGTGCTCGGCTGCGACATGGTGGTGGTGAACGACTACTGGGCGCTGTCGAAGGTGCGCGCCGGCCGTTCGCAGGTGGTCATCAACACCTACGAGGCGATGCCCGGCACGTTCACCACGCGCCCGGACATGCAGTTCCCGGCGGCCGACATCGTGCAGGCGATCTCGCAGGCGCTCGGCGGCCAGCCGCCGCTGCAGATCGACGCAACGAAGCTTGCGACCGCACTGATGGGCGACGCCATCGCGTCCAACCTCTTCATGCTCGGCTACGCCTGGCAACGCGGGCTGGTGCCGCTGTCGTTCGACTCGCTGATGCGCGCCGTGGAGCTCAATGGCGCCGCGGTGGAGATGAACAAGACCGCATTCGCGTGGGGCCGGCTGGCGGCGATCGACCCGGAAGCGGTGTACGAGGCCGCCGGCATCGTGCGCAACATGCCGACCGCCGCCGAAAGTGCGCCACGCGAACTGCCGGTGCTGCCCCCGGGCGAATGGGAAAGCACCGAGTGGGGCGCCACCGCCGCGCCCAAGCCGCTGCGCGCCGAAGACGAGCTGCGCCACGTGCCCGCGCATGCCGGCACCGACGGCTTCGCGTTCCTGCCGCTGGACGACCTGCGCCTGTCGCGTTCGCTGGATGAAGTCGTGTCGCGCCGCTTCGATTTCCTCACCGAGTACCAGGGTGCGTCCTATGCCAAGCGCTACTCGGATTTCGTGACGAAGGTGCGCGAGGCCGAACGCAGCAAGGCCCCCGGCAGCACCGATCTGTCCGAAGCGGTGGCCCGCTACTTCTTCAAGCTGATGGCCTACAAGGACGAGTACGAGGTGGCGCGCCTGTACACCAGCGGCGAGTTCCAGCGTCGCGTGGAACAGCAGTTCGAAGGCGACTACAAGCTGCACTTCCACCTCGCGCCGCCACTGCTGGCGAAAAGGAACGACAAGGGCGAGCTGGTCAAGCGCGAGTTCGGCCCGTGGGTATTCACCGCCTTCAAGGTACTGGCGAAGCTGCGCGTGTTGCGCGGTACCGCGCTGGATGTGTTCGGCTACACCGCCGAGCGCAGGTCCGAGCGCAAGCTGATCGACGATTACCAGCGCACCATCGGCGGCCTGCTCGACGGCCTGGATGGCGGCAACGTCGGCCTCGCCGTCGAGATCGCGAGCATCCCGGAGCAGATCCGCGGCTATGGCCACGTCAAGGAAGCGCACCTGCACAAGGCCAAGGCACGCGAGACGGAACTGCTGAAGGAGTGGGACAACCCGCTGCGCATCGTGCAGGCAGCCTGATTCTGGCGGAACTTGGAGCGTGGAGCAGATGCATCCGACTTCGGCAGGGCTCTTTTCTTTGCCTGCCCACGCAAAGCAAACGGTGGAACTGGTGAGAAGCTAGAGCATTCCGCCCGTGAACGGGCGGGTTACCTTCTTTGCTTGCCCACTGCGAAGCGAACGGCGAAGCCGGTCAAGGAAAGTAACCAAAAGAAATGCCTTTCCCCGACGGAGCCAACGCTTCGGGCCAGGCTCGACGGGATTTTTCGACAGGACATCCCTGTCCTGGTCGAAAAACGGCAGACATCGATGATGGCGAAACGAAGATCAAGAGCGATTGTTGCTTCGCCAGAACGCCCCCGTACTCGCCAGACCCGTAGGGCGCCGCACAGGATGCGCGGCGTTCTCCGACCGAGCCATGGATGGCGAGTCGGAAAGCCCCCGCGCACG
The DNA here is from genome assembly GCF_004357985.1 of Luteimonas aestuarii. Lineage (GTDB taxonomy): Bacteria > Pseudomonadota > Gammaproteobacteria > Xanthomonadales > Xanthomonadaceae > Luteimonas > Luteimonas aestuarii. Next base: position 135,863 of record NZ_SMTF01000006.1, on the reverse strand, counting down.
CTCCGCCCAATCGTCGGCTCCGTCGGGGGAGGCCCTTTTTCTTTGGTTCGTTTCTTTTGACTCGCGCCTGCGGCACCCACCCTTCGGGACGGGTTCGCCGTTCGCATGCACGTCTTGCATGCAGTGGGCAGCAAAAGGAAATGAACCCGCCCGTTCATGGCCGGAATGCTCTTCTTTGACCAGACCCGCAACGGCCGGAATGAAGGACCCCCATCGAAGGCGAGGGCCGTTGATCCTTCCGAGCCGTCAAGCCAGCCTCGCCTGCACGGCACGGTCACTTCGTGTCGCTTCTCGCCGGCAGGCGTCTACATCACTCCGCCTTGCGCCTGTACTCGATCACCGCCCCGCCCTGGCGCAGCGTGACCGTGTCGGGAATCTCCCCCTCCGGCGCGAATTCCAGGGTCGCCTCCACCACCTTGAGGAAGAACTTCGACGGCGACTCGGCGAAGATCTCGAAGGCCGGCTGCCCGCTGAGCTGTGCCTTCAGCGTGTCGCCATCGAGGAACACCGTCATCACCATCGACTGGTAGGCGTATTCGCCGACAAGGCGCTCCAGCACCTCGCGCGGCAACTGCACTTCAACGCGTCCGGACGGCAACGGTTCGTCGGTGCGCGGTACCACCTCGCCCTCGCCTTCGTCTTCCGGGAAGAAGCGCATCGCGGCCACCGCGCCGTCGGCATCGCGCTCGAACGCCATGCGCGAGAAGCCCTCCTCGAACAGGAACACGTCCTTTGCCACCGGGACCAGTACGAGCTGCTGCCCACCGGGGACGCGCTGCGAAGTGAGCCTGCCGTTGGCCACGCGCAGCACGCGCGTGGCCTCGGCGTCGATGCGATAGACCCCTTCATACTGCTTCAGCGTCGCTTCGTCGAGATCGATCGCAGTCTTGTCGGGATACGGCTTGCCGACCGCCTGCGCAGCCAGCAACTGCGCGATGCGACCGCTGCCGAGCATGCCCGGGCGGCCGGCATCGGCGTTGTAGAGCACCGCGACCGTGGTGTCGCTGCCCGGCAGGTACAGCAGGTAGGTGCTGAAGCCGAAGATGCCGCCGCCGTGCTGAAGCACCGGCTCGCCGCGCAAGGTCCCGGTCATGATGCCGTAGCCATAGTCGTTGTCCGCCGCCTTGCCCCCGGGCGTGACCATGGCGCGATAGCTGTCTTCCGACAACAGCTTGCCCTCGTGCAGCGCGCGGTTCCATTTCAGCAGGTCGTCGACGGTCGACACCAGCGCGCCGGCCGCGTGTGGCTGGGTCATGCTGAGGTAGCGCGCGGGTGCCCAGCGTTCGCCCTTGCGGGTGTAGCCGGGTACGTAGCCTTCCAGCACGCCATCCGCGCCATCCTGCCCGCCGCGCGTGTGGGTCATGCCCAGCGGCGCGAAGAAGGTCTCGCGCAGGTACGCATCCCACGTCTTTCCGCTGGCCGCCTCGATCACCGCACCCACCAGCACATAGGCGGAGTTGTTGTAGCGGTAGTCGGCGCCGGGCGCGAAGTCGGCTTCGGCGTCCTTGAAGCTGTCGATCAGTTCGGCGGTGGTCAGGTCCTTCATGATGCCGCCGCCGGCCATGATCTCCGGGATGGCGGTGTAGCTGCGGATGCCCGAGGTATGGTCGAGCAGCGTGCGCACGGGGATCGCATCGCCGTTGGGATAACCCGGCACGTACTTCGACAGCGGATCGTCCAGCGACACCTTGCCTTCATCGACCAGCTTCAACAGACCCGCAGCCGCGAACTGCTTGGTCACCGAGGCCAGCCGGAACACGTGGCCCGGCGACAGCGGCACGCCCAGCTCCAGGCTGGCGAGGCCACACGCGCCGCGGTACAGCACTTCGTCGCCACGCGCGACCAGCACCGCCATGCCCGGCGCATCGGCCTGGCAATTGGCCGCCAGCGCGCGCGCCGCGTCGCGTTCGACCTGCTGCTTCGACGGGGGCGCGGCGTGGAGCGCGGTGGCCAGCGCGAACAGCGGTACGGCTAGCAACAGGCATCTGGTGCGCATGGCATTCCCCTCGATTGACGTGATGACAGCCTGCCCGGTGCAAACGCCGCGCGCGCCGGCCATCGGTCACGGTGCCGGACGGTGCTTCGCCGACTTCGCGCGCTCGGCCGCGAACTCGCTGTCGGCGTCCCAGGTCGGCCAGTCGCGGCGGTTGGCTATGTCGGCCGCCAGCCGGTACACGGTCTGCGTGTCCTGTGTGGGGCCGCGCATGTCCCAGTCGTGGCTGAATTCGTCGCAGGGCTGGTGGTAGCACCGTTCGAAATACGCCGCGCGCGCCGCCTGTCCTCCGGCGATGCCGCCGTCCAGCTGGTCCACGCCGGGGCCGATGGTGATCGCGGGCACGCCCGCCTGCGCGAAGGCGAAATGGTCGGCGCGGTAGAACAGGCCGGCTTCGAGGTTGGGGTCGGGCGAGTACGTGCGGCCGTCGTGCGCCGCGGCGGCCACCAGGCTGCCTTCCAGCGAGACCTTGCCCATGCCCCACGACGAGATGTCGTGCGTCGGTCCGTCCGGGCTCCACATCTCCATGTTCAGCACCGCCGCCGTCGTCTCCAGCGGGCGTAGCGGGTTGGCGGCGTAGTACTTCGCGCCCAACAGGCCGTTCTCCTCGGCGGTCAGGGCCAGGAACAGCAGGCTGCGCGCGGGCGGCTCGCCGGCGGCGAACACGCGCGCAAGCTCGATCAGCGATGCGATGGCGGTGGCGTTGTCGACCGCGCCGTTGATGATGTTGTCGCCGCGCTCGTCGGCATTCGGGGTGATGCCGAAGCTGTCCCAGTGGCCGGACAGGATCACCGTCTCGTCGGCCTGCGCAGCACCCGGCAGCACGCCGGCGACGTTGCGCGTGGTCACGCGATCGTGGACCACGCCGAACGCGATCGACAACGTGGCGCCGCCGAGTGCGCTGCCGCGGAACCCCTGCTGCTGCGCGGCGAGTTTGGCGGCATCGAAGTCCATGCCCACGTCGGCGAACAGGCGCTCGGCGACTTCACGCTGCATCCAGCCGCGCATCGGCAGGTGGTGGGTCGCGGCATCGGCACGCACGATGTCGTACTGCGGCCCGTTGCGGCCATTGCGCACCGTGGCCCACGGATAGGCGGCGGGCACGGTCTCGTGCACGATCAGCACGCCGGCCGCGCCGCGGCGCGCGGCTTCCTCGTACTTGTAGGTCCAGCGACCGTAGTAGGTCATCGCCTTGCCACCGAACCTGCCGCTGTCGGTTTCAAAGTCGGGATCGTTGACCAGCACCACGACGATCTTGCCGCGCACGTCCAGCCCGGCGTAGTCGTCCCAGTCCAGTTCGGGCGCGGTCACGCCATAGCCGGCGAACACCAGCGGCACGTCGCGCAGGTCGACGCGGGGGTCGGGATGCAGGCTCTCGACCGCGATGTCGTCGCTGTTGGCCAGCGGGCGCGTGGTGCCGCCGGCCTGCAGCGTGGCCTCCACCGGCCCGGTCAGCGTGCTGCGCGACAGCGTGACCTGCTGCATCCAGCCGCCGTCGTCGCCCGCCGGCTGCAGGCCGGCGGCGGCGAACTGTTCGCTGATGTAGGCGACGGTCTTGTCCTCGCCGGGCGTGGTCGGCGCGCGGCCTTCGAATTCGTCCGATGCGAGGATGCGCAGGTGCGTCGCGAGGCGGTCGGCATCGATGCCACCGCCGGGGATGTCATCCGCGGCAGCCACCAGCGGCAACAGGCACAGGGCAAGGGACACGCGGGCGATGCGCATGGTGGCGGGCATGGCGATCCTGTCGGCTAGGTCGAATGCAAAGCCTACCCCGACTGCGTGCGCCTTCACATCCGGCGTCGTGCGCGCCGCGCTATCGTGCGCCCACCCCAAACCGGAGACACCACATGTCCCTCACCCGAAACGCCCTTGCCGCCGGCCTGGCCACCTTGCTGTCACTCACGGTCGTTGGCTGCGCGCGCGATGACGCCGGTACCGCCGCGACGCCGGACACGACTGCACCGGCCCCGGCCGATGCCGCACCAGCCCCGGTCGATCCCGTCGCGACCGACATGCCACCGGCCATGGGCACCTGCAATGCCGACGCCGTGCAGTCGCTGGTCGGGCAAGCCTCGTCCGATGCCGTGACCGAGCAGGCGCGCATCGACAGCGGTGCCGCAAGCGTGCGCGTGCTGTCGCCCGGTGACGCCGCGACGATGGACTATCGCGAAGACCGCCTGAACATCATGCTCGATGCCGACGGCGTGATCGAATCCGTCCGCTGCGGCTGATTCGCGCAACCAGCGTTCCGGAAGGTGGCATCCATTCGCCTTCCGGGATGCAGGCGTCACTGCTCACGGCGCACGTACTCATTGACGGCGGGCCCCATGCGCAGGATCGCCTTCCGTGCGATGTCCCCGTCCGGCGTGAATTCCAGCGTTGCATCGACGACCTTCAGCGAGAACAGTGACGGCGACTGCGGCACGAGTTCGATCGGCTGCTGCTGGTTGTTGAAGCGGACGCGCGGCGTACCGTCGTCCACCGAGACCACCAGCGTCATCGAACGGTAGACGTATTCGCCAGCGATCCGCTGCAGCGCTTCCACCGGAACGCGTACTTCCTGCCGGACTGACGGCAGCGGCTCGTCGCTGCGCTCGATGCGTTCGGGCTGCGCTTCGTCGTCGGAAAGGAACTGCATCGCGACGACCGCACCGGCGGCGTCACGTTCGAACACCATGCGTGAAAACGCCGCCTCGAGGGCGAACGCGTCGCGCGCCACCGGCTCCAGGGCGACGGGCTGTCCCCCGGGGATCCGCTGCGACGTCAACCGGCCTTCGACAACGCGCAACACCCGGGCGGTCGCGGCGTCGGTGCGGTAGACCCCCTCGTACTGGCGCAACGATTCCGGATCGACATGGATGGCGTCACGGGACGGATAGGGCTTGCCGATGGCGTGGGCCGCGAGAAGGTTGGCGAGGTATCCGTTACGCACCACCTCAGGCTGCAGTGCATCGGCATTGGACAGCACGGCAACCGTCAGGTCGTGTTCGGGCAGGTAGGCGAGGTAGGCGCTTGCACCGGAAATGCCGCCGTTGTGGCGGAACACGCGCGAACCGCGCAGCGTGCCGACCGCGATTCCGTAACCGTAGTTCCCATCGGCGGCCTTGCCGCGCGGGGTCGCCATGGCGCCATGTGACTGCGCCGACAGCACTGTTCCGGCATGCAATGCCCGGTTCCAGGCCCACAGGTCGTCCAGCGTCGACACCAGCGCGCCCGCCGCATGCGGTAGCCGCATGTCCATCTGCCGGGCATGCGACCAGGCCCCCTGTTGGATCACATGCCCCGTGACCTCGCCGGTTCGATCGCCCACGCCCACGTCGTGCCCACCGCGAGTCCGCGTCATGCCAAGCGGCGCGAAGAACGCCTGGTGCAGGTAGGCATCCCATGCCATGCCGGTCACGCGTTCGATCACTGCACCGGCCAGTACGTAGCCGGCGTTGCTGTAACGGTAGCCCTGCCCGGGCGGGAAATCGACGCCTGCATTGCCGATGGCATCGACCATGCCCTGCGTGCCGGCATCGGCCGCGGGCATGATCGCTGCATTGCGAACGCCCGCGGTGTGGTTGAGCAACATCCCGACCGTGATGCCGCCTGCGTCGGGGAAGGCGGGCAAGTACTTCGACAATGGGTCGTCCAGCGACAGCCGCCCCTCATCCACCAGCTTCAGCACACCCGCGGCCGTGAACTGCTTGGTCACCGACGCCACCCGGAAGACATGGTCCGGCGTCAATGGCGCGCCGCTCGCCACGTCCGCAAGGCCGCAGGCGCCCCGAAACAGCAGCTCATCGCCCCGCGCGACCAGCACCGCCAGTCCCGGGCCCGTCGGCACACAGTGCCTGGCCATCGCTTGCCGCGAGAACTCGGCGACTTCCGCCGCGGCAGGCGAGGCCGCGCGCGCCACACCGCACAGCAGCATGGGTAGCAGCACCAGGACGAGGAGGCGGCGCATGGCAGGGTTCCCGTTGGGCGAAAACGGCGCATTCTTCCCGGCCGCGGGCACTGGCCCATGTGGCGTCAGTCATGTGTCCGCACTGCGACGTTCCTTGTTCCTGCTGCATCCGCGCCACGCTTGTCCTGCACGCAATACGTCATGGCCGGCGCACGGCCTTGCCACGGGAAGGAAGTTGGCGATGGATGCCCCTACCCCCGCACCTCGGTCCGCGACCCCTCGCTCAAGGCTGCGCCGCAACCTCCGCCACCGGCGCCGGGCGCGCATGGCGCCAGGCGATCAACACCGCCAGCGCCAGCAGCACCGCCGCCAGCATCCACGGCGCGCCCGGGAACGCCACCGGCGCGCGATCGCTGATGAACAAGCCGAAGACGCTGGCGAAGCTGATCGGGGCGATGATGCCGGCCACCGAGACCAGGCTCATCAACGCGCCCTGCACGCGGCCCTGCATGTCCACGTCCACCTGCCGGGTGATCAAGGCCTGCGTGGCTGGTGCCGCCAACGCCCACAGCGCGCTGATCGGCAAGCCGAGCAGGAAGATCCAGCCCTCGGACGCGAACGCATAGACGACGAACCCCACCACGCCGCACGACAGGCCCAACAGCAGCGCACGACGCTCGCCAACCGCCTTCACCACGCGGCCGATCACCAGCACGTTGACGATCACGCTGCACACGCCCACCAGCGCCAGCACCCAGCTCGCCTCGCGCGGCCCCCAGCCGTAGCGCACGTCGGCGAACAGCACGAACACGCTGGGATACACGTAATGCGCGAGGTTGGCGATGAACACCACCGCCGCCAGTCCCCAGATCGCCGGGTAGCGGCGCAGGAACAGCAGCGAGGCGTGCGGCCGTGCCGAGGTCCAGTCGAAACGGCGCGCACGCTTCTCCGGCGGCAGCGATTCGGGCAGCACGAACAGGCCATAGCAGAAGTTCAGCAGCGCCAGTCCCGCCGCGAACCAGAACGGCAGCCGCAGGTCGATCCCGCCCAGCCAACCGCCAATCACCGGACCGATGATGAATCCCACGCCGAATGTGGCGCCGATCAGGCCATAGCGCTTCGCACGCTGCTCGGGCGGGGTGATGTCGGCGACATAGGCATTGGCGGTGGAGAAACTGGCCGAGAACACGCCCGAGAACACGCGCGCCAGCAACAACCACCACAGCGTCGGTGCCAGCGCCATGATGATGAAGTCCAGGCCCAGCCCGAGGCAGGACAGCAGGATCACCGGACGCCGCCCGTACCGGTCCGCCAGCGCGCCCTGGATCGGCGCGCTGGCGAACTGGATGGTGGCGAAGACCGTGCCGAAGATGCCGATCCACAGCGCGGCACCAGCGGCGCTGCCGGTGAACTCCTCCACCAGGTGCGGCAGCACCGGGATGATCAGTCCGAACGCCAGCACGTCGATCAGCACGACGAGGAAGATGAAGGCCAGCGCGGCCTTGCGTGGCGTGTGGGCGGGTGGAGCAGGCATGGCGCGTCCGGTGCGGCGGCACGAAGGCGCGGATTATGCGGGAACCCGCGCCGCGCGGCCTGGGGTCAACGCGGTGTTGGCGCCCCGGACGACGGCGGTGTAACGAAGTCCGGCTTCCCGGGCGGCAGCGCGCGCAAGGCCTCGAGGATCTTCTGCCCGGCGCGGCCATCGGCAGGCGACAACCCCAGCCGCTGCTGCTCGTCGCGGATCGCACGGCGCGTATTGGTCCCGATCATGCCATCCACCACGCCGATGTCATGGCCATGCGCAAGCAGCAGGGTCTGCAGCTCGCGACGCTGCGCACGCGACAGCCCGGGATCGTCGGTCGGCCAAGGCATGGCCAGGCCACTGCCACCACGCAACCGGTCGGCCAGCGTGGCGATGGCCAGTGCATAGCTTTCGGCGGCGTTGTAGCTGTAGATCGCGTCGTAGTTGCGGAACACCACGAACGCCGGGCCGGTGCGTCCAGCCGGGAGGATGAGTGCAGAGCGCGTGTCGGAGGCCGTCAGCGGCGTGCCATCGACGCGGGTCACGCCGCGCGCCACCCAGTCCGACAGCGGCCGGCGGTTCGTGCGCCCGGCCAGCGACGTGTCGAAGTTCGCGGGCAGCTTCACCTCGTGCCCCCAGGGACGGCCGGTCTGCCAGCCGCTGCGCTTGAGGTAATTGGCCGTCGAAGCCAGCGAATCCGGGATGCTGGTCACCAGGTCGCGGCGGCCATCGCCGTCGAAGTCCACCGCGATGCGCGCATACGTGGTCGGCATGAACTGGGTATGCCCGAACGCGCCGGCCCACGACCCGGTGATGCCGGGGTCGCGCAGGTCGCCATCGTGCAACAGCTTCAGCGTGGCGATGAACTCGCCGCGGAAGAATTCCTGGCGCCGACCGAAGCACGACAGCGTGGACAGCGACTGCAGCAGCGGGCGCCGGCCGGAGATGCGGCCAAAGTCGCTTTCCACGCCCCACACCGCCACCACCGTGGCGGGGTCGACGCCGTATTCGCGTTCCACGCGCGCCAGCAATTCGCGATGCGTGTCCAGCATCGTCCGGCCATCCGCCACGCGCTCGTCGTCGACCAGCCCGGCCAGGTAATCCCAGATCGGCGTGGTGAACTCGGGCTGCGCATTGAGCAGGTCCAGCACGCTGCGATCTGCGGTGACGTCCGCCATGAAGCGGTCGAAGCTGGCCGCCGGCACGCCGCGCGACGCCGCCTGCGCCTTCATCCGCACCATGCAGGCGTCGTATTCCGGATCGGGGGCCGACACCGGCGTCGCCTGCGCGTACGCCTGCAGGACGGGTGCGACGAGCAGCAGCGGTAGGCAGAAGCGAAGGCGGGTCATGCGACGGGCAGGCGTGGTGGCGATGCGTGGAGCATAGCCCGCGGCCCCGTCATGCCGCTTGAATCCCGACGCAGCCTTGTCCGTGTCGTTCAGCCGTCATCCGGGCGCAAGCCGGGATGACGGAGATGCATGGCTTCGGAAGCTTTCGTTGTCCGAACAGCGATCTGGCCCCGGATGGCTCAATCAACCACGGCATCGAGATAGAACCAGCGCCCACCCTCGCGCACGAAGCGGCTGTGCTCGCGCATGCGCACCACGCTGCCGCCGCCGATGCGGTAGCGGGCGACAAAGATCACCTCGGCCGTGTCCTCGCCGGTTGCCGCGTGCGACTTCACTTCCAGCTTCAGCCAGGCCGGCTTGCGCGCCGGCGGTTCGTCGAAAGACAAGTCGGCCGGTCGCGTCGATGCATGCCAGCTGCGCAGCAGGTAAGCCGCATCCTCAAGCACGTAGGCGCTGTAGCGCGAGCGCATCAGCGCTTCGGCATCCGGTGCAGGCGAGCCCTCATGCAACGGCCCGCAACACGCCGCGTAACCGCGTCCCGTGCCGCAGGGGCACGTATCCGCCATCAACGCCGGCCGCCGCCCGCCTCGATGAAGCGCAGGAACTCGGCGCGTGTGCGGGCGTCCTCGCGGAAGCTGCCGAGCATCGTCGAGGTGATCATGCTCACGCCGCGCTTGTGCACGCCGCGCGTGGTCATGCATTCGTGCGCGCCATCCACCACCACGCCCACGCCATGCGGTGCCAGCGCGCGCTGGATGCAGCCGGCGATCTGCGCGGTCATCTTTTCCTGTACCTGGAAGCGCTTGGAATATGCCTCGACCACCCGTGCCAGCTTGCTGATGCCCACCACCTTGCCCTTCGGCAGGTAGCCCACGTGCACGCGGCCGATGATCGGTGCCATGTGGTGTTCGCAGTGGCTTTCGAACTCGATGTCGCGCAGCACGATCATCTCGTCGTAGCCGGCGACTTCCTCGAATGTGCGCGCCAGGTACTCATCGGGATCCAGCGCGTAGCCGCTGAACCATTCGCCATAGGCATTGGCCACGCGCTTGGGCGTGTCGAGCAGGCCTTCGCGGGCCGGGTCTTCGCCCGCCCAGCGCAGCAGCGTGCGCACCGCTTCCTCCGCCTGGTCGCGGGGCACGCCGTTGCGGGTGTCGTCGTGTTTGCTCACGGGCGGGCCTCGGGATCGAAGGGTGGACATGGTATCGCGACGCCGGCCTGGTCGATTGCGCCACGCCGCGATTGGCGAACGCTGCGTCCTACGCAGATGCCGGGCGAGCGGATGCAGCCGTCACGCTGCCCGCTCGCCCACAAGCCCGCCTCCATGGCGCGAACACGCCGATCCGGCGCTATCGTAGGTGCATCCGGGCACCAATTGCCTCCGCCAGCCGCTCGCGATCAGGCGACAGGCCGGGCCAGCCGCCGGCCAATGCCCGGTACAGCGCCACCGCCGACACGACGCTGCGGGTACGCGCCTCGGCGAACGCATCCTGCGCCTGCAGCTGGGTGCGTTCGGCGTCGAGCACTTCGAGCAGGCCGGACGCACCCGCCTCGAAACGCACACGCGCCAGTCGCGCGGCGGTTTCGCCATCGATCGCGGCACGTTCGAGGTGCGCATCCTCGGCCCGCGTCCTGGCGTGGCGCACCAGCGCATTCTCGGTGTCCTCCAGCGCCAGCAGCACGCTCCGCCGGTAGCGGGCCAGCTCGCCTTCGGCATCGGCGTCCGCGGCGGCGATCCGGGCGCGCACGCGACCGACGTCGAGGAACGACCAGTCGATGCCCAGTGCGATGATGCGGGTCTCGCTGTCGCGCTCGAACAGGGCGCTGCCGTCGATCGCCTGGCTGCCGATCAGCCCTCCCAGGGTGAAGCGCGGGAACAGGTCGGCCGTGGCAATGCCTATCCGCGCGGTCGCGGCATGCAGCCGTGCTTCGGCAGCGGCGACGTCGGGACGCGCGCGCAGCAGGTCGCCGGGCGTGCCGGCATCGATCCGCGACGGCAGCGCCGGCAACGGCCTCTGCCCGGAAAGCTCCTCGACCAGCGCGCGTGGCGCGCGCCCGCCCAGCACCGCGAGCCGGTGCATCGCCATCGCTTCCTGCGCCTCCAGCGCGGGGATTCGCGCCGCTGTGGCTTGCAGCTGCGCACGCACGCGTGCGGTGTCGAACTCGGTGCCGATGCCGCCATCCAGCCGTGCCTGCACAAGGTCGTGCGTGGCCTGCTGGTTGTCGCGGTTGGCGCGCGCCACCCGCAGGCGTTCCTGCGTGCCACGCAGTTCGGCGTAGGTGATCGCCACCTCGCCGGCGATCACCACCTGCATCGCGCGCAGGTCGGCGGCAGTCGCCTCGGCATCGGCACGCCCGGCTTCGATGCCGCGGCGCACGCGACCGAACAGGTCCAGCTCCCAGCCCGCGGAGATCCCGGCGCTCCACTGCTCGCCATCGCGCCCGTCGCGTGACACGCCCGGTGCCTGCGACGCGCTGCTGCGCACGTCGGCCGCCTCGCCCTGCGCGGTGATGGTCGGCAGCGCATCGAACCGCGCGCCGCGCAGCAAGGCATTGGCGCGGTCGTACCGCGACAACGCGATGCGCAGGTCGTGGTTGGCACGCAATGCGTCGTGCACCAGGTGTGCCAGCTGAGGATCGCCCAGGCCGTCGAGGAAGGCATCGTCGAACGAATGCGCCGCATCGGCCCCGGCGATTGCCGGCATGGACCCGAACGCCTCCGGCACCGCCATCGATGGCCGTACGTGGTCGGGTCCGACCGCACATGCCGTGAGCAGCGCGCTGGCCAGCAGCGTAGTCGCGAGGCGCATCACCATGGCAACACCTGGTCGAAGTAGAAGTAGCCGCCGGTCGGGCCATCGTCGGCGACCAGCGCCAGTCGTACGCTGGTGCGCGCACCGTCGGCAACTTCCAGCTCCCCGTTCTGTTCGTCGCCGGCCTTGTTCATGTCGGTCTTCACGTAGCCCGGGTGGATGGTGTTGACCTTGATCCCGCTGTCCCTGAGCTCGTGCGCCAGGTGGATCGTCCATGCGTTGACCGCGCTCTTGGAGACGTTGTACGACGGCACGCCCTTGATCCCGTAGATGAAGGACTCCGGGTTCTGGTGTTCTGACAACGAGCCCAGCAAACTGGAGACGTTGACGATGCGCCCTGCCTGCGACTTGCGCAGCAGCGGCAACAGGGCCTGCGTGGTGGCGATCAGCCCGAACACGTTGGTGTCGAAGGTCTTGCGCCAGGTGTCCAGCGACTGTCCGGACACGCCCTTCTGCGCATCGTCGATGACGATGCCGGCATTGTTGACCAGGATGTCCAGCCTGCCGTGGCGCTGCTCGATCTCCTTCGCCGCGGTGGCGATGCTGTCGGCGTCGGTGACGTCCAGCGTGATTGCTTCGACCGGCAGGCCCAGTACCTGCAGCTTCAGGGCGGCGTCGACCGCGCGCTCGCGGTTGCGGCCGGCCAGTAGCGCATGTACGCCCGCTTCGGCGAGCTGCTTCACGGTCTCGAAGCCGATGCCGCGGGTGGCGCCGGTGACCAGGGCGATGCGTGATGGTGTGTTCATGTCGTTGTCCTTGCGTGGCGCGGGAATGAAGGATGGATCCGATGAGCGGTGTGCTGGCGACTCAGGCATGCACCGTCGCGGGCGCAGCGTGCGCAGGCGCGTGGGAGACCAACGGCCGGTTGGCCAGCTTGCGCAGCGCGACGTAGAACACCGGGGTCAGGAACAGGCCGAAGGCGGTCACGCCGACCATGCCGGCGAACACCGTCACGCCGGTCGCCGCGCGCACCTCGGCACCGGCACCGGAGGACAGCATCAGCGGCACCACGCCGGCACAGAAGGCGATGGATGTCATGACGATCGGGCGCAGGCGAAGGCGGCAGGCTTCCAACGCGGCCTCGACGATGCCCTTGCCCTGCAACTCCAGTTCGCGCGCGAACTCCACGATCAGGATGGCGTTCTTGCACGCCAGGCCCATCAGCACCACCAGGCCCACCTGCACGAACACGTTGTTGTCGCCCCCCGCCAGCCACACGCCGAACAGCGCCGCCAGCAGGGTCATCGGCACGATCAGGATCACCGCCAGCGGCAGCGTCCAGCTTTCGTACAGCGCCGCCAGCACCAGGAACGCCAGCAATACCGCCAGCGGGAACACGATGTACGCGGCGCTGCCCTGCGTCGCCTGCTGGTAGCTGAGGTCGGTCCAGCCGATGCCCATGCCAGGCGGCAGCACTTGTTCGGCAAGCGCAGTCACCGCGGCCATCGCCTCGCCCGACGACAACACGCGCGGATCGGCGTCGCCCAGCAGGTCGGCCGCGGGATAGCCGTTGAAGCGGATCACCGGATCGGGGCCATAGGTCTCGCGGATGTCCACCATCGAACCGATCGGCACCATCTCGCCGCGGTCGTTGCGCGTGCGCAGGTTGGCGATGTCGCCGACCTCGTCGCGGAACTGGCCGTCGGCCTGCGCGATCACCTGCCAGGTGCGGCCGAACATGTTGAAGTCGTTGACGTAGGCCGAGCCGAGATAGGTCTGCAGCGTGTCGAACAGCTCGGTCAGCGGCACGCCCTGCGCCTTGGCCTTGACCCGATCCACCTCGGCGTCGAGCTGCGGCACGTTGGCCTGGTAGCTGCTGATCGGGAACCCGAGGCCGGGCGTCTGCGCCGCGGCGCCCTGGAACGCCTGCACCGCGTTCTGCAGTTCGCCGTAACCCAGCCGCGTGCGGTCCTCGACGAACAGCGACCAGCCCGAGCCGTTGCCCAGGCCCTGGATCGGCGGCGGCATGAAGGCGAAGGTGAAGCCTTCCTGGATCGACGCGAACTTCTGGTTCAACTCGGCGGTGATGTCCTCCGCGCTGCGCGAGCGCTCGCCGAAGGGGGTGAGGGTGAAGAACACCACGCCGTGGTTGGGCGTGTTGGTGAACTGCAGCGGGTTCAGGCCCGGGAACGCGACCTCGTGGGCCACGCCTTCGACGTCCAACGCGATGTCGGCCATGCGCTTGAGCACCGTGTCGGTGCGCTCGATCGAGGCACCTTCGGGCATCTTCACGCCGGCGATGATGTACTGCTTGTCCTGCACCGGGATGAAGCCCGCCGGCACCGTGTTGAACATCACCCCGGTGGCTAGCAGCAGCCCGGCATACACCGCGAACACCGCGCCACGCCGGCCGAGGATGCGGCCGACGCTGCCGTGGTAGCGGTCCGAGCTGCGCTTGAAGAAGCGGTTGAACGGACGGAACACCCAGCCGAACGCGCGATCGATGCCGCGCGTCAGCCTGTCCTTCGGTGCGTCGTGCGCGCGCAGCAGGCGCCCGGCCAGGGCCGGCGACAGGGTCAGCGAGTTCAGGCCAGAGATCGCGACCGAGATCGCGATCGCCACCGCGAACTGCTTGTAGAACTCGCCGGTCACGCCGTCGAGGAAGGCCATCGGCACGAATACCGCGCACAGCACCAGCGTGATCGCGATGATCGGGCCGGACACTTCCTTCATCGCCAGGTGCGCGGCGTCCAGCGGCTGCGCGCCGTTCTCGATGTGGCGCTCGACGTTCTCCACCACCACGATGGCGTCGTCCACGACGATTCCGATCGCAAGCACCAGCCCGAACAGGGTCAACGTGTTGATCGAGAAGCCCAGCAGGTGCAACACCGCGAACGTGCCGACGATGGACACCGGCACCGCCAGCAGCGGGATGATCGACGCGCGCCAGGTCTGCAGGAACAGGATCACCACCAGCACCACCAGCAGTACCGCTTCGAGCAGGGTGACGATGACCGAGTTGATCGAGTCGCGCACGAAGATGGTGGTGTCGTAGATCGACTGGATCTCCACCCCAGGTGGCAGCGACGGGCGGATCTCGTCCATCTTCGCCACCACCGCATCGCGGATCTCCAGCGCGTTCGCGCCGGGCGCCTGGAAGATGCCGATGGCCGAGGCGTTCTTGCCGTCCAGCCGCGAACGCAGGGTGTAGTCGCCGGCGGCGAGTTCGATGCGGGCCACGTCGGCCAGGCGCACGATCTCGCCGTCGCTGCCGGCCTTGAGCACGATGTCGCCGAACTCCTCGACCGACTCCAGCCGCCCGCGCGCATTGATCGGCAGCAGGAAGTCGCTGCCGTTGGCCATCGGTTCGGCGCCCAGCTGGCCGGCCGACACCTGCACGTTCTGCTCGCGTACCGCGCGCAGCACGTCACCGGCGGTCATGCCGCGCGAAGCCACCTTGTCCGGGTCCAGCCACAGCCGCATCGCGTAGTCGCCGCCACCGAACTGCTGCGCATCGCCCACGCCGGGGATCTTCGCCAGTTCGTCCCTGACGTGCAGGCGCATGTAGTTGCGCAGGTACAGCGAGTCGTGGTTGCCATCCTCCGAGGTCAGGTGCACCACCATCAGGAATACCGGCGACTGCTTCTGCACGGTCACGCCCTGGCGGCGCACGTCCTCGGGCAGGCGCGCCTGCGCTTGCGCCACCCGGTTCTGCACCTTCACCGCGGCCTCGTCGGGATCCGTGCCGGGGCGGAAGGTGACGGTGAGCTGCAGTACGCCGTCGGAGCCGGCCACGGACTTGACGTACATCATGTCCTCGACGCCGTTGATTGCTTCCTCCAGCGGCGTGGCCACGGTCTCGGCGATCACCTTGGGGTTGGCGCCCGGATACACCGTGCGCACCACCACCGCCGGTGGCACCACGTCGGGGTATTCGCTGACCGGCAGGTTCGGGATCGCCAGCAGGCCGGCGGCGAAGATGACGATCGACAGCACGGCGGCGAAGATCGGCCGGTCGATGAAGAATTTCGAGAAGCCCATGGCATTGGTCCTGTGCGCGGCACGTCGGCGGCGGTCCCGTGCGCACGTGCGCACGAGGTGAACGGAAAAGGTTCCGGCCCGGCGACCTTCCCCGGTTCGGGGAGAGGGGCCGTGGAAGGGTCGCCAGCCGGAGGAGGCCGTCCTGCCGCTTGGCAGCGAACGGCCCAGGGGACGCCCCGCGCACCTTCCATGGCGAACGGAGCGGTACGTTCGCGCACCTCGCCCCTTGCAGCTCCAGGCGAGGTGCGCTGCGGGTTACTGCACGCCGGCGCTGGCCACGCGTGGCGGCGTCGCGTCGCGCATCGCCACGGGCTGCGGCGATACCGGCATGCCCGGCATGAAGACTTTCTGCACGCCGTTGACGATGACCCGGTCGCCGGGCGCCAGGCCGCGCTCGACCACGCGCAGGCCGTCGATCATCGGCCCAAGCACCACGTCGCGGCGCTGTGCGGTATCGCCTTCGTCCAGCACGTAGACGTACTTGCGGTCCTGGTCGGTCAGCACCGCCTTGTCGTCGACCAGCAGTGCCTGGAACTGGCCACTGCCTTCCAGCTGCACGCGCGCGAACAGGCCGGGCGTGAACACGCCGTCCGGATTGCGCAGCACCGCACGCGCACGGATGGTGCCGGTGGCCGGATCGACGTGGTTGTCGACGAAATCGACGGTGCCGGTGTGCGGATGGCCTTCATCGCTGGCCAGCCCGACCCGCACGGGATTGCCGGTGCCGTCGCGCTCGCCGTCGCGTGCGAGCTGCGCATAGCGCAACCAGGTGCGTTCGTCGGCTTCGAAGTACACATGCACCGGGTCCTGCGAGACCACGGTCGACAGCAGGGTGGCGTCGGCCTGGGCGAGGTTGCCGACCGTCACCAACGCACGACCTGCGCGGCCGTCGATGGGTGCACGCACCTCGGTGTACTGGAGGTTGAGCCGCGCGGCGGTGACGGCGGCTTCGGCCGCGCGCACCGCGGCGTTGCCCTGGGCGGTGGCGGCATTGCGGGTCTCGAACTCCTCGCGCGAGATCGCCTTCGCATCCACCAGCGCCTGTGCACGCGCGTTCTGCGCGTTGGCCAGCAGCGCTTCGCTGCGCGCGCGCTCCAGCTGCGCCTGTGCCTGCGCCAGAGCGGCGCGATACGGCCGCGGGTCGATCACGAACAGCAGGTCGCCCATGCGCACGTCCTGGCCTTCGGTGAAGGCCACGCGCTCGACATAGCCGCTCACGCGCGGGCGCAGCTCGACGCTCTGCACCGCCTGCACGCGGCCGGTGAAGTCGTCCCACTGGCGGACCTGTTCGGAGAGCACGGGCGCCACGCTGACTTCCGGCGGCGGCGGGGCGCCTTCGCCGGGCGCCGCCTGGCTGCTGCACCCGATCAGGAGCGCAAGCGCAAGGGCAGCGACGACGGGGCGGAAGACGACGGGGTCGAACAACTCGTTGCGCGGCTCGCGTGCCGCGGCGGCATCAGAAGGCTTCATCGTGGAGGATCCCTGGGGAGGTGGGAGGAAGGACGGAGAGCGAGGACAGCAACGCCCGCGCATCGCGCAGTTCGCGTGCGGGCAAGTGGTCGGTGGGGTGTCGCGGCACGGCGCGGTGCCTGTCCGGATGCGACGGGCGGAGGGTTTCCCGGCCGATGTCGAGCATCGCCAGCGCACGGCGACCGGTGGTCGTGGCGCGATCGAATGCCGCAGCATCGTGCGCGGCGCGGGTGCCATCCAGCGGCGCATCCAGCGCCAGCAACTGCACGTGCAGGCCGTGCCGGGCGGCTTCGTCATGCAGCACGCGCGCCATCATCCGCAGTGCCGCGGCGGCGATCGAGCAGTGCCCGTACCCGGCCCACGGATAGTCGCCGCCCGGCCCACCGATCAGCACGTAGCCCGACGCGGCATGTTCCGACAGCATCGGGAACAGATGGCGCGCCGCGAACAGGTGCGGCATCAGGTCCTCGTCGAGGGTCTTGCGCAGCACGCTGTCCGGCTGCTCGACCAGGCGACCGCAGGGGTGGTCTCCCACCAGACTGGCCACCACGCCGTCGAACCCGATACGCAGCGCACGCAGGCGCGCGGCAAGTCCGGCTGCGTCGCCGTCGCTGGCGACCGAGGCTTGCAGCGTGCGCAGCGGGGCGCGGGGATGCGCACCGCGCAACGCCTGCAGGGCGGCAGCGTCGTGCGACACCGCGACCACGGCGCGGCCATCGTCCAGCGCGGCACGCACCACGCCGCGGCCGGCTTCGCCGCCTGCGCCCAGCACCAGCAGGGCCGGGGCGATTGTCCCGTTATCGATTATCCCGTTCATGGGAATGATTCTCCCGTCCACGGGACATTCCGGTGCCGGCGGGCCATCGCGAACACCGCATCCGACAGCTTCAGCAGGGCCGGCATCGCCGCGAGGGTGAGCACGGCGGACAACCCGACCAGCCAGGCCTCCGGCACGGTAAGCAATTGATCCAGAACGACTATCGACAGGACCAGCACGTCCGCTGCCAGCAGCAGCATGAAGCTGGCATAGGAGAGATGGCGACGCGGGGAGCTGCGCATGGCGGCAGGCCTCGTGGGGAATGGCGAGCACGATACGCATCAAAGCAGGACTTGATTAGTCCAGAATTAAGGGAATAATTATCCCGCAGGTGGGCTAAACCACTTCCCCTTCCGGAGCCCCTCATGTCGCACGATCTCAACGACACCCTGATCTTCGTCAAGGTGGTCGAACATGGCAGTTTCGTCGGCGCCGCCAAGTCGCTGCGCCTGCCCAAGACCACGGTCAGCCGCAAGGTGCAGGAACTCGAAACGCGCCTCGGCGCGCAGTTGCTCCATCGCACCACGCGCAAGCTGGGCCTGACCGAAGCGGGCAACGTGTACTTCGAACATTCGCAACGCATCGCGCGCGACCTCAACGAAGCCGAAAGCGCCGTCAGCCAGCTGCAGGCCGGCCCGCGCGGCTGGTTGCGCTTCACCGCGCCGTATTCGATCGGCATCGACAAGATCGCGCCGCTGCTGGGCGAGTTCCATTCGCGCCATCCGGAAGTGCGCGTGGAGATGCTGCTGAGCAACGAGCCGCTGGACCTGATCGCCGGCGAGATCGACGTCGCGTTGCGCTTCGGCGACCTTCCCGATTCGACGCTGGTCGCGCGCAAGCTGAGCGTGCTGCACACGCAGGTGTACGCCGGCAGCGCCTACATCGCCCGCTATGGCGAGCCGTTGCATCCGGACGAGCTGCAGTACCACCGCACCCTGGCCAGCCCGAAGAACCGCAACGGCAACGGCTATGCCTTCTTCCTCGACGATGGCAACGGCCGCCAGGCGTTCCCGGTCAATCCGATCCTGGTCGCCAACGATCCCTCGGCCTGGAAGGGTGCGCTGCTCTGCGGCGAAGGCCTGACCATCGCCGCGGACGTGATGGTCAAGCCGTTCGTCGAACAGGGGATGGTCAAGCGCGTGCTGGCAGGCTGGACCGGCGGCGAGTACCAGCTCAATGCGGTGTTCCCGCGCGGCCATGCGCAGTCGCCGAAGGTGCGCGCTTTCGTCGACTTCCTGCTGGAGCGGTTGAACCTCGAGATCGACTACATGAGCACGCATTGCCCGCTGATGCAGCAGCACTGCGATGGCACGCATGGCGGGGACGCGGCTGCCGATGCCGTCGAGGCGGAAGCGGCCGCCGACATCCGCACCGGCAAGCGCATCCTGGAGGCGGTCACCTCGGGCTGAACCGTCGCGCGTGACCAAACGCACTGGTCGCGGCGCCCGGGGCGCGGGCACACTGGGCGCTTTCCCGTCCCAGGAGCCCGCCCGATGCGTCGTCCCGTCCTTGCCTGCAGCGCGCTCGCGCTGGCCCTCGCCCTTGCCGCCTGCTCGCCGCAGCCGGGCAACTCGACTGCCGCGGCCGCACCCAGCGCAGAAGAAGTCCGCAACGAATCGCAGCGCGCCAACGCGTGGTTCGATGCGCAGTACGAGGAGTGGATGCGCTTCAGCCCGGTGATGCTGACCTTCTACGGCAGCAAGGAGCTCAACGACCAGCTCGACGATGCCTCCGAGGACGGCATGAACAAGCGGCTGGCCTGGCTGGAAGCCTCGGTCGCGAAGATGGAGGCCGACTTCAACTACGACCACCTCGACGACGACACGAAACTGTCGTGGGACCTGTGGAAGCGCCAGTACGAGGACGCGCGCGACGGCATGGCCTTCCTGCGCAACGGGTATCCGTTCGACCAGATGAACGGCATGCACAGCATGCTGCCGACCTTCCTGATCAACTTCCACCAGGTGGAGGACGAACAGGATTACGAAGCCTACCTGTCGCGCCTGGGCCAGGTGCCGCGGTTCTTCGACCAGCTGCTGGACAATGCGCGCGCCTCTGCCGCGGACGGCATCCGCCCGCCACGGTTCGCGTTCGAAGGCGTGATCGACCAGTCGCGCAAGGTGGTCAGCGGTGCGCCGTTCGACAGCGGCGCCGACAGCGCGCTGTGGGCCGACCTGCAGCGCAAGGCCGACGCCCTTGCCGAGGGCGGCACCATCACCGCCGAACGCGCCGCCGAATTGAAGCAGCAGGCGCGCACGGCCCTGGTCGAACACGTCAAGCCGGCCTACGACGCACTCATCGCCTGGAGCGAGCAGGAGCAGGCGAATGCGTTGGTCAACCCCGCCGGCGTGGGCACCACCCACCCCAACGGCGCCGACTACTACGCCTACCAGCTCAAGCAGAACACCACCACGGCAATGACCGCCGACGAGATCCACCAGCTGGGCCTGGATGAAGTGGCGCGCCTGCGCGGCGAGATGGAGGCGATCAAGGACACGGTGGGCTTCGAAGGCGACCTGCAGGCCTTCTTCGAGTTCATCAACACCGATCCGCAGTTCAAGTATCCCAATACCGATGCCGGCCGCCAGGCCTACATCGACGATGCCACCGCGGCGATCGACAACATCAAGCAGGTGCTGCCGCAGTACTTCGGCATCCTGCCCAAGGCCGACCTGGTGGTGCGTCGCGTCGAACCCTTCCGCGAACAGGACGGTGCCGCGCAGCACTATTACCCCGGACTCGCCGATGGTTCGCGCCCCGGCATCTACTACGCGCACCTGTCGGACATGGACGCGATGCCGAAGACCGAGATGGAGGTCATCGCATACCACGAGGGCCTGCCCGGCCACCACATGCAGATCTCGATCGCGCAGGAACTGCAGGGCATCCCGGTGTTCCGCACGCGCTATAACTCGACGGCTTACGCCGAAGGCTGGGGCCTGTATTCGGAGTGGCTGGCGAAGGAAATGCCGGGCACCTATGAAGACCCGTATTCCGACTACGGCCGGTTGATGTCGGAAATGTGGCGCGCGATCCGCCTGGTGGTGGACACCGGCATGCACGCCAAGGGCTGGACCCAGCAGCAGGCGCTGGATTACTTCCGCGAGAACGGCTCGATCCCGCAGGCGGCGATGGAGTCGGAGATCCAGCGCTACCTGATCATGCCGGGCCAGGCCACCGCCTACAAGGTCGGCATGATCCGGATCCAGGCATTGCGCAGGAAGGCCGAGGCCGAGCTGGGCGAGCGCTTCGACATCAAGGGTTTCCACGACACCATCCTCGGCGGCGGCGCGATGCCGCTGGACCTGCTGGAGCGTCGCGTGGACCAGTGGATCGAGCGCCAGAAGGCGGCGTGACCGGGCACGCGCCCTGATCCACGCACACCGCCGGCACCTGCCGGCGGTGTCGTCTCCGGACCTGCGATCATGTCCGCATGAGCGAGTCCACACCTTTCACCGCGCTGCCCCTTCCGCCCGCCCTGCTGCAGGGCATCGATGCCCTGGGCTATGCCGCGATGACGCCGGTCCAGGCGCAGGCGCTGCCGGCGATCCTCGACGGACGCGACCTGATCGCACAAGCGCCGACCGGCAGCGGCAAGACCGCGGCCTTCGGGCTGGGGCTGCTGGCGCGGCTCGACCCCGCGCGCATCCAGACGCAGGCACTGGTGCTGTGCCCCACGCGCGAGCTGGCCGACCAGGTGGGCAAGCAGTTGCGCAAGCTGGCGGTGGGCATTCCGAACCTCAAGGTGTCGATCCTGTGCGGTGGCATTCCGCTGGGGCCGCAACTCGCGTCGCTGACACACGACCCGCACGTCGTGGTCGGCACGCCCGGGCGCCTGCAGGAACTGGTCGCGAAGAAGGCCCTGCACCTGCGTGGCGTGCGCACGCTGGTGCTGGACGAAGCCGACCGCATGCTCGACATGGGGTTCGAAGAGGCGATCCGCGACCTGGTCAAGCGCCTGCCCAAGGATCGTCAATCCTTGTTGTTCTCGGCCACGTTCCCCGAGGCCATCCGTGCCCTCGGCAATGCCATGCTGCGCGATGCACGGGAAGTCAGCATCGAAGGCGGCGCGCAGCCGGCGACGATCGAACAGCGCTTCTTCGAGGTCGAACCCGCGCGCCGGGTGCAGGCGCTGGCCGCGCTGCTGCTGCAGTTCATGCCCGCGTCGGCGGTGGTGTTCTGCAACACCCGCGCCGAGGTCGCCGAGGTCGCGGGTTCGCTGGAGCACTACGGCTTCTCCGCGCTGGCGCTGCACGGCGACATGGACCAGCGCGACCGCGACGAGGTACTGGTGCGCTTCGCCAACCGCAGCTGCAGCGTGCTGGTGGCCAGCGACGTCGCCGCGCGCGGGCTGGACGTGGAGGACATCGGCGCGGTGGTCAACTACGAGCTGCCGCACGACGCCGACATCTACCAGCATCGCATCGGCCGCACCGGTCGCGCCGGCCGAGATGGCCTGGCACTGAGCCTGTGCGCACCGCGCGAGCGGCCGCGCGCCGACTTGGTGGCCGAACGCATCGGCCAGTCCCTGCGGTGGGAGCGCGTGCAGCCGCTGGCCGGCAAGCCCGGCAACGTCCCCGCGGCGGCGATGGCGACGCTGCGCATCGACGCCGGGCGGACCGACAAGCTGCGCCCCGGCGACATCGTCGGCGCACTGACCGGCGATGCCGGGCTGCACAAGGATGCGATCGGCAAGATCGACGTCTTCGCCACCCGCAGCTACGTCGCCATCGCGCGCGCGCAGGCGGGCAAGGCACTGACCCGCCTGCGCGAGGGCAAGATCAAGGGCCGCAAGTTCCGGGTCAACCGGCTTTAGCCACCGCGCGAAACGCTCGTTCAGGCACCCGGCGCGAAGCTGGCGACAGGCTCGGCCGCTGGCGGATCTTCGTTCGGCGGCGGCTCGGCCAGCAGCTCGTCGATCACGGCGCCGAACGCCTGGATCGAATCGGCGGAGTATCCCCTGCTGACGTTGGCCACCAGGCCGGCCTTGTCGATCACGAAGGTGTGCGGGACCGAGTTGACGCCGTAGGCGTCGGACACGGCGCCGCTGCGGTCATGCGTCCACGTGACCGCCGAATCCCGCGCCTGGCGCAGGATGGCGCGGTAGGTCGGCGTGTCTTCCTTGAAGTTGACCACCACCACGCGCAGCTGCGACGGGTCGATGTGCTGCTGCAGCGCATCGAGCACCGGGAACTGGCGACGACAGTGCGGGCACCAGGAGGCCCAGAACGTCACCACCAGCACCTTGCCACGATGTTCGCTGATCCGGATCTCCTCGCCCTTCGGCGTCTTGCCAAGATAGTCCGGCGGCACTTCGCCGACGTCCGGTGATGCCAGCGCGGGCATTGCATGCAGCGCCGCCATGCCCAGCGCGACCGCCATCGCACCCACGATCCATCGCATCCTTCCCATTCGTCGGTCCCCTTCGCCCGTCGTGGCGACGCGGCCAGCGCGACCATCGCGCCTCGCCGCGTCGCCGTCAAGCACCCCAAGCCTCAGCGCTGCGGCGGCCGTCCCGGGATGCGCCGCCGCACCGGTTGCGCCTCGCGTTCGGCCATCGCCTGCACGCGTTCGCCCGCAGTGCGCAGCAGCACCGGCAGGGCGTGCGTTTCCGGCAGCAGGTGCCAGTATTTCTGCGGCATCTCCTGCCGCATCATCCGCAGGTTGAGCCGCGCGGGATTGAAGATGTTGGCGTAATAGGTGCGCCATAGGGCTTCGCCGGCGTCTTCCGGGGGCACGTCGTCGCGCTGGCCGCCCGGCCCCAGCCACAGCGCCTCGCCATCCCAGCAGGCGCTGCGGTCCGGCGTGACGATGGACCAGCGCATGCCGGTGAAGCGGCGCACGAAGAACGGCGCCACGCGATCGACGATCAGGTGCCCCGGCTCGAACCACGCGGCGAACGCATCGTCGGCGCCCGGGATCGCACGGAAGCGTACGAACGCCTTCATCTTGTGGGTGTCGCGGCGCACGTCCTGCGCCATCCGCTGCAGCGCATGCACGTCGCGATCGACCGCGCGCTCCAGCAGGCCGGGTTCGCCGCTGGCGATGCGCCACAGCACGCGGTACAGCAGGGCGTGGCGCGCGGCATCGCGATGGCACACCACGCATTCGGCCAGCGCGAGGAACCGCGACGGCACCGCAGGCGCGTCGCGCACCACCGCCGCATCGGGCAACGCGCGCGTGCCCAGCAGCCCCGCCTGCGCCTGCACGTCCCAGTCGATGCCCTCCGGCGCGATGCCTGCGCACCAGCCATGCCGTGCCAGCGCGCGCCAGGACGACAGGCTCCACGGCGGGTCCACCCGCGCCTGCCAGCTCATCCGAACAGGTCCGCCTGCCGTGGCTTCGGCGCAAGTTCCGCGCGCAGGCGCGCCGGGTCGTCCAGGCGCTGGCGTGGATGGTGGTCCAGCACGCTGATGAAAGGCAGCAGTTTCACCAGTGGCGCGCGCAGGCGCGTGAGGTCGTCCAGCCGCAGCCGTGCATGCCGGCGCGATGCGAGGATGCGCGCGACGTTGCGCACGCCCAGCCCGGGCACGCGTAGCAGCGTTTCGCGCGGCGCGCGGTTGAGGTCGACCGGGAACAGCTGCGGATGGCGTAGCGCCCACGCCAGCTTCGGATCGATGTCGAGGTCGAGCATGCCGCCGCCGGTGGCATCATCGCCCGGCGCGACGATCTCGCCCACGTCGAACCCGTAGAAGCGCAACAGCCAGTCCGCCTGGTACAGCCGATGCTCGCGCTGCAGCGGCGGCGCGCGTGGCGGCAGCTGCGCGGAGGCATCGGGGATCGGCGAGAACGCCGAGTAGTACACGCGGCGCATGCGATAGCCGCGGTACAGCGCGTGGCTGGCGTGGAGGATGGTGCCATCGCTTGCGCCATCCGCGCCGACGATCATCTGCGTGCTCTGTCCCGCCGGCGCGAACCGCGGCGGCCTCGCGCGCGCAAACGTCTTGCGCGCATGTTCACGGCGCTCTGCGCGATTGTCTGCGATGCCATCCTTCACCCGGCCCATCGCCGCGCGGATGCCGCCTGCGGTTTTCTCCGGGGCGAGCTGCCTCAGCCCGTCCTCGGTGGGCAATTCGACGTTGATGCTCAACCGGTCGGCGTAACGCCCGGCGCGTTCGATCAGCTCCGGCGACGCCTCGGGAATCGTCTTGAGGTGGATGTACCCGGCGAAGCGGTGGTCCTCGCGCAGGCAGCGCGCCACTTCCACCAGTTGCTCCATGGTGTAGTCGCCGTTGCGGATGATGCCGCTGGAGAGGAACAGGCCCTCGATGTAGTTGCGCTTGTAGAAATCCAGCGTCAGCCGCACCACTTCGTCGCTGGCGAACCGCGCGCGGCGCACGTTGCTGCTGACGCGGTTGACGCAGTAGGCGCAATCGTAGATGCAGAAGTTTGTCAGCAGCACCTTGAGCAGGGAGACGCAGCGGCCATCGGGCGTGTACGAGTGGCAGATGCCCATGCCCTCGGTGCTGCCGATGCCCCCGCCGCGGCGCGAATCGCGCCGGCCCGCGCCGCTGGAAGCGCAGGAGGCGTCGTACTTGGCGGCATCGGCCAGGACGGCCAGCTTCTGCATCAGTTCCATGGCCGGCGCACGCTGACACGCGCGCATCTCAATCCGTGAGACAGCCACGGCACCCGCGTCAGCTTGCTGAATCCGCCCGCGACGGCGTCATTCGACATCCTGTCCACGGCGTCCGCGTCACCATGGGCAGCCATTCGATGACGAAGGCTGGCTGGATGCCGTCGATGGACTGGCCCTACCTCACCGCGGTCGCGTGGCCGCTGTTCGTCGCACTGGCACTCGGCATGCTGGTGCACCTTGGCCTGCATGCGGTGGCGCGCCGTGCACGCGCGCACGCGGCCACGCGCCGCCGTGCGCGCATGGTCGGCGTGGTCGCCAAGCCACTCGCCGTGGCGCTGCCGCTGGCGTTCCTGTGGATGGCGGTATCGGCGACGCCTCTGGCAGAAAGCACCATCGACCGTATCGAGCACTGGCTGGGCGTCGGCATCCTGCTCTGCGGGACTTGGCTGCTGGTACGCGCGGTGGATGCCGTGGAAGCGCGCATCCTGCGCGAGCATCCGGTCGACATCGAGGACAACCTGGCCGCGCGCCGCGTGCAGACGCAGACGCGCGTGGTGGCCGGCGTGGTGCAGGGTGCGATCGTGCTGGTGGGCGTCGCGCTGGCGCTGATGACCTTCCCGGCGATCCGCCAGGTCGGCGCCACGCTGCTGGCGTCGGCCGGCATCGTCGGCCTGGTGGCCGGCATCGCGGCGCGCCCGGTGTTCGGCAACCTGATCGCCGGCCTGCAGATCGCATTGACCCAGCCGATCCGGCTCGACGACGTGGTCATCGTCGATGGCGAATGGGGCCGCATCGAGGAGATCACCAGCGCCTACGTGGTGGTGCGCATCTGGGACGAGCGGCGGCTGGTGGTACCGCTGCAATGGTTCGTCGAGAACCCGTTCCAGAACTGGACGCGTACCAGCGCGCAGCTGCTCGGCACCACCTTCCTGTGGCTGGACTACCGCACGCCGATGGCCGATGTGCGCGCCGAATTGCAGCGCATCTGCGAAGGCGATCCGCGCTGGGACCGGCGCGTGTGCGTGGCGCAGGTGACCGACACCACCGAGCGCACCATCGAAGTCCGCCTGCTGGTCAGCGCGCGCAATTCCGGCGACCTGTTCGACCTGCGCTGCGCAGTCCGCGAGGGCATGGTGGCCTACCTCGACGCGCACCGTCCCGAGGCGTTGCCGCGCATGCGCGCGGAGCTGTCGCGCGAACGCGAAGGCGAGCCGTCGCCAGGCCGCGCCCATTCCGCGCCGCCAGGCCACACCGGATCGCCCGGCGCGGAGGATGGCGGCGCCGAGCGCATCGCGACGCCGCCGGGCGCGACATGACGGTCAGCGCGACGGGGCTGCGCCTCGCAGGTTCGCCGCGCGCACGTGTTCGACCAGCGCGCGCAGTTTCTGCGGCGGGTTGTGCCGGTTCGGGTAGTACAGGTAGAAGCCCGCGAACGGTTGCGTGAAGTCCAGCAACATCGGGACCAGTTCGCCACGCGCGATCCATGGGCTGAAGCACTGTTCCGGCCCGAAGGTGATGCCGCCACCGGCCAGCGCCGTGCGTACCATCAGCTGCAGGTCGTTGGTGGTGACCTGCGGTTGCACGGCGACGTCGAAGGCGCGCCCGTCTTCCTCGAACTCCCATCGCCACGGCGCCACGTCGGGCGCGGGCCGCCAGCCGATGCAGCGGTGCGACACCAGCTCACGCGGGTGCGCGGGCGTCCCGTTGCGTTCGACATAGGCCGGCGACGCCACCGCCACTTCGCGCTGCTCGCCGCCCACGGGGATCGCGATCATGTCCTGCTCGACCACCTCGCCCAGCCGCACGCCGGCGTCGAAGCCCGCGGCGACGATGTCGAACTCCGCGTCGGTCACGGTCACGTCGAGCACGATGCCCGGATAGGCCTCGGCGAACGTGGCCACCAGCGGGCCCGACAGGAACGGCTCGGCGATCGAGGTCACCGCCACGCGCAGCAGGCCGCGCGGCGGGCCGTCGTCCAGCGCGTCGTCCAGCGCATTGCCGATCGCCGCCAGCGGGCCCGTCACCTGCCGATGCAGCCGTGCACCGGCCTCGGTCAGGCGCACGCTGCGGGTGGAGCGCAGCACCAGGGCGATGCCAAGCCCGTCTTCCAGCTTGCGGATGGCCTGGCTGACGGCGGAGCGGGTGACCCCCAGCCGGTCGGCCGCGGCACGGAAATTGCCCGCCTCGGCGACGGCCTGGAACACCCGCAGCAGATTGAGATCGGGCGTCATTGGAAAGCAATACTAACCAATGTAGACAGCAATTACCGGCTTCTCTCGACACTGCCGGGGTCCTACGGTGTGTGTCCCCACCCACACCGGAGCCTCCCGATGCCGGATTCCATTCGCCACCACGCCCTCGGCGCAACCCTCGCCACCGCCCTGCTGGCCTGCAGCGCCGGCGACGCCGTCGAACCGACCGGCGCACCTGCCCGTCCTGATGCCGACCACCCGTACGTCGGCATGTGGGTCACCGCCGATGGCCATGTCCGCCATGAACTGCTGCCGCCCGACCGCAATGGCGTGGGCCGGTACGACGAGGCCCGCGGCAGCCGCGCCAGTGCGTACCAGGGCCGCTACACCGTGACCGGCCGGCACATCGACTACGTCGACGACACCGGATTCACCGCCGACGGCACCTTCATCGACGACGTGCTGCACCACGGTGGCATGGTGCTGCGCCGCGAAACGCCTTCGCGCAACGCCGCCGGCGGCGACCGCTGAGTCGCACATGCCCCCCAACGCAACCGCAAGGAGATCAATATGAACAACATCCAGAACAAGGTGGTACTGATCACCGGCGCCAGCAGCGGCATCGGCGAAACCACGGCGAAGGTGCTGGCCGCACAAGGCGCGAACGTCGTGCTCGGTGCACGCCGCACCGAGCGCCTCGACGCCCTGGCCGCCGACATCATCGCCAATGGCGGCACCGCCGTCGCCAGCGCCCTCGACGTGACCCGCCGCGACAGCATGCAGGCCTTCGCCGACCTGGCGCTGCAACGCTTCGGCCGCATCGACGTGCTGGTCAACAACGCCGGCGTGATGCCGCTGTCGCCGATGGCGGCGCTGAAGGTCGACGAATGGGACCGCATGGTCGACGTCAACATCAAGGGCGTGCTGCACGGCATCGCCGCCGTCCTGCCCACGATGCAGGCGCAGCGCAGCGGCCACCTGATCAGCGTGTCGTCGATCGGCGGCCTGTACGTCATGCCGACCGCCGCGGTCTACTGCGCCACCAAGTTCGCGGTGCGCGCGATCTCGGATGGCCTGCGCCAGGAGAACGACACCCTCCGCGTGACCTGCGTGTACCCCGGCGTGGTCGAGTCCGAGCTCGCGCACACCATCACCCACGCCGATACGGCGAAGGCCATCGACGACTTCCGCAAGATCGCGCTGAAGCCCGAGGCCATCGCCGACGCCATCGCGCACGCGATCAACCAGCCCGCCGACGTCGACACCACCGACATCGTGGTGCGCCCCGTCGCCAGTCCGGCGTGACCGCGCATCCCTTTCCACAGGAGATCCACCATGCATGCCCGAACCCGCAACCTGCGCAGCCTTGGCGCGATCCTCATTGCCCTGATGCTGTCGTCGCCCGTCGCGGCACGCGAACCGGCCGTCGACACCGCGGCCAGCAACACCGCGCTTGTACGCGCAGCCTTCGAGGCCTGGCGCGCCGGCACCGGCAGCGTCTTCGACCTGCTGCACGATGACGTCGAATGGACCGTCGCCGGCTTCAGCCCGGTCTCGGGCATTTATCGCTCGAAGGCGGCCTTCATGGACGATGCCGTGGCGCCGATCATCGCGCGCCTGTCCACGCCGATCTCACCGACGGTGCGGCACATCGTGGCGCAAGGCGACACCGTGGTGGTGGTATGGAACGGCGTGGCCACCGCCACCGACGGCAGCGCCTATCGCAACCACTACGCCTGGCACATGGTGCTGGAGGACGGGAAGATCGTCCGCGTCATCGCCTTCCTGGATACGTGGGCACTCGAGCAGTTGATGCGCTGACGGATGCCGCGGCGAGTGCGCCGGAGCAAGGGCCGGGCAGGCCACGCGCCGCCCTGGATGGACGACCTTTCCAGTCAATCCAGTACGCGCGGAGGCAAGTAGATCGTGAACTCGTTGAGTGGTTCGACCAGGACGCTATGGGGATGTTGTTGTTCCTCGCGCGTGACCAGTCCGAGACGGTCCAGCAAGCCGAAATCCGCGTGCAGCAAACGTGCCGGGGCGACCTTCAGCCGCGCATGCCAGACGTGGTAGGTGCCCAGTCGGCCATCGCGCCGATGGTAATAACCACGCAGCGGATGCGTCAGGTACACCAACCCGGATTCCGGATCGCAAAATCCAGCCAACGACGGATCGACATCCGGTACGCCGACCAGCGACATCGTGGCAGGCGCCCAATCCGCCCTGGTAACCATCTGGTAGCGCAGATACCGGCCATCGGCATCCTGTTCGCAATCGAATCGCACCTTGCCGCCATACCAGGGCAGGTTCCAAAGCCGGTACGGCACGACGCGCGTCCACGAGTCCAGCGTCGTTCCGATGAACCAGACGCAGCGCTCGCCGGTCAGGGTATCGATGATGTAGATGCGGTAGTTGGTCTGCCCCATCCGGAACTTCAGGAAGGGGCGGGCGGCCAAGGTGAAATCGACGTCGACGAACGGCACGACCGAAAGCAGCGCGCGCTGCCGTCCGTCGATCGTCACCGTGTCGAGCCGGAACCTCGGTGGCATCACGCCGGCGAATCTTGCTGGATCGAAGGCGTAGGTGATGATCGCGAAGTGCTGGAGCTTGCAAAGCACGTCGATGCCTGCAGGTGGGGGGCGCTCGGTCAGTGCATGGTCGAAGCGAAGCGCGCCTTCCGGCATGTCCACTGCGCCTGCGTCAGACACGCAACAACACCTTGCCTCCCCGCCCCGGGCGCAGGCTTTCGGCGGCAGCCCTGGCCACGTCCGCCAGGTCGTGGACGGCATCGACCGGCAGCTTCAGTTCGCCCGCGGCGGCGCGCTGGATCAGCTCGCCCACCAGGCGGCGCTTGTCGGCCACCGGCATCTCGCGACTGACCTTGCTGCCCCAGAAGCCCTTGACCGTGGCGTGCTTGAAGATCATCTCGCCCGGCGGGACGAGCATCGCTTCGCCGCCCATCGCGCCGAACGACACCAGGGTGCCGTCGTTGCCGAGCAGCGACAGCAGGTCGGCGCTCGCCTGCCCGCCGACCGAATCCACGGCGGCGCGCGCACCCGCTTCGCCGAGGATCGCCCGCGCCTTGCGCTTCCAGTCTTCGGCGCCAGTCGACACCACGTGGTCGACGCCCAATGCCGTCATCTCATCGACGGCGGCATCGCGACGCACCAGGCCGAGCACCGGGATGTCGCGCGCCGCCGCCAGCATCGCCAGCGTCTTGCCGACCGCACCGTTGGCCGCGTTCTGCACGATCCACTGCCCGCGCTCGACCTGCAGGAACTCCAGCAGCATCAGCGCACTCAGCGGCATGGCGATGAGCTGTGCGGCGGTCTGGTCGTCGATCGCATCGGGCATCGGGATGACCATCCTTGCCGATGCGGTGAAATACTCGGCCCAGGTGCCACGCCCGGAGGCGGCGTTGACGCGCTGGCCGATGGCGATGCCTTCGACCCCCTCGCCCAGTGCGTCCACCACGCCCAGGGCCTCGCTGCCCGCGATCGCCGGCAGCGCCGGCTTGTAGCCGTACTGGCCGCGGATCGTCCACAGGTCGTGGTTGTGGATCGACGCGAGCGTGGTGCGGATGCGCACGTCACCGGGCCCGGGCTGCGGCACCGGCGCCTGTTCAACGACCAGGACATCGGCAGGCTCGCCGAAAGTGTGGTGGATGGCGCTGCGCATGGAAGGAGGCCCTCTGGATGGTGCGCCGACGCTAACGCATTCACGGCATCCCTGTCGCGGTCGGTGCGCGACCTGCGCCAGGACCAGGCGCCGGCGACGCGCTACATGTACACGGCACGAAGCGACGCCTTGAGGTGCGCCGCCTCGAGCAGCACGCGCAGGCGCTGCTCCACGCCGGGCAGGTCCGGAAGGTGCTGCGGCGCATACAGCGTGTAGAGCGGCCGCTCCTCGTCGCCGCGCACGACCTTGCGCTCGACGCCGGCGTCGGCGATGCCACTTGCGCGCGCCCACATCGCGCGCAGCGGGATGGGCCCGATGCTCTCGCGCCGGCCCAAGGTGAAGGTGAAGAACGCGATCTGGTGCTTCGGCATGTGATGGCTCCATCGGAGCACCGAGTATGCGCCTGAATCGTTGCCGTGACGGCACGGGTCTTGCACAGGCGCGTCGCCACCAATGGGCGTAGGATGGACGCCGCGAGTCCTTTCACTGGCGCGTTGCCAGCCTTCGCGTGCCGTCCGACTGCGCTTCGTGTCGCTCGCTGCGCTTCTTCCCCCGCTTCCTCCCTGCACGGTCGAAGCCCCCACGGGAGTGCCGCATGCCTGGCGCCGACGCCCGCGACAGCTCGCCTGATGGCCTGTAGCACTGCATCCGCCCTCTGCGAGCGCTGCGACGCCGTCTGCTGCCGACTGACGGTGGTACTGCAGCCGGAAGACCGCATTCCGACACACCTTACCGACACCACCGCTGCCGGTCTCGACGTGATGGCGCGCGATGCCGAGGGCTGGTGCGTGGCCATCGATGCCGCGCACATGCGTTGCGGGATCTACGACACCCGCCCTGACGTCTGCAGGCGTTTCGTCATGGCCGGCCCGTACTGCAACGACGTGCGCGCCGACTACAGCGACCGCAACCGCCGCGGCATCCCGCTGCAGATGTACTGAGGAGAAAGCGACATGCCGCGTCCCAAGCGCCCCGGCGCCATCTCCGCTCCGCCCGCGGGCGAAAGCGCCAAAACCGGCCGCACGTCCGTTTCGCGCAAGCCGAAACAGTCGCCAACGCTCACCCGCGAACGCATCGCCGACGACATGGATGCCTTCCGCAAGTCCGGCGGAAAAGTCGAGGTTCTCGGCACCACACGAACGCTCACCCGGATCGATGCCGATCCAGGTGCACCGTCGCGCGCGGCGGATCCGCCGACGCGCAAGCGCGCCCGCTAAGCCAGCCTTTCGACACGCCAGCGTTCAATCGAGTGCCGCTCGCGCCTCTTGCGGGGAAACCAGAAGACCGCCGGCACGCGCACCTTGGGCGAGGCTTCGATGCATGTGACCTGCTGGCGTCGCTGGCGTCGGCGCGGGAACTCGTCCATGGCCCTGGCGACCTGCGCTGAGCGCTTGGGTCATGGCGCGATCCGACGCCAGTCGGAATGCGGGCGTTGCGCCGCGCACTTTCCCCTGTCGCCGCGTGGCGCCTCATTTGTTAGCGCCGCGTGATGCATCTACCCGCGCGTCTGCCGCGTATTGGCGATCACATCCGGTCATCACGCCGGACCTCCCGCGCCATCCGGCCGGGAACATCGCCCAGGAGACCGAACCGATGAAGACCTCGATGCTTACCGCCGCACTGCTTGCAGCCTTCACCCTGACCGCCTGCGCCGCCGACACGCCGGCCGACACCACCGCAGACGCCGATGCCGTCGGCACCGAAGTGGCCGAAAGCGCGCCCGTCGCCGATGCCGGCATGGCCTATGGCGATGCGTCCGCCGCGACCGGCGACGTGGTCGATGGCGCCATCGCGTCGCCCGACCACACCACGCTCGTCGCTGCGGTGCAGGCGGCGGGGCTGGTCGACACGCTGAAGGGCACCGGTCCGTTCACCGTGTTCGCGCCGACCAACGCCGCGTTCGACAAGCTGCCGGCCGGCACCGTGGACGGATTGCTCACGCCCGAGCGCCGCGACGACCTGACCGGCGTCCTGACCTACCACGTGGTGCCGGGCAACGTGGATGCCGCCACGCTGGTGCAGCAGATCGAAGCCGGTGGCGGCAGCGCCACGCTGACCACGGTGCAGGGCGGCACGCTCACCGCGCGCGCCGACGGCGGCACCGTCACGCTGACCGACGCCCAGGGCGGCACCTCCACCGTCACCACCGCCGACCTGCGCCAGAGCAACGGCGTGATCCACGTGATCGACACGGTGCTGATGCCGTAAGCGGTGCCGGTGCGCATGCCCGCACCGGCATGCGCACCTTGCGTATCGCCAGGTTTGCGCGCGGGCGACTCGTCTGGCCTGCGCGTTCCCGGGGGAGACGGCCATCGTCGTCTCCCCTTCCTGCGCCCACCCACCGATCAGGCTTTGCGGTCCGCTGCCCTCGGCGCGCCCATGTTGCCGCGGCTGTACTTGCCGGAACGGTCGAAGCAACACGCGCGACGTTTGCCCGAGCCCAGCATGTCGCACGCCGTGGCGATGCGCTTGACGCGTGTCTCGGCCTTCTTGCCCGACGTGATCCAGTGGATCCAGTCGCGCCGCGCAATCGCGGTGATGTCCTGCCAGGTCGCCATCGCGGCAGGATGATCGGCCAGCGCCTTGCGTACGTCGGGCGGCACTTTCGGCTCGGGTTCTTCCCGCACCGGTGCAACCTCGAGTGCGACCGTATCGCCCGCGTCGACACCGGCGGATTCATGCAGCGCCTTGTCCACCTTCAGCCAGTGGCTGCCTTCGCCATCGGGTTCCAGCGTGGCCTGGAACGACTGCCCGGCCAGCGTGCCCTCCACCGTCACCATGCCGCGTGCCGGCAGCTTCGCGCTGGCGCCTGATGGCAGCACCAGGAAGGTCCATGTGGCGTCCTTCGGCTCGGCGGGCCGCTGCAATGTCGCCTTGAAGGCAATTTTTTCGATTGTCCTGGGCATGGCCGCACGATAGCACTGGCCTGCCACCGTCCGTTCGCGACCACGAGTCGCGTTGGAACCCCCTGATGTCCGCCGCCAGAAGGCCAATGCCCATGTCCTCCGTCGCCACGTCCCACGCCATGCCGCGCACGCGGCGACGCGGCCTGTTCTTCCCGGCGATGGGGCTGCTGTTGCTGGCCTCGGTGGTGCTGGGTTTCTGGGGCACGCTGTTCCGGCCTTCCCAGCCGCTGCCGCTGCACCAGCAGGTGCACGGCATCGTGGTCACGGCCTGGTTCGTGCTGTTCGCGGTGCAGGCGCTGCTGGTGGCCGGCGGGCGCACCGCGTTGCATCGCCGCCTGGGGACATTTGGCGTGGTGCTCGCCGTCGCCGTCATCGTCACGTCGCTGCACACGATGGCGCAGATGCCCACGCAGTGGCGGCTGGGCGGCATCGACGTCGACGCACGACGGGGCATGGTCAGCATGGTGCTGTGGGGCAACTTCGGTGCGCTGGTGGCCTACGCCACGCTGTTGTCCCGCGCGATCGCCATGCGCACGCAGGCCGATGCGCACAAGCGGCTGATGCTGCTGGCCATGTTCGCCATCATGTCGCCGGCACTCGTGCGCGTGTTCAGCCTGCCGGTGTTCGCCGGACTGCCCGCGGTGCCGTTGACGATGGCCGGGCTGCTCGCGCTGGGCGCCATCCTGGTGGCGTACGACCTGCTGACCTTGCGCCGGGTACATCGCCAGACGCTGTGGGGCGTGCCCTTCTTCCTCGTGGTGCACCTGGCGCCCGCGTACGTGTTGCCGGGCACTGCGATCGATGCCGCCATGTTGCGGATGATCTGGTGATCGACGCAGTTCGCGGCGCGCCTTCTTCGCGCGCGCTGCACAAAGTTCAACGCATCGGTCCGCGCATTCCGTGAATGCGCGATGCTGCACGCGGGCTTCATGGGCGATCGCGGAAAGTAGCTGCACTTTCCCCCAAGGAGTCACGCCATGAACATGGAAAAGAAGATCCAGCACAGCCTCAACGACCTCATCGAAATCGCGCGCGATGGCAGCGAGTTCTACGGCGAGGCCGCCGAGAAGGTGAAGGATCCCGAGCTGGCTTCGCTGTTCAACCAGATGGCCGGCCACAAGCGCGAGATCGTCAACGGCCTCAGCGTCGACGTGGCCGCCGCCGGCGGCGAGCCGGCCGAGAAGGGCACCATGGTCGGCAGCATGCACCAGCTGTACGGCAAGACCCGCGCCGCGCTGGGCGACACCAACTATGCCTACGTGGCCGAGCTGGAGGAGTCGGAAGACCGCCTGCTGGAAGCCTTCCGCGACACCATCAACGACAGCGGCACCCCGGCCCCGGCCCGCGCCGCCGCCGAGAAGTACATGCCACGCGTGGTGCAGTGCCACGACATCATGCGCAACCGCAAGGCGGCGCTGAAGGCCGTCAAGTAAGTCGCCGGTCCCGGGCCCTCCCTGTCCGCGGGGAGGGTCGGCGACGCACTGCGAAAGCCCCGGTCCTGCCGGGGCTTTTTTAGTCGGGACGCCGTACGCCGCGCCCGGCCGCTTGCCGTACGGCCTCGCGGCAGGGCACGCCTCGCCGCGGATGGGCTTCGACCGGCCGCGCTTGAAATCGGCTGCGCTGCGCGCATATCCCTGCCCAGCCAAGGCACGCCAGGGAGCGCCATGACCACCACCACCGAAACCCGCAAGTTCGAAGCCGAAGTCGCCCAGGTCCTGCACCTGGTGACGCACTCGCTGTACTCGCACAAGGAAATCTTCCTGCGCGAGTTGATCTCCAACGCCTCCGATGCCTGCGACAAGCTGCGCTTCGAGGCCATCGCCAATCCCGCCCTGACCGCCGGCGACGGTGAACTGCACATCGACGTGAGCTGGGACAAGGCCGCGCGCACCGTCACCCTCCGCGACAACGGCATCGGCATGTCGCGCGACGAGGTGGTCGCCAACATCGGCAGCATCGCCAGCTCGGGCACGCGCCGTTTCCTGGAAGCGTTGGGCGAAGAGAAGAAGGCCGACGCACGCCTGATCGGCCAGTTCGGCGTCGGCTTCTACTCGGCCTTCGTGGTCGCCGACCGCGTCACCGTACTCACCCGCCGCGCCGACGCCGCGCCCGAAGACGGCGTGCGTTGGGAAAGCGACGGCCGCGGCGAGTACACGCTCGATGCCGCCACGCTGCCCGAACGCGGAACCACCATCGTGCTGCACCTCAAGGACGGCGAGGACGATTTCCTCGATGGCTGGAAGCTGCGTTCGCTGGTGCGCAAGTATTCCGACCACGTCGCCTTCCCGATCCGCATGCCGAAGGAGGCGCCGCCGGCCGCCGAAGGCGAGGACGCCAGGGCCGAGGCCGCGCCGGAATGGGAAACCGCGAACGACGCGTCTGCGTTGTGGACCAAATCCAAGTCCGACATCCCCGACGACGACTACAAGGCCTTCTACAAGTCCCTCGGCCACGACTTCAACGATCCCGCCGCGTGGACCCACAACCGCGTCGAGGGCAGCCAGAGTTTCACCACCCTGCTGTACCTGCCGGCGCAACCGCCGTTCGACCTGATGCTGGGCGGGCGCGACGAGCGCAAGGGTCTCAAGCTGTACATCAAGCGCGTCTTCGTCATGGACGCGGCGGAGGAACTGCTGCCCAACTACCTGCGCTTCGTGCGTGGCGTGGTGGACGCCGACGACCTGCCGCTCAACGTCAGCCGCGAGATCCTGCAGCAGAACCGCCAGCTCGAACGCATCCGCGGCGCCTGCGTGAAGCGCGTGCTGGACCTGATCGAGAAGCTGTCGCGCGACGAGCCGGAGGCGTTCGCCGCCTTCCTCAAGGCCTTCGGCAACACGCTGAAGGAGGGCATCGTCGAGGACCACGGCAACCGCGAGCGCATCGCGAAGCTGCTGCGCTTCGCCTCGACGAAGGGCGAAGGCGCGACGCAGGCCGTCTCGCTGGACGACTACGTTGGCCGCATGCCGCCGGGGCAGGACCCGATCTGGTACATCACCGCCGATGGCTACAAGGCCGCCGCCGGCAGCCCGCAGCTCGAGGCCTTCCGCGCGAAGGACATCGAGGTCCTGCTGATGTTCGACCGCATCGACGAATGGATGCTCGGCCACCTGCACGAGTACGCCGGCAAGCCGCTGAAGAACGTCGCCAAGGGCGAACTGCCGCTCGATGCCGCCGACAAGGCGAAGCAGGACGAAGCCGCGCAGGCCGCGGCGCCGCTGGTCGAACGGATCAAGTCGCTGCTGGGCGAGCGCGTGGCGGACGTGCGCGTGTCCGCGCGCCTGACCGACTCGCCTTCGTGCCTGGCGCTGGCCGACTACGACATGGCACCGCACCTCGCACGCCTGCTGCGCGAGGCCGGGCAGGACATCCCCGACAGCAAGCCGACCCTGGAGATCAATCCCCAGCACGCCCTGTTGCAGCGGATCGAAGGTGAAAGCGACGATGCCAAGGCCGGCGACCTCGCCACCTTGCTGCTGGAGCAGGCCGAGATCGCCGCAGGCGCACCGCTGCCCGATCCCGCCGCCTTCATCCAGCGCGTGAACCGCCTGCTGCTGGGGTGACGGCTTCTTGTTGCATGCGGCAAGTTGTTGCATGCGGCAAGGTGGAAGACCGGGCAGATGCCCGGCTCTTTTTCATGTGAGGCAGTGATTGCGTACTGCGTCGTCAGATCGCCTGTCCGCCCGACACTTCGATGCGCTGCGCCGTGACCCAGCGGTTGGCGTCGCCCAGCAGGCTGGCGACCATCGCGCCGATGTCGTCGGCCACGCCCACGCGACCGAGCGCGGTGATGCCGGCGAGCTGGCGGTTGATCTCCGGGTTGTCGCGCACCACGCCGCCGCCGAAATCGGTTTCGATCGCGCCCGGCGCCACCGTGTTCACCGCGATGCCGCGCGCGCCGAGTTCCTTGGCCAGGTAGCGCGTCAGCACTTCGACGGCGCCCTTCGCCGCCGCATACGCCGCGTACCCCGGATAGGCGAACCGGGTGAGGCCGGTGGACACGTTGACGATGCGGCCACCGTCTTCGATCAGCGGCAACAACGCCTGCGTCAGGAAGAACACGCCCTTGAAGTGCACGTCCACCAGCCGGTCGAACTGCGCCTCGGTGGTGTCGGCGATGGATGCGGTATCGCCATGCCCGGCGTTGTTGACCAGGTGGTCGAAACGCTCGCGTCGCCAGGTGTCGCGCAGCGCGGTGCGCAGCCGCTCGCTGAAGTCGGCGAAACCGGACACCGCGCCGGTATCGAGCTGCAGCGCCACCGCCGTCCGGCCCAGCGCCGCGATCTCGGCGACGACGGCGTGGGCCTGTTCGGCATTGCCGCGATAGGTCAGCAGCACGTCGCCGCCGGCCCGCGCGACATGGAGGGCGGTGTTGCGGCCGAGGCCGCGGCTGCCGCCGGTAATCAGGGTGAGGGTGGACATGCGCGTCTCCTGTGGGTGTGGGGAAGGTAGGGACAGCATCGCCAGCCCGGCCGGAAACGGGTTGCCGGAACCTCGCCAAGCCTTGCCTGATCCTCCAATTCACAAGACACGATTCCGGGATTCGCTAGAATTACGGCATGAACGCCTTGCTCGATGCTGTCCGCCGCTTCGCCGATACCCATGCCGGCCCCGACGGCCTCGCGCCTACGCCGATCCCGGGACTCATGGCGGTCCGCGCCACCGCGCCCAGCGAGCTGATGCACGACGTGCACCGTCCCATGGCCTGCCTGGTGCAGCAGGGGGCCAAGCGGGTCACCGCCGGCACCCGCACCGTCGAGTTCGCCGCGGGCGACTCGCTGCTGGTCACCGCCGACCTGCCCACCGTGAGCCAGATCACCCACGCCAGTGCGGCCACGCCGTACTACTCGCTGGTGCTGGAGATCGACCCCGGCATCGTCGCCAGCCTGGTCGCGGAGATGGCGCTGCCCGACAGCGCCGACCTAGCCCCCATCCGCGCCGAACCCACCGATCTCGAAACCCGCGATGCCGCCCTGCGGCTGATGCAGCTGCTCGACCAGCCGCACGCGCTGCCGGTACTGCAGGCACAGCGCGTGCGCGAGATGCACTACTGGCTGCTGGCCGGGCGCCACGGCGATGCCATCCGCAAGCTCGGCTGGCCCGACGGCCACGTGCAGCGGGTGGCCCGCGCCGTGCAGGTGCTGCGCCGCGACTACGCCGAACCCATCGCAGTGGAACGGCTGGCCAACATCGCGGGCATGAGCGCGTCGTCGTTCCACCAGCATTTCAAGGCCGTCACCTCGCTGTCGCCACTGCAGTTCCAGAAGCACCTGCGGCTGGTGGAAGCGCGGCGCCTGATGCAGTCGCAGGGTGCCAGCGCCAGCACCGCGGCCTACACCGTGGGCTACGAAAGCGTGCCGCAGTTCACGCGCGAGTACAGCCGACTGTTCGGTCGTCCGCCGGTCGCCGATGCCCGCGCAGCGATGATGCGCCTGCGCGCCTCCGCATGAACACACGCATGCATCGGCACCACGCATGCCGCCGGGAAGGGACGGGCCTGAACCCGGGCGCGTTACGATGCCGCACCCACGTCGTCCGCCCCGATCGCCGATGAAGTCCCGCACTCCCGCCGCGCCCGCGGCGGCATGAGCCACGCGCCGCCCCGGCCGCACGCCGGGCCCGCCCACCGCATCGAACGCCTGCAACCGCGCATCGCGGCGCTGGCGAGCCTGCTGCTGCACGCATTGTTGGTGTTGATCGTGATGCTGACGCCGCCGGTGGTGGTGAGCAGCGGCAGCGAAGCGGTGGGCGGCAGCCGCATCGAAGTGCAGTACATCGGCGAGTCGCCGCCCGTTCCCTCGCCGCGGCCGACGGACCGACCGCCGGCGGACGACGCCGCCGCCACGCCGCCGCCTCCGGCTTCGCGGTTGCAGACCACGCCGGTCCCGGACGCGGAGGCTACCGTGCCGCTGGTGGTCGAATCGACGGCGCAAACGCCGGTGCCACCACGCCCGCCGCAACCCGTGCCACGCCCGGCCGCCACGCCACAGCCGCCGGCACCGCCACCGCCGCCCACCCGGCGCCCCAGCGCATTGCGCGGCCAGCCGCCCGGCATGCGCCTGGAAGACCTGGCCCCGGTCAACGCCGGGCCGGCAGCCAGTGCCGCGCCGGGCGCGGGCCGCCGGCACCAGACGTCGGGCAACGAAGCCAGCCTCGAGGTCGATGGCTACCAGGTGATCTACGACCTGCGTGCCGAGCCGCGCCTGCGCGCATGGCGCGATGCCGGCATGACCGAACTCTCGCTGCCGTTGCCGGGCACGCGACGGATCATGGTGTGCCCGCTGGAAACCGCGCTGCGACGCGGCTCCGGTCCGTGCCGCATGGTCGAACCCGATGACCCGGAACTGGACGCCATCGGTGATGCGCGCGACGTGCTCGACATGAATCAGGTCTATCGCCTCGGCGAATTGCTGTGGCGCGGGCCGCGTCCGTATCGCTGATGCCATGTCGCAAAGCCGCGGACATGCAGCGCGTGCATTCAGCCCGCGTGTACCGATGCAAAAGGCCTCGCGGGTTTGAGCGCACGCGGACAGGCGTTTACGCTCGCGCATTCCTCCACACGCACGCGCCACGCCGACCCGCACGCATGACCATCGTTCACCGACTCGTCCTCCTTGCCACGCTGCTGCTGTGCTGCGCGCCCGCGCTGGCGGCGCAACCCGCACCCGGCAGCGGCAGCACGTACCGGATGGACGTGCACTTCGATCCAAATGACGGCGCGTTGTCGGCCAGCGGTACGCTGGAGATCCACACCGACGAAGCGCTGGATGGCTTCGAACTGCTGCTCAACGGCGGACTGGCGATCGACACGCTGCAGCCCGACCGCAATGCCGCGGTGACATTCGAGAACGGCATCAGCATCGACAGCTATGCGCTGCCCCAGACGCAACGCATCACCGTGACCCTGGTGCAGCCGCTGTTGGCAGGCGAGCGCATGTCCATCGCCTTCGACTACGCCGGCCAGGTCACCACCGACAGCATCGAGATCGGCCGTGGCGTGGTGACGCCCGGGTGGAGCGAGATGACGATGGAAGCGCTGTGGTACCCGGTGTGGCTGAAGGGCACGCGCGTGCACTCCGACGTCACGCTCACCTTGCCCGCGGGTTACCAGGTGGCCGCGCCGGGCCGCGTGGAACCCGCAGGGGAAGGCCGCTGGCGGCTGCGCCCCAACGGACCGGTCAGCGGACGCGTCACCTTCATCGCATCCGATGGCTGGGTCGAGACGCGTCGCGCGCTGGGCGAGGGATTGTCCGGCGTGGTGCTGAGCATCGACCCCGAACCGCGCGCCGACGCCATCCTCGATGGCACCGCCGCCGCCTTCGCGGCCTATCGCGCGCTGTTCGGCGAACCGGAGACCGCCAGCACCGCGCTGACCATCGTGTATGCCAACCGCGACATCGGCCTGAAGTATCCGCGACAGGCCTATTCCACCGGCGGCGACTTCATCGTGCTCGACCAGTCCGACGAACGGGTGCAGCTGGACACGCTGCACCACGAGGTCGCGCACTTCTGGTGGTCGCGCGGCAGGCCGGGCACGCCGCACGAGTTCCTGTCCGAGTCGATCAGCGAATACCTTGCCGTGCGCCACGGCGGCGACGCATGGGGCGACGCCTGGCTGGAGACGCGGCGGGCCACGATGGCACAGCGCTCGGCCGCCATCGAAGGCTCGCTGCGCGACATCGACGGGCTGACGGCCACCCGGCAGGACCTGCTTTACCACCGCGGCCCCACCGCGCTGTTCGCGCTGCAGGACCGCATCGGGCGCGGCGCGGTGGACGCATTGCTGGTGCAGGCCCACGCCGCGCCCGACGACACGCTGGATGCATTCCTGCAGCTGCTTGCCGCGCAGCAGGGACAGGACGTCGCCGACCGCTTCGCCAGCGAACTTTG
This sequence comes from Luteimonas aestuarii, assembly GCF_004357985.1. Lineage (GTDB taxonomy): Bacteria > Pseudomonadota > Gammaproteobacteria > Xanthomonadales > Xanthomonadaceae > Luteimonas > Luteimonas aestuarii. The sequence goes on along the minus strand of NZ_SMTF01000006.1, from coordinate 93,787 downwards.
ACGCTGCGGTTCCGCGGGCCATCGGGCCTGCCTGCGCGCCACCGCGGCGGCAGCGCATCCCGACAAGCGTGGCCGCAAAAGCGAAGCGCCCCATGCGGGGCGCTCCGTTGAAGCAGGCGGTTGGATGGCGCGATCAGTAGCCGTCGCCGCGCGTCGCTTCCTTCCGCGACTTCCATGCCTCGTACTCGGCGCGCGAGATGCTGCCGTCGCCGGCGGTGTCGATCTCGTCGAATTTTTCCAGCAGCTTGGGATGCGCGGCCAGGTCGGCGCGCGAGATGCTGCCTGCACCGCGGGTATCGAGCTGGTCGAAGCTCGGCTTGTCGGCCTTGTCGTGGCGGTCATGCGACTGCATCTCGGCCTGCGGCACGCCGGTGGGCGGCGCGGTCGGCTGCGGGTCCTGCGCCAACGCGGTGCCGGCGGCCAGCGCGGTGGACAGTGTGGTCAGGGCAAGGGTGTGGATGATCTTCATGGCTTGGTCTCGTCTTTTCGGGGGATGAAAGAGGGTGGAACCTGCAGCCGCCACCGTTGGCTGGCTTGGGGTACACGACACCACATCCGATATTTCGCGGATGTCATCGCAAAGCTGCGCGCGTATCACGCGTCGATTACGAATGCGGCACGGAAATCGCTTCCATCGGCTGCTCCCGCGACGTTCGGGCAAGACTGAACGCGTTGCACAACGGGATTCATGTCGCGGGGACGCGCATGCGTGCGCACGGCAGCGGGCGCCGCATTCATCGCGTTGTGCGCTTGCATCGATGCCTCGCGGCTGCATGCCGACGATCACGTACAACCATCGATCAGCGCAGGGACATATCGTGCGTCAGGATGTCCCGGCCCAGCGCCGCGCGGATCCAGGCGATGGGCGCGAACTGCGCGAACAACGCGGCGACGGCGGCCAACCAGATCGCCCAGGCCAGTGCGGCGATGCCCGCCATGCAGCGCCACGCCAGCCAGCCCGGCACAAGCGACACCGCTGCACCCACCAGCATCACCATGCGCCCGCGCCAGCCCTTGCCTGCCTCCGCCATGGCTGCTCGCTGCCAATCCTTCGCGTTGAAACGCGGATGGCCGCCCCCCCGAAGGCGGGGGCCCATGGACGTTGGCGCGGACGGCGTGGCGCCCTCTCGACAACAGCGTCCGAGGGTCCCCGCCAGCGCCGGGATGACGGCTTTCGAGCATGTCGGGCGGAGCGTGTCGCTCTGGCCGGCACGTATGATGTCGCCGCACCCATCACGCATTCCACACCATGGCGAAGCCGAATCCGCTCCAGGAACAACTGCTCAAGGCGGGCCTGGTCAAGAAAGGCAAGGTGGCCGAAGTGGCGCGCGCGCAGGTCAAGGCGCGGCACGGCAAGGGACCGGCCAAGGCCAGCGAGATCCAGCGTGAAGCCGAGCGCGTGCGCACCGAGAAGGTCGAGCGCGACCGCGCACTCGCCGCCGAACAGAAGGCCAAGGCACGCACGGCCGAACTCGCCAGGCAGGCCCGGCAGATCATCGCGGACAAGAAGCTGCCGCGCAGCGGCGGACAGGAGTACCGCTTCACCGCGGACGGCGCCATCCGCACCCTGCTGGTGGACGACGCCCAGCGCAAGCAGCTGTCCGCCGGCGCCATCGTGATCGCACGCATCGACGATCGTTTCGAACTGCTGCCGCGCGGCGCCGCGGAAAAGGTGCGCGAACGCGATGCCAGCCGCATCGTGCTCGACCACGGCCAGGCAAACGATGCCGAGCCCGACGCCGCTACCTCGGAAGACGACGCCTACTACGCGCAGTTCAAGGTGCCCGACGACCTGGTGTGGTGACCACGCCAGCCTGCCGCGCGCTGACTTCGCACCCTGTCCGCCCGGCCGCCGCGCAACCGCCGCGCCACACCGCGACGACATCGCCTGAAGGTGGCTTTCGACAAGATGGGCGCCTGGCCCCGTCGCACGTGCGGGGCACCCGCCCCACACAGGAGACGCCCCCATGTCCCTCAAGACCCTCCTGCCCGAGCGCATCGGTTTCGGTACCGCGCCGCTGGGCAACATGTTCCGCGACATCCCCGATGACGAAGCCAATGCCACGGTGGAAGCTGCGTGGAACGACGGCATCCGCTACTTCGACACCGCGCCGTTCTACGGCGCCGGCCTGGCCGAGCTGCGCCTTGGCAAGATCCTGTCCGCGCACCCGCGCGACGAATACGTGCTCAGCACCAAGGTCGGCCGCCTGGTGCTGGACGAGAAGGAGGACGGCGCGCGCGACAACGGCGAGAAAGGCGGCCTGTTCGAACACGGCCGGCCCAACCGCGTGGTCGACGACTACTCGCACGACGCCACCCTGCGCTCGCTCGACGACAGCATGCAGCGCCTGCGCACCGACCGCATCGACATCGCCTGGGTGCACGACGTTGCCCAGGACTTCTACGGCGACGAATGGCTGGCCCAGTTCGAACGCGCGCGCACCGGCGCGTTCCGCGCCCTGGACAAGCTACGCGACGAAGGCGTGATCAAGGCCTGGGGCCTGGGCGTGAACCGCGTGGAGGCGATCGAACTGCTGCTGGACCTGGACGAACCGCGCCCCGACGGCTTCCTGCTGGCCGGCCGCTACACCCTGCTCGACCACGCACGCGCCCTGCAGCGGGTGATGCCCAAGGTGGCTGAACGCGGCCTGGGCGTCGTGGTCGGCGGCCCCTACAGCTCCGGCGTGCTGGTGGGCGGCAAGACCTTCGAGTACGCGCCTGCGCCGCAGCGCATCCTCGACAAGGTGGCGCGCATCAAGGCGATCGCCGACCGGTACGGCGTGAGCATGAAGGCAGCGGGCTTGCGGTTCGCGCTCGCCAACCCGGCGGTGGCCGCGGTGATTCCCGGCGCAAGCCGGCCCGACCGCATCGCCGAGGATCGCGCCGCGCTCAATGAAGACGTGCCCGCCGACTTCTGGCGCGAACTGCGCGAGGCGCAGCTGGTGCATCCGGACGCGCCGCTGCCCGTCGACGACTGAGGCGCACCGGCGCCGGCGTGCCGCCTCAGCCTGCGTCGCCGGGCGCGGCCTGCAGCAGGAAGTCGCGCAGCAGGCGCGCGCTGGGGCCGATGCGCCGACCATGCACCACGAAGATCTCCAGCGGCGCCGTTTCCACGTCCGGCAGCAGGTGGACCAGGTCGCCCGCGGCCAGCGGCGCCGCGGCGTCGTACGCGGGCAGGCGCGCGATGCCTTCGCCCGCGAGTACGAAGGCCAGCCGTGAGGCCGCGCTGTCGGTGACGATGTCGCCCTGCACCGCCATCTCCATCGGCCGGCCGCCCACGCGCGCCGACAGCACGCGCTGGCTGGGCGGATACACCACCCAGCGATGCTGTTCCAGTTCAGCGAACGTGGCCGGCGCGCGGTAGCGCCGCAGGTAGGCGGGCGCGGCGCACAGTAGCGTGGGCTCGCGCACCAGCAGGCGCGCGACCAGATCGGAATCGGCCAGCGGCCCGGCGCGCACGGCCAGTTCGATGCCACGCTGCACCAGGTCGACATTGTTGTCGTTCATCGCCACGTGCAGGCGGATCGCCGGGTAGCGCCGCCGGAAGTCCAGCAGTGCCGGCAGGATGCGCTTGTTGCCGAAGTGGTGCGAGCAGGTAATGCGCACTTCGCCGCGCGGTTCGGCGCGCAGCAGCTCCATGCCGCGGATGCCGTCGTGCGCTTCGTCCAGCAGGCGCTCGCAATGCACGCGGAACGCCTCGCCGGCCGGGGTCAGGCTGAAGCTGCGCGTGCTCCGCTGCGCCAGCGGCACCCCCAGCTTGGTCTCCAGCACCCGGACATGGTGGCTGACCACCGCGCGGGTCAGCCCCAGCGCGCGCGCCGCGGAAGCGAAGCTGCCGCAGCGCACGACCGTGGCGAACACCGCCATGCCGCGCAGCTCGTCCAGGATCGGGGAGGGATGGTCGCTCATCCGGCGAAATTGTCATAGGAAATATGACAATACGTCAGTTTCCGCGCACCTACCGGGCACAAGAACGTGGCCCTAATGTTTGTTTCGCCCGGAATCGCCGGGCTTATCGAACCAAGGGAGTGTGCGCCATGAGCGTCCAGCATGTCTTGTTCGTTGTGACAAACGCGGCCGAGATCGGCCCCAACAATCGCCCGACCGGGTTCTTCTTCCCCGAGATCGCGCATCCGTTCGAGGTGCTCGACCGGGCCGGGATCGCAGTGGAATTCGCATCGCCCCGCGGCGGCAAGCTGCCCGAAGACGGCTTCGACGGCAGCGATCCGGTGCAGGCGGCGTTCCTCGCCAGCGACGCCTACCGCCGCCTGTCCCGCAGCCGCCCGTTGGCGGAGGTGGACGTGCTGGACTACGACGCGGTGTTCTTCCCCGGCGGGCTGGGGCCGATGGTCGACATCACCGGCAACCCCGAGGTGCAGGCGGCCGTGCGCCGCGCCTGGGACGGCGGCAAGGTGGTGGCCGCGGTATGCCACGGCCCGGCCGCGTTCCTCGGGGTGACCCTGGAAGATGGCAGCCCGCTGGTGCAGGGCCGCGAGGTGGCCGGATTCTCGACCGCCGAGGAGGACGGCTACGCCCGCGCCGACGTGCCGTTCGACCTGGAAACCGCGCTGCGGGCGGAAGGCGCGCTGTACCGGTCGGTCGACCCGTGGCAGCCGACGGTGGCCGTGGACGGACGCCTGGTCACCGGCCAGAACCCCGCCTCCGGCACCCTGGTCGGCCAGGCCATCGCCGACGCCCTGCAGGGGCGCGCGTGATGGCCGGGGCCGCGCAGGAGATCGTGGTGGTCGCGCGCTGGCAGGTGGCCGGCGACGCCCTCGGCGACGTGCTCGAACACGTCGCCGCGATGCGCACCGCCTCGCTGCAGGAACCCGGCTGCCTGGGCTACGAGGTGTTCCAGGCGCCGGATGCGCCGGCCACCCTGCTGTTGCTGGAACGCTACCGCGACGCCGCCGCGCTCGACGCGCACCGCAACTCGCCGCATTACGCGGCGCTGGTGGTCGAGCGGATCGTGCCCCGGCTGGAGGGCCGGCAGGTGGAACTGCTCCAGGCGCACGGGCCGGCGTGATCCGCCGGCCCGGTGCACGCAGCACGGCGGTGCCCCATCGGGCACCGCTGCACAGACCAAGCGTGCGGCTACGGCACCGTCGTGGCCGCGCCGGGCTGGAACTCGCGCATCCCGCCCTGCCACAGCGCGAACGCATAGATGTCGGTCCACACCTCGTCGAGCTGTCTGCGGCTGGAGCCCATGCCGTGGCCGGCCTCGAAATCGATGCGCAGCAGCACCGGCTCGGCGCTGGCGGTCGCGGCGGCCAGGCGCGCGGCGTACTTGGCGCTGTGGAACGTGGCCGCGCGCGGATCGTTGAGACCGCTCACCACCAGCGTCGCGGGATAGTCCACGCCTTCGCGGATGTGCTGGTAGGGATCGAGGTCGTACATCGTGCGGAACGACTGCGCATCGGTGATCGGCCCGCCCCACTCCTCGATGTCGGCGTAGTTCTGCTCGGACACGTAGCGGATCGGATTCATGAAGCCGACGTTCGCGATCGCGCCGCTGAACAGGTCCGGCCGCTCGTTGATCGCGCCGCCCAGCATCACGCCGCCGGCCGAGGTGCCGAGCAGGGTCATCGTGGCGGGTGATCCGATGCGATCGGCGACCAGCGTCTCCGCCACGTCGATCGCGTCGCGCCAGGTGTTGGCCTTGGTCGCGGCCTTGCCGGCGTAGTGCCAGTCGCGGCCGAACTCGCCGCCGCCGCGCACGTTGGCCACCGCGTAGACGCCACCGCGGTCGAGGAAGGCGAGCATCCGCGCGTTGAAGCGCGGCGAGGCGGGATAGCCGTAGGAGCCGTAGGCTTCCAGCAACACGGGCGTCGTGGCGTCGGGCGTGGCGTCTTTCTTCATCACCAGCGTGTAGGGCACCTGCACGCCATCACGTGCGATGGCCACCCTGCGGCGTGCCTCGTAGCCCGTGGTGTCGAACGGTGGCGGCGGCACCAGGGCCAGGTCGTGCGCGTCGCCACCGTCCAGGTCCAGCCGGTACACCGTGTTCGGGGTGAACCAGCCCGTCATCGCCACCAGCACGTCGCCCGACGCGGCCGTGCCGTGCACCCACGGGACACTGCCGGCGAACGGCAGCGCGACCTGTTCCGCGGCACCGTCCTCGCGCACGCGCCACAGGCCCGAGGACGCGCCATCGATGGTGCGTACCAGCAGGCCGCCGCCCGTGGACAGGATCGACTCGATCACCGGTTCGCCGGGCAGGGGCAGCGCGCGCGCATTGGCCAGGTCCGGCGCCGAAGCCGAGGTCTGCAGGATGCGTCCGCCGGACGCGTTCTTCTTCGAGGTCAGGTACAGGCGATCGCCCGCCAGGCCCATGTCCACCACCACGTCGTCGAAGCCGGCCACCAGCGTCCATTGCGGCTGCCCGCGCATCGTGGCATCGGCATCGGCGCGATACACGGCCGCTTCGCTGCGACCATCGCGCACGATCGCCAGCGCGGTGTCGCTGCTGGGTTCGAACACCACCAGCAGGAACTGTTCCGGCACCGCCTGCAGCCCCGCCTCGCCGCGACGCGCCAGCACCACGTCGTCACCGGGGCTGCCGAGCGCGTGCAATCGCGGTTCGTTGTTGACGAAATAGCTGGGCGTACCCGGCTCACCCACGAATTTGAGATAGCTGAAACCGCGGCTGTCGCCGGTCCAGCTCAGTCCCATCGCATGCGGAATGGCCACGTCCAGCAACGCGCCGCTGTCCACGTCCAGCACGCGCAGCGTGGAGTGCTCGGTGCCGCGTTTGGACACCGCCACCAGCACGTGCCTGCCGTCGGGCGCCGCCATCCAGCGATCGAGCACCTGGTCGCCGTCGCCCTGCATCGTGCCGGGGTCGAACAGCACGCGGATGCGACCGTCGGCCTCGCGCAGCATCAGCTTGGTGTCCTGTTCGCCGGCGGCGCGGATCTCATGGAACACCCGGCCACCGGCCAGCTCGGCCATGCCCACCGAGGACAGTTCGCCCGAGCGCGCCGCCACGTCGGCCAGCAGCGCGGCGCGTCCCGGCAAGGCCGCGAACACCGCCTGCGTGTGTCCACCCTGCGCCTTCAGCCACGGCAGCCAGTCCGGGTCCTTGCCGCTTTCCATCCAGCGATAGGGGTCGGTGACCTGCGTGCCGTAGTAGTCGTCGACCACCGGTTCGACCTTCGCCGCAGGCGGCTGGCCCAGGGACACGCAGGGGATGAGCAGGGCGCACAGCCACAGCGACCGCGACGGACGGAAGTCCAGCATCGGATATCTCCGGAACAGGGCGGCACGCAGGGGCCGGGTCTCTGCATCCAACGGAGAAACCACGGCAAGCCTGACACGCGGACCGGAGGCATGGCGTTGCCAACGGCACCCCGCTGACCACGCGGGCCTGCTTCCGGCACACTGACGCCCCAGCAACCCCGCCGGTACGCCCGCGATGACGCTCCCCGACGAATTCGATCCGGACAACAACTACGCCGATGACGCCGACGGCACGGAGATCGACGACGAGGTCAGCGCCGAAGCCCTGGTCTGGCAGCTGCTGCTGGTCATCAACCCCGGCGACGAAGACGCCGCACTGCAGCAGTTCGCCGCGTTCCAGGACGCCCTGGCCGGCGCCGATGCCGACGACATCGAAGCGGCGTGGCTGCTGAAAGACGTGATCGACTGGAAGTCCGGCTTCCACGTCGAAGAGACCGCGACCGGCACCCTGGTCGACGCCCTCACCGAACTGGCCGCGCGCTACAACCTCGACATCGACTGGGGCGTGGAAGACCCCACCGACGACGCCTTCCTCGCGCGCACCAGCACCGACGAACTGCTGGAGACCGCGCACGACCAGCTGCGCCTCGACGGCTACACCCTGTGGACCTGGGACACCGGCACCGAACACGTGGCCGGCTGGATGACCGCGTCGAGCGACGACACCGCGATGCGCATCCTTGCACCGGCATTGGGGATCGACGCGCGGCCTGCGGGGATGTGAGACAAGCCGCCGAAAGCTGCACGCGTGTGTTGTTCCGTCTCTCGCGACCGGGATCCATGGCATCCAAACAGGAGCTCGTGGCGTTGCCCGGTACGCGGGGAAAAAACCGAGTCTGACCCCTGGTCCCGCCCCCGATGCCCCATCAATTGTCGACAAACTGATCCACGCGTAGGGTAGAGCCCTCTTCAGGAGGGATTCTGGATGCGTGCTCTGGGAACGATGGTGTTGTTGGGCCTTGCGGCGTGCGCGGGGCCGGGTCCCGGGACCGGTAACGGGGGGGTGTCGGTTGCGGTGGACGATGCGGCACCTTCAACACCATTCGCGCAGCAGCAAGGGTCCGGGGAGACGTCGCCTGGCGATCCGTTCGCGGGTGCCTGGCAATCATGCGATGGCGCGTCCTCGCCAGAAGAATGCAGTCGTTACCTGCTGGCACAGCGTGGCGACCGTATCTGTGGAACCTGGTCCTACCTCGCATCTGGAAAGGCGTACGACGGCAGGGTCGTCGCGCATGCGACCTCCCCTACGGAAGCGCGTCGCACGCAAGTGTGCGGGCGTCCGGGTGCCGAAACCGACACGGAATGCAGCGACGGGTGGCAAAGCATCGACAAGCCGCTGCTGCTTTGCGACGGCAAGCTTGGCGATCTGGTGGGCGCAGATGGCGCATGTTTCGCCGATTACCAGGCCGCCCGAACGTTGCAAGGCGAGTGGGAAGCATTGCAGATGGAGCCTTGGGTGCAGGACTGCCTGTCGGACGCTCCATCGTGGATGACTCATAGGGAAATGAATCATGACAAACCCGAATCCTCTGACTGAAAACGAGTTGCGGGCGGCCGCCTACTTCGCCGTGGGCGTGACCTCGGAAGGCAGCATCGCAGGTCGCGATGTTGCCTACCGCCTGAGCTTCGCCGGCAATGTCGGGCCAGGCGGGCGAATGCAGCCGGTGGCCAACAGCGGCTACTCGTTCGGCACGATGCAGGTCGATCTGGGACAGCATGCGGAGGTGGCCGGCGACCTGCTGGATCGCTACCAGAGCTGGGCGGCGACACAACCGGATCGGGCCGCGCTCGAACTCGGGCAGGACGATTACGAGGCCGTGCTGGCATCCCTGCAACGCACCGGGCGCGAGATGCGCGCGGCCAACGCGGTCGACGTCGACCGCTCGGGCATCAACCGGTTCCTGGAATCCGACGATGGGCGGACGTTCGTGCATGGGCTGGACACCGCGCACGTTGATGGCGTGACCGCGGCTGATGACATCGTGGGCAATCGGGACACGGCGCTGGAACGCCTGTTACGCACGAACCTTTATCGCAACGCCACGGGCGACGAGCAGGCGGAACTGGCAGGCATGTTCATGAAGCTGCAGAACCAGGCCGGCCAGGCTCGCTGGCCGGGCCTGCTGGACCGCGTCGAAGCGGGAGCGCTGACATCGTCCGCTGCTGTGAAGACAGCCATCGACGGCCTGCTGCCCAACCAACCCAATGGCAATCCGGATTATCTGCAGAGCGGCGCGGACAATACATTGCGAGGCATTGCAGTCCTCAATGCGTTGCGCGGCGCCGATGCGGACAACCCTTTGTCGAGGGCATGGGCCAACGTGGCCGCCGATCCTCTCGTCGGGCCGGTTGCCGCTCACCAGCCCAATGCGCGCAATCCTGATCTCGGTTTCGAGTACGACACGGTACGTTCGCTGTTCCTGACGCCCGAGGCCTCGCGCCGGTTCATCGCTTCGCTCGATCAGGGGGCAACAATGGCGGAAGGCAATCCGCAGGCGCAAGCGAATGGCAGCCGGCAGGCCGGCTTCTACGTCTCTGGCGACGATTTCGTGCACTGGAACCGCAATGGTCAGGGCCAAGCTTTCATCGGCGGGCAATGGCGCCGTATCGATCCGGACAACTTGACGCGTGTGCGCAATGACGACGGTACGACAGAATTGATGATCAACGAGGACGGGCGGCGCGCGACGTTGCTGCGTGTCGATCCCAGCGTGCCAGCGCTGCGTGCCGACGTGACGACGACTCCTGGCGATGTCCACCATGCCATGGACGAACGCGATAGGGATTTCGTAGTTGCGCCGCACCCACCCGAGGGGCCGGGGTATGGCGGGGAGACCCGCGATGCCGGAATCCTTTCGCGCCAGAGCCCAGGTGCTGCGCCGGAGCACCGAGAATTGGTAGCCGCACCAGCGACCCCGTTCGAAAACCCGTACCTCAACCGCATGCTCGCCGCGGTAACCGCGGGTGACGAGGCGGGGGCCAGTCGCATCGCACAGGAATTCGCGCAGTCTCCCCAGGGCGTTGCGTTCATCCATCGCGGAGAACAGCTGTTGGCACGGCAACAGGCCGGAGAACGGGAAGTTCAGCAACCGCGTGCTGATCAACGTCAGATCGGAGAGTTTGAAAGAGGCTGAGCAGATCGACGGGCGGATGAGGAAGTCCAGCACAGGTTGAGTGTTTGCCTCGTAGCTCCCTCTCCGGAACACCTCGTCTCCACCCTGATGGCGCTACAACCTCGACATCGACTGGGGCGTGGAAGACCCACCGACGACGCCTTCCTCGCGCGCACCAGCACCGACGAACTGCTGGAGACCGCGCACGACCAGCTGCGCCTCGACGGCTACACCCTGTGGACCTGGGACACCGGCACCGAACACGTGGCCGGCTGGATGACCGCGTCGAGCGACGACACCGCGATGCGCATCCTTGCACCGACATTGGGGATCGACGCGCGGCCTGCGGCTGGGGCGTGACAGGGACGGCATGCATGCGCGTGTGCGAACCGATCTTCCGGCGCGTATCCGCAGCGCAACGACACCGCGCCTTCAACGCGAATGGCGGAGAAGCAAAGGATCCGCGCCGTTGGTGCGTTGCCGGACATCCGGCAGGGGGTATCGGACCCCGGTGAATCCCGGCAAGGCGTGCCCGGCAACCACGGCCCCGGAATCAGTTCGAAGCATAGGGGCCGAATACCGCCTTCACCGTCATTGCCTCGCTGTCGTCGTCAAGCACGAACACGCGATACGTCGCGCCGCCTTTCTCGACGCGAACGACCACATGACCCTGCGTGCTTGCGGCGTTCTCGACGCCGTACGTGGTCGCGAAGGTCGCGGGCGAGACGTTGGTGATGAAGATGTCCCGCTCGCCCGGCCAGACGTCCCGGGAGGTCATGCGCCGGTACGTATTGGCCGCCGGATGGCCTTCGGCGCGCGAGGCGACCACGATGACCCGCGGGCGCAGCGCCGCCAGGAAGGGAATGCCGTTGGCGTCCCAGCTGCCGTGGTGGTTGGCCTTGAGCACGTCGACCGGGCCGCTGGCCAGGGCCACCGGTGGCTCGACGTCCTTCCATGGAGGTGGATCGGACGCCGTTTCCTCGTCGATGGACGACAGGTCGCCACCGGAGAAGTAGCCGAACGCTCCGTAGCTGATGCGGAAGGCCAGGCTGAGCTTGTTCTCGGTCGGATGATCCGCGCGCGCGAGGCTCTCCAGCGGCGGGAAGAGATTGCGCGTTCCGTTGCCCTCGCCGGTCCAGACGACGCCATTGGCATACAGGTTCCGGAGTTCGAATTGCGGATAGGCTTCCGGCCGGTGCAGCAGCCTGACCTGGTCGTTGCGGCCGGGCTGGAACCTTTCCATTTCCAGTCCACGGTTTCTGATCTGCCAGTCGATGAACCTGCGGTAGTTGTTCACCGTCGGGTTGTCGATCGGTTCCGGATAGTCGTAGCCGGGCCAGCCGCGGTCGATCAGCCTGGCGATCGGCACCAGTTCGGCGACCTGGGTGAAGCCGCTGAGCCGGTAGTCGCCGCCGAGCGTCGTGCGCGGCGAATCGGCGGCGATGGCGCCCATGTGGTCGCCGTGGAAATGCGAGACCAGCGCATAGTCGATGGCCCTCGCGCCTTCCGGCAGCGCGCGCATGGCATAGCGCGCCACCCATTCGCCCGGCGGGCGCGAGGCATCGGGCTTGCTCGGCAGCGAGAACGGTGGGTGTTCCACGGTCTTGCCGCTGGCGTCCACCAGCACGCTGGTGCCGTCGGGCAGGATCAGCAATTGCGCCTCGCCGCGACCGGTGTTGATGTGGTGGATGTCCAGTTCCCCCTCGGACCATGCGCGCAGCGGCTTTCCCACTTCATGGGCGATCGTCGCCGCCGACTCCTCCACCCCGTCTCCCGCCAGCGCATGGACGGGAACGACGACGGGTACCAGCATCGCCAGGACCAGCGCAGCCTTGCGCACGCATTCCACTCCGTCAGGCCTGGATTTCATGCGTGCTCGACGCCCGGCTTGCCGTGCTCGGTGACCAACCTTGCGATGACCCTCTTCTCGCCCCCCGTGACGGAAACGCGGTCGACGGCCACCACGTCGGTGCGCCACGCCCTCGGGCCGACCTCGAACACCTGGTAGCCGCGCTTGTCGTTCAGCAGCTTGGTGTGCGGGTTGTCGGACAACACGTTCGCCCACGTCGGCGGCATGTCTTCGCCATCGCCGCCGGACGAGATCGACGTGGTGACGTACTCGGTCGCGACGGGTGTGCTGAGCAGGTCCGCCGGGTTCGAAGGAATGACGCCGGCATGGTGCTTGTGCACGTCACCGGTCGCGACGATCACGTTGCCATGGGCGCGCTGCCGCATCAGGTCGAGCACGCGCTGGCGCGCCCGTGGGTAACCGCTCCACGAGTCGGTATTGACCGGCCCCGCCGCGCGGCTTGGCGGATACGCGTACGGCATCATCATCACCTGCTGCGCCAGCAGGTGCCAGCGGGCGTCGCTTTCCAGTCCCTGCGCCAGCCACTGCGCCTGCGCGGTACCGATGATCTGTTCCTCGCCAGCGTCGTCCTGCGGACGGCATGGACGCATGCGCTCGAGCAGCGACGCGTCGCAGCGCTGTTTGGTCCGGTACTGGCGGGTGTCCATCAGGTGCACGCGCAACAGGCCGCCGTAATCCAGGCGGCGATGCATCGTCAGGCCGTCGACGCGAGGAAACTGCGCGCGGCGCACCGGCATGTTTTCATACCAGGCCTGCATGGCGACGTGGCGGCGCAGCGCGAACACCTCGGGCGGCGTGCCGTCCTGGTCGTGGCTGCCGGCCCAGTTGTTGTCGATCTCGTGGTCGTCCCAGGTCGACAGGAACGCGGCAGCGGCGTGCGCGGCCTGCAGGTCGTGGTCGGACTTGTACTGCGCGTAGCGGCGGCGGTACTGGTCCAGCGTGTAGATCTCGCCGCCGGCATGCTGCCGAGCGATCTCGTTGCCGGCCGCGTCGATGATGGACTTCCCGGGTTTGCCCGCGCCCTCGTAGATGTAATCGCCGTAGTGGAAGATCGCATCCAGTTCCGGCTCCTGGCTCAGATGGCGGTAGGCCGTATAGCTGCCGGCTTCCCAGTGCTGGCAGCCGGCCACGCCGATGCGCACGCGATCCACCGCGACGCCGGTCTGCGGTGCGGTCCGCACCTTGCCGGTGGGGCTGGGTGCCTGGCGTTCGACGTAGAAGCGGTACCAGTACGGACGATGCGGCCGCAGTCCGTCCACTTCCACATGCACGCTGTGGCCCAGCTCGGGCCGGGCGATGGCTTCGCCGCGGCGGACCACCCCGCCGAACCGCTCGTCCTCGGCGACCTCCCAGCGTACCGGCACCGCCAGCATCGGCATGCCGCCGTTTTCGGCCAGCGGCTCCGGCGCGAGCCGGGTCCAGATCACGAAGCCGTCCGGCCAGGGATCGCCGGACGCCACGCCCAGCGAGAACGGATACGCGTTGAACCTGGGCGTGGCCCACAGCCTCCCGGCGGGGCCGAGCCCGGCGAACAGGGCCATGCCGCTGGCGCCCAGCAGGAACTTGCGGCGGTCGAACCTGGGGTATCCCATCGTGTGGATCACCTGTGTTGCTGGAGCGAAATGTCGGGTGACGCCATGCGACGCGTCAGCGCGATGTGTTCAGGCGGTCAGAAACGTCCGCGAAAGCCGATCGACGCGCGCCGTCCACTGGTGATGTAGATCTGGCTGTGGTGGCCTTTCTCGGCCAGGCCGACCGGACCGTTCGAGTAGACGGTGTGGCGGTTCTGGTTGAACACGTTGTTCGCGGTGAAGTAGAACTCCAGGCCCATGAAGTTGTTCCTGGTCTTCGGAATGATCGTGTAGCCACCCGACAGGTTGACTTCCAGGTAGTCGTCGAACGGCTGCTCCTGGTTGATGACGTAACGGCCATTGCCGTTGTCCACGGTGACATTGGCGGTGGGGCCGCGATCCTTTTCGTCGCTCCACACGGTGTTGAGGTTCAGCCGCGCCCGGCCGTACCGCCAGGCGAAGCCGAGGTTGGCCACCTGCTGCGCCACGCGCGGCAGCTTCTGCGACGGGTTGACGTGGGTGTAGGCGGCGCGGATGGTCAGTCCGCCCAGCGCGCCCGGCAGGTAGTCCATGGCGTGGTTGAGCTCGAACTCGTAGCCGTTGACGGTGATGTCGTCCGCGCTGTTGATCGTGGTGTTGACCAGGTCCACCGGCTCGTCGCCGTCGTAGCCGAACTCTTCCGGGCTCATCGTGGTGGTGGCGATCAGGTCCCTGATCCGGTTGTGGAACAGGCCGAAGGCGACCAGTCCCACCGGCTCGAAGTACTGCGTGGCGCGAATGGAGAAGTTGTCCGAGTACTCCGGCTTCAGGTTCACGTTGGGCGCAGTCAGCACGTTGCCGTCGTCGCCATAGGCGATCGACCACACCCCGGCCAGGTCGCCCACTTCCGGGCGCATGATGGTCTTGCTGTAGCCTGCGTGTACGTCGAGGCTTGGAGTGATCCGATACTTGAGCGAGGCGCTCGGGAAGAAGTCGTCGTAGCTGCCTTCGGTCTCCCTGCGCGGATTGGTCAGGTACTGGTACTCCAGGCCCTCCACGGTCGTGGCGCGGCCGGTCGCGGCCGCCACCTCGTAGCCGGCGGCGCGCACGTCCTCCGGGCTGAGCGGGTCGAAGTCGTAACCGATCGCCTTGGTCCGTTCCCAGCGGACGCCGGCCCGGCCCGTCAGCTTGTCGGTGAACTCGGCCGTGCCCATGAAGTAGAGCGAGGTGATCCGCTCGTCGATCTTGTTCACGTTGGCGACGTTGGCGTTGTACCACTGCGCTGGCGTCTCGCTGCGCAGCCACTGCTCGGGATTGGCCTGCATCATTTCGTAGATCTTGCGCAGGCTGTAGACGTACAGGTCGCCGCCGCTCAGGGTGCTGATGGTCATGCCCGACTCGCCGCTGTGCCACTGGTTCGCGCTCTGCACCGCGCGCAGGAACTCGGCATTGGTCAGCGGGCCGTTGTACGTGTAGATGTTGGCGTCGGAGTCGTTGCCGAACTCATAGTCGGCACGGGTGGCCTTCAGGCCGGTCTTCCAGGTGACCGGCACGTCGCCGATGTCCTGGTAGAACTCGAAGTCGAGGCTGCCACCGCGATAGTCCAGTTCGGCGCTGCTGCCCGGGGTGGTGCGGATCGACGGGCGGGTCGATGCGCCCAGCGCGCCGCTGTACGACCCCAGCGACCAGGCATCGGGGTTGGACCAGTCCATGCCGCTGACCTGCTGGATCTGCCAGTCCTGGCGCATCCAGTCGCTGCGCGAGGCGCTGTAGTTGCCGCGCGTGCTCATGGTGTTGAGCAGGTTGGACACCATGCCCTTCTTCGGCGAGTCGTAGCGGCTGTTGGAACTGGCCGAAAACAGGTTGCCGGTGAGCTTGAAGTTCTCGGTGTTCCACTCGAAGCTGGGCACGAAGTTGCGCGAGTACCCGACCTTGTAGGTATAGGTCTGGGCATTGGTCAGGGTGTTCGTGGTCTCGGGAAAGCGGGTGGTCCAGTCCAGCGACGGATCGCCTTCGTGCGGATTGGCGGCAGTGGCGCGCCCGTTGGTGAAGGTGGGAACGATGGTGCTCGGATCGATGTCGCCACGGCTGACGCTGGCGTTCAGCGACAGGATCAGCGCGTCGGTGGCCTTGAAGTCCGTGCTGAGCGATGCGACGCGACGGTTGTACTCGCGGTCGTAGCCGGTGGCCGCGATCGAGGTCACCGCGTACGGGTACGGGCTGGTCGCCGTGGCCACGTAGTTGCGGCCGGAGTTGATCTGCACCTGTTCGACCAGGTTGGTGATGCTGCTGATGCCCGCCGCGATTCCGAGCCGGTTGTCGAAGAAGGCGTCCGCGTAGCTGATGCTGCTGGCCGGCAGCCACTTGCGGTCGTAGCCGCCTTCCATCCATCCGGTCTGCCTGCTGTCCCACAGGCCGGCGTGGGTGGTACCGCCCGCCGACACGACGATGCGGCGGCCACGGGCATCGAACGCCCGCTTCGTGCGGATGTCGATCGTGCCGGCCGGCGCGTTCGCATCCATGTCGGCACTGGTGGTCTTGTTGATGCTGATCGAGTCGACGCCGCTGAGCGCCGACTGCTCGAAACTGAAGGTGCGCGAGCTGGACGAGTTGGCGTCGATGCCCGGCAGGCTCACGCCGTTCAAGGTCACGCCGGTGTACTTGGCCGGCAGGCCGCGCAGGGAGATGTTGCGTGGGGCGTCGTCGGCCACCACGTCGAAGTCCACGCCCGGCATGTACTTCAGGAACTCGCCCGGATTGCCGTCGCCGATGTCGCCGAAGCTGTCGGCCGACAGGGTATTGGTGATGTTCATCGAGGCGCGCTGTTCCATGATCGCGCGGGCGTCGCCCTCGCGTGCGCCCACGACCTGCACGGTGTCCAGGCTGGCAGTGTCCCCGGCCGGGCCGGCCGTGCTGAACAGCTCGAACACCGGCTCGGCGGTCTCTCCGGCACGCACGTGGATGTCCCTCTGCAAGGAGCCGAAGCCAGTGAACTCGACCGTCAGCGCATGCACCCCGGCCGCCACGCCGTTGATGCGGAATTCCCCGCGTTCGCCGGAGAGCGCGGCCTGGCGGCCATCGATCATCACCCGCGCATTGCGCAGGTACTCGCCGGTGGCCGGATCCAGCACACGGCCGAGGATCGCGCCGGTGCCCGCGGCCTGGTTGTCGGCCGCCCGGGCGGGCGTCTGCGCCTGCTCATATGCGAACGCCTGCGACGTCACGCACAAGGCAACCGCCACCGCGCTGCATAGCGCAGTCTTCTTCAGTATGGACATGGGGGACGAACTCTCTTGCTTTGCTGGTGGGAGATGGCTTGGAAGGCGGGAAATGCGCTTCCTGCGCCTCACTGCAAGTTGAGGGAGCGCTGCAATCCACCCCCGGCCGCTGCGTCAGCAGAGGCGGCGCCAACCACACTTGCTTGTTTTGTCCCCGGCCACATCCTGCGTTCTGCGCGCCGATGTGACTTCGCAATGATGGGCATGGAATGTGACAACGCATTGACGCATCACGTGCCGGATGCACCGCGGTGGCATCGTCTTGCATTTGATCGAACCGGGAGAACCAGAGCGCGCGTGCGTTGCGAATCGGTACCGTCGCGTGTGCGACGAGGGCTCCAACCCGCAAGGTCCGCCGCATGCCCGCACGGCCATCGACCGCTGGCGTTGCCTCGTACCAACGAGCGCCTGCGGCTGGTTGAGGCGGCAAGGAAGACACGACCGTGATCTTCCGGGACGATATCGACGCTGACACGTTTTCTTGCGGCGACTCCGAACGTCGACCCCGGCCCTGTTCGCAGCGCCTTGTCTGCACCCGCCTTAGACTCGGTTGACCCGATCGCGCCGGAGCCCCGTGGAGACCGAAGCAGACGAGAAGCGCCTCAATGCCGTGGAGCGCACTGGCCTGGCTTTCCTGCAGCGCAGTTGCCAGCGCGACGACAGCCAGGTCCGGCCGTGGCGCGACGAGGACCGGGCCCGCATCCGCCGATTGCAGGCCCGGGCGATCGTGCTGTGTGGACTGGCGGGCGCCGTTTCGGCTGCGCTGATCGGTGCGGCGGACCTCTGGCTTCGCGACGCGCTCGACGCCGGACGCGAGCCGTCGCTGCTTTCCCCCGGCCGCGATGCCGCCTACTGGGCGTGGTTCGGCGGCATCGCGCTGCTGGCCAGCCTGCTGGAACTGCTGGCGATGTACTGGCTGCTGCTGCGCAGCGTCGCGGGCATCGCGGACGCGGCCGGCCTGTCGTTCTCGCAGGCCGACGCCGAGGACGCGCTGACCACGGGCCTGTCCCGCGCGGCACTGGACATCCCCAACCCGCGCCGGTCGCTGCACGGCATCGATCCGTACGTGCGGGCCTCACGGCTCAAGCTGCTGGTGTACACCGTGCTGTACCGCATCAAGGTGGGCGCGACCAGCTTCATCGTGCGCATCCTCGCCCGTCGCGTGCTCGCGCGCGGTGGCTTGCGCATGCTGCTGCCGTTCGCGGCCGTGCCCGTGTTCGCAGGCTGGAACGCGCTGATCGCGTGGTGGGTGATCCGCGAGGCGCGCGTGCGGGCCGCGGGCCCCTTGGCCGTAAGCGAAGCGGTTGCCGCGCTCGAACGCGCACGACTGGACGACGACGGCAAGCGCCTGGCGCTGGATGCCGTGGCCGAGCTGGTCGTCGCCGCCGAGGACGCGCACCCCAACTACGACCTGCTGCTGGCGCGTCTGCGCAAGGCGCTGGGGCTGGAGACGCGCATCCCCGAATGGAGCGCGGTGCGCGACCAGCTGGCCCACGCCGACGCCTCCACGCAGCACGCCGTGCTCGGCCTGATGGTCACGACCACCGCGCTGCGCGGACGCGGCTGCCGCCGACAGCGACGCCTGCTCGAAGACGCTCATGCCGCCTGCGGACAGACGTTCGACAGCGATGCCATGCGAACCGCGCGGCAACGCATCGCCGAAGGGCGTTGTGACGCCGGCGGCTAGGCGCAGGCAGGACAAGCGGAGGCGGGTGCATCCGGCTGCGCGGCTGCCCAGCGACGAGAGGGTTGAGCCGGGCCACGTTGCGAGGGTTTAGATGATGACCGGCTCACCCCGATGCGGAAAGCCAAGAATCAACCTGACCCCTACCCACATCTCCAGACCGTTCGCCCCTTACGTACGGGGCAGGAACCGGCGGGGGAATGCCGTTGCCATCACATGAGAGACGCGGCACCGTTCCATACGACTTTAGGTCTCAGTGCTTGCGGAGACGTCAAAATCCCATAGACTGCGACTTCAAGTGGACTGGGAGTACCCGGTCGGCGTCTGGCCTCGGTGGGTTCACCGGGGCTTTTCGCTTTGTGGTGCCGGGTGAATCTTCAGGCCCCACCCCTCGTAGCCGACGCCCAGTTTCTTGCGCCCGCCACTGCAAAAGAACTTCTGCTTCAGGACATCGAACGCGCGGTTCTCCTGCTGGGGGCGCAACGTGGCGATGCCGATCGGCCTGGCGACCAGATCCGCCAGCTGCAACCCGGACGAATTGGTTTTCTTGTCCGCCATGACGATGCGGAACGGCAGGCGCTGAGCCCATCGATTTTCGCCATCGCAGATCCGGCGAAACTCCAGCTCCAGGTCCCTGTCTTCCTTTGGGCCCCGACATTCCACGACCACGTGGGTCGGGTACTCGTGCTGGTCCTTCTCTTGCATGAGCTCAAACAACGTCTCCAGACAGAACCCCAGGGCCAGGTGATAGGGGTTGCTGCCCAATTGCGATCGCTCGCGCAACCGGCGCTTGTCGATGACGCAACTGATCAGGACGAAGTTGCTGGTTTCGATGATTCCGGTGAGTTCGTCATAAAAAGCGCGCTTGTGTGCCCGGTCGATGAACCGGAAGACACCCTTTTCCTTGCGAATCTCGTGCTCGTGCAGCACGACCGTGTCATGGCCGAAGTGCCTGAACTTGAAGGTCTCGATGGCCGGGACAACCTTCTGCGCGTAATGTCCCTTGTGGAATACGCAGAACGACAACACGAATACCGGGTAGCTCTCGTCCAGCGTCTCCAGACCGTGGTCGCCGCTCTCGTCGACGTAGACGACATAGTTGCTGTACTGGTTGGTAGGGGCCGACAGCCGCGGCGGCTCTTCGACGGGCGCATCCGGTACCCGGGGCAAAGGCAGTGCGTACTGCCCGTCAAGATCTGGTTCGATACTGGAGGGTTCGCGGCGCTTCGTCATTGCAATCATCCTTGTGTCGGTTAGGCGGCTTCCGGAAAACAATTCGTATCGGTGATGCCACCTTCAACCCGTCGTCCATCACGAGCGGGCAGCGTTGCGCTTCTCATCCAGAGAGGAGCCCGTCGATCCTGACGCCCCATCTTCCAGTCACTCCGATTCCAGCCCTTGCGGCACATAGACGCGCCGCAATGGCAACAGCCCCTTGTGCTTGGAGTCGAACGCTTCGTAATGCTCCAGCACCATTTTCACGAACTCGTCGCCATCGACCAGGCGCAGGTTCGGCTTGCCCTGCTCGAAGTTGCGCGACGCGGGGCTGAACGTGCCCAGCGTGATGAACAGCCCGTACTCCCCCGCCGACAATTTGCCGTACAGCGCCGACACGTCCTTGTCCGTGGCCGTAGTGTCGCTGCTCTTGACCTGCACCTTGATGATGGGCGGTTCGATGCCGAGGTGGTCCTTGTGCGCGATGACGTCCACGCTGGGCTCGTTCCTGCGGGTCAACCGGGCGTGATAGCCCATGCATTGCAGCAGGTGCACCACGAAGGATTCCAGCGGCAGGCCCTTGAGCTCCTGCGACAGTCGCTTGAGGATGAAGTCGCGCGTGGTTTCCTCGATGTCCTCGGCCACCATCGAGACGGTCTGGTCGTCGTCCACCACCATGGATGCAGCCGGGCCACCCGCCACGACCGCAAGGTATTCGTCCGCGTAGTTCCTGATCTGGAACAGGCTCTGCGCCGCGCCAATCTCGTACAGCGCGCCCTGGGTAAAGTGCAGGCGCGGGACCTGGGCCAGCCATTCCACCTTGCGCCGGTGCGGATAGCCTTCACGCGCCTGCGCAACGTGGGTGTATTCGCCCGTCACCCGTCCGATGTGGATCAGGCGATCGGCCTTGGAGGGATACGCCACCAGGTCGCCCGGCTTCATCTCGTGCACGAAGCGGAACGGCATGCCGGCCATCGTCGCAATCGCGCCGGGCTTGGCTTCCGGATAGGCCTGCTGGTAGCGCAGCTTGAACGCCTCGCGGTTGGCCGCCAGTTGCGAGAGGTCGCCCATGCGGTCCCAGCCCAGCGCGATGCAGCCCTGCCCCAGGAACAGCGCATCGGCCTCGCCCCGACGTCCCGCGTGGATGCCCCAGATCGCTTCATTCGACATTGCGTGTCCTCTCAGTCTTCCTGCTGCGGATACAGCTTGACCAACGCGTTGATGATGCGCGTGCGTTGCGCGGGGTGCACGGCAGGCCGGCCATCCTGCAGCAGCATGTAGGCGCGTTTGGGATTGATGGCCTTCACCGATGACGTTTGTTCGACCGGCAACGGCTTGACGAACCAGCCCGGCAGCGCGACTACCGGCACCACGGGCGTGTGCTGTCCGGTTTCGCCGTGCAGGTGCTTCGACAGCCAGGCCGCTTCCGCCTCGGCCTGCCTGACGGCCTTGTCGTCCATCTTCCCGCCGGCGAAGACCAGCCGCTTGCCATCGAACTGCACGTCGGCCGAGCCGAACCCCTTGCCCGGCTTGCGCCGGGACTTGGTCTCCACCACCCACACGGCCGAAGGCCCCACCACCACATGGTCGAGGTTGAAGTCCTGGCCGGTCGGTACGTCGTGGAATACCTCGCAGCCGTTGGCGCGCAGGCGGTCGAGCGCCTGCGCGGCGGCGATCTCGGCCCGCATGCCTTCCAGCCAATAGCGTCGCGCCCGACGCAGCCGAAGCATCTTCCGGGTGATGATGACGATGGCGGCTAACGACATCAGGCCGATCACCCATTCCAGCCATCCGAACCGCAGCTGCGACCACTGCACGCGGGGTAGCAGGATCGCCAGCATGGCCAGCGGGCCGATCACCATGAGCTGGACGATGCGCGCCTGGATGTCATCGCCGATCTCGTCGGCCTTGATGCGCGCCTGCGCACCCGCCTGATGGAGCAGCTTGTCGTTCAATGGAGAACGCCGCTGGTCTCGCCGCTCCGCCCGCTTCTGCAGTGACACAATCGCCACCACCAGCAGCACCGGCAGGAACAACAAGGCCAACATGGTGATGGCGGGCACGAATGGCATGAGCAGCGCTTCCATGAGGATCAGGCCTCCTTGCGGGGTTTACGGGTCTTCTTTGGCTTCGTCGTTGGCAACAACGAGGTGAGCGCCTGGTAGCGCTCGAGCAGGAAGGCCACGCGCTCGGCATCGGTGCCGAGTTTCGGCGGCTTGCGGCCCGCGGCCTTTTCCGCGGCGAGGTAGGCGGCGTCCACGGCCCTGTCCAGCGTGGTATGCGCTTTCACCAGCGCGGGTGGCATGGTCAGCGGGTCATAGAGGTCGGCCAGGGTGGCATCGGGAAACTGCGCGCGGGCGTCGAGCACGCCCTGCGCTGCGGATTCAATCGCAGGGCGATGCTTGTCGTTAGCACCACCTCCTGCGCTTGCGGACTCCGGTTGCGGCGGGGACAGGTCGGGCCAGGGGAAGTTGTTGTAGACAGCAGGTGAATAGCTGTAATCGCTTTTCAAGCGTCCGCCTACAGAACGCACCCACGCCATATGCATCGTGGACGTCAGCACGCCGAAGTGAAACAGCGTGCCGCCCACCACCATCTGGATCTTGTTGCTCGCCACACTGCTTGCATCGAGGAATGCCAGCGGATGAAGCGCCGGCTCTCGGACGAGACTTCAGGGACCGCCACATAGCTGCCGGAGGGCTGCCGATCCTGCGTGAACAGCGTTGGCATTTCTGCATAGTCACGCACCTGTCGGGTCGGGCTTTTCAGGCGCGACTCCCGCACAGCCGCCACTCGCGCCTTGACCACAGGCATTGCCGCCAACTCTCTTGGCAATGCGTCCTTCAGCCACAGGCACCAGCGCCGCGTGCCGTTGATCAGCTCCTCACCTCCGATGTATGGCCGAATAAACCTGGCAGCTGCCGGTTCATCCCGCGTCAGGGCGTCCTTTTCCTCGTCAGTCAAAATCAGGTGTCCCCCATCAGTGGGCTGACTGCCCTTGAACATGGGCGGCATGCCTGGCTGGGGATCAGAACGCGATGGCAACAGCACGTCAGGGCCGCCAACGAGATAGGGATTGATGTTCGTCGCTTGAATGGGGAAGGGATCTGACCTGACTGTCTCGTACTCGTATATCCACTTCACGTCGATGTCGCGCAGCGCGACCCCAACGATCACGCAATGCACCGCCGCCTTGCCGCGGGCCTCATTCGCCCACTGGAACGTTCGATGGGCGAAATGAATCTTCACCCCGCGCGCGAGCAAATCTCCCCAGAGGATGCCGACCTGCTCGCCTTGGCTGATTGAATTCGTGGACACAAAAGCGGTGACGATCCCGGGATTGCTCTGCATGTAGTCCACAGCCATTCGATACCAGGCCGTGACATAGTCCAATCGCCCAAAACGCCCGTCCCTGCCCCAGATGCGCTCCATGTCCGCCATCTGTTCAGCGTTGCGCCATTGGTGCCCAATGAACGGCGGATTGCCAAAGATGTAGTCCACCTCCCCCGCCGGCACCACATCATTCCAGTCGATCCGCAGCGCATTGCCATGCACGATGGCCGCGGACTTCTTCAGCGGCAGGCGCACCACGTTCTCGCCGAAGGCCTCGGCCACGCGCAGGTTCATCTGGTGGTCCATCAGCCACATGGCCACCTGCGCGATCTGCGCGGGAAACTCCTCGATCTCGATGCCGAAGAACTGGTCCACATCGACCAGCACGTGGTCCTGCACGTGGGCCAGTACCGATTGCTGGGTGGCAAACTGGCGCCGCAGCACCTCCAGTTCCAGCAGGCGGATCTCGCGGTAGGCGATGACCAGGAAGTTGCCGCAGCCGCAGGCCGGGTCGAGGAACTTCAGCGTGGCCAGCTTGCGGTGCAGTTGCGCCAGCGCCCTGTCGTTGTTGCCGGCCTTGTCCAGCTCGGCCTTCAGTCCGTCGAGGAACAGCGGGCCGATCAGCTTGAGGATGTTCTTCTCGCTGGTGTAGTGCGCGCCCAGGTTGCGGCGGGCCTTCGCATCCATCACCGACTGGAACATGGAACCGAAGATGGCGGGGCTGATGCGGCTCCAGTCCAGCGCGGCGGCGTCCAGCAGCAGGGTGCGCATGCTGGCATCGAACGCGGCCAGTGGCAGCGCTTCCTCGAACAGCTTGCCGTTGACGTAGGGCAGTTCGGCCAGCTGCGCGTCCAGCGTGGTCTGGCGCTGCTCGGGCATGCGGTCGAGCGTCTGGAACAGCTGCGCCAGCCACATGCCCACGTCGCTGCCGTCCTCGCGCGTGCGCTGGGCGATGAGGTCGTGGAAGGCGTGGCGCGGGAAGATGCCGGTATCG
Organism: Luteimonas aestuarii; assembly: GCF_004357985.1. Classification (GTDB taxonomy): domain Bacteria; phylum Pseudomonadota; class Gammaproteobacteria; order Xanthomonadales; family Xanthomonadaceae; genus Luteimonas; species Luteimonas aestuarii. The sequence goes on along the minus strand of NZ_SMTF01000006.1, from coordinate 69,511 downwards.
TCGGCAAACAGGCAGAACAGCAGGCGCACCAGCAGCACTTCCAGCGCGTGGCCGGTGTAGCCCACGGCCTTGAGCGCGTCGTGCAGCTTGCCCATGCGTTCGGCGGCGCGCACGTTCACCGGGTCCTGCTCGCGGAAGGCGCGCGGCTGGTAGCCGGCGATGAAGCCGAAGCGGCGCACGTGCTTGTGGAAATCGCGCAGGGCGAACTCGGCCGGCTCGGCTTCGCCTTCCAGGTCGTAGAGGCGGAAGCGGGCGAAGTCGCTGACCAGCAGGTAGCGCGGCAGTTCGGCGTCGGTCAGGCCGTGGAAATAGTCGCGGGCCTGGGCATGGGCGCGGTCCAGGTCCTTGCCCAGCGACTTGTGCTCGATCAGCAGGATGCCTTTCCACAGCAGGTCGATGTAGCCGTCCTTGCCGTCCAGCTTCTTCACGCGCCGCTCGAAGTTGGCCACGCGGCGGCGCGACACGCCGAAGACATGGAAAAAGTCGTCCCAGAACGACTTGGCCTCGGCGTCCTCGCTGGCCTCGCCTTCCCATTCGCGCGAGAACTTCAGCGCGCGGTCCTTGATCTCGTTCCAGCTCAACGGCATGCAGGCGTCCCTCCCAAACTCAGGCGCATCTTAGCCGCGCAAGCTTGGGCCTGGCCTACGTTGCTAGGGCTGGCGGCGGTAAATAGAGGCAAGGATGGTGCGAGGCACGCCCTGCATGGGCGGAGCACCCAGCGCAATCCCGTCGGCGACGGCAGGCAGCACTGCCAGATCATCGAGCAAGCCAAGTCTTCGGCGTACCATGCGGACTCCCCACAGCACTACACCCGGGGCGACCATAGCGCGTGCGGGCGCGTGGGCGAAGTGCGTAGGTGTTGGGTGTCGTGGTTAGGGTGCGGTGGTTGGGGGCTGGTGGTTTGGGGGCGGGCTGTTGGTGGTAACGCCTTTGCGGTGGAGAGTGAACGTCGCCGGGATGGCGATGTGGAGCTGACGGCATCGGGATGACTTAGTGCGCACGTGCCTGGGTGCATCCGCTGTGTGTGCGCTGCTTCACGTACCCGCACGCACCACGCCGCGACATGACTGCGATTGCAGCGTGCAGCCGTTAGGATGAAGTACCTCCCCCCACGAGGATCGCTGAACGTGATGCGCTTTGTGTTGCCTGTGCTCGTCCTGCTGCTGGCTGCATGCGGCAAGCCCGCCGCTCCCGAGGACGCCGCCGCCCCGGCGCGCGAAACCCCGTCCATCGACTACGTGGTGGCGGTGCATCCCGGCACCGAGCTGCTGCACGTCATCAACTACCTGGCGCGGGTGTACGGGCCGCCGGTGCGCGACTACGACTACCGCCGCGCGGTGGACGCGTGGTTCGGCCACCTGCGCGAGCACCCGGCGGTGGTGCATGCGCGCACGCTGCCGTACAACGATTTCGCCGAGCTGGGCTGGGCGTTGGAGTTTCCGGGGCCCACGCTGGTGGAACCGGAGGGCTTCGGCCACCTGGGCCTGATCAAGGACGAGGCCTACCTGCGCGAGTACCTGCGGCTGGCGGTGGCGTTTGCGCGTGACGCCGATTTCTCCGGCTTCTTCGCCGCGCACGAGGCCGACTACGCGCGCTGGGTGGCCGAGTTCGAACGGCGGATGCGCGAGGCCGATCCGCTGCCGCAGCTGGCCGACTTCTACGGCACCGGGCTGGACAAGACGCTGTACTTCTCGATCTCGCCGCTGGGCGTGGTGCTGAAGGCGAACATCGTGGTCGATGCCGTGGCGCCGCGGCATGCCGGCTACGGCCCGATCCTGGTCCCGTTCGACCCGCGCTTCCTGCCCGAGGAGCCCACCGACACGGCCCGCTTCGACTACGCCGACGAGCCGCTGGCCAATGCGGTGTGGCACGAGGCCACGCACATTGCGCTGGAACAGTTCGCCGAGGGCCAGCGCGAGGTGTTGATGGACATCGACTACGCGGACGATTTCTCGCGCCGGTTCCAGGTGTTCGACGATCCGCGGCTGGACACGTACTTCTTCGTGCACGAGGTGCTGGCGGACGCGGTGGCCATCCACCTGAAGGGCGAGCGCTTCGGCGCGGAATCGGCCGAGACGCATCTTGCACAGAACGAGGCCATGGGCGGCACCCTGTACCGCCCGGTCGTGGCGCACCTGCGCGATGCGTACGCGCCCGGCCGCCATGAGCGCGATTTCCGCGCCTACCTGCCGGCCTTGGCCGGCTTCATCAGCAGTGTCGACGACGAGGCCCCATGAACCGTTCGCATTCCCCGACCCTCCCTTTCCTGTCGCTCCCGCGCCTGCTGGCGGCGGGCCTTGCCGCCGCACTGGTCCTGGCCGGCCAGGTTGCGATGGCGTCCGACGCCAAGCCGATCCGCGTGCTGCTGCTGGGCACCTACCACATGCACAACCCCGGGCAGGACGCGGTGAACATCGACAGCGACGACGTGCTGGCGCCGCGCCGGCAGGCGGAGCTGGAGGCGCTGGCCGACGCGCTGCTGGCGTTCGCGCCCACCAAGGTGGCGGTAGAGGCGCGCGCCGGCGGCACCGACCTGGTGTGGCCGGAACCGCTGGATCCGGAGGCGCTGCGCACCGACCGCAACGAGATCACCCAGGTCGCGCAGCGGCTGGCGATGAAGGCCGGCATCGAGCGCCTGCATGCGGTGGACGTGTCCGGCGAGTTCGACCTGGCACCCCTGCGCGCGGTCACTGCCGAGCCCGGTGCGCGCGAGATGCGCGAAGCGATGGTCGAGGGCGCGCACGTGGGCGAACAGATGGGCGAGCGGCTGGCGGCGCTGTCGATCCCGGCGTACCTGGACTGGCTCAACAGCGACGCCATGATCGAGGCCAACCATCGCATGTACCGGCGCTGGCTGCGGGTGTCGGGCGACGGCGCGTATCCCGGCGCGAAGCTGGTGACCGACTGGTACGCGCGCAACATGCAGATCTGCGCGCGCATCCTGCAGGTGGCGCAGCCCGGCGACAACATCGTGGTGCTGTACGGCGTGGGCCACGTGTACTGGCTGCGCGAGTGCATGACCGGGCTGGACGACGTGGAGGTGGTGCATCCGGCGCGCTATCTGCAGGCGGCGGAAAAGGCCCTTGATGCGGGTTGATTCGGGACCGCGGTGCAGTTCCACCGCAGCCGGCAGAACGCCGGGACGCGGCTTCGGCCCGCAGGTTATCCCTGCGGCGCCCCATCGAGCCTGGCCGCGACGGTTTCGCACGCGGTGATCACATCCGCCACCAGCCGCTGTTCCACCTCGACATGTCCCTCATACTCGGCCAGGTTGCGCAGGTCGTGGGCCTTGGCCAGTACCCGCCAGACTTCCGGGCCCAGCCCCAGCATGTGCGGCAGCGCCTGGAAGACGATGTAGCGATGGCGGGCGCGATAGCCGTGCCGGCGCAGGGCCGCCAGGCACAGTGCGTGGGCGGCGTTGTAGGCCAGGTCGAAGCGGCTGTCGAGCGACAGCGACTGGTGGCGTGCGTCTGCGAGGCGGGCGCGGCCGGAGCGGAGCAGGCCGGCGACTTCGGCGCCGTCCGGCGGCTTGATCGACAACGGCTTGCCGGCACCGGCCAGGTGCTCAAGCGGCGAAGTCACGCTCGCCTCCGATCACCCAGATGCGCGGCTGTTCGAGCAGGCGCGATACGAAGCTGTTGCCGGTCTTGATGCGCTCGCGCAACTCGGCGCGGGTGTAGAGCGTGGGGTTGACCGTGCGCCCCAGCTGTTCGGCAAGCGGGTGCAGCGCGCCCATGGCATCGGCGTAGGTCAGCTGGTCGGACACCAGCAGCAGGTCGATGTCGCTGCTGGCGGTGTCGCTGCCCTTGGCCACCGAGCCGTAGACGAAGGCGGCATGGATCTGCGCGCGCAATGGCGCCAGCGCCTCGCGCAGCGGTTCGGCCAGGCCGAACGTCTTGCGCACGATGGCGGCCAGTTCGTCATGGATCGGGGCGTCGGGGTTGGCGCGGTAGCGTTTCTGGTTGCCCACCCGCTCGACATCGAGCAGGCCGCTGCCGGCCAGGCGCGCCACCTCGCGCTGCACGGCGCCGCTGCCGGCACCGGTGGCGTGGATGAGTTCGCTGACGCTGTACGAGCGGCCGGGTTGCCCGAACAGGCAGGCCAGCACGCGGCGCTGGGTGGCGGTGAACAGGGCTTCGGACAGGTTGGTGCTGGCGTAGATCGCCGCGGCTTCGCTGATACGTTGGCGCTGGCCGGTGCCCATGTCGGGCATGATAATGCCCTTTTTGGGCATTCACAAGCCGGTCTGTCGAGGCGGATGCGCGACCGGCCTGTCGCAGGCGTTGACGACAGGCGCAACGTCCCTGGGTCCCCGCCTGCGCGGGGACGACGAGCCCGAGGGTTTGCGGGGATGGGGGCGTCAATCGTGCCCGCGGAACGTGCGCACGTGCTCCACCAGCGCGCGCAGCTTGCGCGGCTGGTTGTGGCGGCTGGGGAAGTAGAGGAAGAAGCCGGCGAACGGCGGCAGGTAGTCCTGCAGCATCGGCACCAGCTGGCCGGCCTGCACCCATTGGCGGTAGTTCTCCTCCAGGCCGAAGGTGATGCCGCCGCCGGCGAGTGCGGTGCGCAGCATCACCCGCAGGTCGTTGGTGGTGACCTGCGCGTTCACGTCCACCTCGAAGTCGCGGCCGTCCTCGGTGAATTCCCAGCGGTAGGGCGCGACGCCCGGCGCGGGGCGCCAGCCGATGCAGCGGTGGCGCACCAGTTCGCTGGGATGCTGCGGCACGCCATGCGCTTCGACGTACGCGGGCGCGGCCACCGCCAGCTGCCGCTGCGGGCCGGTGAGCGGCACGGCCACCATGTCCTGCGCGATCACTTCGCCCAGCTGCACGCCGGCGTCGAAGCCGGCGGCGACCAGGTCGACCGGGTCGTCGCTGACGGTGACGTCCAGCGTGATGCCCGGGTAGGCCTGCGCGAAGCTGGCGACGAACGGGCCGGACAGGAAGCGCTCGGCGATCGAGGACACGCTGACCTGCAGCAGGCCGCGCGGCGGGCCGTCGTCGACGGCTTCCTCCAGCGCGGCATCCACGGTGCGCAGCGGCGCGGAGACCTGGCGGTGCAGGCGCTGCCCGGCCTCGGTCAGCCGCACGCTGCGGGTGGTGCGCTGGACCAGGGCCACGCCCAGGCTGTCCTCGAGCCGGCGGATGCCCTGGCTGACGGCGGAGCGGGTGACGCCCAGGGCATCGGCCGCGGCGCGGAAGCTGGCGGCTTCGGCCACGGCCAGGAACATGCGCAGGAGATTGAGGTCGGGTTGCATTGGTTAGCAAGTCTAACCAAAGTGGTCAGCGCCTGGCGGGTTCTCTCGACGCCGGGCCGCCTCTACGGTGTGCGGCAGGCGGCGACCGGCCGCCCAACCCCACCGAGGAGAGCGACATGGAAACCATCGACAAGATCGTATTGATCACCGGCGCCAGCAGCGGCATCGGCGAAGCCACCGCCCGCGTGCTGGCCGAACGCGGCGCCACCGTGGTGCTGGGCGCGCGCCGCGGCGACCGGCTGCAGGCGCTGGCCGCCGACATCGCCGCGAATGGCGGCACCGCGCATGTGCGCACGCTGGACGTGACCTCGCGCGAAGACATGCAGGCGTTCGTGGACGACGCCGTGTCGCGCTACGGCCGCGTCGACGTGCTGGTCAACAACGCCGGGGTGATGCCGCTGGCGCCGCTGTCGGCGCTGAAGACCGACGAATGGGACACGATGATCGACGTGAACATCCGCGGCGTGCTGCATGGCATCGCCGCGGTGCTTCCGCGGATGGAGGCCCAGGGCCATGGCCACGTGGTCAACGTGTCCTCGATCGCCGGCCTGTTCGTGATGCACAGCGCGGCGGTGTACTGCGCCACCAAGTACGCGGTGCGCGCGATCTCCGAAGGCCTGCGCATGGAAAGCGACGTGGTGCGCGTGACCTGCGTGTACCCGGGCGCGGTGGAATCGGAGCTGGCACACAGCATCACGCATGCGGAGACGGCGAAGGTGATCGACGAGTTCCGGCAGATCGCGCTGAAGCCGGAGGCGATCGCCGAGGCGATTGCGCATGCGATTGCGCAGCCGGCGGAGGTGGATACCACCGACATCGTGGTGCGGCATGTGAGGAGTCCGGCGTGAGTAGCGGCGGGCAGGCCCCCACCCCAGCCCGTCCAGCCCGGCGCAGCGCGCCGGTCGTTCGGAAGGGCTGCACGGCAATGCCGTGCAAGCAGCCCCGCCTCACCCCCCGCAAGCGGGGGAGGGGGCAGGAAGGTTGCACGGCAGTGCCGTGTACGCCGCCGTGCCTAGCCTCCCGCGGGCGGGGAAGGGGGACGCGCGGCGCGTGGTTGATGGCGGTGCTGGCCGTGTCGACCTTTGCGCACGCTACGAGCGCCGCGTCGACCGGATGCACCGCGACGATGGCCTCCGCGGCCTCAGCGTCGCAAACCGGACCGGGCATTGCTGCCAGCCGCGAGGAGGCGAACACCGCCCGCGTCCGCGCCGCCTTCGACGCCTGGCGCGCCGGCACCGGCAGCGTGTTCGACCTGTTGCACGAAGACGTAGTGTGGACGGTGGCCGGCGACAGCCCGGTGTCGGGCATCTACCGCGGCAAGGCCGATTTCATGGACAACGCCGTGGCGCCGATCACCGCGCGGCTGGCCACGCCGATCGTGCCGCAGGTGCAGCACGTGGTCGCACAGGGCGATGCGGTGGTGGTGATCTGGCGCGGCGTCGCGCGTGCGCACCATGGCAGCGCATACACCAACCACTACGCTTGGCACATGGTGTTCGACGGCGACGGCAGGATCGTGCGCGTGGTGGCGTTCCTGGATACGTGGGCGCTGGATGCGTTGATGCAGTGAGCGCGGTCTTGCGTAGCGAACGGCCATGCCCCGGATGCACCCTGCGGGCTTATCCGGGCTACGGCGGCGGAGGCGCACAACGCCACTCGTGGCCCGGGTAAGACGAAGCCGCCCCGGGGCGGTGGTGACCCAATCCGACGCTGCGGCCCGGCTGGAGCATCTTCGACTCAGGCACCAACACCCCGTCATCCCGGCGCAAGCCGGGACCCAGTGCCTTTGCATCGAATTCAAAGGCAAAGTCTTTGGATTCCCGCTTTCGCGCACAGCGGTGCGCCTGCGCGGGAACGACGGGTGGGAAGGATCAATCCAGTCTGCGCGCATAGTCGTCGCGCACGTGCTGGTTGATGTAGGTATTGAGACCGTCGCCGGCGTCGGCGAGGCGCTGCATCTCCAGCACGTGTACGGCACCTGGACGGGTGTCGTCGTAGCGGTAGGTACCGCCGCGGTGGAAGCGCACGAGGATACAGCCGGGGCCGCTTTCGTAGGCGGCGATGCCGGAATCGCCGTCGGCGTCGCGGTAGGGCTTCATGGCCGTTCCTCCAGCACCACTGCGCACGAAGGGCCAGGGTGTCTGGAAGCATGTCGCAGCTTCGTCAATGCCGGCCAGGCAGATCCCGATACCGCTGTGACGCGCACCCGCACGCTGCGTCCCCGACCCTGATGCCCACGGCACAGAGACCGGCCACGCATCGGCCGGGGCGTGGTGCATCCCGTCCTCCCGCGCAGGCCTTGGTGCCCCCTTTCGCCACCCGCGTCGTGAACCGCGCCGGTCGCACCCACGCCACATTCGCGACAGCATGGTCCATCAATACTGCCGGGCATGGACGATGCCCGGCTCAACGCTCCGCGGCGGTCACCGGCGACACGAAGCCCGGCGGCTTGACCGCAAGCACAGAGCACTGCACCTGCTCGAGGATGTTCTCGGCGGTGTTGCCGATGAACAGCCCGGCGATGCCCGTCCTGGCGAGCGTGCCCATCACCAGCAGGTCGGCCTGCAATTCCTTCGCCAGCGCGGGAATGACCGCGGAGGCCGAGCCCTTGCGCAGGTGGAATCGCGGCGCCAGATGGTCGTAGGCCTCGGCCCCCAGAAGCGCGCGCAGCTGATCGCCAAAACGCGACAGGGCCGATTCATGCCGCATGCGCTCGCCCTCCGCATATCGCATCGCGGCCTCTTCCGGCTCGTTGGCCCAGGATCGCACCATGGTTTCGCCCAACGCGTCCCAGACGTGGACGATATGCAATTGCGCGAAATCCGACATCGCCAGGGTCCCGGCAATCGCGCCGATCTGCCGGTTGAGGCCGGCTTCGTCGGCGGCCGACCTTTCATCGGGATCGAAGTCGACCGCCGCCAGCACGCTGGCGTAGTTGGACCGCTCGTCCGGCCGCGTCAGCCACACCGGGCACGGGCACTTGCGCAGCAGGTGCATGTCGGTGCTGCCGAACAACCGGTCGACCACATCGGGATTCTCCGCGGGCTTGACCAGCAGGTCGTAACCGTCGTCGATGACGGCGCGGATGACCTCGATGTGGGACCGGCCCACCCGCACTTGGACGCGGATCCCCCGCTGGCGGTGGGGTTCGACCAGCGCTTCCAGCTCGCGGCGTCGTCCATCCACCAGCGCCTCCTGCAGCCGGCCCGGCTCGGGCCCACCTGGATACCTGCCGACAGCGGTGGGGACGGCCGGCACGACGTCGAGCACCGTCAGTTCCGCCTGGTTGTTCTCGGCCAGCGACACCGCGCGCGCCATCGCCTGTGCCTGCCCGCAGGGCGCCGCCGCGAAGTAGAGGATCCTGGCGAACTGCTTCATTTCCTGTCTCCGTTCGGGGATACCGATACACTCATCCGCTCGGCTGCGCCATCGCCCGCATCTTCCGCCACCGCCCGGTAGCGCCAGTCGCGCACTTCCTGGATCAGCTGGTCGATATCGTCGGTGGCGACGTTCAGCATCTGCAGCGCAGTGGCGCCGAGGCGCAGGCTGGCCTCGATGGTTTCGGGATAGGCGTGCACCGCACCGGCTTCAAGCAACCGCGTGCTGCTCTCCAGGTCGCGCGCGCGCACGATCACCGGTACGTGCGGGCAGGTGCGGCGCAGATACGACAGCGCGGCGAGCGCGGTGTGGGCGCCGTCGGAGGTGATCACCACCAGCGACGCGCGCTCGACGTGGATCGCCGACAGCAGGGCTGGGTCGGAGATGTCGCCTAGCGCGACGCGATGGCCGTCGGCGCGACCCTGCGCCACACGCGCCGGATCGGTGTCGAAGGCCACGAACGGCACCCCGCTGGAATGCAGCAGCACCGCGACGGTATGGCCCACCCGACCATAGCCGCCGATGACCACGTGGCGTTCCGGGCTGTCGGGCACCTCGGGCAGCTCGGATGCTTCGCTGCGCGGCGCGCCCAGCAGCCGCATCGCGATGGCGCCGTTGAAGCGGATCAGCACGGCGCCGACCACCATCGACAGCAATACCGAGGTGATGGCCACCTGGCCCAGGCCGCCGTCGATGACGTTGGCGTCCAGGGCGATCGCCACCAGCGCCAGGCCGAACTCGCCGCCCACGCCCAGCATCAGCCCGGTGCGCAGCGCCACCCGGGCATCCACCCCCGAACGGAGCACCAGCGCGGTGACGATCAGCGCCTTGCTGGCCAGGATGAGCAGCCCGCCCAGCACCGCCCAGTGCCAAATCGGCAGGATCGCGGCGGGATCGAAACGCATGCCGATGCCGATGAAGAAAAGGCCCAGCAGCACGTCGCGGAACGGACGGATGCTCGACTCCACCTGGTGCCGGAACTCGGTTCCGCCCAGGACCATGCCGGCCAGGAAGCCGCCGAACGCCAGCGACAGGCCCAGGCTGTTGGTGGTCCACGCCGCCAGCAGCGCGACCAGCAGCACCGCCAGGGTGAACAGCTCCAGCGACCTGCGCGCCGACACCAGGTGGAACAGCGGGCGCAGCAGCCAGCGTCCGGCCAGCAGCACCAGTGCACAGGCCAGCACCGCCTTGAGCAGGGCCCAGCCCAGGGTGGTGGCCAGCACGCTGGCGGCCACCGCGCTTCCCAACACCGGGATGATCACCAGGAAGGGCACCGCGGTGACGTCCTGGAACACCGACATCGCCAGCCCCAAGCGGCCATGGCGGGTGTTGTCCTCGCCCTGTTCGGCCAGCAGGCTGGCGATGATGGTGGTGGAGGACTGCGCGAACACCGCACCGAACACGAACGCGGCCGCAAGCGGCAGACCCGCCAACCAGACGATGACGCCCACGATTGCCGTGGTCAGCACCACCTGCCCGGTGCCCAGCCCGAACACCTGGCCGCGCATCGCCTTGAGCTGCGGCAGCGAGAAGCTCAGGCCGATGGTGAACAGCAGGAACACCACGCCGAACTCGGCCAGCGCATCGAACTGCGGCACGGTGGGGCCGAAGGTATGCGGTCCGAGGATCACGCCAGCCAGCAGGAACCCCAGGCTGGCCGGCACGTGCAGCCGCTGCAGCGTCACCACCACGGCAATGGCCACCGCCAGCAGCAGCAGGACTTGTTCGAGGTTCGCCATGCATTGGCCCGGATCAGGAAGCAGGACCGGCAGCGCCGCCACGCGCACGCTGTCCGGTCGACCACGATAGCGCAATCGGCCGCAACCCAGCGCCGCGGACAACGCGGACGTGACGCCCGTCAACGCAGGCCGCAGTCGCGTTTGCGCCGGGAATGCGGACGCAGGCATGGCGCGTGGATGCGATGGCGTCGCGACGATCGTACATGTCCGGTCATACCCAGCAGCATGCGCGTAGCGGGCGCTCCCAGCCCGTGGCCCGGCAGGGCGAATCCGCATCCGGGAACGAGAACCGGAGACATGCCACAACAACGCAAACCATCCACGCCCAGACACGACGCCGATTCCCCGGATGCGCCCTGCGGGCTTATCCGGGCTACGACTGCAACGGCGACGGATGCGTGAGCGCAGTCCTCATGTCGCCGAACTGTCAGGCACCACGCCGTCACCCGGCTTGTCGACACTACTGCGTCGCGTTCACTCCCCGTCGCGCAGCGGCAAGCGCACTTCGATGCCGCAGCCGCGGCCGTCGATGCCGGCCTCGCAGCGCACCTGCCCGCCGTGGGCGGCCACCACGCGCTGCACCAGGGACAGGCCCATGCCGATGCCCGAGGTGCGATGGCCGTTGCCGCCGCGATAGAAGCGCTCGAACACGCGATCGCGATCGGCTTCGGGAATGCCGGGGCCGTCATCGGCCACGCGCAGCACGCCGATCCGCGCGTCGCCCTCGACCACCACCCCGGTCGACAGGCGCACGCGGGCGCCGTCGCCGCCGTGGCGCAGTGCGTTGTCGAGCAGGTTGCGCACCAAGATGCCGAGATCGTCGATGTCGCCACGCACCGGCGCATGACGCAGGTCGAGTTCGAGCGCCTGTCCAGCGCGCATGGCCACCTGCGCAAACTCGTCGGCCACCATGCCGGCGACCAGGGCCAGGTCCAGGTCGGTGCTGCGCGCGCCGCCGCCGGCCTCCACCCGGGCCGCGTCGAGCAGCTGCTGCGCCAGCCGCGAGGTACGTTCGATGCCTGCAATCAGCTCCGCCAGCGCGATGCGCGCCTCGTCGCGGTTGCCGGCATGCTGCAGTACCTGCGCCTGCGCCAGCAGCGCGGCCAGCGGCGTGCGCAACTCGTGCGCGGCCTCGCCGAGGAACTCGCGCTCGTGCTGCAGCGCCTGCGCCAGCCGCGCCAGCAGTCGATTGAAGCCCTGCACCAGCGGCGCGACCTCGCTCGGCAGGCCGGCATCGGGCAGCGGCGCGAAATCGAGCGGCGCGCGCGCGGCCAGCGCATCGCCCAGCCGTGCCACCGGCCGCAGCGACCACTCGATCACCAGCCACACCGCCACGCCGAACGCGAACAGCAGGGCGAGCGCGGTGCCGAGGCTGTTGCGGAACCAGCGCCGCATCTCCATGTGCACCGCCGCCTCCGGAATGCCCGCCTGCACCTGCACGGCGCCATGCAGGTCGCGCACCGAGTACACGCGCCAGGGCACGCCGTCGATGGACTGCGAGGTGAAGCCGTCCTCGAAATCGTGCACCAGCGCCTGCACGGGCGCGGAGCGCGACGACACCAGCCGCCGGCGGGCGCCGAGGTCCCAGACCTGGAACGCGAGCAGGTCGAACTTGCCGAGGACCTTCTTCTCTTCCAGGTCCAGCTCGAAGCGGCGCGGCTGCTGCGCGGCGCCGGTGAGGTCTTCGGGCAGCGACTGCAGGATCTGCTCGGCGACATTGCGGATCATGCCGTCGAGGTCGCCGACCTGGCGCGTGGACATCTGCACGTACTGCAGCGCGAACCAGCCGGCCCAGCCCGCGAGCAGCACGATGGTCAGCGCCGCCAGCAGCCGCGTGCGCAGCGAACGCGGCGCGCGGATCATGCCTCGTCCCCGGCGCGATAGCCCATGCCGTGCTCGGTCAGCACCACGCCGTCGCCCAGCTTGCGGCGCAACTGGTGGATGTACACCGCCACCGTGTTGCTGCCCACGCTGCCGTCGCTGCCGTACAGCCGCGCCTGCAGCTGCTCGCGGCCGAGCACACGGCCGCGCGCCTCGAACAGCGCCAGCAGGATGCGCAGCTCGTTGGCGCTCAGGGCCACGCGCTCGCCGCCGCGGGTCACCACGCGCGCGGCCGGATCGATCTCGACGTCGCGCCAGTGCAGCATCGGCGTGACCGCACCGCGGCTGCGGCGCAGCACCGCGCGCAGCCGCGCCAGCATCTCGTCGCGCTGGAACGGCTTGACGATATAGTCGTCGGCGCCGGCATCGAGCCCGCGCACGCGATCGCTGAGCTGGTCGCGCGCGGTGATGACCAACACCGGCGTGGGGTCGTAGCGCGCGCGCATGGCGGCCAGCACGTCGAGCCCGGAGCCCTGCGGCAGTCCGAGGTCGAGCAGCACGGCGACGAAGGCATGGTCGACCAGCACCGCGCGCGCGGCGGGCGCGTCCTCGCAATGCACCACGCGCCAACCCTCCTGGGCCAACGCGGCGGTCAGCGCGCGGCCGAGCATGTGGTCGTCTTCGACCAGGAGGATTTCGTCCATTGGGGGCTGTGCACAGGCGGTGCCGGGCATCTTCCGGTGCGCACATTAAAACGGTTTTAAGGCCGCAGGTGCGCATGGCGATCCGCTTAAAACCGGCTTAATCGCCCGCTTCCAGCATGCACTCCATCGCCACGGTCGCATCCGCCGACCGCCGCATGCAGGAGCAACCCCATGGCCTTACCCTCGATTCCCGCCGCGCTTCCGCAGCACCGCCGCAACGGCTTGGTCGCATCGAGCGTGCGCGTCGTGTTGCTCGCGCTGGCCCTGGTGTCCACCGCCGCCTGCAGCGCGGGGCGCACGGCGGCGCAGGGCGCGCCAGATCCCGACTGGAGCCTTGCCGACATGCCCGCGCAGGACGGGCGCGTCGTCGTGGTGACCGGCGGCACCAGCGGCATCGGCTTCGAGAGCGCGAAGGCGCTGGCCGTCGCTGGCGCGCACGTGGTGATCGCGGCGCGCAACGCCGAGCGCGGCGCGGAAGCAGTCGCGGCGATCCACGGTGAAGCGCCCGGCGCGGTGGTCCGTTTCGAGCCTCTGGACCTGGCCGACCTTGCGTCGGTGCGTGCCTTCGGCCGTCGGCTGGAAGCCTCGCTTCCGCACATCGACGTGCTGGTCAACAACGCCGGGATCATGGAACCGCCGCAGCGGGGTGTGTCCGCGGACGGTTTCGAGATGCAGTTCGCCACCAACTACCTCGGCCACTTCGCGCTCACCGCGGAACTGCTGCCGCTGCTGCGCAAGGCGTCGTCGCCGCGGGTGGTCAGCCTGTCCAGCATTGCCGCCCGCCTTGGCACGATCCATTTCGACGACCTGCAGTTCTCGCAGGACTACAGGCCCGGCCCGGCGTACCAGCAGTCCAAGCTTGCCTGCCTGATGTTCGCCCTGGAGCTGCAGCGCCGCAGCGATGCCGCGGGCTGGGGCATCCAGAGCATCGCCTCGCATCCGGGCGTGTCGCGCACCAACCTGCAGGTCAACAACGGCGTGGTCCGCCGCATCGTGGGGCGCATGATCCTGCAGCCCGCGTCGCGCGGCGCGTTGCCGACGCTGTATGCCGCCACCGCGCCCGATGCGCAGGGTGGGCGCTACTACGGTCCGACCGGCGTCATGGAGTTCCGCGGCCCGCTGGGACTGGCCAACGTGCCTGCGGCTGCCACCGACGCAACGGCCTCCGCACGCCTGTGGGACATGAGCGAAGCCCTGGGCGGCGTGCGTTTCGCGGATGCGGGGCACTGACATGTCGGCATCGCTGCCCTCCGCGCCACGGCCACGCCGCAGCGGCCTGCTGCAGTCGCTGGCGAACATCCGCCGCGACGAGTGGATGGCCGTGGCCGTGGCCGCCGCGTTCTTCTTCTGCGTGCTGACCGCGTTGATGCTGCTGCGCCCGGTGCGCGATGCGCTGGGCATGTCGCGTGGCATGGATGCGGTGCGCTGGCTGTTCGTGGGCACGGCCGTGGTGACGCTGGCGGTGAATCCATTGTTCGCCTGGCTGGTGGCGCGACTGCGCCGGTTCCCGTTGCTGGGCACCACGTATGGCTTCTTCGTGGCGTGCCTGGTCGGCTTCTGGGCGCTGCTGCAGTTCGCGCCCGGCGCCATCGGCGAGACCAGCGGCCAGGTGTTCTACGTGTGGTTCAGCGTGTTCAACCTGTTCGCGACGATGGTGTTCTGGGCGCTGCTGGTCGAGCGCTTCAACGGCGACCAGGGCAAGCGCCTGTTCGCGCCGATCTCGGTGGGCGGTACGTTGGGTGCGATCGCCGGGCCGTGGCTCACCGCGCAACTGGTCGCGCCGCTGGGCACGCCGGCGCTGCTGCTGGTGGCCGGCGGCTTCCTGCTGGCGGCGCTGGCGCTGGCGTGGTGGCTGCTGCGGCTGTTGCCCGATCGCAGCGGCGTGCCGCGTGCCGAGCGCGACGCACCGGTGGGCGGCAGCGCGTGGGCCGGGCTGCGCGCGGTGTTCCGCTCGCCGTACCTGTCCGGCATCGCGGGCTACGTGCTGCTGATGACGGTCATGGCGACCTTCATCTACTTCACCCGGCTGCAGATGGTGGCCGGCGTGGCCGACGACGTGGATACGCGCGCCGCGGTGCTGGCCAACATCGACATGTGGACGCAGGTGGCGGTGCTGGCACTGCAGCTCACGCTGACCGGCCGCATCATCCAGCGCTTCGGCCTGGGCGTGGCGCTGGCGGTGCTGCCGCTGGCGACGGCGATCGGTTTCGTGGGCCTGGCGATCTACGGATCGTTCGTGGTGCTGGTCTTGCTGGAAGCCGCCAACCGCGCGGTGCAGCGCGGCATCACCCGGCCGGCGCGCGAGGCGTTGTTCACCGCGCTGGGCCGCGAGGATGCCTACAAGGCCAAGGCCTTCATCGACACCTTCGTGTATCGCGGCGGCGACGTGCTGGGCGCGCAGGTCGAAGGCGCACTGGGCCGTCTTGGCTTCGCGCTCGGCGGACTGGTGGGCGTGGTGGTACCGCTTGCCTTCGCCTGGACCGCGCTGGGCCTGTGGCTCGGGCGCGCGCATGCGCAACGCACTACGCCGGACGCCCCGCTTCTGATGTCCCCTCCCGCCGCATCCCCGCGCCGCAGTGTCGGCGCCGCGGCGACCACCCCACAGCAGGAACCTACCCCATGACTGCACTCCGCCATGCGATCGCCGGCAGCGCCGGCCTCGTCCTCCTCGCCCTGTCCGCGACCACGTTCGCGCAATCCCGGTCCGACGACCCTGCGCCGCGCGCGACCGGGGAATGGACGCTGGGCATCGGTGCCATCGCCATCGACAGCCCCTATGCCGGCGAGGGTTCGCGCGTGCGGCCGGTGCCGCTGCTCGGCTACGAAGGCGAGCGCGTCTACCTGCGCGGCACCACCGCCGGACTGCGCCTGGTGCAATCGCAGGGCTTCACGCTGGACGCGATTGCGGCGGTGCGCCTGGACGGCTTCGACATCGACGACCTGGGCCGCACCGAGTTGCTCGCCAACGGCGTCGACGCCGCGCTGCTGGAAGACCGCGACGACGGCCTGGACGCGGGCTTCCGCATCGGCTACGGCGGCACCTGGGGCGCGGTGTCGCTCGATGCGCTGCACGACGTGACCGACGCCAGCGGCGGATATGAAGTGGCGCTGGACTATCGCTACACGTGGCTGGTCGGGCGTTCGGCGATCACCGCCAATGCAGGCAGCAGCCTGCTTTCGGATGACCTGGCCGGCTATTACTACGGCACGCTCGACAGCGAGGTGGCACGCGGCGTGGTGGCGTACGCACCCGGCTCGGCCATCGTGCACCGCATCGGCGTGTCGTGGACGCGCCCGCTGGGCGACGCCTGGCAGCTGGTGGCCTCGGTGCAGGCGACGCAATTGCCCGGCGAGCTGCGCGACAGCCCGCTGCTGGAACCCGACAGCGATCGCACGGGCCGACTCTTCATCGGTTTCGGCCGGCGCTTCTGAGCATGGCGACGCAATCCGCCAACGTGCACGACACACGCTTCCGCAATGGCGATACGGTCATTGCCGCGCAGCTGCACCTGCCGCCGGGCTTCGATGCCTGCCGCCGCTGGTCGGCGCTGGTGCTGTCGACGCCGGGCCGGCACATCCAGCCGACGATGGACGCTCGCTATGCAAGCAAGCTCGCTGCGCGCGGATTCGTGGTGATCGCCTTCGATTGCCTGCATCGCGATGCGAATGGCGATGCGACACGCGCTGCCGCGACCTCCGCGTGGCGCGCGGACGACCTGCATTGCGCCGTGGACCACCTGGTGTCGCTGCCGTTCGTCGATGCCCGGCAGATCGGCGTACTGGGCATCTGTGCCGGCGGCGGGCCGGCGGCACGCGCGGCCCTGACCGACCCGCGCGTCAAGGCACTGGCCACGGTTGCCGGGACCGACGCCGGCGGCACGTTCCGACGCCTGCTGGCGCGCAGGCGCAGGCACGAAGCGCGGCCGCAGCTGCGCGGCATCGCACCGGTGCGCGATGGCAGCCCCCTGCAGGACCTTCCGGACCGGTTGCTGCAGCCGTTGATGGTGATCGTCGGCAGTCGCCATGGCGGCACCCGCCAGCACGAAACCGGCCGTGCGCTCTATGGCCTTGCGCGCGGACGCGACCAGGCACTGGTCGTGATTCCCGACGCCGACCCCGATGGCCTCGCCCGCCGCGACGAACACATCGACCCGGCGATCAACCGGCTTGCGCCGTTCTTCCACTTCCACCTGGAACCCTGATGCGGCCCGCCGCACTGCTTCCGTTTCCCCTCGACAAAGGACACGCCATGGACATCACGTTTGCCTCCGCCCCTTCCGCGACGCGCAATGCGCAGGGGCTCTCCACCGCGCACCAACGCAACCGCGTGCGCGACCGCCGCAACGCCGGTGCCGCCTGGTACCAGCGCCTCGCCGCAGTGTGCGTGGCGGCCGCCGCCACCTTCGCCAGTGGCGGCGCACTGGCGCAATCGGCGCCCAAGCCCGACTGGTCGCTGGCCGACATGCCGTCGCAGGCGGACCGCATCTTCGTGGTCACCGGCGGCACCAGCGGCATGGGCTTCGAGGACGCCAAGGCGCTTTCCGCAGCGGGCGCGCGCGTCATCATCGCCGCGCGCAACCCCGAACGCGGCGCCGAAGCGATCGCCAGCATCCGCGCGGACGATCCCGATGCGCAGGTGCAGTTCGAGGCCGTCGACCTGGGCGATCTTGCTTCGGTGCGCGCCCTCGCCGCGCGCCTGCAGGCCGCGCTGCCGCGCATCGACGGGCTGATCAACAACGCCGCGATCATGGCGCCGCCCGAGCGCGGCACCTCGCCCGATGGCCTGGAGTCGCAGTTCGCGATCAACTACGCCGGCCACTTCGCGCTGACCGCGGAGCTGCTGCCGCTGCTGCGCAAGTCCGATGCGCCGCGCGTGGTCACGCTGTCGAGCGTGGCCGCCGGCCGTGGCCGCATCGATTTCGAGGACCTGCAGTCCGAGCGCGCCTACGACCCGTACGCCGCGTACGCGCAGTCCAAGCTGGCGTGCCTGATGTTCGCGATGGAGCTGCAGCGCCGCAGCGACGCCAACGGCTGGGGCATCCGCAGCGTCGCCGCGCACCCCGGCATCGCCGTGACCGAGCTGGTGGCGCGCGGCCCCGGGCTGGACAGCCCGCAGGGCCAGCAGTGGGCCGCGAACCGCGACAACTTCCAGACCGCCGCGCAGGGCGCGATCCCCACGCTGTTCGCCGCCACTGCGCCGGACGCCGTGGGCGGCGCCTACTACGGGCCGACCGGGCCGCAGGAAATCAGTGGTCCGCTGGGCCTGGCCACCGTACCCGCGGCGGCGCAATACCCGGCTGCCAGCGCGCGCCTGTGGTCGCTGACCGAACAGCTGACCGGCAGCCGCTTCCCCGCCGGCGCGCGTTGAACGCGCGCCGCCCTCCCGCCCGTTACCGGAGCTTCGCCATGGACCGCTGGACCACTTCAGACATTCCCCCGCAGTACGGGCGCACCGCGCTCGTCACCGGCACCGGCGGCCTTGGCTACGAGGACGCGCTGGCGCTGGCGCGTGCCGGTGCCAACGTGATCCTCGCCGGCCGCGATGCCGGCAAGGGCGCGGCGGCGGTGCAGCGCATCCGTGGCGCCGTGCCCGGTGCCGACATCGTCTTCGCGCAGGTCGACCTTGGCAGCCTTGCCTCGATCGCCGCGTGCGGCGAACGCCTGCGCGCATCGCTGCCGCGCATCGACATGCTGGTCAACAACGCCGGGGTGATGAACCCGCCCGAACGTCGCACCACCGTCGATGGCTTCGAGCTGCAGTTCGGCACCAACCACCTCGGCCACTTCGCACTGACCGCCGAGCTGCTGCCGCTGCTGCGCAGGAGCGATGCGCCACGCGTGGTCACCCTGTCGAGCGTCGCCGCGCGGCAGGGGCGCTTCGACTTCGACGACCTGCAGAGTGAACGTGGCTACACGCCGATGGCGGCCTATGCACAGTCCAAGCTGGCGTGCCTGGTGTTCGCGCTGCAGCTGCAGCGACGCAGCGACGCCAACGGCTGGGGCCTGCGCAGCATCGCCGCGCACCCGGGCATCTCGCGCACCGACCTGCTGCCCAACGGTGCCGGCAGCGACAGCGCGGCGGGCCGGGCGCGACGATGGCTGTGGTTCCTGTTCCAGCCCGCGGCGCACGGTGCGTGGCCGACGCTGTTCGCCGCCACGGCGCCACAGGCGGAAGGCGGTGCGTACTACGGACCGGCGTACTTCGGCGAAACCCGTGGCGCGCCCAGCATCGCCCGCGTGCCCAACCGGGCGCTGGACCTCGGCGACGCGCAGCGGTTGTGGGAGGTGTCGGAGCAATTGACCGGCCTGCGCTTCGACGGCAGCCGCGGTGGCCGCGAGTACGGCACCGCGACAAGCGTCGCCACATCCAGTCGGCGCCACCGCGCGCTGCACGGTTGACACACGACGGAGGCGCGGCATGCACAAGTGGCTCATCTACATCGCGTTCGGCTGGCTCACGCTCACCGGCGCATTGCACTTCGCGATCGACGTGGTCTCGCAGCACCTGCGCGGCAAGCATCCGCCAGGCGCGGAGGCCACGTTGCTGTACTACGGCCTGCATTCCGCCTATGCGCTCGGCCAGGTCGTGGTGGGCCTGCTGGCGCTGTTCGTGGCGACGCGTGCGATGCCGTTGCTGGCCACGACGCCGCCGCTGGCGCTGGCGCTGCTGGCAGGGCTCGGCTGGCTGGCGATCGCGTGCCTGTTCTCGCCCTACTGGCCGCCGCGGATCAACGCCGCGGTGTTCTGCGCGCTGGTGTTGGCAGCGTGGCTGACGCGTCCGGCGGCGGTCGGCTGAATCCGCTGCCGCCGATCGGCGTCGCTACGCGCAGTTCGGCCAGCAACGCGCGTGGCGTGACGCCGGCGATGGCCTTGAAGTCGGCGATCATGTGGGCCTGGTCGTAGTAACCCGCATCGGCCGCGACTGCGGCCCATGATGGCGACGCGATGGATTGCCCCGCGCGCACCGCGCGTGCGAAGCGGTCCAGCCGTGCGACCGCCTTCGGCGACAGGCCAAGCAGGTCTCGAAACTCGCGTCGCAACTGGCGCTCGCTGACGCCCACCGCGCGCGCCACGTCGGCGACGCCCGATGCCTGCAGTCGTGCCAGCGCGAAGGCAAGCCGCGGCGTCGCGGGACTCGCGCCCCGTGCGCTGGACGCCTGTTCGACAATCGCAGCCTGCAGCAGCGCCGCCGCCGCGTTTGCGTCCATCGCGGCCGCCAGCTGCGCGCGCAGCCGGTTGGCCGCGTTCGCGCCCCACAGGTCGTCGATCGCGATCGCGCTGCCGATCGACTCCGATGGCGCCACGCCCGCGATCGCAGGCTGCATGCCGGGGCGCAACCGCAGCAGGATGGCACGATGCCCCCCGCCGACGTGTTTGCGCCGCACCCGTCGCTGCGGGCCAAGCAGGTGGACGTCGACGCCACCGGGCACGGTCGGGCCGAATCGCGCGACCAGCTGCGCGCATGGCGACGGCGTGGCGATGCGCGCCAGCGGCTGCGGGCTTTCGTCCACCAGCAGTGCGGACACCAGGCGCGCGGCATCGCGCCGGATCGGCAGGTACTGCGTCTGGACGTCATGCATGCCGCGAATCTGGCGACGGCATGGGCGCGAAACAAGTGCACGCCATGTCCGGTTTTTCCAATGCGCCCGGCCGATTGCACGCCATCCTGTCGCCATGGACATCCTCATCACCGGCGCAACGGGAAAGGTGGGCAGCCGGCTCGCCACGCGACTGATGCAGCGCGGCCATGCGGTCCGCGCCCTGGTGCGCGAGCCCGCGCGCGCCGAATCCCTTTCCCATGCAGGCGTGGTGCTGGCGCACGGCGACCTGCTGCAGCCCGACACGCTCGCCGCCGCAGTGCGCGGTGCCGACGCGGTGGTGCACTGCGCGGCGTTTTTCCGCGGCGCGACGCCGGAACAGGCGCACGCCGTCAACGATGAAGGCACGCGCCGGCTCGCCGAGGCCGCGCGCGACGCAGGCGTGGTGCGCTTCGTCTTCACCAGCACCAGCCTGTGCTACGGGCCGACCCCCGGCCGGCCCGCGGTGGAGGACGATCCTTCCGCACCGGTCGACGCCTATCCGCTGAGCAAGCTGGCGGCCGAGCGCATGCTGCTGGGCACCGAGGGCCTGGACGTGCGCATCCTGCGCCTGCCCTTCGTCTACGGCGACGGCGACCCGCACATCGCCGAGGTGGTGCCGATGCTGCGCGGCTTCCCGCCTGGCCTGCGCATGTCGATCGGCCACCATGCCGACATCGCGCAGGCGGTGTGGCGCGTGACGGAGGCGAATGCACCTGCCCACCGGCTGTACAACGTCGCCGACGACGAAGCGCCCGATCTCACGGCGCTGTTTGCATCCGTTGGCGCGCCACCACCCGAAGGTTCCGACGATTCGCGCGCGGCGGCCTTCGGTGTGGTGGTGGACACGCAACGGATACGCGACGACCTGGGCTTCAGGCCGAAGTATCCGCGCCTGGCCGACGCGGTGGCCGCCGGCGCGATGTAGCGGCGCGCGACGCCATCATCCGGACGACAACCGCCACGCCAGCCCCGACCAGCGGCTGGCGTGGCGCGACAGCGCCGCGCGGATCACGTCGCCTGTCGCGGCCAGGTGCAGTTCGCGGCGTGCGCGGGTGATGCCGGTGTAGACCAGCTCGCGGCTGAGCACGCGGTTGTCGCGCGTGGGCAGCAGCAGCCAGACGCTGTCGAACTCGCTGCCCTGCGCCTTGTGCACGGTCATGGCGAAGGCGCTGTCGTGCGCGGGCAGCGTGGCGGGATGGAAGGCGCGCGGTTGTCGTGGCTCGTCGCCGGGGAACCAGGCCATCAAGGTGCCATTGGCATCGCGATGGAGGATGCCGGTGTCGCCGTTGAACAGGCGATGGCGGTAGCTGTTCTCGGTGACGATGATCGGCTGGCCGTGGAAGTGGCGCGCGCCGCGACGCGGCGCGGCGGCGTCGCCGCCTTCGGACAGCAGGGCTTCGATGCGGGCGTTGAGACTGCGCGCACCCTGCGGGCCGTCGCGCACCGCGGTGAGTACGCGCAGGCGGCTGGCGCGTGCGAGGGCTTCGACGGGGGTCTCGGCCTGGGCCAGCGATCGCCAGTGCGCGAGCAGGCGGTCGCCATGCGCCTGCAGCGGATCGGCCAGGCCCTCGTGGAAGTGCACGTTGGACAGCGTGTTGCTGCGTAGCAATGCGAGTGCGTTGCGCGCGTCGCCCTCGCGCACGGCGGCGGCGAGCGGTGCGAGCTGCAGGGATTCGGACTGGCGGTAGCCGCGGGCGAGGTGGATGCGGCGGCCGGGGAAAGGCGGTCCCTCACCCGCGCCTGCGGCGCGACCTCTCCCGCTTGCCGGAGAGGTGTGTGTCGCGGTGGCGTCACCTTCAACACCACGGTCACTTCCACTCACACCACCGCCATCACCGCCATTCCCGTCATCTTCGTGGGGGCGAATGGAGGCGCCACCGGGAATGGGTCCCGTGCGAAGCAACGGCTGCAGCGCCTCGGCATCGCCGGGCGTAAGCGTGCTGCCATCGCCTGCGGCCTGCAGGATCGCGGCGAGTACGTCGCCGGCTTCGACCGAGGGCAACTGGTCCGGATCGCCCAGCAGGATGAGGCGTGCGCCGTCGGCGACGGCATCGACCAGCTTGGCCATCAGCGGCAGGTCGATCATCGAGGCTTCGTCCACCACCACCACGTCGAACGGCAGCGGGTTGTCGGCGTGGTGGCGGAAGCGTGGCGTATCCGGAAGCGTGCCGAGCAGGCGATGCAAGGTGCTGCCGCTGGTGGGCAGGGTGTCGAGCAGGTGGGCGTGGATGCCGCCGCCGGCGAGCGACTGCAGCGCGTTGCGCACGCTTTCGGCCATGCGTTCCGCGGCGCGTCCGGTGGGTGCGGCGAGGGCGATGCGCGGCGCGGGCGCGTTGGTGTTGCGTGCCTGTGCCGCCAGCAGCACCAGCAGGCGCGCGACGGTGGTGGTCTTGCCGGTGCCCGGCCCGCCGGTGACCAGCAGCAGCGCGTGGCGCAGCGCGAGTGCGGCGGCGTGGGCCTGGTGGTCATCGGCGGCCTTGCCCTCCTCCGCCCCGCGGGCACCTTCTCCCGCGTGCCGGAGAAGGGTCTGTGCAGGCGCTTGCTGCTGTCCTTCCTCCGCGTGTGAAGGAAGGGGCAGAGCAGGTGCGGCGGCGCGGGCGCGGTGGTCTTGCGTGGGTAGAGCGCCCCCATCCCGACCTTCCCCCGCAAGCGGGGGAAGGGGAAGCGCAAGGGCGGCTTTTTGTCCTTCCTGGGCGAGCTGGGGAAGGGGCGGAGCGGGTGGGGCTTTCTGCCCTTCCCCCGCTTGCGGGGGAAGGGTTGGGATGGGGGTGGCCGGGAACAGCTGCGCGAACAACGGGGCCAGTGCGGCGATGTTCGTCTGCGGCACGGCATGCGACGCGATGCGGTGCAGGCCGTTGGCCAGCGCGCGTTCGTACTCGCGGTAGCGGCGCAGGTAGAGCAGGTCGCCTTCGAGCACGAGCGGCGCGTCGGTGTCGGCAGGCCGGGTGGGGTCGTCCGGCGTCGATACCCAGCGCGACGCCGCGAGCGTCGTGCGCCAGCCGTCGGCATGGGGCCAGGCGATGTCGGCGTCGTCGCTATCGAGCAGTGCGCGTGCGTTGCACGGCTTCACGCCGGCATGGCCTTTCGACACGGCAAGCGAGGCCAGCGCGGCGGCGGCGAGCACGCTGTCGGGTGTGTCCGGATCCAGCCGGCGCAGGCTCTGCGCGAGCGCGTGGTCGAGCGTGCGCAGGTGGCCGTTGCGGTACAGCGTGTCGAGGAGGGTGCGCGTCATGGCCAATCCCTCGCAGGCTGCGCGTGCCCCTCACCCCAACCCCTCTCCCGTGGAGAGAGGGGCTCTCCAGCGCGCGCGAACAGGGTGTCGAGCAGGTTCATGCCGCGGCCCCTTGCGTGTGCCCTGAGAACAGCGCGTCGAGTGCGTGGACGAGTTGCGGCGGCCAGGTATGGGCGAACACGCCGGGCGACGCCGCATCCTGCGCGTCCAGTCCTCGGCAGAACAGATAGCGGATGCCGCCGAAGTCGCGGGCGTAGTCGTAATCGTCGCCCAGGCGGAAACCCAGCCAGCGATGCAGGGCCACGGTGTAGACCAGCGACTGCAGGTCGTACTCGCTGTGCGCCATGGCGGCGGCGAGCGCGGGGGCGTCGTAGCGCGGCAGGCGGTTGGATTTGTAGTCGAGCACGTACCAGCGGCCGCCCTGTCCGTAGGTGAGGTCGATCTTGCCGGTCATCAGGCCTTC
The DNA here is from genome assembly GCF_004357985.1 of Luteimonas aestuarii. Lineage (GTDB taxonomy): Bacteria > Pseudomonadota > Gammaproteobacteria > Xanthomonadales > Xanthomonadaceae > Luteimonas > Luteimonas aestuarii. Next base: position 45,337 of record NZ_SMTF01000006.1, on the reverse strand, counting down.
GAGGCGACGGCGCAGGCCGAAGCCGCGACGTTCGCGCACCACGCCGTGCGCGTGCAGCAGCTCGAGCAGCTCAGGCACGCTGGTGGGCTGCATGGCGAAGTGGAACTCGATCTCGGCGCGGCGTTCGTGTTCGGGCACGGCGTGCAGGGCGCCGCCTTCGGGCAGGGGGACGGTGAGCGTGCGGCCGACCAGCGAGGTGAGTGTGGCGAGGCCGTCGTCGAGATCGGCCTCGGCATAGCCTTCCTCGCGCAGTGCCTGCAGCAGCACCTCGCCTTCGTCGGCGGGGGCGTCGTCGCCGGGCTGCCAATTCGCCCAGGCCGCGAACGCAGTGTTTTCCAGCGCAGCGTGCAACACGTTGCCGAAGCGGCTGCCGGAAAAGCGCGGGTCGTGGACATCCGATGGGGCGTCGGCGGCGGCATCGGTCGCGGCATCGGTAGTGGTTTCCGGCACGTCGTCCAGCGGCTGCGCCGGTTCGTCGGAGGCCGCACCGCTGTCTTCGGTCTCCACGGCCGCGGTGGCGTGCAGACCGTCGGCGCGCGCCAGCTGGGTGAAGCTGTACACCCACCAGTCCGGCGCGATGTGGCGCGTGGCGATGCGTGCGTCGGGCATGGCGGCATCGCGTTCTGGCGGCAGCCGCGCAGGCGGGCCTTCCGCCGGGCCTTCGACAATGCGCACGTCGTCGCCGGCGCGCAGCGCGGGCAGGTCAGCCAACAGCGGCGCGAGGCGCGTGGTGCCGAAGTCCTTCAGCGCACCGGCGGCGATCCACAGCGCGTGTTCGGCGCGGGTCAGGCCGACGTACAGCAGGCGCGCATCCTCGGCGGCGCGTTCGATGGCGGCGCGCTGTTCGGCCGCGACCCAGTCGGCGTCCTTCGCGATCTTCCAGTGCAGCGTGCGACCGCTGCCGTCGTGCACGGCGTGGTGGCGCGCGGTGGCGGGCGGCTTGCCACCGATGCCGGCGAACGGCAGGTACACCAGCGGATACTCCAGGCCCTTGCTCTTGTGCAGGGTGACGATCTGCACGCGGCGCGCATCCGACTCCAGCCGCAGCAGCTGCGTTTCGTCGTTCTCGTCGGCGCGCACCATGCGCGCCTGCAGCCAGTCGAGCAGGCCATGCAGGCCCAGCGACTGCGTGGCGGCTTCCTGCAGGGCTTCGCCCAGCTGCAGGTAATTGGTGATGCGGCGTTCGCCATCGAACAACGACAGCAGGCGTTCGGCCTGCGCCGCGCACAGGTCCGACAGCAGCGCGAACGGGCCGCCGCGCTGCCAGCGCTCGCGCCACTGCAGCAATGCATCCTGTGCCGTGCGCAGGGCATCGCCTTGCTGGTCGAGCGCGGCGATGGCGGCGGCATCTAAGCCCAGCAGCACCGTGGCCAACGCCGCGCGCAGGCGGCCTTCGTCGGCCGGTTGCAGCAGGGCGAGCAGCAGCAGGCGCAGCTCCTGCGCCTCGGGCGTGGCGTAGAGGCTGGCCTTGCCGGCGGCCACGGCGGGAATGCCTGCGGCAGCCAGCGCCAGCTGCACGCGCGTGGCCTCGCGATGGGTGCGCACCAGCACCGCGATGTCGCCGGCCTGCACCGGCTTGCCGGCGATCAGCGCGCGGCCCGCGCGCGCATCGGACAGCACGCGGTGGATGTCGGCGACGCAAGCGGCGGTGGCCGCTTCGCGCGAGGGTTCGGCGTTGAGCGGCTTGCCGCCGTCGCTTTCCAGCAGGCGCAGGGTGAGCGCAGGCGCGGGCGTGCCGTCGCGCAGGTAGTCGCCATCGCTGCGCTTGCCGCCGGGCAGGACCTGTTCGAAGGCGATGCCGTGCTCGAGGAAGGCGGCGTCGCCGGCGCTGGCGTACAGCGCATCGATGGCGCGCAGCACCGCCGGGCGCGAGCGGAAGTTGTGGCGCAGCGGTGGCGCGACGCGCGCCTGCGCTTTCGCCTGCAGGTAGGTGTGCACGTCGCCACCGCGGAACCCGTAGATGGCCTGCTTGGGGTCGCCGATGACGAACAGCGCCGGTGTGGCGCCGATATTGCGCACCTCGTCCGAATCGCCGAACGCGCGGTGGAAGATCGCCCACTGCCGCGCGTCGGTGTCCTGGAATTCGTCGACCAGGGCCACCCGGTACTGCCGGCGCAACTGCTCGACCAGCGGCATGCGACGCGGGCCTTCGAGTGCGTCGGCCACGCCGTCGATCAGGTCGTCATAGGTACTCAGGCGACGCTGGCGCTTGAGCAGGGCAACGCGCGATCTGGCTTCGGCGCGGATGTGGTGCAGCAGGGCGATGCGTTGCGCGGTGCGCCACTGTTCCATCGCATCGTCGGCGTCGCACCATGCCTGCAATGCATCGAACAGCGGCGATGTCGGCAGATCGTCCTGCCTGCCCTCCTTGCAGTAGGCCTGCAGATGCGCGGGCAGCAGCTTTTGCAGGTGCGTCTTGTCGGTGCGCGGCCAATGTCCGACGGTGCCACCGGCACGCAACTCATCAAACGCCTTGTCGAAGCTGGCACGACGCGCACGGCGGCCGTCGAACACCTTGGCGTCGAAGGCATGCCCGATGGCGGCCTGCGCATCCTCGGCATGCGCGTCGACGGCCGCCGACAGGCGAGCGACCTGCGCGGCGAACCCGTCGCGCGGATCGTCAACCGCCATCGCTTCCTCGGGCGCCGGCAGCAGCGGCAGGTCGCCGAGCAGCACGCGCAGGTCGCTCGCCAACGCGTCTGGCCCGTTCCACAGCGTGGTGAGGGCGTCCAGCGCGTCTGCGTTGTTGGCGTGGGTGCGCCACAGGTCGGCGGCCACTTCGGCGTGCAGCGGCTGCAGGTTGGCCAGCAGTCCGGGCGTGTCGAGCGCGTGGCCGCTGTCGATGGCGTGCTCGGACAGCACGCGCGCGCAGAAGCCGTGGATGGTGAAGATGGACGCGAGGTCGATCTCTTCGGCGGCGACGCGCAGGCGACGCGTGAGTTGCGCCGGGGTTTCCTCGCCGGCCTGCAGCGCGCGCGCGAGGATGGCGCGGGTGAGCGCGGCCTCGTGGTCGTCGCCGTCCCCGTCATCGGCCACGGTGTCGACGAGGCGTGCCGCCAATGCAAGCCGCTCGCGGATGCGGCGACGCAGCTCCTGCGTGGCGGCTTCGGTGAAGGTGACCGCGAGGATCTGGCCGATGCGCAGGCGCCGTTCCACCACCAGCCGGGTGAACAGCGTGGCCAGGGTGAAGGTCTTGCCGGTGCCGGCACTGGCCTCGATCAGCTGCACACCGTCGAGCGGCAGGCGCAAGTAGTCGTCCTCGTGCAGTTCGGCCGCGCTCATGCCGCGTCTCCCGGCACATCGCCACCGGCAACGCCCATGCACACGGCGGCGAACACGCGCTGGCAGGTGTCGAGCAGTTCGGCGTAGGCGGTGTCGCTGGCGAAGGGGTCGCGCCCGCGCAACGCAAGCTGCATGGCATCGCTGGTGGCCTCGCCCCAGGCGTGGTCGCTGCCGTGCCAGGCGGTGTACGCCGCGTTGCGACGCCTGTCGTCGTCGTCCGGCGCGTTCCACAGCACCCAGCCGGTGCGCGGCCCGTACAGCAACGGCGCACGCAACCCGGTGCGTCGCAGTTGCAGCAGGCTGCGCAGTGCGGCAAGTGCGTCATCGGCCGCCAGTGCCGGTGCGATGTGCGGGCCGATGCCGTCGCCTGCGTCATGGAACTGCACCAGCGGCAGCGCGGCACCGGCGGCGTTCGCGAGGAGGCGGTCGAGGCCGCTGCGGATGACCGTGCTTGCCGTCAACTTGCCGGGCCGCAACACGGCGATGCCCGCCGCATGCACGTCGTCGACGCGGCCGACGATGCGGGTGCCGTCGATCTCGACCGCGTACACCTCGGACGTGCCCACGCTGGCGCCGCGCCAATCGCGGTACGCCGCCACCGGTTCGCGCAGGTCGCGCAGCAGCGCTTCGAACTGGCGTTCTCCCAGCGCACCGGAGGGCAGCAACGCGCGTGCGCGCAGGCGGGCGTGCAAGCCATCGCCATCATCGCGCAGCAACGCGTCGACGACGGCCTGCTGCAGCTGGTACTTCTCCAGTCCGCGCGACGGCAGCAGCAGCGGCTCGATGTCGTCCTGCGCCTCGAGGCCGTCGGGCAGGCGCAGCGCGAGCCGGCGGCGCAGCAACTCGCCGGCCGGATCAATGAAGAACTTCTTCAATGCATCGAGCGCGAGTTCCGGTTCGGCGTCGTCGATCGCCGGCAGCGCGGCGTCGATCCAGGGCGCCAGCCGCTGCTTGCGCGCCACCCCCAGCGAACCGGCCGCCGGGTGCCACTGCGTGCGGTAGCTGAAGCGGCGCGCGTCATCGCCGCCGAAGGCATCGGGCGAGAACGGCTGCAGCGGATGCTGCACCACCAGGTCGCGCTTCGCCGCACCGATATCGGCGTGGTACTGCGCGGCGGCATCCAGCAGTTCGCTGACCAGGACCGAGGGCTCGCGCATGCTGCCGTCGCGCGGGTCACGGCCCAGATGGCTCAGGTAGAACACCTCCTGCGCGGCGGCGAACAGCTGCAGGAACAGGAAGCGGTCGTCCTCGCGGGTGGAACGGTCGCCGTGGCGGCGGCGGTCGGTGCCCAGTTCGGCGGTGAGCTTGCTCAGGCCAGCGGCAGGATCGCGACGCGGGTAGTCGCCATCGTTCATGCCCAGCACGCAGAGCACGCGGAACGGCAGCAGCCGCATCGGCACCATGCGCCCGAAACTGATGCCACCGGTGAGCAACGGCGCACGGGTGTCGGCTTCGGCCAGCGCGGCGGCGAAATGCGCGCGCACCACCTCGGCCGGCACACTGCCGTCGAAACCTGCGTCGTGCGCGTGCTTCGCAAAGTCGTCGATCAGCTTGCGCAGCCGGTCGAGCGTCCGCTGGCTGGCGGGGTCGGACGGCTTCTTCGGCAACAGTGCGCGCAGCAGGCCGAGCAGGCGCTCGCGCCACGCGGCGGGCGCGAGCGCATCGGCCAGCGTGGCCTGGTGCCGCGCCAGCACGCGCAGCAGCCGCACCAGCGTGTCCAGCGCATCCAGCGCGCTGCCTTCCAGGTCCGGCCAGGGCGCAACGCCGGCGATGTCGCCGGTGTCGCCACTGGCGTGGCCCAACAACAAGCGATCGAGCGCGAACTGCCAGGTGTAGGCATCGTCGGCGGGCGCGTCGTGCGCGGCGCGATGCTTGGCATCCAGCCCCCAGCGCGCGCCGGCGGCCAGCAGCCAGGCGTGCAGGCGGTCGAACGCGGCCGCATCCAGCCCTGCGGCCTCGGCGATGGGCGCGCTGGCCAGCAGGTCCAGTGTTTCGTTGAGGCCGAAGCGCGACACCGGCAGGCCGAGCAGGCGCACGAAGACCTCGGCCAGCGGTTCGCCGGCGAGCGGGCTGGTGTCGGCCAGCGCATACGGCAGGCGGTCGCCGTCGCCGGGTGCACCGAACACCGCTTCCAGGTACGGCACGTACGGGTCGATGTCGGGCGCCAGCACCGCGATCTCGCGCGGCTGCAGCGGCGGATCGAAACGCTTGTCTTCCAGCAGCGCGCGCAGCTGGTCGTGCAGCACCTGCAGCTCGCGCAGCCGGGTGTGGCAGGCGTGCACCTGCAGGCTGGGATCGTCGCGGCGCACGGCAGGTAGCGCATCGCCGGTCGGGGTGGCGCGGCGATGGAACAGGTCGCGCTGCAGGCGGTGCAGCAGGCTGTCGGACAGCCCGCCTTCGGCCAGCGTGGGGCGGGTGTCGTGTTCGGGATCGACATAGGCGGCGATCTCGCCGCGCGGGTGCACCACTTCGTAGCTGCCCAGCACCGCCATGAAGTCGCGCCCGGCGGCGCCCCAGGCCTGCAGCAGGCGGTTGTCGCCCGTGTCGGCATCGAACGGATCGGCCGCGCCCGCGCGCAACTTCGCCGACAGCGCCTGCAGGTCGCCCCAGTATCGCTGCGTGGGCGTGGGCAGGTAGAAGTGCAGGGTGCCCACGCGCGCCTGGGTGGCGACCACGCGCAGTACGTCGGGCGAGACGTTGAGCGTGGCGAAGGCGAACAGCCGCGTCGGCAGGCGTTGCGGCAGCGGCTTGCCGGTGCCGTCGGCCCGCCCGCTCTCGAAACGCTCGAGGTACTGCTGGATGCGGCGCGCGCGATAGCCGTGGTCGCCGGCGACGCGCCGCCACAGGATCGCCTGCGGATCGTCCGGGTCGGCGCCGGCATCCCAGCGCAGCAGCCAGTCGCGGCGCCAGGCCTGGTACTTCTCGAACACATCGGCCAGTTCGCCGGCCAGCGCCCAGGGCTTGATGGCATCGTCGCCGGACAGGTACGCGGCGATCTGCGCCAGCGCCGGGCGCGCCAGCAGCGCGCGGTCGGTCAATGCGGCGTACAGGCGCCAGCGCAGGCGGTCGGCATCAAGGTCGGTGCCGTCGCCGCCGACGTTGGCGTCGAGCGCGCGGGTGACGAACTCGCCGGGGGTGAGGAACTCGAGGTTGGCGGCGATGCCGTGCGCGTCCGCCAGCGTGGCCTGCAGCCAGCGCCGCATCGCCACCTGCGGGATCAATACCGTGTCCGGCGCCAGCAGCGACGCGCCCGGCGCGCGCGTCCGCAGCTCATTCGCCAGCAGTCCCGCCAGCACGTCCAGCGCATTGGAGTGGTAGAGGCGGAAGTCGGGCGTGGCGTCGGTCATCGGCCGTCGCATTGTGCCGGAGCGGGTTCGCAACCCACGAGACGCTGCGTCCTCTCTCCGCGCCCTTTCGTCACGCTTAATTCCTGTACCTTCCAGTTCAGTCACTCCGGCGGGATTCAGCTGGCGTTGGCCATGATTCACCGGTTTACGCCCGCGCACGTCGGGCTTCGCGCATCCGGACCCCATGACCGAAGCGATCGACATCGCCGTCCGTTTCGCCGGCGTCCGCCTTGACCGCGGGCGGCGCACGATCCTGTCCGGCATCGACCTGGACGTGCCGCGCGGCAGCATCACCGCGGTGCTGGGCCCGTCGGGCAGCGGCAAGTCGACCCTGCTGGCGGCGCTGACCGGCGAGCTGGCACCCGCCGCTGGCACGGTGGAAGTCTTCGGCCAGCCGGTACCGCAGCGACAGCGCGCGCTGCTGGAACTGCGCAAGTCGATCGGCGTGCTGCTGCAGGGCAACGGCCTGCTGACCGACCTGACGGCGGCCGAGAACATCGCCCTGCCGCTGCGCACGCATACTTCGCTGCCGCGGCCGGTGATCGACCGGCTGGTGGCGATGAAGCTGCACGCGGTGGGGCTGCGCAACGCCGCCGACCTGTATCCGCGCGAGCTGTCCGGCGGCATGGCCCGCCGCGTGGCGCTGGCGCGTGCCATCGCCCTGGACCCGCCGCTGATGGTCTACGACGAACCACTGACCGGGCTGGACCCGATCGCGTCGGGCGTGATCATGAACCTGATTTCCGAACTCAACGACAACCTGGGCCTGACCAGCATCATCGTGACCCACCATGTGCACGAGACGCTGCCGGTGGCCGACCGCGCCGTGGTGATCGCCAACGGCCGCATCGTGTTCGCCGGCACCCCGGCCGAGCTGGAGGCGAGCGACGATCCGCTGGTCCGGCAATTCCTGCGCGGCGAACCCGATGGCCCCATCGCGTTCGACAGCGCGGCACGCACGGAGGCCGCGTGATGGTGCTCGCCTTCCGAATCGAGATATCCGACTCCCTCCCCCGCCGCGCGGGGGGTGAGGGCAGCCTGCCCGCACGGCACAGCCGTGCAGGCGGCACGAACGCCCGGCGTGCTGCGCCGGGCCGGACGGGTTGGGGTGGGGGCACGCAGGTCGCCACGACCAACCCGCGTCGCGCCGTCGCCCCCCTCCCAGCCTCCCCCCGCGAGCGGGGGGAGGTGCAGTGCATGGAAGCGGACTGGTCGATCTCCCATCTCCTTCCCCGCAAACGCGGGAAGGTGCAGGACATGGAGGCGCGCTGATGGCCTTCGCCGAATCCATCCGCTCGCTGGGCCGCGCCGGCCTGTTCTCGCTGTCGGTGCTGCGCGCGTCGAAGCCGACCGCCGACTTCTTCGCCGAGCTGGTCCGCGAGATCTACAAGATCGGTGGCCGCTCGCTGCCGATCATCGCGGTGGGCGGCGCGTTCGTGGGCCTGTCGCTGACCCTGCTGGGCTACCGTGCGCTGGAGACCTACGGCGCCAGCAACCAGGTCAGCGTGCTGATCGGCCTGGGCCTGTACCGCGAGCTGGCGCCGGTGCTGACCGCGCTGCTGTTCGTCGGCCGCGCCGGCAGCTCCATCGCCGCCGAACTGGGGTTGATGCGCGCCACCGACCAGATCACCGCGCTCGGGCTGATGGCGATCGATCCGGTGGCCAAGGCGGTCGCGCCGCGCTTCTGGGCGGCGGTGCTGACGGTGCCGATGCTGGTCGCGTTCTTCAGTACGTTCGCGCTGGCCGCCAGCTGGTTCCAGGGCGTGCAGATCCTCGGCATCGACAACGGCATGTTCTGGCAGGCGATGAAGGACGCGGTGGATTTCCGCGCGGACTTCCTCACCGCGTTCATGAAGGCGGCCGTGTTCGGCGGTACCGCGGCACTGGTCGCTTCGTACGTAGGCTTCCACGCCGAGCCGACCATCGAAGGCACCTCGGTGGCGACCACGCGCGCGGTGGTGAACGCCTCGTTGCTGGTGCTGATGTTCAATTTCGTGCTGTCGGCGTTCCTGTTCCGTTGACGCCGGCTTCCCGTCGGCGCCACGACAACGCGCCGACACACGCTTGATAGAAAGGTGATCCACATGGCAACACGCGGTCCACGTCTCGAATTCGCCGTCGGCGCCTTCCTGCTGCTGGCGCTCGGCTCGCTGCTGGTGCTGGCGATTGCGTCCACCAACGGCCGCTTCGGCGGTTTCGGCGGCAGCAGCTACGAATTGAACGCCCGCTTCACCCAGATCGGCCAGCTGCGTCCCAACGCGCCGGTGAAGATCGGCGGCGTCACGGTCGGCCGGGTGTCGAAGATCGACCTTGACCCGGTGAAGTTCGACTCCATCGTCACCCTGGCGATCGACTCGCGCTTCGACGAGATCCCGGTCGACACGTCGGCCGGCATCCTCACCGGCGGCCTGCTGGGCGAAAGCTACGTGGGCCTGCAGATCGGCGGAGACATGGAGTCGCTGCAGCCGGGTGAAGAGATCGTCTACACCTCGCCCGCGGTGGACCTGATCCAGATGGTCGGCCGCTACATGTTCAGCGGCGGTGCCGGTGAAGGCACCGATGATGCCGCCGCACCTGCGGCCGACATGGCCGTCCCCCCCGCACTGGAAGAAGGACCGACCCCATGACCCCACGCAACTTCCCCCGCAAGGCGCTGGCGCTCGCGCTGTCGGCAATCGTGTTCGCTGCCGCCGCGCCCGCGCTGTCGTTCGCACAGGCCGTGCCGGCCGCTTCGATGCAGGCCGCCAGCATGAACGGTTCGCCGAGCAAGCTGGTACTCGACAACACCCAGCGCGTGCTGGCCACGCTGGAATCGCGCCGCGCCGAGTTCACCCGCGACCGCGCCGCGCTGAGCCGGTTCATCACCAGCGAGTTCGACGCCATGTTCGACCGCGAACACGCCGCGCGGCTGGTGCTGGGCCGCCACGCCCGCGGTGCCGCCGAGGCCGACGTGAAGCTGTTCGGCGACGCGCTGGCGGAAAACCTGCTGCAGCGCTATGGCTCGTCGCTGCTCGACTTCAACACCCGGCTGCAGGTGCGCATCCGCTCCGAGACGCCACTGCCGCGCGACGCCGGCGTGCGCGTGGCCAGCGAACTGCTGCGCAGCGGCGGCGACCCGATCCCGGTCGACTACCTGATGCGTCGCGTCGGCAACGAGTGGCGCGTGTTCGACGTGATGGTCGAAGGCGTGTCGATGGTGCAGATCTTCCGCCAGCAGTTCGACAACGAACTGCAGCGGAAGTCGATCCGCCAGGTCGCCGGCGAACTGCGCAGCGGGCAGCTGCGCGCCACGGCCGACTGACATGGCGATGGCCTCGGTCCGTCGCGATGCCGACGCGCTGGTGTTCACCGGCGCATTGACCCGCGCCGCGGCCGCGCCGCTGTGGCAGGACGCCGTGCGCATGCTGGATGGCGTGCGCCGGTTCGACCTGGCCGCGGTGGAACGCGTGGACAGCGCCGGCCTGGCGCTGCTGGGCGAACTGGCCGCAGGCATCGATGGCGTGGCGGTGTCCGGCGAGCCGACCGGACTTCCGGAACTGCGTCGCGCCTATCGGCTGTCGCCTTCGCTATCCTTCGCCACGACATGATGTCCTGACGTCGACGGAACGCCTCCCATGCGCCCCCTCCCCCGTCTGCACCCCCTTGCCCTGCTGTTGTCCGCCTCGCTGCTCGCCGCCTGCGCCGGCGGCGGGGGCGTGCGCGGGGATATCGCGCCGTACCAGGCCGGAAACGCCACGGCCGCGGATGCGGTCGAAACGACCGACGCCGTCGCGACGCAACCGGCGACTGGCGCGCCCGCGACCACGACGGCCATCGGTGCCGAGGCGGTGGTGGTGGCGGACGCCGGAAACGCCATGGATGCGGCTGTCGTCGTCGACGAGCATGCCGTTTCCGCCGATGCCACGCAGAACGGGCCGACCCAGGAAGAACTCGACTACGCCGCGATCTACGGCGGCGAGGTCTACGAGCCGATCGCCGACCCCACCCTGCCCGACCCCGTGCAGATGCCGGTCAGCTACGACCCGTGGGAGGGCTTCAACCGCCGCGTGCATGGGTTCAACAACGCCGTGGACCGCACCATCGCGCGCCCGCTGGCCAAGGCCTACGAAGCGGTGGTGCCGCGCCCGGTGCGGCTGGGCGTGAGCAACTTCTTCAACAACCTCGGCCAGCCGGTCACCGCGGTCAACGCGCTGCTGCAAGGCAAGCCCAAGGCGGCGGGACAGGCGATGGGCCGGTTCCTGCTCAACAGTACGCTGGGCATCGCCGGCATCTTCGACCCCGCCAGCGACGCCAACATCCCTCGCCACAGCGAAGACTTCGGACAGACGCTCGGCGTCTGGGGCTGGCGCACCTCGCGCTATGTCGAACTGCCGCTGTTCGGCCCGCGCACGCTGCGCGACAGCTTCGGCCTGATCGGCGACGCGCCGCTCTCGGCCACGCGCCAGATCGACGACAGCAACACCCGCTTCTTCCTCCAGGGCCTGCAGCTGGTGGACCTGCGCACGCAGCTGTTCGCCGTCGACTCGATGCGCGCCGGCGCCGCCGATGAGTACGCGCTGGTGCGCGATGCATGGCTCCAGCGCCGCAACTACCAGATCCACGGCGACCGCAACCGTCGCTCCGACAACGACGGCCTGCCCGACTACCTGCTGGAGGACGACGGCATGCCCACCGTGCCCGTGGACGTGATGCCGGTGGTGCCGCTGTCGCCGGTGCCTTGAACCCGGGCGCGGCAGCGCCCTGATCGGTGATCGCTGCGCCGTTCCTGCGCGCTTGCGTCTCCAGCGCATGTGCTGCCTGTGTTCCCGGTGCGCTCCCGTCAGCGATCGGCGAGGCGGCACGCCCCCGGCGCGCAGCGCACGAAGAGCGTGACGTAGAGGACGTCATCTCCGCTGCTGCTGACCGACGTCCGCATGTCATCGAATGATTGGCGGAACCAGGGCTCGTTGAGCATCGTCAGCACCAGCTGTTGCCAGTCCGACTGGGCGCGCATGCCGCCGGCGCCCACCGCGCGCAGCAGGCAGACCGACCGGGTGCAATACGGCGGTGCCAGCCGCAGCTTCGTGTACAGGCCGCCGTGTCGGAGAATCGACTGCTCGATCTGCCGTTCGAGCCGGCGTGCCTCCGCGTCCGGTTCCTCCGCCTCTGACAGGTCGAGCAGGTCTTGCCATGCGCCGCCCTCGCCCCTCAGCCTGTCGATCGCCTGCGCAAGCTTCGGCAGATCCTCCTGCGCCAGCGGTTGTGGCCCCATCGACACCGGATTGCGCCTGTCCGCGTCCGTCGTCGCCGGGCGGGTCGTCCCACCGGCGTTCATGGACGAAGAAGGCATGGATCGCGCCGCCGCTGCATCGGCGTCCTGCGTCGGAATCGCACGCCCGTCCGCGGGCGCAAGGGCTGCAGCCGGACCGGTACGTGCCTGCGATGCCGCTTCGGCGCTGTCCACCGCCGAAGCGGCAATCCCCCCATCAGCCTGCATGGGGGCGGTGTAGCGCCCCAACAGGAAGGCGGCTGCAAGCGCCGCCATGCCTGCCAATCCCCAGATCATCCGCTGCATCGCATCCACCTCTTCCAGAGGGACGTGCGCGGAGTATCACTCGTCGAGCAGGCCCTCGCCACTCAATGACTGTACGGCTTCGCTTCCCGGCAGCGATTCCACGCCCTTGAGCTGGCGTTCGATCGCGCGCGTGCGCACGCCGGCAGCCTTGATGCTGTTCTGCACGGTGTCGAGTTGGGTGGTGGCCCTCTCCAGCACGCCGGCGAATTTGCCGAACTCCGCCTTCACCCCACCCAGCAACTGCCAGACTTCGCTGGAGCGCTTCTCGATCGCCAGCGTGCGGAAGCCCATTTGCAGACTGTTGAGCAAGGCCAGCAACGTGGTCGGTCCGACCAGCGTTATCCGGAACTCGCGCTGCAGGCCTTCGAACAGGCCAGGCCTGCGCAGGACTTCGGCATACAGGCCTTCCGTGGGCAGGAACAGCAATGCGAAATCGGTGGTGTGTGGCGGCGCGAGGTACTTGTCGCGGATGCGTTTGGCCTCCACCTTCACCTGTCGTTCCAGCGCGGCAGCGGATGCCGCAACTGCATCGGCATCGGCGCGCTCCTGTGCGTCGAGCAGGCGTTCGTAGTCGTCGCGCGGGAACTTGGCGTCGATCGGCAGCAGGATCGGCGTCTCGTCGCTGCCGGGCAGGCGCACCGCGAACTCCACGCGGTCACCGCTACCAGGCACGGTGGCGACGTTGCTCGCGTACTGTTCAATGGTCAGCACTTGGTCCAGCAGCGCGCCCAGCTGCACTTCGCCGAAGATGCCGCGGGTCTTGACGTTGGTCAGCACGCGCTTGAGGTCGCCCACACCGGTCGCCAGCTGCTGCATCTCGCCCAGCCCGCGCTGCACCTGTTCCAGTCGTTCCGACACCAGCTTGAACGACTGGCCCAACCGCGTTTCCAGCGTGCTCTGCAGCTTCTCGTCCACCGTCGCACGCATCTGTTCGAGTTTCTGCGCGTTGTCGGCCTGCAACTTCTGCAGCTGCTGTTCCAGCGTGGCGCGCATCTCGCCGATGCGCTGCTCGTTGCGCTGGGTCAGCTCGGCCAACCGCTGGCCGAGCGCGGCTTCGAAGCGCTGCTGCCCCTCGGCGGCCTCCGTGCGCGCCTTGCGCGCGTCCTCGCCCAAGGTCTCGCGCAGCAGGTCGAGGCGCTGGTCGGTGGCCCGGGTGAACTCGTCCAGGCGCTGGTCCTGCCGCGTCGCCACCGCCTGCAACTGGGCGCCGAAGGCGTCGATGCGCTGCGCCTGCGCGCCGGACAGGCTGTCGAGCTGCTGCCGCAATTCGCCGCGCCCATCGCGTTGTTCCTCGCGCAGCGCCTGCTCCAGCCGCGCGTCGGGGCGGCGCAGCAGCAGCGCCGCCAGCAGCACCACGGCCAGGCCGGACAGCACCACGGCGAGGATCGGAAGCAGGTCGTTCGTCATGCCGGCCAGTGTAGCCCGCGGCGTCTCACCGGCTGCGCCGCGGCAGGACCGATGGCAGACGCGACACCGACCGGCCGCGCGCTAGGCTTCCCCCTCCATGCCACCGCTACCGACCCTTCCATGAAGAAGCTTCTGCTGCTTGCCGCCGCCCTCCTGTCGCCCGCGTTCGCCACGCCCGCCGCCCGCGCGCAGGCACCGTCGCCCGTCGACGACCTGGCCCGCGCCCGCGCCGTGGTCGAGGACCTGATGCGCATCCCCAACCCCGAAGGCGTGCAGGAGACCTACACCGCGCGCATCGGCGGCATCGACCAGTGGATCAGCATCCGCGGGCAGGACCGCGCCAATCCCGTGGTGCTGTTCGTGCACGGTGGGCCTGCGACGCCGACGATCCCGAGCCTGTGGCAGTTCCAGCGGCCGCTGGAGGAGTACTTCACGATGGTCAACTACGACCAGCGCGGCGCGGGCAAGACGTTCCGCGAGGACCACTCCGATGCGGTCGCCGGGACGATCCGCATCCAGACCTACGTCGACGACCTGGTCGCCATCGCCGAGCACGTCCGCGCGAAACTCGGCCAAGACAAGCTGGTGCTGATGGCGCACAGCTGGGGCACGATCCCGGCGATGCACGCGGCACTGGCGCGCCCGGACCTGTTCCACGCCTACGTCGGCATTGGCCAGGCGATCAACGTGCGCGACAACGAGCGCATCAGCATCGAATACGGATTGGCCGAGGCGAAGCGGCGCGGCAACGACGCGGCCGTGCGCGAGATCGAGGCGATCCTGCCTTACCCCGGCGACGCGCCGATCACCCGCGAGCGCATCGTCGCTGCGCGCAAGTGGCCGCAGCACTACGGCGGCATGGCCGCGTTCCGCGACGAGACCAACCTGTGGTTCTTCGGCGCGGCGCGGCTGTCACCCGACTACGACGCACAGGACCGCGCCGCACTCAACGAAGGCAGCCTGTTCACGCTCGGCCGTCTGCTGGACGAATACGTGCAGGTGGACTTCAAGCCGGTGCGTGAATTCCCGATCCCGGTGCTGATGTTCATGGGCCGCCACGACTACACCACGCCGTCCGGACCGACCGCCGAGTGGCTGGACCGCGTGCAGGCACCGTACAAGCGCGGCGTGTGGTTCGAGCGTTCCGCGCACATGGCACCGTGGGAGGAGCCGGGCAAGCTGCTGGTCAGCCTGCTGGAATACGTGCGTCCGCTGGCGGTGGACGGCGACGCGCCGCGCTGATGGCGCCCTGCCGTCCGGCACATGCCATCGGCCCGCGATGCGCTAGCCTGCGCACGCGGCGCGATGGCCGCGACCCCCGCAGGCACCCCATGGCGCTGGCACAAGCCCCCGACATCCGCATCCTCGGCGCCGGCGACGCGGCGCTGATGGCCGACATGAACGCGCTGTTCGGCCGCGTGTTCGACGATCCCGGCAGCTACGCTTCGGCGCCCCCGGGCACGCTGTACCTCGCGCGCCTGCTGCGCGGCGAATCGTTCATCGCCATTGCCGCGCTGGAAGGCGATGCGGTGGTCGGCGGGCTGGCGGCCTACGTGCTGCCGAAGTTCGAGCAGGCGCGCAACGAAATCTATATTTATGACCTGGCGGTGGAGGCGGCGCACCGGCGGCGCGGCATCGCCACCGCGCTGATCGCCGCGCTGCAGCGCGAAGCGGCCGCGCGCGATGCCTGGGTGGTCTACGTGCAGGCCGACCATGGCGACGACGCGGCCATCGCGCTGTACACCAGACTCGGCGCGCGCGAGGACGTGCTGCATTTCGACATTCCACCTGCAAAGGCGCCCGGGCGATGAACGGGAACGACGATCCCCACGACTACCTGGTGCTGTCGCGCGGGCAGTGGGACAAGGACGCCTCGCCGGAGGACATCCAGCGCGCGATCGACGCGTTCTACCCGTGGCTGGAAGCGCATATCGCCGCCGGGCGGATGAAGACCGGCGAACGGCTGGCGCGCGAAGGCGCGACGGTCTCGCGCAAGGGCGTGGCGATCGACGGCCCGTACGGCGAGACCAAGGAACTGGTCGGCGGGTACTGGTTCGTGGTGGCGCGCTCGCTGGAAGAGGCCGCGCGGCGCCTCGCCGACAGCCCGACACTCCGGCACGGCCTGTTCTACGAATTGCGCCCGGTGGAACCGGAACGTGCCAGCGCCTACGTGCGCACCAACGAAACGCCGGACTGAGCGCGCACTGCGATGGCGACGAGGCACGGCACCGCGCGCCACGCCACCCGCGCCGATACGTCGGCCGCCGTCGATGCGTTCATGGCGTCGCTGGACGATCCACGCAAACCGCAATTGCAAGTGCTGCGCGAGGCGATCCTGGCCGTCGATCCCGCCATCGCCGAAGGCATCAAGTGGAATGCGCCCAGCTTCCGCACCGACGAGTATTTCGCCACCTTCAACCTGCGCGGCAAGGCCGGGCTGATGCTGATCCTGCACCTCGGCGCGAAGGCACGCGACCTCCCGGCCGGCGGCCTCGACATCGAAGATCCGCAGCGCCTGCTGACCTGGCTGGGCAACGACCGCGCGCAGGTGGTATTCGCCGATGCCAAGGCAGTGGATGCGCGCATCCCCACGCTTCGGGCGATCCTGCGGCAATGGATTGGATGCGTGTGAGCCGGCGGTCCGCCACTCGATGCCCATAGCCGTGGCATTGCTGCACCGCGTTCGGTCACACTCTGCGCCAACCAGGCTTTCGACGGTGCCGCCCGCATGACCCTCAGCACGCCGCTGCTCGTGACGTTTTCCACCTACCTGCTGCTGATGGTGGGCATCGGGTTCATCGCCTGGCGCCGCACGCAGACCTTCGACGACTACATCCTCGGCGGCCGTTCGCTGGGCAGTTACGTCACCGCACTGGCGGCGGGCGCGTCGGACATGAGTGGCTGGCTGATGATGGGCCTGCCCGGTGCGCTGTACCTCGGTGGCGCGTCGGAAGCGTGGATCGCGGTGGGCCTGGTGATCGGCGCGTGGTGCAACTGGAAGTACGTCGCCGGCCCGCTGCGCGTGTACACCGAGCGGGCGCGCAATGCCTTGACCCTGCCGGACTACTTCACGCATCGCTTCGCCGACGACACCCGCATCCTGCGCATCCTCGCGGCGGTGGTCATCCTGGCGTTCTACGCGGTGTATTGCGCGTCGGGCATCGTCGCCGGCGCGCGCCTGTTCGAAAGCATGTTCGGCCTGCCGTACGGCCAGGCGATGCTGTGGGGCGCGGCAGCCACCATCGCCTACACCTTCATCGGCGGCTTCCTCGCGGTCAGCTGGACCGACACCGTGCAGGCCACGCTGATGATCTTCGCACTGCTGCTGGTGCCGGTGTTCGCGCTGATCGGCGTCGGCGGGCCGGGCCCGGCGATGGCGCTGGTGGAACAGGCGGACCCGACGCGGCTGCAGTGGATCGGCACCGGCGGCGTGATCGCGATCGTCTCGGCGATGGCGTGGGGCCTGGGCTATTTCGGCCAGCCGCACCTGCTGGCGCGGTTCATGGCCGCCGGCAGCCTGGCGACCATCCCCCGCGCGCGCCGCATCGGCATGACCTGGATGGTGCTGTGCCTGGCCGGCGCGATGGCGACGGGCTTCTTCGGCATCGCGTGGTTCGCGGCGAATCCCGCGGCCGCCGGGCCGGTCGATGCCAATCCCGAGCGCGTGTTCATCCTGCTGTCGGAGCTGCTGTTCAATCCGTGGATCGCCGGCGTGCTGCTGTCGGCCATCCTGGCCGCGATCATGAGCACGCTGTCGGCGCAGCTGCTGGTGTGCTCCAGCGCATTGACGGAAGACTTCTATCGCGGTTTCCTGCGGCCCAAGGCGGGTCATCGCGAACTGGTGTGGTTCGGCCGCGGCATGGTGCTGATGGTCGCGCTGCTGGCGATGTGGGTCGCGCGCGATCCCGAGAGCCGTGTGCTGGGGCTGGTCTCCTACGCCTGGGCGGGCTTTGGTGCGGCGTTCGGGCCGGTGGTGGTGCTGTCGCTGTTCTGGAAGCGGATGACGCGCAACGGCGCGCTGGCCGGCATGCTGGTCGGCGCGGTCACGGTGGTGCTGTGGCGGCACACCGGCAGCGCGCTGTACGAAATGGTGCCCGGCGTCGTGCTGGCGACGCTGGCGATCGTCATCGCCAGCCGCCTCGACAAGCCGCCATCGCAGGACCTGCAGGCCCGGCACGAGCAGGTCCGGCTGACGCTGCGCGAGAACGGGTACTGAGCGAGGTCGGCAGTCCGGGAGAGGCGGGTGGTGTTCAAGGCAGGCGCAGGGTCACGGACATGGCCAGCGCCTATGGCATTGCGTCGACCAGCCTGACCGGCAGGTCGCGCACGCCGATGGCGCGGTTGCCGCTGGCATCCTCGGCATGGGCGCGGATGACGTAGTCGCCCGGCGGCAGCTGCGCGGGTTGCCAGTGCGCCACGGCCATCTCGTCGGCACGCACGATGTTGCTGGCGACATACAGGAAGCGCGTGCGCGCGGCGCCGTGCACGGTGATGCCGCTGTTGGCGGCATAGGCGACCTTCACCGCGCCGCGGTGCGCGGGCATGCGCGAGAAGTCGAGGTTCATCGCGGGCGTTTCGAAGCCCGGCACCGGCGTGCCGTCGGCGCGCAACACCTGGTAGCCGACGCGATGCAGGCCCAGCCGACGACGCGGCAGGTTGCCGTCCACCTGGTCCCAGGCATCCACCACCACCTGCACGCCGCCGACGCGCGGCACGCGGATGCGTCCATCGATGCGGGCGTCGATGGGCTGGTCGTATGCGTCGAGCAGGTGCACGCCGTCGATGCGCGGCGGCACGGTATCGACGTAGTTGCGGAAGCCCAGCCGCACCGCATTGTGCTGGTGGCCGTTGGGGCCGACGATCAGGTGCACGTGCGCCTGCGCGTTGATCGTGCCCAGCGCATCGCCCGCGCGGAAGCGCGTGCCGCGCGCGACACGCACGCGGTCCGGCCGGCCGCTGTCGCCGACCGGGATGAGGAAGCGCGCCGGATCGAGGTTGCGACCCTGCGGCGTGCGACCGACGCGCATGTGCACGTACGACAGTTCATCGACCCCGAGGCCTTCGGCCTGCCCGCCAAAACTCCACGCCGCCAGCGGGCTGGTGACCTTGCCATCGGCGATCGCCAGCACGGTGGCACCGACGTCGCCACGGATGTCGAGACCGTTGTGCAGGTGGCTGCGGCTTTCGCCACGGAAGTTGCCGCGCACTTCGCCCATCGTACCGACGACTTCATGCCAGCCGTCCTGCGGGTGCAGCGGCCAGCGTCGCCGCGTGTCGGGCAGCGC
Source organism: Luteimonas aestuarii (assembly GCF_004357985.1). Taxonomy (GTDB): domain Bacteria; phylum Pseudomonadota; class Gammaproteobacteria; order Xanthomonadales; family Xanthomonadaceae; genus Luteimonas; species Luteimonas aestuarii. The sequence continues at coordinate 26,462 of NZ_SMTF01000006.1, read as the reverse complement.
GCGCTCCGGCGACGGGCCGACGGGGCCGTCCGCGAGCGAGCCTTCGCCGGCGCCAGCACCGTCGTCGCGTGGCACCAGCCGGTGCAGGCGATGGCCGGCCGCGTCGGCCACCAGCAGTGCGCCATCGCCATCGCGCCACAGCGCGGACGGCCGTGCGAACCACGGCGCATTCGCGCCGGCGAGCACGCGCGCATCGCCCTGCGGCGTGAGCTGCAGTACGCGGCCGGGCGACAGTTCGCCCGCGTAGAGCTGCCCATCGGCCGTGGTGGCCAGTGCGATCACACGCCCCGGCGAAACGGCGCGCCCCGGCGTCGGCTGCCAGGTGTGCACCACGCCCGCGGCATCGAGGCGGCGCAGTGCGCCGTTGCCGGTATCGGCGATCCACAGGCTGCCGTCCTGCGCGAGCGCCAGTGCGGTGGGCGTATCGAAGCGTGCCACTACGCCGGGGCCATCGACATGCTCCGGTCGCCCGCCGCCGGCCAGTGTGCGTACCCGGCCCTCCGGCGTGATGACGCGGATGCGGTCGTTCCAGGTGTCGGCCACGTAAACGCGCCCCGCATCGTCCACCGCCACGCCCATCGGCGCGTGGAACTGCGCCGACGCGGCATCGCCATCGCGGAAGCCGGCGCGCCCGTTGCCCGCCAGCGTGGTCACCACACCGTTGCGGGTGATCTTGCGGATCGCGTGGTTGCCGCTGTCGGCGACATAGAGATTGCCGTCGCGATCGATGGCGAGCGACGACGGCGTATGGAAGCGCGCCTCGCCACCGCTGCCATCGGCGAAGCCTTCCGTCGAGCCTGCGAACGTGGTCACTTCTCCATCGGGGGCGACGCGGCGGATGCGGTTGGCCTCGCCGCCATCGCTGACGAACAGGCTGCCGTCGGCCGCGCGCACCAGCCCCCAGGGCTCGTCGAAGCGCGCGGCGAAGACATGGCCGTCACGCGCACCGCGGTGGCCGTCGCCCGCCAGCGGGTCGATGCGCGCGGCCCACTCGAACGGCGTTGCCGCGACACCCGGCTCGGGCGCCCTTGCATCGCGCCACCATTCGACGACGAAGGTCGCCGCCAGCGCCAGCAGCACCAGCACGACGACGGCAACCATGGCGCGCCGCGTGCCCGGCCGCGCGGCGCGCGCGACGCGGCGGTTCAATCCAGCACGCGGCAGAACACCGCCTTGAGGTAACGCGATTCCTGCACATGGGCCAGGAACGGATGGTCGGCGCCTGCGCCCGATACCTTGAGTATCTGCACGGTGCGGTTGGAATAGAACGCCGCGCGGCGGAGCATGTCGAGGAACTGCTCCTCGCTGACCAGGCCGGTGCACGAGAACGTGGCGAACAGGCCGCCGGGCTTCACCACGCCCAGCGCCAGCTTGTTCATGTCGAGGTACTTCTTCAGCGCGGGAATGACCTGGTCGCGGTCGCGCGTCATCTTCGCCGGGTCGAGGATCACCACGTCGAATCGTTCGCCGTTGTTGGCGGCATCGCGCAGCCACGGGAAGATGTCGGCCTGCACGAAGCGCGGGCGCACGTGGTTGAGCTTCGCGTTGCCCCTGGCGATCTCGAGCACGGCATCGTCGATGTCGATGCCCACCACCTCACTGGCGCCGCGCACCGCCGCATACACGCCGAAGCCGCCGGTGTTGCAGCACAGGTCGAGCACGCGCTTGCCGGTGCAGCGGTGCGACAGCCACTCGCGGTTGTCGCGCTGGTCGGCGAAGAAGCCGGTCTTGTGCGCGTCGGCGGGATCGGCACGGAAGCGGATGCCGTGCTCGACGATCTCCGCCGGCTCGGTCCCGCGCGTGTCGTGGAAGTCGAACGATTCCTGCTTCTGCACGTGTTCGTCGGCGCTGGCGTGGAAGCGGCAGCCGGGGAACTGTTCGCGCAGCGCACCGTAGATCCATTCGCGGTGGCGGAACATGCCGGCGCTGAAAAAACCCACCACCAGCAGGTCGTCGTAACGGTCCACCACCAGGCCGCTCAGGCCATCGCCCTCGCTGTGCACCACGCGCCAGGCGTTGGTGGTGGCGTCGAGGTCGAGCACCTCGCGGCGCAGGCGCACCGCCTCGGCGATCCTGCGCGCGAACCAGGCGGCGTCGACGGCCACGTCCGGATCGGTTTCGAGGATGCGCACGGCGATGCGCGAGTGGCCGTTGTAGAAGCCGCGGCCGATCCACACGCCATCCACGCCCACGATGTCGACGATGGTGCCGGGCTTGGGCCGCGGGGTCGGCTTCTCCACCAGCTTCTGGAAGATCCACGGATGGTTGGACCGCCAGGCGTTCTTCAGGCGGACGATGGGCAGGGGTTCGGTCATGGCCCCAGTTTATCCGCCCCGTTGACGGCGTCGTGCCCGCACGCCCAGAATGCGCGCCGAAGGGGAGTAGCTCCCACGCGTGAAGGCCGTCAGTTCGGGCAGCGATGCCCCGGTCCCACGGCAGCCCGGCTTGCGACAGGCACGGGTTGTGAGCAAGACCTTCGCCGCGATGGCGAAGGCATGTCCCCGGATTCCGTGCAACGGTCCGAAGACGCCGGTTCCTGCGGTCGTCCCCTTTGGCATGCACGGAAAACGCGATGGAAACGATAGGCAACGCCTGGCTGTGGGCCGGCTTCACCGGCCTGGTGCTGGTGGCGCTGGCGGTGGACCTGGTGCTGATGCGCCACGGCGGCGCGCACAAGGTCACGTTCAAGGAAGCGGCATGGTGGAGCGCGGGCTGGGTGGCGCTGGCGCTGCTGTTCAACCTGGCGCTGTGGTGGTACCTCGCCGAAACCGCCGGTGCCGAGGACGCGCGGCGCATCGGGCTGGAGTTCCTGACCGGCTACCTGGTCGAGAAGGCGCTGGCGGTCGACAACATCTTCGTGTTCCTGATGCTGATGACGTACTTCGCGGTGCCCGAGGAACAGCGCCAGCGGGTGCTGGTGATCGGGATCCTGCTGGCGATCGTGCTGCGCGCGATCCTGATCTTCGCCGGTGCCGCACTGATCGCGAACTTCCACTGGATGCTGTACGTATTCGGCGCGTTCCTGCTGCTGACCGGCGTGAAGATGTGGTTCGCCGCCGGGCAGGAGCCCGACCTCGACAAGAACCCGCTGTTGCGCTGGATGACCACGCACGTGCCCTTCGTGCGCCGCTACCACGGCAGCGCACTGTGGCTGGGCCGCCCCGGCCACCGCAAGTTCACGCCGCTGTTCATCGTGCTGGTGATGATCGGCGTGACCGACGTGATCTTCGCGGTCGATTCGATCCCGGCGATCTTCGCCATCACCACCGACCCGTTCATCGTGCTGACCTCGAACGTGTTCGCGGTGCTGGGACTGCGCGCGATGTTCTTCCTGGTCGCCGGCCTGGCCGACCGTTTCCACCTGCTGCCCTACGGGCTGGCGATCGTGCTGGTGCTGATCGGCGCCAAGATGCTGCTGATCGACGTGTACAAGATCCCGGTGCCGTGGTCGCTCGCGGCCGTTGCGGTGGTGCTGGGCATCACCATCGCGTTGAGCCTGGCGCGGCCACCGCGTACGCCTGCCACCTCCTGAGCGTGCGGCACGCAACGGCGCACTTGCATCGCAGGAATTCGCCGCCATCCTCTCGGGCATGCACCTGGACATGCCCGAAGAGCCGCTCGACCCCAAGGCCCAGCGCGCCGCCGACCGGCGCCGGCTGAGCGGCGCGCTGCGGGCCAGCATCGCCTTCGTGCTGCTGCTGGTGATCGTGTTCGGCCTGCAGGCGATGGGCGACTGGCGACTGTTCGCGGTGTCGCCGTGGTCGTGGCCGGGCCTGCTCGGGGTGCTCACTGCGCCGCTGCTGCACGGATCGCCCGCGCACCTCGTAGCCAACGGATCGGCGCTGCTGATCCTCGGCACGCTGGCGCTGGCGGTGTACCCGCGCGCCACGCTGCGCGCGTTGCCGCTGATGTGGCTGGGGTCGGGGCTGGGCGCATGGCTGCTGGGCGTTGCCGGTTCGCACCATCTCGGCGCCAGCGGCGTTACCCACGGGCTGATGTTCCTGGTGTTCATGCTGGGGCTGCTGCGTCGCGACCGCCCGTCGATCGCGGCCGGCATGATCGCGTTCTTCTTCTACGGCGGCATGCTGCTGACCGTGCTGCCGCACGAGCCCGGCGTGTCCTGGCAGTCGCACCTGGGCGGCGCGCTGGGCGGCCTGCTGGGCGCAGTGTTGTTCCGGCATGCCGATCCGGTGCCGCCGCGGCGCAAGTACAGCTGGGAACTCGAGGAAGAGGAAGCCGAAGCCGCCGCGCGCGAGCTGCAGGACCAGTTCGAGCCACCGTCGCCACGCGATGTGCCCGTGCTGTGGCATCGCACGCCGGCCGATGACGAGCGCGGCGTGGTGCTGCGCTTCCCGCCACGCGATCCGCCCGCGCATTGAAACGTCGGGCCTCCAGCACCGCATCGACGCCGACCCGATCCAGAATCGGCCGATGCGCCTGCTCATCCTCATGCTGTGTTGCCTGTCGTCGGCCTGCGCCACCGGAGTTCCCGCCATGCAGGATCGTATCGATGCACTGATGGCCGGCTACGACGGCGACGGCCCCGGCGCCGCGCTGCTGGTGGTCCGCGATGGCGCAACCGTCGTGCGCAAGGGCTACGGACTGGCCGACATCGACAACGCGGTGGCGGTCACGCCCACGACGCGCTTCCGCCTGGCGTCGGTCAGCAAGCAGTTCACCGCCACCGCCGTCCTGCTGCTGGCCGAAGACGGCACGCTGTCGCTCGACGATCCGCTGCGCCGTTGGTTGCCATCGCTGCCGCCCGCGACCGCTGACATCACCCTGCACCACGCGCTGGTGCACGCGTCGGGGCTGGTCGACTACGAAGACCTGCTGCCCGATGGCCTCGACCGCCAGCTGCGCGATGCCGACGTGTTGCGCCTGCTGGAAGCGCAAGACCACCTGTACTTCGTGCCGGGCAGCGCCTACCGCTACAGCAACAGTGGCTATGCGCTGCTGGCGCTGGTGGTCGAACGCGCTTCCGGCCTGTCGTTCCCGGCGTTCCTGCAGGCGCGGACCTTCGCGCCGCTGGACATGGCGGGTGCCGTGGCCTTCGTCGAAGGCGCCTCGGTGGTCGCCGACCGCGCCTACGGCCACAGCCGGGTGGACGGCCGCTGGCTGCGCACCGACCAGAGCCCCACCAGCGCGGTGCTGGGCGATGGCGGCATCCATGCGTCCATCGATGAACTGGCGCGGTGGGATGCCGCCCTGCACGACGACCGCCTGCTTCGCGATGCGACCCGCACGCAAGCGTTCACCCCGCACATCGCCACCGGCGAAGCGGATGTGGATGGGTATGGCTACGGCATCCGCGTGCACGGTGCCGGCCGCCAGCGACTGCTGTGGCATTCCGGCGAAACCATCGGCTTCCGCAACGTGATGCTGCGCTGGCCCGAGCGTCGGCTGACAGTGGTGTTGCTGAGCAATCGCAACGCGCCGCGTCCGTATGCACTGGCGCGGCGGATCGCGGCGCTGTTCGACGACGACACGCAGGACTGACGCACTGCCCGCATCCGTGATGGACGGCCGCCGCGATCCATTGCCGCCACCAGGTGCCGATGCTAGCGTCTTGGCCCGCCCCGCCCCTGGAACCGCCGTGCGCCCCTTCCTGTTCCCGCCGATCGCCATCGCACTCGCCCTGATGCTCGCCCTGCCGGCCTGCACGCGCGATGGCAATGACACCACCTCCGCGGACGCCGCCGGCGCAGCACACCCCGATACGCCGAAACCGCCGAACGACTCCGCCGCCGGCCAACGCATCGAAGCCGACCTGCTGGCGCTGGCCGACGATGCGATGGAAGGGCGCGAGACCGGCACCCCCGGCTACGACCGCGCCGCGGCGTACGTGGCCGCGCGCTTCGCCGAGATCGGCCTGCAGCCTGCGGGCGACGACGGCACCTGGTTCCAGCGCATCCCGATGCTGGCCAGCACCCGCGTGCCCGAGGGCGCACGCTTGGCGATCCACCGTGGCGGCCGCACGATCGAACTCACCTACCTCGACCAGTTCCTGTCCGGCGCCAGCGGCGCCGAAACCGACGTCGAGATCGAAGCCCCCGCGGTGTTCGTGGCGCACGGCGTGCACGCGCCGCACCTGGGCCACGACGACCTCGCCGGCCTGGACCTGCGCGGCAAGATCGTGCTCACGTTCCCCGAAGCGCCCGCGCATTTCGACGACGACATGCGCGCCTACTACGCCTCGCAGGCCGCGCGCGCGGAGGCGCTCGCCGCGCGAGGTGCGGTGGCGTGGATCGCGATCCCCACGCCGTCCTTCGCGGCGCGCATCCCCTGGGACGTGATCCGCGCGACCGCCGACAAGCCGTCGATGGTGCTGGTCGACGACGACGGCACGGTGGTCGATGGCACTCCCGGCGTGCGGGCGGGCGCCTTCGTCAACGTCACCGCAGTCGACCTGCTGTTCGCCGACACCGGCTGGACCGGCGCCGACCTGTTCGCCGCGGCCGACGCCGGCACGCTCAAGGGCTTCGACCTGCCGGGCACGTTGACCCTTGCGGCGCGCGCGACCACCCGGCGCGTCGAATCGCGCAACGTCATCGGCCGGCTGCCCGGCCGCGATGCCGCCCTGTCGAGCGAACACTTCGTCTACACCGCCCACCTCGACCACATGGGCATCGGCGAACCGGTGGACGGCGATGCGATCCACAACGGCGCGCTGGACAACGCGCTGGGGGTCGCGATCGTGCTGGAAGCGGCGCGCGAACTGCATGCCGCGGCGTCGCCCCCCGCGCGCTCGATGCTGTTCATGGCGGTCGGTGCCGAAGAACAGGGCCTGCTGGGTTCGCGCTGGTTCGTGCGCCGGCCCACGGTGCCGCGCGAGGGCCTGGTCGGCAACCTCAATATCGACATGCCGGTGTTGACCGCGCCCACCACCGACGTGGTGCCGATCGGCGCCGAACATTCCACGCTGAAGCAAGTGGTGGAAGACGCTGCCGCCGCGCACGACGCCACCGTGTCGGCCGACCCGTTCCCGGAACAGGTGGCCTTCGTGCGCAGCGACCAGTTCGCGTTCGTGCGCGCCGGCATCCCGGCGGTCTACCTCGACGGCGGCGTGGTCGCCGCGAACGACGCGCAGGACCCGAAGCTTGCCGTCGCGTGGTTCCTGCGCAACTGCTACCACAAGCCCTGCGACCGGGCCGACCTGCCGATCCACTACAACGACGCCGCACGCATGGCGCGCATCGCCGCCGGCATCGGCCGCATCGTCGGCGACGCGCCGGAACGTCCGGCGTGGAACGAAGGGAATTTCTTCGGCAAGACATTCGGCGCGGACGCCGCTGCAGCGGCAGTGCCGGCACCGCAACCCTAGTGCGCTTCACGCAGGAGGAGACGCCATGATGCGTCCGTTGGCCCTCGTCACACTCGCCTTGTTGTTTCCCGTCCCGTCCACCGCGGGCACGACGCATCTGGAGTGCGTGCAAACGACACACGATGGCGTGGAACAGAGGATCCACGCCGCCCTCGACGATTCCACGGAACAGGCAGCGGTTGAACTGTACGCGCGGGACGCGGCATGTGCCGCGGAGCGTGCCTGTGGTGGCCAGGTCTACGCGAAGCAAATGCTGCCCGATGTCATCCGGCTCACCCTCGTCGCGGGCGAGGCCGGCGATGCCATGTACAGCAGCCAGATCGACATCGATCGCAGCGACCTGTCCGTGGTAACCCTCACCACGTTTGATACATTCTTCGGCGTCACCGAATCGACCGCGCGCGGACAGTGCGCACGGCATGTCGGCGACACGCACTAGGGCCTGTTGACGCGATCGCGTCTCCACCGGACCTGGCATCCCCGCCGCGGCTTCGGCGGCGGCCTGCCCTGGTGCGCCCGACGCGGATGTCATCGGCATGCCTGCGCCGCGTCCTCGACGACGCCATGCCTCCCTGCCGCCACGACACGCGTACCATGGGTCGCGTCCGCCGTGCGCGACGTCGCGCGGCATGTCTCTCGCCGGAGCCCGCATGTCGATGATCAGCTTGTGCCGCCCTTCCCTCCCTTGCCTCAAGCGCGTCGCGTCGCTTGCCCTGGTCGCACTGCTGCTGGCCGCGCCGCTGTCGCAGGCGCGCGAACGCAGCTCGGCTACTCCGGTCGCGCTGCAGCGTGAAGCCGAGCGCCTGGCAGGCCAGCTGCGTGGCAGCGTCGGCGCGGCGGCGATCCATGTCGAAAGCGGGCGCTCAGTGTTCGTCGACGGCGACCGCGCGTTCCCCATGGCCAGCACCATGAAGCTGCCGGTCGCCGTGCACATCCTCAAGCAGGTCGACGAAGGCACTCTGTCGCTCACCCAGCAGGTGCTGCTGGCGCCGGGCGACGTGTATCCGCAGATGGGCGGTCCGATGGACCTGCACCTCACGCCCGGCTCGGCCATCACCGTGCGCGACCTGCTGCACATGATGATCACCGTCAGCGACAACAATGCCACCGACCTGCTGCTGCGCCTGGGCGGCGGCACGGCCGCGGTCGATGCGCGCATGCGCGCGCTGGGCATCGACGGCATCCGCGTGGACCGCTACATCTGGGAACTGCTGGCCAATTACTACGGCGATGCCGTCGCGTCCCAGGCCACGCCACTGGATGCCGAAGGTTACGGCGCCCTCGCAGCGAGCGATCGCGACGCCGACGAACGTCGCCGCAACATGGACGCCTACAACGCCGACCCACGCGACACCGCCACTGCGCGCGCCATGGCCACGCTGCTGGCGCGGCTTTGGCGCGGCGAACTGCTCTCGGCCGATTCCACGCAGCTGCTGCAGGCGATCATGCAGGCCACGCGCACCGGCGGCGACCGCCTGCGCGGCGCGCTGCCGCCGCACACGCCCGTCGCGCACAAGACCGGCACCGTGGGCGACATGGTCAACGACGTCGGCGTGATCACGCTGCCGGACGGGCGCGGCCACGTGGTGGTGGTGGCCTTCGTGCAGTCGGATGCGCCGGCCGCCACGCGTGCCGGCACCATCGCCCAGCTGGCACGCGCCGCGCACGACTACTTCCTGTTCGTGCCCTGACGACGGGAGGGGCGGCTGTCCGCGGCGGCCACCGCACTGCGTTGGGCTCGGAGTAGCGCCCGTTGCACCGATGTTGCCAAGCACTTTCCGGAATCCCCCGTTCGGAGACGCCATGCCCACGCCCAATCCCATCGCCATCGTCCACGGCTGGAGCGACGACTTCGGCTCGTTCCAGAAGCTGCGCGAGTTCCTCGTCGCCAACCTCGGCGTGCCGGCCACCATCATCCGTCTGGGCGACTGGATCTCGCTGGACGACAACGTCGGCTATGCCGACATCGCCATCGCGCTGGAACGCGCGTGGCATGCCGCCGGGTTGCCCACCTCGCCGCGCAGCGTGGACATCGTGGTGCACAGCACCGGTGCGCTGGTGGTGCGCGAATGGATGACGCGGTACCACGCGCCGGAGACGGTGCCGATCGGACGCTTCCTGCAGCTGGCGCCGGCCAACTTCGGTTCGCACCTGGCGCACAAGGGACGCTCGTTCATCGGCCGCGCGGTGAAGGGCTGGAAGACCGGCTTCCAGACCGGTACGCGCATCCTGCGGGGTCTCGAGCTCGCCTCGCCGTACACGCGCGCGCTGGCCGATCGCGACCTGTTCGTGGCGCCGTCGAAGCGCTGGTACGGCGCCGGCCGCATCCTGTCCACGGTGCTGGTGGGCAACAAGGGCTACACCGGCATCCAGGCCATCGCCAACGAGGCCGGCTCCGACGGCACCGTGCGCATCGGCACCGCCAGCCTGCAGGTGGCGCAGGCCAGCGTGGTGTTCCCGCCCGGCCCGGTCGCGCCCGTCGTGCAGTTCCGCAATGCCGCCGGTGCCACCGCCTTCGCCATCGTCGATGGCGACAACCACAGCGACATCACCATGAAGGACAAGCCCTCGCGCAACGGTATCCGCGAGGAACTGATCCTGGGCGCGCTCCGGGTGCGCGACGGCGACTTCCCCGAATCCGCCGACGGCGCGTTCCCGTGGCAGGCCACGCTGGATGCGCGTGCGGGTGCGGCGAAGCTGTCCTCGCCGCGGCGACAGAACACCGTGGTGCACCTCGCCGACAGCGTCGGTGACGACGTGGACGACTTCTTCTTCGAGTTCTGGCGCAGCGAGCGTAGCGACAAGACCTTCGAGCAGCGCTTCTACCAGGACGTGATCAGCCACGTGCACACGTATGCCGCCAACGGCGCCTGGCGCACGCTGAACCTCGACATCGACAAGTTCGACGCGCTGCGCATGCACGGCACGCTGGGGTTCCAGAAGCTGCTGGTCAGCGTGTTCGCCTCGCCGGCGAAGACCGGGAACGCCAAGGTCGGCTACAGCACCGCCACCGGCCGCGACATCGGCGCCTGGCACATCGAAGGCCGCGACTTCGCCAAGGCCTTCAGCCCGCACCGCACGCTGTGCGTGGACATCCAGATCCCGCGCATCGTGGACGACGCGGTGTTTCGGTTCCGCCAGTCCTGATGTTCCCTCGAGCCGCGAGCTTGATTGCAAGCGCGGCCTGGGCGCTCCGGCCACGAAGAAGCCTTACAGGGATGGCGACGCCAGACAAAAGCTGCGCCCCGTCACCGCGCTTCGAGCGCATTCCCAGTGCCCGGACACACTCCATTCCGCCGCCGCGCCGTTGAGCGTCGGCGCCATGTCGTCGCCGACGAGGATCGTCCTGTCGCCATCCGGCCAGACGAAAACGCTCGCTGGCGACTGATCATCCGTCCCCGCCGGGGACGACAGGTAGAAATCGAATCGCTGGCAGACGCTTTCCGGCGCCATCTGCCCGGCGGCATCCATGAGCCGGCACCTCAGGGGCGTGCGCGGATGGCCGCCCGTTGACCAGGCGCCCAACAGCTCGGCATGGGCCTTGCAGCCTTCGGTTCGGCCATCCATGCAGGCGCGCAGGAACGCACGGGACGCGACGACCAGATTGTCCCTCGGTCGCGCCTCCGGGGCCGGATCGCCCGTCGTCGCCGCGCGATACCGATAGCCCGCGCCTTGCGGAACGACCTTATCGCGCAGCGTGACGAGCGACTGGCCGAGCAGGAAGCAGGATTGCCCGTCCCCCGTCCTGATGTCGTCGACCATGTTGCATGCACGCGCGTAAAGGCCAAGCGCGGAGACCGGATCCGCCTCGCCGCCCTCGCCTTGGGCGTACATCAGCCCGAGGAACTTGCAGGCGAACGGGTCCCGCTCCGCTTCGCAGACATAGTCGAACCACCGGCGCGCATTGGCATGGTCCTGCAGGTTGTCGCGAGCATTCTTCGCCGCCCAGTAACAGACCCTGCCCTGGCCGTAATATTCGCCGGTGCGGGCCCTCATGCCAGCCTCGCATCCCATCGCATAGGCACGGCCGGCAGCGGCAAAATCGCCCGCTGCCTCATGGTGGAGGCCGAGGCTGCCGCAATTGCCGACGCCCTCCAGCGTTGCCCTGCAGCCAGTCTGCGCCGCCTTCAGCGCCAGATCGGGTTGACGCGGCCACGTCCTGCGGGTTCCGTCCGCAAAAAGCCGTTCGTTGCCGGCGTAGAAGCTGTGAAGCGTGCTGCAACCGGCGATCCTGCCTTCCGGACGGCAGTTCTCCCACAGCAGCTCCAGCGGTTCTTCCAGGTCCTCCAGCGAGATGCGCCCGCCGTAGTACCACAGCGCGTGGCTGCAGGGGTTGCTGCCATCCGTCCCCGGCTCGGTCCGGCAAGCCTGTGCGTATTCTGCGTACTTCGCACGCACGTTTTCCTCGGCAACGGCAGGGCCGGCGATCGCACCCAGGCCGGCCACAACCGCAAGCATCCATGCTTTCAAGGCAGGTAATTCCATGGCGATCCGCTGACCTTGCCCCTTGCCCAGGGCGCTTCGAACACGCCCGCCATCCCCGGCGAGGGTGCTGGCGATCACTTGCGGAACATCATGCGACCGTCCCGCTTGCGGCAGATTACACCACCGCGACAGGCCCCCGTCCGCCGGCCTCATCCCGCCGGCAGCGGCAATCCGCGGAACGCCTTCACCGTGCGCAGCACGAAGCTGGAATTGACGTCGGCCACGCCTGCCTCGGCCAGCAGGTTGTCCAGCAGGAAGCGCGAGAAATGCTCGAGGTCGCCGACGGCGATCATCAGCAGGTAGTCCATGTCGCCGGTGAGCGCGTGGCAGGCCACCACTTCCGGCCAGGCGTTGACGTGGCGCGCGAACGCGGCGACCGATTCGGCGTCGTGCTGCTTCAGCTGCACCCGCACGAACGCCTGCAGGCCGAGGCCGATGCGCTCGGCATCCACCTCGGCGCGGTACCCGGCGATCACGCCGCTGCGCTCCAGCCGCTGCACCCGGCGCAGGCAGGCCGAGGCCGACAGGTGCACGCGCTCGGCCAGTTCGGCATTGGTCTGGCGGCCGGCGCGCTGCAGTTCGGCCAGCAGCAGCAGGTCGGTGCGATCGAGGTCGACGGCGCCCATTTCATGCCCTTGTTTCGTCATTGGCGCAATGATGTTGCCGCAGTAGCGCGATAACGCGCAACTTTGCAAGCCTGTTGCGCCGCCCCGCGCTTATGCTGGCCTTGCCTTCGCAAGCCCCGCCCCCCGGAGACCGCCATGTCCTCGCAACCGCGCCGCGTCGAGAACCTGCATACCGACAAGGGCAAGGTGCCGGTGTACGCGACCGGCATCGTCGAGCAACCCTGGGACGGTTACAGCGACGACGACCACGCCACCTGGGCGACGCTGTTCGCGCGCCAGCGCGAGGTGCTGGCGGGTCGCGCCTGCGACGAGTTCCTGCAGGCGCAGGATGCGATGGGCATGACGCCCGACCGCATCCCGAAGTTCACCGAGCTCAACGACGCGCTGATGGCGGCCACCGGTTGGACCCTGATCGGCGTGGAAGGGCTGCTGCCCGAACTGGACTTCTTCGACCACCTCGCCAACCGCCGCTTCCCGGTGACGTGGTGGATCCGTCGCCCGGACCAGATCGACTACATCGAAGAGCCCGACCTGTTCCACGACCTGTTCGGCCACGTGCCGCTGCTGATGAACCCGGTGTTCGGCGACTACATGGAGGCCTACGGCAAGGGCGGGGTGAAGGCGCACGGCATTGGCCCGGAGGCGCTGCAGAACCTGACGCGGCTGTACTGGTACACCGTCGAGTTCGGGCTGATCCGGCAGCACGACGGCTTGCGCATCTACGGCGCCGGCATCGTGTCGTCGGCCGGCGAAAGCGTGCATGCGCTGGAAAGCGCCGCGCCCAACCGCATCGGCTTCGACCTCGAACGCATCATGCGCACGCGCTATCGCATCGACACCTACCAGAAGACCTACTTCGTCATCGACAGCTTCCAGCAGTTGATGGACGCCACCGATCCCGACTTCACGCCGATCTATGCGCGGCTGGCGGCGCAGGAATCCGTGCCGGCCGGCACCGTGCTGGCGGGTGACCACGTGTTCCAGCGCGGCAGCGGCGAAGGCTGGAGCAGCGAAGGCGACGTCTAGCGCATCCGGCCGGCGCGAACCCACCTGCGGCCGCGCAAGGCCCCGCCACTACGCGGCAGCGAAGTGGCCATGGAAGCCCAGCGGGAACGTGTACGGCAACCACGCCTGCGCCAGCGGGCCGTCGCCCACGCGTTTTGCATCGAGCACCGCGATGCCGCTGCGGCCCTGCACCGGGTCGAGCAGGGTGCCGACCAGCCAGCCGTCGTCCGGATCGCGGCTGCCCGGTCGCGGCACGAACACGTGCTCCTCGGCCAGGATGTCGCGGCCGTAGCGATGCACGTCGCGCACGTCGCGCTGCAGGTCCACCATCGCGACCGCATTGAAGTACGGCGCCGTGCGTTCACCCTCGGCCACCGGCATGTACAGCCGCGCGCCGCGGTCGCCCGGAGTCCGTGCGTCGAACAACGGGAATTCCAGGGTGCCGTCGAACACCTTCTCCCAGCGCGCGCGGCCGCTGCGCAGGCCAAGCCGCAGCTCCGCCAGTCGCGCCGGCGTTGCCGCTCCGGCATGGCCCTGCATCGCCTCGCGCATCGGCGAGATCGCCTCGTCGGGGTCGGTATGGTGCACCGCGCGGACCACGATCTCGCCGTCGCGTTCGAAGGCATCGCCGAAGTGGTAGGCCATCGCATAGTCGACTTCGAACCAGCGGACGTTGTCCGGCGCATCCTTGTCCACCACCACCACCTGGCAGCCGCGCGACGGCGCGAAGCGCAGGCTCTCGAAGAACGAACCGGCCTGCACATGGTCGAAAGGCGTGAGCACGAACACGAGGTGGCGGTCGGTCATCGCGAAGGCGTGCAGGTAACCCGGCTCGCGCATCGGGACCATGTGTGCGCCACGCAGCGCCGCATCGGCGCCGATGTGCCAGACCAGCAAGCCGGCGCCGCCCATCATCGCCATCGCGCCGAAGTTCCACCAGCTGCCGTCGCGGTCCTGCATCGGATGCGCCGAGAACGGAAGCGCCTGCAGGTCAGGCCGCCAGGCCACCGGGCCGAGGGTGTCGAGCTGGTCGGGGTCGAGCTCGAACGCCGAGCCCGCTTCGCACAGCGCGAACAGGCGCCCACCGATGGCCACCACCGAGGTGTTGGCGGCATTGGCATCGTCGTTGTTGCGGATCGGCCCGGCGTCGGGAATGGTGGTGCCCGCCGCCAGCGTGTTGAAGCGGCCTGCGGCGCGTTCGCGCATGAACTTCGGCGTCTGCACCATGCGTCCGCGATGGGTCACCACGCCGTCGCCGAAACGCCAGCCGTGCACCATGCCGTCGCCATCGAACCAGTGCTCGTAGCGGAAGCCGTCTCGCTCGAACCACGCCGGCCCGTTGCGGTACAGCGTGCCGGCGAAGCCATCGGGCACGCGGCCTTCGATGCGCGCCACCGCGGGGCCCAGCGCCTCGGCCGACACCTGCTGCCAGCCCGCCATCCACGGATGGCGCCGCAGGCCCGCCGCGAACCGGGCGGGGTCGGCGGCCAGCGCCTGCTGCAGCAGGGACGGGGCGACGGCCAGCGCGGCGGTGCCGGACAGCAGGTTGCGCAGGAAGCGGCGACGGTCCATGGCAGCAGCCTCAGCGCAGGGCGATGGCGATGGTGGCGCCGTCGGCCGCCAGCTCGAAGCGCGCCTCGGCCCAGGTCGGCTTGCGCATCACCCGCGGGTTGTTGCTGAAGCCGTAGCCTTCGATCGGCATGCCCACGATGTTGGTGTCGAGCTTGCCGTTGTCGTTCTCGTCGTGCAGCACCATCACGCCGTAGGTGCCGGGCGACACGTTTTCGAACACGACGCGGGTCGTGCCTTCGACGGCCGCCACGCGCGTGGCCTGTCGCGGCGGCGCCTGGTCGTCCCAGCCGGCGGCCGAATCGACCAGCGAGACCATCAGATGGCCTTCGGCGACACGGATGCCGGACAGGTCGATGGCGAGGTCGCCGGCGTACGCCGGCGAGGTCGCGAGTACGGACAGCGAGAGGACGAGCGCGGCGCGGCGGAGGGTGCGGATCATGGCGGTCTCCCTGGTGGACGTGGCTGGATGGCGCCATCCTGCTCAATGCGCCCGCGCCATGGAGTGGCCGATGGTCATTGCCTCGACCTGCCGGAAGTCACTTTCTGCCGCCGGGGCATTGCCACGCCCAGCCACCAGTCGCAGCATGGCGGCATGCACACGTTCCGGGCCCTGCTGTTCAACCCGATGCACATCGCGCTGCTGCTCACCTGGCTGGCGGTTGCGCTGGCGCTGTCGGACAACGTGGGCCACAACGCGACGCTGGCGTGGGCGCTGATGGGCGCCTTCCTGGTCGCCGCCCTGCTGACCCGTCCCGAACCCGAGGCCCCGAAATGGCCCGCCGCCGCGCTGCTCGCCATCCAGATTGCCTGCGGACTCGGGCTGGTGGTGATCGACCCGCGCTCGGGCACGATGCCGGTGCTGCTGGTGGTGGTGGCGGCGCAGCTCGGCGTCGGCTGGCCGCTGCGCACCTGCCTGGTGGTGCTGCTGCTGGTGGACCTGGCGCTGTACCTGGTGATGCGCGACGCCACCCACCATTCGCGGGCGCTGTTCACGGTGATGATCTACGGTGGCTTCCAGGGGTTCGCGCTGCTGGTCGGACACTACGCACGCACCGCCGAGAAGGCGCGCGATGCGCTTTCGCTGGTCAATGCCGACCTGCTGGCGACCCGCGCACTGCTGGCCGACAGCGCGCGCGACAACGAGCGCCTGCGCGTGGCGCGCGAGCTGCATGACGTGGCGGGCCACAAGCTCACGGCGCTCAAGCTCAACCTGCGCGCGCTGGCGGTGGATCCCGCGCTGCAGGCGCGCGACGACGTGCGCGTGGCGCAGCAGCTCTCGACCGAACTGCTGGATGACATCCGCGGCGTGGTGCAGGCGATCCGCGATACCCGGGGCCTGGACCTCGACACCGCCTTGCGTGCGCTTGCCTCGCCGCTGCCGAAGCTGCAGCTGGACCTGCGCATCGACCACGATGTACAGGTCACCGATCCCGCACAGGCCGAGACCGTGTTGCGGCTGGTGCAGGAGGCGTTGACCAATGCCG
Source organism: Luteimonas aestuarii (assembly GCF_004357985.1). Taxonomy (GTDB): domain Bacteria; phylum Pseudomonadota; class Gammaproteobacteria; order Xanthomonadales; family Xanthomonadaceae; genus Luteimonas; species Luteimonas aestuarii. The sequence continues at coordinate 9,966 of NZ_SMTF01000006.1, read as the reverse complement.
CGCGGCACGCAGGTGCCAGCCGCGTGTCGGTGACGATCGCGCGCGCAGTCAACGGCATCGACCTCGCCATCGAAGACGACGGCGTGCTGCGCGGTCCGTTGCGCGAGGGCAATGGACTGTCAGGCATGCGCGAACGGGTGGCGGCCGCACGCGGGCGCTTCGACCTGGGACGCACCGCCGGCGGTGGGCTCAGCATCCATGCGAGCCTGCCGGCATGACCGCGACGACTTCCACGATCCGTGTTGCCCTCGCCGACGACCAGGCGCTGGTGCGCGCGGGCCTGCGCGCGCTGCTGCAGGCGCAACATATCGACGTGGCGTTCGAAGCCGACGATGGCGAAGGCCTGCTGCGCAAGCTGGCGGCGCAATCCGTCGACGTGGTGCTCAGCGACATCCGCATGCCCGGCATGGACGGCATCGCCGCACTGCAGGCGCTGCGCGAACGCGGCGACGCCACGCCGGTGCTGCTGCTTACCACCTTCGACGACAGCGACCTGCTGCTGCGCGCCACCGAAGCCGGCGCGCAGGGCTTCCTGCTGAAGGATGCCGCGCCGGAGGACCTGCGCGATGCCATCGAACGCGTGGCCGCCGGCGATACCCTGCTGCAGCCGGTCAGTACGGATCCGGTGCGATCGCGCTACCGCTTCCACGACGACAGCGCACCGGTCGACACCTTCAGCGAACGCGAGATCGCGATCCTGCGGCTGCTGGCCGGCGGCTACTCCAACAAGGAGATCGCGCGCACGCTGTTCCTCGCCGAAGGCACGGTGAAGAACTACGTGTCGGTGATCCTGGACAAGCTGGGGACGCGCGACCGTACCCGCGCGGTGCTGAAGGCCATTACCTTGCGCGTGATCTGAGCAGCGCAGAACACGCGCCGGTCACGGCCCGGCGGTATGCTGGCCGCATGCGCTCTTCCCCCATTCTCCTCGCCGCGGCGGTGTCCGCCGCGTTGCTGCCCGCCGTCGCCTTTGCGCAAGCGCAAGCAGACGCCGCCGACCTCGATCGCGTGGTGGTCACGTCGGGCCCGCTGCGCGGCGTGGCCGCGTTCGATACGCCTGCGTCGGTCTCGCGAATCGCAGTCGATGGCAACGCCGCCACTGCGGGCGTGCACGTCTCGGAGTTTCTCGATGCGGTTCCCGGACTGGTGGCGCGCGACCGCGGCAACTATGCGCAGGACCTGCAGCTGTCGCTGCGTGGGTTCGGTGCGCGCGCAACCTTCGGCGTGCGTGGGCTGCGCCTGTACGCGGACGGCATCCCGGCGACCATGCCGGACGGCCAGGGGCAGGTCTCGCATTTCGCACTGGCCGGCGCGGAGCGCATCGAAGTCTTGCGCGGGCCGTTCTCGGCGCTGCACGGCAACTCGTCCGGCGGCGTGCTGCAACTGTGGACCGCCGATGGCGTGGCGCCGACGCAGGGCCACGTGCAGGCCAGCAGTGGCCGCCACGCCAGCCACGCGCTGTCGGCGGGTGTGCGCGGTGGGGGTGGCGCCTCCGGGTATGCGCTGTCGCTGTCGCGCTTCGAGACCGATGGCTGGCGCGCGCACAGCGCCGCGCGGCGCACCACGTTCAATGGCAAGTGGCATCTGGACACGGCGCGAGGCGGGCGATTGCAGGTGGTGGCGAATGCGCTGGATGCACCGGATGCACAGGACCCGCTGGGCCTGACCTGGACGCAATATCGCGCCGATCCACGCCAGGTCGCCCCGGTGGCGACGCAGTTCGATACCCGCAAGTCGGTGGCGCAGCGGCAACTGGGCATGACCTTCGAGCAACCGGTCGGCGACGGCCACGTGCTGCGCGCGATGGCCTACGGCGGGCAGCGCGAGGTGGAGCAATTCCTCGCGCTGCCGGTGGCCGCGCAGGCCAATCCGCTCAATGCCGGCGGCGTGATCGACCTCGATGGCGGATACCACGGCTTCGACCTGCGCTGGAACTGGACGGGGCTGCTGGCGGATCGTCCGTTCGAGGTCGCCATCGGCGGCAATGCCGATGCCATGCGCCAGCACCGCCGCGGGTTCGAGAACTTCATCGGCGAGGCGCTTGGCGTGCGCGGTGCGCTGCGACGCGACGAGCGCAACCGCGTACGGAACCTCGACCAGTACGCGCAGGCCTGGTGGCAGGTTGCGCCGCGCTGGGCGGTGCAGGCCGGCGTGCGCCGCAGCCGCGTCGACTTCCGCGCGGACGACGACTACATCACCGACAGCAACCCCGACGACAGCGGCCGCGTCCGCTACGCGCAGACCACGCCGGTCGCGGGGGTGGTGTTCTCGCCGCACGACGATGCACGCGTGTACCTGTCCGCCGGCCGCGGCTTCGAAACGCCGACCTTCAACGAACTCGGCTATCGCGCCGATGGCGGCGCGGGCCTGGCGTTCGACCTGCGCCCGGCGACCAGCCGCAACGTGGAGCTGGGCGCGAAGTGGCGCGCGGGCGCGGTACGCGTGGAGGCCGCGCTGTTCCGCGCCACGACCGACGACGAGATCGCGGTGGCGCGCAACGTCGCCGGGCGCAGCAGCTTTCGCAACGTCGGGCGCAGCGTGCGCGAGGGCATCGAGATCGGCGCGACGCTGCCGTTCGCCGAAGCGTGGCAGGCACAACTCGCCTACACCTGGATCGACGCGCGCTTCCGCGACGGCTTCCCGCTGTGCGTCGGCGCCGGCTGCACCGAACCGGTGGAACGGCTGCCGCCCGGCACCGCGATCCCGGGCGTGCCACGGCAGCAGCTGTTCACGCGCCTGCAGTGGCAGCGCGCGGACTGGCGACTGGCACTGGAGGCGCAGGCGATCGCTTCGGTATCCGTCAACGATCGCGGCAGCGAACGCGCGCCAGGACACGCCTTGGCGCACGTCGAGGCATCGCGGCAGTGGGCGGTCCCGCACGGCACGCTGCGCGCCTTCCTTCGCATCGACAACCTGCTCGACCGCACGCACGTGGGATCGATCATCGTCAACGAAGGCAACGGCCGCTTCCACGAGCCCGGCCCGGGCCGCGGCGTACTGGCGGGTTTGCGCTGGCAATGGGCGGCTGGCGACAATCACTGAGTCCCCGTCGGCGCGCGTCCATGTCCAACGTTGATTTCATCGAAGTCTTTCCATCCGTACTGCCGGCGGAGACCTGCGCGACGATCGTGGCGCGGATGCACGACAGCGCACAGCTGCAGCCGGGACGGATCGGCGGCGGCGTGTTCCCCGACCTCAAGCGCAGCCGCGACCTGTCGCTGGAAGGCCGCGGCGACTGGGCCGACGTGGCGCAGGCACTGAATGTCGCGGTCTACGGCGGCCTGCTGGCTTACCTGCGCAAGTACCCGCAGGCACTCGTGGCGCCACTGATGCTGCAGGTCCCCGGCGAGGACGGCACGCTGCGCCGGCTGTCGGCTGAGGACATCGCGGCGATGGACGACAAGGCCCTGGGCCAGCTGGCGCGCACCTGCCTGCGGCCCGGTGCGATCAACCTGCAGTGGTATGCGGCGGGCGAAGGGGGCTATCCGTACTGGCACTGCGAGCTGTACCCGCGCGGCGCCGATTGCGAGCCATTGCACCGCCACCTGCTGTGGACGCTGTACCTCAACGACGGCTTCGACGACGGCGAGACCGAATTCCTGTTCCAGCAGCGCAAGGTCGCGCCGCGCACCGGCGACCTGCTGCTCGCGCCCACTGCGTTCACGCACACCCATCGCGGCAACCGTCCGGCTGGTGGCGACAAGTTCATCGCCACCAGCTGGATCCTGTTCCAGCGCGCGGAAACGCTCTACGGCGGTGGTTGATGGTTTCAGGTTGGCGCAGCAGCCCATGCCCGCGCGACTCCGGCCCCGCCGTCCAGGCATCGTCTCCCCGGTGAACGCCAGGACACCCGTGCCCTCGCATCGATTCAGGAAGCAGAATCCCCGGCTTGACGATGGCGTGCTACGCCGGCAGGTTCGAACGAATCTTGCGCACCGTCTCGGCAAGTTGCGCCACGGACGCCTGCACACGCTCGCGTCGCTGCATGTCTCCGGCGGAATCATGCGCGGTGCCCGGCTCGCGTCCCGCACCGTCGAACGTCGCGAGTTGGGGCGGACCGATCCCCCAGTCGCTGCCCGGCTGCCGCGGCACGACGTGGAAATGGAAGTGCGGCGTTTCCTGCCCGCTGTAGACCCCGTTGTTCTGGAACGTCAGGATTCCGAGTGGACGATAGGCGCCGACCAGCGCCCCTGCGACACGCCTGGCCGCGGCCAGGATGGCCGCACACTCCGGGTCGGAAAGCTCGAGGAGCGTCGCGACATGCCGCCGCGTGATGACGCAGCACTGGCCGACCTCGAACTGCCAGGGATTGATCACCGTCAGCGTGTGTTCGCCCTCGTCGATGACCTTCCATGGTTCGTCGCGTGCCGCGACGCAGAGGTCGCAAGGCTCCCTCACCGGAAGTTCGAGCATCGCGCCCGCGGTCACGCGTCCACGCGCGGCTGGTTCAGCACCAGCCAGTACAGCCCGATCTGCTTGACCACGGCGACGAACTGGTCGAAATCCACCGGCTTGCGGATGTAGCTGTTCACGCCCAGCGCGTAGCTGGCCTCGACGTCGAACGGCTCGTCGCTGGTGGTCAGCACCACCACCGGCAGCTTGCGCGTGCGCGGGTCGGAGCGGATGCCCTGCAGCACTTCGCGGCCATCGAGCTTGGGCAGGTTGAGGTCGAGCAGCACGATCGCCGGCAGCGCATCGGGGTCGCGCCCGGCGTGCGCACCGCGCGCGAACAGGTAGTCCAGCGCCTCGGCGCCATCGCGCACCACGGCCAGCCGGCCGTCGATGCCGGCTTCGGCGAAGGCGATGCGGGTCAGTTCCACATCGTCCGGGTTGTCCTCCACCAGCAGGATGTCCTGGGCGGTCATGGGGTGCTCCCTGCGTCGACTCCGGGCAATTCTACGTAAAACCGGCTGCCGGCTCCCGGTTCCGACTCCACCCACGCGCGGCCCCCATGTCGCTGCACGATGGCCTGCACGATCGCCAGCCCCAATCCCGGGCCGCCGCCATCGTCCGCGCCATGCAGGCGCCGGAACGGCACGAACAGCCGGTCCGCATAGCGCATGTCGAATCCGCTGCCGTGGTCGCGGATGCACAGGGTGCAACGCCCGGCATCGCCGGCGACGGCGCTGAATGCGATCTCGACGCGCTCCCGGGTCGCGGAGAACTTCCAGGCGTTGTGCAGCAGGTGCTGCAGCATGCGCCGCAGCTGGCGCTCGTCCCCGCGCACGAGGACATCGGGCTGGATGTCGTACACCGCCTCGCGCCCGGGCTCGGCATCCTGCAGCTCGGCGATGGTCCACGCCGCCAGCATGCTGACGTCCACCACGTCTTCGTCATGCGGCGCGGTCGTGGCACGCATCAGCTGCACCAGCGAATCCACCAGGGCGCCTGCATGCGATACCGCGCTGCGCACGCGGTCCAGATGCTCGACACCTTGCGCATCCAGCGGCTGCTTCGCCAACTGGCTGGCAAAGCCCTCGATGCCGCGCAGCGCGGCACGCAGGTCGTGGGAAATGCCGAAGGCCACTTGTTCCTGCTGGTGGTTCACCGCGTCCAGCGCCGCCTGCGCACGATGCGCGGCGGTGGCGTCGTGCACCTGCAGCAACAACTCGTTGCCATTGCCCGCGTCGGGCAGCAGGTCGGCATCGAGTTCGAGGCGCAGCTGCGTGCCATCGGCGTGGCGGAAATCGACATCCAGCCCGAGCCGCATCGCCACGCCGCCGGCGAGTCCGTGCAGCACCGCATCGATGCGCGCGGCGTTGTCGGGGAACAGGCGCCGATGCGCAGCCTCGCCCACCAAGGCGTCCGCCGGCTCACCGAGCAGCCGGCACAGCGCCGGATTGACGGCCAGCCACTCGCCGCTGGCCGCCACCATGGCCATGCCGCAGCGGGCGTAGGCCAGCAGCGCGTCGTTGCGGGTGGTCTGGGCAGGCATCGCGGTGTCCGCAGGATTCCAGCGGCAGGGTGCGCCCGAGTGTACGGAATCGACCCGTGCAGGCGCGGTCATCATCCCTGCGCGGGCAGCGTGCATTCATCCTCGCCCCGCGCGGTCGTCAGGCCTCAGAACAGGCGGCCCTGCGACGCGTCCTTCGCCGGCGGCACGAAGCGATCACAGTCCAGAGGCGGCAGGCGGCCGAAGCCGAGCCGGCGATGCGCCTTGCGGAACCGAGCCGCCAGCAGGTCGGCGAACGGCCCCTCGCCGCGCATGCGCTTGCCGAAGGCGCTGTCGTAGTCCTTGCCACCGCGCATCTGCCGCACCAGGCTCATCACGTGCCCGGCGCGCTCGGGATAGTGCAGCTGCAACCATTCCTGCCAGATCGCCTTCAATTCGTGCGGCAGGCGCAGCAGCACGTAGCCCGCGGCGCGCGCGCCGGCATCGTGGGCGGCCTCGAGGATGGCTTCCAGTTCGCGATCGTTGACCATCGGCACCACCGGCGCGACCATCACGCCGACCGGTACGCCCGCCTCCGCCAGCTGGCGCATCGCGCGCAGCCGCGCATGCGGTGCCGACGCGCGCGGCTCCATCCGCGCCGACAGCCTGTTGTCCAGCGTGGTCACGGAGAAGTACACCGTCACCAGGCGCTGCGCGGCCAGCGGCGCCAGCAGGTCGAGGTCGCGCAGCACCATGGCGTTCTTGGTGATCAGGCTGAAGGGATGGAGGCACTCGGCCATCACCTCGATCAGCGACCGTGTGATGCGGTAGCGGCGCTCGATCGGCTGGTAGGCATCGGTGTTGATGCCGAGCGCGATCGGGGCGCAGCGATACTTCGGTCGCGCGAACTCGGCGCGCAGGCGTTCGGCGGCATTGGTTTTGGCGAACAGCTGCGTCTCGAAGTCCAAACCCGGCGACAGGTTGAGATAGGCGTGCGAGGGGCGCGCGAAGCAATAAACGCAGCCGTGCTCGCAGCCGCGATACGGGTTGACCGACTGGCTGAAAGAGATGTCGGGCGAGTCGTTGCGGCTGACCACGCTGCGGGCGCGCTCCTCCCGGACGCGGGTGTCGGGATGCGGCGACGGATCTTCCTCGGCGCGCGCGTGCAGCGATCCCCAACCATCGTCTTCGGCATGCGCGCTGGTGACCTCGAACCGCCCGACCACTTGCGAGGCCGCGCCACGCCCCTTGATTGGCGCGATGGCGGGCGGGGTGGTGGACATGGTGCGGCCGTGGGACATGCCGCGAGACTACGCCGTTGGCGTCGCAATTGCGGCGACCAGCCATGTCGGTTTGCGGCGGGACGATGGCAAGGCGTTCGACGGCCTCGGTCCCACGGCACCGGGACGCACCGGCGGCCCGGGGAGCGCATGGTGCAGTTGCCCGCAAGGCCGGGCCGTCCTGCGGCGCCCGGGAGGCGATGTCCGTGCGGCGTGGCATTTCGCTTCTCCTCCTCGGAGGCCAGGCGGCACGCGCCAGGCGTTCTCCTGGCACAACCGCGGGGCGTGCGGCCGCCTTGGCGATGCGAACCCAATGCATCCCGCGGCCCTATGCTGTAGCCCCGCCCCGTTGGCCCCTGTCCCATGCCTGATCGTGTCTTCGCCTGGCTGGAGCCACTTGCCGGAAACTTCTGGGCGGCATTGCTCGTCCTCGGCTGGCTGCTCTACCTGCTGCTCCTGGGCGGCTGGATCGTGCTGCAGAAGCGGGAGCCCGTGGCCACGCTCAGCTGGCTGCTGGGGCTGGCGCTGCTGCCTTACGTCGGGTTCCTGGTCTACCACGTGTTCGGGCCGCAGAAGATCCGCCGCCACCGCCTGCGCCGCTCTCGCAGCCGCTCGACGCTGCCGGACGACACCCTTCCGATGGACGAAGAGGCCGCCGAGATCGCGCGGATGGTGCAGGCGGCAACGCGGCTGCCGATGACCACCGCCACCGATGTGCGCCTGCTGGTGGACGGTGCGGCGAAGTACGCCGCGCTGCTGCAGGACGTCGCCCGCGCGCGACAGCACGTGCACCTGGAGTACTACATCTGGCAGCCGGACCAGACCGGTGCCGCACTGCGCGATGCCCTGGTCGAACGCGCCCGCGCGGGCGTGCGCGTGCGCCTGCTGGTGGACGCGGTCGGCTCGGCGGCGGCCAGGCGGTTCTTCGCGCCCCTGCTGGCCGCGGGCGGCGAGCTGGCGTGGTTCCACCCGCCGCGCTTCGGCCGGATCTGGTCGCGGCCGTGGACCAACCTGCGCACGCATCGCAAGATCGTGGTGGTCGATGGCGCCATCGCCTACACCGGCGGGATGAACGTCTGCGACATCCAGGACGAATCGCTGCGCGAGGATGCCTATCGCGACCTGCACCTGCGCCTGGAAGGACGCGCCGTGCGCGCGCTGCAGCTGCTGTTCGTCGAGGACTGGGCCTATGCCACCGGCCGCCGCGAATTCATCTCCAGCGTGGTCGCGGACATGCCCGCGCTGCCGCCGAAGGGCGACGTGCCCGCGCAGGTCCTGGCGTCCGGGCCGGATTCGTCCTGGGAAGCGATCCACCGCGCGCATGTCAGTGCGATCCATGCCGCCAAGCAGCGGGTGTGGATGACCACGCCCTACTTCGTGCCCGGCGAGGCGGCGATGATGGCGCTGACCTCGGCCGCACTGGCGGGGCTGGACGTGCGCCTGCTGGTGCCGCGCATGAGCGATTCGCGGCTGGTCACGCTGGCCGCACGCTCGTACTTCGGGCCCCTGCTGGTAGCCGGCGTGAAGGTGTACGAGTACGGCCCGCGGATGCTGCATTCGAAGTCGCTACTGGTGGACGACCACCTGGCGATCATCGGAAGCGCCAACTTCGACCACCGCAGTTTCCGGCTCAACTTCGAAGTGTCGATGCTGTTCGACGATCCGGGCATCGCTGCGCAGTTGCATCGCGTCATCGAGACCGACCTCGCCAGCGCGCCGCGCGTGCGCCAGGGCCGGCACCGGCCGTTGCTCACCGCGCGCGTGCCTGAAGCCCTCGCGCGACTGGCATCGCCCCTGCTGTGAGCCGTGGCGAATGCGGCGACCGGCGGCCGATGGCATCGACCCGACGGCCCGCGTGTTGCGCGTGAGCGGGTAGACTGGCGCGGTTCCCAACAAGGGGCCTCGCCATGCCTTGGCTGTTCCTGCTGTTCGCCATCCTTGCCTTTGCGCTCGCGTTCACCACATCGTCGGTGGCGTTGGCCGCGATCAGCCTGTTGGCCGCGCTCGCGCTGCTGGGCTTCTGGGTCATGGGCTTGTTGGCACAGCGCATCGGCAACCAGGCGCGTGACGACACGCTGATGCTCGACCCGCAGGAACTGCGCCGCCTGCGCGAGCAGGCGCAGGCGCGACAGGCCGCCGCGGCGCAAGGGGATCCACCGGGGCCATGATCCGGCGCAAGGTGCCGGCATGACCCGGCTCAGCGTCAACCTCAACAAGATCGCGGTGCTGCGCAATTCGCGCGGTGGCGGCGAGCCCGACGTTGCGCGCGCGGCACGCACCTGCCTCGAGGCCGGCGCGCATGGCCTCACGGTGCATCCGCGGCCGGATGCCCGGCACATCCGCCATGACGACGTACTGCTGCTGGCCGACATCGCGCGCGGTTACGGCGTCGAGTTCAATCTCGAAGGCAACCCGTTCGCCCCCGCACGCCCCGGTTATCCCGGGTTCCTCGCACTGTGTGAGGCTGTGCGCCCGGCGCAGGCCACCCTGGTACCGGACAGCGACGGACAGCTCACTTCGGACCACGGCTTCGATTTCACCCGCGACCTGGTCGCGCTGCATCCGCACGTCGCCGCGCTGAAGTCGCTGGGCTGCCGCGTCAGCCTGTTCGCCGACGCCGGGGCGGACACGGCAGCCGCCGCAACTGCGGGCGCTGACCGGATCGAGCTGTACACCGGTCCCTTCGCCGAGGCCCATGCCGCCGGCAGCGCGGATGCCGCCTTGCGTGCCTGTCGCGCGACGGCCATCGCCGCGCATCGCGCCGGGCTGGGCGTCAACGCCGGCCACGACCTCTCGCAGCGCAACCTGTCGGCG
>NZ_SMTF01000005.1 GCF_004357985.1 Luteimonas aestuarii | reverse complement strand
CCCCGGCTGCGCGGGCGCAGGAAGCAGGCGTGCAGGGTGTAGCCGTCGCCGGGCAGGCGGTGGCGGCCGTGGTCGTCCAGCATCGCCGGCACGAAATGGAACTGGATGTCCGGGCGCGCATCCGTTGCGAGTGGCGAACGGACGAAGCCGCCGGCTTCGGCGATGTTGCTGCTGCCGGCGCCGCGACGACCGCGCAGGTAGTAGTCGAAGCCGATGCGTGCGTCGCTGAGGCGGTCGTAGGTCACGCGCTGGGTGGAATGCCAGAGCGTGCAGATGTCGAGGTGGTCCTGCAGGTTGGCGCCGACCTGTGGCGCATCGTGCACCACGTCGATGCCGTGCGCGCGCAGCTGGGCTGCCGGACCGATGCCCGACAGCATCAGCAGCTGCGGCGAGTTGATCGCGCCGCCGCACAGCACCACTTCGCGCGTGGCCGGCTGGTGATAGGCGGTGCCGCGCGTGGTGTAGATCACGCCGCTGGCGCGACCGTGTTCGAACGTGATGCGACGCGCCAGTGCGCCGGTGACGACCGTCAGGTTGGCGCGCTTGCGCACCGGTGCGAGGTAGGCCGCGGCGGCCGAGCACCGTGCGCCGTCGCGCTGTGTGACCTGGTACAGGCCCACGCCTTCCTGCACGGGACCGTTGAAATCGGGGTTGTGCGGGTAGCCTGCCTGCGTTCCCGCCTCGATGAAGGCTTGCGACAGCGGATTGACGTGGCGCAGGTCGGACACGCCCAGCGGCCCGTCGCCGCCATGCAGCGCATTGGCGCCGCGCGTGTTGCCTTCGCTGCGCCGGAAGTAGGGCAGCGCCGCGTGCCAGTCCCAGCCGGTGGCGCCGGCCGCCGCCCAGGCGTCGTAGTCGTCGGGCAACCCGCGGATGTAGCACATGGCATTGATCGAACTCGAGCCGCCCAGCACCTTGCCGCGCGGCCACCAGAGCCTGCGGTTGTCGAGGTTCGCCTCCGGTGCGGTGTCGTAGTTCCAGTTCACGCCCTTGCGGTTGACGAGTTTGGCCAGTCCCGCGGGCATGTGGATGAACGGGTGCCAGTCGCGCGGTCCGGCTTCGAGCAGCAGCACGCGCACCGCGGGGTCTTCGCTGAGCCGGTGGGCCAGCACGCAGCCCGCGGAGCCGGCGCCGACGATGATGTAATCGAACGTGGGCGCGGCGCTGGCAGGACGGACGGGCATCGCGGCAAGGTAGGTGCGCGGCATAGAGCATTTGCTCGGCGCGTATGGCGGGATCGTGCCGCATCGGCTACCGTGCGCGTGGCCACGGCCGGAACCTTCGGATGAGCAGCGAACACGGCGGCACCCCATCGGCCAACACCCTCGGCCGCTTCCGTGCCGCGCTGGGCGAGTCGCCGCCGCTGTTGTGGTCGTTCCTGTATTTCTTCTGCCTGCTGAGCGGCTACTACGTGCTGCGCCCCGTGCGCGAGGCGATGATCGCCTCCAGCGACGTCACCGCGGTGTTCCCGCCCGGGCTTGTCGCGTTCTTCGCCGAACGCGGCGTGGCGCTGGGGGAATTCGTCCCGCAGTTCGTCTTCACTTCGGTCTTCCTGATCATGCTGGCGCTGCAGCCGGCCTACGGCTGGCTGGTGAGCCGGTTCGCGCGACGGGTGTTCCTGCCGGTGATCTACGGCGTGTTCATCGCAACCTTGCTCGCGTTCTACGCCATGTTCGACAGTGGCGTGCAGGGGCGTGGGCTGGCCTTCGTGCTTTGGCTCACGGTGTTCAACCTGTTCGCGGTGGCGGTGTTCTGGAGCTTCATGGCCGATGTGTATACCAACGAGCAGGCGAGGAAGTACTACGGCTATGTCGGTGCGGCAGGCACGCTGGGCGCGTTCCTGGGGCCGCTGCTGACCGGCCTGCTGGTGCAGCGGCTGGGCATTCCCAACATGATGCTGGTGTCCTGCGCACTGCTGGCGTTGTGCGTGGTCTGCATCCTGCGCCTGCGCCGGTATGCGGTGCTGCGCGAACAGGCGCTGGGGCAGAAGAGTGGCGAGGTGCCGATGGGTGGCGAGGTGCTGGCCGGCCTGAAGCTGGTCGCCAGGGAGCCGCTGCTGCGCTGGATGGCGCTGATGGTGGTGCTGGGCGTGGGCGTGGGCACGCTGCTGTACAACGAACAGATCGCGATCGTGCGCGCGGCGTTCGAGACCGCGGAGCAGCGTACGGCGTTCTTCTCAAGGATCGACCTGGCGGTGAATACGCTGACGCTGGTGGTGCAGTTGCTGGTTACGCGCGCGCTGATGTCGCGCTTCGGCATCGCGCCGGCGCTGCTGATCCCGGGCGCGGCGGTGATCCTCGGTTTTTCGGTGTTGTCGGCATCGCCCTTGCCGATCATCGTCGCCATCGTGCAGGTGGTCACCCGCGCCAGCGAGTTCTCGCTGGCCAAGCCGGCGCGCGAGACCATCTACACGCGCGTGGGCCGCGAGTGGCGCTACAAGGCCGGCGCGGCGATCGATACCGTGATCTATCGCGGCGGCGACCTCACCTTCGTCTGGGTGCACAAGCTGCTTGCGGCGTTCGGCTCGAACTTGGTGTTCGGCGCTGGACTGGTGATTGCTTCGGGCATGACCTTCAGCGCCTGGCGACTGCTGAGGGAAGAAGCGAAGCTGCCGTCCGAGCGCTCGCCGAGGCCGCTGGACAAGTCCGTGACCGAGGCCGGCCAACTGGCCGGTGGGAGGTGATGCGATGCCGATGATGGCGAGTGCGCTGGTGGTGCTGGTCGCGCTGCTGCACCTGTATTTCCTGGTGCTGGAGATGTTCCTGTGGACGCGCCCGCTGGGCCTGAAGACGTTTCGCAATACACCGGAGCGGGCGGAAGCCACGCGCGTGCTGGCGGCCAACCAGGGTCTCTACAACGGTTTCCTAGCCGCCGGCTTGCTGTGGGGGCGGTGGACCGCGCAGTGGAACGTGGTGGTGTTCTTCCTGCTGTGCGTGGTCGCGGCCGCGCTGTACGGTGCGTGGAGCGTGAGCCGCCGCATCCTGGTGGTGCAGGGCGTGCCGGCGATTGCCGCCTTGGTGGCGATTTCGTTGTCGTAGGGGCGGGGCATGCCCGCGACTGCTGGCTCGCGCGGGCGATTCGTTCCCGTTCGCGCCCATGGAGCGCTCCTGCAGGGGCGCGTCGCTCTTTGCAGGAGCGGGCCACGCCCGCGACCGGCCTTCGAAGGCAGTGCGTTCCTCATATCCGAAAGCCTGCCCCGTAGCGCGGTGCGCCTACGCAAGCAGCGGCCATGCGAACAACGCGGCGCCGAGCGCGAACAGCGCGGTCAGGCCGTGCACCAGCGGATGGTTGACGCGCAGCCAGACGAACTGTCCGGCGACGCGGACGGTCCAGAATATCGCCATCCCCGCGAGCACCGCCCTGCCCAGCGGCGTGGTCACGAGTTCCGCGGGATACAGCAGGCACAACGCGCCGACGCCGGCGAAGACCCAGATCAGCTGCACGTTGGCGATCTGGATCACCGCCCGGTTGGCGAGGGTGGTGTCCTTGAGCGTCCGTGGCCAGCCGAACAGCCGCCAGAAGCCGGCGTGGAACAGCGCGAAGCCGAAGCTATGAAGCGCGCACAGCAGCAGGATGGCGTCGCCGCGCATGCTCAGGGCATCCGTTTCGGCGACACCCACATCGCGATGCGGGCGCGGAACACGGCCTCTCCCCCGGGATCGGACACCACCACGTCCACCGGCAGTTCATAGCCTTCGGCCGCTTCGCGCGGTTCGAAGGCCGGGGTGGCGATGGCGCGCATGGTGCCGATGGCCTTCTTCGGGTATTCCACGGTCATCCCTTTCGGGATCCAGCGCATCGACGCCGGGATGCTGACGTCGATGGTCAGCCCGCCCACGAACTCGGCCAGGTTGCACAGCGCGATGGCGTGCACAGTGCCGAGGTGGTTGGTGACCCGTCGACGATGCCGCAGCGTCGCTTCGCCGCGACCCGGTGCCAGCGACACGATGCGCGGGGAGATGCTGCCGAAGTAGGGTGCCTTGAAGCACACCAGCCGGGAGAACAGCCAGTGGCCGAAGGGCTTGCGGCTGAGGGACTGGTACAGCTGGAGGATGCTTGCGCTCATCGGATGTTTCCGGGATCGGTTCTTTCGCCGCGTGTGCGGGGAAGCAGAGACAGATGGCGCGGCTGCGGTTGCCCCCACCCCGACCCTCCCCCGTAAACGGGGGAGGGGGAATGCGCGTCGCGGTGGGCGTCAGGCCGCTTCGCGCGACTCGCGTGCGTCGTGATTGCCTTGGTAGCCGGCCGAACGCAATTCCTCCGCATCGAAGTCGTCGACGCTGATCGCATCGATGGTCAGTTCGCGCAGCTCCTCCAGCTGCGCGCGCTCGTCGGCGGTGATCCAGCCTTCGCGCACGCCTTCGTCCAGCTGCGACTTGAAATCGAGCGCTTCGATGTCGCTGCTCTTCAACGCCTTGAGGAACTTGCGCTCGACCGGTTCCGCGGCGATGGCCTTGGCCAGGTAGCTGTTGATGCGGCCGCCGGGATTGTTGGCGCACGGGGTCAGGAACACGCCGCTGGCAAGCCGGTCCCGCGCCTCGTTGGGTGACATCAGCAGCGCCGCGACGCGATGGCTCAAGCGGTCGCCCGGCGGTACGGCGCGGCGGCCCCAGGGGAAGATCAGCGCCCACATCAGCCAGCCCACCGGACGGATGGGGAAGTTGCGCAGTGCCGCCGACAGTGCCACTTCGATCTTGTGCACGCTGTCGTGGAAGGCCCAGGCCAGCAGCGGCTGGTCGCCCTGCGGCGCGCCTTCGTCGTGGTAGCGCTTGAGCATCGCGCTGGTCATGTAGACGTGGCTGAGCACGTCGCCCAGGCGCCCGGACAGCGACTCCTTGAACTTCAGCTTGCCGCCCAGCAGCAACATCGACACGTCGGCCATCAGCGCCAGGTTGGCCGAGTAGCGGTCCAGCTTGCGGAAGTAGCGGCGGGTGTAGTCGTCGCCAGGCGCCGCGCCGATCCTGGCGCCGGTCAGGCCGAACCAGAACGAGCGCACCGCGTTGGAGATCGCGAAGCCGATGTGGCCGAACAGGTTCTCGTCGAACTCCTCCACCGCCTGCGCGAAGTCGGGGTTCTGCGCCGCCTTCATTTCCTTCATCACCCACGGGTGGCAGAGGATCGCGCCCTGCCCGAAGATCAGCAGGCTGCGGGTCATGATGTTCGCGCCCTCCACGGTGATCGCGATCGGCGAGGCCTGCCATGCGCGTCCGCCCAGGTTGCGCGGGCCGAGGATGATGCCCTTGCCGCCCACCACGTCCATGAAGTCGCTGGCCACCTGCCGGCCCATCTCGGTGCAGTGGTACTTGGCGATGGCCGACGGCACCGACGGCACGTCGCCGCGATCCACTGCGGCCGCGGTGGCCTGCGACAGCGCGCTGGTGGCGTAGGCCTTGCCGGCGATGCGCGACAACGCTTCCTCCACCCCCTCGAAGCGGCCGATCGACAGCCCGAACTGCTTGCGGATGCGCGCATACGCCCCCACCACCACCGCCGCCTGCTTGGTGCCGCCGCTGGCGGTGGAGGGCAGGGTGATGGAACGGCCCACGGCCAAGCACTCGTTGAGCATGTTCCAGCCGAAACCGGCCTTGTCGACGCCGCCGATCAGCTGGCTGAGCGGAATGAAGACTTCCTTGCCCTTGATCGGCCCGTTCTGGAACGGTGAGTTGAGCGGGAAGTGGCGACGACCGATGTCCACGCCGGGGGTGTCGCGCGGCAGCAGCGCCAGGGTGATGCCGATGTCCTTCGTATCGCCGATCAGGCCGTCGGGGTCGTACATGCGGAACGCCAGGCCGATCAGCGAGGCCACGGGCGCCAGCGTGATGTATCGCTTCTCGAACGTCAGCTTGACGCCCAGCACGTTCGCGCCGTTCCAGTCGCCCTTGCAGACGATGCCGTAATCCGGGATGGAGGTCGCGTCCGAGCCGGCGAACGGGCCGGTCAGGCCGAAGCAGGGCACTTCCTCGCCGACGGCCAGGCGCGGCAGGTAGTAGTCCTTCTGCTCCTGGGTGCCGTAGTGCATCAGCAGTTCGCCCGGACCCAGCGAGTTGGGCACGCCGACGGTGGAACTGACCACGCTGCTGACCGAGGCCAGCTTCTGGATCACCTTGTGGTGCGCCAGTGCGCTGAAGCCCAGGCCGCCGTATTCCTTGGGGATGATCATCCCGAAGAACTTGTTGCGCTTGATGAAATCCCACATCTCCGGCGGCAGGTCGGCATGGACGTGGTTGATCTGCCACTCGTCGGTCATGCGGCAGAGTTCTTCGACCGGACCGTCGAGGAAGGCCTGCTCTTCCGTCGTCAGCTGCGGCTTGGGATACGCGAGCAGCTTGTCCCAGTCCGGGTCACCGGTGAACAGTTCGCCCTCGAAGCCCACCGACCCGGTCTCCAGCGCAATGCGCTCGGTCTTCGACAGCGGCGGCAGCACCTTGCGGAAGAACTTCAGCAGCGGCGCGGTCACCAGCGCCTTGCGCACCGGCGGCACCAGCAGCGGAATGGCGATGGCCGCGACCATCAGCGCCGCGATCAGGGTGGCGGTGGCGTTGGCGCCCAGCAGCCAGCAGGCGACCAGCAGGGTCGCGGTGATCGCGGCCCACCACGCCAGCCGCAGCCGGTGGTAGGCGGCGAAGGCGCCGGCCAGCAGGAACGCAAGGAAGGGGATCGCGATGCTCATCATGCCTCTCCGGGGCTGGGCGTGGACCCGATCGCCATGATGCGCGCGTGAGCGGGGACGCCACGTGATACAACCGTACGCTTGAGTATGGTGAGGCTTCCGGGTGTTGTCAACGCGCTACGCGGCGCCGGGACGGGGAGGGCGGCACGATACTTTTCCCTGCCCCAGCGTATGGATACACTCGGCCCATGACCTCATCCGCACTTGATGAAGCGGCGTCGGCCGCTGCACCGGAACGTACCGGGCGCCTGAGCGCCGACGACTGGGCGCAGGCCGCGCTGGACCTGATCGCCGAACAGGGCGTGGCCGCCGTGGCGGTGGAACCGCTGGCGCGCCGCCTGGGCGTGACCAAGGGCAGCTTCTACTGGCATTTCCCGTCGCGCGATGCGCTGCTGCAGTCGGCGCTGGAGCGTTGGGAACACGTGGAGCAGGAAGCCGTGTTCGGCGCGCTGGAGCGCGTGCCGGATCCGCGCGAACGCCTGGCGGCGCTGTTCCAGATGGTGGCGCACGAATACCAGTCGCACGTGATCTACAGCGCGCTGCTGAAGGCGCAGGACCATCCCGCGGTACAGCCGGTGATCGAGCGGGTCTCGAAGCGTCGCCTGGATTACCTCACCGCGTCGTTCCGGCAGACCGGGCTGGGTCGCGAGGATGCGCAGCATCGGGCACGATTGACCTATGCGGCCTATGTCGGCTTCCTGCAGCTGAACCTGCAGTTGCAGCAGGCGCGGATGCCACAGGAAGAGTTCGAAGCCTATGTCGAGCACCTGACGAAGACGCTGGTCCCGGTCTGACCACTCCCGTCGCCGCAAAGGCGACCGCATTCGCATGACAGCGTTGGACATCGCATGCGCATGCATGCGCATGTGGCATTGCCGCGAGCGACTTCGCGCTTGCCCCGATACACTCGCGCCATTGCGACACTTTTCGGCAGCGATGCCGGTTCTGTTTTGGGAGGACCACCGATGAATGCCGTTCCGCGCCCGCAGGCGTCGCCTGCGCATGGCAGCCGTCTGGCTGCGCTCAATGATTGGGTCGCCGAGGTTGCGGCGCTCACGCGTCCCGACGCGATCCACTGGTGCGACGGCAGCGACGCCGAGTACGCGTCACTGCTGGAAGGCATGGTGGCCGAGGGAACCTTGCTGCCGCTGAACCAGCAGACGCATCCGGGCTGCTACCTGCACCGGTCCGATCCCGACGACGTGGCCCGCGTCGAGCACCTGACCTTCGTGTGTACGCGCGAGCGCGACGACGCCGGCCCCAACAACCACTGGATGCCCCCCGCCGACGCGCACGCGAAGATGGATGCGCTGTTCGATGGCTGCATGCGCGGCCGGACGCTGTACGTGGTCCCGTACTGCATGGGCCCGATCGATTCGCCGCTGGCGCGCTGCGGGGTGGAGATCACCGACTCGCCGTACGTCGTCGCCAACATGCGACTGATGACGCGCATGGGCGTGGACGCGCTGTCGCGGATCGAACGCGAAGGCGCGGACGGCAAGGTCTTCGTGCGCGGGCTGCATTCGACCGGCGAGCTGGATCCCGAACGCCGCTTCATCATGCATTTCCCCGAGGACCTGGCAATCAAGTCCTTTGGTTCCGGCTACGGCGGCAACGCGCTGCTGGGCAAGAAATGCCACGCACTGCGGCTCGCGTCATGGCAGGCCCGGCAGGAAGGCTGGCTGGCCGAACACATGCTGATCCTCGGGCTGGAGACGCCGGCCGGCGACACCCATTACATCGCCGCCGCCTTCCCCAGCGCCTGCGGCAAGACAAACCTGGCGATGCTGATCCCGCCGGCGTCGTACCGCGCCAAGGGATGGAAGGTCACCACGGTCGGCGACGACATCTGCTGGATGCATCCCGGCGAGGACGGCCGGCTGTGGGCGATCAATCCCGAGGCCGGCTATTTCGGCGTGGCCCCGGGCACCTCGGCCAAGACCAACCCGAACGCGCTGGCCATGATCCAGCGCGACACCATCTATACGAATGTCGCCGTCACCGACGACAACCAGCCCTGGTGGGAAGGACTGGACGACCGCGTGCCGGCATTCGACTGGCAGGGACGCCCCTTCGACCCGGCCAACGGTCCGGCGGCGCATCCCAATGCACGTTTCACCGTCCGTGCGCGGCAGTGCCCCAGCTGGTCGCCGCGCGCGGAGGATCCGCAGGGCGTGCCGATCTCGGCCATCGTCTTCGGCGGCCGTCGCTCCACCCTGGTGCCGCTGGTATTCGAGGCGCGCGACTGGACCCACGGCGTGCAGGTCGGCGCCTCGATGGGGTCGGAGACCACGGCCGCCGCGACCGGCGCCGTCGGCGTGATGCGCCGCGACCCGATGGCGATGAAGCCATTCTGCGGCTACCACTTCGGCGACTACTTTGCGCACTGGCTGTCGTTCGACAAGCCCGGCGCGAAGCTGCCGAAGATCTTCCACGTCAACTGGTTCCGCAAGGGCGAGGACGGCAAGTTCCTGTGGCCCGGCTTCGGTGAGAACATCCGGGTGCTGGAGTGGATGGTGGCGCGCGTGGACGGTAGCGTGGTGTCCGGCGAGGACAGCGACATCGGCCTGTTGCCCACCCGGACGCAACTGGACCTGGATGACATCGCCCTCGCAACGGAGGACCTGGATCGCTTGCTGGGCATTGAACATGACGCATGGGCCGTCGAGCGCGATGCGGCGGTGGCGGACCTGAACGCGTATGGCGTCCGGCTGCCGGTTGGCCTTGGATCGAGCGACCCGGCTTGACCTTGCTGAACCCGGGGCAACAACCGAATGGAGCTACGTCCGTTCTTCACTGGGTTTGCATAACCATCTGTTTTTCAAAGGATTAATGCTGACTATCCCATAAGTCACGGATGCCTGTTTGCACTTCCTTTTTTTGTAAAAATTGCATTATTCTTCCGCCACCTTCCGCCAGCACCTGACGGCGGTCGACCCATTGGCCCGGAAATTCTGGACCTCTCGCTGTCCCACTCTTCGAGAAAGATCCCCAATGACAAATCTCAAGAAACTGCCGGGCGCAATCAAGCTCGCGCTGTTCGTCGGTGCTGCATCCGTCGTACCCGCCAGTGCAGTTGCGCAAGACGCTGAACCCGCCGAGAACACCTCCGCCGCCACGCTCGATCGCGTCCAGGTGACCGGTTCGCGCATCAAGCGCGCCGAGATCGAAGGTGCGCTGCCCGTCACCGTGATCACCCGCGAGGCCATCGAGGTCAGCGGCAAGACCACCGTCGCCGACCTGCTGCAGAACTCCACCTTCAACTCGTTCGGTTCCAACAAGCCTGCCTCCGGTTCATCGGCGCAGTCGATGTCCGAGCTGAGCCTGCGTGGCTTGGGCGGCGGTCGCAGCCTGATCCTGATCGATGGCCGTCGCCTGCCGCTCTCCCCGCAGTTCAGCGAGGCGGGTTCCGACCTCAACTCCATCCCGCTGGCGGCAGTCGAGCGCGTTGAAATCCTGACCGACGGTGCCTCCGCCATTTACGGCGCGGACGCCATCGGCGGCGTGGTCAACATCATCACCCGCAAGGACTTCAACGGCGTCGAGGCCACTGTCGGCATCGGCAACGCGCAGTACGGTGGCGACACCGAGTCCGGGTCCGTCGTCGCTGGCATCGCCGGCGAGCGCGGTCGCATGCTCGGTGGTGTGTCGTACGCCAACCGCGACATTTCCTACATTCGCAACCTGCCGTGGATGCAGGGGCGCAGGGGCCCGTCGTCCAACGCCAACAACTACTACGTCCCGGCGGTCAATCCGATCAACGGCAATGTTTCGCCGGGCAAGTTCATTTCCTCCGTGCCCGGTGGCTGTGACAACCCCGGCTTCTGGCAGGATGGCGCGGTCTGCCGTTACGACTACAACCTGGTCGCGGCCGACACGGCTTCGCTCGAGCAGAAGTCGCTGTTCCTTCGCGGTGATTACCAGATCACCGACGACTGGTCGGTCTACCTGAACTCCAGCCTGACCCGCGTGAGCAGCTTCGGCCGCTTCGCGCCGACCCTGGCTGACACGGGTATCTTCATCCCGGCCGCAAGCCCCAACAACACGACCGGCCAGGACGTGGTGCTCAAGCACCGCTTCGCCGCCATCGGCCCGCGCGACAACTTCGACGACACCGATACCTACGACACCACCCTTGGCTTCAACTGGCAGGCGACCGACAGCGTGGCAGTGGACTTCGGCATTCGTCGCGCCGAGTCCAAGTTCCAGTCGCTGGGCCGCAACTACGTCAACATCCCGATTGCTACCGCGCTGATCCAGAGTGGCCAGTACAATATCTTCGATCCGCTCGGCAACCCGGAAAGCGTGCTTGGCGCCGTTCGTGCAACCACCGGCCGCGACAGCTTCTTCAAGGAAGACGAGATCTACGCCATCGGCACCTTCGACCTGTTCGAACTGTCGGGTGGACTGTCGGGCCTGGTCGTCGGTGCGGAGCACCACAAGCAGGATTTCGCCGACATCTATGACTCGCAGTCCGAAGCCGGCAACATCGGTGGTTCGTCGGGTAACTCAAGTTCGGGTTCGCGCGACTACACGTCGGCATACTTCGAATGGCTGCTGCCGTTCACCAGCCAGTTCGAAGTCAACGTGGCAGCGCGTTATGACTCGTACTCGGACTTCGGCGATTCGTTCGTGCCGAAGATCTCGCTCCGTTACCAGCCTCTGGACAGGCTGACGCTGCGTGCCAGCTACGGCGAAGGCTTCCGCGCTCCGCCGCTCACCATCCTCAACTCGAAGGATGCCTTCTCCGCCGACAGTGTCGTCGACGCGGACACCGCCATCGCTTACGGCCAGCCCCCGGGCTCGACGCTGCAGATCGACGGCCTGCGCGTGGCGACCCCCGACCTGGAGCCGGAAGATTCCAAGCAGTGGTCCGCTGGCGTGGTGTGGGACCCGACCGACTGGCTGAGCCTGAAGCTCGACTACTACAACATCGAGCTGACCAATTCGATCCGGTTCTTCTCGGCGCAGACGGTCATCAACCGCGAACGTAACGGCACCTTCCTGCCGGCCAGCCTGTACACCGTCCGCGACCCGGTGACCAACGCGCTCCTCCAGGTGCGTGCCGGTTACGCCAACGAGGGCTTCATCGAAACCGATGGCTTCGATTTCAGCGCCGTGACCAGGCTGGATCTGGGTGCCTATGGTTCGTTGAGGAACAACCTGCAGGTCAGCTGGATCAACAAGTTCGAGACGGGTGGCCCGAACTCCGACACGACCGACTTCATCAACACCACCGACACGCCCCAGTGGCGCGCGACGCTGCTCAACGAATGGGAGAAGGGCAACTTCTCGCTGGCATGGGCGATCAACGCCATGGACCAGACCGTGTCGTACACCGAGGACTACCTGGTCAACGACCTGGGCTATACCTGCCAGGACATCGTGGACTTCGGCTACCTGTCCACGAATTGCGGCAACGACAAGGCGTACATCACCCATGACGTGTCGGTCAGTTACAAGGCACCTTGGGAAGGCCGGTTCACCATCGGCGCGATCAACGTGACCGGCAAGGAGCCGCGCCTCGACCAGTTCGGCTTCACCCCGCCGTACTACAACAGCTCGCTGTACTACGGCATCGGCCGCGAGGTGTACTTCCGCTACACCCAGAACTGGTAATCGCAGCTCTGGCGAGTCAACGAGGGGCCCCGTCCGGGGCCCCTTTTTTTGCATGTAAGATGGACCAGTAGAACCGCAAGACATGACGAACGGGGTTATGCCGCACATCGATGAATGGTTGTCGCGCGCGCGACAGGCGATCGCGGCCAGGGACATGGCGGGTGCCACGGCGCATTACCGCAAGGTGCTGGAGTCAGGCGAGAATCCCGAAGCCTTCCTGCACCTGTCGAGTTTCGAAGCCAGGGCGAACGACAATTACCGGAAGGGGCGTGAGTACGCGTTGCGCGCCCTGCCTTCCGCGACGGGGCTGCCGGCCTTGGTCCCCAGCGTCCTGTTGTGCCTCAGGCATTTCGAGGAATCGGCCGCCATGCGCCGCTACATCGATGCCTCGCCCTTCCTGCGTGGCATGGCGGACCCCAAGACCCTGCACCTGGTGTCCGCCCAGTTGAGCTGGCTCGGCGACCAGGCCAGCGCGATCGACTTCGTGACCCTCGCCATGCGGCAGGCACCGCAGATGCCGTCGCTTCGCCTTGCCAGGGCGACCATGGAACTGTTCCTCGGTCGTTTCGACGACGCCGAGGCGGACATCATGGCGTGCCTCCGCCAGGACCCGGGCTACGCGAATGCCTACTGGGTGCTGGCGTGGATGCGCAAATGGAATGCGGACAACCACCATGTCGACGCCATCCGTCGCGCACTGGACAGGCCCTCGCAGAAGGCGGTGGACAAGACGAGGCTGCTTTATGCGCTGCACAAGGAGCTTGACGACCTCGGGGACGTCGCGGGCGCCTTCGCCGCGCTGGATACGGCCAGTCGCATGCACCGTGCGGCGCACGGCTACGATATGGAAGACACGCGCCGCCTGTTCTCGAAGCTGAAGCAGATGCCGGTCCAACCGCCGGTGGCTGCGCGAGGCGAGGGATTCACCCCGGTCTTCATCGTCGGCATGTACCGATCCGGCACGACGTTGCTGGAGCAACTCATGGGTGGCGACCCCGGCGTGTTCAACGCTGGCGAATTGCACGACATGGCCGCGCGCATTCGCCTTGCGACGGATCACTATTTCCCCAGTGCGATCGACCCGGTGGCCATCGACCGCGTCCCCGGGGTGGATTTCGCCGAACTCGGCCGCCAGTACATGCAGGGCGTGGCCTGGCGATTGAATGGACATACGCACATCACCGACAAGTGGCCGCCCAACCACATGAATGTGGGGTTCATCTGCCAGGCGATGCCCCACGCCAAGATCATCCACATGTCGCGTGATCCGGTGGAAACCTGCTTCTCCAACTTCCGCGAGCTGTTCGCCCACGCGGCGGCCTACTCGTACGACCAGGTCGAGTTGGCGGACTACAACAACCAGTATCGTGACCTGATGCAGCATTGGCATTCGATGTTCCCGGGTCGCATCCTGGACGTCACCTATGCCGACCTGACCCGCAATACCGAGGCGACGATGCGCAAGGTCGCCGACTTCTGCGGCTTCCCGTTCACCGACAAACTGTTGCAACCAGACTCGCATGGCAAAAGCGTCGCCACGGCCAGTGCGGTGCAGGTCCGGGAGAAGGTGGTGGTGCGCGACGTACCCAAATGGGCGCCCTACGA
Organism: Luteimonas aestuarii; assembly: GCF_004357985.1. GTDB lineage: Bacteria > Pseudomonadota > Gammaproteobacteria > Xanthomonadales > Xanthomonadaceae > Luteimonas > Luteimonas aestuarii. Next base: position 215,124 of record NZ_SMTF01000005.1, on the reverse strand, counting down.
GAAATACCTACAGCCGCTGATCGACGGCCTGCATTGAGGCCCGCGCGGCCCGGAGAGCCATGGAACCCGTCAACCACGAAACCAGAGCGCGCTACGACGACCTGCCCTACAGTTCGTATGCATACCAGTACAGCGCGCCAGAGCAGCTTGCCGCCGTTGCCAGCCTGTTCGGACTACCGTCGGCCGGGATAGCGACTGCACGTGTCCTTGAACTGGGCTGCGGGGCAGGCGGCAACCTCGTGCCGGTCGCATTGCGCCACCCCGCATGCAAGGCCGTTGGCGTGGATATCTCGCGCATCCAGATCGACGAAGGAAAGGGGGTGATCGACCGGCTCGGGATCGGCAATATCTCCCTGGTCGAAGCGGACTTGCTCGAGCTCGACGCAGAGTCGCTCGGCGAGTTCGATTACATCATCGCCCATGGCGTCTACAGCTGGGTCCCCCGACAAGTGCAGGAAGCGATGCTGGCATTGATCCATCGCTGCCTTGCCCCGGATGGCGTGGCTTACATCAGCTACAACACTTATCCCGGTTGGAAGACGAAGGAGATCGTCCGCGACGCAATGCTGATGCACGGCGGCGCGCGACCGACTGCGACCGAGCAGGTGGCCTATGGCCGGTCCATGCTGGGTTTCCTGAAGCAGACGGCACTGGCGGGCGGGCTGACCGCCGCAGCGGTGGACGAGTGCATGGCGCAGGTCATGAACGGACCGATCGACTACGTGGCCCACGAATACCTCGCGCCCTACAACCAGCCGTGTTACTTCCACGAGTTCGTCCGGCGCGTGGAGAAGCATGGGCTCGCCTATCTCGGCGAGGCGCAGCCATCCATGATGATGCCATCGAACTACAACCCGGAGTTGTCGCGCCAACTCTACGGCGCGCTTGGCGGGGACCAGGTGCGCGTGGAGCAATACCTGGATTTCGCGGTGAGCCGCGTGTTCCGGCAAACCCTGCTGGTTCATGCCGAGCGCGCGGCCGGTCTACGCTGGGAACTCGATAGAGGGGCATTGCACGGCATGCACTTCGCATCGCGCCTGGCCACCGTGGGCGGGCCGATCGTGCTGGATGGACAGCCGCAGGAGTTCGTGGCGCCACCGAATACGGCGAACATCAGCGTCGCCCTGAGCGGGATCAAGCAAGCCATCGACCTGCTGGCCAAGACATGGCCGGGCACGGTGACGCGCGACGAAATGATCAGGTACGCCTACCAGACGCAAGGCGGGAATGACGCCGTATCGGCCGAGGTGCTCGGCGGTGCGATCGACGAACTGTGCGAGAAGCTGGTGCTCCGTGGCATGGCGCAGGTGCGCCTGGCCGCGGTGGCCGTGGTGCCTGCCAGCGGCGACCGGCCTGTCGTGGATCCCGTCGTGCGGAAGCAGCTTGCCTCGCTGGCCCCGCACCGCAAGCACGTCGCGAACGCATGGCACGACAGCGTGGAGGTGATGGATATCGACCGCCTGCTGTTCCCGTTGATGGATGGCACCGTGGACCGGGCGGAGCTGATCGCAGCGACAGTCGACGCCCTGCGCGATGGGCGCTTGTCGCCACCCGTGGACGGAAACAACGACCTGGGTACGCATGCCTCGGCAGCCGTTGCCGACATGCTCCAGCGCATGGAGCAGTCCGCAGTCCTGTCGAGGTCGCCCGTTCAGTAGCGCTGGCCGATCTCCGACAGCCTCCACACAAGTGGCGTGAGGTACTCGCTGTAGGGTTGCCACTTGGGACGCAAGGGCAGGCTCGGCTTGCGCCGGACCTGGACCGCGCTTGCGGTATTGACGCTCTGCGAGTTCGCTTCCGCCTCCAGCATGGCCGACTGGTATTCGACCCCGAGGTGCGCGGCCACGCGCTTGAGTTCCGAAGCGGGATCCGCGGCGAGCGCGGCGTAGGTCACGTCGTGGATCCGACCGGGGAAGCGCTGGCGCCAGTGCTGCATCAATGCAAAATACTCCCGATAGTAGTCGGCCAACTCCACTTGGTCGTATGAATAGCGGCAGGTGGTTTCCGAGAATGGCTCGCGGAGGCTGGAGAAGCAGGTTTCGATCGGGTCGCGTGACATGTGCAGGATCCTGGCGCCCGGCAAGGCGCGCAGGATGAACCCGAGATTGAGGAAGTTCGAGGGGAGCTTGTCGGTCACGAAGCGCTGGCCGGGGTAACGATAGGCCACTGAGTCAAGATAGCCTGCCCCAATGCTGGCATAGTCGAAACCGCCCGACGCCTGGATGATCTGGTGATCCAGTTCTGTGCTGCAATGGTGATCTGCCGCCAATCTCAGCTGGCTGGTGAAGTCATACAATTCCCCGCCCGCGCAGATTTCCGTGTGCCCGGACAGCAGATGCTCCAGTAACGTCGTGCCCGAGCGGTGCATGCCTACAATGAAGACGGGGGTGAACGGGGCGTCCGACATCATGGATGGAGGGCTCGACCCATCGGCCGGCAGCGCCTTGAGCATCGAAAACAGCCGCTTGTTGTCCTCCGCCGAGTAATCCACCACTTGCCGCATCGTCTTGCAGGCCAGGTCCAAGGCGTCGGCGGCGTCGGCATGGTGTCCCGCGCCATCGAGTTCCCGATGAAGGGCATACGCGAGCAGCGCCTTGTTCGCAGGCGCGTTCGCACGGCTTGTTTCGCGCTTCAATGCGTCAACGTGGATGGACCCGCCCCCATGCCGCGGCAAGCGCGACAGATGCCACCACGCAGGCGCATGGCCGGGGTTGATGCGTAGCGACTCCATGAAATGCCGCTCGGCCTCGTCGAAACGCCCGAGGTGGGTCATCGCCAGTCCGATCTCGGACTGCAATGCGCTGGAGCCGGGATGTCGCGCTGCAGCCGCTTGCACGTGTTGCAGGGCCGATTGCGGCTGGTTGAGGACCTGCATCAGCAACGAGAGCAGCAACGCAACGTCGGGGTCCTCGGACAGTGTCGGCGGAATGCGCGGAATGAAGTCGTGCAACTCGGGGATGAGGTTGAACGTCTTGAGTCGGCGTAGCAGCTGCATGCATTGCCGCTTGTTGCGGATGCCGGCGCGATACGCGGACAGGGTGTAACCGCGCGCCAGTCGATAGTTGTCGTCGACGGACTCCAGCCTGGATCGCTGGATCAGGACGCCGGGATGATGGGGTTGCGCGGCCAGCATGGCATCGCTGATCTTGCGGGCGCGCGCGAGGTCGCCGGTCCTGATCGCGTTGCGTACCTGGACGAGTTGGTGCTCGATGCCGGAGGCGGGCGTGCCGCCACTAGGGGGGGCGCTGGAGATCGGCAATTTACGGATCCTGCTGGTATCGTGGTTGTCGTATCGCCGTTTCGTCGGCGTGCCCGCTCATGTGAGGGGACGACGTCGTGGCACAGGCAGTCGCCAATGCGTGGCTCCGGCGGGACGTACGCTCAAAGTTCGCCCATGTCGATGTTGTCGTTGTATTCGAGGATGCCGGCGATGGTTTCGCTGACAAGTTGCCTCTCCAGGTCGCTCAACATTGGATGCCAGACGTCGAAGATCAGCACGACGCGCAGACGATCGCTGTTGTTCCAGGCTTCGTGCAGGATCGTGTCGTCGAACATGACCAGTTCGCCGGGTTTCCAGGCGTGGGTTTCACCGCCGACGCGCAGTGCGCAGTCCGGAGGGATGATGAGGGGCATGTGCACGGTCAGGCGGCTGTTCGTCGCGCCATGGTGCGCGGCGATGTGGGTTCCCGGCTTCAAGGCAGAGAAGAAGCTGACTGGAGCACGATTGGGAACGATGCACATGGGGGCGTTGTCCGCCAGCGCTTCCACGGTCAGTGGACACCGCTGCGCATGCTCCTCGATGAGTTGGCCGCTCTTCCAGAAATAGTAGGCGCCCCAGTCCGGGTTGTTGTTCAACGGAGCGAACTGGCCTTTCGGTTCATCGTCCGGCATTTGCACATAGGGGACGAATTCCGCTTGCTCCTCGAGCAATGCCTGCAGTTCACGCAGCATGTCGGGGAACGCGGCTTCCACAGCCGGGGCCCAGTCGAAATCCTCGCGATGGAAGATCGGGATCGAGGGCAAGCGCGCGAAGGGGAGCGTAAGCGGCCTGGACAAAGCCATGTCGCGGCGACCGGTCAGCACGTCAAAGCTGTGCTGGAAACGTTCCAGCTTGCGGGGCGAGCCAGTGCGCATCAGGTCGCCCAGCCGTCCCTCCAGGAACTGACGAAGCCGCGCCTGGTTCTCCGCCACCATTCTCTGCGCATGCCCAACCAGCGATTGCAGCTCGGGCGCCTGACGCGCGGGTTCGGGCATGTACGCCAGTCCGGAACCGTAGGCGGCGGCCGCTTCGCGATCACGGCCTTTTGCCTCGAGCATGCGCGCCTTTTCCATCCGCGGGCCCCAGGCAGCTGGATCGGCCTTGATCGCGTCATCGATCGAGGCCAAGGCCGCATTCTCGTTGCCCAGGACGGCATGGACGCGGGATAGATGGGCGTGGGCCATCGCGAACCCCGGTGCTGCGGCGACCGCTTGCTCCAGCAGGTCGCGCGCCATATCGATGTCGCCGCGTTGCGCAGCCTGCATGGCCAGGCAATCCAGCGCGGGGGGGAAGCCTGGCTCCAGCTCCAACACCTTCTGCCAGCAGACGGCGGCGGAAATGGACTGACCGTCCTGCGCAAGGCGGTCGCCCTCAAGCATCAACGCGTTGATGCGTTCGTTATGCGTGTCGTTCATTGCATTGCGGACAGGCGGGGAAGCGAAGAGGTGCATTGTCGCGCTCTTGGGGCGGGCCTGCCAGCGCGCGTCAGGGGGTGGGGCAACCCATTGGCTATGTCGCCGGAGCTGGCTCGGGCATCCGTGCCTTGGCACGCCCTGGGCCTCGCTGCGTCGGCTGGTCGCTGCAGGCGGCATGGCGTGGCGCATGAGCGGATCGCAGGACTCCTGCCGCACCGCGGGACAAGGCCGTCACACGCCAGAAGGCGGGGTCGGTCGCTCCACGCCATCCATCCGGAAGCGTGCGTTGAAGGCCACGGTGATGCGCAGGCCATCGCCTTCCGGCTCGAAAGGCGTCACCTCGTGCAGCAGCCATGACGGGAAGATCACCAATTGCCCCGGCTTGAGGCGCGTCGGGATGCTCCCGATCTGGTACGGCGGCTTGAGCTTGTGGGATGCCATGTCGACGAACATCGTGTTCGACGCGAAAGGGTTGATGAAGGTGAGTTTGCCGCTGTCCTCATTGCCTTCGTCGCCTTCCTGGCAAACGCAGTAGACCCCGGACCAAGAATGCATGGGATGGTTGTGCACCCCGAAGTACCCGCCCCTGCGCGTGACGTGGAACCAGGATTCATACGCGATGTGCAGCCTCTGCAGCGTCTGGAGGTCGTAGCCGTTGAGTTCGCGGATGACCTGGTAGAGATTCGAGACGCAGAAGTCGCGTAGCCTGGCGACGGACGGCTGCCGCCAATCGAACAGCGTGAACTGGCTCTCGAAAAGCGACGCATTGCGATGCGTGAAAGGATCCGGATTGGCGTACTTGTCGCCATACGACTGGCATTCGACGAAGAACCGTCGCAGTTCAGCGTTCAGGGTATCGCAGTCCGCCATCTCGATGGTCGCGATGGGGACGGCGAAGGCGGTGATGATCGTCGAGGTCATGGCACGGCAGGTCGGCGCAGAGTATCTAGTGTAAGCCCGCGCCTCCATGGCGGGACGACGGCCGTCCGTGGCACGCTGCGCGCTGCTGCAGTAGCGCTGCGGGCCTAGAGTCCGGGAAGCACGCAGCCTGTGCCCTGCCCCATGCAAGGTGTCGCCCGCTGCTTCTGCATCGCATCCTCGCGGTCCCGCGCACGCCGCCGTTCGCGATCAGCCACGGTCATGCAGACCTGCTGCCGACGATGGCTGCCGGTGACCTGCGTGCGCGTGCATACCATCCTGCTGTCGGCGCGCGCGCCGGTGAGGATGGTGTTCACCTGCTCCTGATCGTTGAACAACTGCACCCTGGAATCCGACGGCAGGCCATCGATGTCATTCTCGCTGGCATCAAGCATGGTTTCCATGCGTGCCAACAGCCCAAGCACCGTGTCCCGATCAGACGGGGAGATCTCCGAGTAAGCATCGCCTGCCGACAAGTCCGCACGGATCTGCGCGGCCTGCACGGCGAACGAGCGGGCTTTCACGTCGAGATCCGTTTCGGACGCATGCGTGGCGTGGAGGAATGTCCACGCCAGGAGAATCCCGAGCAGCAGCATCTTCAGGTAGTTCAAGTCATTCTCCCAACCATGATCAGTTTCGCCGACCTTCGCAGGGTGTACTGCGGCGGGCGCGGATATTGCGAGACAGCATAGCAGCAGGGCTTGCCCGCGTTGGCGGCCCCGATGGTCCTCAAGGTTCGAGTGGGCGGCCGGGATCGGTGCGCATGGATCGATAGCGATCCAGGTTCTCGCGATCGGCTGCAATCTGGCGGTCGCGCTCGGCCTTCGTCGCGCAGACCTGCTGTTTGCGATGACTACCCGTGACCTGGGTGCGCCGGCAGATGATGCGGCTGTCCTCGCGTGCACCGGTGAGGATCGCGTTGACCTGCTCCTGGTCGTTGAACAGATCCACCCTCGCCTGCGTCAGAAGTGCGTCCACGGACTCGGCCGAGCCAAGCGTGGTTTCGATGCGGGTCAACAAGGCCAGCACGACATCGCGATCGGATGCGGATATCTCGCTGTACTCCTCGCCGGTGGCAATCGCGCTGCGGATCAGTTGCGCCTGCTGCGCGAACGGGCGGGACTGCACGTCCAGATCGCCCTGTGTTGCGTGGGCGGTCGACCCAAGCATGCAAAACAGCGCGAAGCCGAGTAGGGCATTCACGTTTCGCATTCAACATCCCCCTCTGGAAGTGAATGACGTCAATAGCACTGATCGCGCATTCAATTCAAGTTTCCGGGATCGCTGGCTCGATCGTTGCCGGCAGCCAAAAGAAAAGGGCCCCGAGGGGGCCCTTTCCGTAGTGCGTAGTGCAGTCCAGCCTGGATCAGAAGCGCTGGGTGTAACGGACGTAAGGCACGCGGCCCCACGGGTCGTACAGGAACGAGTCGTAGCTGGAACCGCCCAGCGAGGTGTCGAACACCGGGATCTTGTCGGCAACGTTGTTGATGCCCAAAGTGATCGTGGCGTTCCACGGCGCCTTGTAGTTCAGCTGGACGTCGTTGATGACGTACGACGGCAGGCGGTCCGGGAAGGTCTGCAGGCGGACCCACTCGGCCTGCTGGGCCGGCGAGCGGGCCTGGTTGCGCTCCAGACCCAGCCACTGGCGGTAAGCCGCCGACTGCGTGCCGTGGATGTAGCTGATGTTCCAGTTGACCGACCAGTCACCCATGTCCCAGGTGTTGGTCAGGATGCCACGCATGCGCGGATAGCCCGGCGTGCCGACGACGCTGGCTGCGCCGTTGGCCGCGTAGTTGCCGACGTAGCTGACGTTGAACATGTTGCGCAGGCGGCCCGCGGCACCGAAGTCGAAATTGGTGCGGAGGGTCAGGTCGTAGCCATCGGTTTCGATGAAGCCGATGTTGCCCGAACCGGTCTGGGCATTGACGATACCGCCGGTGACGGCGTCGAACTGCGCGCCCAGGCCCAGAGATTCGTTCGGCAGCACGGTGCCGGCCGGGAACACCGACAGGCCGCTCGGGCAGATCGACAGCACGCCACGCAGACAGCCGACGACGGTGGCCAGGGTGATGCCCTGGATCGACTCAGTGATCTCGATGTTGTAGTAGTCGAGGGTCACGTTCAGCCAGTCACCCGCATCCCACACTGCACCCAGGCCCCACTGCTTGGACTGCTCCGAACCCAGGTTCGGGTTGGAGATGCCGTAGGTGCTGACCTGCGTCTGGCAGCTCGGGGTGCCAGCCAGCAGCTGGCAGGTCTGCGGATCGGACGTCGCGGTGGCACTGAACGCGGTGCGCTGCGTCAGCAGGTTCAGCGGCGGCGCGCGGAAGCCCTCGCCATACGTCGCACGCAGGGTCAGGTTGTCCAGCGGCTGCCAGCGGAACGAGATCTTCGGGGCGAAGTCGCTGCCGTAGTCGCTATAACGCTCGTAGCGGCCAGCCAGGTTGATCTCGAAGCTGTCCACGATCGGGAACAGGATTTCGCCGTAGGCCGCGTACACGTCGCGACCGCCTGCAGCCGAATTGCCTGCCGAACCCACGATCTGGCCCGATTCGGACAGCGGATCGTAGATGTCCTGGTAGAACTCCTCGCGGAACTCCGCACCCAGCACGGCACCGGCGGTGCCGCCGGACATGTCGAACAGGTCGAACGCGGCGCTGCCGTAGACTTCCTTCTGCGTGGTCTTCATGTCGCGCGAGATGGTCGCGGTCATGCCGAGGCCGCGCGGATTGCCGGCGTACGGATCGTAGATGTTGTAGCAGCGGGCGGCCGTGGTGCAATCGATCACCTGCTGGGCAAGCCCACCGACCACGTAGTTGGTGCCCAGGTTGGTGGCACGCGACTCGACGTAGCGCGCGCCGAAATCGACGTCGAACGTGTCCATCACGCGGCCTTCGAAGCCGAGGCTGTAGTTGTACGTGGTGTTCTCGAGGAAGTTGTCGCGTTCACCCAGGGCCGCAAACCGGTGGAACAGGAAGATGTCTTGGCCGTTGAGCGACTGGTAGTACGGGTCAGCGGCATTCGGATTGTTGCCGCCGATGGTGCCCGGGTGGTTCGGGCTGCCCGCGCGCAGGCGGATGGCGCCGCCCGGCCAGGGGCTGGACGGCACCGCGGCGAAACGGCCGAAGCCTTCGGTGCGGCTGACGGTGGCGCCGAAGTACAGCATCCAGTCGTCATTGATCTGGTAGTCGCCGCGGGCGAACACGGCGGTGTTCTCCAGTTGCGTCAGGTTGGCCGACGTGGCCAGGTGGTTGAACTGGCAGACGCGCGCGGAATCCTGGTAGAACAGGTCGCTGTCGTCGCCATTGGTGCACAGGCCCGGGACGGCGGTGCCGAACGTCGGATGCGTCAGGCGCTGGCCTGCAGCACTCGAGGTCGAGAGCGAGAAGTTGTTGGAGAAGATCGACGCGCCCAGCAGGCCGGCTTCCGGGTTGTACCAGTAGTCGCGGTCACGGCTGTAGATCACGTCGCGGTTGGAGTACGAGGCACCGGCCAGCACGCGGCCACGCTCGCCGGAGCTGCCGATCACGAAGCTCATTTCCTCGGTGTCGCCGCCCGCAGAGGTGGGACGACCCACGCCAACGGTGAGTTCGGCACCTTCGAAGTCACGACGGGTGATGATGTTGACCACGCCACCCAGGGCGTCAGAGCCGTAGATCGCGGAGGCGCCGTCGGACAGGATTTCAATGCGCTCGATCGCCGCCATCGGGATCGAGTTCAGGTCCTGCGAGTTGCCGAGCATCGGGGCGGTCGGGGCGCGACGCCCGTCGATCAGCACCAGGGTACGGGCGGTGCCCAGGCCGCGGAGGCTGATGCCCGAGAAGCCGATGCCGGAGCTGCCGGAGGTCGACTGGAAGGAACCGAAGGAGTTGAAGCTGGTGTTGCGCAGGTAGTCGGACACCGACACGTCGCCGCTGGCTTCCAGCTGGGCGCGATCGATCACGACGACCGGCAGGGCACCTTCGATGTCGGCACGCTTGATGCGCGAACCGGTGACGGTGACGCGGTCGAGGCTGCTGGCGCTCTGGCCGGTCGATCCTTCCGAATCTTCCTGCGCGAATGCCACGCCGGTACCCGCCACGGCGGTTGCGCCGGCGACGAGCGCGAAGGTAATCGCGTCGCGGAGCTTGGTGGTCTTCAAGGTCATCTCTCTCTCCAAGTGAGTCTTGGGTTAATCCCCATGGGAACCATGCCGACGGGGCCAAGGTGGCCCTGAAAACGACACGGTTGACCCGATACTAGCGGCCCTTGACGAAAAATTAAAGTGTCGTTAACAAAACGACCGTAGAGTGTGATGACGACCGCAAGGTGCCGGCGACACGCCGGGAGGACTCAGAGGTCCTGTTCGTAGCGGACGTACGGGACAGTGCCCTCGTCCAGATTCTCATTATTGAGCGAGAATGGGTTCTTGCCGCGGGTGACGACGTTCTCCGCGCCCACTGTGAGCTGGCCACTCCACGGGGTGCGCCATGTCAGGCCGAGCCCCAGGCCTTCCCACTTGGGCTGGCCGGGGGTATCGACCACGCGGCCGATGATGTTGGCGCTGAAGGCGCCATAGCCGCCGCCCAGCTCGAGACTGCGGCTGCTCCAGCTGTCGGCCAGGCCGGCGGGAGCCGAGGCATACGGCACCAGGGTGGCCTTGGCGATGGTGCCGGCGATGGTGACGAATCCGCCGGAATCACCCACGTTGCGCTGGGCGTAGACGGTCAGGTCGTTGAAGTCGATCTCGTTGCTGCGGCTTGCGTTGCCGCGGGACAGCCAGGCCGGCAGGGCTTCACGGCTCTCGCCCACGGTCACGCCGAGACGGTTGTTGCCACGCCCGAACGCGGCCCCGGCGGTGGCACGGTTGCCGCTGAGTTCGGCCAGATTGCAGTTGTTGGCCAGGCTGTTGATGGCGCTCAGGCCGGCGGGACTGCACAGGAGTGCAAGCGAGTTGCCTGCGCCGATGCCGAACGCGGAATCCAGGGTATTGCTGCCGGCGCGCCACCGGGCGCCGGCTTGCGGAGTACCCGCAGTCGGCTCGAGGACGAGGTAACCGTGGACCTTGCCACTGGTGTTGTCGAGGATCGGCACCACCGCCTGGTCGCTGCGCTTGCCTTGCGCATGCGCGCTGCCGGCTGCCGCGCCAAAGGCGAGCAGGAGTGCGGCGGTCAAGGCGGCTAGGCGTGGTGACATGGTGCGTATCGGACCCACGGACCGGGCCGAAGTTCCTCCCCTTCGATGAAAATCCAGCCTACCGGATTTATGGATTGTTAACAATACCCTAACGCGCGTGTACAGCTTGTCAGTGGACTTGGGCCTGCCGGCGTCGCGCGGATGCCCGGATCACTGCAGGCGTTCCGGGGCCTCCGGCTGCAGTGCAGACTCATGGAACAGGCCCGCGACCTCTTCGGGCCCGAAACTGTACTGCTGCCCGCAGAACTCGCACTGGATGCGGGCGACGCCATCGATGATCGCGGCCTCGGCTTCCTCCCTGCCCAGGGACGCCAGCATGGCCGCCACCCGCTCACGCGAGCACGAACAGCCGAACCGGAGCGGCCGGTCGCCCAGCTGCTGCGGTGCGTCCTCGTGGAACAGCCGGTGGAGCAGGGTGTCGGTGGACACCGCCAGCAACTCGTCGCCGGCCAGTGTGTCGAACAGGGCGCCGGCGCGGGTCCAGCCGTCGGCATCCCCCTCGTCGCCGGGCAGCTTCTGCAGCATCAGCCCCGCGACGGCACCCTCGCCCACGGCCAGCAGCACGCGGGTCGGCAGCTGCTCGGACTGGCGGAAGTAGTCCTCGAACGCGCCCGACAGCGAGTCGGCTTCCAGCGGCACCAGGCCCTGGTAGCGGACCGGGTCGCGGCCGGGGGCTGACGGGTTTTCGATGGTGATCGCCAGTACGGCGCCCGGGGCGAGCGCCCGCAGGTCGCGCCCTTGTGCCAGCGCCACATCGCCATCCATGCGCACGATGCCGCGCAGGGTCCCGGCCGCCGTGCATTCGGCGAACAGGGTGCGCAGGGCGCCGTCGCCGCGTAGCTGCACCGAGAGCCGCCCTTCCACCTTGGCATGCCCGGTGAACAGGGCGGCCGCCGCGACGGCTTCGCCCAGCAGTTCGCGGATGGCCGCAGGCGACTGGTCGCGCGCGGCAATCTGCGCCCACGCCTCCCGCAGGTGGACGTGCACGCCGCGGACGCCGGCCTCGGGCAGCAGGAAGCGGGTCAGGCGATCGGAGATTTCGGGCGTGGACGTCATGGCGGTTCCGGGCGGGCGTGGGCGGCGGTGGGCGCGTGGTCGATAATGCCGGCTGGCGTTCCACGGGCGGGTGAGGAAGATGGGGGCAACGGCATGACGCCGCAAGGCGATGCGGCACGCACCGGCAGGCCCGGCCGACCGAAACGTCGGCGCTGGCTGCGTCGGCTGCTGATGCTGCCGGTGCTGTTCGTGGTGTTGTCCGCGGCACAGGTGGCGGCGTTGCGCTTCGTCGATCCGCTGTTTTCGTCGTTCATGGCCATCCGCCAGTTCGAAGCCTGGACCGCGGGCGAGTGGTCGTTCCGGGTGGCCTACGACTGGCGCGACCTGGGGGACATCGCGCCGACCCTGCCCGTGGCCCTGGTGGCCGCGGAAGACCAGGCCTTCGCCGGACATCGCGGGTTCGACCTCGAGGCCATCGAGCATGCGCGCAAGCGCAACGAACGCGGCGATGCGTTGCGCGGCGGCAGCACCATCAGCCAGCAACTGGCGAAGAACCTGTTCCTCTGGCAGGGACGCAGCGCCGGTTCGCGCTGGGTGCGCAAGGGGCTGGAGACCTGGTATACCGGGCTGATCGAACTGATGTGGCCGAAGCGGCGCATTCTCGAGGTGTACGCCAACGTGGTCGAATTCGGCGATGGCGTCTATGGCGCTCAGGCTGCGGCCCGGACCTATTTCCGCCGCGACGCGAAGGACCTGACGCTGGCCCAGAGTGCGCGCATGGCGGCCGTCCTGCCCAGCCCGAAGCGCTACAGCATCGCCAACCCCGGGCCCTACGTGCAGCGGCAGTCGCGCTGGGTCGAGCGAAACGTGCGCCAACTGGGTGGCGCGGCGTATCTCGACACACTGGACTAGGGCTGCGAGAAACACGCCCGCGCAGCGCCTGGTGCGCCGATCCGCACGCGGCCTTGTGTAGGATGCCGGGATGACCCGCGACCAGCTCACCGTTGTCGTTGCCGCACACGACGAGGCGGATGCCCTGCCGTTGCTGCACGACCGCATCGTGGCCACGATCGATGCCATGGCGGACGTATCGCTGGACGTGCGCGTCCTGTACGTCGACGACGGCAGCCGCGACCGCACCTGGGACGTGATGCGCGACATCGCCGCGGGCGATGGGCGGGTCGCGCTGCTGCGGCTGTCGCGCAACTTCGGCAAGGAGGCGGCGCTCACCGCCGGGCTGGACCGGGTGGACGCAGGCGCGGCGCTGATCCTCGACGCCGACGGACAGGATCCGCCGGAGCTGCTGCCGCGGTTCGTGGCGAAATGGCGCGAAGGCTTCGACGACGTCCATGGCACGCGTACCCAGCGCGAAGGCGAGGGCTGGCTGAAGAAGTCGACTGCACACGTGTTCTACCGGTTGATGCAGCGGCTGTCGAAGACACCCATCCCCACCGACACCGGCGATTTCCGCCTGCTGTCGCCGCGCGCGCTGGCGGCGCTGCGCCAGCTGCGCGAGCGGCACCGGTTCATGAAGGGACTGTTCGGCTGGATCGGCTTCAACAGCGTTTCGATTCCCTACGACCGCGAAGCGCGCGCGGCGGGCGAAAGCAAGTTCAACTTCTGGCGGCTGTGGAACTTCGCGCTGGAGGGCGTGACCAGTTTCTCCACCGCGCCGCTGCGCCTGGCGACCTACGTCGGGCTGTTCACCGCGGTGTTCGCCTTCCTCTTCGCGATCTGGATCGTCGGCAAGGCCCTGCTGTTCGGCGACCGCGTCGCCGGTTGGCCGACGATGATGAGCGTGATCCTCGGGCTTGGCGGCGTGCAGCTGATCGCGCTGGGCACGATCGGCGAATACCTCGGCCGGCTTTACGAGGAATCCAAGCAGCGACCGTTGTACCTGGTCCATGACTGGTACCCCGCGCCGATGGGAGTATCCTCGCAGGACAGCCAGTCCACGGGAGGAACGAGCGATGCGAATCGTGCGGCAACTGCTGGAGGCCAAGCGCCCTGAGATCTTCTCGGTCGCACCGGACGCGCCGGTGATCGACGCGATCCGGCTGATGGCGGAGAAACACGTGGGCGCGGTGCTTGTGCTGGAAGGCGCGGCGCTGGCCGGCATCCTGTCCGAGCGCGACTATGCGCGCAAGGTCGTGCTCGAGGGGCGGTCGTCGAAGGACACCGCGGTGCGCGACATCATGACCGCCGAGGTCATCACCGTGGCACCGGACGACAACGTCCAGCGCTGCATGCAGACAGTGACGCGGCATCGCATCCGCCATTTGCCGGTGGTGGAGGCCGGACGCGTGCTGGGCGTGATTTCGATCGGCGACCTGGTGGCGGCGGTAATCGAAGACCAACAGCTCGAACTCGACCAGCTGCAGCGCTATATCGCCAGCTGAGGCCTTCGCGCGTCAGCGCGCGTACTCGCCGCCGCAGTCGCTGTCCTCGCCCGGACCGGGCTCGATGGTGGCCAGCAGGCCGGCGGGTGGCGCGATACTGGCCAGCGTCAGCGCCACGGCGCCGCGAAGTCCCAGCGCAGCCAGGTCGGGCCGGAACGATGGCGAGACGAAGCTGCCGGATATCCGCAACGGCGACCGCAGCGCGAGGATGCTGCGGTCCTTCGGGCGCGGCCGCAGCAGCAGGTCCAGGGTTTCATCACGCAGGCTGATGTCACCTTCGCCGATGAGGATGGTGTCGGTGGTATCGAAAGCCAGCGATTCGGTGGTCATCACGCCATCGACCACGTCGAAATCGGCGAAGGCGCAGCGGATCGGCACCTGCCGGTCGCCGGTCAGCAGGAAGCGCAGCGCCTCGGCGATGTCCAGCCCGGCCAGCTCCATCACCAGGTTGCTGATCTTGCCCGGACCCATGCCGATGGCGACGTCCCCATTCGCGCTGCCGAGGATGGCGGCGATGGAATTGCCGTTGCCGCGCAGGTCGATCTGTCCACCGATGCGTCCCACGGCCTGCTCGGCCAGGTTGGCGTTCGGCATCAGCCGCGCCAGCTCGATGCCGCGCACCGAGGCGACTGCGGTCGTATCGATGCGTTCGCTTCGGGCATCCATGCGGATCGTCGAACGGATTTCGCCGCCCGCGATGCCGAGGTTCAGCGGTTCCAACCGCAGCAACCCGCCTTCCAGTAGCAGGTGCGCATCCATGTCGTCCATCGGTAGTGGCGGCGCATCGACGCGGGCGGCCTTCCATGCCACGTCGGCATCCATGGCGCGCAGCTTGGCCAGCTCGTAGGGGGTCTGCGGGAACAGCCGGTCCGGGGCTGGATCGGGTTCGTCGGGGGCTGCGCCCACGAAGCCCGACAAATCGTCGAAATCCAACCGATCCGAATGCAGGCGGGCATGGAAATGCGGACGATCACCGGTCACGTCGACGCGCACGTCGCCCGACAGGTCGCTCTTGCCCACGGTGCCTTCGAACCCCGTGTAATGCCAGATGTCGCCGGCGCGTCGCAGCCGCCCGTCGAAGTTGTAGGCCGCCGTGGGCGGCAAGGCGAGTCCGACCAGGGGATACAGGTCTTCTAGGTCCTGCCCGCGCAATGCGAGTTGCAGGTCGAAGTGCCGGAACTGGAAGGGGTTGACCAGAGCGCCGCGTGCGGTGGCATGGGTGGCGCCGGCGCTGGCGCGCAGCGAGATGCGATAGGGATCATCGGCCTGCGCCAGCGCAAGCGGGGATTCGGCGACGCCCTCCAGGGTGAAACGACTGCCACGCCACGTGCCGCCGCCGTCGATGCCGACCGGCGGTGCGGCGTCTTCCCGGCGCGGCTCTCGGCTGGCGATTCCAAGCTGGAGATCGGTACGGCTTGCGGTATCCACGAAGCGCAAGTGGCCATCGTCGACCCACAGCCGCTCGAGCCGCCAGCGTGGCTCGCCATCACGCGGGCGACGCCCGAAATCCCAGTTGCCGCCTTTGTCGTCCGGGTTCGCCTGCAGCAGCACGACGGGCTGCGACAGGCGGACGTCGGGGATGCGTACGCGCCCGAGCAGCAGCGGCCACGGACGGATCGACACCTGGACACGCGAGGCCTGGGCCATCCACGCTTCTTCATCCGTTGCCCAGTCCGCATTGCCCAACCGCACGCCATCGGCCTGCACGGTCGTGGTGTTGCCCAGCGAAACCCGCAGGTCGCCCTGGATCTGGAAGCTGCGTCCGGTGCTGGACTGCACCATCCACTCGACCGGGCGCTTGAACCAGTTCCAGTCGAAGATGGCGATCAACACCACGGCCAGCGCGAGCAGCGTGGCCGACGCGATCTGGAAGCGGGTGGAGGGCGGCCACCAGCGCCGCGTTGCCCTGGACGTGTTGGCGGGGGAGGGGTCGAGCGCCATGCCGCCAGTATCGGCATCAGGCGTGTGGCCGGCGCGAAGGTCTGTAAGGCCTCGGCGCAGTGGGACTGATCCGCAGCGTCGCAGTGCCTTCAGATCACCTGCGCCATTACCGCCACGTAATGGCAAACGCTGCCGCCAATGACGAACAGATGCCAGATCGCATGCGCGTAGGGGATCGATTCGCGGTGGTAGAAGAACGTGCCGAGCGTATAGAACGCGCCACCCGCCAGCAGCCAGCCGATGGTCCAGCCATCCAGCGATGACAGCATCGGCTTGAAGGCGACCAGCACCAGCCAACCCATCGCCACGTAGATCAGGGTCGACAGTCGCTTGAAGCGCCCGGTGTAGAACAACTTGAACACCACGCCGGCAACGGCGAGCGTCCAGATCGCCGCGAACAGGCCCCAGCCCCATGGCCCGCGCAGGCCGACCAGGGTGAACGGGGTGTAGGTGCCGGCGATCAGCAGGTAGATCGCACAGTGGTCGAATACCTTCAGGCGGCCCTTGGCAACCGGATGCTGGATGGCGTGGTACAGCGTGGATGCGGTGTAGAGCAGCAGCAGTGCGATGCCGAACACGATGGCGCCTGCCAGTTGCCAGCCATCGCCATGGATGGCCGCCAGCGTGATCAGCACTGCGCCGCCCGCGAGCGCAACGGCGGCGCCAAGGCCATGCGTCAGCGCGCTGGCGATTTCGTCGCGGAGGCTGCCTGCATCATGCATGGGGGGAGTGTCGCCGGTTTCCCCCGGGGAATAAACTGTGGGGATGGTGGTACAGCGTTCCGGCTCAGAGGAACTGCGCGCGCCGCCCCCTGCTTTCACCCAGGATATTCACGCATGGGCACATTGACGCCGGCTTTCGCAGTCCCGATCTACACCGCGCAGATGCCGGACTGCAGCGCCGTGAATGCGCAGCTCAGGCAGTTGTTCCTGTCGCGGGAGAATGCCGACTACGTTCGACATGATCCGTACCCGGTGGCATCGCAGGGCCTGTTCGAGAGCCGTTTCGACCTGTTCGACTGGCCCGAGCCCTGCGTGGCCAAGATGCGCGATTTTTGCCTGTCGCAGCTCTACCAGCTGATCGGCGAGATCAACGGTTACGACACGCAGACCCTGCAGCGGCTGCATCTTGCGCAGGAGTCGTGGTTCCACATCACCCGGCATGGGGGCTACTTCGGCTACCACAACCACCCGATGCACTCGTGGTCCGGTGTGTATTGCGTATGCCAGGAAGGCGACGAAGGCGTCGACAGTAGCGGCTTGCTGACCTTCATGAACCCGCACCCGGCCAGCACCATGTACATGGACATGGCGTCGTTGCGGATGAAATCGCCCTACGGCAACGGCAGTGTTGCGCTGCGCTTGCAGCCAGGCCAGTTGGTGCTGTTCCCATCGTGGATGCTGCACGAAGTCACCGCCTTCCTGCCGAAGCAGGAGGGTTTTCGGATCACGGTTGCGTTCAACGCCCGGTTCATGATGGTCGGCGAGACGCCTGCGCCGGGGCGCTGAAGCTCAATCCACGCCCACTGAGTGCGCGTGTTCGCGCGTGGCCATGAAACGCACGTCCGGCGCGCGTTCCTCGGCCAGCTGCAGGTTGACGCGCGTCGGTGCGATGTAGACCAGCTCGCCGGCGGCATCCAGCGCGAGGTTGAGTGCATTCTTCTCGCGGAACTCTTCCAGCTTCTTCGCGTCGTTGCAGCGGATCCAGCGCGCGGTGGCCACCTGTACCGGTTCGAACGTGGCGTCCACGCCGTATTCGTCCTTGAGCCGGTAGGCGACCACGTCGAACTGCAGCACGCCGACCGCGCCCAGAATCAGGTCGTTGCTCATCAGCGGGCGGAAGAACTGCGTGGCGCCTTCCTCGCTCAACTGCGCCAGGCCCTTCTGCAGTTGCTTGAGCTTGAGCGGATCGCGCAGGCGCGCGCGGCGGAACAGTTCCGGCGCGAAGTTGGGGATGCCGGTGAAGCTGAGCGCTTCGCCCTCGGTGAAGGTATCGCCGATGGAGATGGTGCCGTGGTTGTGGATGCCGATCACGTCGCCTGGATACGCCTCGGCGGCGATCTCGCGGTCGCTGGCCATGAAGGTCAGCGCGTTGGCGAGCTTGACCTCCTTGCCGCTGCGCACGTGGAAGGCCTTCATGCCGGCGGCGAAGCGCCCCGAGCACACGCGCATGAACGCGACGCGGTCGCGGTGTTGCGGGTCCATGTTGGCCTGGATCTTGAACACGAAGCCGGACAGCTTCGGCTCGTTCGGTTCGACGGTACGGCCAGTGGTCTCGCGCGGCTGCGGCGACGGCGCGTGCGCGACGAAGAAGTCCAGCAGCGGCTGTACGCCGAAGTTGTTCACGCCCGAGCCGAAGAACACCGGCGTCTGCCTGCCGTCCAGGTAAGCCTGCTTGTCGAACGGATGGCTGGCGCCCTGCACCAGTTCCAGTTCGTCCCGCAGCTGCGCCAGCATCTCGCTGCCGATCTTCTGCTCCAGCCCTGGCGCGTCGAGCGACGGGAAGATGGTGGAATCCTGCCGTGTGAAGTTGCGGCCGGGTTCGTACAGGTGCACTTCGCCCGTGATCAGGTGCACCACGCCCTTCAGGCGCTGGCCCATGCCGATGGGCCAGGTGACCGGCGCGCACTGGATGCCGAGCACGGACTCGACCTCGTCCAGCAGCTCGATCGGGTCCTTGCCCTCGCGGTCGAGCTTGTTGATGAAGGTCATGATCGGCGTGTCGCGCAACCGGCAGACTTCCATCAGCTTGATCGTTCGTTCCTCGACGCCCTTGGCGACGTCGATCACCATCAGCGCGCTGTCCACCGCCGTGAGCACGCGATAGGTGTCCTCGCCGAAATCGGCGTGGCCCGGTGTGTCGAGCAGGTTGACGATGCGGCCCTCGTACGGGAACTGCATCACCGAGCTGGTCACCGAGATGCCGCGTTCCTTCTCCAGTGCCATCCAGTCGGAGGTGGCGTGGCGCGCGGCCTTGCGGCCCTTGACCGAACCCGCCATCTGGATCGCGCCTCCGAACAGCAGCAACTTTTCGGTCAGCGTGGTCTTGCCCGCGTCGGGGTGCGAGATGATGGCGAAGGTGCGGCGGCGCGCGGCTTCGGTGGGGACATCGGGCATGGCGAGGGCACGCGGCTGCGTGCGGGGGAATGCGGGAAGGACGCGGATTATACGCGGCGGACGGGTCAGTCGCCGGCGCCGATGGACTCGCTGAAGCGCAGGATGCCGCGCGGGCCGAACATCCGGAACGGCACCGATTCCAGCCGCATGCCGCGGTTGGCCTGGACCACGAAGTGCAGGTGCGGGGCGGTGCTGCGCCCGGTGTTGCCCGACAGCCCGATCGCCTGGCCGCGACGCACGCGCTGGCCGACGCGCACATGCACGCCACCGGGCTGCAGGTGCGCATACAGCGCCATGGTGCCGTCGTGGTGCAGGACGCGGATGAAATTGGCGCGTTCCAGCGCGTCCGGGTCGTCCGGAGCGGCATCGTCGAAGCTGCCCTCGGTCTGCATCACCACGCCGTCGCGCGCGGCCAGCACGGTGGTGCCGAGCGGTGCCGCGAAGTCCACCGCATGCCGGTTCCCGGCGTCGGCATGGCTGTGTCGGCCGCCCCACGCCTGGGTGATGCGCAGCGCCGCCGTGCCCAAGGGGTAGCCGTACTCCACGTCGCGCGGTTGTGCACTCGGGCTGCCCGGGATGGCCTCCACGCGCAGCCCGGTCGCCTGCGCCAGCACGGCCACCACCACGCCTTGCCCTGACGGCACGGTGGCGCGTGCCGGGAGCGGGGGGTCGCTGGCGGGCGTGGTGCCCGGGACGGCATGCACCATCACTTCGATCGGGCCGCCCAGTGTGTTGTCGATCCAGGCCAGGTGGCGACCGTCGCGATGCTCGAAGCGCAGCCGCGCCACGGCGGCCGGTTCGACACGGATCGGGATCTCGGCGATGCCACCCTGCGTCGCGTGACCCTCGGTGCGGTCGCTGTAGCGGGTGCTGCCGTTGAGGTCGCTCCAACGATAGATGCGGCCGGATTGCGCGTCTGCCGATGCTGGCACCAGCAGGGCGAGGATCGCGGCACTCGCAAGGCAGGCGCGCATCAAATCGTCAGGGCTGGCAACCGGGCGCCAACTGCAGCGCGGTGGCGATGTCGCCCAGGTCGAACGCGGCAATCGCCTTGTCGTCGTGCACTGCATACAGCACGCCGTGCGGGAAGCGTGGCGTGGCCGCGGCATGCAGTGCAACGCCATCGGTCCATGCGGTGAGCTGTCCGGAGAAGGTGCCCGCCGCGGCCAGCGTACGCCGGTCGAACATCCGGAAGCGGGTGAGGGGACGCAGCTGGTCGGACACGATCCAGTAACCGGTCTCGGCATCGCAGGCCCACAGTGCAATGCCTTCGGGTTCCGCATCGAAGCTGCCGACGGGCAGCTTGTGCCCGGTGTAGTGGCCCTCCAGCGTGTATACCTGCACCGTCTGGGCGTGGCGCATGTCCTCGTCGGCGATCATCAGCCGATCAAACGCCGGGTCGCCGGCGATGGATTCGACGATACGCAGCGCGTTGTCCGGGCTGGTATCGCCAAAGTTGCCCAGCGCCTGGACGTTGATGGTGCCGTTCGCCTGCACGCGCAGCCGGTAGTGCCGCACGCGCTGGTCCAGCTGCGCCAGTGGCGGCAACACGTCGAACCGTTCGCCTTCCTGGAAACTGTCGGTCACGTAGAGGCGCAGCTCGCCGGGCGCCGGTTCGTATACCCAGACGCCATACGGGCTGCGCAGTTCGCCTTCGCCCACCACGTCCACCGGCGTGAAATCCGGCAGGCGCAGCACCTGCACGCGGCGATTGTCGCGTTCGGAGACGAATAGCAGGTCGCCATGGATAGCCAGGCCATTGGGGCGCGTGAACCGGCCCGGATCGGTGCCGGGGCCACCAACGGTGCGTAGCGGTTCGCCGGTATCGCCGTCGAAGACCACCAGCTGGTGCACGTTCTTGGCGGTGGCAATTACCCAGGTGCCGCCGTCTTCGGTAGGCCAGGTGGCCAGGGAATCGAGTTCATGCCCGGGCGCGCCCTGGGCAACGAAGGCTTCGGTGACGGTCGCCACGTCCGCAGCCGGCGCCACGGGGAAGGGATGGGGCAGGGGTTTGGTCGCGCAGCCCGCCAGAAAGAGCAGGGCCGCCAAGGGGAGTGCGGTCTTCATTGATGTGAATTATGACCGGCGGCCACCCATCCGGGGAGGTTGCATCGGCAACTATCCATCGCTTCATTCGGATGAAGCGATTGACATTCCCGGGAAGCACTGGCAACCTGCGGCCATCCATCGAGACCGGCTGAGGGACAGGCCCGAAGACGCCGGGGCAACCTGATGGCAAGCGCGCAAGCGCTGCCGTCGCGGTGCCAAGTCCTGCGGGGACCTGTGCGTCCACCGGAAGATGGTTGCGAACCGCCTCCCCCACGGCGGCTTGCATGCCCACCGCGGTTGGTGGGTCTTCCGGCAGTCCCGCAGGCATCGATGGTCCACCCATCGACCGGATGCCTGCCATGACTTTCCAGCCTTCCCCCCGTTCCAGCGATGCCGCGTACGCGAACGCCGCGACTTCGAATGCCGCGGTGCATCCCGTCGCGGCCGCTACGGCGCCGCGCCCGGATGCCGTGCGCGGCCGCATCGATGCCGTGCTGCCGACGCGTCACGCCGGTGAGCGTCGCGTGCGCATCGCGTGGGAACTCGTCGGTCCGGAAGGCGCGCCGGTGGTGTTCGTGGCCGGCGGCATCTCCGCGCATCGCCACGTGGCGGCCAGTGCGACCTTCGCCGAGCGCGGCTGGGCCGACGGACTGGTCGGTCCCGGACTGGCGCTGGATCCGGCACGCGTGCGCATCCTCGCCTTCGATTACCTCGGCAGCGACGGCACCCTCGACGCGCCGATCGACACCACCGACCAGGCCGATGCCATCGCCGTGCTGCTGGATGCACTCGGCATCGATGCCTTGCACGGCTTCGTCGGCTACTCGTACGGCGCGCTGGTCGGCCTGCAGCTGGCGCAACGGCATCCGGCGCGGCTGCGCACGCTGGTCGCGGTGAGTGGTGCGCATCGCCCGCACCCTTACGCCGCCGCGTGGCGCGCGCTGCAGCGGCGCGCCGTGGCGCTGGGCCAGTTGCAGTGCGCCGACGCGCAGGGCCTGTCGCTGGCGCGCCAGTTCGCGATGCTCAGCTATCGCACGCCGGAGGAATTCGACGACCGTTTCGACGTGGCACCGGAACTGGTGAACGGCCGCGTACGCGTGGCCGCGGAAGACTACCTCGACGCCGCGGGTGCGCAGTACGTGGCGCGCACGCCGGTCAATGCCTACCTGCGGCTGTCGGAGTCGATCGACCTGCATCGCGTCGATCCGGCGGGGATCCGCGTGCCGACCCTCGTCGTCGCCGTGGAGGGCGACCGGCTGGTGCCGCTGTCCGACGCGGTGGCGCTGGTCGAAAGCCTCGGCACGCACGGCCGCCTGCGCGTGCTGCGCTCGCGTTATGGCCACGACGCCTTCCTCAAGGAACACGATCGCATCGATGCGCTGCTGGCCACGGCCCTGCGCGACAACGGAGAAACCGCATGAGCCAGTTCGATTCCAGCGCAGGCAACGCCGCCTGTCGTCCCGCCACCGCCGCCGTGCGCGCCGGCATCGATCGCGACGCCGCGTTCGGTGCGGTGGTGCCGCCGATCGTGCTGTCCTCCAACTTCAGCTTCGACGGCTTCGGCAACAAGCGCGAGTACGACTACACCCGCAGCGGCAACCCGACGCGCGACCTGCTGGCCGAAGCGCTGGCGGAGCTGGAAGGCGGCGCCGGCGCGGTCGTGGTCTCGACCGGCATGGGCGCGATCACGCTGGTACTCAACGCACTGCTGTCGCCCGGCGACAAGCTGGTGGTTCCGCACGACGCCTACGGCGGCAGCTGGCGCCTGTTCAATGCGCTGGCCGGCAAGGGACACTTCGAACTGATCACCGCCGACCTGACCGACCCGCGCTCGCTGGCCGATGCATTGGCGCAGGCGCCGAAAGTCGTGTTGATCGAAACGCCGTCCAACCCGCTGCTTCGCATCACCGACCTGCGCTTCGTCATCGACGCCGCGCACAAGGCCGGCGCAACGACGGTGGTGGACAACACCTTCCTCTCGCCCGCACTGCAGACGCCGATCGCGTTCGGCGCCGACTACGTGGTGCATTCGACCACCAAGTACATCAACGGCCACAGCGACGTGGTCGGCGGCGCGGTGGTCGCCCGCACGGCCGAAGACCATGCGCAGCTGGTGTGGTGGGCCAATGCGCTGGGCCTGACCGGATCGCCGTTCGATAGTTTCCTCACCCTGCGTGGCCTGCGCACGCTGGATGCACGCCTTCGCGTGCACCAGGAGAACGCGAACGCGGTCGCGGCCCTGCTGGACGGCCACCCGGTGGTGTCGAAGGTCTACTTCCCGGGCCTGGCGTCTCATCCCGGCCACGCACTGGCCGCGCGCCAGCAGACCGGTTTCGGCGCGATGCTCTCGTTCGAGCTCGATGGCGGCGAGGATGAAGTGCGCGCCTTCGTCGACGGCTTGCAGTACTTCACCCTGGCCGAATCGCTGGGAGGCGTGGAAAGCCTGGTCGCGCATCCGGCGTCGATGACGCATGCCGCGATGACGCCGGAGGCGCGCGCCAAGGCCGGAATTTCCGATGGCCTGCTGCGGCTGTCGGTGGGCATCGAAGCGGGCGACGACCTGGTGGCCGACCTGTCGGCGGCGCTGGCGCGCGTGCAGCGGGTGGTGGATGCGCGTATCGAAGCGCGTCGGCAGGTGGACGCATGAACACGGTCGTCCCGCTGCGCGCTGCGCGTCGTGTCTCACCCGCGCCGCGGATCGCGCTGTTGGGCACCGGCACCGTCGGCACGGCCTTCGCGCAGCGCTACCAGCGCCTGCGTGCCGACGGCGCGGCGCTGCCGGACGTGGCCTGGATCAGCAATTCGCGGCTGCAGGTGCCGTGCACGGCCGGGCTGGCCGATGCGGTGGACGTGGCGCGCGCCGCGCCGCGTCGCAGCGGTGGCGTGCCGCCCTGGGCGGAAGGCGTTGGCCTGCACCGCGGCGACATCGTGGTCGATGCCACCGCCAGCGAGCGGGTCGCCGACTGGCATCCGGAGTGGCTGGCGCGCGGCGTGCACGTGGTCACCGCGAACAAGCTGGGCAGCGGCGGCGACCTGGGGCGCGCGCAGGCGATTGCCGAAGCGCAGCAGGACGGTGTGCGCTACGGCGACAGCGCCACGGTCGGCGCCGGGCTGCCGTTGTTGCGCACGATCCGCGCGCTGGTGGCGGGGGGCGACCGCATCCATGCAGTCGAAGGCGTGCTCTCGGGCACGTTGGCCTGGCTGCTGTCGCGCTTCGATGGCGCGCAGCCGTTCTCGACGCTGGTGCGCGAGGCGCGCGATGCGGGGTATTCCGAACCCGATCCGCGCATCGACCTGTCGGGCGAGGACGTGCGCCGAAAGCTGCTGATCCTCGCGCGTGCATCCGGCTTGCCGCTGGAGGCACACCAGGTGCGGGTCGCGCCCTTGCTGTCGCCCGCGTTGCGGGATGCCGCGCCGGACGACGTGGACGCCGTGTTGCCATCGCTCGACGCCGACCTGCTGGCGCGGCTGCAGGCGGCGCGCGCGTCGTCGACGCGCCTGTGCTTCGTGGGCCGGTTCGATGCGGAGGGCCGCGCAGAGGCCGGACTGCGTGCGTTGCCGGCTGCACATCCCTTGTGCGCCGGCAGCGGCACCGACAACCGCGTTGCGATCTGGAGCGATCGCTACCGTGACAGTCCGCTGGTCATCCAGGGGCCGGGGGCCGGCGCCGAGGTCACCGCGGCGGCCTTGCTGGACGACGTGCTGGCGATCTGAAGCGGTGTCCGACCGCCGACGCGCGGCGCGTTGGTACAGGCGGGGGATCGCTGCCGGAGGACGCATGGACAGGGCACCCCATCGCCGTGGGCGGATGCTGGCCGCTGTCGCCACGATGGCGCTTGCGGCATGCAATGCAGCGCCGGACGGCGGCGCGGGAGAAGCCGCGGGTCACAGCAGCGGTGGCGAACCCATCGACATCGCGCAGTTGCCGCCGCTGCCGGGGCTCAAGGTCCGGCCGCTGACCGACGTGGCGTTCGAGCGTACCGACGCGCGCCGTGCGCGCGGTCGTTATCTCGCCGAAGGCATCCTGCAGTGCGCGGTGTGCCACTCCGAACGCGACTGGAGCCGGAGTGGCGCGCCACCGGTTGCGGGTCGCGAAATGGCCGGCCACGTGTGGAAGGACGAGGGCGGCACGCGACTGGTGGCGCCCAACCTCACCCCGGACGACGAGACCGGCATCGGCCGCTGGAGCGACGACATGCTGGCGCGCGCGATCCGCGAAGGCATCAGCCACGACGGCCGGCCACTGCATCCGCAGATGTGGTACCCGTCGTTCGCGATGCTGTCCGACGAGGATCTCGCGTCCGTCATCGTGCATCTGCGTGCACTGGCGCCGATCCGCAACCCGCTGCCGCGCACGCAGTTGCCGGACGAGGTGCTGCAGGCGATCGCCGCCAGGCCGGTGCCGATCACCGCGCCGGTCGCCGGGCCCGTGGACGACAGCCCGGTCGAACGCGGCCGCTACCTCACCAACATCGCCGATTGCGGTGGCTGCCACACCGCCTGGGAAGGCGAGCGGCTGGCCGGTGCCTTCGCCGGCGGCAACGCCATCGAACGCGACGGCAGGCGCATCTTCAGCACCAACATCACCCCGCACGCCACCGGCATGGCCTACGACGAGGCCGCCTTCATCGCCATCATGCGCAACGGCAAGCAGGGCATGACCGATGCCGTGATGCCATGGGTGGCGTTCCGCAACCTGACCAGCGACGACCTGGGCGCCATCCACGCCTTCCTGCAGACGCGGCATGCGGTCGCGCATCGCGTGAGCAGCCTGGCCGAGCCGACGATGTGCGCAGTGTGCGGCCAGTCGCACGGGTTGGGCAGCCTCAACCGGGTCGAACGACCGCAAGGCGTCGTCGTGCCCAACCTGCTGCTGCGCGAGTACGAGGGCACCTATCGCAACGAAGCGCTGGACTGGACGGTTCGCATCGCGCTCCACGATGGCCAGCTGCACGCCCATACCGAAGGCGAGCCGACGCGCGTGCTGCTCCCGATCAAGGAGTCGCTGTTCGCAGTGGAGGGCGGGCTGGGTCCGATGCGCTTCGTGCGGGGCCGTGACGGCAAGGTCGGCACGCTGGTGTCGGTGGACGTGGACGACGTGCCCTTGCTGCGCCTTGCAGGCGATCGTCCAGGCGCATCCCACTGACGGCCTGCGTCAGGCGGGGCATTTCCCCGGTTCCAGTGGAGGCGCCACGTAGCCAGGCGGATCGACATCGCCGATGCCGGCGCGCAGTTCGGTAATGCGCGACTTGAGCCGTTCGACCGTGGCGGCGTGAGCAGGGTCTCCATAGAGGTTGTCGCGTTCCATCGGGTCGTGCTGGAGGTCGTAAAGCGCCCACTCGGCGGGTTGTTCCCAGAAGTGGATCAGCTTCCAGCGCCCGGTGCGCACGCCGCGGTGCTTGCGTGCGCAATGCACCGCCGGGTATTCGTACCACTCGTAGAGGAAGTCCTCGCGCCAGTCGGCCTCGCCGCCTTCCAGCAGGGGCTTCCAACTGCGGCCTTGCATCCAGTCCGGCACCTCCACGCCGGCCAGATCCAGCAGCGTCGGTGCGACGTCGATGTTCAGCACCATGTGCGCATCGTCCGCGGTCCCGGCAGGGATGCGGCCCGGCCAGCGCATCAGCATCGGCACGCGGATCGAGGGTTCCAGCATCAGCCGCTTGTCGTAGAAGCCGTGTTCGCCGAGGAACATGCCGTTGTCGGAGGTGTAGACGACGATGGTGTTCTCGGTCAGCCCCTGTGCGTCGAGGAAGTCCAGCACTCGCCCCACGTTCTCGTCCACGCCCAGCAACACGCGGTAGTAGTTGCGAATGTACGCCTGGAAGACTTCGTGCAACCGTTCTTCGTCGGGCAGTTCCTTGTCCACCTGCGCCTTGCGACGTTCGTTGTCGCGGAAGAAGTCGCCCATGTGGGCGATCTCCTGCGTGGTCTTCGAGTAGGCGATCGGGGCATCGCCTGGCTGTGGTTCGCCGAACCCCGGCGGCAGCGGGACCTCGACGTCCTTGAACGCGTCGTAGAAGCGCGGGTCCGGTTCCCACGGCCCGTGCGGCGCCTTGAACTGGTAGCACAGGCAGAACGGCTGGTCCTTGGGTCGCTGCTGCAGGTAGTGCAGGGCCTGGTCGCCGATCACGTCGTCGGTGTGCCCGCGGAAGCGCACCGGCGCGCCGTTGACGATGAACTGCGGGTCGAAATAGCTGCCTTGTCCGCGCAGGATGGCCCAGTGGTCGAAGCCCGTCGGCATCGACTTGATGTGCCACTTGCCGACCATCGCCGTGTGGTAGCCGGCCTTCTGCAGCAGCATCGGATAGGTGATCTGGTCGTGGCGCAAACCCATCTGCTCGTACCAACCGGGCTCCTCGCCATTGCTGGTCACACCGTGCGTGTGCGCGTACAGGCCGGTGAGGAAACTGGCGCGGCTGGGCGCGCATACCGACGTGGTCACGAAGGCCTCGTCGAAGCGCAGGCCTTCGCTGCCGACGCGGTCCATGTTCGGCGTCTTCAGCACGTCGTTGCCGTAGATGCTCAGCGCGCCGCGGGCCTGGTCGTCGGTCATGATGAACAGGATGTTCGGCGCATCCTTGCCGACGGGCGCAACGGGCCGGTCCGCACCTGCGTGCGCCTGCGCCAGGACGTTCGGGAGGGCTGCGCTGGCGGCGCCGGCCCCCATCAGTTGCAGCAGGCGACGGCGGTTGAGTCGGGCGGGCATGGGCGGCCTCCGGTCGGTCAGCGGCGGGGATCGACGGCCCTGCGGCAACGCCATCCATGTGCCTGGCAGCAGCCGGGAAGGCAGGATACCCCCGGGATGTAAACGATTACATGACGCGCTGCACGATGTCGCGGTCGATGGCCGACAACGGCTCCGGCAAGTGGTCGGATGGCCAGAAGTCGATGGCGTCGATCTCGACATTGGCGGTGAATGCGGCCGGCTGTCGCAGGGTCGTCGCGTAGACGAGGCCGCGCAGCAACGTTCCATCGGCGCGGGCCAGGGTGAAGCTCGCGGTCGACGCCAGCACTTCCGCGGATTGTCCGGACTCTTCGAAGAGTTCACGCCGGGCGCTGGTTTCGGGGTCTTCGCCGGGATCGACGAAACCGCCCGGCAACTCCCATACGCCACGGCGACGGTTGTGCACCAGCAGCAGCCGGTCATCGTGCCAGGCCACGACCAGCACAACATCGAATGTCCCATGCGATCCCGCGCGAGGCGGCATCTCGACGGCCAGCAGCTGTTCCCCGCGTTCGTTCGTGACCGGGAGAGACGGCACTCGATCGCATTGGCCGCCGGGCTCCAGGTCGGCATTGAGTGCTCGATGTGCTGCATCTACAGCATCGGCGCGTGGCCCCGGGCAACGCCCTGTGATGGCCGGCAATGCCGCGGCAGGCGATGCAAAGTGGCTTTTGATGATGGCTGCCGCTTGCGCCGGCTGATGCTGCAGCAGGAAGTGCGGACCTTCGAGTCTGGCATGTCTGGCATCGGGCAGACGGGCCTTGATCGCGCGCCAGCAAGCGTCCGGGACCAGGCGGTCATGGCTGGCCTGCAGGTACAGCACCGGGCAATCGATCTGCGCCAAATGCGACCGGACATCGACACGCAACACCTCGGACAGCTGGTGACGGGCCACCGCAGCAGGCATGCCCGAAGTTGCCGCTTGCTGCCGAAGCCGCCACGCGGGCGTGGACCAGCGCCCCATCATGAACGGCATCAGCTGCCATGTCGGTGGTTTCGGGAACGGCAGCATGAGCAAGGGATGCAGCGGTCGCGACCATGCGCGTGGCGAAGCGGCGAACGTCGCGCACAGCACCAGACCCTGCAATCCCGATGGCCGCGCCGCGGCGAGCCGGATGCCGATCGGGCCGGAGAACGATTCGGCGATCAACAGGAACGGACGGTCGTGCGGCAGGCGCGTGCGTGCGTGATCGACCAGTTCGCTGTAACCGAGTCGCTCCGATTGCGGATAGGCGACGATGCCGGGCGTGAATTCCGGTGTCAGGCTGGTGGTGAACTCCCGGAGCAGCTCGCCGGTGCCATCCATTCCCGGGAGGATCAGGGCATGCACGCCGGCTTCAGCATTCGATCACGTTGACCGCCAGTCCGCCGCGCGAGGTTTCCTTGTACTTGTCCTGCATGTCGCGGCCGGTGTCGCGCATGGTCTTGATCACCTTGTCCAGGCTGACCTTGTGCTTGCCGTCGCCGCGCAGCGCCATGCGGCTGGCGTTGATCGCCTTCACCGCGCCCATCGCGTTGCGCTCGATGCACGGGATCTGCACCAGTCCGCCGATCGGGTCGCAGGTCAGGCCGAGGTTGTGTTCCATGCCGATCTCGGCCGCATTCTCGATCTGGCTGGGCGTGCCGCCCAGCGCGGCGGTCAATCCTGCGGCGGCCATCGAACAGGCCACGCCCACCTCGCCCTGGCAACCGACTTCGGCCCCGCTGATCGAGGCGTTTTCCTTGTAGAGGATGCCGACCGCGGCGGCGGTGAGCAGGAAATCGAACACGCCGCGCTCGCTCGAACCCGGGCAGAAGCGGTCGTAGTAGTGCAGCACCGCGGGCAGGATGCCGGCTGCGCCGTTGGTGGGTGCGGTGACCACGCGTCCACCGGCGGCGTTTTCCTCGTTCACGGCCAGCGCGTACAGGTTCACCCAGTCGAGGACGGTGAGCGGGTCGCGCATCGCCGCTTCCGGGCGCGACGAGAGTTCCTTGTGCAGGGTGGGCGCACGGCGCGACACGTGCAGCCCGCCGGGCAGGGTGCCTTCCTCGCGGATGCCACGCGCCACGCAGGCCTGCATCGCCGACCACAGTTCGCGCAGGCCGGCGAAGACCTCGTCCTCGCTGCGCCAGCTCTTCTCGTTGTCCAGCATCAGCTGCGCGATGGAGATGCCGGCATCGCGCGCGCGCTGCAGCAGTTCGTCGCCGCTGGAGAACGGGTGAGGTACCGGCGTGGTGTCCGCGACGATGCGGTCCTCGGCCGCTTCGTCGGCATTGACCACGAAGCCGCCGCCGACCGAATAGTAGTCGCGCGTGGCGATCTCGTCGCCTTCCGCATCGAAGGCGGTGAAGCGCATGCCGTTGGTGTGGTGCGGCAGCTTCTGGCGCTTGTTCATCACCAGGTCGCGCTTTTCGTCGAAGGCGATCTCATGCGTGCCCTGCACGCGGATGCGCTTGTCCTTGCGGATGCGCTCCAGGGCGGCCGGGATGATGTCGGGGTCGATGGCGTTCGGGTAGTGGCCTTCCATTCCCATCAGCACCGCCTTGTCGGTGCCGTGGCCACGGCCGGTCAGGGCCAGCGAGCCGAACACCTCGGCGCGGATCCGCGCGACGTCCTGCAGCCGGCCCGGTTCGACCAGCCAGCGCTCGACGAAGCGCGCCGCCGCGCGCATCGGCCCGACGGTATGCGAGGAACTCGGCCCGATGCCGATCTTGTAAAGGTCGAACGTGCTGACGGCCATGGCGCGTATTCTATCGACCGCCGGCCCGGTGCAGTGCCGCGTTGCGGCAATACCATCTTCGGGAACGGGCCATGCCGTTGATCCTCTACCAGCGCGACGATTGCCACCTGTGCGACCTCGCGCTGGACGTGCTGTCGCAGGTGCGTGCGCCTGACTTCCAGAGCGTGTTCATCGATGATGACGCCGTGCTGGAAGCCCGTTATGGCGCAAGGGTGCCGGTACTGAGGGATGCCGCCAGCGGCGATGAGCTGGACTGGCCGTTCGACGGGCCCGCAGTGGCGCGCCTGCTCGGGGAGCGGTGAGGCTGCGGTGCGGGCTGGCGCATGCGCCGCTGGCCCCTGCGCCTGCGTCCGCGGTACGAGGGGGTTGCCGGACCCTGCGCAGTTCGGGTCCGGCGATCCGATCGGCGACGGTTACAGCGCGTAGCCGAACTGTTGCCGGAACTGTCCGGCGAATTCGTCGTAATCGAAGCGCTGGTTCTGGGTGCCCGGGTGTTCGACCTTCAGTGCGCCCATCAGGTTGCCGATGCGGCCGATGGTCATCCAGTCGTGGCCCTTCTCGATGCCCCAGATCAGGCCGGCGCGGAAGGCGTCGCCGCAGCCGGTCGGGTCGGTCACCCGGCGCTCGTGCGCGGGCGGGATGTCGTAGGTCTTGCCGTCGGCGTGGATGCATGCGCCCTTCGGGCCGCGCGTGGCGATGTAGGCCTTCACCTTCCCGGCGATCTCCGCCTCGCTCCAACCGGTGCGTTCCTGCAGCAGGTTGGATTCGTAGTCGTTCACGGTGACGTACTGCGCCTGTTCGATGAACGCGCGTAGCTCGGTGCCGTTGAACAGCGGCATCGCCTGGCCGGGATCGAAGATGAAGGGGATGCCGGCCTCGGCGAACTCCCTCGCGTTCTGGATCATGCCTTCGTAGCCGTCGGGGCTGACGATGCCGATGGTCACGCCGGGCACGTCGCGTACGTGGTTCTCGTAGCTGCGCATCATCGCGCCCGGGTGGAAGGCGGTGATCTGGTTGTTGTCGTGGTCGGTGGTGATGAAGGCCTGCGGGGTGAACAGCTCGTCGATCACCTTGACGTGGTCGAGGGGAATACCGTTCTCCTCGAACCATTCGCGGTAAGGCCCGAAATCCTGGCCGACGGTGGCCATCGGGACCGGGTCGCCACCCAGCAGCTTGAGGTTGTAGGCGATGTTGCCGGCACAGCCGCCGAACTCGCGACGCATCCGCGGCACCAGGAACGAGACGTTCAGGATGTGCACCTTGTCCGGCAGGATGTGGTTCTTGAACTGGTCGGGGAACACCATGATGGTGTCGTAGGCCAGGGAACCGCAGATCAGAGCGGACATCGGGTGTCTCGGTGGCGGAAAGGGCGATTAGGGTAGCCGGGCGGCCGGGGCGAGGCCAGCCGCGGCCGGCGCGGGCTTTGCGGGTGCGCTGGATGGGGTGATAGCAGGCGGCGGCGACCGGAAGCGTGCCCGGCGCCACGTCGCGTGTTCCGGGAGGCCGCGGCAAAGCGCTTTTTTGCTAGGCTAGCCGCCCCTGTACGCACCCCTACGACGGACTCCAATCCCCGATGTTCAAGAAGTTCCGCGGCATGTTTTCCAATGACCTGTCCATCGACCTGGGCACGGCCAATACCCTCATCTTCGTCCGCGGGCAGGGCATCGTGCTGAACGAGCCATCGGTGGTGGCCGTGCGCCAGGATCGCGCCGGCGGGCAGAAGGCGGTGGCCGCGGTAGGCAGCGAAGCCAAGCAGATGCTCGGCCGCACCCCCGGCAACATCACCACCCACCGGCCGATGAAGGACGGCGTGATCGCCGACTTCACCTATACCGAAGAGATGCTCAAGCACTTCATCCGCAAGGTGCACAAGAGCCGCTTCCTGCGGCCCAGCCCACGGGTGCTGATCTGCGTGCCCTGCGGTTCCACCCAGGTGGAGAAGCGCGCGATCAAGGATTCGGCGCTGGAAGCCGGCGCCCGCGACGTGTCGCTGATCGAGGAGCCGATGGCGGCGGCGATCGGCGCCGGCATGCCGGTCACCGAGGCCCGTGGCTCGATGGTGGTGGACATCGGCGGCGGCACCACCGAAGTGGCGGTGATCGCGCTCAATGGCGTGGTCTATTCGCAGTCGGCGCGCATCGGTGGCGACCGTTTCGACGAATCGATCATCAACTACGTGCGCCGCAACCACGGCATGTTGATCGGCGACGCCACCGCCGAGCGGATCAAGATCGAGATCGGCTGCGCCTATCCGCAGGAGCGCAACGTCGAGATGGAAATCTCCGGCCGCCACCTTGCCGAAGGCGTGCCGAAGATGGTCAAGATCAGTTCCAACGAAGTGCTCGACGCGCTGCGCGAGCCGCTGGCCGGCATCGTCGCCGCGGTGCGCCAGGCGCTGGAGCAGACCCCGCCGGAATTGTGCGCGGACGTGGCCGAGCGCGGCATCGTGCTGACCGGCGGCGGCGCGCTGCTGCGCGACCTCGATCGCCTGATCAGCGAGGAAACCGGCCTGCACGTGCAGGTAGCCGATGATCCGCTGACCTGCGTGGCCCGCGGCGGTGGCCGCGCGCTGGAGCTGCTGGACCTGCACGGCAACGAGTTCTTCGCGTCGGAGTGACCTGCCGGCGCGGCGCGCCCCGCGCGCGACCGCGGCCTGTATCGTAGGGTCCGGACCCTCGCGCCCGCGGGCGCTTCCTCGGGCACTGCCGCCACTCCCACGCCGACGACCGACGACACGACGTGCCTGCCTATGCCAGCCCCAACGCTTCCCGCCCCGGCGACGTCGCCGGGACGCTGCGATTGCTGGCCTACCTGGCGCTCGCGGTCACCCTGATCGTGCTCGACCACCGCGGCGGCTGGCTGTCGCAGGCGCGGGCGACGATGCAGGTGGCGGTACAGCCCCTGTGGCAGCTGGCGGGGCTGCCTTCGCGCATGGGCCGCAGCATGCGTGACGACGCGGCGACGCGCGGCCTGCTGGCCGAGGACAACCGTCGCCTGCGCAACGAACTGCTGGTGATGGGTGCGCGCCAGGCGCGGCTGCAGGTGGAGTCGGAGGAGAACACGCGCCTGCGCGGCCTGCTGGGCGCGGCCGAGCGTGGTGGCCTGGACGTGCAGCTGGCGCCGATCCTCGACATCGACCTCGAGCCCACGCGCCAGCGCCTGCTGCTCGATGCCGGCAGCCGCCAGGGCGTGCGCCAGGGCCAGAGCGTCATCGATGCCGGTGGGCTGCTGGGCCAGATCATCGCGGTCACGCCGGGGACGGCCACGGTGCTCCTGCTCACCGATCTGGACCACGCGGTGCCGGTGGTGGTACCGCGCAACGGCGTGCGGCTGGTGGCGTATGGCGTGGGCCGCAGCGACCGGCTCGAGCTGCGCAACATCCCGGTGTCGGCCGACCTGGAGGAGGGCGACGTGGTGGTCACCTCCGGATTGGGTGGACGGTTCCCGCCCGGCTTCCCGGTGGGCACGGTGACCTCGCTGCGCCCCGACGACAGCCACGCCTTCATCCTGGGCGAGTTGATGCCGGCGGCGCAGCTGGATCGCGGTCGCGACGTCCTGCTGTTGCAGGAAAACCGGGCGCCGATCACGTTCGATGTGGAGCAGGCGCAGGCTCCCCCGCTCGATGACGCGGTGCAGTTGGAAGACGCGGCTGCACCGGACGCAACCCCGGCGCAGGGGCCCGCGCCGTGAGCCGGCGCAGCCGCCTGTGGCCGCTGCCGGCGAGCGTGCTGGTCGCCCTGCTGCTGGGCCTGTTGCCGCTGCCCGAGCTGCTGCAGCCGCTGCGGCCGTACTGGCTGGCGCTGGTGGTGGCGTACTGGGCGATCGAGGAGCCCGATCGCGTCGGCCTGGGCTTCGCCTTTTCCGTTGGCCTGGTTGCCGACCTGGCCTCGGGCACGCTGCTGGGCGAACAAGCGCTACGCCTGGTGGTGATGGCCTTCATCCTGCAGCGCTTCCGCGCCCAGTTGCGCTTTTTCCCCGTAGCGCAGCAGGCGCTGGCGATCGGTGGCCTGTTGCTCAACGACCGCGTGGTCAATGCCGCCGTGCACCTGTTGCTGGGCCTGCCGCAGTTGCACTGGATGTACTGGCTGGCGCCGCTGCTGGGCATGCTGCTGTGGGGCCCGGTGTTCCTGGTGCTGGACGCGTTGCGGCTCGGCCGCCGCGCGCGCTGACGGCGGCCGGCCGTGGCACGTCGCTCGCAGCGCATGCGCAACCCCGCCGCGGAGGCGGCACAGTTCCGGCTGCGCGCGCTGGTGGGGTTCGGCGTGGTGCTGTTGGCGCTGGGCGTGCTGGCGGCGTGGTATTTCAAGCTGCAGGTGGTCGACCACGAGGAATATGCGCGCCGCTCGGAAGCGAACCGCATCAAGCCGCGGCCGGTGGTGCCCGCGCGCGGATTGATCTACGACCGACAGGGCCGCCTGCTGGCCGACAACGTGCCCGCCTACCGCCTGGAGGTGACGCCGGAGGATGCCGGCGACGTGCAGGCGCTGGTGGAGGCGCTGGCCCAGGTGGTGGAGCTGACGCCGGAGGAGATCGAACGCTTCCATCGCGAGCGCCGTGCCACCCGCAGCTTCCGCGCGATCACGCTGAAGGCGCGCGTGAGCGACGAGGAGGTCGCGCGCTTCGCCGTGGACCGCTGGAAATTCCCCGGCGTGGAAGTGGTGCCCTACCTGACCCGCCGCTACCTGCACGGCGACCTGTTCGCACACGTGATCGGCTACGTTGGGCGCACCGACGAAAACGACGTGCAGCGCTACGGCGCTTCGCAGGTGCTGTTCCCGCACACCGGTCGCACCGGCCTGGAGCGGTACTACGACCCGCAGCTGCGCGGCCGCATCGGCTACGAGCAGGTGGAAACCAATGTCGAGGGCCGCGCGCTGCGCACCATCGGCATGGTGCCGGCGAAGGCCGGCGCGGACCTGCGGCTGGGCATCGACCTGGAGCTGCAGCGGGCGATGGTGGCCGCGTTCGGCGAACTGCATGGTTCGGCGGTGGCGGTGGACCCGAAGACCGGGCAGGTGCTGGGCATGGTCAGCCTGCCGAGCTTCGACGCCAACCTGTTCGTCAACGGCATCCCGCATGCCGACTACCGGCGGCTGATGGATGACCCGGCGCGGCCGCTGTTCAACCGCAACGTACTGGGCGGCGGACCGCCGGGATCGACGATCAAGCCGTTCGTGGCGCTGGCCGGCGTGGACAGCGGCATGCGCACGCCGGAAAGCCGGGTGTTCTCGACCGGCGAATTCTTCATCCCTGGCCAGCGCCGTGGTTATCGCGATGCCGGCGGCGCGGGCGGTTGGGTGGACCTGCGCGATTCGATCTCGCGCTCGATCAACTACTACTACTACCAGCTCGCCTACCAGATGGGCATCGCGCGCTTCGACGAATACATGGTGCGCTACGGCTTCGGCCAGCCGACCGGCATCGACCTGGTGGGCGAAAACGCGGGCGTGGTGCCGTCGCCGCAGTGGAAGGCCTCGCGCACGCGCGAGCCGTGGTATCCGGGCGAAACGGTCATCGCGGGCATTGGCCAGGGCTACTGGATCGCCACCGCGCTGCAGCTGGCGCGTGGCACCGCCGCGATCGCCGACGGCGGTACCCTGCGCGAACTGCGGCTGGCGGCGGAGACGCGCGAGGGCTTCGACCAGCCCTGGCAGGAGGTGCCTGCAGGTGCCACCGCCTCGATCACCGACAACGCGATGCACCTGCGCGCGGTACGGGAAGGCATGGAGAACACCATCCACGGCCGCGGCACCGCGACCGCGATGGCCCGCGGCGCCGAGTACCGCATGGCCGGGAAGACCGGCACCGCGCAGCGCATCAGCCGTCGCGGCACTGCACGCATGGATCCGCGGCAGTTGCCGTACCACCTGCGCCACCAGGCGCTGTTCGTCGGCTACGCGCCGGCCGAAGACCCGACGATCGCCGTCGCGGTGGTGGTGGAGCACGGTGGCTACGGCGGCACCACGGCGGCGCCGATCGCGCGCCGGATCTTCGATGCCTGGATCGTCGGCACGATGCCGGAGGTGCCGGAGTCGGAAGCCATCGAGGCTGGCGTGACCGATCCCGTCGATCCGTCGGATAGCGAGCCCGCGGATGCCGCTGCGGACCCGGCGTCGCGTCCGGCAACGGAGGCGGCGCGCCCGTGAACACCATCCTGCGCTGGCTGTTCGACATGTTCCTGCGGCTGACCCGCACGCTGGACTGGCTGCTGCTGGCTGCGTTGGTGGCGCTGATGGTGATCGGCCTGGCGCTGCTGAGCAGTGCGACCAACCAGGACATGGCGGTGGTGCAGTCGCAGGCCGCGCGCTACGTCGTTGGCCTGGGCGGGTTGTGGGTGCTGTCGCGGGTGCCCGTGCCGCTGCTGCGACGGGCCACGCCGTTCGTGTACGGCCTGTCGCTGCTGCCGCTGGTGCTGGTGCTGTTCATCGGCACGGGACGCAGCGGCGCGCACTGGATCAACCTGGGCGTGTTCTTCTTCCAGCCGGCCGAGCTGATGAAACTGTGCCTGCCGATGATGGCGGCGTGGACGCTGGTGCAGGGGCCGTTGCCGCCGCGTCCGCTGCAAGTGCTGGCGGGCGTGGCCGTGATCGCGCTGCCGACAGGACTGATCCTGCTGCAGCCGGATTTCGGCACCGCCATGCTGGTGCTGGCCAGCGGCGTGTTCGCGCTGTACCTGGCGGGCCTGTCGTGGTGGTGGTTCATCGCGGGCGGCGTGGGTGCGGCGGTGGCGGCGCTGCTGGCGCTGTTCGCGCCGATGTCGTGGTTCCCGATGCTGCAGGCCTACCAGCGCGACCGCATCCTGACCTTCCGTGATCCGGAGAACGATCCGCTGGGCGCGGGCTGGAACATCATCCAGTCGAAGATCGCGATCGGTTCCGGCGGCTGGAACGGGCAGGGGTGGGGCAAGGGTTCGCAGTCGCACCTGGACTACGTGCCCGAGCACACCACCGACTTCATCTTCGCGGTGCTGGCCGAGGAATTCGGCTGGATCGGCGTGGTCACGGTCCTGGCGCTGTACGGCTTCATCATCGGCCGCTGCCTGTGGATCGCCGCCGAGGCGCGCGACGGCTACGCGCGTGTGCTGGGCGGCACGCTCGGGCTGGCGCTGTTCGTGTACGTGGTGATCAACGGCGGCATGGTGTCCGGCCTGCTGCCGGTGGTGGGCGTGCCGATGCCGATGCTGAGTTTCGGCGGTACCGCGGCGGTGTCGCTGCTGGCCGGCATGGGCGTGGTGATGGCGGTGCGCGCGCAGGGACCGGCCAAGCGCGGAAGATGACCGCGGCGCGAACCGGCATCGCCAGCGCGCGTCGTCCATGCGATGCCGCGTGGTACCCTCGCCGCCGATGAATTCCAGCACACCTGCACGCCTGATCGCCTGCCTGTTGCCGTTCGCGCTTGCTGCCTGCGCGACCCAGGCCACCTCCACCGAACACGACGCCGCTGCGGCCGATGCCGCCGAACCGACGGGGGATGCCGTCGCGCCAGCGCCCGCGGCAGGCAATGGCCTGCTGCCGCCGGTGCCGCAGCCACCCGAGCGCCCGGTGGCGCCGGAATCGGTCACCAACCCGGACCTCCCGCTGCAGCAGCGGGTCGACGCCTTTGTCGACTACACCGCCACCACCTACGACGTGGACCGCGCGCACATCCGCCGCACGCTGGCGCAGGCGCAGCACCGGCAGTCGATCATCGACGCCATGAACCGCCCGGCCGAGGCGGTGCGCCAGTGGCACGAGTACCGCCCGATCTTCATCAACCAGGCGCGCATCGACGGCGGCATCGCGTTCTATCGCCAGAACCGCGTGGCGCTGGATCGCATCGCCGCCGAGACCGGCGTGCCGGCGGAGATGATCGTGGCGATCATCGGCGTGGAAACCAGCTACGGCCGTGTCACCGGCAACCACCGCGTGATCGATGCGCTGTACACCCTGGCGTTCGGCTTCCCGCGCCGCGCGCCGTTCTTCGCCGGCGAACTCGCGCAGCTGTTCGCGCTGGAGAAGGCCGAGCCGCAGCTCGACATCCTCGCGCTCAAGGGCAGCTACGCCGGCGCGATGGGCCTGGGCCAGTTCATGCCGTCCAGTTACCGGCTGTGGGCGAAGGATGGCGACGGCGACGGCCGCCGCGACCTGCTGACCCACCTGCCGGACGTGTTCGCCTCGATCGCCAACTACTTCGTGGTGCATGGCTGGGAGCGCGGCGGTCCGGTGGTGGCGCGTGCGTCGCTGGAGCCGGGCCGCGAGCCATTCCAGCCGGACACGCTGGACCCGGTGCATCCGCTGTCGCAGCTGGCCGCGCGTGGCTACCGCCCGCTCGCGGGCGAGCCGGTCGCCGAAGGTGCCACCGTGCTGAACTTCCAGGGCGCGTCCGGTCCCGAGCACTGGATCGCCTACCGCAACTTCTACGTGATCTCGCGCTACAACCGTTCGCCGATGTACTCGCTGGCGGTGCACCAGCTGGCGCAGTCCATCCGCCAGGGCAGCGGCGCAGGATGAAGGCGGCGTGGCCCGCGCTGGCGGTGCTGCTGCTGGCCGCGTGCAGCGGCGCGCCCAAGAAGCCCGATGCGCCTGCGGCGCGAGTCGCAGGCGGCGCAAGCGGGCCGATCACCACGCACGTGCCGGCACCGGTGCCTGCCGGTTGCATCCCCGGCGTGTCGCCGTATCCGGCGATGCAGGAAGACCTGTCCACGCGTGGCGACTACGTCGCCGGCGGGCTGTACAAGCCCGGTGTCAGCGACACCGTGCCCGACTACCTGCCGAGGGTGGAGTGCATCCCCGAACCGGTCGTGGCGCACGAGCCGCTGTCGCGCGTCGGCAACCGCACGCCGTACACCGTGCTGGGCCGGTCCTACCAAGTGCGCGACAGTGCCGACGGCTTCGTCGAGACCGGCATCGCCTCCTACTACGGCAACAAGTTCCACGGCCGTCGCACCTCCAACCAGGAGGTGTACGACATGTACGCCTTCACTGCCGCGCACAAGTCGCTGCCGTTGCCCAGCTTCGCGCGGGTGACCAACCTCGACAACGGCCGCTCGGTGGTGGTGCGGGTGAACGATCGCGGGCCCTTCCACGAAGGTCGCGTGATCGATCTCAGCTATGCCGCCGCGGTAAAGCTCGACATCCACCGCCAGGGCACCGGTCGCGTCGAAGTGCGGGGACTGACGCCCGGGCAGGCCCAACCGACGCTGCAGGCCGCGGCACCGTCGTCGAGTGGGCTGGACGGGCTGGTGCAGGCATTGCCGGCGCCGCCGCCCGTTGCCGTCACGCCCCTGGCCGCCGCGCCTGCCGCGGCAACACCTGCCAGTGTCGCCACGCCGGTCGCCCCGGTGGCCGCGACGAGCCCGCCCGCGGCCAGCACGCGCGCCGCAGACCACCCCGGCTACGGGCGCGAGGAAAACCGCTTCACCCTGCTGCAGGATGGTCGCGTGCGCACGGCCGATGAGTTCGACGCCTGGATGCGCGAGCGCCAGGCACGCATCGACGCGCAAGCGGCCGCTGCGCCGGTTGCCACGCCAACTGCCATGCCGGTGGCGAGCGGAAGCCCGCCGTCGACGCCGCCTGCGGCAAGCGTTACGCCGGTGGCCGCCGCAACGCCGGCACTTTCCGCCGGGGGCCTGACCCTGCAGGTCGGTGTGTTCTCGCAGCGCGACAACGCGCAGCGCGTGCTGTCCACGCTGCATGGCGCCGGCATTGCCAGTGCCAGCGTGCAGGACGCGGCACGCGATGGCCGCGCGCTGTGGCGTGTGCGCGTGGGCGGCGTCGAACCTGCGGGTGTCTCGCAACTTTCTGCACGGATCGCCGCCCTCGGCCTCGGCACGCCCCAGATCGTGCGCGAGTAGACTCATTCCTCCTGTCCTCCCACGGCTGCGACCAGCGGCCGTGCACTGAAGAGCCCGTATTGCCGATGAACCTGTTCCGCCTGTCGCCACGTGCCCGCGCTTCGGCGCGCCTTGCCGCCCTCGTCGCCACCTGCATTGCCGTTGCCGGGCTGGCCATCGCGCAGACGCCAACGCCCGCACCCGCACCGATCTCCGCGCAGCCGGCGCTGAGCGACGACCTGCCGGTTCCGCCGGCGCCCGAGATCGTTGGCAATGCCTGGCTGCTGATGGACCACGCCACCGGCCAGATCCTGGCCGGGCACAACGTGGATGCGCGCGTCGAACCAGCCAGCATCACCAAGGTGCTGACCAGCTATGTCATTGCCGCGGAAATGCAGGCCGGCAAGGTCAGCGCCGACGACCAGGTGATGATGACCGAGAACGCCTGGCGCAAGGGTGGTGCGCGTACCGACGGCAGCTACAGCGGTTTCCCGGTCAACCAGACCGCGACCCTGCTGGAGATGGAGAAGGGCATGGTGGTGCAGTCGGGCAACGATGCCGCGATCGCGCTGGCCGAGCACGTCGCCGGCAGCGAGGACGCCTTCGCCGCGCTCATGAACGCCTATGCCAAGCGCATCGGCATGAAGCACTCCAACTTCGTCAATTCGCACGGCCTGTCCGAGCCCGACCATTACTCCACCGCGCGCGACCTGGCGCTGTTGGGCAGCGCGATGGCGCGCGACTTCCCCGAGGAGTACTCCTACAACGCGATCAAGGAATTCACCGTCGGCCCGATCACCCAGCGCAACCGCAACCTGCTGTTGTGGCGAGACGACAGCGTTGACGGCATCAAGACCGGCCACCATTCCGGCGCCGGCTACTGCCTGCTGGCGTCGGCCAAGCGCGGCGACCAGCGCCTGGTGTCGGTGGTGATGGGCTCGACCAGCGAAGCGCAGCGCGCCACTGATTCGCTGGCGTTGCTCAATTGGGGCTTCCGCTTCTTCGAAACCCACGCCCTGTACGACGCAGGCACCACCGTGTCCACGCAGCGCGTGTGGAAGGGCAAGGCCAACGAAGTGAACCTCGGCGTGGCCGAGCCGCTGCTGGTCACCATGCCGCGTGGCAAGTACGCACAGCTGCAGCCGTCGATGGACGTGCCGACGCAGCTGGTCGCGCCGATCGAGCAGGGCCAGCAGGTAGGCACCGTGCGCGTCACGCTGGATGGCGAAGTCATTGCCGAGCGTCCGCTGGTGGCGCTGGAAGCGGTGGAGCAGGCCGGCTTCTTCAAGCGCCTGTGGCACGAGTTCCTGATGTGGTGGAACTCGGATTGAGCCGGGCCGCGCACGCGCGACCTTGCGCGTGCGGATGCCTGCCGCCAGGGCACTGCAACGAAGAAGAAGGGCCGGCATTGCCGGCCCTTCCTGCATTCATCGCCGGACGGCGTCGCTCAGCGCGACAGCTCCAGCAGGGTGGAATTCACCCAGCCCTTGTTGCCCAGCTCGTCCTCGACTTCCCACATCGTGCCTTCCTTGTTGCCGGTGGGGTACAGCATCATGCCCGGGTCGAGGTCGCGCACGGCGCCACCGCTGCCGTTGGCGTTCTTCAGCAGTCGCCCGGTGCGGGTCATGGTCACGGCCTGGTGCACATTGGCCGCGGACGCGTTGTCCGGCAGTCCGCCGAGCTGGGCGACCAGGTCGGTATAGGCCTGCAGGTAGGCCAGCGCCAGCACTTGGCCGATCTCGGTATTGCTGTAGCCCGAGGCACCGGCCGCACCCCAGCCGCTGCCGCCCCAGAAACTGCCGCTGCCACCCCAGCCCAGGTCGGTCTTGGTGGCATGGCCCTCGGTCATCGCCACCTGCTCGGACGAGCGCACGTCGGTAACCGTCAGCATCACGTCGGCGGTCTTGCGCTGCAGGTTGATGCCGCCGGCCACGCGGCCGAGGTTGGCGTTGCGGCTGCCCAGCAGTCCGCCCAGCACGGCGCCGACGGCATTGCCGCCGGCATTGGCGTTCTGGGAAATCAAATCGGGTACCAGCACGTAGTCGGCGGCACGGACCTGGCCGCGGCC
The DNA here is from genome assembly GCF_004357985.1 of Luteimonas aestuarii. GTDB lineage: Bacteria > Pseudomonadota > Gammaproteobacteria > Xanthomonadales > Xanthomonadaceae > Luteimonas > Luteimonas aestuarii. Next base: position 172,533 of record NZ_SMTF01000005.1, on the reverse strand, counting down.
GATGTTCGAGCCACGACGCAGGTCGCCGCCGGAGGCCAGCTCGCGCTCGGCCTGCATCGCGGCCATGCCGCGGCCGCGATCGACGAGGGTGAAGCAGCGCGAACGCTGCACGTACATCTTGATCAGCGCGGCCGGCGACTGCAGCTGCTGGCCGGTCCACCAGTTGGTGCCTTCGGGCTCGAGGACCGCAATCGCGCCCAGCGGCTGCGCGCAGGTCGGGATCTCGGCGGTCTTCTGCTGGCGCTCCTCTTGCGCGCTGCCGCGACGCTGGGCATCGGCGGCGGGCGTGGCGAGCAGGGTGGCGGTGCCGACGGTCAACGCGACCGCAAGCGCATGGATACGGAATGTCATGGGCATTGCTTCCTTCTCTGGAGATGGATCTGTCCTGCCCCGCGGGGCCCCTGGCGATGCCCCGTGCATGACCCCCATGCGGCACCGTCGGGCTCGATTCTAGTGCGTTCGCCGGCAGGCAAAGCGAACTGCTTCGACAGAACGAACGTCTTGCGGGACCAGCCGAGGCCAGCGTGCGATGCTTGGGATTGATGCCCTGCACCCCGATAATCCGCCCATGGAAATCAAATCCGACAATCCTGAACACGGCTTCCAGTTCCCCGGCACGTTCGAGATCACCGCGATGGGATCGGCGACCGCGGGGCTCGAGTCCGAGATCCCCCGCCTGCTGATGGCCGCCGGGCTGCGCGTGCTGGACGAGACCATCTCGTGGCGCGAGTCCACCGGCGGCAAGTACGTGTCGGTGAAGCTGAGCTTCCACGCCGAGGATCGCGCGCAGTACGAGGCCGCGCACGAGGCGCTGCGTGGGCATCCGGAAGTGAAGTGGACGCTGTAGGAGCCATCGCCGGTCGCCGGCGTTCTGGCCCACGCCGGGGCATCGCGTGATCCGTCGCCTGCTCTACCGCAGCCGCCAGGCCTACGAATTCGGGACGGATGACCTGTTGCGGCTGCTGCTCGCGGCACGCCGGTACAACGGCGCGCAAGGCGTCACCGGCTTGTTGCTGTTTCGCGAGGGCTTGTTCATGCAACTGCTGGAAGGCGCGCGCACCGACGTCGAAATGCTTTATGCGCGCATCGCCCAGGATCCGCGGCACCGGGAGGTGGAAATGCTGCAGATTGCGGATGGCGTGGAGCGGATGATGCCCGGTTGGCAGATGGGCTATGCGCAGGCGCCGCAGATCGACGGCAAGGATGTGTTCTCCGGGCTGGTGACCGATGCCGGTGCGTTGCAGCTGTTGGCACGGGCCGGGGATCGAAGCAGCGGCATTGCCGCCACCATGCGCGGCTTCCTGGCCGGCGAGGGAGCCCCGCCGGCCCCGGGCGTGGCGACGCGATGAGCGACATGCCTGCCCGGGTGCGGGACCTCGGCCGCCAGGCCTATGGACCGGTCTGGCGCGCGATGCAGTCGTTCACCGACGCGCGCACCGACGACACGCCCGACGAACTCTGGGTGGTCGAACACGACCCGGTGTTCACCCTCGGCCAGGCCGGCAAGCCCGAGCACGTGTTGATGCCGGGCGACATCCCGGTGGTGCACGTCGATCGCGGCGGGCAGGTGACCTACCACGGGCCGGGCCAACTGGTGGTGTACCCGCTGCTCGACATCAAGCGGTTGAAGGTGGGGGTGCGCGACTACGTCTGCCGGATCGAGCAGGCGATCATCGACACGCTGCTGGAGTGGAACATCATCGCGGTGCGCCGCGAGGGCGCGCCCGGTGTGTACGTGGGCGACGCCAAGGTCGCCGCGCTCGGCATCCGCGTGCGTCGCGGCCGGACGTTCCACGGCCTGGCCTTCAACATCGCGATGGACCTCGAGCCGTTCCGGCGCATCAACCCCTGCGGCTATGCCGGACTGGCGGTGACCTCGACGCACGACCTCGGTGGACCGTCGGCGCTGGAGGCGGTGAAGCCGGTCCTGCTGGACGAGCTGGCGCGCCAGTTCGGGCTGCGGCTCGAAGCCGCGCCGGCACCCGCGTTCGATGCCGCCGATGCGGCCTGACTTGCCCTGTGCCACCCCCGGCATGGCAGTGTTCCAGCGCCACTCCCGGCGCTTGCGTGGGCACCGTTTACAATGCCGTTTCGATCCGCCGAGCCCGTGGCCATGACCTCGCCTGCTTCCCGTGCCATCCCGCTTGCCGTCGTCGCCACCGATGCCGCGCCGTCGCTGGTACCCGGCGCCAGGCAGGTGGCCGGCGACAAGATCGCGCGTTCGCCGGTGCAGTTCGCCGACGCGCCGGTGCTGCGCAAGCCGTCGTGGATCCGCGTGCGCATCCCGTCCAACGGCGCCGTCGCCGCACTCAAGGCCAAGCTGCGCGAGAACCGTCTGGTCACGGTGTGCGAGGAAGCCAGCTGCCCGAACATCCACGAGTGCTTCGGCCACGGCACCGCGACCTTCATGATCCTCGGCGAAGTCTGCACCCGTCGCTGCTCGTTCTGCGACGTGGCCCACGGCCGGCCCAAGCCGCCGGATGCGTCGGAGCCGCTGGCGCTGGCCAACACCATCGCCGACATGGGCCTGAAGTACGTGGTCATCACCTCGGTGGACCGCGACGACTTGCGCGATGGCGGCGCCCGGCACTTCGTCGACTGCATTCGTGAGGTGCGCGCGAAGTCGCCCAGCATCCGCATCGAGATCCTCACCCCCGATTTCCGCGGCAAGGGCCGGATGGAGCGCGCGCTGGAGATCCTGGCCGCCGCACCGCCGGACGTGTTCAACCACAACGTCGAGACGGTGCCCGAGCTCTACCGCAACGTGCGCCCGGGCGCCGACTACCAGTGGTCGCTGACCCTGCTGCAGAAGTTCAAGGCGCAGCATCCCGGCGTGCCGACCAAGAGCGGCATCATGCTGGGCCTGGGCGAAACCATGGAGCAGGTGCAGGGCACCCTGCGCGACCTGCGCGCGCACGACGTGGAGATGGTCACCATCGGCCAGTACCTGCAGCCGTCCGCACACCACCACCCGGTGCTGCGCTACTGGACGCCGGACGAGTTCAAGGCGCTGGAGGACTACGGCATGGCGCTGGGCTTCACCCACGTCGCTTCGGGCCCCCTGGTGCGCTCGTCCTACCACGCCGACCAGCAGGCGGCCGGGGCCGGCGTCGCCGCCTGACCGCGCAGATGCGCGCGGACCGGCCGCTCCCGGCCGGGTTGCCATGGCGGATCGGGTGCACGGTCAGCGCCTTCGGTCGAGGTGAAGTGCAGGCCGGCCATCGCCGCGTCTCCACACCGCTGACCGCGCGTTCAGCTGCCGTCGCCTGCAGGGTTTACATTCGGGGTCGCGCCGATGCAACTTTCAGCACTGGTACCAGTCACATCCTTCCGACATCCTCGACTGGCCGCATTCAGGATCCCCACGCGATGAAAGCCCCACGTCCGCTCCCCGCCGTCCTGCTCGCCCTGGCCCTGGTGCTGCCGCTGGGGCTGATCGCCCGCGCCGATGCCGACGCGCTGCCGTCCGCGCCGACCACCGAACAGGTGACCACCTCCAAGCTGGTCTATGGCCTGCTGTCGGACAGCCGTTACGCCTACCGCCCGCGGCCGCTCGACGCGGCGATGCCACAGGAGATCTTCGATCACTACCTGGAGGCGCTGGACGCCAACAAGCTGTTCTTCAGCGCCGACGACGTGGCCGGGTTCGAAGGTTTCAAGGCGTCCCTGGGCCAGGACGTGCGCAACGGCAACCTCGAGCCGGCGTACGCGGTGTTCGCGGTTTACAAGCAGCGAGTGGCCGAACGCATGGGTGGCGCGCGTGAGTTGCTGAAGCGCGACATCTTCGATTTCACCGGCCAGGACCGCTGGGAATACGATCGCAAGGACGCGGAGTGGGCCGATGCACAAGCGCTTGACCAGCTGTGGCGGCAATCGGTGCGCAACGACTGGTTGCGCCTGAAGCTGGCCGGCCGACAGCCGGACGAGATCCGCAAGACGCTCGACCGCCGTTACCTGAACTACGCCAACAGCGTGGCCGCGTTGAACCAGGAGGATGCCTTCCAGAGCTTCCTCAACGCCTACACCTCCACCGTCGATCCGCACACCGACTACATGAACCCGCGCACCGCGCGCCTGTTCAACCAGAGCATGTCGCTGTCGCTGGAGGGCATCGGCGCGCAACTGCAGAAGCAGGACGACGTGGTGGTGATCCGCGAGCTGATCGCGGGCGGCCCGGCGATGTTGAGCGAGCAGTTCAAGCCCGGCGATCGCATCGTCGGCGTCGGCCAGGGAACCAGCGGCGCCATGGAAGACGTGGTGGGCTGGCGCATCGACGACGTGGTCGACAAGATCAAGGGACCGTCCGGCACCCAGGTGCGGCTGGACGTGATCCCGGCCGAAGCCACGCTCGACAGCACGCCCAACCGCATCGTGCTGACCCGCGCGCGCATCCGGCTGGAAGAGCAGGCCGCCAAGTCCGAGATCATCGAGATCCCGTCCGCCACCCAGGGCGCGCCGGCGCAGCGCATCGGCGTGATCAAGCTGCCGGCGTTCTACCAGGATTTCGAGCGTCGCCGCACGCGCGATGGCGACTACGCCTCGGCGACCCGCGACGTCGCCCGCATCCTCGAGCAGTACAAGTCGGACAACATCGATGGCGTGGTGCTGGACCTGCGCAACAATGGTGGCGGTTCGCTCAACGAAGCGATCGAACTCACCGGCCTGTTCATCGAACGCGGCCCGGTGGTGCAGGTGCGCCAGTCCGGTGGCCGCATCTCGGTCGAGAGCGATCGCAGCGGCGCCGTGGCCTGGACCGGCCCGCTGGCGGTGCTGACCAACCGCGGCTCGGCGTCGGCGTCGGAAATCGTGGCCGGTGCCATCCAGGACTACGGTCGTGGCCTGGTCATCGGCGAGGCGACCTTCGGCAAGGGCACGGTGCAGAACATCGTGCCGCTGGACCGCTGGCCGGCCAACGAGACCGAGCGCTTCGGCCACGTGAAGCTGACCGTCGCGCAGTTCTTCCGCCCCGGCGGCAGCAGCACCCAGAACAAGGGCGTGGTGCCCGACCTCGCGTTCCCGGTGACCGTCGATGCCACCGAGTACGGCGAGAGCACATACGACAATGCGCTGCCATGGCGACAGATCGCGGCCGTGCCGCACGAGACCTACGGCAACTTCGGCCAGCTGCTGCCGCGGCTGCAGTCGCTGCACCAGGCGCGCGTGGCCGAGGATCCCGAGTTCCGCTGGTGGAAGGAAGACGTGGCCGAGTTCCGTGCCGAGCGTGACAAGACCTGGATCTCGCTCAACGAGGCCGAACGCCGCGCCGAGCGCGACCGCCAGGACGCGCGCCGCCAGGCGCGGCAGGAAGAGCGTCGTCGCCTGGGCCTGGCGATCGACCCGCTGGGCGACGAGACCGACGATGGCCTGCAGGCCGGCGAGCGCAACGTGGCGCAGGATGCCGCACGGCAGAAGGCGGCCGAGAAGCGTCCGGACCCGCTGCTGCGTGAGTCCGCCGCGATCCTCGGAGATGCGATGCGGCTTCTCGACGGCGACCGCCAGCTGTCGGCCCAGGTGCTGCCGAGTTCGACCGCGCCAGGGCGCTGGACGCAGTAACCACGGCGGTAACCATGGCGCGCGCGGTCGCGATTGCGCTGGCGGCCGCCAGCGCAATCGCCTACACGGGGGAGACCGCAACGTTCACCGGGGACGAGGTTGCACCGCTACGCGTCCCCGAAGGCCGCTGGCAAGGTCAGGCGCCCCATGGCGGCGCGTTCCACGCGCAGTAGGGTTTCGCTGACGCCGATACCTTGCGCTTGCGCCGTTTCGCCGACGGCAGCTTCGCCACGGAGACCGATGGCAGCACGGTGACCTGGCGCAAGGGTGTGGTGGAGTCGTGCCGGGCCGGGTTCACCCGGCGGGCGACTGAGCTGGTCGACGGCAAGGCCTGCTTCGAACGGAGCGACGCGCCGAGTGCGGTCTGCTGGCAACGCCCGATGCCGCGACCTTCCACGTCGCCCAGCGTTGGACCGACGCACAAGGCCGCGCACGAGAGATGCGTCTTGCCCCTGCGTCGCATCGACGTGCCATAGGCGTGTCCGCGGCAACATGGTGTTCCACGCCCGTCGTTCGCCGCGGGCGTAGAATCCCGCCACCGGGCCAGGCCCGGCCGTCCTGTTCCCTTCCCGGTATCCGCGATGAGCGCCGATTCGACTGCGGCTGTTCCCCTGCGTGCCTCCGCCATGTCCGTCGCCTGCGCACTGGCGCTGGTGTACGTGGTCTGGGGTTCGACCTATCTCGCGATCCGGCTTGCGCTGGAGGGCGGCTGGCCGCCGCTGCTGATGGCGGGCAGCCGCTTCCTCGTCGCCGGCGGCCTGATGTACGCGGTGTTGCGCTGGCGCGGTGTACCGGCGCCCACCGGCGCGCAGTGGCGCAACGTCGCGGTGATGGCAGTGCTGCTGCTGGGCTTCGGCAACGGCATGGTCTGCATCGCAGAACAGACGGTGTCGTCGGGGCTCGCCGCGGTGGCGGTGGCCTCGGCACCGCTGTGGATGGGGTTGTTCGCGAGCCTTCGCGGCGAACGTCCGCAGGGACTGGAATGGATCGGTCTGGCGATCGGTTTCGTCGGGGTGTTGTGGCTCAATGCCGGCAGCAGCCTCACCGGCACGCCGGTGGGATTGATCGCCTTGCTGATCGCGCCGCTGGCGTGGGCCTATGGGTCGATCTGGAGCCGCGGCCGCGACCTGCCGTCGCCGTTCATGGGCGCAGCGGCGCAGATGCTGGTTGCCGGCGTGCTGCTGCCGCTGGCCGGTTTCGCCATGGGCGAGCGCCTGCACCAGTGGCCAACCTGGCAGTCCACGCTGTCGGTGGGTTACCTGGTGTCGTTCGGCTCCATCGTCGGCTTCACCGCCTACGTGTGGCTTCTGCACCACGTACGGCCTGCGCTGGCCGGCAGCTATGCCTACGTCAATCCGGTGATCGCGGTGGTGCTGGGCGCGTGGCTGGCGGCCGAGCGCTTCAGCGCGCACGACATCGGTGCGATGGTGGTGGTGCTGGCGGGCGTGGTGGCGATCACGCTGGCGAAGGCACGCAAGGCACCTGCGCCACGGCCGGTTGCGGTGGATGCCGAGCGTGGGTGACGCCACTTTGGACCGGCGCGGCTTGTGGGCCGGGTTCGCGGCGTTCGCGCTGTGGGGCTTGATGCCGCTGTACTGGCACCTGCTCAAGTCGGTGCCGTCGCTGCAGATCGTGCTGCATCGCGTGGTCTGGGGCGCGGCCTTCGTCTGTGCGTGGCTGCTGTGGAAGCAGGGCCGCGGCTGGTTGCGCGCGACGCTGCGGCAGCCGCGCGCGCTGGCCATGCTGACGCTCAGTGGCCTGCTGATCGCGTTCAACTGGGGCCTGTACATCTGGGCGGTGAATGCAGGCCATGTCATCGAGACCAGCCTGGGCTACTTCATCAACCCGCTGCTCAACGTGCTGATCGGCGTGCTGCTGCTGCGCGAGCGACTGCGCAGCGCGCAATGGGCGGCAGTCGGCATCGCCGCGCTCGGCGTGCTGTGGCTGACCTTCAACTACGGCAGCTTCCCGTGGATCGCGCTGCTGCTCGCCACGTCGTTCGGTCTGTACGGTTTGGTGCGCAAGCTGGTGGCCGTGGATGCTGTGGCCGGGCTGGGCGTGGAAAGCCTGGTGCTGCTGCTGCCGGCGCTCGCGTGGCTGGTGTGGATCGAAGGGCAGGGCGGCGGCGCGTTCCTCGCCGGTCACTGGCAGGTCGAAGCCCTGCTGGTGTTTGCCGGTGCGCTGACCGTGCTGCCGCTGGTGGGATTCGCCTACGCCGTGCGCCGGGTGCCGTATTCGACCATCGGCGTGCTGCAGTACGTCGCGCCGACGCTGCAGCTGCTGTGCGGCATCTTCGTGTTCCGCGAGCCGTTCGGCAGCGACCGCATGATCGGCTTCGCGTGCATCTGGGTCGCGCTGGCGGTGTATGCGGCCGATGGCATCACGGCGTCGCGGCGCAGTGCGAAGGCGGGTGGATAGCGGAGCAGGGCGACGTCCCGGCGCAACGCCTCGCGCGGTGTCTCAGGCAGGCGCCAGTGGATTCGGGCAGCCGCGCGCGGGCGAGGCCTGCCCCGTGTGATCGAGCCAGTCGATCACCGTCGGTGCCAGCAGGTCGAGGCGCATCGGCAGGCTGATGTGGTCCTCGCCGGGGACTTCCACATAGCGTGCACTTGGCGCCGCTGCGGCCAGTGCGCGGCCGTGCGCCACCGGCACGTGTTCGTCATCGCTGCCGTGCACCAGCAACACGCAGGCCTGCACGTCCGCCAGCGCCGCGCCGACGTCGATCGTGTCCAGCGGAAGCGACAGCGCATCGCCCGCGGACGCGATGGCGCGCTCCAGTGCCGCGTCGTCCATCCGCCAGCGCAGCCAGCGGTGCGTGAACTGCTGCGCCAGGGTTTCCGGCGCCTTGTGCAGCAGGTGCGGCACCATGTCGCGGATCGCGTGTCCCGCGTTCTCGAACGACTCGATCGCGACCACGCCGTCGATCACGCTGCCCAGGTCGCGCGCACTGAAGATCGCCGTGGCGGCACCGTAGGACACGCCCATCACGTGCAATGGGCCCGTGATCTCGCCATCCGCGCGCAAGGCCGCCACGACATCGGCGATGTCGCGTGCCTCGCGGGTGCCGTATCCGCTCGGAGCCGCGCCCGAGCGACCGTGGTTGCGCAGGTCGATGGTGATCGTGCGATAGCCGGCCTGCGCCAGCTGCAGCGACCATGGCAGCAGCGAGCCGCCATCCATCATCCAGCCATGCAACAGCAGCACCGTGCCACGGGGCGGCGCGTCGAAAGGCGTGGGCGCGGAAAAGTCGAGCGCGAAGTCCATGCGTCCGGGTTGGCCGCCGCCGGTGCGATAGGCGTAGTCAAGCCGATAGGCGCCCGGATCGAGCGTGCGCCAGTACAGCGCGATGCCAGATGACACATCGACATACCCCTCGCGATGCGGCAGCCGCGCAAAGGCCTGTTCGATGCGCCCGGGCTGCAGCAGCGGCGAAGCGGCGCCCGGCGCCACCAGGCGCTGGCTGAGCGCAGCCTCGGGTGCAGGCCAGGCGAAACCGGCGAGCAGCAGGAGGCAGGCGAGGGAGAGCAACAATGCGCGGCGCATCGGCAAGACCGGTCAATGAAACGGGCCGGGCAGGCTAGCGATCGCGCGCGCATCCAGCTACCGCATTTCCATGACACTGGCGTGACAGTGGGCTGCCGTTCACCAACGGCGGCGAGGGTCACGCGGCCGGGCAGGGCGCGCCGCCATCCATCCACGTGCGGAACGCAGCAACGAAGTCGGCGTGCGGCACCGGCACCGGCACGCGGTTGCCGCCCGGTGCCCAGCCCCACAGCACCAGCGCGTCGTCGGTGACGTGCTTGAGCATGGCGTCGAGATCACGATCGCCGGTCTGCCTGCGATCCTTGATCATCGCGCACAACTCGGCGGCGGGCAGTCCGATCCATGCCATCTTCTGGTCCGGCGGCGGCAGTGCCCAATGCGGCGCGCCGGGCGGCGCGTGCGGGCCGTAGCTGTCGGGCAGGTTCTTCTCGCCATGGCAGGCGCTGCAGGGCAGGCCTGGCGCACCGTGGCCTTCGGGGCCGCGCACCACGCCCTGTGCATGTACCAGTTGCGCGTCGAACTGCAGCGGTGCATCGCCGGGGATGTGGCAGTTGCTGCAGCGCGGGTGCTGGAACACCTGTTCGACGATGTCGAATGCCTGCAGCGCCTGCGCGGTTTGCTCCGGCGAGGCCTTGCTGCTGCAGCCGGCCAGCAGAAGCGCGGCGGCGAATGAGGCCGTGGCGAGGAATGCGATGCGGCAGATCTTCATGGCAGGGTCCTCACGAAGCCGTCGTGGCGGCAGGGGCGCCGGCAAGCCGGAGCGGCAGGCTGCGCAGCCGCTGCCCGGTCAACGCGAACACGGCATTGGCGACGGCCGGCGCGATCGGTGGCGTCCCCGGTTCGCCGACACCACCCATGCGTTCGGTGCTGGGCACGATATGCACTTCGACCTGCGGCATCTCGTCCATGCGCAGCACGCGGTAGTCGTGGTAGTTCGACTCCTGCACGCGCCCCTCCCTGAGCGTCAGCGTCGAATGCAGCGCCGCGCCCAAGCCGAACACGATGCCGCTTTCCATCTGCGCCACCACGTTGTCGGGATTGACCACGGGGCCGCAGTCGATCGCGCAGACCACGCGATGCACGCGGATGCGGCCGTCCTGCACCGACACTTCCGCCACCTGCGCGACGTAACTGCCGAACGATTCGTGCACCGCGACGCCATGGCCGCGGCCTTCGGCAGGCGCGGTGCCCCAGCCGGATTTCTCCGCGGCAAGGTTCAGCGCGGCCAAATGGCGGGGATGCTTCTCCAGCAGCCTGCGGCGATATGCCACAGGGTCCTGCCCGGCCGCATGCGCCAGTTCGTCGACCACGCTTTCCATCACGAAGCCGTTGACGCTGTGCCCGACCGAACGCCACCAAAGCACCGGGATGCCGGTGCGCGGCGAATGCAGGTCGACGCGGTGCGCGGCGGTGTCGAGCACGTAGGGAGAGTTGGCGACGCCTTCGGTCGAGGTGGCATCCACGCCGTCCTTGACCATCATCGCTTCCATGAAAGTGCCGGCCATGATCGACTGCCCCACCATGACCTGGTGCCAGCCCACCGGGACGCCATCCTCGCCCAGGCCGACGCGGACGCGCTCGACGAATGCCGAGCGATAGAAGCCGCCGCGGGTGTCGTCCTCGCGCGTCCACACCGTCTTGACCGGCGCGTTGGCAGCCTTCGCGATCTCGACCGCTTCGGCCACCACTTCGGAGCCGGGCGTGGCGCGGCGTCCGAAACCGCCGCCCAGGAACGGGGTATGGATCCTGACCTTGTCCGGCGCGATGCCGAGGATGCGCGCGGCCGCGCCCTGGTCGAGCGTCGGGAACTGGGTGCCGCACCAGATGTCGCATTCACCGTTGTCGATCTTCACCGTGCAGTTGAGCGGTTCCATCGCCGCATGCGCGAGGTAGGGCACGGCGTACTCGGCCTCGACGGTCTTCGCCGCCCCGCCGATCGCGGTGGCGACATCGCCGGCCTGCGCGGCGACCGGACCTTCGGTGGCCGCGAGTCGTGCAAACTCGGCACGTAGCGCATCACTGTCGAGCGTGCCGTGTGCGCCTTCGTCCCATTCCACGGTGAGCGCATCGCGTCCCAGTTTTGCGGCCCAGTAGTGATCGGCGACCACGGCGATGCCGCTGGGCACCTGCACCACGTGGCGCACGCCGGGCACGGCCTTCGCCGCGGCGGCGTCGAACGATGCCACCTTGCCGCCGAACACCGGCGCGCGCGCGACCACCGCGGTCAGCAGACCATCGAATTGCACGTCCATGCCGAATACGGCGCGGCCGGTGATCTTCTCCGGCGTGTCCAGCCGTTTGGTGGACTTGCCGATGACGCGCCAGTCCTTCGCTTCGCGCAGCGTGAGCGAAGCGGGGTCCGGCGGCGTCAGCTTGCCGGCATCGTCGGCGAGTTCGCCGTAGCGCAGGCGCTGGTCGCCGGCGATGACCACGCCGTTCTCGGTGCGGATTTCAGCGATCGGCACGCCGGTGCGCGCGGCCGCGGCCTGCACCAGCAGCGTGCGCGCCGCGGCACCGGCCTGGCGGTAGCGGTCGAACTCCGACCAGGTGCTGGTGGAGCCACCGGTGCCCTGCATGCCGAACACCGGGCTGTCGTAGGCCTTGTCGACCGGGCCGTGCTCGACGCGGATCCTCGACCAGTCGGCGTCGAGTTCCTCGGCGATCAGCATCGGCAACGTGGTCCAGATGCCCTGGCCCATTTCGGAGTGCGAGAGCAGCACGGTAATGGTGTCGTCCGCTGCCACGCGCAGGAAGGCGTTGGGCGCGAAGGCCGCGACGGCCGCCTGCGCTTCCTGCGCCTGTGCGAAGCGCCGCGCGGCGGGGATGGCGAAGCCGATCACCAGGCCGCCGCCAACGAGGGCTGACGTGCGCAGGAAATCGCGGCGCGAGAACTTGTTTTCAGAGGACTTGTTGTCGACGTTCACTGGATTGACTCCGTCGGACCCGTGGGAAGGCGACGCGCCGCGTCGCCGCTCAGGCCTTGCCGAGCTCGGCGGCGCGATGCACCGCCGCGCGAATGCGCTGGTACGTGCCGCAGCGGCAGAGGTTTCCCGAAAATGCACGGTCGATGTCCTGGTCGTCGGGCGAGGGCACTTGTGCCAGCAGCGCGACCGTGGTCATGATCTGCCCCGACTGGCAGTAGCCGCACTGCACCACGTCCAGTTCCGCCCACGCACGCTGCACCGGATGGCTGCCATCGGGAGAAAGGCCTTCGATGGTGGTGATCGGCTTGCCGGCGACCGCTTCCACCGGCGTGACGCAACTGCGCCGCGGCTCTCCGTCGACATGTACCGTGCAGGCACCGCATTGCGCGATGCCGCAACCGAACTTGGTGCCGGTCAGTCCCATCAGGTCGCGTAACACCCACAGCAGGGGCATGTCGGGCGGGGCGTCGACCTCGTGCTCGGTTCCGTTGACGTGCAGCTTCATCGGTGGCTCCCTGGCGTCGGCTTGGGACCTCACGACCTTACTCCTGCAAGGCGGCAACCGCCAGCGCTCCGGCGCGTTTCATCATGCCGATCCGAGGCGATCGGGATTGTCCCGTTTCGCATCGCGATTGTCCCGGGACCACGAACCCGATCGACGACGATGTGTGTCCGTCGATCCCGTGGCGGGCGGGTCGCGGCTGCCTTGCGTCGTGCGGGTGCGTGCGCCATCGTGGCCGCCATGTCCGCGCATCGCCACTTGCTCGAAGCCTCCGCGCATGCCGGCGAGACCGATGCGGCCGCGGCGTTGGCCGTGGTGGTCGAGACCGAAGGCTCCACCTACGTGCGCCGCGGCGCGATGGCGCTGTTTGGCGAGGACCTGCAGGTCGGCTGGCTGAGTGGTGGCTGCCTCGAACCGGAGATCGCCAGGCGTGCACAGGCGGCGATCACCAGTGGCCGCCTGGGCTGGATGGAGATCGACACCCGCGATGACGAGGACTTGCTGTCCGGTTCCGCGCCAGGTTGCCGCGGTCGCCTGCGCATTGCGCTGATGCCGCTGCGGGCGCTGCCCGGGTGGTCGGCGCCGGTCCGCGCATGGCTGCGCCGTGAAGGTGAACTGCAGTTGCGTTTGCAGGCTGATGGCGCGCTAGCGCTGCAGGCGGGGAAGGCGGCAGCCAGCTGGTCGCTGCCGTGCGATGCCCCGCCGTGGCAGTCGGAGGCGATGAGCGTGCGAGTGCCGGCGCCGCTGGCGATCACGCTGTTCGGCGCGGGACCGGAGACGCAGGTGCTGGTGCCGTTGCTCCGGCAACTGGGCTGGATGACGCAGGTGGTGGAGCGGCGCACGCGCTGGCTGGCCGCCGCATCCGTGGCCGACCATGTGCTGCAGGCGACGCCACGCGATGCCGCCGAGGCCATCGCAGGCATGGGTTGCAACGCCGCGCTGGTGATGCACCACGATTTCGAACTCGATCGCGAAGCACTGGATGTGCTGGCGCACAACGACGTGTCCTATATCGGGCTGCTGGGGCCGCGCCGCCGCCGCGACGATCTGTTCAAGCTGCTCACCCAAGGGATGCGCGAATCACTGCAGCCCCGGCTGCACTCGCCGGTGGGCATGCCGCTGGGCGGACACGGCCCGGAAGCGATCGCCCTGAGCATCGCCGCGCAACTGCAGGCGTGGCGCGCGGGTGTCGAAACCTCGTGACGACATCGATGCCCGCGCATGCCGCGGTGCTGCTGGCGGCAGGCGGCAGCCGGCGCCTCGGACAAGCGAAGCAACTACTGACGCGCGATGGCGAGACACTGGTGCATCGCGCCGCAAGGTTGTTGCACGACACACGCCCTTGCCGGCTGGTGGTCGTGGCCGGCGCGCAGGGCGATGCGGTGGAGTCGGCTGTGGACGACCTAAATGCCATGGTGGTGCGCAACGACGACTGGCAGGCAGGCCTGTCGGCAAGCCTGGGCGTGGCCGGTGCCGCGCTGGCCGGCTTCGACGGGCAGGTGTTGGTCACCACCTGCGACCAGCCGGCGCTGGAAGCGGTGCATCTGCATGCCCTGCTGATGGGTGCGGCCGACAGCCCCTCCGGCTGCGCGGCCTTGCTGCACAACGGACTTGCAGGCGTGCCGGCCGTGGTGCCCGTGGCGTGGCTGCATTCGCAGCCATCACGCAAGGATGATCGCGGCGATGTCGGATTGGGCGCACGCTTGCGCGCCATCCCGCAACAGGAACTGCACCTGCTTGATGCAGCGGAGGCGGCGTTCGACATCGACTCGCCGGACGATGTCGTGTTCGCGGTCGCGCGCGGCTGGCTGGATCCGCCAACCGCACGCTGACGCGACGGACCACGCGGCGACGGTCAGGCTGCGCGCAGGGCGTCGGTGACCGGCAGGCTGGCCGCGCGCAGTGCCGGGAACAGGCCGCCGACGAAGCCGATCGCCAATGCCCACTTAAGGCCCTGCCAGAGCAACTCCGGCGAGACTTTGAAGTCGAAGCTGAGGATGGCCACGCCGGTCGAAGTGGACGCGGTGTAGCCGTTGAACACCAGCCACGCGACCAGCCCGCCCAGCAGCCCGCCCAGCGCGGCGAGCAGCATCGTCTCCAGCATCACCGCCACCACCACCGGCAGGCCGCGGAAACCGATCGCGCGCAGCGTGGCGATCTCCCGCGCACGCGCCGCGACCGTGGCGAACATCGTGTTCAGCGCGCCGAACACCGCGCCCACCGCCATGATTGAACCGACCACGATGCCGATGATGCGCAACATGCGGGTGATGGCTTCGGACTGCTCGCGGAAGTACTCCAGCGTGGTCTTGGCCTCCACCTGCAGGCGCGGGTCGGCATCCAGCGTGGCCTTGAACGCGTTGAAGTCGCCGGCTTCGCGCAGCCTCGCCACCACCGAGGCGCGGCTGCTGCCGCGGTTGTAGGACGAGGCCACGATCTCGGCATCGGCCCACATTTCCGAATCCGTCGAATCGCCGGATTCGAACACGCCCACCACCGCCCAGACCTGGTTGCCGAGTCGCACCTCGTCGCCCGGGTCCAGGCCGGAGAACTGGCGCTGTGCGCCGCGGCCGACCACCAGTTCGCGGCGACCGGTCTCGAAGCGACGGCCTTCCGCCACGCGCAGTCCGGGCCGCACGGCCCACGCCATGTCGCCGACGCCGCGCAGGGTGACGCTGCCGTCCTGGCCATCGGCACGCGGCACGTTGGCCGACACCACGATCTCGGCCGACGCCAGCGGGCGCCCTTCGCCGTCGCGCGCGATTTCCGGCGCACGCTCGATCGCGGTGATCGCATCGTGCGACATCACCGACATCAGTTCCGCCGACGAACCGCCACGCAGCACGATCGCCGTGTCCTCGCTGCCGCTGCTGTCCATGGTGTGTCGGTAGCCCTCGGCCATCGCCAGCAGCGCGACCAGCACCCCGACCACGCCGGCGATGCCGACCACCACCACCGACGATGCGCCCAGGCGCTGGGTCAGCGTGCTCACGCCGACGCGGGTGACCGACGCGGCCTGGCGGCCGCTGCGGGTCAGGCCCATCCACAGTGCGAACAGCACCGCGATACCCAGCAACGCCTGCCAGGGCAGCATGATCCACGCGGCGAGGAACGCAGCGATGATGAGGAACAGCGCGAAACCGCGCAGGAAGCTTTTGATGATCTTCATGTCGTTTCCCTCAGCGGCCGGCCAATGCATCGACGATGTTCAGGCGCATCGCACGGATCGCCGGCAGGGCCCCCACCAGCAGGCCGATGCCACCCATCAGCGTGAGTCCCAGCAGCCAGCTTTGTGCCCCGATCGCCGGCAGGCTGATGGTGCCGCCGCTGAACGTGCCCACGGCCGGTCCCAGCACCG
This sequence comes from Luteimonas aestuarii, assembly GCF_004357985.1. Classification (GTDB taxonomy): domain Bacteria; phylum Pseudomonadota; class Gammaproteobacteria; order Xanthomonadales; family Xanthomonadaceae; genus Luteimonas; species Luteimonas aestuarii. Next base: position 156,653 of record NZ_SMTF01000005.1, on the reverse strand, counting down.
CGGCCAGGCCCAGTCCCAGCACGCCGCCGATGACGACCAGCAGCACCGATTCGGCCAGCACCATCGCCAGCACGCTGCCGCTGGTGAAGCCGATGGTCTTCAGCACCGCCAGTTCCGAGGTGCGCTCGCGCACGGCCTGCGCCATGGTGTTGCCGGTCAGCAGCAGCAGGGTGAAGAACACCGCGCCCATGATCGAGCCGACGATCAGGCCGATGTCGGCCATCTGGCTGATCTGCGCGGCCATCGCCGCCTGTTCGTTCATCGTGCGCGTTTCGTGCGGCGAGTTCATCGACAGCGCGTCGATGGCCTTGGCCGCGGCGTCGCTGCGGTTCACGTCGGACACGCGGCTGATGTACCAGCCGACGTTGGCGTTGACGTAGGGCGTGGATTCCTCGAAGTACTTGTAGTGCATCAGGATCAACGCTTCGGTGAAGCCCGCGCTGCGGCCTTCCTTCGCCTGGATCACGCCGACGATCTGGAACGACCAGTTCAGCGTGCCGTCGCTGTTGGGGAAGATGGTCGACTGCAGCGGGATGGTCTGCCCGACCTCCCACTTGAAGCGGTCCATCATCGCCTTGCCGACCAGGATGCCGGTGCGCGTGCGCTGCCATGCCTCCAGCTGGCCGGGGCCGACTTCGACTTCCGGGTACAGGTCGAGGTAGTTCGGCGCCACCGCGAAGGTGAACAGCTGGTTGCGCGGGTTCTGGTACGCGCCGCCGAACCAGTTGGCGTAGGTGACGGCCTCGATGTTGTCGACCTGGCGGATGCGGTTCTCGAGCGACAGCGGCAGGGTCTCGACCATCGACAGCCGCGACGTGGTCTGCAGGCGCTGCGCGCCGTCGGCGCTCTGGCCCAGCTGCGCGAACGTGGTGCGGATGCCGTCGAGCATGCCGAACAGCAGGAACGCCGCCATGATCGAGGCCAGCGTGAGGAAGGTGCGGGTCTTGCGCCGGAACAGCGCGGCCCAGATCAGGTGGAAGTATTTCATCTAGGTGTCTCCAGCGTTTCCTTCTCCCATCGGGAGAAGGTGCCCGAAGGGCGGATGAGGGGCGGCGAAGGGAAGGACGTCCGGATCGCTGTCGCTTCGCCGCACCCTCACTCCAACCCTCTCCCGGAGGGAGAGGGGCTACGGATTCAGGCGGCGTGCGCGGGTTCGCCGACCAGCGTGCCCTTGTCCAGGTGCAGGGTGTGGGTGGCGTACTCGGCGGCCTTCGGGTCGTGGGTGACCATCACGATGGTCTTGCCGTGCTCGCGGTTGAGCGTCTGCAGCAGGCCCAGGATGTCCTCGGCCGACTGGCGGTCGAGGTCGCCGGTGGGTTCGTCGCAGATCAGCAGGGTCGGGTCGGAGACGATGGCGCGGGCGATGGCCACGCGCTGCTGCTGGCCGCCGGAGAGTTCGTTGGGTTTGTGCGACTTGCGATCGGCCAGGCCCACCAGCTGCAGCGCGATCTCGGCATTGCGCTTGCGCTGCGCGCCACCCAGCCTGGTCAGCAGCAGCGGCAGTTCGACGTTCTTCTGCGCGGTCAGCGCCGGCATCAGGTTGTAGAACTGGAACACATAGCCGACGTTCTGGCTGCGCCAGTGCGAGAGCTGGCCACCGCCGAGCTGGTCGATGCGCTGGCCGCCGACGTCGATCTGCCCCGACGTAGGCGAGTCGAGTCCGCCGATCAGGTTGAGCAGGGTGGTCTTGCCGGAACCGGACGGGCCCATCAGCGCGACGAAGTCGCCGGCCTCGATGTCGAGGTCGACACCATGCAGCACTTCGACCTTCTCGGGTCCGCGCTGGTAGGTCTTGGTGAGGTTGCGGATCGATACCAGGGTTGCCATGGCGTGCCTCTTGGTGATGTGTTGCGTGATGTGTTGCCGGGAGCGTCCCGGTGGCGTGCGTCTAGGGAAACACGGACTTCCGTCATCCCGGCGCATGCCGGGACCCGGTACCTTTCCTTGCGAATCGCATCCATCGCCACGGCATCCCGCCGCGGCGCTTGACTCAGTTCGTCCCGGTGCCGACCACGTCGCTGTCGGCCAGCCCGTCGGGCGGCGACAGCACCACGGTTTCGCCCGGCGCCAGTCCCGAGACCACCTCGCGCTGTTCGCCCAGTGCATCGCCGGGCTGCACCCTGCGCAGCTCGACGCGGTTCTCGCGGCCGACCACGAACACCGCGTCGCCGCCGTCGCGCTGCACCAGCGCCGTCGCCGGTACGCGCACGCCGCGGCGCGGTTCGGCGTCGGGTTCCGGCGCCTTCTCCAGGAAACTCACGGTCACGCCCATGTCGGGCACGATGCGCGCGTCCTTTTCCCGCAGTGCCACGCGCACCTTCACGGTGGCCTTGCCACGGTCGGCGGTGGGGATGATGGCGATGACCTCGGCGGGGATCTTCCAGTCCGGGTAGGAGTTGAGCGTGGCCTCGACCGGCATCTTCGGCTGCACCCGGCCGATGTACGACTCGCCCACGTCCACTTCCACTTCCAGCGAATCCATGTCGACGATGGTGCCGATGCCGGTGCGGGTGAAGCCGCCGCCGGCCGACAGTGGCGACACGATCTCGCCCGGCTGCGCGGCCTTGGCGATCACCACGCCGGCGAACGGGGCGCGCACGATGGTGTTGTCCACGCCGATGTCGGAGATGCGCAGCGAATCGGAGGCGACCTGCGCATTGCGCTGCGCGGTCGACAACTGCGCGCGCAGCGAGTCGCGCGTGGCCACGGCCTGTTCGTACTGGGCGCGCGACACCAGCTGCTGGTCGACCAGCGAGCGCAGGCGAGAGGCGTTGGATTCGGCCTCGGTCAGCTGTGCACGCACGCCGTCGGCCTGGCTGCGCGCGGCGGCCAGCTGCGAACGCGAGAGCTCGCGCGCGGCGTCGGCGTCGATCGGGTCCAGCGTGGCCATCACCTGGCCGGCTTCCACCCGCATGCCTTCCTCGATCAGGACCTCGCGCACGCGGCCGGTGATCTTGGACGACACCGTGGCCATGCGCCGTGCCACCACGTAGCCGCTGGCGTCGAGCACCGAGGTCGAGGCATTGCCGGCGGCCAGCGACACCGCGGTCGCGGTCTGCACCGCCACCGGCTGTGCGCGTCCGAACAGCAGCCAGCCGACAACAGCCAGCAGCACGATGGCGGCCGCGATGCCGAGCGCGATCCACAGCCCCTTGCGCGAAGGCGGCGGGCCGGGCGAGCGGTCGATGCGGAGTTCCTTGAGCAGGTCGGCGTTGGTATTCATCGAAGGACAGGACGGGGGTTCGCGGCCATTGTGACCAATCCAGCGCGCCGGGGGTGTTGCCGGAAGTCACTTTCGCGTGGTGCACAGCCTAGGCGGCCGTGGGCGGCGCGGCCGCTGACAACTGTCATGACGTTCGCCTGACGGCGGCGAATGTCACGGTGCAGGCGGCCGCGCGAGGATGAGTCCATGGTCCGCCACCCGATTCCGCCGATGATTGCCCACCCCACCCGTGATGCTGTCCCACTGGCGCGCCTGCAGGGCATTCGCAAGCGCTACGGCGCGATCACCGCGCTCGATGGCCTGGACCTGACGCTGCATACGGGGCAGGTGACCGCGCTGCTGGGGGCGAACGGGGCAGGCAAGACCACCGCCGTCGGCCTGTTGCTGGGCCTGCTGTCCGCGGACGCAGGCACGGTGGAGGTATTCGGCCAGTCGCCATCGCGGCTGCACGTGCGCCAGCGCGTCGGCACCATGCTGCAGTCGGCGAACATCCCGGAGCGGCTGCAGGTCGGCGAACTGCTGGCGCTGGTGCGCAGCTATTACCCACGGCCGCGCAGCGTCGACGAATGCATCGCGATGGCGGGGCTGCAGGGACTGCTCGGTCGACGCTACGGCAAGCTTTCCGGCGGCCAGCAGCGGCGCGTGCAGTTCGCACTGGCGATCTGCGGCCGTCCCGCGCTGCTGTTCCTCGACGAGCCGACCACGGGGCTGGACATCGAGGCGCGCCAGGCGCTGTGGCAGGCGATCCGCGGCCTTGTCGCCGAAGGCGCCGCGGTGCTGCTGACCACGCATTACCTGGAGGAAGCCGAGGCGCTGTCGGATCGCGTCGCGGTGATCGACCAGGGCCGGCGCGTGGCCGAAGGCACCGTGCACGAGATCCGCGCGCACGTGTCGCTGCGCAGGATCCGCTGCATCACCACCCTGGCCGAGGACGAGGTGGCCGCGTGGCCGCAGGTGCGCGAGGTGGAACGCGACGGCGAGTACCTGCGGGTGGTGGCCGACGTCGCCGAGCCGGTGGTGCGCAGGCTGCTGGCGGCCGACGCCGACCTGCACGAACTCGAGATCCAGCGCGCCGGACTGGCCGATGCCTTCCTGGCGCTGACGCAGAAAGCGACCCGGGAGGCCACGTGATGGACGGCATGACGACTTCGATGGTGGCACGGCCCGCGCCGCGCTGGCGCAGCTATGTGCTGGAAGCGAAATGCGAGCTGCTGCGGCTGCTGCGCGAGCCAGCCTTCGGCGTGCCGGTCATCGCGTTCCCGGCGTTCTTCTACGTGCTGTTCGGCGTGCTGCTCAACCGCGGCAATGCGGGCGCGGCCGAATACCTGCTGGCGACCTATGGCGTGTTCGGCGTGGTCGGCGCGGCGATGTTCGGCTTCGGCGTGACCATCGCCATCGACCGCGAGCAGGGCTTCCTGCGCCTCAAGCGCGCGCTGCCCACGCCCACCGGTGCGCCGCTGCTGGCGAAGATGGCGATGGCGATGGTGTTCTGCGCGGTGATCTCGCTGGTGCTGGCGCTGCTGGCGGTGGCCGTTGCCGGGGTGCGGCTGTCGCCCGGGCAGTGGGCGCTGCTGCTGGTGGTGAACGTGCTGGGCAGCCTGCCGTTCGCCGCCATCGGCCTGTACATCGGCACCCTGGTCGGCGGCAACGCCGCGCCGGCCGTGCTCAACCTCATCTACCTGCCGATGGCCTTCCTGTCCGGCCTGTGGCTGCCGCTGACGATGCTGCCTGCGATCTTCGGCAAACTGGCGGCGCTGTGGCCGGCCTACCACCTGGGGCAGGCGGCATTGAAGGTCGTGGGCCACGATGCCGGGCAGCCGCTGTGGCTGCATGTCGTGGTGCTGCTGGTGGTCACGGTTGTGTTCGCGGTGCTCGCGCAGCGGCGGCTGTCGGCGGCGGAATGAACGGGGTGTCCGGTGTCATCGAGAAAAACCGCTGTTGATCGTCGCTCCTGCGCTGTCACGTATGGCCAGGATGATTCGAATTCCCTTTGAAGCCGAACGGCGGGAGCCTGATGATGAAGCGTTGGCCTGAACTGATCGCCGCCACTACCCTGTGCCTGGTCCTCGGCCTGGCGATGGCCATGACCACCCCTGCGCCGGCGTCGTCTTCCGCCGACGCCGATCCCGCTGGCTTCGTGGTACACGGCGCGCGCGTGTTCGATGGCGAGCGTGATCTCGGCGTCGCCACCGTCGTGGTGCGCGACGGCCGCGTCGAGGCGGTCGGTGCGGACATCGCCGTGCCCGAGGGCCTGCCGGTCGTCGATGGCGTCGGCAAGACCCTGCTGCCCGGCTTCTTCGACGCGCACGTGCATGCCTGGGGCGATGCGCAGCGCGACATGGCACGGTTCGGCGTGACCTCCGCACTGGACATGCATGGCATGGCCGAACGCCTTCCGGCCTTGCGCGCCGAGCGCGATTCGCGGGACAACGGCAGCCGCGCCGACCTGTGGGCCACCGGCTACGCGATCACCGCGCCTGGCGGCCACGGCACCCAGTACGGCTTCCCGGTGCCCACGGTCGATGCCGACACCGACATCGACGCCTTCATCGGCGAACGCATCGACGATGGCGCGGATTTCATCAAGCTGATCATCGAGGACCTGAGCGCCTATGGGTCCGCGCGCCGCCTGCCGACGTTGACGGACGCGCAGGTGCGCGCCACCGTTGCCGCGGCCCACGCGCGCCAGCGGCTCGCCGTGGCCCATGTCTCCACCCTGGCGACCGCGCGCGATGCCATCGACGCCGGTGCCGACGGGCTGGTGCACGTGTTCACCGATGCCGTTGCCGACGACGCCTTCGTCGACGCCATGCGCGCACGCGGTGCGTTCCTCGTACCGACGCTGTCGGTCATGGCCTCCATCGCCGGCGGCGGCGAGGGCAAGGCATTGGCCGCGGACGCGCGCATCGCACCGCTGCTGACCGCCGAACAGCGCGGCACGCTGGAAGCGGACTTCGGCGGGCCGAACCCGGAACGCCTGCAGCGCGCCATCGACAGCGTGCGTCGCCTGCATGCCGCGGGCGTGGACATCCTGGCCGGCAGCGACGCCCCGAACCCAGGCACCGCGCACGGCACCAGCCTGCACCACGAACTGGAACTGCTGGTGCGCGCAGGACTGACGCCGGTGCAGGCGCTGGCCGCGGCCACTTCGTTGCCGGCGCGCCGCTTCGGTATCGACGATCGCGGGCATATCGCGACCGGCCAGCGCGCGGACCTGGTACTGGTGGACGGCGATCCCTTGCAGGACATCACCGCCACGCGGGCGATCGCCGCCGTGTGGAAGAACGGCCACCGGGTCGAGCGCGTTGCGGGTGACGGCGTGGCGCACGCTGAAGCCGTGCCCACCGACACGCTGGTCAGCGATTTCGAAGGCGGTGTGGTCGCTGCGCACTTCGGCAGCTGGCAGCCGACCACCGACCAGATGGCGGGGGGCGCGTCGGTCGTCGAACACGGCCTGGTCGCGGGGGGTGCCGCCGGCTCGGGTGGCGCCCTGCGCGTGGCGGGCGAGGTCAGGCCGGGCTTCGCATTCCCGTGGGCTGGCGTGATGTGGTTCCCGGCGGCGCAGCCGATGGCACCGATGGACCTGTCCTCTCGCCGCCAGCTGGTGTTCCAGGTGCGTGGCGATGGCCGCGGCTACAGCGCGATGTTGTTTTCCGGCGCTTCGGCGCAGGCCATGCCCAGCGTGCAGGCCTTCGTGGCCGGGCCGGAATGGACCGAGGTGCGGCTGCCACTGGCGGCGTTCCAGGGCGGCGATCCGTCGCAGGTGCGTGGCATCGCGTTCACCGCGGGGCAGCCGCACGGGACGTTCGAGTTCTTCATCGATGCGATCGAACTGCGCTGAGCGCATCATGCCGTGGCGTAGTGGCGAACCGGGGGCGGGCATGCACGACAACCATCAAGACGGAGCGGCACGATGACGCGGCCGGGTTGGCCGGGCTGGCTCAGGCCGGCGCCGGATTCGATCACCGCGCAGACGCTGCGCCTGGGGCGGTCGCCGTGGACCGATGTCGTGCACGTGGCGTGGTCTGTGTGGGTCTTCATCACCCCATCGATGTCGGGCGGCATCTATGGCTACACCTGGCGCTGGGCGCTGTTGACGCTGGTGTCGTACCCGCTGTTCCTCGGGCTGTACGCAATGACGCTGTTGGCGCCTTCGCACCGGGCGCGATGGTGCGCGCTGGCGATGGTCGCGCTATGCCTGGTGCTGTTGCCCTGGTATCCGTCCGGACTGAGTTATTTCGTGTTCGGCTGCGTGTTGCTGCAGCCGCGCAGGGGGCGCCCGATCACCGACTACCTCGGTACGCTGGCGCTGCTCAACGCCGTGCTGGTGGGCTACGCGTACTGGATCGGCTATCCGTGGCAGGCCTTCGTCTGGATGCCGGTGGTCACCGCGGTGGTCGGCGTGGTGGTGGCGATGGAACGCATCAACAGCGTGCGCGATGCCGCACTGAAGTTGTCGCACGAGGAAGTGCGGCGCCTGGCGGGGCTGGCCGAACGCGAGCGCATCGGCCGCGACCTGCACGACCTGCTGGGCCACACGCTGTCGATGGTGGCGTTGAAGGCGGACCTGGCCGGTCGTCTGCTGGAACGCGACGCACGGGCCGCGCGCCGCGAGATCGATGATGTCAGCCGCGTGTCGCGCGAGGCGCTGTCGCAGGTACGGCGTGCGGTCAGCGGCATCCGCGCGGCCGGCATCGCCGCGGAACTGGCCTCGGCGAAACTGCTGCTGGAGACCGATGGCGTCGCGTTCGACTATCGCCTGGACAGGTCGTTCGGCGACAGCGCGCTGCCGGTCGGCGTGGAAAGCGTGCTGGCGCTGACCGTGCGCGAGGCCGCCACCAACATCCAGCGGCACGCGCGCGCGCAGCATGCGCACATCGACTTCGGCGTGGAAGGTGGCGAGGCCGTGCTGCGGATCGCCGACGATGGCCGTGGCGGCGCCATGGTGCCCGGCAACGGCCTGTCCGGCATGCGCGAGCGCGTCGAGGCCATCGGTGGCCGGCTGCACGTGGACAGTAGCCACGGGCGCGGCACGAGACTCGAGGTCCGGGTGCCGATGGCAGCCAACGATGACGTCGCGGGCGTTCTGCCGGCGAATCCCGACGACATCGCACATCCTTCGTAGGCGTATCCAACCGGCGCTAGCGCTCAAGAAGCCCCTTCGCCTGCGTGCCGGAGACTAGCCGGCCGGGCGATCTGGTAACTTGCCGCGCATGTCCCTGCATGCCCGCACGTCGTGATCCGCATCCTCATCGCCGAAGACCAGGCGATGCTGCGCGGCGCGCTCGCGGCACTGCTGGGCATGGAGAGCGACATCGAGGTGCTGGGCGCCGCGCCCGATGGCGAAACCGCCTGGCGCGACCTGCAGCGGCTGCGGCCCGACGTGCTGGTGACCGACATCGAGATGCCGGGCCTGACCGGGCTGGAACTCGCGCAGCGCATCCAGCGCCACGAACTGCCGGTGAAGGTGGTCATCGTCACCACGTTCGCGCGCGGCGGCTACCTGCGCCGCGCGCTGGACGCCGGCGTGTCGGGCTACCTGCTCAAGGATGCGCCGGCCGAACAGCTGGCCGATGCCCTGCGCCAGGTGCATCGCGGTGGCCGCGCCATCGACCCGCAGCTGGCGCTGGAAGCCTGGGGCGAGGCCGACCCGCTGAGCGACCGCGAGCGCAAGGTGCTGCGGCTGGCGGGCGAGGGCATGGGCGCGCAGGAGATCGCCGCGCAGCTCAACCTTTCGCATGGCACCGTGCGCAACTACCTGTCCGAGGCCATCGGCAAGCTGGGCGTGGGCAACCGCATCGAGGCCTACCGCCTCGCGCGTGAGAAGGGCTGGCTGTAGGGCGGGCCCGGGCCCGCCATTCCCACCTCGCCCGGTTGCTTCCCATCTACCCCACGCGCCGCCGCAGGCGTAGGCTTGCGCCACCTGCGATGGGCCCGGGAGGATTCCAATGACGACCAACGTTCCTGTTTCATTCCGCGTGGTGTCGGTGCTGGCGCTGCTGTGGAACCTCACCGGCGTGACGATGTTCTTCCTGCAGACGCGGATGACGCCGGAACAGATCGCCGCGTTGCCGGACGAACAGCGCGTGGTGTACGAGGCCATGCCGTCGTGGCTGGCGATCTTCTACGGGCTGGCCGTGTTCGGCGGTGCGCTTGGATCGTTGGGCCTGCTGCTGCGCAGGCGCTGGGCGCTGCCGTTGCTGGTGATCTCGCTGGCGGCGGTGCTGGTGCAGATGATCGCGATCTACGTGGTCACCCCGGCGTGGCAGGCATCCGGCGCCTCGGGACTGCCGATGAGCCTGCTGATCGTCGGCATCGCGGCGTTCCTGTTCTGGTACGCGCGCCGTGCGTCGGCGCGTGGCTGGCTGCGCTGAACCGGCATGCAGTCCGTGAAGCCCCCGCCATGGTTCTGGGTGGTGGCCGTGCTGGCACTGCTGTGGAACCTGCTCGGCGCGTGGATGTTCTGGCAGAACCTGGCGATGACGCCCGAAGCGCTGGCCGCGCTGCCCGATGCGCAGCGGCAGGTCACGCTGGCGCGTCCGCACTGGACCTTCGTGCCCTTCGGCATCGGCACGCTGGGCGGCGTGCTCGGTGCGCTGGGCCTGCTGCTGCGCAGGCGCTGGGCGGTGCCGGTGCTGCTGCTGTCGCTGCTGGGGATCGCGGTGCTGTTCGCCGCGATGTACGCGGCGACGCCGGTGTGGGCGTTGACCGGCGTGCGCGGCGCGGTGTTCCCGATCGTGCTGGTGCTGATCGGGGGGCTGCTCTGGCTGTACGCACGCAAGTCCGCGGCGCGCGGCTGGCTGCGCTGATTGGCGCGATCAGCCCGGGTAGCGCGCCTTGAGCATCGCGTAGGCCGAGCGCAACGCCAGTGCTTCGCCGCCCGCGGGGCGGCCGGGGCGTGCGCTGTCGTTCCAGGCGTACACGTCCAGGTGCGCCCATGGCGTGGCCTCGGGCACGAAGCGTTCGAGGTACAGCGCGGCGGTGACCGCGCCGGCCATGCGCGAACCCGCGTTGGCGATGTCGGCGACGTTGCTGGTCAGGTAGCGCAGGTACGGGCGCCACAGCGGCATGCGCCAGACCGGGTCGCGTTCGCGTTCGCCGGCGCTGATCCACGCCTGCGCCAGTGCGTCGTCGTTGGCGAACAGCGCTGGCAGGTCGGGCCCCAGCGCGATGCGCGCGGCGCCGGTGAGGGTGGCGAAATCGAGGATGGTGTGCGGCGACAGTTCCGACGCCAGCGCCAGCGCATCGCACAGCACCACGCGGCCTTCGGCGTCGGTGTTGTCGATCTCCACGCTGGTGCCCTTGCGCGTGGCGATGACATCGCCGGGGCGGTAGGCGTCCGGGCCCAGCGCGTTCTCCACCGCGGGTACCAGCAGGGTGATGCGCAGCGGCAGCTTGCGTGCCATCACCAGTTCGGCCAGCGCGATCGCGTGCGCGGCGCCGCCCATGTCCTTCTTCATGTTGCGCATGCCATCGGCGGGCTTCACGTCCAGGCCGCCGGTGTCGAAGCACACGCCCTTGCCCACCAGCACCACGTGCGGATGCGTCGCATCGCCCCAGTGCAGCCTGATCAATCGTGGCGCGCGATGCGAGGCGCGGCCCACGGCATGGATCGCGGGGAAGTTCTTCGCCAGCAGCTCCTCGCCGACGATGCTCTCGAACGTGGCGCCATGCGCCTGCGCGATGCCGCGGGCGACGGCTTCCAGTTCCTCCGGCCCCATGTGCTCGGTCGGGGTGTTGACCAGGTCGCGCACGCGCACGCAGGCGGCCAGCAGGTCGGCGGCCTCGGCATCCAGCGCCTCCACGGCCAGGCGCGCGGGTGCGCGTGGCGCGGCCTTGTAGCGGGTGAAGCGGTAGGCCCCCAGGCCCCAGCCCAGTTGCAGCGCGCGCCACGTGTCGGCGTCGTGCGCGCTGGCAACGCGCCAGTCGCCGACCGGCAGCGCGGACGGCGCATGCGCATAGGCGTACGCGTCCAGCGGATCGCCGATGCCGACCACCGCGCCGCCGATGCCATCGTCGCCCGGCAGCAGCACGGCGCTGCCGGCGGATGCGGTGAAGGCCTGCGCTTCAAGCCATGCCTGCGTGCTCGTCGGCTGTTGCGCGCGCCAGGCCGGCAGGTCGGCCGTGGAGACGAAGTGGACGGGAAGGGCGTTGTCGCTGGCGGCGCAGAAGCCGCTGGGAAAGGAATTGGTCATGCCCCTAGTGTGCCGCAGTCGGCACGCGAGGCACACGCAGCGCTATTCGTCCTCGTCGCCGCCGGTGAGATGGAAGCGCGCCGCCAGCGCATCGCCGTCGATGGCCGTGGCGTGCATGAATACTGGCCGGCGACTGCGTTCGCGGAACCCGGCCGCGCGCCAGCCCGCCCGCGGCAGCATGCCGGCCAGTTCCACCCAGACCACGGTCGCATCCGCTTCCCGCGCCGCACGCAACAGCGCGGCCGCGCGGGGCTGCGACAGGCCGGCGATGGCATCGTCCGACCAGAAGTCCTGCACGGTGAGGATGCCGGCATCCTCTTCGCGCCGGCACGCGAACCAGGCCCGCAGCCGACCCGCGCGGTCGCGCAGCAGCAGATAGCGCGTCCGCACCAGCGGGTTCCGGTCGAAGCGCCAGCGCAGGTACGCGGTATCGCGCACCGTGAGCAGGCCGTCGCCGCGCGCGCTGCCTTGCCACAAGGCATCCATCTCGTCGATGGCACGATCGCTCCACGTGGCGTAGAGGCCGCGGGCGCTCCAGCGCAGGTGCGGCCCATCCACCAGCGACAGTGCGGCGCCTGCCACCGCGGCCAGCGCGCGCGGGAGGTGGCGCGCCAGGTAGCGGCCGTAGTGGACCACGCGGGCATGGCGCACCGCATCGCCGGCATGGCGGTAGCCTGCCCGCTGGTAGACCGGCGCGGCGCGTTCGTTGGGGAATGCGTACAGCACCTCGGCCTGCTCGAGCGCCAGCCGGATCGCCTGGCGCTGCAGCACCAGCGCCGGACCCAGCGAGCGATGGCCTGCGTCCACGGCGAAATCCACCATCAACCCGGCGCGGATCGGCGCGCCGCGCCATTGCATGCGGCGCTGGCCGGCGGCCACTGCGCCCACCGGTGGCCCCCCGTCGCGATGGTGCAGCAGGGCGAGCATCGGCATCCCGTCGGGGTTGCCGAGGTAGAACCAGTCGTACTTGGCCGGCATGCGCCTGCCGTCGCCCAGGCTGCCGTGCCAGACCGCCAGCGCGGTCTCCCGTTCGGCGACCACGTCGGCGGACGAGACGGTGTAGGCGGGCGCAGTCATTGCATGCTCCCGGCAGGCACGTCGCCACGGCCACGGCCGGGCGTCCACGATCGAGGCCTGGCGAGGTTGCAACCGGTGGGTCGGGGGCCAGCCCCGGCAGTGGTGGGCAAATCGATCGTCCTTGCGGGCGGGGGCGTGCCGAGCATCGTGTGCGTTGCGGTCCATGTTCAACGCGAAACGGGGGCGGATGCGGACGATGGTGGGTCTCACCAGCACGTGCGCTTGCGACGCCTCCTGCGGCCGGACGGTCGCGGCATGGCGCAAGGCGTTGGCCCGATCCGCCTGCGGTTTGCGTTGAAACAGGCAGGGGAAGCCGTATAAGCCGTGGCCTGATGGATGTCGTGACGCGCTGGGGGCCGCTGGACGGCCTGACCGCGCAGGAAGTTTCCGAGTGGAGTGGGCTTGGGCACGACGCACCGTGGTCGAGCCCGTTCGTAATGCCGGAGTTCGTGCTTCCGGCCGCGCAATGGCTGGCGCCGGAGGCCCGGCCCCATGTGCTCCGCGTGTTCGATGGCCGCGGGCCTGCTGCAAGGCTGCTGGGCGTCGCCTGCCTGGTCGAACTGCCCGCGGACCTGTTCTCGCCGCTGCCGCGACTGGGCAGCTTCCTGACCCTGCATTCGTTCCGCACCGGCGTGCTGGCGCGTGGGGGTGCCGACGACATCGTCGCCGATGCCCTGGTCCGGTTCGCGCGCGACAGCCACCACGGGCTCGCGTTCGACAAGCTGGCCTTGGACGATCCACTGTCGGCGAGCCTGTCGCACTCGGTGGCGCGCGCAGGTGGCAAGTGGCACCCGCGCGCCGGGTTCGAGCGGCCGGTGTGGCGTCTCGACGGCGACGCGATCGATGCGCGCCTGCCGTCGTCGCTGCGCAAGGACCTGGCGCGTCGCCTGCGCCGCCTGCGCGAGCAGGGTGAAGTCGAGTTCCGGCTGCTGCACGGCGATGCGGCCGATGCCGATGCGGTCGAAACCCACCTCCACCTGGAGCACCAGGGCTGGAAGCGCGAGGCCGGCACCTCGATGCTTGCCAGCGACGCCGAGGCGGCGTTCTTCCGCGACATGTGCGCGCGCTTCCGCGACAGCGGCGCCCTGGTCTTCGGCGAGCTCCTGCTCGACGGCGCAGCCATCGCCTCCAGCAGCAACATCCGGCTTGGCGGCACCCTGCACGCGTTCAAGAGTGGCTGGGCGCCCGACTACGCCCGCTACAGCCCGGGCCGCCTCAACGAATGGTTGCTGATGCAGGCGATTCCCGGCGCCTGGCCGCGGTTGCGATGCTTCGACAGCATGTCCACGGCGGATGGGCACATGGGCGAGCTGCTGCCCGACCGCGAGGAAATCGCCACCGGCGTGTACTCGCTGGGCACGACCGGCAACCTGGCGATGCGTGCCGCGCGCGCGTGGCGTCCGCTGGCGTACCGCTTGTCGCGCGACTGAGGTACGACGCTTCGGCTCGCGACCTTCAGGCTTCGCTGGCAATTCCCGCGGCCACCGAGGGCGCCTGCCGCGGCCACGCCGGGTCGCGACCCGATATCCGCCTGGTCGGCGCGGCCACGGCAGGCGCTCCCGGTTCTCCGCCGCGCCCGGCGGAAAGCACGACAATGACGACACCGCTGCCCTGCGTCGAGGAAGTTCGCGACGATCGGGCCTGCGCCACCGCACGACGCTGCCGTCCCGCGACCGGGTGAACGACGGGACTTCAGTGGGCTTCCAGCCAGTCGGCCAGTCCGGCCAGCGTGTCGAAGTGCAGGTCGGGGGCGAGGTCGTCGTGCGGCCACATCGCCTCCACGCGATTGATCCAGCAGCTGCGCAGGCCTGCCAGCGACGCGCCGCGCACGTCGGCGTCGACGTGGTCGCCCACGTGCAGCACCTCGCCGGGCGCGCATCGCAGCCCGGCGCATGCGGCCAGGAAGATGCTGGCCTCGGGTTTCGCCGCGCCGTGCTCGCGCGAATGCAGCTGCAGCGCGAACAGGTGGCGGATGCCGATGGCGTCGAGGTCGGCGTTGCCGTTGCTGACCGCGGCAACAGGCACGCGGCGCGCGATGCGTTCCAGCGCCTCGCGCGCGTCGGGATAGAACTCCACGCGGTTGCGTTCGGCATAGAACGCGTCGTAGGCGGCGTCCAGCAGGGCGAGGTCGCCGCCGCTGTCGCGCAGCGCCGCTTCCAGTGTCATCCGCCGCAGTGCGCTGAGGTCGTGGGCCAGTTGCGGGTTCTGCTGCCACACGCGCTCGCGCAGCGCGCGCATCGCCTCGGGCGGGAACGCAGCCGCGGTGGCGGGACTGTGCATGCGCATCCACGCATCCAGCACCCGCTCGATGCGTTCGCCGATCGGCGCGAACGGCCACAGCGTGTCGTCGAGGTCGAGGGTGATGGCGCGCACGGTGAAGCTCACGGCGCGCATTGTAGGGCGTGTCCCGGGCGCGGTCGCGGAAAGGGTCCTGGCCACCGCGTACAAACCGTCATCCCCGCTTGACCAGGCATTCCTCTGTTGAAACCCGCGGGGATGACGGATTCGTTCCAATGGTTCCCGGCTGGCCGCGGCATAGGCCCGTCACCGCGCCCTGATCGGGCGGTACCTGCCGTCGGCGCCGTGCGCTTTGGCGGAAGGGTCGATGTTGGCGCACAGGCCATCGCCGCACAGCACCACGTCGGCGCGGTTGAAGGCTTCCAGGTACCGGGCCTCCACGCGTTGCCGTTCGATCTGCCCGAGCTGCGCCCGTGCGTACGACCAAGTGCCGGCCACTGCCAGCACCGAGCCGATCAACAGCGCAACCAGGCTCTTCCAGACCAGCGACGTTTGCACGGCGGACGCGCGCTCCGTACCTTTGGCCAGGGTCGCCAGCACGTCCCTCGTGTGCGCGAGGCTGCCGTCCATCTGCTGCCTGAAACGCCCGACGGCATCGCCCAGGCCGTCGTGAAGTGCCTGCCGGCCCTGTGCCTCGATCGTGTCCACGAGCGCGCGCGCCAGTGATTGCGAGCCTTCGCTGAGCGCCGTACCGGCATGGCGCAGTTGCGCCAGGCTGGCCTGGTGCTGTTCCTGCTGGTACTGCAACAGCACTGCCGTCTGTGCCATGAGCTTTTCCTGTCCCGCCAACACGTCCCGAAGCTGTCGCTGCCAGTCGCTTCCTTGCATCTTCCGTGCTCCCGTCCTGAGGTTGCGTGCCGTCGTTGCCGGCCGATGAAGTCACATCGTCCGCGCGAATCCCTGCGATGCCTGCTGCCGTTGCGCCAGTTCCGCTTCGGCGGCCTGCCGCTGCTGCTCCTGTTGCCAGGAGGCGTAGCCCTCGCGCCCTTGCGCCATCCACGCCTGCATGCCGTCCGTCCTGGCGTAGTCGGCCACCAGCACGGATGGCGCGGTGGGGTCCTTTCGCTGGATCGCGTCGATGAAGCGGTCGAGGAACTGTCCGGCCTCCGAGGCGGGGCGGGCCGATGCGCCCGCGCCGTCGAGTCCCGGTGCAGTCGTTTTCGCATCGTGGTCGCGCAAGCCCTCGCGCACCGCCCGTTCTTCGCCGGCGATCCTGTGGTTGAGGCTCGGCACCACGGTTTCGGTCATCAAATGGCGTTCAAACGCCTCCGTGCCCGCCGTCCGGGCCTGCGCCGCCAATGTTGTCGTGCGGAGGCTGTTGAGGGCGCCGGAGAACGTATTCGGTGCGTGCTGCACGGCAAATGCGACCGAGCCGGCGGCCGTGCTGCCGAGCGCAGCGCCAGCCACCGGGGCGCGTGCGCCCGCGCCGGTCGCGGCTCGGCCCGACCCGTCCAGCACGTCGTCCGCCAACTGTCCGCCGCGTGTGACCAGGCCGCGCGTCAGTTCGCCGGCGCCTGCGATCCGCTGCGCGACCGTACCCGCCACCGCATCGGCCCGAGCGCGGATCGCGTCCGCAGCCTCGCGCCCAGCGCGACGTGCCGCCTCCGCTTCCTCCCGGTTGGCCTGTTCCGCCCGCTGGCCTGCCAGCTCGATCTTGCCGGCCATCGCTTCCAGCCTGTCCCCGGGCGTCCAGGCATCCACCTTGCGCAGCAGGCCGGCGCCCAACTCCGCGGCGAGTCCCTGTACCTGGCCCTGTAGCCGGTCGACCTGCGCACCAATCACGCCGATGGTCTCGCGGCCACGCGCCAGGGTGTCTCCGGATTGCCGGATCGCAGCGTCCGCCACTGCGCCCGCGCCCTGTGTCGCCTGCGCCGACAGGTCGCCGGCGCGCCGGGTGGTGCCGGCGACGATGCTGCCGGACACGCCTAGCGCCTGTTCGGCGATCCTGCCGGTGGCCGCCACCGCTTCGCCGCCTTCCCGCCCAAACCGCGCGCCCGCCGCCGCTGCGTGCACGGCGTTCATCACCGGGCGGGCCAGCGGGGACAACTCCCGCAGCGATTGTGCATGCAGGCGTTGCACCAGTTCGCCGTCGCGCTCGGTCATCGGCGCCAGCGGGGGTTGTTGCCGTCCTGCGGCCAGCGGCAGCTCCCGCACCAGTTGCGCGGCATTCCGGGTGGCAAGGTGTTCGACGAATGCGTTGGCCGAATCGTGTGCGTGTCGAGGGAGCGTCCTATGCAGTGCGTTCTCCAGCAGCATCCGGCCCTGCGGCACTTCGTGCAGCAGGGTGGCGGTCTCCTTCAGCACCGCGCCCAACTGCGCCTGGCGGATGGCGCCCAGGTTGCGAAGGTTGTCCTGCACGCCGTCGTTGAGCAGTTCGCCGCGCACCTGGTAGGCGGTGACGGTGCGGTCGGTGTCGTACAGCGCCAGGCCGTGGCGCCGGGCGTAGTCGGGGGCGGTCACCGGATGCAGGCCGGCGGCGTTGAAGGTCGTGGCGCGCATGCCGGTGACCGCCGATGCCGCCGAGGCCATGCCGCCGGCAAGGCTGTGGCCGGCAAGGTCGAATTGTCGTGGACTCTCGCGGAGTGCCACTGCCAATTCCATCGCACGGTCGTAGTAGTCGGTGCGCAGGCCGACCGATTGCGGAAAATTGTTGGCAATGAAATCCTCGGCCGTGGTGTCGCGCAGCGTGCCGTCGGGCCCACGCACCTGGCCGGAAGAACCCTTGAACACGAGGGTGGGCTTGTGGCCAGGGCCCAGTACGGCAGGGTCGGGCAGGTAGATCTCGGCGCGGAAGCCGGACTCTTTGGGTTTGAGCAACGCCATCAATCGCTCGTCGCTCGCGGGCAGCCCCGGGAAGGCTGCACGCAACGCTGGCAGGTCGTCGCTCCCCCGTCGCCAACCGACCGGCGGACGACCTTCGCCCTTGGCTGCGTCGTAGACATCGTCGGCCAGCAATGCCTTCTCGAAGTCGTGGTACTGCTGCTGCAGCGCCTCGGCACGTTGCACCAGCGCCGGGTCACCGCTGTCGCGCAGCGACTGCAGTAATGCTTGTTGCGAGCGATGGCGCTCGGTCATCGTGCGTCTCCTTGCACGTCAGTCGCAGGTTCGGGCAGCGGAATGTCGACTGCCTCGGTCGGAAAGCCGAAGGTCTCACGCATCTCCCGATACTGGATTGGCATTGGCGGGCGTGGGTGGCCGTGCGCCAGCAGCCATTGCTGACACTTGCGCTGCCAACTGGGGTCGTCGGGGTTGCCCGGGTGCCAGTAGATGGCCTTGATTGAGCGCGAGTCGGCCATGCGCATAGGCTTCCCGAAGTGATATTCCAGCGTCGGGTCGGCACCGTGTTGCAGCAGCCAGTACGCCATCTCGAACCCGCCGCGCGCGGCATAAGTGCCCAGAATCGTACCCATCCCCCCAGCATCGATATTCACATCCGCGCCACCCTCCACAAGCACCTGCACGTTTTGCCACTGGTTCTGCTTGATGAAGGCGTGATACAGCAGCGCCTCGTTGTTGGCGCTGCGGGTATCGGGATCGCCGCCGTGGGCCAGCAGCAGTTGCAGGTACACCGGGTCGTGCTGCTCGGCGGCCCAGACCATGGCGTTGGAATGGTTGGTTTGCGTGCGTCCTTCCTCGTGCGGATAGGGCCGTGCCACGTTGGGATCGGCGCCGTTCTCCAGCATCGCGCGCAGCCCTTCCGGACTCCTGGCGTAGATCGGCCAGGCCAGCAGCGGAAAACCATCTTCATCCGCGAAGATCACGTCCGGGTTGACGCCCTCGTCGCGCATCCAGCGGCGTACCTCGTCGGCATCGCCGCGCTCGGCGGCCATCGCCAGCGCCTGTGCCTTGGGGTCGGGGAACGAGGAGGCGAGGGTGACCGAGTAACGCGATTGCCGCGCCGGCTCCGGCGTGGCCGCCCAACAGCCGCCGAGGTGGGCGGCCAACAACAACACCAGCAATGCCCGCATCCATGGCATGGTCGTGCTCCTTATCGGGTGCCTAACTGCGCCCGTGCATGCACCATAGCAAATGTCGCGCAATCGCCGCTGTCGCGCAGCAATTGCAACAACACCTGTTGCGAGCGATGGCGCTCGGTCATCGTGCGTCTCCTTGCACGTCAGCCGCAGGTTCGGGCAGAGGAATGTCGGCTTCGTCGGTCGGGAAGCCGAAGGTCTGGCGCATCCGGCGATAGTGTTCCGGCATTGGCGGGCGCTGATGGCCGTGCGACAGCAGCCATTGCTGGCATTTGTGTTGCCAACTCGGATCGTCGGGGTTGCCCGGGTGCCAGTAAATGGCTTCGATGGCATGGGAGTCGGTGCGGCGAACAGGTTCTCCCATGATGTAGTCAAGCATCGGGTCTGCACCGCGTTGCAGCAACCAGTGCGCCATCTCGAACCCGCCGCGACCCGCATACGTACTCAGAATCGTACCCATCCCCCCAGCATCGATATTCACATCCGCGCCGCCCTCCACCAGCACCTGCACGTTCTGCCACTGGTTCTGCTTGATGAAGGCGTGATACAGCAATGCCTCGTTGTTGGCGCTGCGGGTATCGGGATCGCCGCCGTGGGCCAACAGCAGTTGCAGGTACACCGGATCGTGCTGCTCGGCGGCCCAGACCATGGCGTTGGAATGGTTGGTTTGCGTGCGTCCTTCCTCGTGCGGATAGGGCCGTGCCACGTTGGGATCGGCGCCGTTCTCCAGCATCGCGCGCAGCCCTTCCGGACTCCTGGCGTAGATCGGCCAGGCCAGCAGCGGAAAGCCATCTTCATCCGCGAAGATCACGTCCGGGTTGACGCCCTCGTCGCGCATCCAGCGGCGTACCTCGTCGGCATCGCCGCGCTCGGCGGCCACCGCCAGCGCCTGTGCCTTGGGGTCGGGGAACGAGGAGGCGAGGGTGACCGAGTAACGCGATTGCCGCGCCGGCTCCGGCGTAGCCGCCCAACAGCCGCCGAGGTGGGCGGCCAACAACAACACCAGCAATGCCCGCATCCATGGCATGGTCGTGCTCCTTATCGGGTGCCTAACTGCGCCCGTGCATGCACCATAGCAAATGTCGCGCAATCCATTGCGGTCGCACGAAACGGCACTCAGCTCGTGGTCGAGGTTCGCATCGTGGTCCTTTCGCGTAATGCGCGCATCGCCTCGGGCGGGAACGCAGCCGCGGTGGCGGGACTGTGCATGCGCATCCACGCATCCAGCACCCGCTCGATGCGTTCGCCGATCGGCGCGAACGGCCACAGCGTGTCGTCGAGGTCGAGGGTGATCGCGCGCACGGGGAACCGCATCGCGCCATTGTAGGGCGGGCCCCGGCCCGCCATCGGCAGCCGCCGCCCCGGATCACTCCAGCAGCCGCGCCCAGCCTTCCATGCCTTCCACGCGTGCCAGCACCAGCTTCACGCAGACCAGCAGCGGCACCGCGAGCAGCAGGCCGATGATCCCCCACAGCCAGCCGAACAGCATCAGCGCCAGGATCAGCACCAGCGGCGACAGCGCCATGCGCTTGCCGAGGATGATCGGCGTCAGCAGCTGGCCCTCGATGGTCTGCAGCACGATGTAGGCCGCGGCGGGCAGCAGCGCCTGCAGCGGATCGTCGAAGGTGACGAAGCCCACCAGCAGGATCACGATCCAGCCCATCAGCGGGCCCACGTACGGCGCGTAATTGAGCAGGGCCACCATCGTGCCCCACAGCAGGGCCTCGTTCGGCGCGAACCCCAGCCATGCCAGCACGCCCGCGAACGCCAGGCCCAGGCCGACGTTGATCAGGGTGATCGTCAGCACGTAGCGCGACACCTCGCGCTCGATGCGCTGCAGGATGTCGACGGTGAATTTCTGCTGCTGGCGCCCGGGCAGCAGGGCGATGGCGCTGCGCTGCAGCTTCTCGCCGTAGACCATGAAGAAGAACGTCAGCAGCACCACCGCCAGTGCCGCCGCCACCAGGCGCGGCGTGCGCGCCAGCATGCGGTAGGGATCGTCCTGCGCGGTGCGCACCACCTGCGGCTGGCGGCCGGTCTCGCCGCCGGCGGCGCGCGCCAGGCTCTCGGCGGCCTTGTTGGCTTCCTGCACAGGGCGCGTGATCTGTTGCAGCTTCGGCGCCAGCTGGCGCATCTGTCGCGGCGCTTCGCTGGCCCAGTCCATCGCCGGTGGCAGCATCTGCTGGCCGAGCAGGATGGCGGCCGCCAGTCCGCCGCTCAGCACCGCCAGCGCACCGATGAAACGCGGGATGTAGGCCTTGCGCAGCAGCCGGATCAGCGGATTGCCCACCAGCGCGAAGAACATCGCCAGCAGCACCGGCAGCAGCACGCCTTGCGCAGCCCAGAGGGTGAAGCCGACGGCCAGCACGGCAAGGACCAGTACCGCCATCGAGGCGCGCGGCCGCGGCTGCGTGGCGTCGGGCGTGGCCGGCATCGATGCCGGCGCTGGCACGGGAATGGGGGGAACGTCGCTGCCCATGGCGGCCCTGGTCCGGAAAGTCCGCGATTATGTCGCCGCGCCGTGCCACGGCCGGGTGATGGTCGCCGCTCGGGTCAGCGCTCGGGTTCGGACAGTTCGGTCGCGGCTTCTGCCGGGCGCGGCTCGCGCTCGAACGGCGCATCCGGCCGCCGCCGTGCATCGGACACCGCGCGCGGCGCTGGCGGCTCCGTCGCGGTGGCGGGCGATGCCGTTGCGCCCGCAGCAACGCCGGTTTCCTCGGCCACCGCCTCGGCGGTATCCGCCGCATGCCCGGCTTCTTCCGCGGCGGTTTCCGCGGTTTCCGCCGCGTAGGCGGCCTTCAGCGAAGCCATCAGCCCGGACAGGCTGCTGGCCAGCTGGATCCACTTGGTCGCGGACACCGCGCGGATCGAGCGCATCGGGCGCGCCCGCGCCACCAGGAAACCGCCCAGCAAACCGGCGACCAGGATGCGGCCGGGCGTGATCGCCTGGCGCACGTTGCTGTCGAGTCGCGCGCGGTGGCAGCGCACCTGCTCGATGCGGCCATGGAACAGCACCTCGGCGCGCTCGACGCGGCTTCTCAAGCCTTCGAAGTTCATGCCGCTCCCTTGCCGGTGGTGCCGGTCGCGACGGGTGCGGCACCGTCGTCCTCGTCGTCTTCGCCGGCCTCGTTGAACAGCCCCAGCTGCGACAGCGCGCGACGCGTGGCGTGCATGCCGGCCATGTCGAAGAACACCGACACGCGCCACGCCGCAAGCCCAGCCACCGCGAGGCTGATGAAAGCCGCCGACGAGATCGATGCCAGCCACGAGAAGCCGAACGCCTGCATCAACGCGATCATCGCGCCCATCAGCAGCAGCCAGGCCGACGCGCCGAACACCACGGCCACGGCGGTCCACGCCAGGCCACGGCCCAGCGCGCTGCGCGCCAGCGCAAAATCCGCCGATGCCAGCCGCCGCAACGCGCGGCCGGTGTCGAGCGCCGAGTCCAGCGTGGCCCGGCCTTCCGCGCCGATCGCGCGCACGCTCTCGTCGAAGCTGGCAGGCTTGCGCGTGCCGGCGTCGTCGTGCGCCTGCGCGCCGGTGCTGGTGGGTGGTGTCTCCCCGGTCACGTCCCGCAGCGTCGCTTACTTCGAGCTGCGGGCGAGCTTGGCGATGACGAAGCCGACGGCAAACGCCACGCCGAACGAGGCGATGGGGCGCTCGCGGATCAGGTCGGCGGCGCTGTCGATCAGGTCGCGGCCCTTGTCCATCAGCGCGTCCACCTGCTCCTTGGCGGCGGCACCACCGTCTTCCAGCGCGGCAATGCCGGCCAGCGCGGAGTCGGCCAGGTCGGCCTTGACGTTGGCTCGGCCCACCTTGAGTTCGTCGGCGGCGACACCGGCGGCGTTCTTCAGCGCGACGCCCGCGTCGCTGGCGGCCTGCTTCAGGTGGGTGCCGGCTTCGCTCAGGTCGGCCTTGAGGTTTTCGGTGGAGGTGGGGCTCATCGTCGATCTCCTGTCTTGGGATGCGTGGTGTGTCGCGTGGAGGCAGAAACCGCGCTGCGGTCACTCCATGATGAGGTTGCCGATGCGTCCGCGACGTGAAACCTGCAGGACGAGCTGTCGCGGCTCTTCCACCACTGTATCGCGGAAGCCTGCCAGGTCGCGGAATTCGCCGCTGTTGGCGGCGACGATCAGGTCGCCCTCGCGCAGTCCGCTGCGGTACGCGCGGCTGTCGGCGGCCACGCGCTCGACCAGCACGCCGCGCGCACGCGGGTTCTGCCGGCGCAGCGCCTCGGGCAGGTCGGCGAAGGTGGCGCCGGTGAGGCGCGCGTCGTAGCTGGCGCCGTCGCGCGGCAGCGCGCGCAGGCGCGTGGTGACGCGGGTGTTCTCGCCGTTGCGCAGCACGTCCAGCGTCACCGCGCTGTCCAGCGGCTGCAGGCCCTGGAAGTTGCGCAGCGCGTCGCTGCTGTCGATGCGCTGGCCGTTGGCCGCGGTGACCACGTCGCCGGTGCGCAGGCCCGACTGGGCGCCGCCGCCGTACACGCGCGTCACCACCGCTCCGCGCGTGGTCGCCGGCAGGCCCAGGCCTTCGGCGATGCGCGCGTCCACCGTCTGCGTGTCCACGCCCAGGGTGCCGCGGCGCACTTCGCCGGTATCCAGCAACTGCTGCATCACGTTGCGCGCCAGGTCGATGGGGATGGCGAAGCCCAGGCCGATGTTGCCGGCCATGCTGCCGCGGGTGTTGAAGCTGGCGGTGTTGATGCCCACCAGTTCGCCGCGCAGGTTGACCAGCGCGCCGCCGGAGTTGCCCGGGTTGATCGAGGCGTCGGTCTGGATGAAGTTCTGGAAGCCCACGCCCGGCACGTTGCTGCGGCCCACCGCGGACACGATGCCGGAAGTCACCGTCTGGCTGAAGCCGAACGGGTTGCCCACCGCCACCACGAAATCGCCCGGCTGCAGCGCGCTGGCATCGGCCAGCGGGATCGCGCTCAGGCGTTCGGACGGGATCTTCATCAGCGCCACGTCGGTGTCCGGGTCGGAGCCGATGAACTCCGCGGTCAGCGTACGGCCGTCGGACAGCGTGATGGATACGTCGTCGGCGCCCTCGATCACGTGGTGGTTGGTGAGGATGTAGCCCTGCGCCGCGTCCACGATCACGCCCGAGCCCAGCGACTCGGCGATGCGCTCCTCGGGGATGCCGAACATGCGCCGGAAGAACGGGTCGTTGCCGAACGGCGTGTTCACCCGCACCCGTTGCTTGGTGTGCACGCTGACCACCGACGGCGTGACCCGCTGCAGCATCGGTGCCAGCGACGGCAGCGGCTGGCCGTCCACCGCGGTCGGCAGCGCGGCCAGGGTGCGCACCGTGGCGGGCGCGGCAGGCTCGGCCTGCGCCGGCTGTTGCAGCACGTCGCGCATGGCGGTGGCGGCGAACCCGCCGAAGGCGGCGGCAAGGACGAGGGCGAGGAGGGTCGGGGCAGCGCGCATGGGTCGGCTCGGCGGGTGCTTGTCTGGTGGTAGGGGGGACACGACAGTGTCGCGAGGCTGGCTGAATCTGGCGTCTGTTGCCGATGACGCAAGGGCGCGAAAGCGTCGCCACCGGCCCGTCCACAATGCCTGCGCGACGGTGGGCCGAACCTGAATGGACGGCTGCGGCGGCGCATTGGCGGATGTGCACCGCAGCATTGCGGCAGGTGGCCGCAAACCGCGGTTTCGCTGTTGACTTCCGCTGGAACGGGGCGTAGCGTGGCCCTCCGTCCCGCCACTACATCTTGGGGTTGGCGAGGTAGGCCAAGCCCAAGTGGTTGGGGATTGGCGGAAATTCGCAGCGGTCGGGCGGATTCCAGCCATTTTCCCGCCGAAGGGCGCGCGACCGATGGGGAACGGCACGCGAATGGGAGCGGCAACCGGCAGCACACGGCACCACAACATATCGAGAGGCAGCGTCCACGGCGACGCTGTTGGCGTCATCCCGTCGGCGTTCCGGACCATCCGGGCGCGGTGGGGCTCACAAGAACAACAGGCCGGGGCAAGCACCCCGTCCGGCAACAGGGAGTAACACAGCGACATGAGTACGGTTCGGCTGGAGGCAGTGAAGCAGCGCAGCGAACAGGAGATCCCGATGCAGCCCGCATCGCAGGACATCTGGGACAAGAAGTACCGCCTGAAGACCAAGTCGGGCGACGCGGTGGACGCCGACATCGACGGCACCTACCAGCGCGTGGCCAAGGCCCTGGCCGAGGCAGAGCCCACGCCCGACAAGCAGAAGTACTGGAACGAGCGGTTCCTGTGGGCGCTGCGCCGCGGCGCCATCCCCGCCGGCCGCATCACCTCCAACGCCGGCGCGCTGGCGCACAAGCCCGCCACCAGCACCATCAACTGCACCGTGTCGGGCACCATCACCGACTCGATGGACGGCATCCTCGACAAGGTCCACGAAGCGGGCCTGACGCTGAAGGCCGGCTGCGGCATCGGTTACGAGTTCAGCACGCTGCGCCCGCGCGGTGCGTTCGTCGCAGGCGCCGGCGCGTATACCTCGGGCCCGATGTCCTTCATGGATATCTACGACAAGATGTGCTTCACCGTCAGCTCCGCCGGTGGCCGCCGCGGCGCGCAGATGGGCACGTTCGACGTCAGCCACCCCGACGTGAAGGACTTCATCCGCGCCAAGCGCGAGGACGGCCGCCTGCGCCAGTTCAACCTGTCGCTGCTGATCACCGACGGCTTCATGCAGGCCGTGGACGAAGACGCCGACTGGCCGCTGGTGTTCCCGGTCAGCGACAAGGAGACCGGCGACATCGACCTGTCCTCTGCCTCCCAGGTGGTCTGGCGCGACTGGCCGCAGCACAAGGGCTACATCGTCCGCGACGACGGCCTGGTCGCCTGCAAGATCTACGGCCACATCAAGGCGCGGCACCTGTGGGACATGATCATGGTGTCCACCTACGACTACGCCGAGCCCGGCTTCATCCTGATCGACAAGGTCAACGAGATGAACAACAACTGGTGGTGCGAGAACATCCGCGCCACCAACCCCTGCGGCGAACAGCCGCTGCCGCCCTACGGCGCCTGCCTGCTGGGCTCGGTCAACCTGACCAAGTTCGTGCGCAACCCCTTCACCGACCAGGCCACGTTCGACTGGGAGGAATACAAGGAAGTGGTGCGCGTGTTCACCCGCATGCTCGACAACGTGGTGGAAGTGAACGGCCTGCCGTTGCAGCAGCAGCGCGACGAAATCATGCGCAAGCGCCGCCACGGCATGGGCTTCCTGGGCCTGGGCAGCACCGTGACCATGCTGCAGATGAAGTACGGCTCGAAGGACTCGTGCGAGTTCACCGAGCGCATCGCCCGCGAGATGGCCGTCGCCGGCTGGGAAACCGGCCTGGCGCTGGCGCAGGAGAAGGGCCCGGCGCCGATCATGGAAGAGCGCTTCACCGTGACCGCCGAGATGCTGCGCAAGCGCCCGGAAATGGCGGCCGACGGCTGGAAGCTGGGCCAGGAGATCCCCGGCAAGGTGCTGCACGCGCGCTACAGCCGCTACATGCAGCAGGTGGCCAGCGTGGCACCCGAGCTGGTGGACAACCTGGCCGAGACCGGCGCGCGCTTCACCCACCACAGCTCCATCGCGCCCACCGGCACCATCTCGTTGTCGCTGGCCAACAACGCCTCCAACGGCATCGAACCGTCGTTCGCCCACCACTACAGCCGCAACGTGATCCGCGAAGGCAAGAAGTCCAAGGAAAAGGTGGACGTGTGGTCGTACGAACTGCTGGCCTACCGCGAGCTGGTCAACCCCAAGGCCATGCCCTTCGCCGAGGATGACGACGCCCGCCTGCCCGACTACTTCATCGCCGCCGACGACATCACGCCCAAGGAACACGTGGACGTGCAGGCCGCCGCGCAGAAGTGGGTGGACAGCTCGATCTCCAAGACCGCGAACGTCCCCACGGACTACCCGTACGAGGACTTCAAGGACATCTACACCTACGCCTACAAGCAGGGCCTGAAGGGCTGCACCACCTTCCGCTTCAACCCCGCCGCCTTCCAGGGCGTGCTGGTGAAGGAAGCCGACCTTGAAAACACCACCTACCGCTTCGAGCTGGAAGACGGCAACGTGATCGAGGTCAAGGGCAACGAACAGATCGAATACGACGGCGAAATGCACACCGCCGCCAACCTGTTCGACGCGCTCAAGGAAGGCTACTACGGCAAGTTCTGACCCCCCGCACATCTCCCTCCTCCGCAAAGCGGGGGAGGGCCGGGGAGGGGGCGCTCTTGACTTCTTCCGCCTGCCGAATACTCGCAACACACCCACTTCGCGCTACATTCCGCACCACGGGCGTCGTGCCCGTAACCAAGACTCTGACGAGGACACCACCATGAGTAACGGCAACGGGGTGACGGAAACCCTGAGCAATGCCGCAGAGGCCGTCGCGGACACCGCGAAATCGGTCGGCAAGAAGGTTGCGAAGAAGGCCAGCGGCGCAGTGAAGAGCGCCAAGAAGACCGCCAGCAAGGCGACCAAGGCCGTCAGCAAGACCGTGGCCAACGCCAAGAAGAAGCTGGCATCGGCCAGCGCTTCGGCCAAGAAGGAAGCGGCCAGCCTGAAGAAGAAGGGCAAGAAGAAGCCCGCCAAGAAGGCCGCTGCCAAGAAGACCGCGAAGAAGGCCACCGCGAAGAAGACCCCGCGCAAGGTCGCCGGCAAGAAGGCCGCCGCCAAGAAGGCCACCCGCAAGGTTGCCGGCAAGAAGGCCGCGGTGAAGAAGTCGGCCACGAAGGTCGCGAAGAAGGCGACCGCCAAGAAGGCCGCCACCAAGAAGACCGTGAAGAAAGCCGCCAAGAAGGCCGCCCCCAAGAAGGCGACCCGCAAGGCAGCCAAGAAGAAGTAAGCCCGCTTTGCTCCACCTCCTCTCCCGCACGCGGGAGGGACGCTCCACTCCCTCCCCCGCTTGCGGGGGAGGGCCGGGGTGGGGGCCCGCAGATCGCTCCACTCCCTCCCGCTCGCGGGAGAGCCGCTCCTCCCCTCGCACGCACGCCGGGGAGGGGCAGGGGTGAGGGCAAGCAGGTCGCACCACCCCCACAGCACACCGCAACCGCAACCCAGCACCAACAGGAACAGCGTCATGGCCGTCAAGATCGACAAGAAAATCAAGGGTTATTCCGTCGTCACCCCCGAAGACCGCGAAAAGGAAAAGGCCATCGCCGCCGCCTCCGTCTCGCGCCAGGAGGCGGAAGCGGAGTTCCCCACGGCCGACGTGATCCAGATGCACGAGCGCATCGAGCGCCCCGAAGTGCTGATCGGCAGCACCTACAAGATCAAGTCGCCGCTGGTGGAGCACGCCTTCTACGTGACCATCAACGACATCGTGCTCAACGCCGGCACCGAGCACGAACTGCGCCGCCCGTTCGAGATCTTCATCAACTCCAAGTCGATGGAGCATTTCCAGTGGATCGTCGCGCTCACCCGCATCATGAGCGCCGTGTTCCGCAAGGGCGGCGACGTGACCTTCATCGTCGACGAGATGAAGGCCGTGTTCGACCCCAAGGGCGGCTACTTCAAGGCCGGCGGCGTGTACATGCCGTCGCTGGTCGCCGAACTGGGCAGCATCGTCGAAGACCACCTCAAGTCCATCGGCCTGCTGCACGACCCCGAGATGAGCGTGCACCAGCGCGCCCTGATCGCCGAAAAGCGCAAGCAGTACGAAGAGCGCTCAAAAAAAAACTCTGACGTAGCCGCTCCTGGCGCTTCTCCTTCCCCCGCCCAAGCGGGGGAAGGCCGGGATGGGGGCGCTCTTGCCTCCATGACCTCCGCCGACCACGAAGAAGACATCGCCGTCACCGGCGACGGCGCGAGTTTCCCGCCGTCGGCCACCATGTGCCACAAGTGCAGCACCAAGGCGCTGGTGCTGATGGATGGGTGTGCGACTTGTTTGAATTGTGGGTATTCGAAGTGTGGGTGAGGGTGCTGAAGCTGTTGTCATGCGTCTAAGCAATACGCAGATAGACAAAATAGGCGAGAAGCTCCGCACAGATGCTGTGGATGCGGACTGCCTCAAAAAACTGGAAACATTTCGTGCCTTGTATGCTGACGCGTATAAGTATGTAGAGCGCGTTCTTGTCGACCAGACAGGCCACAAGATTACGGGCCGACCCTCAAAATCCACGGTCGCAATCATTGAGAAGTTAAAGCGCGAAACGATTCGACTTAACCAAATTCAAGATATTGCTGGGTGCCGTGTTTTGGTGGATGGTCTGGCGGAGCAAGACAGTCTCGTTGAGGCCTTGCTGATATTGTTCCCTGACGTCGACGTAGATGACAAACGAAAGTTGCCCACGAATGGGTACAGAGCGGTCCACGTGATCGTTAGGAAGGATGGGCGTCCTGTCGAGATTCAAATCCGGACAAGACTTCAGCATGCGTGGGCAGAGATTTCTGAGAAGGTCTCAGATGAGCACGGACACGAGATCAAGTATGGGAAAGGCGATGAAGGTGCAATCGACTTCTTGACGAAGCTGTCTGTATCGACTGATAGGCTTGAGCAAATTCGCCACCGGCACAGAGTTTTGCTCGGCAGAAAGCGGGTGCAAGGTAAAAGCCAGGGTCTTGTTCGGGAGATCAAGGCGAACAACAATGAAGAGCGTGAATGCGTGCGGGAGATTCGGCATATTTTTTCTGGCAAAGCATAAGGCGAGACGATGATTTTTCTAATCCATTACGATCGTGCAAAGAGCACGCTTGTCAGCATGGATAGTTTCGGCGATGACGATCGGGCGCGCGCATCCGCAGCCAAGCTTGATCTGGAAATCTCGTTGCTTGGGAAGAACGGGTCATCCGAAGTTGTCTTATTAGAAGCGCCAAGCGAAGAGCATCTACGGACAACTCATCGTCGATACTTCGAAACCTTTGCATCGTTGAAAGCCAACAAGACCGCACAAAAGCAAGCGGCTGACTGAAAGGGGTGAGCGAAACTAGCCTGATGTAGTCCGTTGCAATCTTTTTCTTCTCTGAGACGGGTAGGGGTGTTGGTGATGCCGTTCTGGCTCGAGTATTAAACGGGAAAGGTGTCAGGGACAATTGCCAGGAAAAAGGGGTCAGGTTCATTTAATTGATCTGCGTTGCGTCAGAGCCGGGGCGGAGTCAACGTTTTCTGGCGACCGTAAGAGATGGTCGTGATGAATGGGTGCGCGTTTGATGAGCAGTGAGCCGGTTATGGTGGGATATGTGCTGGTGCCCGCGACAGTCGCGGCCATGACAGCGGTTGCGGCGGGGGCATGGATCGTTGCACGAGCGATGCGGACGCGCGCGAGTCACTGGCTGTTTGCGTTTGTGGTGGCGTCCATTGCATGGATTCCCGCGTCACTGGCGATGCATGTGTATCTGCCGGGCATTCTTGGCCGTCTATACATGGATGAAGTGCTTTCGCCGCGTGCGCTGATCTGGGTCGAAGCCGCGGGCTTTGCGTTTGTCGTCACGGGCGCTGCGCTTTGCTTTCTCCTGGTGGCGCTGCAGGTCCGCGCCTCGCGAGAAGCATCGCTTGGCAAGCCGGATCAGGCTTAAGGAGAATGGGGTCAGGTTCATTTTTCTGCTTGAATGAGGTCAGGTTTATCTGTTCCAGAGCGTAAGGAAGCCTCGGGGACATTTTCTCGCGCTGCCGAACCATTGGAGACGCATTGATGTCATCCAACTGGAAATCAAGGGACTGGGTGCTGACGGCCGCAGTTGCGTACCTTTTCACTTCAATTGCGCTGGCTTGCGCCCATGTTGAAGTGCCAGCGATCTCGAGAGAGTGGTTGGTGAGGACGCATAGATTGACCGTTATGGAGACCATTCGCCCGGAGTTTGCGTACCTTCCAAGCTATTTGACGATCATGCTTATGCTGCAGGTGCCAGTGATTCTTGTTACATGCGCAGACATGTACAGGAAGATCGACCGCATAGTTCTACGGACCAGCAGAAGATCCTATGTCGTTTACTGCTTGACATCAGCTGCTGTGGCGGCAATCACTCTCTATACCACCTTGTTTGGCGGAGAAGTCGAGGGAGCAATCTCCCAGCGCTCTAGGTGGTTCACTCACTTCTGGTACCTCAACGATCTAACGGCCGGGCTTGTCTTTTTCATGATGCTCTGGCTCTCCGCCGTGATGGTGTCGTTATCCTGGCTGTGCGGGATACTGGCCTATCGTGCGAAGTACTGATCTCTTGGGAGCAAAGAAAGCGTAAAAAGGTCAGGTTCATTTTCTTGCGGAGTTGACCTGACCCAATTCCCCTTGGGAACTGCCGATGTGGAAAAGGTGTCGGTGGAAAAGGTGTCGGGGACATTAAGAGCGACAGGGGCGAAGGAATTAAGTAGTGGCGGGTTTAGTTCTCATTCGCCCCCTTAAAGTCGTCCCCTTATAATCGGAATTTATGAGGAGCCTGCGTGCGTAGATTCTGGTCCGTTCTGCTGGCTTCGATGCTTGCGGGATGCTCGGCAGACTCTGTGGTCGAGAGAAGGCTTAAACCGCTTTACGACCAAGCAAATGAAGCTGGTGACCGCTGCGAGGCCGTGCAGATCATCAATGCTCGTTATGACTACAATCAGCCTAGAAACTGGCAACCTGGGCCAATTGAGCGCTACCGATTCTCTAAGTGGATGATGAGGTTGGACAGGCACAAAGCCCTGTGCGAGGTTGCTCCCGTTGAGAGCGGGCAATCTTTGCGAGCGGACGACAGCCAGTCGCAATCTGCCCACGACAGTGCGCCTATCCATTCCAGTGAGGACGGCGAGAGGGGCGGAAAAGGGGTCAGGTTCATTTTCTTGCGGAGTTGACCTGACCCAATTCCCGTTGGGAACTACCAAAACAGCGGTCAGAGTCGACTTTCTGACGAGTGAGGCGGGCCTTTCGTGTGTCTGAAACAGCTAAGGCGTTCCGTCCGCTTCGCGGCCGGGTAACTTTCTCTTGCTGGCCCAAGAGAAAGTCACCAACGAGAAGGGCCTTTCCCCGACAGAGCTCACCGGCCACGCGTGTCTCGACCGGATTTTTCGACAGGACATCCCTGTCCTGTCGAAAAACGTCCGGCATCCATGCCGGCCGCCCTCCGGGTCTGCGAGCATCGATGAGATTGCGGGTGAAGAACTCGCGCAAGGCGGGCCTGAGCCCGCCCTTTGCGTTTCCGGAAGAAGCAGGGCGTTCCGCGCGCTGTCGCGGCCGGGTCGCGTTCTCTTCCTGGCCCAGGGCGGGACAGGTGGCGCAGGTCAGTGCGCCTACGCCTTCGACTTGCGCCGCGCCAGCCGCGACCGGTTGCGCACGGCCGCGTTGCGGGCCGGTCGCAGGGCGGCATTGCCTACGCCGATCCACAGCTCCGCCATCGCCATCCAGGCGTCCAGGGAGCCGGTGGCCGACCATGAGGCGGGGCGGGCGCCGACCTGCATCAGGCGATAGGGCAGCATCGCCAGTTCCATGCCCGCCGCCGCCATGCCGGCGTTCACCGCCGCGACCTTTTCGGTGCCCATGCGCCGCAGTTCGGAGGCGTGCCAGGGCGACCACGGTCCCCCTGGCGTGGAGAAGGCGAGCATGCGCGCCGCGATGACGCTGGCAGACGCGGCGCTTGCGGTCGTCAACAGCAGCGGCGTGGCGCGGGAAGGGTGGCGGGGTGGCATGGCGCGCTCCGGATCGATGGGCATGCACGGTGCGCCCCGCGCGATGAACCCGCTGTGCAGTGTTGGTGGCCATGGCGGCGGCGGACGCCGACCGTGCGGCGATCGGCGATGGCAGTGCATGTCCACGCTGGAGCGAAGTGGGCCTCGGCCGTGCATGGCGGCGTGGCGCCTGAGAGGAATGGGGTCAGGTTCATTTGGTTGATCTGCATTGGGAGGGCGGGCGTTGCCCGCCTTTCGTTTTTCCATGAAACGCAACGTGCCTCGCCCGGCGCCGTATCCATCGTTGTCCAACAGCCAGGCGACTCGCATGCCTGTTCAGGAAGAAAGTGCCAGTGACAATTCCCAATGACATAGCAGATTAAGCTGTGCGAATAGTGCTGGGTCATTACAGGTCTGTCCTCATGCGCAGGGTCGCGTCACGGGCGCAGCGAGCGTGTAATCTGCTGGTTCTCTCCGTAGATCGATCCGCCATGAGTGAAGCCGTCCGAACCCGTCCTTCTGCACCGCGCTGGAAACGCCGGCGCGTCGAGCTGCTCATGCAGGTGTCGCTGGTGATCCTGGGCGCGCTGCTGGCGTTCGGATTCGGCCAGTGGAAGGAGCAACGCGACGAACAGGCGCGGGCGCGCGTGGCCCTGGAGAGCATTCGCTCGGAGCTGCGCACCAACCGCGACGAGGTGGAGCGCGCGCGCCGGTACCACGCCGTGCTCGCCGATCGCTTCGAACAGCTGGAGCAGCGCGGCGCGGCGCAGCCGGGTTGGGACGACTTTCCGCAGGGGTTGCTGTCGCCTGCGCGCGTGGTGTCCACGGCGTGGCAGTCCGCGATGACGACCGGCGTCGCCGCGCAATGGCCGTACGAGGAATTGCTGGCGCTGTCGAGCATCTACGAGACACAGGCGTCCTATGCACGGCTCAGCGACGCGCTGCTGGCCTCGACCTACCAGGACCTGATGCGCAATGGGCCGCGCCGCCTGCTGGACGGTTACGCGAACTTCGTGCCTCTGCAGCGGGATTTTTCCGGCAAGGAATCCGAGCTGGTGGCAGCCTACGACCGTGTGCTCGCCGCCATCGCGAACTGACGCGGGGTCGACGCGGGCAGTTGCAAAAGTAGAAAGGGTGTCAGGGACAAGTTCCGTGCCGGGCGCGTTCGTTGCCCGCATCGGGATGCAGGGCCGACGTTGAGGAAGAACGGGGTCAGGTTCATTTGTCTGACCTGCATTGAAAAGGCGGGCGTTGCCCGCCTTTCGTTTTTCCTTGAAATGCAACGTGCTTCGCCCGGCGCCGTATCCATCGTTGTCCAACAGCCAGGCGACTCATGGACGTGTTGACGTGCGTCGGCATCGATGTTCAGATTCGTGCCGGGTTGGGCTGGTCTGGATTCGCCATGGGGATGGCGCCAGCGCAGGGGCATGGCGCAACGGGGGAAGTGCGATGGAAGCGCAGCAAGTGAGCGGCGGGTCGGTACAGGCAGATCCGGACGTGCGTGCGTGGCCGCGCTACTTCGCGCGCATGATCGACATCTTCGTGTTCTCGTTCGCCTTGATCGCGATCGTCGTGCTCTACATCGAGCTGGTGCATGCCGATGTCGCGCTGGTGGACAGGTTGCTGGGGGTGTTCGAGGGCGTCGGCGGCACGGTGCTTTCCAACGTCGTGTCGCCGGTCATGGCGATAGTGCCGGTCGCCTTGTTGCTCGCCTGCGGGCAAACGCCGGGGAAGTGGCTGTTCGGCATCCGGGTACGTGATCGCGAGGGGCGACGGATCGGGTTCCTCGCGGCGCTCCGGCGCGAGGCAATGATCTACGTGCGCGGCCTGGGTCTCGGGCTGCCCCTCGTGACCCTGTACACCCTGGCCACCAGCTTTGGCGACCTGAAAAACGAAGGCACCACGCACTGGGACCGGGCGCTTGGGTTGCAGGTGTCCCACGCACCCGCGACGTGGTTCTGGTGGGTCCGCGCGACCCTGGGTGGTGCGCTGGTGCTGGCCATGGTGTTGGCAGGGTCTCTCGATGTGTTTGGATCGATGGCCTGACGCCCGGGTGGGCGAGGGCCGGTCGGGGGTGCGTTTCGCTCCTGGAACGCGAGGACGCAAGGCGCACCCATGGTGTCGCTGGCCCGGTCCAGTCACATAGATGCGTTGACAGGGGAGGGGGGAGTGATGGGCAGCGTGTTTGGGCATGCGATGGTGGTGGCCGTCCTGGCGGCAGGGGGCCTTGTGCCAGCCATGGCGACCGAGCGCACGGCCGGCGAGCGACTGACGGACATCAGTGGCTTCCGGGAGAGCTACCAGAGTGGCGAGGATGTGTGCCTGGAGCGGATGGCGGGCATCGACCCTGGGCAGGAGTTGGCCGGAAATCCGGACCTGCTGGGAGGCATCGTCCCATCCGATCCCGAGTGGGACGCGGCATGGCCGCTCTACCTCGACCTGAGCCGGTCGGTCTGCCAGCAGGACATCGATGCAGCGGCGGCGGTGTTCGCGCAGACGCTCGACGCCGAGCTGTCGGAGGGCGACCTCCACGCGTTGGTTGCCTTCTACCAGACCGGGCTGGGCCAGAACTATCGCGCGGCATCCCTCGTGGCGAACACGGCGACGTACCGCATGCTGATGGAGTCGGCGTCATCGAACGCCAACTACGCGGCGTTCGGCGAGGCGATCGCCGGGCTGGTTGCCGCACGGACCGCCCCGCCAACGAAGGAACCGTCGCAGAAGACCGCGATTGCCCTGCCCGATGCCGACGCCGCAGTCGCATTGTCCGACCGCGCCATGCGGGCCGTCGTGGAAGGGCGCGTCGCGGATGCGCTGGAGATGGTCAAGCCGCATACCACGACGCCCGACGCGCAGTTCGATGCACTGCTGGAGCAGCTCGAGCAGCAGGGGCCGAACATCGCGGCCCGGTTCGGCGCAAGCGACGGCTACGAGTTGCTGCGCAACGACACCATTGGCGATTCGCTGGTCCGGCCCGTATTCCTGCATCGTTTCGACAACAGCGCGATGATCTGGCTGTTCACGTGGTATCGCGGCACGCAAGGCTGGGTGATGACCGGCGTGCGCTATGCCGACGACGTGAGCCTGCTGTTCCGGTAGGCAAGGCAGGACACGAAGCGAACAAGCTGCGGCGGGTGATTCCCCGTTATCGGCCTTGTTCTGCCAACGCTGTCGCGCTTCGATTTGACTGCAGTCGGGCAGGATGTACGCTGACCCTTCGTACAATGCCGACGCCGCTTCGCGGCACGGGTTGTTCCAGGCCTAGGATTTCACATGAGACATCCGGTTTTTCTCTTGCTTCTGGTTGCGCTCTCCGGCTGTGCAGGGGTGCATGACCTTGGCGATCGGAATTGTCTGCCCCTGCAAGTACCGGCTGATGTCATCCTGGTGCAGGAGGTTGGCCTCTACACACGAGGGGAGACGGCCACGAAACTGCTGATGGAGCATCCGCGTGACGCAGCCAATGACGCATCTGCCCGGATCCGGCTTGAAACAACCCTGGAGCCCGGCACTTCCATTCGAATTCAACGTCTCGTGCAAGAGTGGGGATACGACATCGGCCAAGCGTCCATCAAGGCGATGGGACTCACGCCAGACGGCGACAAGTTCGAATACCACTGGGGCTTTGGCGACAAGATCTATCGGGCGCCTTGGGAGCCGGAAACGAGCGACGTACGCGTAGTGGCTTGCAAGACCTGACGGTTCGTCGGAGCCGACGCTGCTTCGCGGCGCAACGACCAAGGGGGCGGAGGCAATCGACCGGCTTCGATCCCGATCTCTTCACCCTCCGACGCCCGGCATCAGATGCCAAGGAACGTCGACAGACGCTTCATTTCATCGTCCAGTGCGGTCCGGAACGCGGCCCCCTTGGGCTTGGCGTCGACATAGCCAAAATCCGGCTGCAGGTGGCCATCGCGCACGACGACGTTGGCCCAGCCGATCACTTGCTCGCGCCACAGCATCGGCAGCGCGTAGTAGCCGAGCCGGCGCTTGGCCGCGGGCGTGTAGGCCTCGAACTTGTAGGTCCAGCCCCACAGCATCGTGAAGCGACGCCGGTCCCAGGCCACCGGGTCGAACGGGGCGAGCAGGCGCAACGAGGCATCCACCGCATGGCGGCGCGAGGCCGGGTCTTCGCCCGCGGGCCAGTACCAGGTCACGCCATCGATCCGGACGTTGGGCAAGTGTTCGCGTGCATGCCTTAGTGCGGCCTGGGCCTGCATCGCCAGCTGCGGCGCTCCGTAACCCAGCAAGCGGACCAGGTAGGTCAGGCTGGCCGCAGGCAGTGGCGCGTACTTGTCCAGCACCAGGTCGACCAGTGCAGTCGCACGGTATGCGCGCCGCTCCGGGCCGTCATCGACGGCGGGATGTGTAACCGCTTCGTACACACGCGTCCCACCGTCCCGGCGCGCGACCCGCAACAGCCCCCGGTAGTGCATGCCGTCCAGCAGATGCGTGGTGGCGTTGCTCGAGCCACCCCAGTAGTTGCGCACGCGGCCATGCGCGAAGTGCTGCTCCACCTGGCGCGGATGCACTGGCCCGTGTTCGCGCACGAAGGCCAGCACCTCCGCCGCCCGTTGTCGCGTCTTCGCATCCCACGCACGGCGTGGCGTCCGCGGATGCAGCAGCGCAAGGTGCTCGCGCGGCAGGAACCCGTAGTTGACCAGGCAGTCCTCTTCCACCGCCAGGCGCGGGTAGCGGCGCTCCAGGTCGCCGGCGCGATAATCCTTCACCCGATGGCGCAGGGTCAGGTCCTGCGCACGTGCCGGCGCGCGGATGGGGTCGGCCTGCACGAAGCCCAGGCGTCGGATCGCATGCGCCAAGGTGGTGGGCGTGAACAGCGTGCGTGCGATGGCGTACCGGCGGAGGGCATCGAGATCGGGCGTAGGCATCAACGTCGGGGGCATGTGCTTCCGCGGCAGGATAGCCCGCACCGGCAAGGCAGGGCGGGGAGTCCAAGGCGAGCCGACCAGGTCCCCCTTGGGGTGTACCGGGTAGTCCCGGGTTCAGGCCGGCATTGGATGCGCGGGTCGAGCCGATGCGCAGGAGTCGTGCATCGGCCGGGTTTGCCCGCCACGGTGGATGGCACGTAACCTGAGCGCCGCTTCCGCCACTCCAAGCCCCCATGCGCCTCCAGCTCAGTACCTGGCCTGACATCCAGCACTACCTGCAGCACTCGACCGGCATCCTCGTGCCGATCGGTTCCACCGAGCAGCACGGCCCCAACGGACTGATCGGCACCGACGCCATCTGCCCCGAAGTGGTCGCGCATGCGGTGGGCGAGCGCATCGGTGCGCTGGTGGCGCCGACGTTGAACATCGGCATGGCCCAGCACCACCTCGGGTTCCCGGGGTCCATCGCCTTCCGCCCCACCACGCTGATCGCGGTGATCCGCGACGTGGTGCAGTCGCTGGCGCGGCATGGGTTCCGCCACGTGTACTTCCTCAACGGCCACGGCGGCAACGTCGCCACCGCGAACGCGGCGTTCGCCGAGATCCATTCCGACAACAGCTTCAGCGGGCGCGAGGACGCCATGCCCGCGCTCAGGTTCGCCAACTGGTACATGGGCCAGCGCGTGCAGGTGCTGTCGCGCGAACTGTTCGCCGACAGCGAGGGCAGCCATGCCACCCCATCGGAAATCTCGCTGACCTGGCACGCGTATCCCGATTGCGCGCGGCCGATGACGCTGGAGCCGCGCCTCGCGCCCAGCAGCGGATTTGCCGATGCCGCGGACTATCGACGGCGCTTCCCCGATGGCCGCATCGGCTCCGACCCGTCGCTGGCGTCGGTGGACGCCGGCACGCGCCTGTTCGAAGCCAGCGTGGCGGACACCCTCGAGGATTACCAGGCCTTCGTGCGGGCGGATTGATCGCGGTGGGGGCGCGGGTTCCGCGCCGGGCGATGGCGGTGGCTGCAGGCAACCTTTGCGATGCGGCCGGCATCGAACCGCTGATCCCGTTGGAGGTGGCGGATGCACAAGATCGGCATGGTCGCACTGGGGTGCCTGCTCTGGCTGGCGGCCCTTGGCGCGGTGGCGGGCGAAGCGCGGCAAGGTGGGTTCCTCGACCGCACGGTGGAGCTGGCGGGCCAGCGCTGGCCGTACCAGGTGTACGTGCCGCCGGAAGGCGGGGACGACGCGCTGCCTGTCATCCTCTTCCTGCATGGCGCGGGGGAGCGTGGCGGTGACGGATTGCGACAGACCATCACCGGCCTGCCTGCGGCGATCCGCCAGGACCGCACGCGGTTCCCGTTCCTCGTGGTGATGCCGCAGGCTCCGTCGGAGCGGCGCTGGGCGTACGCCACGACCGAGGCCGCGATGGCGGCGCTGGAGGATGCCGTGGTGGCGTTCGGTGGCGACCGCGAACGCATCTATGTCACCGGGCTGTCGCTCGGTGCGGAAGGCGCATGGAGCCTGGCGGGCAAGCCCCCGGACGTGTTCGCCGCGCTGGTGCCGGTGAGCGGATCGGTGACGCGCGATGCGACCGGCGTCAACGTGGAAGGCGATGGGCGCATGCACACGGCCACGCTGGACCCGCACGACCCTGCGGAGCCATTCGATGCGATTGCGCAGCGCCTGCGCCACCTCCCGGTGTGGATGCTGCACGGCGATGCCGACGACGTGGCGTCGGTGCACGGTCCGCGCAGGATGCGCGCCGCACTGGAGGCAGCGGGCGGCGAGGTGCGGCTGACCGAATACAGCGGCGTCGGCCACGATGCGTGGGATCGTGCCTATGCCGAACCGGACCTGGCACCGTGGCTGTTGTCGCATCGGCGCAGGGCGGCGGGTTCGCACTGAGGGTGCGTGGAGCCGACGCTGCATTGTCCTGGCATGTGGAGCGAGCCACACAGGCAGCGGCACCTTTTGCATGAATGCGTGACGGGTCGCGCAACGGCACCGCCTTTCGCGGCATGGCGCTGCACGCCGGCTGCGTGACGTGGCGCGGCAAGGGCCGCAGTCAGCAACCGTTGGCATTCGTCATGCGGAAACAGCGCTTCCTTAACGCATCGGACGTTTCCGGTCACGCGTCGTGGACACCCGCCGCACCACACTGCGCCCACTTTCCACGCTTGGAGCACAGACGATGAATACCCGCCTCCCCCTCGCCATTGCCCTGACTTCCGCCATGGCGTTCGCCGTTGGCTGCGCCGACAGGAACGCCGAGGACCGCACCGCGATGCAGCCGGTCGACCAGACCCCGGCCGACACGATCCCGCCGGCAGGCACCGCGGCGAACGATCCGATGGTGAACGATCCGGCGGCGCAGGATTCGCTTTACTCGGCCGACGCTGCGCAGGACGGGATGCTGGACCGCGAGTCCGACCAGCCGGTCAATGACACATGGATCACCACCAAGGTGAAGTCCTCGCTGCTGGCCGACTCGGACGTGTCGGGCCTGGACATCAACGTCGAGACCGTCAACGGCGTGGTCACGCTGTCGGGTGACGTCGAGCAGCAGTCCCAGGTCGAGCACGCGACCCGCATCGCGCGCGAGATCGAGGGCGTGACCGACGTCAACAACACGGCGCTGGTCGCACGCTAATCCTCGCATCAGCAGGAGGCTGCCCGCAGCGATGCGGGCATCGCTCCTCGACGCGACGAGCAAGATCGACGTGCCGCAGGCCTCCGGGTCTGCGGCACGGTTGTTTCCGGCGTGCGTCTCGCGATGCCGCGGGTCAGGCAGGCCGCCCGTCACCGCGCTGGCGGCACGTTGGACTCCTCGGAGCGCAGCGGGCAGGCACCTGCACCGAGATGCGGCCATCTGGACACGCGTTGCGTGGATCGACGACGATCGCATCCATCCCGGCGCCGTCACCTTGTCGAACATCCCGCCACCGCCGGCACCGAGGCCACCATGCTCGACCTGCAGGACGTCACGTGCCCTTACTGCGGTGAAGTCATCAGCCTGGCGCTGGATGCCAGCGCGGGCGCGCAGCACTACATCGAGGACTGCCACGTCTGCTGCCGGCCGATCACCGTGTTGCTGGACGTGGATGAGGATGGCGATGCCTCGGTGCAGGTGCAGGCGCAGGACGACGCATAGCCGCGTCAGTCCGCCGGCGTGATCCGCTCGTCCAGCCGGTCGGACGACACCAGGTAACCCGCTTCCTCCACCGCCGCGCGCACATCCATCAGCGCGGTGTCGAGTGCGTCGAGTTCATCGGCCCCGGCCGCGCCCACGATCTGGATGCAGCGCCCGTTGAACCATTCCCAGAACTGGCGGAACGTCTTGCCATGCCAGTGCTCGTGGCGAATGCCTTGGTATATCTCGCCGATGGCGATGGTGGTGGCGTCGCGCATGGCGTGGTCCCGGCGTGTCCGATGGGCGTTGATTCTCGCCGATCTCCAGCGGCCACGGTATGCGTCGCGCCATCGCGCGTCAGCCGCGCCCCGGACGCGACGCCAAGGCCACGCGCAGGAGGATGAATTCGGCCGGCTTGAGCATCGCCAGCCCGACGATGGCGACGACGCGGCCACCGGCGACATCGGCGTCCGTCATGGTGCCGGCATCGCAGCGGACGAACCATGCGTGGTCCGGACGGGTGCCCGCCAGCGTGCCCTTCGTCCATTCCCGTGCAAGGAACTCCTCGATCGCGCCACGTACCTTCACCCAGAGCGATGGGCCATTTTCCTCAAGCGACACCCAGTCCAGGCCACGGCCGATCGATGCTTCCACGTAGTCGATGTAGCGTCGGACGTTGACGTAGATCCATTCGGGGCTCGACGAGGTGGTGCGGCTACCCCATACCCGGTGCCCGCGGCCGGGGAAGCTGCGCAGGCAGTTCACGCCTTCCGGGTTCAATTGCTCCTGCTGTGGCGTGGTGATGGTGCGCTCGAAACCCGTTGCCGACCGCAACGCCTGGTTCGCGGCGGCAACATGCACCCCGCGTTCGACATCGTTGCGTGCGTACACCCCGCACACGAAGCCGGAGGGCGGCTGCAGCAACCGGGCGGGTGCTCCCGTGGCGTCCGTGCCACGCGTTTCGACCCAGGGGTAGTAGAGCGCCGCGTGCGGGCTTTCCAGCTTGCGCCGCAGGTCCAGCACGCTTTCGGTGCCGGCGCCGCGTGGTGCATCCAGGACCGCGAAGCGGTGCATGCGCGGTTGCGCGGCATGCGTGATCAGCGCTTGCGCCAGCGCGGCGGGATCGTCGCACCATTCCGTGGCGCCAGGCGCGGCCACGGTGCGGATGTCCTCCACGGCCTCCAGGGCGCGCAAGGCATGGGCGTAGTCGCTCACTTCGAATGGGCGATCGCGTCCGCCGCATTCGACCGCACGTGCCACCGGCGAGACGTGCAGGCGGCGCCCGCCTTCGGCGAAGAACGCGCGCACGGCATGCGCGAGATAGTGCGGCGTTGCGTGGCCTTCGAATGACAGGTCCGCGGCATCGCCATAGTGGCGTTCGAACTCCGCGACGCTGGTCAGCAGCGGCGGCGGCTCACCCGGCGCAAGAGCGGCATGGGTGGGGCCAACGAAGGCGCAAGTGGTGGTGTCGACGCCGGTGATGGTCTCCGTGCGCAAGCCGACTTCTTCGACATAGACGCCTGGGGTGCGGTAGGTGGGCATCACGGACTCCGCGTATTTGCTGGTGCCAACGCAAAGCGGGGCGGAATCCGGCACGCGCGAGGGTCCTGCGCCTGCAGCGCCGTGGTATGCCCCTCAGCGCGGCACCGGGTGCGTGCGCAGGACCTGGAACTCGGCATGGTGCCCGGCCACGCCATCGCCCGGCTGTCCACCGCCCACGAATACGCGGTAGCGTCCCGGCATCACCTGCCGGTCGCCGGCCGCGTCCACCGCGCTGAGATCGCGCGGGTCGAGGTCGAACTGCAGCGTGCGCGCTTCGCCGGGCGCAAGCGTTACGCGCCGGAAGCCACGCAGGGCGATGCGCGGGACGCCTTCAAGGTCGGGGAAATCGAGGTACAACTGCGCGACCTCGTCGCCGGCGCGATCGCCGGTGTTGCGGACTTCGGTGGTGACGCGCAGGCCTTCGCCGGCATCCCGGCCGTTGGCCTGCACGACCAGTGGCGCGTAATCGAATCGCGTGTAGCTCAGGCCGTGGCCGAAGGGATACACCGGCGTGCCTTCGAAGTAGCGATAGGTGCGGCCGCGCATGTCGTAGTCGCCGAACGGCGGCAGGTCGTCGACCGAGCGGTAGAAGGTGAGCGGCAGTCGCCCGCCCGGGTTGGTGATGCCGGCGATGACGTTGGCCACGGCGAGGCCGCCGGACTGGCCGGGATACCAGGCTTCGATGATCGCGTCGGCGTGTTCGCGTGCCCATGCGAGATTGACCTGGCTGCCGTTCATCAGCACCACCACCAGCGGCTTGCCGGTGGCTTTCGCCGCTTCCAGCAGCGCCTGCTGGTCGGCCAACAGGTCGAGCGATGTCTTGTCGCCGCCCTTGAACCCGGGCACCTCGATCGGTGCTTCCTCGGCCTCGAGATCCGACGTGAGGCCGACCACGGCGACCAGCACGTCACTGTCGGCAGCGGCGGCGCGCAGGTCGTCCCCGGGCGTCTCCGAAATGCGCTTCCAGACCATGCCGATGCCGGTGAGCACGCGCGCCTCGGTGGTGACGGTGACCGGGTACTGGCGGCCACCCTCAAGGCGCACGGTCTTCATCGTCGGCAGGCTGTTCCACGACGCGCCGCGCAGGTCGACGAAGGGCTTGCCGTCGAAGCTCATCTCGCCGTTGAAGCCGCCCAGTCCCAGCCGATACGTGCCGCTCACCGGCGGCACCAGGTAGCCGCGCCATTCCACGCGATGCACGTCGTGCACCTGTGCGAGGTCGAGGCTGCGCGAGTTCACGTCGGGCTCGGTGCGACTGACGATCGGTTCGGCATCGA
This sequence comes from Luteimonas aestuarii, assembly GCF_004357985.1. GTDB lineage: Bacteria > Pseudomonadota > Gammaproteobacteria > Xanthomonadales > Xanthomonadaceae > Luteimonas > Luteimonas aestuarii. Next base: position 113,488 of record NZ_SMTF01000005.1, on the reverse strand, counting down.
AGCCGATGCGCTCCACCCATGCGTCCAGCTCGCCCTCGCCGAAACGTGTCGGCGGCACGGCGGCGGCGTTGTAGTAGCGGGCCAGCAGCCCCGGTGCGCCATCGGGCGTGCGCAGGGCGCTGGTGGGCACCGGGTCGCCGTCGGTGTAGGTGGCGCCGAACGGCACGTGGCGGACCTGCGCGTCCGGCATCGCGCGGCGCAGGCCTTCGAGTACGGAGATGGGCGGCGCAGACTGCGGCGAGGAGTAGTTGCCACGCAGCACGCGGGTGGCATCGCCCAGGGGGCCGATCACCGCGATCCGCGGCGTGCCCGCGAGCGGCAGCACGCCGTCGTTCTTCAGCAGCACCAGGCTCTTTTCAGCGGCCTCGAGCGCGAGTTCGGCATGCGCGGGCGCACCGACATCCTCCGGCGACACGCTGTCGGTGGACAGCGGGCGCAGGCCGGGCAGGTCGCCGGTGCGCAAGCGCGCGGCGAACAGACGTACCAGGGCCCGGTCGACGTCGGCCAGGGTGATCAGGCCGCGTGCCAGGGCATCGCGCCAGGGCTGCTCGAGGTTGGCGCTGTCGGTAAGCGTGGCGCCGCTGCACTCGTTGTCCACGCCGGCGCGCATGGCCGCCGCGACGGCCGTGGCGGCGTCGGGCGCGAAGCGGTGGTGCAGGCGGATGTCGCTCACGGCGTCGCAGTCGGAGACCACGTAGCCGGTGAAGCCCCAGTCGTTGCGCAGGATGTCGCCCAGCAACAGGTCGCTGGCGCAGGCGGGCAGGCCATCGACGCGGTTGTAGGCGCACATGATCGAACCGGCGCGTCCCTCGACGATGGCGGCGCGGAATGCCGGCAGGTAGGTGTCCTCCAGGTCGCGGCGCGACACGAACACGTTGGCTTCGTGCCGGGTGGATTCCGGCCCGCTGTGCACGGCGTAGTGCTTGGGCGTGGCCACGATGTCCAGCCACTCGGGATGGTCGCCCTGCACGCCGCGCACGTAGGCCACGCCCATGCGCGCGGCGAGGAAGGGGTCTTCGCCATAGGTTTCCTGGCCGCGGCCCCAGCGCGGGTCGCGGAAGATATTGATGTTCGGCGACCAGGTGTTGAGCCCGGTACCGATGCGGCCGGTGCGCCCCGTCTGCCGCGCCAGTGCATGCAGGCCGCGCACTTCGGTGCTGATCACCCCGGCCACGCGCTGCACCAGCGCATCGTCGAACGTGGCCGCAAGCCCGATGGGCTGGGGGAAGTTGGTGGTGGGCAGCGCGCCCATCGCGCCGTGCAGCGACTCGGTCCACCAGTTGTAGCGGGGCACGTCGAGCCGCGGGATGGCGGGCGCGGTGTTGAGCAGTTGCGCCAGCTTTTCGTCCGTCGTGAGCCGCGCGACGAGGTCGGCGGCGAGGGCCTCCGCATCGCCGCCGACCTGCGCGGGCCGGGCCTGCGCGGCGGGGATCGCGATCGCCAGGAGGGTTGAAACGGCGAGCGCGGTGAACGTGCCGCGCACGGTGTGGCGTGGAGCCTTCATGCAACCTCTCCGGTGGGGGTCCGGCATGGACGGTGGCCTGCGGACCGCAGCATCCCGCATTCCGGCGACCGGGTCCATGCGTGGCGGCCGGGCCAACGGGCGCGATGCAGCGGCGCTCCGTGGCCTGCGCATCGCACCGGGTGGCACGGCGCCGTGCGTTGCCTATACTCCGGCGACCTGCGACGGGGAGCGCGTGCGATGCGGATGGCGGTATTTGGCGCAGTGTGTGCACTGCTGGCGTGGTCGGGCCTGGTACATGCCGCCAAACCGTCTTTCGCATGGCCGAATGGCGCCAAGGCCGCGGTCAACCTGGCCTACGACGATGCGCTGGATTCGCAGCTGGACAACGCCATCCCCGCGCTCGACCGGCATGGCTTCAAGGGCAGTTTCTACCTCACGCTGGGCGCTCAGGTCGTGCGCACGCGCATGGAAGAGTGGCGCGCCGCCGCGCGCAATGGCCACGAACTGGGCAACCACAGCCTGTTCCACCAGTGTTCCGGGCGCGGCGCCGGGCGCGAATGGGTGGCGCCGCAGCAGGACCTGGACAGGACCACCGTCGCGCAGATGCGCGACCAGGTGCTGTTGGCGAACACGATGCTGCAGGCGATCGATGGCAGTACCGAGTTCACCTATACCGCGCCCTGTGGCGACCGGATGGCGATGGACGGCGACTACCTGCCGTCGATTGCCGATGCCTTCCTCGGCATCAAGCTGGTGGAAGGCACGGGTGTGGCGGACATGGCGGGCTTCGACCCGTTGGCCGCGCCGGTGGTGGCGCCGGTCGAGTTCACCGGTGCGCAGTTGATCGCGCTGGTGGAGGACGCAGGGCGCAACGGCACGATGATCGGTTTCACGTTCCATGGCATCGGTGGCGACCACCTGCAGACGTCGGTCGAGGCTCACGATGAATTGCTGGCGTACCTTGCGGCGCACCGCGACGTGTACTGGGTGGATACCTTCCGCAACCAGATGCGCTGGGTGCGCGACCAGCGTGCGACGGGGGGCGCGGACACCGCGGCCACGCCATGACGGGATCGTGATGCGGCGGGCGCTAGGGTGGCGGCCCATCGCGGCGTGGGGTGCACGCTTGCACGCGCCCCGTCCGCAGGTCCTCGAGCCCAACGCCAACCAGGAGCGACTGCATGGCGACCACCCGCGACGACGCCTTGATCCAGCTCGACCAGGTCGATACCGCGCTGGAGCAACCGGAAGCCGACAAGGCCGCGCTGCTGCGCGATGCCGAGGCCTGGTTGTCCGCGCATCCCGACCTCGAGCCTGCCGACGCCCTCTACTATCGCGAACGCCTGCAGGTCATCCGCGAGCGGCACGGGGGCGATTGAGCCGACGTCTGCGCGGCGGGGTGCACGACGCGCACGCTTGCGATCCAGTGGGGCGCCTGCACTGCCCGCATTGGATGGCCCCGCCATGCTGAAGACCTTGCGCCAACTGCTGGGCGGCCCGCGCTCCGCAAGCGCTCCCGTGACGGTTGCCACGCCGGTCGAGCGCGTGCCGGTGGCGATGGCCTGGCGCGCGGGCACCACCGTGCCCATCCCGGACTGGGAGGCGATGCACGCGGTGACGCCGGAGGGCGACGATGCACGCCGCCATGCGTACTGGCGTTCGGCGGCGTGGGGCTGGCTGGAGGCCCTGTCGGAACGCTCGGGGGGTGGATACACGATCCGCGAGTCGGCGGACTTCCTGCTGCTGTCGGCGCTGCCGCCGCGGCAGTCCGAATTGTTCCTCGCCTTCTGCCAGCGCGTGCTCAGGCGCGTGCGCGCCAACCTCGCGGAACTGGCCGACGATGGCGGCCACGGCCCGCACCTGGCGATCGTATTCGCGGACGAGGACGCGTACTACGACTACGTCTCGCATTACTACCCCGAAGGCGGCGAATACGCGATGTCGTCGGGCATGTTCATCCAGGACGGCTACGGCCATTTCGTGATGCCGCAGGGCGAGCTGGGCATGATGGAGCCGGTGATCGCGCACGAGCTGACGCACAGCCTGCTGTCGCACCTGCCGATCCCGGCGTGGCTCAACGAAGGCCTCGCGGTGAATACCGAGCACGCGATCTTCCCCGAGATGGCCGACCCGCGCACCCAGCTGTTCAGCCCGCGCGAACTGGCCGCGCAACACGTGCGCTACTGGGACGACGCCGGCGTGCAGGCGTTCTGGTCCGGAAAGTCGTTCCTGCGCACCGACGACGGCAATCGGTTGTCCTACGACCTGGCCGCCAGGATCACCGCGCTGGCCGCGCGCGACGAGGCCGCGTTCCGCGCCTTCGTGGCGCATGCGCACATGGACGATGGCGGGCTGTCGGCCGAACACCACCTCGGCTATCCGGTCGCCAACCTCGTCGAGGCGGTACTGGGCGAGGGGCCGTGGCAGCCGCGGCCCGCGGAATGGCGCGAGGGCGTGGAGCGCGGCCAGTTCCGGCGGGCGCGTAGCTGACCGGATGCGGTGCGCGCGGGCGTCAGGCCTTGCGCGCCGCCGTCTTCTTCACCGCGCGCTTCCTTGTCGCCGTCTTCTTCGTGGCCTTCTTGCCGGCGGGGGCCGCCTTCTTGCGCGTGGATGACTTGCGGGTGTTCTTCGCGGCCTTCTTCGTCGCCTTCCCGGTCGCATTCTTCGCGGGCGAGCGCTTTCGCGCCGCCTTGCCCGGGTGGTCGCTGCCCGCGGGCTTGCGGCTGCGCCCGGTGCGGACATCGACGATCCGGTTCTCGCCCATCACGTCGTCGTTGCCGGTCACGCGCGCGACGGCGAAGGTGATCGCCTTGCCGATCCAGCTGCCGGGGCCGTCCCAATACTCGATGGTGCGTGCCTGCACTTCGATCAGCACCAGGTTCGGATCGTCCTTGCCCTTGGGGAAGAACGCCTTCATGGCGTCGTTCCAGAACTCCTCGATGCGCGCGCGGTCGCGGCTGATGCGCGCGTCGCCGGCCACGGACAGGTAGGTGTTGGCGTCCTTCGAGGCATAGGCCAGGTTGACCTTCGCGTTGCGGCGGATTTCGGCGACCTTGGGGCTGTCGGCTTCGGTGAAGAACCACACGCGTTCGCCGTCGTAGGTGGCCGACTGCGTGGACAGCGGCCGGCTGGCGAGGATCCCGCCCTTGCCGACGGTGGTCAGCATCGCGATGTCGATCTTCTTCATCAGCCTGGCGAGGCGTTCGGTGTCCTGCTTGCGCGTGGCCATCGGCGTGGCTCCATGTGGGGGTGCGTCGAGTCTGGCGATGCCGTGCGGGGCGAGGCGTGAAGGCGCGATCGTGCGCCTGCGCCGCGGCCGCGTCCGCGATGACGCGCAATGCATTCACGCCCCCAACGATGGACGGATGCGAAGGTGGCGGCACGATGAACGAACCAACGCTCTACCTGGTCCAGCTGGAACCTCCGCCCGAGGCTGTGAGCCCGCCGGATGACATGGTGCGACTCGCTCCGGGCCTGTACCTGGTGGAATCGACGGCGTCGCGTTCGCGTCTCTACCACGCATGGAAACGACGGCACCAGCCGCGGCGATTGCTGGTGGCGGCGCTGGCGGACGCGCCGAAGTTCAAGGGCATGCAGCCGGGTGCGCTTGCGTGGCTGCGCAGGCGCTGCCCGGGATGATGCCTCGGTGCCGTGTGCAGGGGCGCATTCAGTCCACCTGCACGTCGGCGCCAGTACACTCTGCAAGCGTTTCCACCGCCGTCGCGTGCCCGCATGCCCCCCGTTTCCCGCCATCGCCTCTTCGTTTCAGCGCTTTCGCTGGCCGTGCTGTTGTCCGCCTGCGGCAGGGGTGGCAGCCACAAGGCCGGCGCACCGCCCCTGGGCGAGACTTTTGGCGCCGACGATACCTACTCGCGGGCCTACGATGCGCCGCCGGTGACTGCATGCGAGTCCGCGCGGCGCGCGCTGCTGGGGCAGGGCTACGTGATCGCCAAGCAGTCTCCCGAGGGGCTTGAGGCCACGAAGGTGTTCCAGCCGCAGTCCGACGTGCATACCCAGCTCAACGTCCGCGCCACCTGCGTGCCACAGGCCGCCGGCGGCTCGCTGGTGTTCATCAATGCCGTGCAGGACCGCTACGCGCTGAAGACGCAGGCCAGTTCCGCCAGTGTCGGCGTGAGCATGATCGGCTCGGTGTCGGTGCCTCTGCCGATCGGCAGCAACGTCAACCTGGTGCGCGTGGGCAGCAATACCGTGCAGAACCAGGATTTCTACAGCCGCCTGTTCGACCGGGTGGCGTTCTACCTGCCGGGCACGCCGGCCGACGCGCCGCTGCCCGAGGAGCCGGAGGGTCCGCCCGATCCGGTGATCGTGGAGCAGGCCGACGAATCGGGTGACGGTTCGTCCTGAGTCGCGTAGCGCCCGGCGATGTGCGGAGTCGATCCGCTCGGACGCGGACGCGTCTGACGACGGGCCGGTCGCCGGCGCACGGTATGCTGTGCGTCTTTCATTTCCGGGACTGAAGATGCAACAGAAACCGACCGACGAAGACGTGATGGTGGCCAAGCAGGCCGCCATGGAAATCGTGATGTTGACGATGATGCGGCCGCTTGCCGGCAACCCGAGGTTCTGGGCGGACATCGAGGCCATTGCCGATGCCTTCCAGAAGGCCAGCCCGGACGAAATCGCGGCGTTTCCGCAGCGGTGGGAGGCCACGCGCGGCTTCCTGCAGCAGTGGCGTCAAGCGTTGGGCGGTGCTCCGGGCCAGGTGTGATCCAAGGTGCCCTGTATCCCGTGCATCGTTCTACGGGGCGTTGGCCAGGATCGGATCCTGCACCGGGTGGCGACGGCTGTTCGGCGTGGCGGAGACCCGGGCACCTTCGCGCATTCCCTTACGCGGCCGCGTCGGATGGCGGCTCATCCGGCCATATCAACAACCTGACGTCCAGCCCTGCGCGCTTCGCACGTTGCGCGCAGGCGCTGGCGTAGTCGTTCGCGGCCTGCAGGCTGTTGAAATAGCCGTCGATGATGCGGTTCCGGGCAACGCTCCAACCGCCGTCGTGTTCCGGCTGTACTTCGATGTGTGTCGTGGGATTGGACATGGGCTCCTGCCGTTGTTCTCCGTGCGGTGCGCGCATCCTAGGCGCCATGGTGTCAATGCCGCGTTTCGGCGACATGAAAGGCAGATGTCACGGCGTGGACGTGCGCCACCGGTCACGTAGCTGCTACCGTGCGAACAGCCCCCACCGGAGTTCGCCGATGTCGATCCGCCGCACGTCCGTGGCCACATGCCTGGCCAGCGCAGCGCTCATCGCACTGCCTGCGTTCGCCGATGCCGGAAGCGCCGGCGACTGGTGGCAGCGCCTGCAGTCGTTGTGCGGCCATGCGTATGCGGGCGAGCTGATCCGCGCGCCGGCCGGCGACGACGCCTTCCGCAACCGACGCGTGGTGATGCACGTGCGCGATTGCACGGAAGACCGCGTGCGCGTGCCGCTGGCGGTGGATGACGACCATTCCCGCACCTGGGTCTTCACCCGGAACGCCGACGGCATCGAACTCCGGCACGACCACCGCCATCGCGATGGCACGCCCGATGCGGTGACGTTGTACGGCGGCCGCACCAGCAACAGCGGCAGTGCGGATACGCAGGTGTTCCCGGCCGACGACCAGACGCGCGACGCGATCCCCGGCAGCGGCCTGCGCAGCGTGTGGCTGGTCGAGATCCACCCCGGCGAGCGCTTCGTGTATGCCGCCAATCGCGTCGGCACCGAGCGCGGCTTCCAGGTCGACTTCGACCTGTCGCAAACGGTCGATGCGCCGGAGGCGCCGTGGGGCTGGGAGGATTGAGCGGGATGGATGCACGCGCAACGCGCGCTGGGGCGGTGCCGGTTGCAGTCCGGCCGCAGGCAGCGCGCTGGAAGATGGCGCGCGTCGCGTGCATCGCCACCGTCGCCTGCCTGCTGGCCGCATGCACCACGCCGGGCTTGCGTATCGATACGTCGCACACGTCGGTGGTGCAGGCCAGCCGCGTGCAGTTCCTGATCCTGCACTACACGGTGGCCGATTTCGACCTGTCGCTGGACATCCTGGCGCGGCAGGGACGCGTGTCCTCGCACTACCTGGTCCGGGAAGATCCGGTGGAGGTCTACCGCCTGGTGGACGAAAGCCGGCTTGCGCGACATGCAGGCGTCAGCGAATGGCGCGGGGTGACGTCGCTCAACGCGTCCTCGATCGGCATCGAAATCGTCAATCCCGGGTTCACCGACACGCCCGGGGGACGCGTATACGCGCCGTATCCGGAAGCGCAGATCGACGTGGTGGTGGAACTGGTCCGCCAGATCATGGCGCGCCATGACATCCGCCCCGAGTTCGTGCTGGGCCATGCCGACATCGCGCCCGGTCGCAAGCAGGACCCGGGGCCGATGTTCCCGTGGAAGCGCCTGGCCGACGAAGGTTTGGTGCCCTGGCCGGATGCCGCTCAGGTGGCCGCGCGCCTGGCGCACCATGCTGTCCAGCCGCTGCCGGACGTGGCGTGGTTCCAGCAGCAGTTGGCCCGCGTGGGCTATCGGGTCCCACGCCATGGCGAGCTGGACGAGGCGACGCGCGATGTGATCAGCACGTTCCAGATGAAATACCGGCCCGGCGACATCCGCGGCGAACCCGACGCGGAGACGGCGGCGCTCCTCGACGTGGTGGTGACACCAGGTGGGATGCGGGTCGCGCGCACGGCCGCTGCGCATTAGTCGATCGGGGTGCGCGACAGTCGTCGTGCGCTCGGGCATCATCGCGGTAGTTTGGGGGCAGGGGCACGACATGAAGGCATGGTGGCTGGCGACGCTGCTCGCGTTCGCACCGATGGCGGCTGCGCAGGACACGGCGCAGGAGGCAGGGCAGGCGGGTGAAGTGGAATGGCCCTTGCCGTGGGTGCAGGGGCGCACCCTGGTGTACGCCGACGAGTACCGGCAGGTGTCGACCCGCGACGGCATGGAGGTCACGATCGAAGGCACCAGCACGACCCATGTCGAGGGTGCGCCCAAGGGCGACGGCTACCGCCAGCGCTGGCGTAGCGAAAACATGGACATCCAGGTGCGCGGCATGGAGTCGATGGCCGGCGCCATCGACATGCAGGCGGTGATGACCTCGGCCGCCAAGGCGCTGGAAGGCATGGTGGTCGAGGTCGATCTCGACGGCGAGGGCGCGTACGCAGGCATCGCGAACCTCGACGCACTGGTCGGCAGGATGCGCAGCGTGATGCAGGGCATGTTCGACGACATGTTCAGCACGCTGCGCAAGCATGAACCGGTACAGCCCGGGCAGTGGCAGGCATTCGTCGAGGCGCTGCTGGCGCAGATCGCGTCGCCGGAGGTGCTGGAGGCAGGCCTGTCCGAAGCACCGCTGGCCTTCAATTACATGGCAGGTGGTGGCCTGGAGCCCGGCCGGACGTACTCGTTCGAGGATGAGGGTGAATTGCCATTCGGCAACGCGCCGGTCGCGCGCAGCCACCAGGTGCGCGTGGCCGCAGCCGCCGACGCGCCCGGCAAGTACGACGCGACCTGGACGGTTGCGCTGGACCGCAACGCGGTGCGTGACGCCGTGGTGGCGATGATGGACGAAGTGACGGCAGCCACCATGCCGGAACTGGAGGGCCTGGGCGCCGATGCCCTTGCCGAAGGCATCGATGTCAGCACGACCGTGGTCTATCGCATCGATGGCGCTACCGGCATCGTCGAGCGCATGCGCATGAAGACCACCAAGCGCTTCGCGGATCGACTGGAGGTGGAAACCCTTGGCATGACGCTGCGCGAAGTCCGCGGTCCGTGACCTGCACATGGTTGTCTGCGCCTGCACGGTGACCGCGGGCGTTGACCTGGCCATCGCGGCCGGATGGATAGGCTGGTGCCATGCCGGGAAAGCACGACAACCGTTGGCGGTCCCGTGCGCTGATCGCGCTGCTATGCGTATGTGCGTGCGCGACCAGCGCGGCGCATGCACAGCGGGCATGCGCGCGCACGGTGCTGGAATCGCTGGGTTGGCAATTCACCGTGGACCAGGCGATCGACGCGCCGCGAATCGAGGCGGGCCTGCCCTGCGAGCGCGCCGACCTGGATGCGGCACGCGGGGCTGGAGACCTGCGTGCGGTGCTGCCGGCCGGTTTCGGCGGTGCCGCGGCCGAGGCGTGGTACCGCGCGCTGCTCGATCATCCCGCCACCGCCTGCGCCTATGCGTTCGAACTGGGTACGGCGACGCGGCGCGCCGTGGACCGGCTGGTGGCGAACGACGGCTATCGCTTCTCCGCGCTGCAGCTGGGATGGATCGGGTTTGGTGCCGGCGGGTCGGCGCGCGCCGGCTGGCGGCCGATTGCGTCGTTCGGGCGCGGCTACGTGCCGCGCGACGGCAACTGGCGCGCCATCGAAGGCTTCTATACGGGGCACGTACGCGCCGAGTGCGGCGTGGGGCGACAGGTGGCGCAGTATGCCGCGCAGGCCGAACTCTACGGATCCGAGGGGTTCGACGCTGCCTTTGCCGCCGATGAAATCGTGATCGGGCGCTGGCACGTGCTCAATACCGGTAACGGCATCCTGCAGGGTGCGTCGGCCGGCGATTACGTGCGCGACGGCGAGGCACGCAAGGCGTCGTCACTGGGCCGGCAGGCCTTCGTCGGGGTGCCCGGCTACATCGAACACGTGTTTGCGCGGCACGCGCTGGATGACATCAACAACCAGGCCCAGAACTTCGTGGTGTACGACGTGGACGCGGCGGCGGCGTCCTCGCTGCGCGAGGCCGGGGGATTCGCCGCCTACAACGACAAGGCCCGCCTGCTGTGGCAGCTGTCGCAGGCATTCCCGCAGGCCCGTCCGCACGCCTTTTTCGAGCGGCTGCTGGTCGCGCGCGACGAGCGCCTGCACGAGGCGCTGGATGCCGGCCAGCGCGACCTTCTGGCACGCATGGCCGCCGTGCTGGACGATCCGTTCTTCAGCGGGTTCCGCATCTACGTCCACCGCCAGGGCGTGCAGTCGGTGGGGTACCACTTCGTCCGCATGCTCGACCGCAACCCGCGCACGCCCTTCCACATCGCCTTCGCCCTGCACAACGTGCACACCACGCTGCGGCAGCGGTACATGGCCCATCGGTTGGCGGGATGCGACGGCGCAACGCCGCCCGCCACTGTGCGCATGCGCGGGCAGGATGACGTTCGCGTCGCCGTCATCCGCCCGGGACGACCATCCCCGTCCATCCCCACCAACAAGGAGCAGGCCCATGTGGCGTCCCTGGACACTGGTCGGCAGCCTGCTCCTGGCGGTCGCGTCGCCGACGGCGATGGCCGCGTCCAACCTCCCGGTTCCTGAACTGGACATCGAGCGCTATTCCGGCACGTGGCACGAGATCGCGCGCCTGCCGATGTTCTTCCAGCGCAAGTGCGTGAGTGATACGACGGCAATCTATACCGCATTGCCCGATGGCGATATCGAAGTCCGCAATGCCTGTCGGACGCGCGACGGCGGACGCGATGAATCCGTTGGCGTGGCGCGGCGGGTGGAAGGCCATCCCGGTGCCCTGGAAGTCAGGTTCGCGCCACGCTGGCTGTCATGGGCGCCGGGGGTATGGGCCGACTATTGGGTCATCGCGCTCGATCCCGACTATCAGTGGGCGGTCGTGGGCAGCCCGTCGAAGCGCTACCTGTGGATCCTGTCGCGCAGCGCGGGCATGGACAAGCCATTGTTCGAGCGCCTGCTGGGCGAAGCCGAATCGCGTGGCTATGCGTTGGATGAGCTCGTCGTCACCGCGCCGGTGGATTGAACCTTGCGGCACGACTGCGGCAGGCGCTCCTGGCCCCAACCCCGGATCGGTGTCACTGCGGCCGTTCCGACGCCCGCTGGTCTCGCTCCACGCGCACCGCTTCGACTTGCATTGCGAGGCCGCCGCGCGCAGCCGCGGCGTTTTCGGCATGGGCGTCGGGCTGCGGCCACTCGCGCAGCGCGTGCGTGCGCTCCTGTTGCGTGTAGAGCAACGCGGTGAGATCGAAGCCCTGGCGTTCGGCATGGGCGAGGAACTCGTCGCGCAGGCCGGGATCGGGCTGGCGGGCCCGCGACAGCAGCCACAGCCGCCGCCGGTTGCGCGCCCCGATCAAGGCCATGGTGTAGTCCTCGTCGATGCGCAGGATCCAGTAGTCGCGATGGGTGAATGGCAGCCAGCGCAAGCTGTCGGGCACGAAACTCACGCTCAGCTTGGCGCGGCCTACGTCCTTCGTCGTCAACCGGCCTCCGTCGATGCGACTCAGGCCATCCGGGTTGATGCACGACCGCGAGAAACGGAGCGCGCCCTGCTCGTCGAGCGTGTAGTCGATGCGCACGTCGGTGCATTCATCGGACTGGTGTGGATTGGGGAGTCGGGCGATCTCGAACCAGCGCCCGAGGTACCTGCCCAGATCGACGTGCGCCGCCGTCTCGAGCGAATCATTGAACATCGGTCCTGCTCCTGTGTGCAGCTTGTCCATGTGCGCAGCCGGGGTGGGCATGCAGCGGGCGTGCGGAATCCTGATCCGCCGACGCCCGATGTCGTCCCGATGCCTTCGCCACCGCCCATCCAGGGGCATGGAGCGATTGCACCAGTTTGGCTGCGAGGCCGTCGGCCCCTCCTTTCCTGCCTGCGTTTTTTACCAATCCGGGCGTGAAGACACCGTCCGGCGGCCTGCGCGCCCGCGGATCACAGCGCCGCGCGAACTCGGCCGGGCAGCTTGCGCACCGCCTCGCCGTGAGACCAGCGCACCCAGGCGCGGAGGTCGATGGCGGGTACCCGCGCCACCTCGACCACGGTGATCCAGTGGTGACGGCCCAGCCAGCGGGCCGGGCGGATGCCGGGCAGGTCGGTGAGTTCCAGGAACCGGTCGCTGGGCACCTTCAAGCTGAAGCGCCACTGCTCGGGCGTGCTGGTCTTGAAATGCGCGAAGCGCTTGCCGTGCACGGCGTACACCAGGATGTTGGCCGGCGGGCCGACCTGCCTGGCCTCGGCCCCGGGCAGCGAGGCACAGAAGGCCTTCAGTCCCTCGACGTCCAGCCTGTTCACCAGGCGGCCGCGGCCAGCAGGGGCAATGGATGCATCCACCGCGTGCGGCCAGCCAGCGCGGACAGTTCGACCAGTACCGCGGCGCCGGCCACCGCCATCCCCTGGCGCTGGGCGAGGGCGACGGCCGCGGCCAGGGTGCCACCGGTCGCCAGCACGTCGTCCACCACCACCACGCGGCTGTGGGCCGGCAATGCATCGACGTGCACTTCCAGCCGGTCGCTGCCGTATTCCAGCGCGTAATCCTGCGCCAGCACGGGGCCCGGCAGCTTGCCCGGCTTGCGCACCGGCACGAAGCCGCAGCCGAGCGCCTGCGCCATCGCCGCGCCCAGGATGAAGCCGCGCGCCTCCACGCCCAGCACCGCCTGTGGCGGCGCGGCCCGCCACGGCGCGGCCATGGCCTCCACGGCATCGGCAAAGGCGGCTGCATCGGCCAGCACCGGGGAGATGTCCTTGAACACGATGCCGGGCTTCGGGAAATCGGGGATGTCGCGGATCAGGCGGGTCCAGTCGGCCATCGGTGTCGAGTCGCGGGGTGGGGGGGCACGATCCTACCGCCATCGCGCGCGGGCACGGACCGCGCTATCTTGGCGCCCCCGAAGCCCATCACGGAACCCGCCATGCGCCTTGCCGCCGCCCTCGCCCTGTCCGCCATTGCGGTCCTTGCCCATGCCGGCGATGTCGCCCGCCACGGCCAGCCGATGCCCGCCGGGGAGGCCGTGCCGGTGTCGACCGCGCTGGCCGACTTCGATGCGCATGCCGGCGCGCCGCGCCGCTTCAGTGGCCGCATCACCGAGGTCTGCCAGGCCATGGGCTGCTGGATGATGCTGGAGGACAACGGCCAGGCCGCGCGCGTGATGTTCGGCAAGCACGATTTCTTCATCGACAAGGACACCACCGGCACCGCCGTGGTGCATGGCGTGCTGGAACGCAAGGAACTGACGCCCGAGCAGGTGGAACATTTCACCGGCGACAGCGCGACCGGCCAGCAGGCGGCATCGGTGGAGTACCGCATCGTGGCCGACGGGATCGAGATCACGTCCTAGGCCAACCGCCGTCCGTTCGCATCGGCACCGGCCAGGCGCGCAGGGATGCAGGCGCGTCACGTAACCGGCCTTGCGATGATGGCCCTGGCCTGTGCGGGCGTCCTGCTGCCGGCGGACGCCGAGGCGCGCACGGTGTACCGCTGCGTGCGCGATGGCACGGTGAGCCTGGCCACTGCACCGGAACCGGGCTCGAAGTGCGAGCCGCGCGAGATCGACGACAACGCCGTGCAGACCCCCAACCTCTGGGGCGAGATGGGCGTGTTCAGCGGCACCCTGTACGAGCGCGAGCAGGATGGCCGGATGGTGTACAGCACCCGCAACCTGCCCGGGTCGCGCCCGTACCTGCGGTTCACCGTCGAGACGCCGCCCGGCGAACCGGCGCACGAGGGGCTGGGCAACATCGGCGCACCTCGGCTGGAACCCTTCGCAGCGACCTTCCGCGCCGCGGCGCGCACGCATGGGCTGGAGGATGCATGGTTGCGCGCGGTCGCACATGCCGAGAGCGCATTCGATCCCGATGCGGTGTCGGACAAGGGCGCCATGGGCGTGATGCAGCTGATGCCGGACGTGATTGCCGATTACGGCGTGCAGGACCCGTTCGATCCCGTGCAGTCCATCCAGGCCGGTGCCCGCCACCTGCGGGCGCTGCTGCGGCGCTACGACGGTGATCGCACCCTGGCCGCTGCCGCGTACAACGCCGGCATCGGCGCGGTGACCCGCTACGGCGGGGTGCCGCCGTTCCGCGAAACACAGGCGTATATCGCCAAGGTGGAAGTGCTGCGTGCGCGTTACCGAGAGGCAATGGGGCTGGTGGAAAAGCCCGCGCAGTAGCCGGAAACGAAAGAGGCAGCGCTTGCGCGCTGCCTCCGTCTGCCTGCGATGTGGCCGTGGCTCAGCCTTGCGGGGTGAGCTTCAGCAGGCGGCCATCCTCGCCGTCCTCGAGCAGGTACAGCGCACCGTCCGGTCCCTGGCGCACCGCGCGGATGCGATTGCCCATCGAATAGCGCGCGGACTCCCAGGCGCGGTTGCCGTCGAACGACACCCGCACCAGTGCCTGCGACGACAGGCCGCCGATGAACGCGTCGCCCCGCCAGTCGGGGAACAGGTCGCCGGTGTAGAACTCCATGCTCGACGGCGAGATCACCGGCGTCCAGGTGATCACCGGCGCGGCGAACTCGGGGCGTGTGTCGTGGTTGGGGATCGGGCGGCCGTCGTAGTGCTCGCCGTTGGAGACGATGGGATAGCCGTAGTTCTCGCCGCGCTCGACGCGATTGAGTTCGTCGCCGTTCTTCGGTCCCATCTCGTTGTTCCACAGCTGGCCCTGCGGATCGAAGGCGATGCCAAGCGGGTTGCGGTGGCCCAGCGACCAGACCTGCGAGGCGACCTCGCCCTGGCCTGCGAACGGGTTGTCCGCCGGCACGCTGCCATCGTCGTTCAGGCGCAGGATCTTGCCCATGTTCGAGGTCATGTCCTGCGCGGGATCGAACTTCTGGCGATCGCCGGACGCGATCCACAGCATGCCGTCGTCGCCGAACAGGATGCGGTGCGCATAGTGGCCGCGTCCGCTGACCTTCGGCACCTGGCGCCAGATCACCTCCACGTCCTCCAGCGTGCCGCCGCCGGACTCGTCCAGCACCAGCCGTGCTCGGGCCACGGCGCCGCCGGCGGTATCGCCATCGCCGGCTTCGGCATAGCTGATGTAGACCATGCCGTTGTCGGCGAACTGCGGATGCGGCACCACGTCGCCGAACCCGCCCTGCCCGCCATACAGCACGTCAGGCACGCCGGACACGTCGCCAGCCGCGCCGCTACCGAAATCGTAGAGCTTCAGCGCGCCGCGCTTCTCGCTGACCAGCAGGCGTCCATCGGGCAGGAACGACATGGCCCAGGGTTCGTCGAAGGCGGCGATGGCGGTGGCGGCGAACGGATTGGCGCTGTCCATCTTCACCGACGTGTCGGCGGGCTGGTTGCCCTCGCGCGGGCTGTTCGATGCATTGCCATTGGCGCCGCTGCAGGCCGTGAGCAGGGCAAGCGCCACGGCGGCGCACAGGGTCAGAGAGCGGGACATGTCGTCTCCTGGGGAAGTGGATGGGCGCCTTCATCATACGTTGCCGCATGCCAGGCCGCATTCATGCCCGCGGCGCGCGCGGACAGGCACGGTCCCGCAGAACGGAATGCGCAGCGCGTCGCGGTTCCGCACGACGACGCATCGGGCCGTGCAGGTGAAGGTTGCGTTGCCGTTCATGGCCGAGGCGACATGCCGATGTGCGAAAAACCCCTGTAAAACCGCGAGAATCCGGCAATTTCCGATGTCGCGCCGATGGCGCTCGAAGTGGCGCGTACCGCGTCGAACGACGCGTTAACGTTCTCCATGCACATTTCTTTATGCCGCCGCGGGCAGGGTGGCGGCGTGCGGAAGACGACCGATACGCAAACCACCGCGCAACTTGTCCAACTTGGAGACGACACCATGAAGAATGCACGCAAGCCCCTCGCTGGCCTGATCGCCCTGGGCGCCGCCCTCGCCATCCCGATGGCTTTCGCGCAGGACGCGTCGACCATGCAGCAGGAAGACCCGACCGCGACGCATGACGCGACCCCGCAGGAATACACCACGCCTGCACCGGAAGCCGCCTCGCAGCCGCTGACCTGGGCTGACGTGGACGCCGACGGCAACGGTACGTTGAGCCGCGAAGAGGCCGCCAACATTCCGGCCCTGGCCCAGGTGTTCGATGATGCCGACGTGGACAACGACGGTGAGTTGACCCAGGAGGAGTACCGCAACTACGTGGCGCAGGCCGACGCTGCCGCGCCGCAGCCGACCGACGGCGGTGGCGACGACTAAGCCACCCTTTCGGAAGTGAATCCTCCGGCCGGAGGACTCTCTCCACCGATTGGCGGCCTTCGGGCCGCCTTTCTTTTGGCGTTCTTTCGGGACTTCTTCCGAGTCCGGAAGAAAGGGGGTGCGGGCGATGACCCCGGTAGCGACACCGCCGCCCCTTGGCCATTGAAGAACGTGCGACGATTCGTCCAGCGCAGGCTCGATGCCACCGTCGCCAGGCGGGTGCCGAAGTGCGACTCGCAGCGCCACCGCGTGGCGGCGCCTCTCCCGTTTGATCGGGAGTAGCCGGCCGTGGATCGTCGCCGCGTGACCTGCTGAAGCCATGCGTCCGCCAATGCCGTGGATGACGCCAGGCGCACCGCGTGGGCCATACTTCGCCAATGACCGCGATTCGCATGGTCGGCTTCGACGCCGACGACACGCTGTGGCGCAGCGAAGATTATTTCCACGCCGCGCAGGATGAGTTCGAACGCATCGTCGGCGGTTACGTCGACCTTGCCGATGCCCGCGTGCGCGAGCGCCTGTACGAGGTGGAGACCGGCAACCTCGCCATCTTCGGCTATGGCGTGAAAGGCATGGCGCTGTCGATGGTGGAGGCGGCGGTGCAGATCACCGGCGAACGCATTGCCGCAGCCGACCTGCACCGCATCGTCGGCATCGCCAAGGACATGCTTCGGCATCCGGTGGAGCTGCTGCCGGGCGTGCGCGAGGCGGTGGAGGCGATTGCCGCCGAACATGCCATCGTGCTGATCACCAAGGGCGACCTGTTCCACCAGGAAGCGAAGGTGCGCGATTCGGGCATGGCGGCCCTGTTCCGCCGGATCGAGATCGTCAGCGAGAAGGACGACGCCACCTACCTCCGCCTGCTGCAGGAGTTCGAGGTGGGTCCGCGCCAGTTCGCGATGATCGGCAATTCGTTGCGCTCGGACATCGCGCCGGTGCTGCGGCTGGGCGGGTGGGGCATCCACGCGCCCTACCACCTCACCTGGGCGCACGAGGCCCAGGCCGACGTGGCTCCGGGCAGCGAGCGCCTGCAAGTGGTGCAAGCGCCCGCCGAGTGGCCTGCCGCGCTGTGCCGCATCGCCGAAGGCGTGCCGCGCTGACGCGTCGGCATGGGTTCATCCGGTGGCTGCGGGGCCCGCGCTATGATCGGGCACCTGAATACGTTGGTCCGGAGTCACCCATGCGCTCGTCCTTCCTTCTCCTGCCTGCGCTGGTGCTGGCCTTGGTCCTGGCACCTGCGCCTGCTGCCGCCAACACGCTGGAGTGCAGGCTGGACTTCAACATGTCCGGCTGGTCGGTGTTCTACAAGCGGTCCTCCGGCGAAGGCACGGTCCGCTGCAACAACGGCCAGTCGCTGCGCGTGAACATCCATACCGAAGGTGGTGGCCTGAGCTTCGGCAAGTCGCGGATCGAAAATGGCGTGGGTCGGTTCTCCGGCGTGCGTGATATCCGCGACGTGCTGGGTGGCTATGCCACTGCCGAGGCGCATGCCGGCGCGGTGCGCTCGGCCAAGGCGCAGGTGGTGACCAAGGGCCCCATCTCGCTGGCGCTGTCCGGGACCGGCCATGGTTGGGACCTGGGCGTGGCCTTCGGCAGCTTCATCATCTCGACGCGCTGATGCGCATGCCGCGCGCGAAACCCCTGTCGCCGACGCGAGCGCGGCTTGCCGCGGGCGGATGGTGGGTGGCAATCGCGCTGTCGATGCTGCTGCCGGCCTTCGCGCAGGAAACCGTCGAAGGGGACGCATCGCCGCGTACGGGTGACGCCTGGGTCGATACGCAGTTGCCGGATATCGACCGCTATGCGGCACGCCACCCGGATGCGTTCGTCGACGAGCTGGTGCGCTACCAGGGCGCGCCGCGCCTCGTGGTCGAAGAGGCCTTGCAGGCGGGCATGCCTGCGGGGCATCTCTACTATGCCTGTGCGCTGGCGCAGGCGGCTGGCCGTTCCTGCAGGAATGCCTTGGATGCCTGGCCTCCCGCGGGTGACGAGGGTTGGGCAGCCGTGGCGGAGGTCCTGGCGCCGGACCGTCCCGGTGAAGCGCAGCAACGCGTGAAGCGTGGCATCGTCGAAAGTTACACGCGCTGGGCACGTCCGATCACGCTGGATGCGTCCCTGCGTCGCGCGTTCCCGGACCACGCCAGCAGCGGGCGTTGATTCCACCGCCTCGCCTTACAATGCCGCGATGCGTGCGTCGCCCGCCATTCCCGCAGCCGCGTTGAAGCTGTCCGTCGCCCCGATGATGGACTGGACGGATACCCATTGCCGCGTGTTCCACCGGTTGCTGGCACCGAATGCACGGCTCTACAGCGAGATGGTGCACGCCAATGCGGTGATCCACGGCGACCGCGATCGCCTGCTGGCGATGGATTCCTGCGAGCATCCGGTGGCGCTGCAACTCGGTGGCAGCGAGCCAGCGCTGCTGGCGCAGGCGGCGCGCATCGGCGTTGCGCATGGCTTCGATGAAATCAACCTCAACTGCGGCTGTCCCTCCGATCGCGTGCAGGCCGGCCGTTTCGGCGCATGCCTGATGCGCGAGCCCGGGCTGGTGGCCGAATCGGTGGCGGCCATGGTCGGCGCGGTGGACGCGCCGGTGACCGTGAAATGCCGGCTGGGCGTGGATGACGACCATGACTGGCGCCGATTCCTCGCCTTCATCGATACCGTGGCCGATGCCGGCTGCCGCAGCTTCGTGATCCACGCGCGCAACGCCTGGCTCAAGGGGCTGTCGCCGAAGGAAAACCGTGAAGTGCCGCCGCTGCGCTACGACTGGGCCTACCGGCTCAAGCAGGAACGGCCCGAGTTGCAGGTGGTGGTGAACGGTGGCATCGCCGACCACGACGAAGCGCTGGCGCATGTGTCGCAGGTCGACGGCGCGATGCTGGGCCGCGCCGCCTATCACGACCCCTATCTGCTGCACCGGCTGGACGCCACCCTGTTCGGCACCCCGCTGCGCACGCGTGGCGAGCTGTTGCGTGCCCTGCGTCCCCATGTCGATGCGCAGCTGGCACGGGGCGTGGCGTTGAAGCACATTGCCCGCCACCTGCTGGGCCTGTTCCACGGCCAGCCGGGCGGTCGCGCCTTCCGTCAGGTGCTCAGCGAGGGTGCGCACAAGCCTGGCGCGGACTGGCAGCTGCTGGATGCAGCGCTGGCGGTGACGGGCGAAGCGCGCCGGATCGCGGCGTGATCACCCGCGACACCGCCGCATTCGTTGCGTTCGCCCGCGGCTGCCCGGAGGATTTCGGGCCGCCGACGGCGAAGGCGGCGTTTTTGGTGTCGCCCGATGGATTCGCGCGCGCCGACGAGTCCGCGCGCGACAACCACTACATGGCCGCGGATGGATTCGATGCCTGGCGGGCACTGCAGCAACACCGCGCGCTGCACGTGGCGCTGTCGGCGGACTTGCCGGTGGCGTGTTTCGCCGGCGATCCCGGGATGCCGGACGGGTTGTTCCCCAACAATGTGTTCGCCACCGTGCCCGGGCGGCTGGTCATCGGCCGCATGCGCCACCCGGTGCGCCAGCGCGAAGCGCTGCGCCAGGATATCCGCGCCTTCTTCCGCGACGCCTGCGGCTACGTGGAGACCGATCTGTCCACCCAGCCACACCCCTGCGAATTGACTGGCGCACTGGTCATCGATCGCGCCCGAGGCCTGGGTTTCTGCGGCTTGTCCGACCGTTGCGACGAAGAAGGTGCGGCGCTGATGCACGCCGCCTTCGGCCTGCGCGCCACCCTGCTGTTCGACCTGGCGCCGGGCGAGTACCACACCAACGTGGTGCTGGCCCTGCTGGCGGGCCGCGCGGCCGTGCTTGCACCGGGCGGGTTCGCCGACCCGGCCGTGGCCGAGGCGATCGCTGGGCTGTACGCGCCGCACGTTGCCCGGTTGTCGGCTGCGGAGCAGGCCGCCTTCGCTGGCAATGCGATTGCGCTGTCGCCGTCGCGGGCCTGGATGAGCCAGGCGGCCGCCGACGCGCTGTCGCCGGGGTCGCGGCAGGTCATTGGCGGGGCGGGTTTCGGGATCTCCAGCGTGCCGCTGTCAGCGATCGAAGTGGCCGGCGGCTCCCTGCGCTGTTGCGTTGCCGAGATCTTCTGAGCCTCCCGTTCAGTCGCGGGCGGGATCGCTGAACCCGGCTTGGTCAGTGAAAGAAAAGTTAAGGACCGATTCACCGGCGGCTTCCCAGAATCATCTTCCGTTTGCCATCCCGTTGATTTTGCATGTCTGCTGCCCCGCTCCATCGCATCCTGCTCGCCTTCTGCGCACTGGCCCTGCTGTCGGTGGGCTTGGTGGCGCCTGCGTGGGCGCAGGACCCGCCGCGGGACCGCAGCGAGCGTGGCCGTGGCCAGGAGCGTCAGGAAACGCCGCGGCAGGAATCCCGCGCCCGGGGCCAGGACAGCCTGGCCGATTCAGTGCGCCGCTTCGAGCGTGCCCGTGGCGATCGGGTGCTGAGCGCGGAACGGATGCAGGCCGACGGCCGTGACGTGAACCGCATCAAGGCCATGGACGAGCGCGGCCGGGTGCGTGCCTACGTGGACGACCCGCAGGGTCGTGGCGGACAGCCACCGCGGCGTGAACGGTCACGCGACGGCGACGACTGAATCGGCACTCTGTTCAGGAAAGGCTGGCCAAACTGGCCGCATCCAGAGAGACGGAGTCCAATCCATGCGTATCCTGCTCGTCGAAGACGAAGCCCCCCTGCGCGAGACCCTCGCGGCCCGCCTGAAGCGTGAAGGCTTCGCCGTGGACGCCGCCCAGGACGGTGAGGAAGGCCTGTACATGGGCCGCGAAGTGCCGTTCGACGTCGGCATCATCGACCTAGGCCTGCCCAAGATGTCCGGCATGGAGCTGATCAAGGCCCTGCGCGACGAGGGCAAGCAGTTCCCGGTGCTCATCCTCACCGCCCGCTCCAGTTGGCAGGACAAGGTGGACGGCCTGAAGCAGGGCGCCGACGACTACCTGGTCAAGCCGTTCCATGTCGAGGAACTGTTGGCGCGGATCAATGCCTTGGTGCGCCGTGCGGCGGGCTGGAGCAAGCCGACGCTGGAGTGCGGCGCGGTCACCCTGGACCTCGCCGCGCAGACGGTGAGCGTCAACGGCCAGAACGTCGACCTGACCAGCTACGAGTACAAGGTGCTCGAGTACCTGATGATGCACGCTGGCGAGCTGGTCTCGAAGGCCGACCTGACCGAGCACATCTACCAGCAGGATTTCGACCGCGATTCGAACGTGCTGGAGGTCTTCATCGGCCGCCTGCGCAAGAAGCTGGACCCGGAAGGGACCCTGAAGCCGATCGAGACCGTGCGTGGCCGAGGCTACCGTTTCGCCATCCCGCGCAACGGCGAGGCTTGAGCGCGCGGCCATGTCCCGACATGACCCGGACACGAAGGCCGCGCGATGCGGCCTTCGTTCTGTGGGACTCTTCCGTGGGACCCTGATGCGATGACGGCACGAGGCTGACGACAGGACGATGACGGCACGAGGACGCGAACTGCCCTGGCGGCCGCGCTCGCTGCAGGCGCGGCAGCTGATGGCTGCCAGCCTGTTCCTGCTCGGCTTCCTGGCGCTGGCCGGCTACGCGCTGGACCGTGCCTTCCTCGACGTGGCCAGCGACGGCCAGCGCGACCGGCTGCGCAACTACGTGTACGCCTATGCCGGCGAGATCGAGTTCCTGCGCAGTGGCGACATCTATCCGCCCGAGAACGCACCCGACAGCCGCCTGGAGCGCCCCGGCAGCGGCCTGTATGCCGAAGTGGTGCTGCTGGATCGCAACTGGCAGTCGCATTCGGCCAGCGGCCCGCAGCTGCCGCCCGCCGCGATGCTGGACGGTGGCGAAGAGCGGTTCGAAGGCCCGTTGCCGATGGTCCGCAGCAACGGTACGCCCGGCGAGGTGTATCGCTACGGCATCGGCTTCCTGGCCTCCGAAGGCGTGGCGCCGGGCGACGTGGAAATTCCCTACACCATCTATGTGATGGAAGACGCCGGCAACGTGCCGCAACAGGTGCGGGTGTTCCGGGCGGCGCTGTGGGGCTATCTCGGTATCGCCGGCCTGGTGATGCTGCTGCTGCAGGGCCTGGTGTTGCGCTGGAGCCTGTGGCCGTTGCGACACGTGGTGACCGAACTCAAGCGCGTGCAGCGTGGACAAGCCAATCGCATGGGCGAACGCCACCCGCGCGAACTCGAACCGCTGACCGACAGCATCAATGCGCTGATCGAGAGCGAGCGCGAGAACCTCGAACACCAGCGCAACACCATGTCCGACCTGGCGCATAGCCTGAAGACGCCGCTGGCAGTGCTGCGCGCGCGCCTGGACTCCGACACCGATGGCGCCGAGCTGCGCGACGAAGTGTCCACCCAGCTCGACCGCATGAACGACCTGGTGAGCTACCAGCTGGGGCGTGCCGCATCGAGCGGGCACAAGCTGTTCGCAGCGCCGGTGGACATCGAGCCGCACGCCGAGCAGATCGTGCGCGGGCTGGAGAAGATCTACGCGCGCAAGGGCGTGATCTGCGAATTCGAACTGGACCCGGTCGCGCGCTTCCACGGCGAGCCCGGCGACCTGCAGGAATTGCTGGGCAACCTGCTGGAGAACGCGTTCAAGTGGGCGCGCTCGCGCGTGCTGCTGACGGTGAAGGTGGGCGATACCGCGGCCAACCGCAGGCCCGGCCTGCGCATCACCGTCGAGGACGACGGCCCCGGCATTCCCGAGGAGCGCATCGCGATGGTCCTGCAGCGTGGCGTGCGCGGCGACGAGCGCGTGCACGGGCACGGCATCGGCCTGTCGATCGTGCAGGACATCGTGCGCAGCTATCGTGGCCAGCTGGAAGTAGGGCGCTCGCAGGAGTTCGGCGGGGCGTGTTTCTCGGTGAGCTTGCCGCCGGGGTTGTAGGGCGCTGTGCCCGCGTCCCGTCTGTACTCCCTGCTCTCCTTCCCGATCACTGGAATTCTTGCTCCGCTCTTGGTCGAAGGTGCCTCAAGGACAGGCAGGGAAGGCGCAGTGAGTCTGGATGGTCTGGGCGAATGCTGACGAGAGAGCAGGATCAACAGCTTCCGCCCGCGAGCGGGCGGGAAACTTTCTCTTGCTGGCCCAAGAGAAAGTCACACCAAAGAGAAGGGCCTTTCCCCGACGGTGCTCACCGGCCAGGTCGGGCCCGACGGGATTTTTCGACGGGACATCCCTGTCCCGTCGAGAAACGGCTGGCGTCCATGCCAGCCGCCCTCCGGGTCTGCCGGCAGCGCTGCGGCTCGACGTAGATCGATAAACCCCGAGGTGGTCATCCCGGCAACAGCGAAGCGGGACGTGACTATCCAGACCCATCGGCCGGCGCACACGGATGTGCGGCGTTTTCCGACCGAGCCGCGCCAAACGTCGTCTGCCGCCGCGACGAGGATGAGCGCGTCGCCACGCGCGACAGGATCAGCACGCCAGAAGGGCTGCTCTGTACCGAACCTGAAAATCCCGACGCACTGACCGTTGCAACTTGGCTCTTTCGAGGAAGCCCCTTTTCCTTTGTTCGTTTCCTTTGACTCGCACCTGCGGTGCTCGAGCATCGGGCCGACTTCACCGTTCGCATGCGCTGTGCGCATGCAGTGGGCCAGCAAAAAGAAATGAACTCGTCGAAGGCGGAAGCTCTTGCTTCCAAGCGATTCCAAAAGGCGTAAGCGTTCGGTGCATCGAAATCAAACCTGCGCGCCATCCCCATCGCGATTCAGCGGCGAACGCCCGTAGAACCGTTCCAAGTGCGCCGCCACTCGCGGCAGCACATCGCGCAACGTCGCCGGATCGCTGAAGTGGTACTCGCTGCACACGGCGAAGAATTCCTCCGGCGCTTCCGCGGCATATGGGTCGATCGCCACGTCGCGGCCGGCATCGACCGCTTCGACGAAGGCGTCGTAGTCACGCTGGAAGTCGCTCGCCCATGCACGCTGCCAGTCGCGGGGCAGGGCAGGGGTGCCATCGAGCACGCCGTCGAGGGCGTCGAGCTTGTGCGCCATCTCGTGCACGGCGACGCAGAAGCCGGCGTCGGGCTCGGCCAGGTCCGATTCGATGTCGGCCCAGGACAGGACCAGCGGGCCGTGCTCCCAGGCTTCGCCGATCAGTTCGTCCTCCCATTCATGCAGCACGCCGGCGGCATCCATGTGCGTGCGGTGCGCGCGGAAGGCGTCGGGATAGACGATCACCTGCGACCAGCCATGCAGGCCTTCGGCGCCGAACTCGAGCAGCGGCAGGCAGCACAACGCGGCCAGCGTGGTGCGCTGCACGTCGTCGAGCACCAGCCCGCCGACGGGGCTGATGGCCTTCTCGCGCAGGAAGCGCGCGACCAGCGACTGCAGCCGTGCTTCGCGTCCGGGATCGAGCGCCGACACCCAGCGCACGCGCCCGCGCATGGGCTGCCACAGGGCGGGATCGGGAAGGTCGGGGCCGCGCCGGAACAGGCGCTGGAGCAGGCCGGCCACGCGTTGCCGGTGGTCCTAGCGGAACATGCCCGGCAGGAAGCTGTGCCAGCGCGGCGGACGTGCGGCGGATTCGGCTTCGCTGCTGCGCCGCTGTGGCGGGGTGGTGCGCGTGGCCGGCGGTGCCTGCGCCGCGCGCTTGTCGGCCGTGCCGCGGGCAGCCTCGGCGTCGCTGGATTCTTCCTGGGCGATGGCGCAGCTGCCGCCGGGCGACAGCATCGAGGCTTCGCGCGCCATTGCCGGAAGGGCAAGGCAGCACAGCATCATGCAGAGCAGCACTTTGGAAGCCATGGCACTCATCCTGTAGCCGGGCGCGGAGGGAGTCAGCGCCGCACTATACCGTGGATGCGGCGGGGCTGCAGAAGGTTGCAGCGCTTGCACGATGCCGGTACGGCGGGTGCGCGGCAAGCCGTTCGCGACGAGTCGTGGGTCTGCCGCGCCAGACCGGAGTTTGTTGCATGGCAGCAGGGTTGAATGATCGATAATGACCGGCCCTCCCCCTCGAGTGCGCCGTGAATTCGCTGTCCGATCGCGACCTGTTGCAGCGCCTGTCGGCTGGCCCGGTGTCCGGCGACGTGCTGGCGCGCGAGGGTGGGCTGACGCGGGCCGCGGTGTGGAAGCGGATCGAGGCCCTGCGCGAGGCGGGCGTCGGGATCGACGCGCAAGCCGGGCGTGGATACGCGTTGTCGCAGCCGCTGGACCTGCTGGACGGGGCGACGATCCGGTCGGCCTTGCCGGCCGCCGTGCGTAACGGCATCTCGACGCTGGAGGTGGCCTGGTCGCTGGACTCCACCAATGCGCGGCTGCTGGCGACTCCTCCTGTTGGCGCCTTGCAGGTGCTGCTGGCCGAGCGGCAGACCGGCGGACGCGGGCGCCGGGGGCGTGCGTGGGCCTCGCCACTGGCCGCCAACCTCTACCTCTCGGTGGCACGTCGTTTCGATGGCGGGTTGGCAAGGTTGGGTGGCCTGAGCCTGGTGGCCGGGATCGCCGTCGCCGATGCCCTGCATGACCTTGGGGTGTCGCGGGCTCGATTGAAGTGGCCCAACGACGTGGTCCTGCGCGATGGCGACGATGTCCTGCGCAAACTGGGCGGCGTCCTGGTCGAGGGCGGCGGCGAACATGGCGGGCCGGTCCGTGCGGTGATCGGCATCGGACTCAACGTGCGCATGCCGGCACGGGCCGCACGCGCGATCGACCAGCCCTGGACGGATCTCTCAACCGAACTCGGTGGCGCGCTGCCATCCCGCAACGCGCTCGCAGCGGCGTTGCTGGCGCGACTATCGCCGGCATTGCAGCAGTTCGATCGGACCGGGCTGGCGATCTTCCTGCCGGCCTATGCGCGCCACGACGCGCTGGCCGGACTGCGCGTGACCGTGCATGCGCATGATGGCGAACAGTTCGGTACGGCGCTGGGCCTGGCCGACGATGGCGCGCTGCGCGTCCGTTTCGATGCGGGCGGCGAGCGCAGCGTGCATGCTGGCGAGATCAGCGTCCGGCAGGCGGTGCGGCATGGGTGAGTGGTTGTTCGACCTCGGCAACACGCGGCTGAAATACGCGCCCCTGGATGCGGATGGATGCGTGGGAGGGGTGTGTGCGGTTGCGCACGATGGCATTGCCTTTGCCGACGATGCCTGGGACGCCTTGCCATCGCATATCCGCACCGCGCACGTGGCCAGCGTGGCATCGCCTGCGTTGCGTGATGCGTTGCTCCAGGTGTTGCAGGCGCGTGGTGCGGCGGTGAAGTTGGCTGCGACCCAGGTCGAGTGCGATGGCCTGCGCATTGCCTACGCCGATCCCACGCGACTGGGCGTGGACCGTTTCCTTGCGTTGCTGGGCGCGCATGCGCGCGGCGGTGCGTGGCTGGTGGCGGGCGTGGGCACGGCGCTGACTCTGGACCTGCTGGATGATGCGGGGGGGCATCGGGGCGGTCGCATCGCGCCATCGCCGGCGTTGATGCGCGATGCGCTGCAGATGCGTGCACGCCAGCTGCCGGCGCAGGGCGGCGACTATCGCGAGTTCGCCGGCGATACGCTGGATGCGCTGGCATCGGGATGCACGGGCGCGGCGCTGGGACTGATCGAACGCAGCCTGCGCGAGGCGGTCACGTTGTTTGGCAGCACGCCCGGCCTGCTGCTGCATGGCGGCGGGGCCGCTGCGCTGCTGCCGCACCTGCCTGCGGTGGTGCATGCGCCCTCGCTGGTGCTCGAAGGTCTTGCGCGGCAAGCGCTTGCGCGCAGGCTCTAGAATCCCCCCATGCTGACGCGTGCCCTGATCGTCCTGCTGGTGGTACTCAACCTTGGCGTCGCGCTGTGGTGGCTGGCGCGTGGCGATGCAGAGGGCGACGATGCCGGCATGGAGCTGCCGGCGGGAATCGCAAGGCTGCAACTGGCGGACGAGGCGCTTCCCGGCGCGCACGACGCGGCTGCATCGGACGCAGACGCCACCGCTGCCACGGAACACGCACAGGCTGAGCCCGCTGCCGAGCCGGGCACGGCGCCGCAGGGTGAGCCGCAGGCCGACCTTGCACCGGTCGCGTCGGCAACGCCCGCCGGTGCGCGGTGCCTTGCACTGGGCCCGTTTGCAGACGCCGCTGCCGCGACTGCTGCGCGTGCGGCGCTGCCGGTGGGCGCCACGACCATCGGCGTGCGCGAAGCGCTGCCGGCCAATACCCCTTGGCGCGTGGTCATGCCGGCACTGGCGGACCGTGAGGCCGCCACCGCGATGGCCGGGCGCCTCCGCGAGGCGGGCTTCAGCGACCTGTTCATCGTGGCCGAGGGCGCGGAGGCCAACAGCATCGCGTTGGGGCGTTTCGGTGGCGAGACCGCCGCACGCAGCCATGCCGCGGCGCTGGCGCAGGCGGGATTCGACGCACGCGCAGAAGCCGTCACCGGCAATGTGCGGCACTGGCTGGATGCCAGGGCCGGCGATGGCGTGGATGCCGCGGCCCTGCGTCGTGCGACGGGCGCGGCCCAGGCCAACAGCATCGCCTGCCCGGCCGGGACCGGGGGCGCGCGCTAGAATGGCGTCGGGCCCCAGCGGCCGTGAATGCCTCGCCGGCATAGCTCAGTTGGTAGAGCAACCGCCTTGTAAGCGGTAGGTCGTCCGTTCGAATCGGACTGTCGGCACCATCGCGGGGCCCCTCGTCTACAGCAAGGAACATGCATGCGCAGGCAGTATCCCGCCGTCTCGATCTTCGGCGTGCCGACCGACGTTGGTGCCGGCCGGCGCGGAGCCTCGATGGGCCCCGAGGCCCTGCGCGTGGCCGGGTTGGCGGAGGCACTTGCGGCGCGCGGCATCGACGTCGCCGACCGCGGCAATGTCAAGGGCCCGCGCAATCCCTGGTCGGGGCCGGTGGACGGTTATCGCCATCTCGAGGAGGTCGTGGCCTGGAACCGTGCGGTGCTCGAGGCGTCGACGGCGGAACTACGCCAGGGCCGCATGCCGGTGATGCTGGGCGGCGACCATTGCCTGGCCATCGGCTCGATCGCCGCGGTCGCCAACCACTGTCGCGAATCCGGCAAGACCCTTCGCATCCTGTGGCTGGATGCGCACACCGACTTCAACACCCACGCCATCACGCCCTCGGGCAACGTGCACGGCATGCCCGTGGCGTGCCTGTGCGGCATCGGTCCGTCGGTGCTGACCGAACTGGGTGGCACGTCGCCCGCGATCACGCCGGCGCAGGTGCGACAGATCGGCATCCGCTCGGTGGACCAGGAAGAAAAGCGGATGGTCCACGAGCATGGGCTGGACATCTACGACATGCGTTACATCGACGAGGTCGGCATGAAGCGCGTGGTCGAGGAAGCGCTGCATGGCCTGGACGACGACACCCACCTGCACGTGAGCTTCGACGTGGACGTGCTGGACCCGTCGATCGCGCCGGGCACCGGTACGCCCGTCCCGGGCGGCATCAACTACCGCGAGGCGCAGCTGGTGATGGAGATGATCGCCGACACCGGGCGGTTGGGCTCGCTGGATATCGTCGAGGTCAACACCGCGCTCGACACCGGAAATGCCACCGCCGAACTGGCCGTGGACCTCGTCGAAAGCCTGTTCGGCAAGTCGACCCTGATGCGGGATTGAGCCCGCAGCTGAATGCGCGGCCACCGGGTCGCGTGTTCCCGGCATGGCGCCACGCCGTTCCCCACGCGGGCTTCACATCGCCGGTGGCCTGATGGCGCCGACGGTACGCGGGGGGTCCGCGGCCGACATGGAACAGGAGAATCCCATGAAGCGTTTGACTGCCCTGATGTTGCTTGCCATGTTCTCGATCGCCACGCTGACTGCGTGCAACACCGTACAGGGTGTCGGCAGGGACGTGCAGAAGGCCGGTGAAGCGGTCGAGGATGCCGGCCAGAACAACTGAGCCGCATGCCGCCCGCCTCGCGCGGGGAATGTCGCGGAGAAGCCGGCGCAAGCCGGCTTTTCCGTGTCCGGCCCGCGCGCTGTGCGAACCCTGCGGAAGGTGCAGGACGTGTGACGGCCGGCGTGTCGCGCTGAACGAGGTGGAGTACGCGGTTACCCAGATGAAGGCGCGAATTACGTTTCTTCCACGCTTCGCTGATGCGGGGAGATCCATGCTGCACGGACGATCAAGCGGCAGTGATGCAATCGCGACCCGCTTCGCGTCGTACCCCACACCAGAAGGAACAGCGCAATGAACAAAGACATCATTTCCGGCAAGTGGAAGCAGATCAAGGGCAAGGCGCAGGCACGCTGGGGCGACCTGACCGACGATGTGTTCGACGTGGCCGAGGGCGACGGCAAGTACCTCGCCGGCAAGCTGCAGGAGCAGTACGGCTGGGAGCGCGACCGTGCCGAGAAGGAAGTGCAGGATTTCGAGCGCACGCTCAACTGAGATCGCGTACGGGCGATTGGCGGATCAGCGGACGATCCGCGACAGGCGACGGGCCGGCATTGCCGGCCCGTCTTTCGTTGCGTGGAGGTGTTGCAAAGCGTGCGTGATCGGCCGTCGTCACCAGCCGCGGCGCGGCGGCGGATCGGCGACGAATCCCGTCGGGAACGCCTGCGGCGCACGCGGCCCACGCGACGACTGCCACTGCGGTGTGCGCGGCAGGATGCCGGCCGCCACAAGCGCATGCGGTGAGTCATAGCGCAACTGCGTCAGCTGCACGGGTTGCGTGCTGGCGCGCACGAACGAGGTGCCTTGCGTGGGCGACCATTCGCGCTGGCCATGCCCGGTGCCGATGCGCTGCTGCTGTTCGGCGACGGCGCCATGGGCCTCTGCGGCGGGACTGGCGGCGCGCGACTTCGCCATGGAATCGTCGCGTGCGATGGGCGGCGATGGCATCGGCATCGGCCTTGCCACGCGACGTTCGCGGAACACCGCGATGCCGATCGTGCCCACGTTGTCCGGGCGTCCGGTGCGCGCGGCATAGCTGTCGGGCAGGGCGGTGAACACGAATTGCGCGATGTCGCTGTACGACTTGCGCCAGCCGTTGACCTCGGCGCTCTGCCAGGGCTCCAGCACGTAGCCGGCCTGCGAGGGATGCGCGGTCTGGCCGCTCACGGCGTTGACGCCGTCGACCGACAGCACCACCAGCACGCGCTCGCCGGTGGTATTGGTCAGGCGCACGCCATAGCGGTGGCCGGGCATGCCGGCGATCCAGGTGTCGCGGCGATGGCGGTACTCCGGCATCCACTGGCCGGTGTCGCGATCGACCACCTCCAGCCGGACCGGCGATTGCGCCGATGCGGGGAAGGCCGCAGCGGCAAGCAGGGTGGACAGCACGAGTGCGGCGAGGGCAGCGGGACGGCGCATGGCAGTGGCTCCGGAAGGGTCATGTGGGCGAACGCACCGGACGCGGCAACGGGGTTGGCGCGCCGGTACCGGCAACCGCCAACGGTTAAACTGCGGTTCCGTTTCCCGCCGTCGCCAGCGCATGTCGCAACGTCCCGCCCGCATCCTCACCGGCATCACCACGTCCGGCACGCCGCACCTGGGCAACTACGTGGGGGCCATCCGCCCGGCGATTGCCGCCAGCCGCGCGCCGAACACGGACAGCTTCTATTTCCTCGCCGACCTGCACAGCCTGATCAAGGCGCAGGACCCCGCGCGCACGCAGCGATCCACGCTGGAGATCGCCGCCACCTGGCTGGCCGCCGGGCTGCAGCCGGACAAGGTCTGGTTCTACCGCCAGAGCGACATCCCCGAGATCACGGAGCTGACCTGGCTGCTGACCTGCGTCGCCGGCAAGGGCATCCTCAACCG
This sequence comes from Luteimonas aestuarii, assembly GCF_004357985.1. Lineage (GTDB taxonomy): Bacteria > Pseudomonadota > Gammaproteobacteria > Xanthomonadales > Xanthomonadaceae > Luteimonas > Luteimonas aestuarii. Next base: position 82,433 of record NZ_SMTF01000005.1, on the reverse strand, counting down.
CGCGCACGCCTACAAGGCGGCGGTGGACAGGAACCGCGCCGATGGCGAGGACGACGATGCCGGCGTGACCGCCGGATTGTTCATGTACCCGGTGCTGATGGCCGCCGACATCCTGATCTTCAACGCCGACAAGGTACCGGTGGGCCGCGACCAGGTGCAGCACATCGAGATGGCGCGCGATTTCGGCCAGCGCTTCAACCATGTGTACGGGCGCGACTACTTCACGCTGCCCGAGGCGGTGGTCGACGACAACGTAGCCACGTTGCCCGGGCTGGATGGCCGCAAGATGAGCAAGAGCTACGGGAACACCATCCCGCTGTTCGCGCCGACGGGCGAGTTGAAGAAGTTGGTTTTCTCGATCCTGACCGATTCGCGCGCGCCGGGGGAGCCGAAGGATGCGGAAGGCTCGCCCCTGTTCCAGCTGTACCAAGCGTTCGCGTCGAAGGAAGAAACCGCCGCGTTTGCGCAGGCCTATGCCGATGGCATCGGCTGGGGCGATGCCAAGCAGCAGGTGTTCGCTCGGGTCGAGCGCGAGATCGCCCCGATGCGCGAGCGGTACCTTGCGCTGGTGGCGCGTCCCGGCGACATCGAAGACACCTTGCGCGATGGCGCGCGTCGCTTGCGCGAGGAATACGCGACGCCGCTGCTGGCGCAGCTGCGCGAGGCGGTGGGCCTGCGCGACCTCTCGAACATGCAGCTGGGGGCGATGGAGGCCGAATCGACCGTCGACAAGCCGCCGCTGGCCACGTTCAAGCAGTACCGCGAGGGCGACGGCAAGTTCTACTTCAAGCTGGTCGAGGGCGATCGCGTGTTGTTGCAAAGCGCAGCCTTCGATGCACCGCGCGATGCCGGGCAGGCGATCGCTGCATTGAAGCGCGGCACGCTGGCGATTGCCGATGCGCCTGCCGCACTGGGCGACGGCGTCGATGTCGCGCAGGTGCAGGCCGCCCTCGATGCGCTGTCTGTCGCTGACGCCGACAAGGCGGCGAAGGCTGGCGTAGCGTGAACCCGCTGGTCGAGCTCAACCTGACGCTCATCCTGTTCCTGCCGTGGTTCGCGATCCTCGGCACGCTGTACTGGCTGTTCCCGCGCAAGCCGCGCGGTGCCGCGCGGGTGGTGTTCGATGCCATGGCGCTGCTGCTGTCGCTGGCGGCGTTCCTGTGGAGCGTGCATTGGTCGATGGCCAATGCCGATACCGGGCACGGCAAGCTCTGGCCGCAGATTCTCGCCACCGCGCTGGGATATGGCGTGTTCCTTGCCGCATTGGGCCTCGCGTCCTGGGTGCGCTGGCTGTGGCTGCGTCCGCGGCGCTGAACGCGAACGCTTGATCACGCGTCGTGCGCCGCGCACACGGCTTTGCTGGCGTTGTCCAGGACTTTCTTCGTTCCCGCGGAGACGGAGTTTCTTGATAGAGCGTCGCCCGGTCAGCCAACGGGATGTTGGCTCCAGCGTGCATGTAATGGGTCAACGTCCACGCGACCAAAGCAGCATCGGCCACTCGCCGCCGATCCCCTAGACTGCGATCAATTCATCGCACGGTGCACGCCATGTCCCACCAGCCGATCATCATCGACACCGGCTATCTGCGCCCCGGGCTCTGCGCGGCCTACCTGCTGCAGGAAAACCGGCGTGCAGCCCTCATCGATTGCGGCACGGCCACCTGCGCCGGGCGCGTGCTCGCCGCGCTCGAAGCGGCCGGTGTGGCACGCGAGGCGGTGGACTGGCTGCTGGTGACCCATGTCCACCTCGACCATGCCGGTGCTGCGGGGCCGCTGATCCGCGCGCTGCCCAATGCGCGGCTCGTGGTGCACCCGCGCGGTGCGCCGCACATGATCGACCCGACCCGGCTGATCGCCGGCGCCCGTGCCGTCTACGGCGAAGCGATGTTCGAACGCGATCATGCGGGCATGTTGCCGGTGCCGTCCGAGCGCGTGGTGGTCGCAGGGGATGGCCATGTCGTTGATCTCGCCGGCCGCGAACTGCTGTGCGTCGATACCCCCGGCCACGCCCGGCATCACTACAGCGTCTGGGACGCGCGCACGCGCAGCTGGTTCGCGGGCGATGCCTTCGGCCTGTCGTACCGGGAGTTCGACAATGACAACGGCGCTTTCATCGTGCCGACCACCTCGCCGGTGCAGTTCGATCCGGACGAGATGAAGGATTCCGTGCGCAAGCTGGTGGCGCGCGATCCTGCCGCGATCCATGTCGCGCACTATGGCGCGGTGACGGAATGCGCGCGGCTGGCCGATGACATGCGGGTAATGGTCGATGCCATGGTGTCCATCGCGCAGGCTGCGGATGGTCACGAGGATCGCCACGCACGAATGGTGACGGGCCTCACCGACCTGTGCGTCGAGCGCGCACGGACGCATGGCGTTGCCGATGCACAGGCACGCGTTGCCGAGGTGCTCGGCAACGATATCGAGATCAACGCACAGGGGCTGGGCGTCTGGCTCGATCGGCTGGCGAAGACGCGCGCGGGCTAGGACCTACTTCCATGCATTGAGGTGCGGGCCGAACGGCTTGGTCTGCTGCCGCACCACGCAGAAGCGATGGCCACTGGGTGCTTCCATCACGCACCACGTATGCACGCGTTCGACTTCCTTCGCGCCCAGCGCGACCAAGCGTTCGACTTCGGCATCCACGTCATCGGTTTCGATGTCGAGGTGGATGCGCGAGGCGTGCGACACCTTCTGCAGCAACAGGATCGGTTCGTCGGACGCCGTCTGCAAGCGTGCGTACCTGCCGTCGCCATCCTCGTCCATCGCATCCACGCGCTTGCCGAGTGCCTGGCTCCAGAATGCAAGGTGCGGGGCGAGGTCATCGACCTCGCAATCCAGGACGAAACCGCACACGCGGCTGTGGTGTGTCATGGCGGTTCCTCGGTTTCGTGATCAGGGGTGTCCGGGCACGGCCGGTGCCCCGAACTGCAGCAGGTAGCCGTTGTCGTCGTAGATGCCGAATTCGCGCATTCCGTAGGGGAAGGTCTCCGGCGGGTAGCAGGTGTGCACCTTGCCCTGCACGGACGACCAGAGTGCATCGATCGCGGGGCCGTCGTCCAGCCGGAAATACAGCGAACCGGTGAAGGCGGGCTTGGCGTGCCCGGTGTGCGCATTCGGCGTGGCGAGCATCAGCTCGATGTCGTCGCGGCGCAGCGATGCCCAGCCATCGGTCTCGCTGTGCGAATGCAGCGTGAAGCCAAGCCTGTCGACGTAGAACGCGATCGATCCGTGCAGGTCCGGCGTGCGTAGCATTGGCGTGAGGCCGCGGAAGCGCATCGTGGTCACCGTGTCACTGCGGCAGCGCCAGGTCGTCCAGCATCGCCTTCAGGAAGCGCGCGGCCTCGCCGCCGGTGCAGGCGCGATGGTCGAAGGTCAGCGAGAGCGGGATCACCTTGTGCGATTCGAAACCACCCACGACCGGGATCATCTGGTGGCGGCCACGGCCCGCGGCGACGATCGCCACGCAGGGCGGCACCACCACCGGCGTCGCGTAGCGGCCGGCGAACATGCCGAAGTTCGACAGCGAGATCGTATAGCCGCCGAGTTCGGATGCCGGGATGCTGCGGTCCTCGACCTGCGCGCGCAGGCGGTTGATGCCTTCGCGCACGCCGTTGGCATCGAGCATGTCGGCGTTGCGCAGGGCGGGGACGAACAGGCCGTCGTCGGTATCGACCGCGATGCCGATGTCGACCTGCGGGTGCAGGGTGCGCACCAGCTTGTCGCCATCGAACCAGGCATTGAGTGCAGGCACCGCTTTCGCCGCGACGCATATCGCGCGCACCAGTCGCGCGGTCAGGTCGTTGCCGTGCGACCAGGCGTGGATGTCGGCATCGTCGGTGAGCGTGGTCGGCACGACCTTCGCATGGGCATCCGCCATGACCCGCGCCATGTTGCGGCGCACGCCCTTGAGCTGTTCGGGCTGGCCACTGGCGCTGACCGATGGCGGCTGCGTGCGCATGGGCTTGCCGGAGGCGGACAAAGCCGTTCGTTGGCTGGACGTGCGCTCAAGAGCCGAACCCCCACCCGCTCGCGCTGCGCGCTCGCCTCCCTCCCCCGCGCGCGGGGGAGGGTTGGGATGGGGGCTGCCGGGCGCGACACTACCGTCCGCCGCCGCACGCTTCACGTCTGCCATCGTCACCACGCCATCGGCGCCACTGCCGCGCACGCGTGCGATGTCGACCTTGAGCTTGCGCGCCATCGCGCGCACCGCAGGCATCGCCTTGACGCCGCCCACCGAGACCGCGGCTTCGTTGTGCACGGCATCGGAGGATTGCATGGCGCCGACCACGGTGCCGCTGTCGGCGCGGTCGCCGCCGGCTTCGGATGTCGCTTCCGGTGGCGCCTTGCCGGTCTGTTCGATGGCGCCGCCTTCGGTGGAGGCGACCACCTTGTCATCGGGCGCGGGATCCTGGCTGCCCACGCCTTTTGCAGGCGCATGGCCGTGGTGGTGGCCGGTGTCCTGGCCCTCGGCGCGCTGTGGCTGCGAGGCGTCGATCTCGAACTCGGCCAGCATGCTGCCGGTGACGATGACGTCGCCCACGCCGCCGGCGAGCTTCAGCACCTTGCCGGAGACCGGCGAAGGCACGTCCACCACCGCCTTGGCGGTTTCCATCGACACCAGGTTGTCGTCGAGGCGGATGGTGTCGCCTTCCTTGACGAACCACTCGACCACGGTGGCATCAGGCAAGCCTTCGCCAAGGTCGGGGAGGTTGAAGGTTTTCTTGTCGCCCATGTCGTGATTCCGTCGGGCGGGCCTTGGCCCGCCGTTGATGTTGCATCCGATTGAAGTGGTCGCTTCCCGAATCGCCCTTGCCTCCGATCGGCCAGTGGCTGATCGAAGGCGGGCCAGGGCCCGCCCCTACGAATGCGCCAGCGTGCGTTTCGCCGCAGCGATGATCTTGTCCACGTTCGGCAGGTACTTCATTTCCAGCCGGAACAGCGGGATGTGGGTGTCGTAGCCGGTGACGCGCTCGACCGGCGCCAGCAGGTCGTACATCGATTCGCTGGCCAGGCGCGCGGCGATCTCGGCGCCGAAGCCCGCCGTCTTCGGGGCTTCGTGCACGATCACGCAGCGGCCGGTCTTGGCGACGGACTCGGCGATGGTGGCGAAATCCAGCGGCTTGAGCGTGGCGACGTCGATCACGTCCGCACTGATGCCTTCGCCCGCGAGTTTTTCCGCGGCTTCCAGCGTCTCCTTGACCTGCGCCCCCCAGGTGACGAGGGTCACGTCGCTGCCGTCGCGCAGCACGTAGCACACGTCCAGCGGGAGCGCCTCGCCATCGTCGGGTACCAGTTCCTTGTACTGGCGGTAGATGCGCTTGGGCTCCATGTAGATCACCGGATCCTCGTCGCGGATCGCCGCCAGCAGCAGGCCGTAGGCGCGCGCGGGCGAGGACGGCATCACCACGCGCAGTCCGGGCACGTTGGTGAAGATCGCCTCGTTGGCTTCGCTGTGGTGCTCCGGTGCGCGGATGCCGCCGCCCCATGGCACGCGCAGCACCATCGGGCAGTGCAGGCGGCCGCGCGTGCGGTAGCGCATCCGCGCGGCGTGGCAGACGATGTGGTCGACCATCGGGTACACGAAGCCGTCGAACTGCGCTTCGGCGACGGGACGCATGCCCTGCGCGGCGAGGCCCACGGTGAGGCCGGCGATGGTGGTTTCGTCCAGTGGCGTGTCCAGCACGCGCTCCGGGCCGAAGGTCGCCTGCAGTCCGGCGGTGGCACGGAACACGCCGCCATTGACGCCCACGTCCTCGCCCAGCACCAGCACCGAATCGTCGTGGCGCATCTCCCACGCAAGTGCCTGGGTGATCGCTTCGATCAGGGTGATGGCCGCCGGGGTTTCCGTCTTCGCCGCGGGCTTGCTGCCCGCCATGGTTTGCGTCTCCAGTACGGCACTCATGCGCGGCCCTCCGCCGCCAGCACCGCGGAGCGCTGCTCCATTACGTCCGGCGGCATGTCGGCGTAGAGGTAGTCGAACATCGCCTCGACCGGCTGCACCGGCAGTTCGAGGTATGCGTTGATCTCCTCGTCGATGTGCTTGCCGCACTCGTCGGCCCAGGCCTTTTCCTGCGCTTCGTCCCACAGGCCCTGCGCGGTGACATACGCGCGCAGCCGCGTCATCGGGTCGCGCTGCCAGGCCGCCTTGACTTCAGCCTCATCCCGATAGCGGCGGGCGTCGTCCGCGGTGGTGTGGTCGTGCAGGCGGTAGGTCATGAACTCGATCACGCTGCCGCCCTCGCCATTGCGCGCGCGCTCCATCGCGCGGCGCATGCCCTCCATCACCGCGAACAGGTCGTTGCCGTCCACCTGCAGGCAGTGCAGGCCGCCGGCGATGCCCTTCTGCGCCAGCGTCCTGGCGCCGGTCTGCGCGCTGCGCGGCACGCTGATCGCCCAGCCGTTGTTGATGATGCATTGCACGAACGGCAGCGTGTACGCGCCGGCGGAATTGATCGCTGCATAGGTGTCGGTCTTCGATGAGCCGCCATCGCCGCAGCAGGTCACCGCGACGCGCTTCTCGCCGCGCAGCTTGAACGCCAGCGCCGCGCCCGCCGCATGCAGGCATTGCGTGGCGATCGGCACGCACCACGAGAAGTCGTGGCGCGGGACCTGGAAGTCGTTGCCGCGCTCGTCGCCGCCCCAGTACATCAGGATTTCGCGCAGGCGCACGCCGCGCACGATCTGCGCGCCGTACTCGCGATAGCTGGGCGCGAACACGTCCTCGGGCTCCATCGAGGCGCCGATGCCGACGTGGGTGGCCTCGTGGCCCAGGCAGCTGGCGTAGGTACCCAGCTTGCCGGTGCGCTGCAGGGCGATGGCCTTGCCGTCGAACTGGCGCACGAACAGCATCTGCTTGAACAGCGGCAGCAGCGCTCTGGGGTCCGCAAATGCTTCCGGCAGTTCGCCGACGGGCTTGCCGTCGGCGCCGAGGTATTGCAGGGATTCGATCTGGAATGTGGCGGCGACGCCCATGTGTCGCTCCGTGTCGTCGTTGGCCGTCGATGATAGCCGCGGCCCCGTTAAGAGCCGTTGCGCATTGCGGCAAGTATCTGATCCACAAGCGGGAGGCCGGTGGCGCGGTTCTCGCCCACTTGCGGACGTGTGCGCGCTCTCCGGCAAGGCGCGCAAGGCGCAGGTCCGGTGTCGCCGCAAGTCGCGGCCCGATATCCGCTTGGTTGCGGCGACACCGGACCTGCGCTGGAACTCACATCGGTGCGTCGAGAACAGCCGTCGATTCCACGCCTGCTTTCCGCTTTCCGTACCGGGCGCCAGAACCATGAGGCGGCGGTCGGCCACCGTGCCGACCAAGCGGACATCGGGCCGCGACTGGGCGGCGGTGGCCGACCGCCGCCCCACGCCTGTCCTGCCTTGGGCAATGCATCAGAAAATGGTGTTCCTCCTGACCGAGGGGAAGGCACCCGTGGCGGTGCAAATCCGATGCCACCGCAGGTCGCGGCCCGATACCCGCTTGCTTGCGGTGGCATCGGGCCCGGGCGGACAGGTCATCGCCGGTTCGGCAGAAGAGCGGAACGACGTGGTCCCGGCAGGCGCCCTCGGCATCCTCGGACTTGGAGAAGAAACAAAAAAGACCCCGGCATTGCCGGGGTCTGGATGATGCGGATCGCCGTGCGGGCGATCAGGGATTGAAGTTGCCCCGCAGCGAGACGTTGGCGAAGGCGCGCACGCCCACCAGCTTCACGTACCACGTGCCCGGCTGCGGCGCGGTGATCGTGATCGTCTCGTTGTTGCCCGGACGCAGCGAGCGCGCGTCGTAATCGGCCGTGGTCGGGATTTCACCGCGGCTGGCGTACAGCGTGACGTCGCCGCTGCCGCCGTAGCTCATCAACCGCAGCATGGTCGCGCCGGCCGGAAGTTCGATGCGATAGACGACCTCGCCGCCTTCCGCACCCGACAGGCCGGTGACCGGTACGGCGTTGAACAGCTCGGGGATCGCCGAGACCGGGTCTTCGATCACGTTCACCGACGTCGAGGCGGCGTTGTTGGCCTCGTCCGGATCCTCGGTCTGCGAGGTCGCCGCGGCGGCCAGCGTCACGGTGCCGCCGATGCGGCTTTCCGGTGCGGTGGCCACCAGGGCGAACACCGCTTCACCGCCTGCCGCCAGGGTGTCGGTGGCACAGGCGACGGTGGTGTTGCCACCGGCGATGTCCGGTGCGTCGCAGTCCCAGCCTTCCGGCGCGGACACCAGCACGTCGGCCAGTTCGGCATCCAGCACCAGGCCGACACCCGGGAAGGTCGCATCGTCCGTACCGGCGTTTGCGACGATGGCACCGAACTCCATCGTCTCGCCTGCGACCACTTCGGCCTCCAGCGCTTCCACCTCGACCGATATATCGGCGAAGGCCACGGCCGCGATCCGCATCAGCAGCATGGTCGGGTCGTGGTCGGACAGACGCGTCGGCGTATCGGCATCGTTGCGCGCCACCTCCGGGAAGTCGGCGTTGATCCGCGCATGGCTGATGTCCAGCCCGGTGACCAGCGGCGATGCGAGGATCGCCTCGTTCACCAGCACGTGGTCCAGCGTCTGCGCCTGGTAGTCGAAGACGAAGGAGTAGCGGTCCTCGGCAGCGGCCATCAGGGTAAGGTTGAACAGGTTGGGCTCGACCAGGTCGGCGCCATCGCCCTCGACCGCGGTCTCGTCATCGGCCGAAGGCAGGCCGGTGACGGTGCCCATGGCGTCGACATAGCCGTCGTTGAACTCGAAGGCGTTGAAGTCGCCCAGCACCACGATCTTGCGTGCCGGGTCCGCGTCCTGCATGTCGTTGACCAGGGTGGCCAAGTAGTCCGCCTGCGCCTGGCGCTTGGCGCGCACGCGCTCGCCGGTGCTGGACCAACCGCTGCTGCCGCCGGTGTCGTCGGCGACCCCGCTCAGCGAGCGCTGGTGCACCACGATGGTGGTTACGGGCACGCTGCGGCCGTCGGCGAAGTTGACCACGGCGTCGAGCACCAATGGCGGCCGGTCGTTGAGCACGCTGGTGCTGCCGTTCGGGTTCTGCAGCACGGCATCCGCGCCGACCTGCTCGACCGACAGCACCTCGACGCGCGCCACGCCCGCGGCAACCTCGCCAGCCTTCACCAGGAAGCCCACGTCGATGCCGCCGACGTCCAGGCCTTCCTCGAGATAGGCCACGTAGCCCGGGTCCGGCTGGCCGTTGGCGATGGCGTCGGCATTGATGCGGTCGGCCAGCGCCTGCAGCACCGACTGGTTCTCGGTCTCGGTCACGCCCAGGATGTCGGGCGCGTGCAGGTAGTCGCGGATGCCGATGGACGCCTTGTTGAGGCGTCGTTCCAGTGCCGCCGCGGTCAGCACCGGCTCGCTGGTGCCGGGATTGCTGACCGTGTCGAAGAAGCGTTCGAGGTTGTAGGTGGCGAAGGTGGCATGGTCGGGCGTGGGGAGCGTGGCGGGCGTCGGCGCCGCGTTGCTGCAATCGCTGGCCAGCTCGCCTTCGGGGTAGATCACGAAGCGGCGGAAGGTGTAGTCCAGCGGCCCGGTGAGGGTGCCGTCGGTGATGGTGCAGCCAGCCGCCAGGTTCGCCGTGGGCGCGCCGATGGTCGTGCTGTTGACCGCGATGGTTTCCGGGTTGTAGTCCCAGCGCGGGATGTTGGTGGCGGTGCTCCCCAGCGGGTCGGGGTCGGGCACCTGGATGCCGGGTTCGCGCATCGGGCGCGCGGTCCCGGTCACCACCACGGCGAAGCGGCCGTTGCTGGTGGCGGTGGCCTGCGTCTCGTTGGTGTTGCCGCCTGTGGGCGCGACCACGGTGGCGCTGGGGATGGTGACGCGCATGCCTTCGAGGTGCTCGAGCTGGTCGAGCCCGCCCTCGGCAGTGGGCATGTCGACGGTCAGCACCACCGGCGTTGGCAGCGGGTGGCCGGTCGACAGTTGGGTGACCGTGGCGTTGACGATCTCGGTCAGCGGCAACTGGTGCGGATCGGCCGCGGGCACGTACTCGGTGACGGTGCCTTGCACCAGCACCAGGCTGCCGACTTCGGCCGCCGCGGGCGGCGTGCTGCTGGTGAACACGAACAGGCCTTCGGAGGTGGCCGGGTCGCCATCGTCCTGGCCATCGGGCGTCTGGATGAAGAAACCGTTGTTCTTGCGGCCGGTGACGATGCCGGTCGTGGCCACCTGCAGGCCGTCGTACGGCGAGATCTGGCCGCTGCCCTGGATGGCGTGGATGGCGACGGTGGCGACGTCGTCGTTGAGGATCGTGCCCACGCCCTGTGCGACGAAGATCTCGGCGCCAACGGGGTTGGTGAGGTTGACGAAGAAGGTTTCGTCGGGCTCGGTGGTGTCGTCGCCGACCACGTCGACGCTGATCGTCACCGAACTCTGGCCCTCGGCGAAGGTCACGGTGCCGCTGCCGGGGATGTAGTCGTCGTCGGCGACGGTGGCGGTGCCATCGGCCGTGGCCCAGTCGACGCTGGCGCCGTCCTCGCCCGCGGGCTGGTTGAGGCTGATGGTGAAGAAGAAGGGGGTGGTGCCGCTGTTGCCCTCGGCGGCGCTGGTGTTGCCGATGCTCAGGAACAGCGTGCCGCCGCCATCGCAGGGATTGGGCAGGGCGCTGCCGTTGCGTGGTGCCGGCGCCAGCGCGGCGAAATCGGCGGCATTGTCATTGGTATCCGTGCAGCCGTCTGCATCACGGAACGCGGCCAGTGTGTTGCTGAGTGTCGGCGCCGCGCCGGCACCTTCGAAGAAATTGGCATTGCCGAAGCCGACCAGGTCGACGATCAGCGCCTGTTGCGACGCATCGCAGGGCGTGCTGCTGCCGTTGCAGCCCAGCGAGACGGTGCTGTTGACCAGTGCCACCTTGCCCGCGGCCCCGGCCATGTTGATGGTGCCGGTGGCGTCAGGCGTCGGTAGCGCGACGCCGTTGGTACCGCCGGCAAGGCCCACCAGAAAATAAGCGCCCGGGTCCAGCGTCGCCGCCGGCAGTACCACGATCAGGCCGGTATTGGCGCCGAAGTTGCCGGTGCCGGTGGCGCTGGTGTACTGGACCGACAGTCCGGAGAGCGACGCAGGGGTGCTGCCGCTGTTGAACAATTCGACGTAATCGTTGGTGTACGGGGCGCCGCTGTTGCCGCCGCCGCCATAGACCTGGCTGATGACGACCTGGGCGGATGCCGGCGCGGCGAACAGCCCGCACAGCACGACGAGGGCCGGCCACAGCCGGCGGACGAGCGAATGGCTCACTGCATGCTCCTTTGGAATCAATCCGTTGGACTGGCGCACCCCCGGCCAGCCACGGGAGTTTGCACGGATCGGGTTGCGTTTGCATGACGCCCTGCGGCGGCGATGCGGTACGCTCGCAGGCCATGGCCATCGACAAGAACGAACGTCCGTTGGAGGAAGGCATCCATACCGACCTCGACGGAAGAATCACTTACGGCGGATACCTCAGGCTCGACCAGCTGTTGTCGGCGCAACATCCGCTGTCGGATCCACCGCACCACGACGAGATGCTGTTCATCGTGCAGCACCAGGTGTCGGAGCTGTGGATCAAGCTGGTCATCCACGAGCTCAGCGCCGCCATCGGCTTCCTGCAGCGCGACCAAGTCTGGCAGTGCCAGAAGGTGCTGGCGCGCTGCAAGCAGGTGTTGCGGCAGCTGACCGAACAGTGGGCGGTGCTGGAAACGCTGACGCCATCGGAGTACATGGAGTTCCGCGACGTGCTGGGGCCGTCGTCCGGCTTCCAGTCGCTGCAGTACCGGCAGATGGAGTTCCTGCTGGGCAACAAGAACGCGTCGATGCTCAAGGTCTTCGCCCATGACCCGGACGGGCAGGCGCGGCTACGCGATTCGCTGGAAGCGCCCGGCCTGTACGACGAATACCTGCGCTACCTGTCGCGCTGGGGGCACGCCATCCCCGAGCGCCATTTGCAGCGCGACTGGGCGCAGCCGCACGTACGCGACGATGCACTGCTGCCGGTGTTCGAGTCGATCTACGAGAACACTGGCCGCTATTGGCGCGAGTACGCGCTGAGCGAGGACCTGGTGGACCTGGAGACGCAGTTCCAGCTGTGGCGCTTCCGCCACATGCGCACGGTGATGCGCATCATCGGTTTCCGCCGCGGCACCGGCGGCTCCAGCGGCGTCGGCTTCCTCAAGCAGGCGCTGGAACTGACCTTCTTCCCCGAACTGTTCGACGTGCGTACCCGCGTCGGTCCCGGCCGCTAGCCGCGGCCGGCGTTGCGCACTGCTAGCATGCCCCCGCACCACTGCCCACCCTGGAGCCCGTGATGAACCAACCCGCCCCGGACGCGCTGCCACGCGCCACCCTGGTCACCCGATTCCTCGATGCGGTCGAACGCGTCGGCAACAAGCTGCCCGACCCGGCGGTGCTGTTCCTGCTGCTGATGCTGGTGGTATGGGTGGTGTCGGCGCTGCTGGCGAACGTCAGCTTCAACGAGCTCGATCCACGCAGTGGCGACCCGATCCAGATCCGCAACCTGCTGGCGGGCACCAGCTTCACCCAGTTCATGGCCGACATGGTGCGGACGTTCGTGAACTTCGCGCCGCTGGGCGTGGTGCTGGTGGCGATGCTGGGCCTGGGCGTGGCCGAGCACACCGGCTTCATCAACGCGGCGCTGCGTTCGATCCTGTCGATCACGCCGAAGATGCTGCTCACCCCGATGCTGATCGCGGTGGGCGTGTTCAGCCATGTCGCGGTCGATGCGGGCTACGTGCTGGTGATCCCGCTGGGCGCGGTGATCTTCTACGCCGCGGGGCGGCATCCGCTGGCCGGCATCGCGGCGGCGTTCGCAGGCGTGTCGGGGGGCTTTTCGGCCACCTTCATTCCGTCCAGCCTCGATCCGTTGCTGTCCGGCCTGACCCAGGAGGCCGCGCACCTGATCGATCCGGCGGTGGTCGTCAATCCCTTGAACAACTACTTCTTCACCACCGCATCGACGGGCCTGGTGATCCTGGTGGGGTGGTTCCTCACGGACCGCGTGATCGAGCCGCGCCTGCGCAACACCGTGGTCGATGGCGATGCCGCCGACATGCCGAAGATGGCGACGCTGACCGCGCCGGAACGCCGCGGCCTGCTGCTGGCGGTGCTGTCGATGTTCGTGCTGACGGCCCTGCTGGTCGTGACCGCGTATCCGATGGGTTCGCCCTGGCGCGCGCCGGCCGATGCCGCGAGTGGCGCGGGCGAACTGCTGGTCGCCACCGCGCCGCTGATGCAGTCGATCGTGCCGCTGATCTTCATCCTGTTCGTGGTGCCGGGCATCGTCTACGGCTATGCGTCGGGCTCGGTGAAGTCGCACCGCGACATCATCGCCGGCATGAGCAAGGCGATGAGCGGCATGGGCTACTACATCGTCATGGCGTTCTTCGCCGCGCAGTTCATCTACGCCTTCGGGCAAAGCAACCTCGGCGCGCTGCTGGCGATCAAGGGGGCGAACGGGCTGCAGGCGCTGGGCATGCCGACCGGCGTGACCCTTGTGGGCATCGTGCTGCTGTCGGGCTTCGTCAACCTGCTGGTCGGCTCGGCCTCGGCGAAATGGGCGCTGATCGGCGCGATCATGGTGCCGATGCTGATGCAACTGGGCATCTCGCCCGACCTGACGCAGGCGGCCTACCGTGTCGGCGATTCCAGCACCAACATCATCACGCCGCTGCTGCCGTACTTCCCGCTGATCGTCGTGTTCTGCCAGAAGTACGTGAAGGGAAGCGGCATCGGTACGTTGCTGGCACTGATGCTGCCGTTCTCGATCGCCCTGCTGGTGGTCTGGACCGCGTTCCTGCTGGCGTTCTGGGGCTTCGGCATTCCGCTGGGGATCGGTGCGAGTTACGTGTACCCGACGCCCTGACGGGACGGGTACGCAGATCAAAAAAAGACGGGCGCTTCGGCGCCCGTCTTCATTCATGCGTGTTGGAAAGCAGGGCTTGCTGGCATCACGGTCCCGGCATCGTCACGCGTATCCGATCCACACCGCGATCACCAGCGCCGCTGCCGCCGCGAGCATCAGCTTCAGCAACAGCGGCCAGGCGAACCTGAACCAGCGGTCGTAGGAGATGCCGGCGATGCCGAGGATCGCCATCAGGATGATGTTGGTCGGCAGCAGCATGTTCGAGAAACCGTCGCCGAACTGGAACGCCAGCACCGCGACCTGCCGTTCGATGCCGACCACGTCGGCCAGCGGCGCCATGATCGGCATCGTCGCGAACGCCTGCCCGGAGCCGGACGGCACGAAGAAGTTGATCAGCGTCTGCATCAGCAGCATGCCGACCGCGGCCAGCTCGGTGCCCACCCAGCCCAGCGGGATCGACGCACCATGCACGATGGTGTGCAGCACCTGTCCGTCCTCGAGGATCAGCGCGATCGAACGCGCGAAGCCGACCAGCAGTGCAACCACCGCCAGCTCCGCGGCACCGGCGGCGAACTTCTTCGCCGTGTCGTCCAGGCCCAGCCCGCCGATCACGCCGGCCAGGAGCGCCACCGCCAGCCAGATCGCGCCCAGCTCGTCCAGGTACCAGCCGCGCTGCGAGATGCCGTACACCATCGCCACCAATGCCACCAGCACCACTACGCCAATCAGCGTGTGGCGGCCGTTGAAGGCCGGATACTCGAACGCCTCGTCGCGTCCCGGCGTGTCCACGCCGGCCATCAGGCTGGCGGACGGATCCGCGGCCACCTTGCGCGCGTAGCGCCAGACGTGGTGCACCACGATCGCCACGAACGGCACGAACAGCGCCAGCCGGAACCACAGGCCCGAGCCGGGCGGCAGTTCGGCGATGCCCTGTGCCACCACCACGGTGTACGGATTGGTCCAGGCCACGCCGTAGCCCACGCAGTAGCCGCCGATCATCACGCCCATGGCGGTCATCGCGTCGAGGCGCATCGCCGCGCACAGCGACACCAGCACCAGCGCGAACGGGATGTATTCGGTGGACACGCCCAGCGTGCCCGAGCCGGCGGCGAAGGCGGCGGTGCCGAAGATGATCAGCAGCGCCGGATTGTGGCCGATGCGCTTGAGCAGCCAGCCCAGCAGCGCGTCGATCACGCCGGTGGCGCGCAGCACCGCGATGGCGCCGCCCACGATCAGCAGGAAGAAGATGATGGCCTGCGCGTCGGCCAGTGCGCGCGGCACCGCGGTGAACAGTGCCGCCGGCGACAGCCACACGCGTTCGGCGTGCACTTCGTAGCTGCCGGGCACCACCATCATCCGCCCGGCCTCGTTGGGCGCGGTCTGGAAGCTGCCCTGCGGCAGCAGCCAGGTGGCCACGAGGGCCAACACCATGATGCCGAACAGCAGGACGAGGGTATGGGGGATGCGGACGCTTCGGGGCATGGGCAACTGGTTCCGGTACGGCGGTCCCGGCCCATGCTACCCCAGCCCTCGGATGGGCCCGGGGTGCCTGCGACGCGCTGCAGCTTTCCCTGCGGGGCGGCATGGGCGTAAGTTACGCGCCGCCACGACCGCCGATCCCGGCGGTCGTCACCGTCCAGGAGCTGACCCACGTGTCCAACCCTCCGCACGCCACCGAGGCGGGCAAGACCTTCCTCGGCCATCCCCGCGGCCTGTTCATGCTGTTCTTCGCCGAGATGTGGGAGCGCTTCTCCTACTACGGCATGCGTGCGTTGCTGGTGCTGTACCTCACCAAGCACTGGCTGTTTTCCGATGGCGATGCATCGATGGTGTATGGCGCGTACACCGCGCTGGTGTACATCACGCCGGTGATCGGCGGCTACCTCGCCGACAAGTACCTCGGCCAGCGCAAGGCGGTGCTGTACGGCGCGGTGCTGCTGGTGATCGGCCACTTCCTGATGGGTTTCGAGGGCAGCGGCGACCAGGGCAGTCCTGCGATGAACGCGTTCTGGCTGGCGCTGGCCTTCATCATCGTCGGCTCGGGTTTCCTCAAGGCCAACATCTCGGTGATGGTGGGGCAGCTGTATCCGCGCACCGACGTGCGCCGCGATGGCGCGTACACCATCTTCTACATGGGCATCAACCTGGGTGCGTTCCTGGGTTCGCTGCTGTGCGGCTACCTCGGCGAAACCTACGGCTGGAAGTACGGCTTCGGTGCCGCGGGCGTGGGCATGCTGCTGGGCCTGATCGTATTCGTGGTCGGCAAGCCGCTGCTGGAGGGTAATGGAGAATCCAGCAATCCGGTCAAATTACGCGAGCGTGTCGCAGGCATCCCGTTCGAGTGGACGCTCTACCTGCTGGGCATTGCCATCGTCGCTGCCTGCTGGTGGATGGTGCAGAACCAACAGATTGTGGGTTGGGCGCTTGGCATCTTCGGCGCGATTCTACTTCTGTACGTAGTGGCTCTAGCGGTTTTCAAGTTGCCTTATGGCAGCTTCGAAGCGGCGCCAAGAATGGCCTTCTCATTGTTTCTCCTTGGGGGTGCTGCGGTAGTGGCGAGTCTCGCTGTCATCTTGATCACCGCTGGGGCGTTGCCCGTACTGATCTGGCTGGCTATCGGTGGCTTGATTCTGGCGATAGGCATCGTCGTTCACCAGTTCGTGATCAAGCGTGACGAAGTTCGTGACCGCATCTTCGCGGCGATGATCCTGATGATCGGCTCGGTGCTGTTCTGGGCGCTGTTCGAGCAGGCCGGTTCTTCGCTCAACCTCTACACCGACCGTTACGTGGACCGGAACATGCTGGGCTGGGAGGTGCCGGCGTCGATGTTCCAGTCGATCAACGCGATGTACATCATCCTGCTGGCGCCGTTCTTCGCGATGCTGTGGACGTGGCTGGGCAAGCGCGGGCTGGAACCGTCGGCGCCCGCGAAGTTCGGCCTGGCGATGATCCAGCTCGGCTTCGGCTTCCTGGTGCTGGTGGCCGGCGCCGCGGGCGTCGCCACCGGCAACATGACGCCGGTGCTCTTCATCTTCCTGATCTACCTGCTGCACACCACCGGCGAGCTGTGCCTGTCCCCGGTCGGCCTGTCGGCGATGAACCGGCTGGCGCCGGCGCACCTGGCCAGCCTGATCATGGGCTGCTGGTTCTTCGCCTCGGCGACCGGCAATTTCGTCGCGGGGCTGATCGCCGCGGCCACGGGTTCGGAAGCGGCGTCCGGCGAGGACGCGGCGCAGCAGGTGGTACTGGACGTGTACAGCACGGTCGGCTGGGTCGCGGTCGCGGTCGGCGTTGGCTTCATCCTCGTGTCGCCGCTGATCCGCAAGCTGATGCACCTCGATACGCTGAAGGACGACGAGGTGCCGGGGCAGGCGGAGCTGGCCGAGCCTGCGGCCGGTGGCATCGACCCCACGGGGCAACGCCGGGTGTAAGTGCCACGGCAGGTCGGACACGCGGTCCGACCTGCCAGTCGCCATCGGGCAGTAGAGCGCATGTCTCCGGCGGCTCGACGCTTGCGAGGGGGTCGATGCAAGAAGATGCCAGGGCACAAGGTCCCGGCGTTCGCCGGGATGACGAGCGCGCGCGCGTCCGACGCCGAGGGCAGACTTCAACCGTCGCGACGCATCCCATTCGCTGACCGTCATCCACGCGCAAGCCGGCACCCGGCGCCTTGGCGTTCCCACGCCGGATTCGCGCCGAGGGCAGGCATGTGCGGAGGGTCGCGGTGCGGAAGCGATGGCTTGCCCGGCGCGCGTGCCGTGTAAAGTGCGCCATCGACGATTGCAGGGGGCACGCCACCGATGACGACCACGAACGCAGGCGCATTGCCGCGTCCCACGCCGCTGCAGCGCTGGCTGGTGCTGCTGTTCGTCAGCGTGGCGATGTTCGCCAACTATTACATCTACGACTCGTTCGGCCCGGTCGTGGACCTGCTGCGCGAGCAGGAAGGTTTCAGCTACGACCAGATCAGCATGATCTTCAGCGCCTACAGCGTGGCTGCGGTGCTGGTGCTGCTGGCGGGTGGCTACATCATCGACCGCTGGGGCACCAAGGTCGCGATCACCGTGTTCGCGGCGATCTGCCTTGGGGCTGCGGCGCTGATGGCGTCCACCGCGAAGTTCGAGACCATGCTGGCCGGCCGCTTCCTGCTGGGCGTGGGCGCGGAGCCGCTGATCGTGGCGGCCACGGCGGTGCTGGCGAAGTGGTTCAAGGGCAAGGAGCTGAGCTTCGCGTTCGGCCTCAACCTGTCGATCGCGCGCCTGGGCTCGGCCTCGGCCGACTGGTCCACCTCGTTCGCCGAGCCGCTGTACAGCAACTGGCAGGATCCGCTGTGGCTGGCCACCGGCGTGGCCGGCGTGGGCGTCGCCGCGGCGATGCTGTACTGGATGATGGAGGCGCGCACCGAAGGCCGCGTGGACCTGGGTGCGCCGCCCGAGACCGACAAGCTCGACCTCAAGCGCATGTACGCCTTCAGTGCGTCGTTCTGGTACATCGTCGGGCTGTGCGTGGTGTTCTACGCCACCGTATTCCCGTTCCGCGCGTTCGCGATCGACTACTTCCAGCAGGCGCACGGGCTGGACCGCGCCACCGCGGGCATGCTCAGCAGCCTGCTGCCGGTGGCGGCGATCGTGGCCACGCCGTTGTTCGGGCTGTGGGTGGACCGCGTGGGCCGGCGCTCGCTGTTCATGGCGATCGGGTCGCTGGTGATGCTGCCGCTGTTCCTGCTGGTGACCTATGCGCCACCGGGGCCGGACGTGGGCATCTGGATTCCGTTCGCCGGTAGCGCCGAGGTGCCGCTGACGCTGCTGGTGGTGATGCTGCTGCTGGGCGGCGTGTTCTCGCTGATCCCGGCGGTGATGTGGCCCTCGGTGGCCTACATCGTGCGCGAGAACCGGCTGGGCGCGGCCTATTCGATGATGACGCTGTGCCAGCAGGTGGGCGTCTTCCTGGTGCCGCTGGTGGTCGGGCGGCTCAACACGCATTTCCTCGCCGGGCCGGAGAACGCGGGCGGCTATGCGCCGGGCATGTGGTTCTACACCGCGCTGGCGGCGCTGGGCCTGCTGTTCTCGTTCCAGCTGTGGCGCACCGAGTCCGGGCCCGGCGGGCATGGGCTGGAGCGCGGGACGAAGGACGCAGCGGGGTAAGGCGACGCGCCGGTCGCGCCGCGAAGGCAGACCCTGGAAGGTGGCACCTGCCTTCGTCCAGTCCCTGCCCGATGCCGTCGCCGCGGAGAGCCGCGTCGCCCCGAACCCTGAAGTCTATGGGTCCCGCCTGCGCGGGGATGACGAATCGAAGGTTCCGCCTGGCGTCGGCCGTTTACACCACGTATTTCTTCGACAGCTTGGTCAGCAGGCGGTCGAGCATCGCGCGTTCGTCCTCGTCGAGCACCGACAGCAGGTCGCGTTCGAAGCCCTGCGCGAGCGGCACGACTTCGTCATAGACCTTGTAGCCGGCCTCGCTGAGCTCCAGCACCGAGCGGCGGCGGTCGTCGCCGTGGGTGTCGCGCTGCAGCAGGTCGCGTTCCAGCAGCTTGGCCACGGCGCGGCTCACCGCCACCTTGTCCATGGCCGTGCGTTCGGCCACCTGGTTGGCCGACAGGCCCGGCTGCAGGCCCAGCACCGCGATCACCCGCCATTCGGTGATGCCGATGCCGAAACGCTCGCCGTAGGCCGTGGCGATCGCCTGGCTGACCCGGTTGGACAGCACGCTGAGGCGGTAGGGCAGGAAGCGGTCGAGCTCCAGCCGGGCATGGGCAGGGGGCGTGGCGGCGGTCGGGGTATCGCTGGACATACGACGTGATCCTTGCAATTGGTTGCACGTGTAACTATAAAGGTCATTCCACCCGGCAGATCGCGCCGGTCCCACCGTCCCCCAGCGCAGCGCAGGAGTGTCCCCCGATGAACGCACAGCCCAACCTCGGCATGCAGGTCACCACGTTCGAGAACCCGATGGGGATCGACGGCTTCGAGTTCGTCGAGTTTGCCGCACCCGAGGGCCAGCGCGACATGCTGCACGATTATCTGCGCAAGCTGGGCTTCACGGCAGTGCGCCGGCACAGGTCGCGTCCGATCACCGTGTACCGCCAGGGCGGGGTGAACTTCCTGGTCAACGACGACCCCGATTCCTTCGCCGCCGATTTCGCCGCGCAGCACGGCCCCAGCGCCTGCGGCTTCGCGATCCGCTTCCGCAAGCCGGTCGCCGAGGTGTTCGAGGCGGTGCAGGCCAACGGCGGCGCCGCCATCGACCACAAGGCCGCCAGCAAGGCCATCGACGTGCCGGTGGTGAAGGGGATCGGCGATTGCATGCTGTACCTGGCGCCGGCCGAGGGCGACGCCTATGCCGATGATTTCGTGGCCATCGAGGGCGTCGACCAGAACCCCGCCGGATTCGGCCTGACCTTCATCGACCACCTCACCCACAACCTCTACTTCGGCAACATGCAGAAGTGGAGCGACTACTACGAGAAGCTGTTCAACTTCCGCGAGATCCGCTACTTCGACATCAAGGGCGCCAAGACCGGCCTGGTGTCGAAGGCGATGACCGCGCCGGACGGCATCGTGCGCATCCCGCTCAACGAGTCCAGCGACCCGAAGAGCCAGATCAACGAATACCTCGACGCGTACAAGGGCGAGGGCATCCAGCACATCGCCTGCTTCACCGACGACATCTACAGCACCGTGGAGAAGATGCGCGGGCAGGGCGTCGCCTTCCTCGACACGCCTGACACCTATTTCGACGTCATCGACCAGCGCATCCCCGACCATGGCGAGGACGTGGCGCGGTTGCAGAAGAACAGGATCCTGATCGACGCCGACCCGGAAACCAAGCAGCGCAAGCTGCTGCAGATCTTCACCCAGAACGCGTTCGGCCCGATCTTCTTCGAGATCATCCAGCGCAAGGGCAACGAAGGCTTCGGCGAAGGCAACTTCCAGGCCCTGTTCGAAAGCATCGAGCGCGACCAGATGAAACGCGGGGTGCTGTAGGGCGGGCCCTGGCCCGCCATTGCAGCCCGACCGTCGCGTCCGCTGGCCCCCGCCACGCATCGTCCGTTCCGCATTCCCCAAGCCGGTGGGCCAAGGCCCACCCTATGGATCACCGATGAAATCCAACGGCTACCAATCCGGGTTCGGCAACACCTTCGCCACCGAGGCCATCCCCGGCACGTTGCCGGTCGGGCGCAATTCGCCGCAGCGGGTCGCGCACGGACTGTATGCGGAGCAGTTGACCGGCACCGCGTTCACCGCGCCGCGCGGCGAGAACCGCCGCAGCTGGCTGTACCGCATCCGCCCGGCGGCGATGCACGGCGCGTTCGAACCCTACGCGGCATCGCTGGCGTCCGGACCGGCCTTCCACGACGATTTCGGCGATGCGCCGGTGTCGCCCGACCAGCTGCGCTGGAGCCCGCTGCCGATCCCGGACACGCCGGTCGACTTCATCGATGGCCTGTTCACCATGGCCGGCAATGGCGGCACCGATGCGCATGCCGGCGTCGGCATCCACCTGTACGCGGCCAATGCCGACATGCAGGGGCGCTACTTCTACAGCGCCGATGGCGAGCTGCTGATCGTGCCGCAGCAGGGCCGGCTGCACATCGCGACCGAGCTGGGCGTCATCGAACTGGAGCCGCAGGACATCGCGGTGATCCCGCGCGGCGTGCGTTTCCGCGTCGCGCTTCCGGACGGCCCTTCGCGTGGCTATGTCTGCGAGAACTTCGGCGCGCTGTTGCGCCTGCCGGACCTCGGGCCGATCGGTTCGAACGGCCTGGCGAACCCGCGCGACTTCCTCACCCCGAATGCCGCCTACGAAGACCTCGACGGCGAGTTCGAACTGGTCGCCAAGTTCGGCGGTCGGCTGTGGCGCGCATCGATCGACCATTCGCCGCTGGACGTGGTCGGCTGGCACGGCAACTACGCGCCCTACAAGTACGACCTGCGCCGCTTCAACACCATCGGCTCGGTCAGCTTCGACCATCCCGACCCGTCGATCTTCCTGGTGCTCACTTCGCCCACCGACGCGCCCGGCGTGGGCAACCTGGACTTCGCGATCTTCCCGCCACGCTGGCTGGTGGCGCAGGACACGTTCCGCCCGCCGTGGTTCCATCGCAACGTGGCCAGCGAATTCATGGGCCTGGTGCACGGGGCCTACGACGCGAAGGCCGACGGCTTCGCGCCAGGCGCGTGCTCGCTGCACAACTGCATGACCGGCCACGGGCCGGATGCGGCGACGTTCGAGAAGGCGAGCAAGGCCGACCTGTCGAAACCCGACGTGATCGGCGACACCATGGCCTTCATGTTCGAGACGCGGTCGGTGATCCGGCCGACGCGGCAGGCGATGGAGGCCGGGCACCGGCAGCGCGACTACCAGGAGTGCTGGGCCGGGCTGCGCAAGCACTTCGTCGCGCCCTGAGCGGGCGCCGTTGACGCGGGAGCGGATTGCACACAATGTTGATCGTGCGGATGCGAGAGTCGCCGCGACCCTGACAGGAGCTTCCCATGCGCCAGCCGCTGTTGCCGATCCTCGTCCTTGCCGTGTCGCTGGCCGCCTGCGACCGCCAGCCTGCAGCGCCCGTCGATGGCGATGCCGCCGCGGACGCTGCGACCGCGGCGGGCGCAAGCGCGCCGGGTGACCTGCATGCCGACCAGCCGATGGAGGAAGTGCCGCCGGCAACCGCATCGCCCGAGGCGCTGGGTTCGCTGCGGGTGGGCTCGCCGGCCGAAGGCACCATCAGCTACGACGGCTTCGGCCCGGCCCGGTTCGGCGGCACCCAGGAGGATGTGCGCATGTCCTGGGGCGGGGATCTCGGCGACGCGCAGCCGTCCGAGCCGGGTGGCTGCTACTACCTGATCCCGCAGCCGCTGACGCAAGGCGGTTACCGCGTGGCGTTCATGATCGAGGGCGACCGCTTCGCGCGGATGGACGTGCGTGCCGACGATGTCACCGCCCCCGGCGGCGGCAAGGCCGGCATGACCATTGCCGAGATCGAAGCCCTGTACGGCGGGCGCGTCGAACAGCGCCCGCACAAGTACGATCCCGACGGCCGCTACCTGCGCATCACCGACCCGGCGGGCGGTAACGGCGTGCTGGTGTTCGAGACCCATGCCGAAGGCCGCGTGGATGCATGGCGCGTCGGCGTGCCGCCGCAGGTGGATTACGTGGAAGGCTGCTCCTGACGCCATTGCGCTGGCGCAAGCCTGCGCGCGACGTCGCCTTGTCGGCGCTTCAATGCCGTCATCCCGGCGCAAGCGCACTGCTGTCTAGAGACGTCGATGTGATGGTGCTTCCATCTTCGATGGCATCGAGTGGAGCAAGGTCAGAAACTTCGATCGGGGAAAGGCATTTCTTTGGCTGCTTTCTTGACCGGCTGCGCCGTCCGCTTCGCAGTGTGCCAGCAAAGAAAACAACCCGCCCATTCATGGGCGGAACGCTCTTGCCTCAACGAGATTCGCCGCTCGCTTCGCATTGGGCCGCATGCGGGACTTGTCGCGCAGACGTGGAACTACCGCCTGACGTCAGCCGCAGGCGTGGTTCTGCGCCGGGCGTTTCAAGACCGCGGCAATCTTGCCGGGAGGCTACTGGCCGGTCGATGTGTCCGGCGCCGTGCCGGTCTTGCGCCGGGCTTCTTCTGCGTCCTCGCGGCGCTCGCGCTCGCGCTGGTCGGCGCGCTCGTCGGCGTCGTCGCGGATGTGGCCTTCCGGGTCCGGCGTGGTGGACGGGTCCTTCGGCCGATTGTCCATCAGTGACAGCGCCGCGCGCGACATCATGTGCGCCGCGACCGGTGCGGTCAGGAACAGGAACACCGTGATCAGCAGTTCGCGCGGCTGCAGGCCCACGCCATGCGTCGCGTGGTAGAGGATGGAGGCCAGCAGGATGCAGCCCACGCCCAGCGTGCTGGCCTTGGTGGGGCCGTGGACGCGATGGAAGAAACTGCTCAGCTTGACCAGCGCCAGGCTGCCCAGCAGCACGAAGAAGCAGCCCGCCACGAGCAGGAAAACGGTGGCGGCGTTGGCGATCATGGTGATGGTGGCGGTCATTCGACGATGTCCCTGCGGATGACGTACTTGCTCAGCACCACGGTGCCGAAGAAGCCCAGCATGGCGATGATCAGCGCGGCCTCGAAGTAGACCTCGCTGGCCAGGTACATGCCGAACAGCACCAGCAGCGCGATGGTCGCGATGTACAGCGTGTCGAGCGCGAGGATTCGGTCGGGCGCGGTCGGGCCGCGGACCAGCCGCCACAGCGACATCAGCATCGCGATGCCGACCAGGGCCATGGCGGAGACGATGGCGATGTCGATCATGGGAACACCTTCAGCATCGGCGCCTCGTAGCGGCGCTTGAGGTCGGCGATCATGGCCTGCGGGTCGTCGACGTCAAGGCAGTGCACCAGCAGGTACCTGCGGTCTTCGGACAGTTCCGCGGTCAGCGTGCCGGGCGTCAGCGTGATGATGCTGGCCAGCGCGCTGATGCCATGGATGTTGGTCAGCTCCAGCGGCACCCAGACGAAGCCCGGGCGCAGCCGCTTCTCCGGCCCCAGCACCTGGCGGGCGACGGTGAGGTTGGCGAGCACGATGTCGCCCAGCAGGCGCAGTCCCAGCGGCAGCAGCGCCCAGACGTTGCCCAGCCGTGCGAACTCGCGCTCCAGCCGCGCCGCGATCTGCGGCATCAGCCAGGCCAGGAACGCCGCCATCAGCAGGGTGCCGGGCGAGGTGTCGCGCGCCATCAGCACCCAGAAGATGAAGACGGTGATGCTTTGCGGGAACGAGGGGAACAGGCGTCTGCGCATGGTCATGGCTCCCGCAGCGACGGCACGGCGTCCTGGACGTGGCGGATGTAGTCGCCGGGCGACAGCAGTTGCTCGGCGGTGGCCTGGGTGTAGCGCAGGATCGGTGCCGCAGCGACCGTCATCGCCACGCCGAAGGCCAGCAGCAGCAGGGTCGCTGCGATCTCGATGCCGCGCACCTTGCGCACCGGCGCCGGCGACTCACCGGCGGCGGCGGCCACGTCGCGGGCGTCGCCATCCTCGGCCTCCGCCGCGGCCTCGGTGCGCCAGAACAGGCGGGTGCCGGTGCGGCTGAGTCCGATCAGCACCAGCAGGCTGGCACCCAGCACGGCGGCGTAGACCCACGCCGTGTCGTCGGAGGGCGTGGCCTCCAGCAGCACGAACTTCCCGATGAAGCCCGACAGCGGCGGCAGGCCGATCAGCGAGATCGCCGCCACCATGTACAGCATGCCGGTGAGCCGCGGCATCGGCGGGGCCGGGTCCAGCAGGCGATCGCCGACCGCGCCCCGCTCGCGCTGCACGATGTGCGCGATCAGGAACATCGCCGCGCCCGCGAAGCAGCTGTGCGGCAGGTAGTACAGGCCGGCGGAAATCGTGCCGGGCTCGCCCAGCGCGAAGGCGACGAACAGCGTGCCCGCCGACACCAGTACGAGGTAGGCGGCACCGATGCGCAGGCGCAGCGCACCGACCACGCCCAGGCCGCCCAGCACCAGGGTCACCAGGCCGAACGCCAGCAGCACGTCGCGGCCAAAGCCCGCCAGCGCACCCGCATCCTCGCCGAACACCAGCGTGGTCACGCGCAGCATCGCGTACAGCCCGACCTTGGTCATGATGGTGAACAGCGCCGCCACCGCCGCCGGTGCGCGCGCGTAGGTGTCGGGCAGCCACAGGTACATCGGCAGCAGCGCCGCCTTGGCGCAGAACACCACCAGCAGCAGGCCGGCCGCCGCGCGCACCATCGCCAGGTCCTGCGGCGGCACCTCGCGGATGCGCACCGCGATCTCGGCCATGTTCAGCGTGCCCAGCAGGCCGTACAGGAAGGCCAGCGCGATCAGGAACAGCGTGGACGCGGCGATGTTGAACACCACGTAGTGCATGCCCGCCGCCATGCGTTCGCCGCGGCCGCCGGACAGCAGCAGGCCGTAGGAGGCGATCAGCAGCACCTCGAAGAACACGAACAGGTTGAAGATGTCGCCGGTCAGGAACGCACCGTTCAATCCGGCCAACTGGATCTGGAACAGCGCATGGAAATGCAGTGCGCGCCGGTCCCAGCCGGCGCAGGCGTACATCAGCGCCGGGATCGCCAGCAGGCTGGTGGTCAGCACCATCAGCGCGGACAGCCGGTCGGCCATCAGCACGATGCCCAGCCGCGAGGGCCAGTCGCCCAGCAGGTAGACGTCGACCTCGCCGGTCGCCGCGCGCGCGAACAGCGCCAGCGACGCCGCCAGCAGCAGGGCGATGCCCAGCCACGCGCCATTGCGCTGCACGACGATGCTGTGGCTGCGCTCGAGCAGCAGCAGGATCGAACCGGCCAGCAGCGGCACCAGCACCGGGGCGAGGATCAGGTGCTGCATCATCGCGTGCGCTCCGGTTCGCTCTCGGGCGAGTAGCCGGGCTCATGGCCGTCGACGTGGTCGCTGCGCAGGTCGGCGTGGTTGCGCATCGCCACCACGACGACGACGACGGTCATCGCGAACGCGATCACGATGGCGGTCAGGGTCAGCGCCTGCGGCAGCGGGTCGGCGTGGTTGGCGGGGGTGTGCGCCACGCCCTCGCGCAGCACCGGTGGCAGGCCCACGGCCAGGCGACCGGCCGAGAACAGCAGCAGGTTGGTGGCGTACGACAGCAACGTCAGCCCCAGGATCACGTCGAAGGTGCGCGCGCGCAGCAGCAGGTACACGCCTGCGCCGGCCAGCACCCCGATCGCGGTGGCAATCGCGAATTCCATCAGCGGGTCTCCTCCATCGCGCGCTGGCGGTGCTTGACCGTGCCCATCGTCGACAGCATCAGCAGCGCGCCGGCGAACACCACCATGTACACGCCGGTGTCGAACACCAGCGCGCTGGCCAGCGGCAGGTAACCGATGACCGGCAGGTCGAGGTCGAGGTGGCCGCTGGTCAGGAACGGCAGCCCGAACAGCAGCGAGCCCAGTCCGCCGACGGTGGCCACCAGCAGGCCCACGCCCAGCCAGCGCAGGTAATCGAAGCCGAAGGTCGCTTCCACCGCGCGCGCGCCCTGCAGCGTGTACTTGATCAGCACCGGCACCGCGATCGCCAGGCCGGCGATGAAGCCGCCGCCGGGTGCGTTGTGGCCGCGCAGGAACAGGTAGATCGACACCGTCAGCGCCAGCGGGAACAGCAGCTGGGTCAGGTCGGCCGGGATCGGCAGCTGGACCGGCGGGCCGGGCATCACTTCGTCCGGCTTCAGTCGCGCCCAGCGCAGCAGCGCGTGCACCACCAGCGCGGCTACCGCGAACACCACGATCTCGCCGTAGGTATCGAAGCCGCGGAAGTCCACCAGGATCACGTTGACCACGTTGCTGCCATAGGCCTCGGGCAGCGAGCGCGCCAGCATCTCGCCGGAGATCGTCTGCGACGGCCGCACCAGCATCGCGTAGGCCAGCCCGGCCACGCCGGCGCCGGCGAACACCGACAGCGCCGCGTCGCGCCAGCGGCGGAACGGGCGCCGCGCCTGCTTCGACTGCTTGGGCAGGTAGTTCAGCGCCATCATCAGCATCGCGATGGTCACCATCTCCACCAGCAGCTGGGTCAGCGCCAGGTCGGGTGCGGACAGCAGCGCGAAGATCACGCTCACCAGCAGGCCCACCGCCCCGATCACGATCAACGCGGTCAGTCGACGGCCGTGCACGGCCACCGTGGCCAGCGTGGACACCACCAGGATCGCCCACAGCATCCAGCCCAGCACCGGCATCGGTTGCGGTGCGGGCAGGTCGGCGAACAGCGCGCCTGCCGGACCGATGAAGGGCAGGGCCGCCACCAGCACCACCACCGCGATCATCCAGAACAGGCTGCGGCGGATGCCGCCCGCGGCCACGCGCGAGGTGAACCTGGCGGCGGCGCGGAACAGGGCTTCCACGTTGACCTGGAACAGGTGCCGGCCCCAGGTGCGCAGCATCGCGTCATGCAAGGCGAACAGGCGGCGCAGGCCGAAGTAGAACGCCACGCCACCCACCAGGCCGGCGAAGCTCATCGCCAGCGGCAGGTTGAAGCCGTGCCACAGCGCCAGCTTGAAGTCGGGCGCGGCGGCGCCCAGCGTGCCGTCCACGGCGGCCTTCAGCGTCGGCTCCACGATCAGGCCGGGCGCGATGCCCACCGCCAGGCACATCACCACCAGGATCGCGACCGGGATGCGCATCCAGCGCGGCGGCTCGTGCGGCTCGACCGGCAGTGCACGCGGGCCGCGGCCGAAGAAGGTGTCGTGCACGAAGCGCAGGCTGTAGGCCACCCCCAGCAGGCCGGCCAGCATCGCCACGATGGAGACCACCAGGCGCATGCCGCCGTGCTGCTCGATGTCCAGCGCCTCGGCGAAGAACATCTCCTTCGACAGGAAGCCATTGAGCAGCGGGATGCCGGCCATCGCCAGCGAGGCCACGATCGCCAGCACACTGGTCCAGGGCAGGTAGCGCCGCAGGTTGCCCAGCCGTCGCATGTCGCGGGTGCCGCACTCGTGGTCGATGATGCCCGCGGCCATGAACAGCGACGCCTTGAACGTGGCGTGGTTGATGATGTGGAACACGCCGGCCACCACCGCCATCGGCGTGGACAGGCCGAACAGCAGGGTGATCAGGCCCAGGTGCGAGATGGTGGAATACGCCAGCAGGCCCTTGAGGTCGTGCTGGAAGATGGCGTACCACGCACCGACCAGCAGGGTGATCGCGCCGGCGGTGGTGACCACGTAGAAGAACAGGTCGGTGCCGGCCAGTGCCGGGTGCAGCCGCGCCAGCAGGAACACGCCGGCCTTCACCATCGTGGCCGAATGCAGGTAGGCCGACACCGGCGTGGGTGCCGCCATCGCCTGCGGCAGCCAGAAGTGGAACGGGAACTGCGCGCTCTTGGTGAAGATGCCGGCCAGCACCAGCGCCAGGATGGCGGGGTACTCGGCGCTGGCACGGATCAGGTCGCCCGAAGCCAGCACCACGTCCAGCTCGTAGCTGCCGGTGACCCGGCCGATCAGCAGCACGCCACCCAGCAGCGCCAACCCGCCCATGCCGGTGATCGACAGCGCCATGCGCGCGCCCTGGCGTGCGTCCTGGTTGTGGGTCCAGAAGCCGATCAGCAGGAACGAGCTGATGCTGGTCAGCTCCCAGAACACCACCAGCAGCAGCAGGTTGCCGGCCAGCACCATGCCCAGCATCGCGCCCATGAACAGCAGCAGATAGGCGAAGAAGCGCGACGAGCAGTCCTTCTCGCTCAGGTAGTAGCGCGCGTACATCACGATCAGCGCGCCGATGCCCAGCACCAGCCCGGCGAACATCCACGCCAGCCCGTCCAGGCGCAGGGTGAACATCAGGCCGACCTGCGGGATCCACGGGAAGCTTGACTGCGGGATGGCGCCGGCGAACACGTCCGGCGTCATCGCGGCCAGCAGCGCCAGGCCCAGCAGGGGTGCGGCCGCAGCCATCCACGCGATGGTGCGACGGGACGCGCCGCGGCTCATCGCCACGGCCAGCGCCGCCAGGAAGGGCAGGGCCAGGAGCAGTGTCAGCATGGGGGGTTGTCCGGTGAACCATTCGCAATGCCGCGGCATCGCACCGTCCCGAGTTTACCCGATGCCGTGTTCAGCTCCGCGCGAAGTATCCTGATGCGATGCCCCGCGAGCACCGCACACACCGATTAATACACGCGTGCGCGAAAGGCGCGTGCGCATGAGCGCTGCGCGCGTGGCGGTGGTGTTCGGCGGCAGCGGGCAGATCGGCGTGCCGCTGCTGCGGCGGCTGGCCGCGGACGGCTGGCAGGTTGTGGCCGTGTCGCGATCACCCCGGCCCGCGGTCGCAGGCATCGACTGGGCGCTGGGGAGCCTTGAACGGATTCCGGACTTGCCGCGACACGCGGATGCGATCTTCAGTTGCGGCCCCTCCGATGCCTTCGCCCGCTGGCTCGCGCGTGGAGACGCGTCCACTCCGCGCGTGGTGATGTTCGGGTCGACCAGTGCTGAGGTGAAGCGCGACTCCAGCGACGATGCCGAGCGCGCCGTCGCCGCGCGCCTGCGCGAGGCCGAGCGGCTGCTGTTCGACGCGGCCTCGCGCATGGACATCGCCGCGACGGTGCTGCGTCCCACCCTGGTCCATGGCGCTGGCCGCGACCTCAACGTGACCCGCATCGCGCAGCTGGCGCGGCGCCTGCGCGGGTTCGCGCTGCCGTCCGATGCGATCGGGCTGCGCCAGCCGGTGCACGTCGAGGATCTGGCCGCGGCGGCACTTGCCTGCATCGCCGCGCCCGCCACCGCCGGCAAGGTGTACGCCGTGCCCGGCGGCGAGACCTTGCCGTATCGCGAGATGGTGGCGCGCATCCTGTCGGCGCTGCGACCCTCGCCGCGCCTGGCGGTGCTGCCGCCCGGCCTGTTCCGCGCCCTGCTGTCGGCGGCTCGCATCGCAGGCGTGGCGCGCGATTTCAACGACGCCGCGCTGGCGCGGATGCGCGAGGACCTGGTGTTCGATGCCGCGCCTGCAATGCGCGACTTCGGCTACGCGCCGCGCGGCTTCGCGCCCACCGAGGCCGAACTCACACCTCCGGCGTAACCTCGGCGATCGGCGGGCGCGCCTTCTGCAGCGTGCGGATCGCGATCAGCAGCACGCCGCCCAGCACCATGGCGCCACCGATCCACAGCGCCGGCCCCGGCCGGTCGCCCCAGAACACGATGCCCAGCCCCACGGCCAACACCGGCGTGAGCAACAGGTAGGGCGTGACCTGCGCCACCGGATGCCTTTGCACCAGCCAATAAAACACGCCGTGGCCCAGCAGCGAGGCGAACACCGCCGCGTACAGCGCGCCGCCCCAGCCGATCCAGCTGGCGTTGCGCAGCGCCTCGAAGCTGCCCGGCTCGAACATCGCGCTGATCGCCAGCAGCGGCAACAGGCTCAGCACCGCGGTCCAGCCCTGCTGGTCGACCATCGACACGCCCTTGAGCTTGCGCATCAGCACGGTGCCGATGGCCACCATCAGCGACGACCCCATCATCACGAACAATGCTGCCGGGCGCTCCAGCACCATCGGGTCGAAGCCCAGCACCAGCACGCCGGCGAAACTGATGCCGATGCCCAGTCCCGTGCGCCAGCCGAAGCGCTCGCCCAGCACCCACCACGCCAGCAACACCGCCATCGGCACGTAGACCTGGGTGACGATGGCCGGCGACGACAGGTTGCCGGCCAGCTTCAGCGCCAGGAAGCTGGTGCCGAAATGCAGCACGCCGTTGAACAGCGCCACCGCGCCCAGCCGGCCCCACTGTTCGCGTGGCGGCACGCGCATGAACAGCCCCAGCATCGCCGCCAGGATCGCCATCCGCATCGCGGTGAACAGGAACGGCGGCACTTCCTGCAGCGCATGCGCCGAGGTGAGGAAGTTCACTGCCCAGAACAGGCAGACCAGCAACACCAGCGCGAGGTCGCGCCCGCGCAGACCCGGGGACGTCATGGCAAGAACCTGTGGAGGAGGGCCGCCGCGACACGCGTGGGGCCGGGGCACGCCGACCGACGCCGGCGGAGGCGACAGTTTACGCCTTCAGGTCCGCGCCATGGCCTGCCACATGCGTGGCAGGTGGATTGCCTACCAGCGCCAGCCCAGCTTCCGGTACAGCTTCGACAGCACCCACGCCGGCCCGATCAGCAGGTAGCGCAGGTCGGTGAAGAAACTCGGCTTCTTGCCTTCGAACAGCTTGCTGTGGCCGACGAACTGCGCGATCCACGCCGCCACGAACACGCCCACCGACAGCCACAGCAGGAACTGCGTGCCCTGCGTATCGTGGATCCAGCGCGTGAGCCACGACAGCGACACGAAGATCGCCAGCATGCCGAAGCCGATCCGTCGCGAGGCATGGAAATAGAACATCCACGCCGCGAACATCGCCAGCGCCGCCCACAGCCCCTGCCGGAAGAAGTGGCCCGGCACAGGCACGCACCACAACAACCCGATCACGCTCCACAGGATCAACGGCACCGCGAACACGTGGATCCACTGGTTCGCATCATTGCGATGGTCCGCGGAATAGCTGGCGAACCAGCGGTCGATGGGACGTGCTTCGGAATCGTGGGTCGGCGTGTTCAACGCAAGGCTCCCGGTCTCCAGGTGCGGAAAGACAACATGGCGCTACGCGCGGCGCACGTCAATCGACATGGATGCCCGCCAGCCTCTGCAACGCCTCCGCATACCGCGCCCGCGTGCGCTCGATCACTTCCGCAGGCAACCGCGGGCCGGGCGGGGTCTTGTCCCAGTCCAGCGTTTCCAGGTAATCGCGGACGATCTGCTTGTCGTAGCTCGGCGGGCTGGTACCCACTGCGTACTCGTCGGCGGGCCAGTAGCGGGACGAATCCGGCGTGAGCATTTCGTCCATCACGTAGAGGCGGCCGGTTTCGTCGGTGCCGAACTCGAACTTCGTGTCGGCCAGGATGATGCCGCGCTCGGCGGCATGCGCCGCGGCGAACGTGTACAGGCGCAGCGTGGCGTCGCGCACCTGCTCGGCGAGGTCCGCGCCGGCCAGCTTGACCGCGGTGTCGAAGTCGATGTTCTCGTCGTGGTCGCCGACGGCGGCCTTGGTGGACGGGGTGAAGATCGGTTCCGGCAACTGTTCTGCCTGGCGCAGGCCGTCGGGCAGGGCAATCCCGCTGACGCGCCCGGTGCGCTGGTAGTCCTTCCAGCCGCTGCCGATGACGTAGCCGCGGGCGATGGCTTCGATCGGCACCGGCTTGAGCTTCTTCGTCACCACCGCGCGCTGGGCGTACAGCGCTGCGTCCACGCCTTCGGGAAGTACGCTGGCCACGTCGATGCCGGTCAGGTGGTTGGGCATCAGCGAGGCGGTCTTGCCGAACCAGAAATTGCTGATCTGGCACAGCATCTCGCCCTTGCCGGGGATCGGATCCGGCAGCACCACGTCGAACGCGCTGAGGCGGTCGCTGGCGACGATCAGCAGCTTGTCGTCGCCGAGGTCGAACACGTCGCGCACCTTGCCGCGATGGCGCAGCGCCAGGCCGGGCAGGTCGGAGGACAGCAGGGTCGTCGCCAAGGCAGGTTCCTGCGGGCGGGCGGGCAAGTGTAGGGCCATCGACGGCCAAATGCAGTCCGGATGGAGGCAGGCGGCCCGGGCTGCGACCCGGCAGGCGATCAGCGGCCCGCGCGGGCTACACTGTGGCCATGACGCGCTGGTACGGAAAACTCCTTGGCTTCATCGCGGGCTGGCTGCTGCTGCGGCACCCGGGTGGTGGCGTGATCGGCCTGATCATCGGCCATGCCTTCGATGCCGACTGGATCTTCCCGAAGAAGGCCACGCCCTGGCGCGTGCTGGGGGTGGAGCGCGATGCCAGCGACGCCGAGATCGACCAAGCCTATCGCCGGCTGATGTCGCAGTACCATCCGGACAAGCTGGGCGAGGCCACGCCGGAACAGCGCGCCGAGGCGGAGAAGAAGGCGCGCGAGATCAACGCCGCCTACGATCGCATCAAGGCCGCGCGTCGTCGCGGGTGAACCGGGGCGGCGCGCGGCCGCGCCCGGTGGTGTTCACCGCACCGATCAGAAACGCCAGCTGGCCGTGACGCGCAGGCTGTCGAAATCCAGGTCCTCGTCGCTGCGGCGGAAGTCCGTGCCGTCCGCGTCGACGAGGATGAAGGGATTCGTGGCAGGTGCCGGGCCGGACGCACGCACGCGGTAGTCGCGATCGCGCAGTTCGGTCATCAGGTACTCCACGCCGATGCTGAAGTTGTCGCCGATCAGGCGCTCGTAGCCCACGCCCCACTGGCGCCCGGACACGGTGTGGTCGCCGCTGTCGGTGAAGGTGTTCACGCCGTTGCTGGTCAGGTGCACATTCTCGACGCGCGCACGCGCCGGACCGGCGGTGGCATAGACGAGGTTCTCGCCGCGCTCGCCGAACGCGAAGCCGCCTCGCGCGCGGATGGCGTACATGTGGTCCACCTTGCGCAGCATGGTGTAAAACGCCGGCGTGGTGCTGTAGGCGGTGACGCCATCGCGGATGTCATTCATGGCGTACTCGCCCACCACGCCGAACACCCAGGCATCGCCCACCTGCCAGTCGTAGCCCGCGCGCAGGCCCCAGTCGGCACCGCCACTGTTGCCGCGGCAGCCTTCGGCCGGGGTGGCGCCTTCGGCAACGCCATTGCAAAAGCCGGGGGAGAACGCATCCGCGCCTGCCGCGGTGCGCACGACGTCGTTGAAGTTGCCGTCGAGGTTGGTGTCGAACAGGAAACGATCTTCGCCGTCGTCGGGCTTGCTGGCGCGGCCGACATGGCCACCGACGTAACCGCCGGTCCATCCGTCGGCGGATTGCGCGAAGGCGGGTGCGGCGGTGGCCGCGACGGCGAGGCCGATGCCGAGTGCGAGTGTGTGCTTCATGGGTTGCTCCTGCGTCTGGGCCCTCATGGACCCGGGTGGGTATCCACCCCGGCGTGGTTCCTGGCCGGTGGCGGTGTGCAAGCGGAACTGTGTCCGCTGTTCGACGCTACGTCCGCGGATGTGCATCCCGATGCATGCGTTCAGGCCCGTGTTGCGCCGGGTTCACGCCCGTGCACACGGAGTGACGAGTGAAAGGCGCGCCTTGTCGCACTAGAATCGTGCGCTGGCGCGCTGCGCGTCGGGTCCACCCGGGAAACCACGATGTCCGATTGCCTGATCGCTCCATCCATCCTCTCCGCCAACTTCGCGAAGTTGGGCGAGGAGGTGGACGACGTGCTGGCGGCTGGCGCCGACTGGGTGCACTTCGACGTGATGGACAACCATTACGTGCCCAACCTCACCATCGGCCCGCTGGTCTGCGAGGCGCTGCGCAAGCATGGCGTGACAGCGCCGATCGACGTGCACCTGATGGTCGAGCCGGTGGACCGCATCGTCCCCGACTTCGGCAAGGCCGGCGCCAGCCTCATCAGCTTCCATCCCGAAGCCAGCGCGCACGTGCATCGCACCATCCAGCTGATCAAGTCGCACGGCTGCCAGGCCGGCCTGGTGCTCAATCCCGCCACGCCGGTGGAGGTGCTGGACTGGGTGCTGGAAGATTTGGACCTGGTGCTGCTGATGTCGGTCAACCCGGGGTTCGGCGGGCAGGGCTTCATCCCGTCCGCGCTGGACAAGCTGCGCAAGGTGCGCGCGCGCATCGACGCGAGCGGCAAGCCGATCCGGCTGGAGATCGACGGCGGCGTGAAGCCGGACAACATCGGCCAGATCGCGGCGGCAGGCGCGGATACCTTCGTGGCGGGGTCGGCGATCTTCGGCCAGCCCGACTACAAGGCGGTGATCGACCGGATGCGTGCCGAGGTGGCCGACGCACGCGGCCTGCGTGCCTGAGCAGAGTCGAACCTGCTTGGCATTGCCGTACCGAGCGATGCGGAGCAGGCGTGGAGCGCCCAGGGAAAAAGGGCGTCGCCATTGCTGGCGCCGCCCTGGAGAAGTGGGGCCATCCCGCCCCGGTCGTCCATCCCTGCTATGGCCTTCCATTCTCCGGATGCGCCATGACGGTTGCGTGACGCCATCGCAACAACTTGTGCGGCAGAGTGCGCGCCAGCCATCCCCTGCAGGCCTGCCATGACCCACCCGCGCTGGCGTTTGATCCTCAACGGCAAGTCCGCGGGCGACGAGGACCTGCGCGAGGCCGTGCACGTGATGCGCAGCCGCGGCATCGAGCTGGGCGTGCGCGTCACCTGGGAAGGCGGCGATGCGGACCGCTATGTCGCCGAAGCCATCGACGATCGCATCGACGTGCTGCTGGCGGCGGGCGGCGATGGCACCCTGAGCGAAGTGGTCTCCGCGCTGGCGCATGGCGAGCGCGACGCGTCGTCGCTGCCGTCGCTGGCGCTGGTGCCGATGGGCACCGCCAACGACTTCGCCACGGCGACCGGCGTTCCGCTGGACCCGCTGCCGGCGATGGAGCTGGCAGCCTCGCGTCCCGCCCATGCCATCGACGTGCTGCGCATCGACGCCGGTGGCCAGGTGCACTGGTGTGCCAACCTCGCCAGCGGCGGCTTCGGCACGCGGATCACGGTCGAGACCAATGAAGGCCTGAAGAAGATGCTCGGTGGCCTGGCCTACGTGCTGACCGGTCTGTCGAAGCTGGGCCGGATCGAGCCCGTGCAGGCCGCCTTCCGCGGACCGGACTTCGCCTGGCAGGGCGACTTCATCGCGCTGGGCATCGGCAACGGCCGGCAGGCGGGTGGCGGGCAGGCGCTGTGCCCGGATGCCCTGCTCGACGACGGACTGCTGGACCTGACCGTGGTGCCGCCGCTCGAGGGCGAGGTGGCCGCGACGCTGCGCGCGGTCCTGTCGGAAGGCAAGGACGCCGCACTGGACCGGATCGCCACCCGTGCGCGGCTGCCCTGGGTGGAGATCGAGTCCACCGAGCCACTGAGCCTCAATCTCGATGGCGAGCCGGTGGAAGCCACGCGCTTCCGCATCGAGTGCGTACCGAAGCGGGTGCGGATGCACCTGCCCGTGGATTGCCCGCTGCTGGCATAGCGCGCGGTCACTTGCGTGCGGGCGACGATGCCGGGCACGGCGCAGGTGCCGGCGCAGGAGCCCTGTAAAAACAGGGGCCGAGCGGTTACATTGCCGCCCATGGACGCGCCTGCACTCCCGCATTTCCCTGCCGCCGGCGAAGGCTGGCGATGGTGGCCCGATGCCACCCTCGCCATCGCCCGTTCGCACCCCAAGGAAATGCCGCGTGACCACGCAAGACGAGTTCCAACGCGCCACCGCTGAAGGCTTCACCCGCATCCCCGTGGTGCGCGAGGTGCTGTCCGACCTCGACACCCCGCTGTCGGTGTACCTGAAGCTCGCCGACGGCCCGCACACCTACCTGTTCGAATCGGTCGAGGGCGGCGAACGCTTCGGTCGCCATTCGATCATCGGCCTGCCCGCCACGCGCGTGTACGCCTTCCACGGCCACACGCTGACGGTGAGCGAGCATGGCGAGGTGGTCGAAACGCGTGAAGTCGCCGACCCGTTCGCCGAAGTCGAGCGCCTGCGCATCGAGCATTCGGTGCCGAAGCTGCAAGGCTTGCCCGGATTCACCGGCGGCCTGGTGGGCTGGTTCGGCTTCGAATGCATCGAATACATCGAGCCGCGGCTCAAGGCGAATGCCAAGCCGGACGAACTGGGCACGCCCGACATCCTGCTGATGCTCAGCGAGGAAGTCGCCGTGTTCGACAACCTCAAGGGCCGGCTGTACCTCGTCGTCCACGCCGACCCGCGCCAGCCGCAGGCCTGGGCGCGCGCCAACCGTCGCCTGGATGCGCTGGCGCATCGCCTGCGCCATGCGGGCGCCGGTTATCCCGAGATCCTCCGGCCCGAAGCGCTGGACGAAGCGCACTTCGAATCCGGCTTCACCCGCGAGGGCTTCCTCGACGCGGTGGCGAAGGCCAAGGACTACATCGCCGCGGGCGATGCCTTCCAGGTGGTGCTGTCGCAGCGCATGAGCGTGCCGTTCGATGCGCGCCCGGTCGATGTATACCGCGCGCTGCGCGCGATGAACCCGTCGCCGTACATGTATTTCCTCGATACCGGCGAGACCCAGGTCGTGGGTTCGTCGCCGGAAATCCTGGTGCGCCTGCAGGCGGGCGACGTCACCGTGCGCCCCATCGCCGGCACCCGCCCGCGCGGGGCCACGCACGATGAGGACGTGGCACTCGAAGCCGAACTGCTGGCCGACCCCAAGGAACGCGCCGAACACCTGATGCTGATCGACCTGGGCCGCAACGACGTGGGCCACGTCGCCGAGGCCGGCAGCGTCGCGGTGGGCGAGAGTTTCGTGATCGAACGCTACAGCCACGTCATGCACATCGTCAGCGAGGTCACCGGCCGGTTGCAGCCGGGGCTGAGCTATGCCGACGTGCTGCGCGCGACGTTCCCGGCCGGCACCGTCAGCGGCGCGCCGAAGATCCGCGCGCTGGAGATCATCCGCGAACTGGAGCCGGTGAAACGCAACGTCTATGCCGGCGCCATCGGCTACCTCGGCTGGCACGGCGATGCCGACACCGCCATCGCCATCCGCACCGCGGTCATCCAGGACGGCAAGCTGCACGTGCAGGCCGGTGCCGGCATCGTGTTCGACTCCGATCCGCAAAAGGAGTGGGAGGAGACGATGAACAAGGGGCGCGCGCTGTTCCGCGCGGTGGCGGAAGCGGCGAGGGGGTTGTGATCACTCAATCGAGGGGGCAGGGCATGAAAAGCATCATTGCGGTGGTTGTGCTGTCGCTGGTGGCGCTGGGCGCACAGGACCAGTCGATCGGGGGGGCGCCTTTCATTGCCGTGCAAGGCAAGGCGAAGGCAGAGGTCGCGCCGGATATCTTTCCGCTGGACATCACGCTGTCGGAAACCAGCAAGGATGCGGCCAGGACGCAGGCGTTGATCGAAGGTCTGGCGCGAGAGGTCGTCGACCTGGCGCAAGCCATGGGCATGGCCGACCGGGATGTCACCGTGTCGAATCTCGATGTCTCCCCCGAGTACCGCTACAACGAGCGGAACGACACCGAGGTCTTCCTCGGCAACACCTACCAGCGCGAGATCAAATTTCGCTTCCGTTCGCTGGCCGATCTGCAAAAGATGATTTCGTCGCTGCCGCAAACCAGCCAGGTGCGCCTGAACACCCGCAGGTTCGAAACGTCACAAGCGGAGGAGTTGCGCCGGCAGTTGCTGATGCAGGCGGTGGAGGATGCGCGGAGGACGGCCGACATCATGGCGTCTGCCGTAGGCAAGCGCATCGGCACGGTGCACAACATCTCGAACCAGGGGTTCAACATGCGCTATGCGGCGGGCGACGATTATTCACAACTGGATCGCGTCACGGTGACGGGCGCGCGGGCCGCGCCGCCACCTGCCGTATTGCGGGAAGGCAGCATCCAGCTCGACCAGAACGTCTACATCATCTACACCCTGATCGATTGAGATCTACCGATGCTGCTGATGATCGACAATTACGACAGCTTCACCTGGAACCTCGTGCAGTACCTGCAGGCGCTGGGCGCCGAGGTGCGGGTGGAGCGCAACGATGCGTTGACGGTCGATGCCATCGAGAAGCTGGCGCCGCAGCGCATCGTGGTGTCGCCCGGGCCGTGTACGCCGAACGAGGCGGGGGTGTCGCTGGACCTGATCGCGCGGCTGGGTGCGACGACGCCGATCCTGGGCGTGTGCCTGGGGCACCAGGCCATCGGCCAGGTGTATGGCGGCAAGGTGGTGCGCGCCGGGCGGATCATGCACGGCAAGACCTCGGCGATCCGCCACGAGGGCAAGGGTGTGTTCGCGGACCTGCCCGATGGCTATGAGGCCACCCGCTACCACTCGCTGGTGGTCGAGCGCGGTTCGTTGCCGGATTGCCTGGAGGTGACGGCGTGGACCGAGCACGAGGATGGCTCGTTCGAGGAGATCATGGGCCTGCGCCACCGCGAACATCCGGTCGAGGGCGTGCAGTTCCATCCCGAGTCGATCCTGACCGAGCATGGCCATGCGTTGCTGAAGAATTTCCTGGAGCGATGACGCCTGATGCCGTCATCCCGGCGAAAGCCTGGACCCAGCGACGTTTGCATGGCGCGTTGATCCGTCACCGGTCGAAAACACGGGGCTGCGGCTCCCGCCGGGATGACGAGCAAAAGCGCTACGCTCTTCCCGATTCCCGATTCCCGATTCCCGATTCCCGGACACGCCATGCCCTTCAGCCCGCACGAAGCCCTGCAGCGCACCATCGAGCATCGCGAGATCTTCCACGACGAGATGGTCGAACTGATGCGCCAGGTCATGCGCGGCGAGGTCTCGCCGGCGATGACCGCGGCCATCCTCACCGGACTGCGGGTGAAGAAGGAAACCGTGGGCGAAATCGCGGCGGCGGCCAGCGTGATGCGCGAGCTGTCGAACAAGGTGGACGTGCCCGACCGCACGCACCTGGTCGACATCGTCGGCACCGGCGGCGACGGCTCGCATACCTTCAACATCTCCACCGCCAGCATGTTCGTCGCGGCGGCCGCCGGCGCGCGCGTGGCCAAGCACGGCAACCGCAGCGTGTCGTCGAAGTCGGGCAGCGCCGACGTGCTGGAGGCGCTGGGTGCGCACATCGAACTGCAGCCGACGCAGGTCGCCGCCAGCATCGACCAGACCGGCGTCGGCTTCATGTTCGCGCCGATCCACCATCCGGCGATGAAGGCGGTGGCGCCGGTGCGCCGCGAGATGGGCGTGCGCACGCTGTTCAACATCCTCGGGCCGCTGACCAATCCCGCCGGCGCGCCGGCGATCCTGATGGGCGTGTTCCACCCCGACCTGGTCGGGATCATGGTGCGCGTGCTGCAGCAGCTGGGTGCCGAACGCGCACTGGTGGTGTGGGGGCGCGATGGCATGGACGAGATCTCGCTGGGCGCGGCCACGCTGGTGGGCGAACTGAAGAACGGCCAGGTATGCGAGTACGAAATCCATCCGGAGGACTTCGGCATCGCCATGGGCGGCAGCCGCAACCTGCGGGTGGCCGATGCCGACGAATCGAAGGCGATGCTGCTGGGCGTGCTGGACGGCACGCCGGGCCTGCCGCTGGAGATCGTGGTGCTCAATGCCGCGGCGGCGCTGTACGTGGCCGGCGTGGCCGATTCGATCGCGGCAGGCGTGCCGATGGCGCGGGAGGCCATCGCCTCCGGGGCGGCCGCAGCCCGATTGGGCAAGTTCGTGGCGGCCACGCGCCGGCTGGGAGGCGCGGTGAAAGCCTGAGCCCGGCGCTCGGGTCGGTCCGGGCGGCTGCGGCCGGGCGTGATATTTTGTGACCCTTGTCAGGTTGGTGAAGGAAGCAGGGAATGCCGAGCAAGACCCCCGAAGGCGAAGCCAGGGGCTGGATCGTCCCCATCGGCGGGGCGGAAGACAAGGACAATGGGGCGAAGATCCTGCGCAGGTTCTTCGAACTGTGCGGCGGCAAGGGCGCCGGGATCGCCGTCATCCCGACCGCCAGCCGGCTCAACGAGACCGGCGACCGCTACGAGCAGCTGTTCTCGGAGATGGGCGCGGGCAGCGTGACCGTGCTGGATTTCGACACCCGCCGCGATGCGCACGAGCGCAACCGCGTGGCGCGGATCGAGCAGGCCTCGGGCATCTTCATCACCGGCGGCAACCAGCTGCGCCTGTCCACCATCCTCGGCGGCACTCCGGTGGCGCAGGCGATCCGCACCTGCAATGCGCACGGCGTACCGGTGGGTGGCACCAGCGCTGGCGCCGGCATCCTGAGCGAGCACATGATCGCCGGCGGCGACAGCGACACCTCCACGCCCCATGCCGATGGCGTGCGCCTCGCGCCGGGGCTGGGGCTGACCAACCGCTTCGTGATCGACCAGCATTTCCGCCAGCGCGACCGCCTCGGCCGCCTGCTGTCGGCGCTGGCCTACAACCCGTTCGCGATCGGCCTGGGCGTGGACGAGGACACCGCGGCCTTCATCGGCCCGGACAACACCGTGGAAGTGGAAGGCAGCGGCGCCGTCACGGTGGTCGATGCCGAGGGCCTGCAGTATTCGTCGATGGCGCAGGTGGGCGGCCATTCCCCGGTCTGCATGCTGGGTGTGCAGGTGCATATCCTCACCGCCGGCGCCACGTTCAACCTCGATACCCGCAAGGCCTCGGCCGGCAGCCTGGCGCCGACCAAGAACTGATGTCCTGCCGCACTCTTGCCCCCTGAGGGAGAACCATCCATGCGCATCCTCGAACGCAACGTCTACGTCGGCCCGTCGCAGTACGCGCACTTCCCGGTCATCCGGCTGCTCCTGGACCTCGAAGCGCTGGAGCAGTGGCCGACCGGCCGCCTCGGGCGCGAGTTCGTCGATGGCCTGGTCAAGGCATTGCCCGGCCTCGCCGAACACGGCTGCTCGTACAAGACGCCCGGCGGCTTCATCCGCCGCATGCGCGAAGGCGAGGGCACGTGGCTGGGGCATGTGATGGAGCACGTGGCCATCGAACTGCAGAACGTCGCCGGCGAGGACGTGACCTTCGGCCGCACCCGCAGTGTCGGCGAGGACCGGCCCGGCGTGTACACGGTGGTCTACGAATACGCGCAGCGCGAGGAAGGCATCGCCGCGGGCGAGCTGGCGATCAAGCTGCTGTCGTCGCTGCTGCCCGCCGACATCCGGCCGGCGGGCAGCGTGCCCGAGGGCTGGGAATGGGAAGAAGCGCGCGACGACTTCATCCGCTATGCGCAGAAACGCGCACTCGGGCCGTCGACCGCTTCGCTGGTGCGCGCGGGCGTGGAGCGCGGCATCCCGTGGCTGCGGCTCAACAACCAGTCGCTGATCCAGTTCGGCCACGGCAAGTACCAGCAGCGCATCCAGGCCACGATCACCGGTCGCACGCCCTACATTTCGGTCGAGTTGGCGAGCGACAAGGAAGAGACCAACAAGATCCTCGGTTCGCTGGGCCTGCCGGTACCGCGCCAGCAGCTGGTCACCAGCCAGGTCGATGCGCTCAAGGCCGCGCGCCGGCTTGGCGGACCGGTGGTGCTGAAGCCGTACAACGGCAACCATGGCCGCGGCATCACCATCAACATCACCGGCGACGACGAGATCCGCGCCGCGTTCGACGCCGCGCGCGAGCATTCGCGTTCGGTCATCGTCGAAACCTTCCAGGACGGCGCCGACCATCGGCTGCTGGTGGTCAACGGAGAGCTGATCGCGGCCACGCGGCGCACGCCGGGCCACGTGGTCGGCGACGGCACGCATACCATCGCCCAGCTGGTGGACATCGTGAACCAGGACCCGCGTCGCGGCGTGGGCCACGAGAAGGTGCTGACCCGCCTCGAGCTGGATCGCGAGGCGGGGCTGATGATGGAACGCGTCGGCTACGCCGCCGACAGCGTGCCGGAGGAAGGCGAAGTGGTGTTCCTGCGGTCCACCGCCAACCTGTCCACGGGCGGCACCGCCACCGACGTCACCGACATCATCCATCCCGACAACCGTGAGATGGCGGTGCGCGCGGTGCGCGCGATCGGGCTGGACGTGGGCGGCGTGGACTTCATCAGCCCCAACATCGCCGAGAGCTACAAGAACATCGGCGGCGCGATCTGCGAGGTCAACGCCGCGCCCGGCTTCCGCATGCACGTGGCGCCCAGCGAGGGCACGCCGCGCGATGCTGCCGGTCCGGTGATCGACATGCTGTTTCCGCCGGGCACGCCGTCGCGGGTGCCGATCGCCGCGGTCACCGGCACCAACGGCAAGACCACCACCGCGCGCATGCTGGCGCACGTCACCAAGATGGCCGGGTACACGCCTGGGCTGACCACCACCGACGGCGTGTACATCGACGGCCAGCGCACGGTGGAAGGCGACATGACCGGGCCGGTGTCGGCGCGGATGGTGCTGAGCGACCCGCACATCGACATCGCCGTGCTGGAAACCGCGCGCGGCGGCCTGCTGCGCGCGGGCATGGGCGTGCCTGAAGTCGACGTGGGCGCGGTGCTCAACATCGCCGCCGACCACCTCGGCCTGAAGGGCATCGACACGCTGGAGCAGCTGGCGGCGATCAAGCGCATCGTGGTGGAAGTGGCCAAGGATTGCGCGGTACTCAACGCCGACGATCCCAACGTGCTGAAGATGTCCGGCTACACCGACGCGAAGACCATCTGCTACGTGACCATGAACCCGTCGCATGCGCTGGTGCGCGAGCACATCCGCGCCGGTGGCCGCGCCTGCGCGCTGGAGAACGGCGTCAACGGCCACATGATCACGCTGTACGACAAGGGCAGCCATATCCCGCTGATGTGGACCCATCTCATCCCGGCCACCATGGAGGGCCGCGCGCTGCACAACGTGCAGAACGCGATGTTCGCCGCGGCGATGGCGTTTTCGCTGGGCATCAAGCTCGACGCGATCCGCCAGGGCCTGCGCACCTTCGACACCACCTTCTTCCAGGCGCCGGGCCGGATGAACGTGTTCGACGAGCACCCGTTCAAGGTGGTGATGGACTACGCGCACAACGCGCACGCGGTGGGCATGATGGCCGACCTGGCGCAGCGGCTGGACGTGGCCGGGCGGCGCATCGTCGCCGTCGCCGCGCCCGGCGACCGCCGCGACGAGGACATCGTGTCCATCGCGCAGGCCGTCGCCGGAAAATTCGACCATTACGTGGTCAAGCGCGACGACAGCCTGCGCGGCCGCGATGGC
This sequence comes from Luteimonas aestuarii, assembly GCF_004357985.1. Taxonomy (GTDB): domain Bacteria; phylum Pseudomonadota; class Gammaproteobacteria; order Xanthomonadales; family Xanthomonadaceae; genus Luteimonas; species Luteimonas aestuarii. The sequence goes on along the minus strand of NZ_SMTF01000005.1, from coordinate 38,487 downwards.
GACGAGGTGCCGCGGATCATCGCCCGCGCACTGGAGGACGCCGGCATCGGCAGGGACGCGATGACGGTGATCCCCGACGAGCAGGAAGCGGTGGATGCGGCGCTGCGCATGGCCCGGCCGGGCGACCTGCTGGTGGTGTTCGCCGATGCGCTGGCGCGCACCTGGAAACAGATCACCAAGTTCACGCCGGAAGGCGCGGAGCCGCGCGCGGCGAAGAAGGTCGAGCTGCCTTCGCTGGAGGCCACCATGACCGCCGACGAGGCCGCGGTGGCGGCGATGGAGGGCGTGGTCCGCGACGAACGCGGACTGGTGTTCGAGCGCGAAGAGAACGATTAGCCGTGCTGCGTCGCTGCGCCACAGCTCCCCATCCGAACCTTCCCCCGCGAGCGGGGCAAGGGGCCAGCACGGCATCGCTCCTTCCCCCGGCAGCAGGGGAAAGGACCAGGGCTGCATCGCTTCCCCACCCGTCAGTGGGGGAGGGTGCCGGTACAGCATTGCGCCCTCCTCCGCTTGCGGGGGAGGGCTGGCGTGGGGGCCGCAGGCGTTCCACATCGGCGGGCCATTGACGCATGCGACCAGAACCCTTTGAAGAATCCCGCCGGCTGACCGGCTGCAACGTCTACTTCGCCGGCACCGGTGCCGCGTTGGAGACGGCGCATGGGCTGTCGTTCGACGAGTCGACGGTCGAGCGCTGGCAGGCGAACGTGCGCGAAGCGCGAGCGGCGCTCGGCTGGCCGCAGGGCGAAATCGCGGTGCGCGCGCATGCCAGTGGCGCCTCGCTCGCCTTCGCCGCGCCGATGGACCAGCTGTACGCCGCCACCGAAGTCAACGAGTGGGCCTGGTACGACGCGCTGGGCCTGCGCGCAGCGTCCACGGGCGATGTCGATGAAGCGGGCGAACCGGTGCAGCCGCATGTCGCTGCGTTCGCACGCGACGTGGCGCTGCGGATGCTGCGCGACCGCGCCGTAGCCGAGGCGAATCCGGCCCTGCTCGCGCTGCAGCAAGCCGCCGATGCGCATGGCGTACCGCTGCTGGCGGACGACGACGTGGTGTCGATCGGCGCCGGTGCCCACGGCCAGGAATGGGCCGTCAACGCCCTGCCTTCGCCGGACCAGGTGCCGTGGGCCACGCTGCGCGCGATCCCGACCGCGCTGGTCACCGGCTCCAACGGCAAGACCACCACGGTGCGCCTGCTGGGCGCGCTCTGCCGCGCGCACGGCTGGCCGGCCGCGCACAGCTGCACCGATGGCGTGTTCTTCGATGGCGCATCGCTGGAAACCGGCGACTTTTCCGGCCCGCAGGGCGCGCGCACCGCACTGCGCCAGCCGAAGGCCGAAGCCGCGATCCTGGAAACCGCGCGCGGCGGCATGCTGCGTCGCGGGCTGGCGCTGTGCCGCGCCGACGCGGCCATCGTCACCAACATCAGCGTCGATCATTTCGGCGAGTACGGCGTGCACGACCTCGACGACCTGGCGACGGTGAAGCTGACCGTCGCGCGCGCGGTCGCCGATGGCGGCCTGCTGGTGCTCAACGCCGATGACGCGGTGCTGCAGCGCCACGCGCCGCGTTTCGTCGGCCAGCGGCTCGGCTGGTTCTCGCTGGACGATGGCCACGCGACGCTCGTTGCGCATCGCGATGCGGGCGGCGACACCTGCGGCGTGCGCGACGGCCGCCTGCTGCTGCACGTTGCCGGCGCCACGCACGATCTGGGCGCCATCGCCGCGATGCCGCTGTCGCTGGGCGGGCAGGCGGCGTACAACGTCGCCAACCTCGCCGGTGCGGCGCTGGTCGCCTCCGCGCTCGGCATCCCGCCGCCGACGATTGCCGGCGTGCTGGGCAGCTTCGGCGCGTCGCGCAGCGACAATCCCGGCCGCCTGCAGCGCTGGCAGGTGGGCGGCGTGGAGGTGGTCATCGATTACGCGCACAACCCCGACGGCCTGCACGGGCTGCTGCGCGCGGTGGGTGCCGACCGCCGCGAAGGACGGTTGGCCATCGTGGTCGGCCATGCCGGCAACCGTGAGGAAGCCGACCTGCGCGCGGTGGCCGCCACCGCAGCCGCATACGCGCCGGAGCTGGTGCTGCTGAAGGACGTGGAAGGCTACCTGCGCGGGCGCGCCTCGGGCGAGGTGGCGCGGATCATGCACGACGAGTTGCTGCGGCGTGGCGTGCCCGCCGCCGCTGCGCTGGTCTCGCTGGACGAGATGACCGCAACGCGGCATGCATTGGCGTGGGTGCGCCAGGGCGACCTGCTGGTGCTGCCGACCTTCGACCGCGACGCGCGCGAGCGCATCGAGGCGATGCTTGCGACAATGGCCGATGCCGGCTGGCAGCCGGGTGACGCGCTGCCGCCCGCCCCGATGACCGAACCGGTGCCCGAGAGTCCGTGAACAAGTTCCTGTTGCGTCCCGTGCCGCCGCGCGCGGACATCCTGCGGACCATCCTCGCCCGCAAGGCCGAGGAAGTGGCCGCGCGCTCGGCCGCCAAGCCATTGGCCGATGTGGTGGCGCGTGCCGCCGACCAGCCACCCACGCGCGGCTTCGCGGCGGCCATCGAAGCGAAGATCGCGACGGGTGCGCCGGCGGTGATTGCCGAAGTGAAGAAGGCCAGCCCCTCGAAAGGCGTGATCCGCGCCGATTTCGATCCGGCCGTCATCGCGCGCAGCTACCAGACCGGCGGTGCGGCCTGCCTGTCCGTGCTGACCGACGTGGACTTCTTCCAGGGCGCCGATGCCTACCTGCAGCAGGCGCGCGCCGCGTGCGCATTGCCGGTGCTGCGCAAGGACTTCACCATCGACCCCTACCAGGTGCATGAGGCCCGCGCGCTGGGTGCGGACTGCATCCTGCTGATCGTGGCCGCGCTGTCCGACGACCAGCTTGCGGAACTGGCCGGCGTGGCGATGCAGCTCGACCTCGACGTGCTGGTGGAAGTGCACGACATCGACGAACTGGAACGCGCCATCCAGGTGCCGGCACCGCTGCTGGGCATCAACAACCGCAGCCTGCGCACCTTCGAGGTGTCGCTGCAGACCACGTTGTTGCTGCAGCATGCGGTGCCGGCGGACCGGCGGCTGGTGACCGAAAGCGGCATCCACGGCACCGACGACGTGGCGCGGATGCGCGGCGCGGGCATCGATGCCTTCCTCGTGGGCGAGGCCTTCATGCGCGAGGCCGACCCTGGCATCGCGCTGCGGCGGCTGTTCTTCCCGGCATGAGCGGCGTGACGGACAGTGCCGCGCCCGGTGCGAAGGTGGTCGTGTTCGACTTCGACCACACGCTGTACGACGGTGATTCCGGCAGCCACCTGTTCGCGTGGCTGATCCGCCGCAGCTGGTGGCGCACGGTGCTGGCGCTGCTGGCCGCGCCGCTGTTCGGGCCGATGGTCGCGTTCCTGCCCACGCGGCGCTACGGCATTTCCGGTTTCGTCTGGATCGGCACCGTGGGCATGCCGCGGCGGCGCACGCTGGACGACGCCATCGATCGTTACGTCGCCACCCACACCGAGGCGATGAAGGCGCGATTGCTGCCGGTCGCGCTGGACGTGCTGCATGCCCATCGCGAGGCCGGCGACGACGTGGTCATCGCCACCGGGGCGCCGCCGGAACTGGCACGCGCGATCCTGGCGTTCGTGGCCCATGAAAGCGTGCCGGTGATCGGCACCGCGGTCGGCCCGCGTTTCGGCGCGATCATCGCCACCCGGCACTGCCATGCCGAAGAGAAGATGCGGATGCTGCGCGAGCGCGGCTACGCCCGCATCGACATCGCCTATTCCGATTCCAGCGCCGACCTGCCGCTGCTCAAGGCTGCACGGGCGCCGGTCGTCGTGAATCCGAAGCACGGGGCCGTCGAGATGTTCCGCCGCGTATTGCCATCGGGCACGCCGATCCTCAACTGGGGCTGCGCCGATCGAGGCGGCGACACGCCGTCAGCCTGACAGCACCGCGCGCCCGATCTGCCAGGTGCTGATGGTAAACACCAGCACGCCGACCGCCAGCAGCACCCAGCGCTCGTCGACGTACTTCACGAACACCGCCGCCAGTGGCGCGGCGACCATGCCGCCGACCAGCAGGCCCAGCACGATGTCCAGGCGCTGCAGGCCCAGCGTGAGCAGGAAGGTCATCGAGATCGCCAGCGTCACCAGGAACTCCGCCGCGTTGACCGTGCCGATGGTGGTGCGGGCCTTGCCGCCACGCGCGAGCAGGGTGGCCGTGGCCACCGGCCCCCAGCCGCCACCTCCGCTGGCGTCGAGCAAGCCGGCGAAAAAGCCCAGCACCGGCACGCGTTTCACTTCCTGCTTCGGCACCAGTCGGCCGATCGCGCGCAGCAGGATGAGCAGAGCGAGCAACAGCAGGTAGCCATAGATGAAGGGTCGGACCAGGTCCCCCGGCAGCTGCGTCAGCACGTAGGCGCCGATCACGCCGCCGACCATTCCGGGGATGGCGAGGCGCAGGAACAGGCGCTTGTCCACGTTGCCCAGCGCCAGGTGCGAAGCGCCGGATGCGCCGGTGGTGAAGACCTCGGCGGTGTGCACGCTGGCGCTTACAGCCGCGGGCGGCAGCCCGAGACTGAGCAGGATCGACGACGACACCAGTCCGAAGGCCATGCCCAGCGCACCGTCGACCAATTGAGCCCCCAGGCCCACCAGCACGAACCATCAGAAACCGTCCGCCAGTTCCATGTCCACTCCGTCCGGCGTCGTCGCCGGGAAGCGGAGCATAGGGCGGCGCGAGGACGTGCGACGTGGCGGTCGGTCATGGCGGCATGACGGTTTTGCATGACGGGCACGGGGGGCAGACAGGGCGGGGTTCCCCCCGCCGTCACTGGAATCCACCGGCTTGGGCGCCGAGCAGGGAGCGTCGCTGGGATCCATGCCCCATTCAAGTCGTCGGGGACGGGCTCTGCGCGGCAGGCATCACGAGAGGTGGCGATGCGGTTCGTTGCAGGGTCGAGACCCACCATTGCAACCTGTCCGGATCAACGTTCGCTTGTTTCGCGAGGACCAGCTTGCAGTCCAGCCGTGACGATGCGACGGCGGGTTGAAACCCGCCCTACGCGTCGCCGAGTCGTTTGATGAAACGCACGGTGCCGTCGCTGAAACCGCAGGCCTTGTAGAAGGCATGGGCATCGCTGCGCTGCGACCCGCTGGCCAGCTCCAGCCGGGCGGCGCCGCCGGTGCGCGCGCGGCGCTCGGCTTCGCGCAACAGCTGCCGCCCCAGTCCCTGGCCGCGCGCCGAGGAGCTGACCACCAGCGCGGTGATGCGGCAGGTGGTGGTGCCCAATGGCAGGTAGTACATGAAGTCGAGCGCGATCAGCCCCGAAACGATGCCGCCGACCCGTGCGACCACCAGGGCCTGGCGGTCGTTCTCGGTGATGGCGGCGATCCGCTGCACCGCATCCAGTCGTTCGCAGGGGTAGCCGAGTTCGGACAGCAACGCCGCGACGTCGTCGGCGTCGATCAGGGAAGCACTGCGCAGGTCGGCGTCGGGCAGGTCGCCGCGCGGAGCGAAGTGCAGCACCGTCATCGCGTGCCGTAGAGCACGACGGTCTTGCCGCGGGCGTGCAGCTTGCCGTCGATCTGCAGCTTCTTCAGCACGCGGCCGGCCATCTCGCGCGAGCAGCCGACCAGCCTGGCCAGTTCCTGCCGCGACACGCGCAGCTGGGTGCCCTGCGGATGGCTCATCGCCTCCGGCTCGCGGGTCAGGTCGTGCAGGGTGCGGGTGATGCGGTCGGTCACGTCGAGGAACGCCAGGCGCCCGGCCTTGCGGCTGGTGTCGAGCAGTCGGCGCGAAAGCTGTGCGCCGATGGCGTACATGATCGACGTGGCATCGTTGGCGAGGGTGCCTTCGAACAGCTGGTACAGCCGCTCGTAGCTGATTTCGGCCAGTTCGCACTGCACGCGGGTGCGCAGGATCACCTCGCGGGTGTCGGATTCGATGAACAGGCCCATCTCGCCGACGAACTCGCCGTTGCCGAAGTAGCCCAGCACCAGCTCGCGGCCGTCGTCTTCCTCGGTAATGATGCTGACCGAGCCGCTCACCACGAAGTACAGCGTGCCGGCCGGGTCGCCGGGACGGAACACTTCGGTGCGCGGCGGGTAGCGGCGGCGGTGGCAATGGGCCAGGAAACGCTCGATGGTGGCGGGCGAAGGGGCCATCGGATGCGCAGGGCGTCGGTAGCTACTGATGAGTGCCACGGGAGTAGGGTTCATGATGGCAGGGTACGGGGGAAGCACAGAGAGTAGGACGTCGCAGCCCCGGGAGCAAACCGGGGCACGGGACGCGGGCAGCGGCTATGCCGCATAATCGACCTTTCGCCTGCCGGACTGGACAATCGCCACCGTGGTCAAGCCGCTCCCCCGCTTGAAGCTGCAGGGCTTCAACAACCTCACCAAGTCGCTCTCCTTCAACATCTACGATGTCTGCTATGCGGCGTCGGAGGACGAACGCCGGCGCTACATCGAGTACATCGACGAGCAGTACGACGCCGACCGGCTCACCCAGATCCTGACCGACGTGGCCGAGATCATCGGCGCCAACATCCTCAACATCGCCCGCCAGGACTACGACCCGCAGGGCGCGTCGGTGACCATCCTGATCTCCGAGGAGCCGGTGATCGACAAGTCCGCGGCCAAGGGCGTGATCTCCGATGCCGTGGTCGCGCACCTGGACAAGTCGCACATCACGGTGCACACCTATCCGGAGACCCACCCCGACAACGGCATCGCCACCTTCCGTGCCGACATCGACGTGTCCACCTGCGGCGTGATCTCGCCGCTGAAGGCGTTGAACTACCTGATCGAGAGCCTCGAGTCCGACATCGTGGTGATGGACTACCGCGTGCGCGGCTTCACCCGCGACATCAAGGGCAGGAAGCACTACATCGACCACAAGATCAACTCGATCCAGGACTACCTGCACAAGAACATCAAGTCGCGCTACGAGATGCTCGATGTGAACGTGTACCAGGAAGCCCTGTTCCACACCAAGATGCACCTCAAGGACTTCGACCTCGACAACTACCTGTTCGAGGAAAAGGCGAAGAACCTGTCGTTCAAGGAGCGGATGAAGATCGAAGCGCGCCTGCGCCGCGAGATCGAGGAGCTCTACCACGGACGCAACCTGGTCGATTGACGGGCAAGCCGGCGCTAGTACATGCGGGTGGCGCCGCCGCCGTCCACGGCCAGCACCGCGCCGTTGATGTAGCTCGCTTCGGGCGAGCACAGCCAGACGATGGCGTTGGCCGCCTCCGCGGCCTCGCCCAGCCGGTTCATGCCCGAGTGGCGCGCCACCATGCGCGCATAGTGTTCGGCACCGCCCGGACGGCCCGGATCGACCATCTCCGAGCGGGTGAAGCCCGGGGCCACGGCATTGATGCGCAGCGCGCACTGGCCGTAGTCGGCCGCGGCCGAGCGGGTCAGGCCGATCACGCCGTGCTTGCTGGCCGCGTAGGTCGAATGGCCGACGTCGCTGGGCTTGAGGCCGTAGATCGAGGCGACGTTGACGATCGCGCCGCCATCGCCGGCGAGCATCGCCGGGATTTCGTGCTTCATGCATCGCCAAGTCCCCTTGAGGTTCACGTCGATCACTGCGTCCCAGTCCGCTTCGGAGACTTCCGCCAGCGGCGTGCGCATCGGCCCGGCGACGCCGGCGTTGTTGACCGCGCAGTCCAGCCGTCCGAAGCGTTCGAGCGTGGTGGCGACCATCGCCTGCACGTCCGTGGCGCTGGCCATGTCGGCGCGCACCGCATGGGCGATGCCACCCGAGGCCACGATCCGCGCGGCAAGCGCCTCGCAACGTTCGGCGCGCCTGGCGGCGAGCACGACGCCTGCCCCGAGTTCGGCGAACCTGAGCGCGGTGGCCTCGCCCAGTCCGGAACTGGCACCCGTGACCAGGGCAACCTTGCCGGTCAGCGGTCCGGGATCGGTCCTCATGGCATTGCCCGTGCGGGTCGTCGAAGGTTTGCAGCGACGGGGAGGCGGCCGCTGGCGGGCACGGCGCTGGCCTGCGCAGGCGTGCCGGTCATGCAGGTTCGGCAGCGGACAGCTGCGCCCGCGCGCTGGCCACTTCGCGCTCGGCCTGGGTGAAGCCGTACTCGGGCACCCGTTGTCCGGCCGGATCGGACACCGCGTTCCAAGCCGCGATCAGCCGTTCGCCGGCGTCGCCGCCCGCGCCGATGTACCGGCCCTCGGTCAGGGTCACGTAGGCACGGGCGACATGGCCGGCACCGGCGCAGACGATGCTGCGCGTCGGCGCGGCATCGACCACCAGCGGCAGCAGCGCGGGACTCACCAGCGCGGGATCGAGCATGCGCAGGCTGTCTTCCGGCAGCACGCCCGCGGTCATGCCGGTCGATGCGGTCGGCGCCAGGCAGTTGACGCGGATGCCGTACTTGGCGCCTTCGATCGCCAGCGTCTGCATCAGCCCCACCAGCGCCATCTTCGCGGCGCCGTAGTTGGCCTGGCCGAAGTTGCCGTAGAGGCCGCTCGACGAGGTGGTCATCACGATGCGGCCATATTGCTGCGCGCGCATCGTCTCCCACACCGCCTTGCAGCAGGTCGCGGCGCCCATCAGGTGCACCTCGACCACCTGCCGGAACGCCTCCAGGGTCATGTTGCCGAAGCTCCTGTCGCGCAGGATGCCGGCATTGTTGACCAGGATGTCGATGCGGCCCCATTCCGACAGCGTGCGTTCAGCCATCGACTCCATCGCGGAAACGTCCGTCACCGAGCCGGCGAACGCGATCGAACTGCCGCCACGCGCACGGATCTCGGCAGCGACCGCGTCGGCCGGTGCGGGGTCGAGGTCGTTGACCACGACCTGCGCGCCCTTGCCCGCGAGGTAGAGCGCGTGCTGGCGCCCCAGCCCGCCGCCGGCGCCGGTGATGATGGCGATGCGTCCCGTCAGTGGCATGTACCGGTTCCCCGTGTGTCGGAATGGTGCGACGGGGAACCGGCGGCGCTCAGCGCGCCTCGTCGTCTCCCCGCGGTCTGTTGATGGCGCGGAAGCCGGCGGCCATGAACGTGGCCATGCGCGCCTTGATCGCCTCGTAATCGTCCGAGCGGCACAGCCCGCCGGAGAGGCGGTCGATGCGGCCGGTACGCGCTAGGGTCAGCATCAGCGCCCCGGTGACGAAGTGGTAGCCCCAGAAGATGTCCTCTTCGGCGCAGTCGGGCATGGCCTTCTTCAGCAGGCCGACCAGGCGCAGGACCACCGGGTCGAAGTGCTTGTCCATCAGCTCGCCGCCATGGCGCGTGTTGGACATCAGCGCGCCGAGTGCGCCGTAGTTCTTCCAGGCCTCGCCGCCCTGGCTGTAGAGATCCAGGTCGGTATCGAGGAACGCATGCAGGGCGCCTTCCAGCGTCGGCTTGCCGCCAGTGGCGGCCTCGTACGCGTCCAGCGCCTGCATGCGCGCGCTGCTGGTCACGCCGGCGCGGCGCGCGATCACCGCATCGAACAGCGTCTGCTTGTCGGTGAAGTAGTAATTGAGCAGGGTATGGTGCACGCCGACGCGCTTGGCCACGTCCTTGAGCGTCACCCCGTATAACCCGTCGCGCGAGAACAGATGCTCGGCCGCGTCGAGGATCTGCTCGGTCATCTCCGCCCGCTGCTCGGCCTTGGTGGGCCGCTTCGCAGGCGTGCCGGTGCCCTTCTTCGCCCTGCTGGCCCGCTTGCCCCGCGGCGTCGCGTTCGCTGGCATCTTGCCGCCTCCATCGCCGCGTCGGGCATGCCTTGCGCCGGGAGGTCATGCCCCCGGCTCTCCATGCATGCCGCCGAATTCGGCCTTGAGGCGCATTTTGTCAATTTTCCCGGTGGCTGCCAAAGGCATGCGCTGGAGCCGGATGATCGCGTCGGGCAGCCACCACGACGCGACGCGGCCACGCAGGGCCCCGATCAGTGCGTCGTCGTGGACGGCGCTGCCTTCGCGCATTTCCACCATCAGCACCGGGCGCTCGCCCCACTTGGGATGCTCGCGGCCAATGACCGCGGCCAAGGACACGTCCGGTAGTTCGCCGACGATCTCCTCGATCTCGGCGGGATTGATCCACTCGCCGCCGGACTTGATCAGGTCCTTTGCGCGACCGGTGATGACCAGGTGGCCGCGTTCGTCGATGCGGGCGAGGTCGCCGGTGGCGAACCAGCCGTCGGCATCGACTGCGGGCGTGGTTTCGCCGAAGTAGCGTTGCACGGTGCTGGCACCGCGCACGCGCAGGTGCCCTTCGACGCCGCGTTGCACGGGCAGCGGCTCGCCATCCGCATCGGTGAGCAGCAGGTCCACGCCGATCGACGGGCGACCGGACAGGTGCGCGGCACGGGCCGGATCGCCGGGCGGCATCACCGTCCCGGTCGGCGAGAGCTCGGTCATGCCCCAACTGGTCTGCACGTTCACGCCCAGGCGCTGCTCGATGCGCTGCATCAGCGCTGGCGCCAGCGGCGCGCCGCCGACGATCACGCGTTCCAGGGTCGGAGTGTCGCCACCGTGCGCCTCCAGGTGCTCGACCAGCGACAGCCAGACCGTCGCCACGCCGACGGCCACCGTCACCGCCTCGGCGTTGACCAGCGCCGCGAGGCTGGCGCCATCGAGGTGGCGGCCGGGCAACACCAGCCGCGCGCCGACCGCGGGCGTGGCGAACGGGATGCCCCAGGCGTTGGCGTGGAACATCGGTACCGCCAGCAGCACGCTGTCGCGGTGCGACAGCGCCATGCAGTCGGCCTGCAGCGTGCGCAGCGTGTGCAGGAAGCCGCCGCGGTGGGTGTAGCTGACGCCCTTCGGCGCGCCGGTCGTGCCGGAGGTGAAGCACAGGCCGCAGGGCGCGGTTTCGTCGAACGCGCCCCATGCGATGTCGTCGCGCGCCGGCGCGATCATCGGTTCCAGCGCCTGGACGGCGACGTCGCCCTCCGCGACGCTGCTCTCGCCGTCGATCGTCAGCACGCGCACGTCCGCGGTCGATGCTTCCACGACGCGGCTCGCCAGTGGCACCAGGTCGGCGGAGACCACCAGCACGCGCGCGGCCGACTGCCGGAGCATCGATGACAGGTGCGCTTCGCCCATCCGCGGGTTGAGCGTGTGGCAGACCGCACCCATGCCCATCACCGCGAACCAGGTTTCGAGATGCGCGCGCGTGTTCCAGGCCAGGGTGGCGACGACGTCGCCTGTGCCGATGCCCATGCCCGCCAGCACCGACGACAGCTTGCGGCTGCGCTGGCGGAGCTGCGCATACCCCATCCGCTCCACCACCGCGCCTTCGCGCGCGGTGACGACCTGGACATCGGGATGCCACTTGGCGCCGTGCTCGAGGAATTTGTCCAGGGTCAGCGCATAGGGCTGCATCTCGCCGTGGATCAGCGGCATCCATCCGTCTCCGGCGGCAGGGGCGGCGACGCGATGCCGACGTTCCAGTGCCAGGGCTGGTCGCCCTGCGCACGGCGCCGGCACACCACGGTCTCGAGCAGTTCGAACATGCCCGGCAGCAGGTGCGTGCCGGGGAGGGGCGTGCCGGCGAACGCCATGAAGGCGCGCGCGTCGCCATAGGCCGGCCAGTCCGGTCGACCGGCTGCGGTGGGCCGGCCGTCGGCGGCGAACGAGGACCAGTAGCCCTGCAGCGCATCGGCGAGCGCGCGCTCGGCGTCGGTGTCCGGACTCTTCGGCCAGCCCGGCGGGGTGCCGTGCAGCGTGCCCAGCGCATACGGGATCTCTCCGGCATGGAAGGCGTGCAGGCCGGCTTCGGTGGCGGCGGGGTAGGCGTGGTCCCAGAAGTAGAGGTACGACGCCTGCCCGAGCACGGTCTGGCTGCGCACCAGGCGCTCGGCGGTCCAGCCGTACAGCGCGTCGCGGGTGGTGGCCAGCATCGCCGCGTCCAGGTCGGTGGACGGGTAGCGCTGCAGCATCGCGTCGGCAAGATCGGCGTAGGCCGCGCGGATCGCGGTGTCGTAGGCGGCCGCGTCCGCCGGTTGCGGCGGCAGCAGGAAGCGCAGCGAACGGATTTCGCCTTCGTTGAACCCGGCCAGGATCGGCACCGGGGCCTGCTGGCGGCGGTCGAAGACCTCCACCAGTTGCGCCGGCAGGGTCTTGCCATCGACATTGCCAAGCGGCATGAAGCCGGCCGTGGCGGCCTGGACGGTGAGGCTCTGCGCGTCGGCCGCGCGCAGCCGCGCCAGCCCCCGGATCCCGAGCGTCCGGCTCAAGGCCAGGCCCGTCTCCTCGGCCGCGGGCATGCCGTGCGCCGTCTCGCGCAGCGCGGGCATGGACATCATGTAGGCGCTCTGCGCCACCGCCTTGTGGAACAGGTCGCGCGCGGCGGGAGCGGCCATCAGGTACATCACGCTGAGCGCGCCGGCCGATTCCCCGGCGATGGTCACGTTGCCCGGATTGCCGCCGAACGCGGCGATGTTGCGCTGTACCCAGCGCAGCGCTTCGATCTGGTCGAGCAGGCCGTAGTTGCCGGACACGCCATCGGCCGACTCGGCGCTGAGATCCGGATGCGCCAGGTAGCCCAGCACACCCATGCGGTAGTTGATCGAGACCACCACCAGGCCGCGCGCCGCCAGCGCAGCGCCGTCGTACATCGGGTCGCTGCTGGTGCCGCCCGAGAGCGCGCCGCCATGGATCCACACGAACACCGGTGCGTCCCGCGCCCCGGCCGGCGCCCAGATGTTGAGCGACAGGCAGTCCTCGCTCATCGGCGGGTCCTGCGCCGGCGCATAGATGCTGCCGGGCCGCGACGGCGGCTGGTGGCAGGCCGGGCCGAACCGCGTGGCGTCGCGCACGCCGGTCCAGGCCGACGCCGGAACCGGCGGACGCCAGCGCAGCTGCCCGACGGGTGGCCGTGCGTACGGAATGCCGCGGAAGACCGAGATGCCATCCTCCGCCAGCCCCCGCAATGGGCCGACCGGGGTCTCGACGACGGGTGATGCATCGAGCGTGGTGGCGACGGTCGCGCTGCAGTACAGCGCAGCGGACACCGCGCAGGCGCGGATGAGGGAACGGATCATGGGGTCACCGACGATTCCTGGCGGCGGATGGTGCGCGCCAGCCCCAGGAACATGGCGATGGCCAGCGCGTAGAACGGAAGCAGGGTGTAGAACGCCATCTGCAGCGAGTTGTCCGGGTGCGAGGCGCGGAAGAAGTCGCTGGCCAGGCCGAGGTAGGTCGGCCCGAAACCGAGCCCGATCAGGTTCATCACCAGCAGCAACAATGCGCCCGACAGCACGCGCTGGTCGGGGCGCACCTCCTCCTGCACCAGGGTGACCGCGGGAGAGAGGTAGAAATAGTTCAGCCCGGTGGGCAGGAACAGGAACACCAGGGCCAGCTGCCAGCTGCCGGCCCACACGAACGCGGCGAACAGCGGCATCGCCAGCGCCAGGCCGATGGCGGGCAGGTACGCGTAGGCGGTCTTCGAACGCCGCGCCATGCGGTCGATCAGGCGGCCGGAGACGAACATGCCGATGCCGATGCCCAGGCCAACCAGCAGCGCATACCAGATCGCCACCTCTTCCAGCGTCATGCCCTTCTCGCGCATCAGCAGCAGCACGGTGAAATTGAGGATCGCGTAGGTCACGAACTGGGTCGCGCCGCAGGCCAGGGCCATGCCGCGCAGCACCGGGTTCGCGAAGAAGCCGCGGAAGGTGACCCAGAATCCCGGTGCGGGAACGTCCGGCGCCGGCTGCACCGGCGCGGCATCCAGTCCGCCCTTCCTGGGTTCGCGCACGCCGAACCACACCACCACGGCGGTGACCACGCCCACCGCGCCGATCCACACGAAGGCCAGCCGCCACGAATAGGCCGCCGCGATCGACGCACCGAAGGCCACGCCCAAGGCCTGGCCGATCGGAGGGCCCAGGTTGAACAGGCTGAGTGCGGTCCCGCGCATGCCCGGCGGGAAATAATCGGAAATGATCGCGTACGACGGCGGCACGCCGCCGGCCTCGCCGACGCCCACCGCCATCCGCGCCAGCACCAGTTGCGGATAGTTGGAGGCCATGCCGCAGGCCGCGGTGGCTGCGCTCCACAGGCCGCAGGCGAAGGCCAGCACCTTGACCCGGTTGGTGCGGTCGGCCAGCCAGCCGACCGGGATGGCCAGGATGCAGTAGAACAGCGCGAAATACAGGCCGCCGATCAGGCCGAGCTGGCCATCGGTGACGCCCAGTTCGTCCTGGATCGGCTTGGCCAGGATGGATAACAGTTGCCGGTCGAGGAAGTTGAGGACGTAGACGAAGCACAGGATCGCCAGCGCGATCCAGGCCCTTGCGCCCGGTCGCGCCGTCGGCGCACCCGGGAGCGGGGGCGAGAGACCCGGCAGGCCCATCAGAACGAATACCCGAAGCGCACGCCGAAGGTGCGTGGCGGGACGCGGGCATATCTTCCGTCGAGGAAGGCCTCGGGATGGACATACGTGATGGAACGATCGTCGAAGATGTTCTCGACGTAGGCCCCCACCGTGAAGCGGTCGAAGGCGAAGGACAGGTTGGCGTTCGCGATGGTGTAGGACTCGGTGTAGTCGAACATCGGGCTCACCGTCCCCGGCTGGCCGGGGACGTTCGGGAACATGCCCGGGAACCCGCCCACGTGGACCAGCGAGAACGAGGCGTTGCCCGCCGCGTCGCCGAAGGCGTCGAAGCCGTAGTCGACCACCATCGAGCCCTGGAAGCGCGGCGCCGACAGGCGTGCGCCCAGCACGGCGCCGGAGATCGCGGCTTCCTCGGGCGTCAGGCTGTCGACCTCGGTACGGTTGAACGAGCCGTTGAGCGAAAACGTCCAGCTGGCGCTGGGCCTTGCCATCAGTTCGAACTCGAGCCCTTGGCTGATGGCGCCGCCGATGTTGGTGGCGAACTGCACCGAGTCCGAGACGCGGTTGGCCTGCACCTGGATGTCGTTCCAGTCGATGTGGTACAGCGCGAGGTTGGCGGCCAGGCGACCGTCCAGCCAGCGGCCTTTCAGGCCCAGTTCGTAGTTGATCAGTTCGTCGGAGTCGGCGCCGAAGGGGATGATGATGTCCTCGGCGTTGACCAGGCTGGGCGCACCGGCGCGCGCGTTGACGATCGGTGCGCGGAAGCCGGTGGCCACGGCGGCGTAGGTGGTGATCGCCGGCGTGGGCCGCCAGGACAGGCTCAGCCGGTAGGACGGACCGGTTTCCTTCGCCTCCAGGCCGACGATCTCCTCGATCGGGATGATGGTCAGCGGCCCGGTGGCGCCGGTCAGCGCGGCCACCAGGTAGTTGCTGTTGTAGCCGCCGGCCTGCTGGGTGGCCTGGGCCTGGGTGCTGCCGTAGCGCAGGCCGCCGGTCGCCCACAGGTCGTCGTTGAAGCGGAAGGTGAGTTCGCCGAACAGGGCGCGCTCGCGCTGGTCGATGGTGTTGCGGAAGCGGAGGTAGTAGGGGTTGACGGGCAGGTTGTTCATGCCGCGCGCGTCGAGGAATGCCTGCGACGACCGGTAGTAATAGTCGGCGTTGCGCTGTTGTTCGAAGTAGAAGCCGCCGAGCACCCAGTCCACGCGCCCGCCGCTGTCGGACACCAGCCGCACTTCCTGCACGAAGCGGTCGTCCTGGTACGGCACCTCGAGGCCGAACGGGATGAGGTGGCCGAAGGTCGCGGCGAGGTCCACGTCGAAATGGGCCCGGTAGTCCGACCAGGTCGAGGAGCTGGTCAGCCTGGCGCCGTCGAACTGGTAGCCGATGGTCGCGTTGTAGTTCGTCATCTTGCCGGCGAAGCGGTCGGGCCGGTCGGAGTAGCGGACATCCTCGCCCAGGTCGGGGTTGGTCAGCCCGGAATCGCGCGGGTTGCTGTCTTCCTGGGAGGCGCGCAGCTGGACCGACAGGCGGTCGTTGGGCTCCCACAGCAAGGTCGCGCGCCCGCCCCAGGTGTCGATGGTGTTGGCGTTGTCGACGCCGGTGCCGATGTTGTCGACGTAACCTTCCTCGTGCCGCTTGAAGGCGACCACCCGCAGCGCCAGCGTGTCTTCGGCCAGCGGCACGTTGACCATCGCGTTGTAGCGCTGGCGCAGGGATCCCGAACCCCGGATGCCGAGGTCGCCGAGGAACGAGGCCTCGAACACGTTCGGGTCGGGTGCGCGGGTGAGGATGCGCAGCGCGCCGGCCAGCGACCCGGAACCGAACAGCGTGCCCTGCGGGCCGCGCAGGAATTCCACCCGCTCCACGTCGTACAGGCTGGGGTCGAGGATGGTGGAGTTGCCGTTGGAGGAGATCGGCAGTTCGTCGATGTAGATCGCCACCGTGCTCTGCAGGTTGGCGTTGTAGCCGTTGGTGGCGATGCCGCGCGCGGTGAAGTTGTTGAAGTTGGCGGTGGGGCGGTTCAGCACCACGCCCGGCGTCGTGTGGGCCAGGCCCTCGTAGCCGACGATGCCTTTCGCGTCGAGTTCTTCCTGCGACAGGACGGTGACGCTGAGCGGTACGTCCTTCAGCGGCTGGCTACGGCGCGTGGCGGTGACGATGACCCGGTCGAGTTCCCTTGCATCGGCGGGCGCCTGCGCTTGCGCCTGGCCGGTTTCGGCCTCCAGCGCTTCGGTGGTGGCCTGGGCCAGGGCGGAGACAGGTACAGCGAGCAATGCGGCCACGGACGCGGTCGCGATCAAACGACTTCCCATACAGATCCCTCCCACAGGATGCTGGTTCAGTAAGACGCGTGCGCCGGATACTGCGCGGGAAATCCGCTGGTGTCAATACTCACTCACTAGACTGTGAATATCTTTCCGAATGATCCGGGGCCGCTCCAGCCCGGGCCTGTTGCGGGATTCGGGAGAGGGGGTGGGATCTGGAGTGGCCGACGGCTGCGCTGTCTCCAACCCTCCATCCCGAATTCCGAATCCCCCGTGTGCAGGGCAGCGCCCTACAACCGGTACGCCACTGCCTTCATGACCTTCGACGCGGCCGCCATCAGCGTCGGGATGGGCTGGGGCAGGATGCGTGCGCCAGCCAGTTCCGCGTTGTCGGCGTGGCGGGCCTCGTCTTCCTTCATCGTGCGCAGGATCTCGCGGCTGCGCTGGTCGGCTTCGGGCAGCGTCTGCAGGTGTTCGTCCAGGTGGGCCTCGACCTGGCGCTCTGTCTCCACCACGAAACCCAGGTTCCAGCCGTCGCCGCGCAGCCCGGCCAGGACGCCCAGCGCGTAGCTGCCGCCGTACCACAGGGGGTTGAACAGGCTGGGGCGGCTGTCCAGCTCGTGCAGGCGGTCGGCGCACCAGGCAAGGTGGTCGGTTTCTTCCTGCGCGGCTTCCAGCAGGTGGGCCTTCGTCCCCGGTTCGCGTGCGACCGCGGCTTGGCCGAAGTACAGGCCCTGGGCGCAGACTTCGCCCACATGGTTGATCCGCATCAGGCCGGCCGCATGGCGGCGTTCGACGGGATCGAGCTCGATGTCCGGGGTGTCCGCGGCCGGATTGGGCCGGGTGGCGGCTGGCGTGCCGAACACGGTCTCCAGCGCGCGCTGGGCCTCGATCATGAGCTGGTCGACGGGGGTCTGGACGCGGCTGGCGGGCATGGTCGCCTCCGGAAGGGGAAGCCTATGTTGCGTCCGGAGGCGTCGCGATGCCAGCCCGGCCCTGGCGTCCGCGGTGGGGCGGGCTTGCGATGGTACCGGGGCCAGCTTACAATCCCGCTTCTTTGTCCCGCCGTACCCAACGCGAGGCGCCGTTCCAGCCCCTTACCACCGCGGGCGGGAACCAGCCCGACCATGCACCCCGAGAAGCCAGAGCGCACATGAAGACCTTCACCGCCAAGAACGAGACCGTCCAGCGCGACTGGTACCTCGTCGACGCCACCGGCAAGACGCTGGGCCGTCTGAGCTCCGAGCTCGCCCGCCGCCTGCGCGGCAAGCACAAGCCCGTCTATACCCCTCACGTCGACACCGGCGATTACATCGTCGTGATCAACGCCGAGAAGATCGCCGTCACCGGCAAGAAGCTGACGGACAAGCTGTACCACCGCTTCACCGGCCACATCGGCAACCTCAAGACCGAGAGCCTCGGGCAGGCGCTGGAGCGCCATCCGGAGCGGGTCATCGAGATCGCCGTCAAGGGCATGCTGCCGAAGAACACCCTCGGCCGCGCGATGTACAAGAAGCTCAAGGTCTACAAGGGTGCCGAGCACCCGCACGCCGCCCAGCAGCCCCAGGTTTTGGATATCTAACGATGGCTACCACGCAGAATTACGGCACCGGCCGTCGCAAGTCCTCCACCGCCCGCGTGTTCCTGCGCAAGGGCTCTGGCAACATCACCGTCAACGGCCGTCCGCTGGACGAGTTCTTCGGCCGTGAGACCGCGCGCATGATCGTGCGCCAGCCGCTCGAACTGACCAAGAACGTCGAGACCTTCGACATCATGGTCACCGCGTCCGGCGGCGGCACCACCGGCCAGGCTGGTGCGATCCGCCTGGGCATCGCCCGCGCGCTGGTCGAGTACGACGAGACGCTGAAGACCGAGCTGCGCAAGGCGGGCTTCGTGACCCGTGACGCGCGCGAAGTCGAGCGCAAGAAGGTCGGCCTGCACAAGGCACGTCGCGCCACCCAGTTCTCGAAGCGTTAATGCGTCACTGGCGCCATCGCGTTGCGGTGGCGCTACAATCCGCTGCATAGCCCCGTCGCCAAGCGGTAAGGCACCTGACTCTGACTCAGGCATTCGGTGGTTCGAATCCATCCGGGGCTGCCATACCCCGCCGCGTTCCCCGAAGGGTTCGCGGCACCCGCAAGGCCCGCTTCGGCGGGTCTTGCGCGTTTCAGCCGGCGTAGAATCCGCCGATGACACAACCATTCACGCCTACCTATTCCGATCCGGCGCGGGTGCTGGACGACATCCGCGTCAACGGCTCGGCGACGCTGACGCCCGAGTCCGTGGCTGCCGTTGCGGGTGTATCGGAAGGCGACCTCCAGGCGCTCATGCCCGGCTGGGACGATCTGCCGGCGGACGAATACCTCAAGGACGGCGGGCGCTACCGCAGCCGACGGCACGCTTGCTTCATTGCCGAGGGCGGTCGCATCGCGCTGCAGCCGCATCGCGCGCACTGGCAGTCGCTCGACTACAACGCGCTGCACGGCGGCATGGCGCGCTGGTTCCAGCCGGTGGTGCCAGAAATCCTCGCCAAGCCTGCCTGGACCGCTCTCATCACTGCGCTGGCGGGTTGGTGCTCGGCGCTCAAGGGCGAGCAACCCTGGTACGTCGAAGCGCACCAGTTCCGGATCGATACGGCCGACGGCATCGGCCGCCCCACGCCCGAGGGGGCGCACCGTGATGGCGTCGACTTCGTGGCCGTCATCCTCGTGGCCCGCGTGGACATCAAAGGCGGCGAGACACGCGTCTTTGACGCCGATGGTCCGCGTGGCCAGCGTTTCACGCTGTTGGAGCCGTGGTCGATGCTCTTCCTGGACGACCAGCGCGTGATCCACGAATCCACGCCCATCCAGCCCGCCGGCGACGCGCCAGGGCATCGCGACACCCTGGTGCTGACCTTCCGTGCGGGTGGATTCCAAGGCGATGATTGAGGCTGCAGTCGCTCCAGAGACGGCGTCGTGCGCGATGAGTCGTTACAATTGAAACAATAGGACACAGCCCGGAGCGGCCATGAAACTCGGATCCCTGAAGGAAGGCGGCCGCGACGGCACGCTGATCGTCGTCTCCCGCGACCTGGCCCGCGCCGTGCGCGCCACAGGCATCGCGCCCACCCTGCAGCGTGCGCTGGAGGACTGGGACAACGCCGCGCCGCGCCTGAATGCACTATATGCATCGCTCAACGCGGGCGACGCCGATGGCGTGTTCGACGTCGACTTCGCCGCACTGGCGTCTCCGCTGCCGCGTGCCTACGAGTTCGTCGATGGCAGTGCCTACCTGCCGCACGTCGAACGCGTGCGCCGTGCGCGCGGTGCCGAGGTGCCGGAAAGCTTCTACACCGATCCGCTGATGTACCAGGCCACCAGCGCCGGCTTCCACGGCCCGCGCGATGCGGTGAAGGTGGTCAGCGAGGACTACGGCATCGACCTGGAAGCCGAGATCGTGGTGGTGACCGACGACGTGCCGATGGCGGTCACGCCGGAGCAGGCGGCCGCGCACATCCAGCTGGTTGGACTGGTCAACGATGTCTCGCTGCGCAACCTCATCCCCGGCGAGCTGGCCAAGGGGTTCGGCTTCCTGCAGTCCAAGCCGCGCTCGGCCCTGAGCCCGGTGTTCGTGACGCCCGACGAGCTGGGGGATGCGTGGCGCGACAACAAGCTGCACCTGCCGCTGCTGACCCACGTCAACGGCGAATGGTTCGGCGCGCCAGAAGCGGGCGTGGACATGCAGTTCGATTTCGCACAACTGGTCGCGCATGCGGCCAGGACGCGGCCGCTGTCGGCCGGCACCATCGTCGGGTCCGGCACCATCGCCAACGAGGACACGTCGAAGGGCGCGTCCTGCTTCGCCGAACGGCGCACCGTGGAAGCGCTGCGCGACGGCAAGCCCAGCACGCCCTTCATGTCGTTCGGCGATACCGTGCGCATCGAGATGCTGGACCGTGAGGGCGCCAGCATCTTCGGCGCGATCGAGCAGCGTATCGAACGCCAGCCAGCGCCCTGACGCAGGCTCCGGAGCGTCGGGCGGGTGCTTGGCCGCGACCGGCGGTCTGGCGCAGCGATAACGCGACGGCTATCGTGCAGGGCGCGGCGTTGGGGACGTCGATGGGGAGGGATGGTGTGAGCGAAGCGTTGTGCCTGCACTCCTACTGGCGTTCCAGCGCGGCCTACCGCGTGCGCATCGGCTTGAACCTCAAGGGCCTGCGCTACGAGATCATCCCGGTGCACCTGCTGCGCGATGGCGGTGAGCAGCGCAAGCCGGCATTCGCGGAGGCCAACCCGCAAAAGCTGGTGCCCGTGCTGCAGCACGGCAAGCGGATGCTGCGCCAGTCGCTCGCCATCCTCGAGTACATCGATGAAGTGTGGCCGGAAACGCCGCTGTTGCCCGCCACGGCGCGCGATCGACAGCGCGTGCGCGCACTGGCGCAGGTGGTGGCCTGCGACGTGCATCCGCTCAACAACCTGCGCGTGATCCAGTACTTCGAACACGAGTGGAACGTTCCGCAGCCCGAGCGCGATGCCTGGGTGCGACACTGGATCGAGGAAGGCTTCGAGGCCTTCGAAACCATGCTGCAGAACCATCCGGCCACCGGCGATTTCTGCGATGGCCATGCCCCCAGCCTGGCCGACTGCTGCCTGGTGCCGCAGGTCTACAACGCGCGTCGCTTCGGCGTGGATCTCACGCCTTATCCGACGATCGTCCGCATCGAGCAGGCATGCCTGGCCTTGCCCGCTTTCGATGCCGCAAGGCCCGAGCGCCAGCCGGACGCACCCGGATAACCACTTTCAGAAGTGCGTTGAAACGCCATGATCGCGATGACGTAATTGGCGTAACTACTGCGTGGGTGCGAACTCACCTCGCCCGCTTGCGGAGGAGGGTGGGAGGGGGACGACCAGCTGGACTTCGATGGGAGCACTTCCCATGGACTTCCCTCGGGCAAATTCCGCCGTTCGTCGCCGATCAGCGAAAGCATCGCGCCCATGAGGCGCTCCCGCAGGGGAGCGGGGTTCGTTGCCGCTCAGCCGTCGTAGGGCGGGTCTCGACCCGCCGCGAAATTCCCGCCATCGGTGATCGGCGGGTTACGACCCGCCCGACGCTCCGTGTTTCAGTGCTGCGCGCTGCCGAACACATCCGCGTAGGGGTCGTGTTCGCCACTCGCGCCTTCGGACAGCCGGAACTTCAAGTCCAGGCCTTCGCGTGAATCCGCCGCGCGCAGGGCGGTCTCGCGCTCGATGCGGCCTTCCTTGTACAAGCGGAACAGGCACTGGTCGAAGCTCTCGATGCCTTCTTCCAGCGATTCTTCCATCGCCTGCTTGATCTGGTGCACCTCGCCGCGACGCAGCAGGTCGCGGATCATCGGTGTGTTGATCAGCACTTCCGTCGCCGGCAGGCGGCGACCGTCGGTGCCCACCACCAGTCGCTGCGAGATCACCGCACGCAGGTTGAGCGCGAGGTTCATCAGCACGTTCTTGTGCGCGGCCTCGGGGAAGAAGTTGAGGATGCGCTCGATGGTCTGGTCGGCGTTGTTGGAGTGCAGTGTCGCCAGGCACAGGTGGCCGGTTTCGGCGAAGGCGATGGCGGCTTCCATCGTGGTGGCGTCGAGGATCTCGCCGATCAGGATGACGTCGGGTGCCTCGCGCATCGCGTTTTTCAGCGCGTTGTGGAACGCGTGCGTGTCCAGTCCTACCTCGCGCTGGTTGACGATCGATTTCTTGTGCTTGTGCAGGTATTCGATCGGGTCCTCGATGGTGAGGATGTGGCCCGACGACGTGGTGTTGCGGTGGTCGATCATCGCCGCCAGCGAGGTCGACTTGCCCGAGCCGGTGGAGCCGACGATCAGCACCAGCCCGCGCGGGGCCATGATGATGTCCTTCAGCACCTCCGGAAGCTGCAGCTCCTGGATGCTCGGGATGGTGCTGCGGATCGCGCGGATCACCATGCCCACTTCGCCGCGCTGCTTGAACACGTTCACGCGGAAGCGGCCGGAATCCTGCAGCGACAGGGCCATGTTCAGCTCCAGGTCGCGTTCGAACTGCGGCACCTGGCCTTCGTCCATCAGCGAATAGGCGATCTTCTTCACCATTCCCGGCGGCAGCCCGGTGTTGCCCAGCGGGTAAAGCTTCCCCTCGACCTTGATGTACACCGGCGCGCCCGTGGTCAGGAACATGTCCGACGCGTTCTTCTCGGTCATCAGCTTCAGGAAGTAGCCGATATCCATGTATGAATCCCCAATGCCCAAGGCCCGTGCCGAGCCGTTGCGTAACCATCCTTGGGTGATGACAATGGCCGTAGTTCCCTGTACGGCGCTTCCCCTTATGCAGCCAAGCTTCGCACAAATCAGAACCGTCCTGCAGGCACTGGCATGCGGATGCGTGCTCGCGCTCACGGCTTGCGCCAGCACGCCGCCCCCGACCGGCGAAATCAACGCTGCGCAGCAGTCGGTGGCACGCGCCAACGATGCCGATGCCGACCAGTACGCGCCCGACGAGATCCGCCGCGGGCGCGACGCGCTGGCAGCCGCGCAGGCGGCGATCGCCTCCGGCCGTGACCAGGATGCCCGCGCGCTGGCGACCCGCGCCACGGCGCTGGCCGACCTGGCCCACGCGCGCAGCCGCGAAGCGGCTTCACAGAACGAGCTGTCGCAACGGCGCGCCGAGATCGACGGCCTGCGCCAGCGCCTGCGACTGGAGGACTGAAGATGGCACGCCCGTTTGCAATTGCGCTTGCGGCAGCACTGTTGCTCGCCCCAGCCGCCCATGCGCAGCAACAGGAAGACCCCGACCGCCAGCGGCTTACGCTGCGCCTGCAGGCGCTGGAGGCCGATCCGGCGACCCGCGGATTCGCATCCTACGAACGGTTGCAGGCCCGCCAGGCCCTTGAGGCGTTGCCATCGCCCAGCAACCGCCGCCGGGCCGATGCGCTGCAGGTGGCCGAATGGCGTGTGGAGACTGCCGAGCTGGCTGCCCGCACCGAAGGCGTGCGGCGGCAGATCGACCAACTGGATCGCGAGCGCAGCGACCTGCTGGTGGAAGCCAGCCGGCGCGAGGCGGCGCGGGCCCGCGCCGAGGCCGAGCGCCTGCGCATCCAGGCCCAGATCCAGGCCGAGGAGACCCAGCGCCTGCGCCTGGCGGCCGAGTCCGAAGCCACTGCGCGCCAGGAGGCCGAGACGGTGCTGGAGGGCGTGTCCTCCCGCGAGGCCGCGCGCCTGCGTGCCGCCCGTCAGCGCGAGGCCGAGCTGGCGCGTCAGGAAGCCGAGCTGCTCAGGAGTCTCGAATCCAATCCCTAGCGCCAGCGGGTGCTTTGCGTTGACGGCAACTTTTTGTTAACAAAATCAATCAGTTGTCATTCATTCTGCGCGATTTGCGACAGCCGCGTGAACGCCGGTGACGGAGAATCAGCGACTTGCGCAGGCACGCTTGCCGGCTCGGAAGGGGAGGAGTAGGGTCGGTGGTCCAGGCGGTGGTCATTCCGATCCCGTCTGGTGAGAGAGCCAGACCTGATGAACGATGCCGACCTGCCCAGGGAACCCGACGACGCGATTGCATCCCGCGCGGCCGTTCCTGCAGGAACCCGTCGCGCCGGTCTGGAGAGCCCCACGATGACGCCCCGTGCCTGACCGCCGGGGCGTTTGCATTTGCTGAAGGAGGATTCCATGTTCGAAGGGCAATCGCAGGCGGAAGTGGACACCCTGATCCAGGGCAACGCGGAGTTCAAACAGCTGTATCGGCGCCACCAGGAGCTGAACAAGAAGGTGCTGGATGCCGAACTTGGCGTGTTGCCGATCGACGATGTCACGCTTTCGCAAATGAAGCGCGAGAAGCTGGCGGCCAAGGATCGCCTGACCCGGATGTTCGATACCCTCAAGCACTGAGTTCCGTCATCGCGGGCGGCGGCGGCCATCCTCGTCGGTCGCCGCCGCCCGCGAGCTGTACCTGCTTCGAGGCGCCCTACAGCGGATGCGATAATCGCGGCCTGTCCCGCCAGCGACCGCCCGCATGTCGATCAACGCCTCCGTCCTCGAGCTCATCGCCGACACCCCCATTGTCAAGGCGCAACGCCTCGATGCCGGCACCTGCGAGCTGTACTTCAAGCTGGAAAGCCAGAATCCCGGGGGCTCGATCAAGGACCGCATCGGCCTGAGCATGATCGAGGCCGCCGAGCGCCGAGGGGACATCCAGCCCGGTGCCACCCTGGTCGAAGGCACGGCCGGCAATACGGGCATCGGCCTGGCGCTGGTGGCGCAGCAGAAGGGCTACAAGCTGGTGCTGGTAGTCCCGGACAAGATGAGCCGGGAGAAGATCTTCAACCTCAAGGCCATGGGTGCCGAGGTGGTGCTGACCCGCTCGGACGTGGCCAAGGGCCATCCGGAGTACTACCAGGACCTGGCCGAGCGCATTGCCCGCGAAACCCCGGGCGCGTATTTCATCAACCAGTTCGGCAACCCGGATAACCCGGCGGCTCACGAGCACGGCACCGGTCCCGAGATCCTGCGGCAGATGGCCGACGTGGGCGGGCTGGATGCCATCGTCTTCGGCTGCGGCAGCTCCGGCACCATGACCGGCCTGTCGCGCTGCTTCGCCGAGCATGCACCGCAGGTCGAACTGGTACTGGCCGATCCGGTGGGTTCGATCTTGGCCGAATACATCAACGACGGCACGCTCAACGAGAAGTCGGGCAGCTGGATGGTGGAGGGCATCGGCGAGGATTTCCTGCCGTCGATCTCCGACTTCAGCCGGGTGAAGCAGGCCTACGCCATCAGCGACAAGGAGAGCTTCCTGGCCGCGCGCGAGCTGCTGCAGAAGGAAGGCATCTTCGGCGGCTCGTCCACCGGCACCCTGCTGGCGGCCGCCCTGAAGTACTGCCGCGCCCAGACCACGCCGAAGAAGGTGCTGGTGTTCGTGTGCGATACCGGCAACAAGTACCTGAGCAAGCTGTACAACGACTACTGGATGCTGGACAACGGTTTCCTCGAACGCGAGCAGCACGGCGACCTGCGCGACCTGATACTGCGTCCGTACTCGCAACGCGACACCGTGGTGCTGGCGCCGACCGACCTGCTGACCACCGCGTACCAGCGCATGAAGCTGTACGAGATCTCGCAGTTGCCGGTGATGGAGGGCGACCAGATCGTCGGCATCCTCGACGAGAGCGACGTGCTGCTGCACGTGTACGGCGACGAGGCCCGCTTCCGCGACCCCGTATCCACCGCGATGGTCAGCAAGCTGGACATCCTGGACGTTAAATCGCCGGTGGAGTCGTTGTTGCCGGTGTTCGACCGCGGCCACGTCGCCATCGTGGTGGACGGCACCCGTTTCCTGGGCCTGATCACCCGGATCGACCTGCTGAACTGGTTGCGAAGGCGGGTCCAGTAGCGTCAGGCCCGGCGGGTGGGGTGGGGTAGAATCCCCGCCCTGATTCCAGGATCCGATGCACATGACGCAAGACCGCAAGGACGGCGGCGACGGCACGGCGCAGTGGGGGCTCGGGACCAAGGCGATCCACGCCGGGCAGTCCGTCGACCCCACCACCGGCGCGGTCATGCCGCCCATCTACGCCACCTCGACCTACGCCCAAGCCAGCCCGGGCGTGCACCAGGGCTTCGAGTACTCACGCACCCATAACCCCACCCGCTTCGCGTATGAACGCTGCGTGGCCGGGCTGGAGGGCGGCAGCCGCGGCTTTGCCTTCGCCTCGGGCATGGCGGCGACCGCGACCCTGCTGGAGCTACTGGACAGCGGCGACCACGTCATCGCCATGGACGACCTGTATGGCGGCAGCTACCGACTCTTCGAGCGCGTGCGCCGGCGCAGCGCCGGGCTGGATTTCAGCTTCGTCGACCTGACGGATGCGGCGGCATTCGAGACGGCCATCACATCGAAGACGAAGCTGGTCTGGATCGAGACCCCGACCAATCCCATGCTGAAGATCGTCGACATCCAGGCGATCTCGGACATCGCGCACAAGCGCGGCCTGATCGTGGTGGTGGACAACACCTTCGCCTCGCCGATCCTGCAGCGCCCGCTGGAGCACGGCGCCGACATCGTCATGCACTCGGCCACCAAGTATCTCAACGGCCATTCCGACATGGTCGGCGGCATCCTGGTCGTCGGCGACAACACCGAGCTGGCCGAACAGCTCGCCTTCCTGCAGAACTCATGCGGGGCGGTGCAAGGGCCGTTCGACAGTTTCCTCGCGCTGCGCGGGCTGAAGACGCTGCACCTGCGCATGAAGGCGCATTGCGAGAATGCGCAGGCGCTGGCGGAATTCCTGGAAGGCCACGCCGCGGTGGAGAAGGTGATCTATCCCGGGCTGGCGTCGCATCCGCAGCATGCGTTGGCGAAACGACAGATGGATGGGTTTGGCGGGATCATCTCAGTCGCATTGAAGGGCGGCTTCGACGCTGCCAAGCGGTTCTGCGAACGCACTGAGTTGTTCACGCTGGCGGAATCGCTGGGCGGGGTAGAGAGCCTGGTCAACCATCCTGCCGTGATGACGCATGCATCGGTGCCGGTTGAGAATCGTGCGCGGTTGGGGATTGCGGACGATCTTGTGCGGTTGAGTATCGGGGTAGAAGCGGTGCATGATCTCAATGCCGACATCACACAGGCATTGGCCGCGGCAAAAAATTTGTTTCAAAAGAAGTAAGCAATGCGTGATGGCACCAACACCGCTTATTTATTCCGGCAATTGCTGTCGAGGGAGCTGGCTGCCCGATACAAGTCGACGATCCTTGGTTCGGGCTGGATCGTCATGCAGCCCCTGCTGATGTTGTGCGTCTACACAGTCGTCTTTAACTACATTTTTCAGGTGCGTTGGGCCGGGGTTGAGTCGACCACTGGGTTTGCGATCATGCTTTTTGCAGGACTGATAGTTTTTAACTTTTTTGCGGAAGTGTTGACTGCGTCTCCCACCTTGGTGCTGGGGCAACCAAACTTGGTGAAGAAGGTGGTGTTCCCCGTAGAAATGCTGGCTGTCGTGCGCGTGTCTGCTGCGTTCATCACAGCCCTCATTGGCGTCCTGATCCTTTTCGTGGCGCACCTGTTGTTTGTTGGGCTGCCGACGGCTTGGTTCGCGGCCGTGTTTCTACCGTTGGTTGTGATGTTTCCGATGCTTCTCGGGATAGCGTGGTTGTTATCTGCTTTCGGAGTTTATCTTCGGGACATCTCGCAGTTCACCGGTATCACCGCGAGCGTCATGCTATTTGTCAGCCCCATCTTCTTTCCAGCAACCGCCATGCCGGATTCCTTCTCCCTGATCCTCAAGATCAACCCCCTGGTTACTCCAATGCAGGAGCTTAGGGCTGTCGCGCTTTCCGGTGTTGCGCCGGATTTGGTCGCACTTTCCTATTACTTCTGCGTTTCCTGCGTCTTTGCGCGCATGGCACTGGCTTGCTTTCGACGCCTTTCCACCGGCTTCGCTGACGTTCTATGAATGGCCCCGTCATCTTTTCTGCGGAATCTGATCCGGCGATCCGGTTCCATGAAGTCACCAAGGACTTCAGCACGTTTGATGATCCCAAGCACCGCTTGGCCAAGGCGCTAGGGTTCGCTACTGATGCGGGGCGGCGGTTTCGGGCCTTGGACGGCGTCTCCTTTGAGGTCCGAAAGGGGGAAACGCTCGGAATCATCGGTAGAAACGGGGCGGGTAAGTCTACGCTTCTGCAAATTTTGTGCGGAACATTGGAGCCGACCCAAGGTAGTGTCTACATCCAAGGGCGCTTCGCCGCGCTGCTTGAGCTTGGTGCAGGATTCAATCCGGAGTTCACGGGCCGCGAGAATGTCTATCTGAACGCTTCACTGCTCGGCCTGTCCGAGGACGAAATCGATGATCGCTTTGATGCGATCCGGGAGTTCGCCGACATAGGTGATTTCTTTGATCGGCCGGTCAAGACATACTCCAGCGGCATGTACGTCAGGCTTGCGTTTTCGGTAGCCGTGCATACGGAGCCGGATGTGCTTGTTATCGACGAAGCGCTCTCGGTCGGGGATATCCGGTTTCAGATGAAGTGTCTGGCGCGTATCGAGCGCTTGCGTGCAAGTGGAGCAACCATCCTTTTTGTTTCCCACTCGCTCGAACAGATCAAGCGCTTCTGTCAGACCGCGGTCTGGCTGGAGAGCGGACGGGTCAAACTGCGCGGTGATGCGAGTTTCGTTGCGGACCGCTTTCGAGATAGCGAACTCGGTGCCGAAGTCCCAATCGATAATGTGGGGAACGCGCGTGTACCGCAGTCTTTGCCCGCTCGCATCCAGTCCGTTTCGGTTTCGCGCGAATACATGGAGCCGTTCCAAGATCTGTCAGTGGAGGTGCGCTATTCAGTTCTGGATCCGGCGATCGAAGGATTGCTGGTCGGTGTGGCGATCAAGACGCTCGACGACCTGCACATCTTCGGTCCCAACACCTATCTTGAGCGGATCGTGATTCCGCAGCTCCAAGGGGAGCATCGCATCGAGTATCGAATCCCCGCGCTTCCATTGCTGAGCGGCACTTACCGGATCGATGTCGGGCTGTTCACCGACAAGGGGCTGGTCTGTCTCGACTACATCTCTGGTGCAGGGAAGCTAATCGTATCCGCGCCATATTTCAGCGAAGGGCTTGTTTATATCGAGCACCAGTGGAGGGTTCATGAAGGGTGAACTCACACGTCTGCCATTCGATCACTTCCAGCGATATGGTACTGCCGCGGCCCTGATCGGTCAGCTGAACACAAAACGGCTGAGGATCCTTGAGGTTGGGGCAAACCGACAGAGGCTGCTTTCGCAGGCATTTCCTGACGCGGACATTGTCTTCACCGATGTCACTGCATGTGGCGACGATGCCGACCTTGTGCTTGCAAGCGCGGCCGCCTTGCCGTTCGGTGATGCCACGTTCGACGTGGTGGTCTGCTTGGATGTCCTTGAGCACATTCCAGCCGATCTCCGACGCGACGCCGTTAAGGAAATGGCGCGCGTCGCCGCGCGGCTCCTCATTATCGGGTGTCCTGTCGAAGCCCCTTGGGTCAAGGACGCAGAGTCCGAGGCGAACGCATGCTGGTCTGAGCTGTTTGAGGGAGGTTACCCATGGCTGGCCGAACACCAAGAATTCGGCCTTGTCGACGCGGATGCAGTGGACGCGGTGCTTAAGACGCAGATGCCTAGTCTGCGCCGCGTCTCCCAAGGAGCGCCCGAGATCTGGTCAGCCTTGATGGCTGCGCATTTCATGAAGGAGCGGGTGCCCAGCCTTGGGCCGTTGGTTGCGAGCCTCGATTATCTCTACAACACCGCGGCGTTCGACGGAGACTTCCCCGCGCGGGGCTATAGAGAGTACTTCATCGGTGTGCGCCATGAGGCGGATGCAGCGCGCGTGTCCGAGTGGCTGGCGCGGCCGACGGAGATCGACGGCCGCGTAACGGATTTCCTCCGAACGATTCCTTCGCTCATCCGCCCTGTTGTTGACGGCATTGTGCGCACGGAGGCGGCTTGGGCGTCCACCGTGGGCATGTACCAAGATCAGTTGAGGGACTTGGAGGCGACGAAGCAAGAATGGGGCAACACAGCTGACGCACTCGTACGGGCTCGTGAGGACGCGGTTCGTCTGGGACGCGACTTGGCTGCCGCACAGGCGGGTTGGGATGAAACGTTGGCGGCACTCGTGTTTCTGCGTGAAAGGGAGGCGGCATTGACCCGTGACTTGAATGTCGCGAAAGCCGGCTGGGAGGAGGCGGTTGCGACGCTGGAAGAGTCAAGGCAGCAGGAATCGATCGCAAGCCGGGATCTGGGCATTGCGAGAGCCGGCTGGGAAGAGGCCGTGTCAACGCTAGCGCAGGTGAGAGAGCGAGAGCTGGTATTGGATCGGGATCTGGGCATCGCGAGAGCCGGCTGGGAGCAGGCCGTGTCGACGCTTGCACAAGTGAGAGAGCGAGAGCTGGTATTGGATCGGGACTTGGGAATCGCAAGGGCGGGCTGGGAAGAATCGGTAGCAGCATTGCGTGCGACGCAAGCCGACCTGCTACGCACGCGAGACGATGTCGATTACCTGCGCGCCGACTTGGACACAGCGAAACGCGAATGGTCCGCTACCGCCCAGCTTCTAGCGACCTTCCAAGCCGAGGCAAGGGCACACATTTCAGGCCTCGAGGTCGAACTTGAACAGACGGACACCCGGCGGCGGCACGCGGAACGCATGGCTTATGCGGCTGATGTGGGTCGCAGGCGCGCCATGCGTGCACTTGCGATTGTCGCAGTCTTTTCGATCGTTGCAATCATTGCGATCTTGCTCTCATGACACTTCGCTGCACTCAATCACGGATCACTTAGATGGCGTCAGAAGGAATTTCTAAAAAAATCAGGTCCATTGTCACGGCAGCCGTCCATTCAATGCGCAAGGCCAGGTCGGATGGACGCTCGTATTTGTCAATGCTGCTCGCTGCGAAGGTGAAATTCAAGACCGGTCCGCGGCATTTTGTCCGAGCACTGATTGCCTATTCCCAGCCGGAAATCCAGCCGCCGGTTGCGACGACCAGCGAGTCGGACGAGTACCAAACGTGGTTGATCGAGTGCGAGCGGGTCGCGCCCGAAGTTCTCGATGGTGGGCTGGTGAGCGTCGTAATGCCGGTGTACAACCCTCCGATTGAGTTTCTGCGCGCGGCCGTGGAAAGCGTACGCGCCCAGTCGTACCGCAACTGGGAGCTGTGCATCCACGACGATGGTTCCACGTCAGCTGAAGTCCGTGCGTTGCTGACCGACCTGGCAGCAGACCCGCGGATCAAGGTTGACCTCGGGAAGGGCGGAGCCGGGATCGCGGACGCGACGAACGCAGCGCTAGCCTTGGCGAGCGGGGAATGGGCTTGTTTCCTGGATCACGACGACCTGCTTCACCCAGCGGCCCTGTCAAGCGTCGTGGCGGCATTCCTCAAGGATGCGCCCGGAGTCGTCTATACCGATCACGACATTATCGACGAGCGGGGGGCGCGTGCATGTCCGTTCTTCAAGCCGGACTGGAGCCACGACCTATTCATGTCCCAGATGTATTTAGGCCATCTGGTCGTGGTCGAGATGGCACTAGTAAGAAAAATTGGAGGTCTGCGTCGCGATTTCGACGGCTCCCAAGACTACGATTTGGTGCTGCGCTGCGTCGCCGCCGGAGCGCGTGTCTCGCATGTCTCGCGTGTGCTCTACCATTGGCGCGCGCATGCGGGCTCCACCGCGGCAAATGCATCATCCAAGCCATATGCACACCATGCCGGCCGCGCCGCGATTCAAGCGCACGTCGACGAGATGTTTCCAGGTGCGCGTGTGAGTGATGGGAAGTACACGTTTTGCTATGACGTCCGCTATCCGGTCCCCGTGCCGCCGCCGCTCGTGAGTATTATTATTCCAACCAGGGACGGCTTGGAGTTGCTCAAGACATGCATCGACTCGATTCGTACGAAAACATCATATTGCCATTATGAGATATTGATCGTCGACAACGGGTCCACCCAGCCCGAGACGATCGCATGGCTGGCGGAGATCGATACCGCTGTCGATACACGAGTATTGGCGGCTCACGTCCCGTTCAACTGGTCGCGCCTCAATAACATCGCCGCTCGTAGCGCAAACGGTGACGTGCTGTTGTTCCTGAATAACGACACTGAAGTGATTTCTGGCGAATGGCTCGGTCGCTTGGTGGAGAACGCGCTGAGGCCTGAAATTGCAGTGTGCGGCCCGTTGCTGCTTTACGGGGACGGGTCAATTCAGCACGCCGGCGTGGTTGTTGGGATGGGAGGGTGGGCCGACCATGTTTTCAAGGCGGCGGCTTCGATCCATCACCAGCATCTCTTCGTTTCGCCCGCACTCCGGCGAAACGTGCTTGCAGTCACCGGTGCGTGCATGGCGATCGAACGAGGGAAGTTCGAATCGCTTGGCGGTTTCGACGAACGGTTCGCTGTCTGCGGGAGCGACGTCGAGTTGTGTCTGCGTGGCTTCAGGGCGGGATATTCCAATTTGTACGTAGCGGAGTCGGTGATGATTCACCACGAGTCCAAGACAAGGGATCCCCGCGAGGTCCCGCAGGGCGACTTCGAGATGTCGATGGCTGCCTACGCGCCTTATCGTGAAAAGGGCGACCCGTTCTTCAGCCCCAACCTCGATCCGATGTCTCCGTTGCCCCGGTTCCGTCCGGCAGCTGTTCCATGATGCGCTCGACGTTGATTCGTGCATTGCGGTGGGCGGCCGCGCGGCTCGATGGCCCGGCGGCGTCGACGCAGGTCCCCACGAGCATCGCGGAGATCGTGCCATGCCACGCTCGCGTGTCCGAACGCGGCGGCCCTCGGCTTAATCTTCTGTTGCCCTCGATCAATTCGCGCCACTACTTTGGCGGTATCCACACCGCGGTTGTGCTCTATCGCGAGATGCTCGAGCGTTTTCCGCGGAGCCGCATCATCCTTACCGACGCGGCACCCGAGGCAGATGCGCTGCTGGGTTTTCCAGACCATCGCATGGTCAGCCTTGAGGACGATGATCCGGTGCCGCGGCAGATCGTTGCTTTCAATGACCGCTACGCCCGCACACTACCGGTGTCAGCAGATGACCTTTGGTTATCGACTGCATGGTGGACCGCGTATGCGGCTCAACAGCTTTCCGCTTGGCAGCAGGCTGCATACGGTACCTGCGGGAAATCGTGCTACCTGATCCAGGATTTCGAGCCGGGATTCTATCCTTGGTCGTCGCAATCTTACGTGGCATTGGGCACTTACCGTCCGGAACATGACATCGCCGTGTTCAACACGTCCCAGCTTTCCGACTACTTTGATCATTGCGGCATCGGGTTCCGGGATCGCTTTGTGTTCGAGCCGACGTTGAACGATGGACTGCGGCGCGCACTGTCGTCGCTGAGCGAAGCACCATCTGCACGACGTAGGCAGATTCTTGTATATGGCCGTCCGTCCACGCCCCGAAACGCCTTTGAGCTCATCTGCGAGAGCCTTCGGATCTGGGCGGCGACGATGCCCGACGCCGCCGAATGGGAGGTGGTCTCAGCAGGTGAACTGAGGGAAGACGTGGATCTGGGCGGCGTACGTATCCGTGCGCTCGGCAAGCTCCATATCGACGCATATGGCGAGCTTCTGAGCACGAGCGCCGTTGGTCTGAGCCTGATGGTCTCGCCGCATCCCAGCTATCCGCCGCTGGAGATGGCGGCTTTTGGAATGGGCGTGGTGACAAACCCATTTCATAACAAGGACATGGGAGGTGTGTTTCCGGGTCTGAAGTCTGCGACCGAGATGTCTCCGGTTGGAATTGCGGCGGCACTCGTGGCTGAATGCCAAGCAGCGCTCGCGCGGAATCTTCGACCTTACAGCATCGCCGACGCGGCGCATGCGTTCGTGAACGGAGAGGGCATCGCGGCGGTTGCACCCGGCCTCGCAACTGCGATGCTCGGGAGGTGACTGAGATGTGGGCCACACTGGCATCCACCATCGGTCGCGTCGCGAGGGAGGCGCGGACAGTCTTCCGCAAGTCGCCGTGGCATTGGCTGGCCCTCGTGACGACCGCCACGTTGGCCGCACTACTGACACTCTATCCGGCTACCCGGATATCTTTCGAGCTTCGAGGCGACGGCGTCTACCAAGTGTTTCATGATGACGGTGTCGGCTTCAGCGAGGCAAGGTCTGGGTGGCGCAACAGTGGGCCCGTGGATCTGACCGGGGGCCTAGCGGCTCGCGCTTTCCGCGTCGATCCGCCCGCTGACTCATTTTTCTCGGTATGTGCGCCCGTCCGTTCGTTGCGTTGGCTGCCCGGGATCGGCGGGCGCATGGGCTTCGCACCAGAACCTGTCGCGTCGCTTGGCGTGCAGCCGGCGCCCGGTGCCCCCGGTTGTGCATCCTGGGATGTGGAGGCCGGACACCCCGACCCGCAGGTCGTGTTTGCAGTACCTCCGGCGTTTGGCGGGTCAACACTAGCCAAGGCGCTGACCATCGCCCGTTACTTTCTGTGGACGCTCGCATTCTTCGCCGCCGCGGGTGCTGCGGGGCGTATGGGGGCTGGCGACCGACAGCGCATCGCTAGATGCTCATACACTATATATGGCTGGCTTGACCGGCGCCTTGCCCACTTGTTTCTGGTCTTGGGACTCGCCATTGGCGTCGCTTTCATCGCCATCCGGCCGCCGGGCGCCGTTCCTGACGAGTTCGCACATGCTAGCAAGATCGCATTAATGGCAGCCGGCCAACTGGTCGGCGCGGATGAGGGACGCGAGCGCCCAAATCTGCTCGACAACTATGGGCCGTTTCAGGAGGTGTACGGCCGGAAGTTCTCGCCGGCAGAGCTCGAAGCGGTTGTTACGGCCCCGCTAGCGTGTGCAGACACGGCGCGCAAGGGCGTAGCGGCGCCGGCAGGGGCCTCACCTTTGATGTATCTCTCGCCATGGGCCGGCCATACGCTCACATGCAGGCTTGATGGGGGGTTCGGGCTTTACTATTACGGCTCGCAGCTTGTGAACCTGTTCCTGTTCCTGTTTCTCGGCTTCATCGGGCTCAAGTGGGCAGGGTTTGGCCGATGGCCGTTGTTCGTGATCGCATCACTTCCAATGTCGCTATACCTGGCGACATCGCTCTCGTACGATGCGAACATGCTTGCCCTGTGCATCGCATACTTGGGCGTGGTCTCGGGAGCATGGAGCCGCCGCATCTCAATTGTGCGTGCGCAATGGGCTCTACTCGGTCTGGGGCTGTTGCTGGCCCTGTCCAAACCGTTGATGGGATGGATTTTCTTCGCCCCGTGGATATGCTTTGCGGTAGTGCGAGGCGGTTGGCTGATCCGATTGCGTTGGCTGCTGCTTAGCTCTCTCCTTCCGGCTGCCGTCCACGCGTCATGGATATTTCGCCTTTCACGCGGCAGTGATGGTTACGTCCGGCCGGACGTGGAGAGCGTGAATGGCATGGAAGCGCTCATCGCCTCCCCGCTCTCCTACCTGCAAATGATCGCTAGCACCGCGTTCTCCAATACGGGAGCGGTAATCCTCAAGGGCGTGGTTGGCGTTTTCGGATGGCTTGACACATATCCGCCGAATTACTTCTATTCCACTGCTGCTTTGGCCATCTTCGGATCACTTGCGCTTAATTCCCAGGCCAAGCCATCGGGATTGAAAGCTGGAGTGTTTGCGTGGAGCATTGCGATTATGGTTATTGCCATCATGTGCATCCCTTTCTACGCATACTGGACGCAGCCACAAAGCCCAGTGATTGAGGGGCTGCAAGGCCGGTACTTCATTCCGTTGCTCGCATTCGTTGCGATGTTCTGCTCGTTCTCTGTGCCGATCGCATTGAGAGGTGTGGCCGCGGCGCTTGTCATCGTGTCCATCCCCGTCATGTCTGCAATCGCCCTCACTTCCATAATTTCCAGATACTACTGATTTTTTTAAGGAGACGAGCCGGCGTGTGGAAAGAACTTTTGATGATTTTATTTGTAACTTGCTCTACCTTGGGTAGCCAGCTATTGGTGAAGCAGGCAGTGACGAACATTGCGATGCGAGACCCGGTCCCCACGGGATTGCAATGGCTACTCGCTGCATGTTTTTCGCCAGGGGTGATTGCTGCCGTGGCGATTCAGGGGCTTGGGTTCATTGTGTGGATCGTTGTGGTCAGTCGCGTCAAGCTCGGCATCGCGTTTGCAATTTCGGGTTCACTTTTCTATGTCTTCGTTGCGGCTGCTAGTTGGATGCTATATGGCGAACGGCTCGCTCCGCTGCAATGGCTTGGTCTAGCCTTGGTGTCGTCAGGTGTCCTGTTTATGACGCTCGCTGGCAAGACGGCTTGAGACTGCGAATATGACAGCGCATAGTTTTGTAGTACCCGCTTACGGTCCTTCGCCGTATCTCCGAGAGTGCCTTGAGTCACTTGCTTCGCAAAGTCTTTCTGGTTCTGAGATCATCATATCTACTTCGACGCCCGAGGATTCGCTATTTCGGCTTGCGGAACAATTTGAGGTGCCTGTAAGGGTGCATCGTCCGAACGCTGGCATCGGGCGTGACTGGAACGCTGCGCTCGAATGCGCGAGCCGTGACTGGGTAACCATTGCGCATCAGGATGATGTCTACTTGCCAGATTTTGTTGCCAAGACCATGGATGCAGCTGGAAGCAATGCTGATGCCACGTTGGTATTGACGGGGTATTCGGAGCTGCTGGATGCTATGCTTCGTGAGCGCACGACGACATTGAGGATAAAGTCGTTCTTGCTTGAGTTGGGATTCTTAGGGCGAGCCGCGATTACGAGCGAATCCGCGAAGATCCGGCTGCTGCGGTTCGGCTGTCCAATCGCGTGCCCCACCGTGACACTTGGTCCTGGCCTGTCTGGGTTGCGTTTCCGTGAAGATCTGAAAGTTGATCTTGATTGGGAGGCATGGGTCCGCGCGGCCCGCTCGGATGGAGCGTTCTGCTACGTTCGTGATCGACTCGTGCTGCACCGTATACATGGAGCAAGTGAGACGAGTGCGGGCGTTAGAAATGGTGTTCGGGCGCGGGAGGATCTGGAAATGTTTCGAATGCTGTGGCCGAGGCCAGTTGCTTTGGTTCTTTCTCGTGCTTACGCATCCTCTTATGAGGAGGGCGCCAGTGACTGAATATGCTCCGATGGCCCTTCAAGACGGCCTACGATCTACTCCGAACGTGGCGGTTGTCGTACCTTCGTATCGTGTTGCGCGACACATACTGGATGTCATTTCCGGTATACCTCGCTGGATATGGAGAATCTATGTCGTGGATGACTGTTGTCCTGAAAAGAGTGGGTATCTAGTGCAGGAAAATTGCAGCGATCCACGTGTGGTAGTGATATTCAACGATAGGAATTCCGGGGTTGGTGGTGCAGTCATTGCCGGCTACCTGAAGGCGGCGGCCGATGGTGCCGACGTCATTGTGAAAATGGACGGCGATGGTCAGATGGACCCCGAGCTGCTGCCGCGTTTCATCGCGCCGATTGTGGCAGGGGAGGCCGATTATACGAAAGGGAACCGGTTCTACGATCTTGCGCAGATCGGTAGAATGCCACGCATCCGCATTCTAGGGAATGCGGGTCTGTCGTTCATGACGAAGATATCGTCAGGGTACTGGGATCTCTTCGATCCGACCAACGGATATACGGCCATTCACGCGCGTGTTGTTGAAAAGTTGCCAATGGCCAAGATCAGTCGGCGATACTATTTTGAGACCGACATGCTCTTCAGGCTTAACACTTTGCGAGCCGTTGTCGTTGACATTCCGATGGACGCGAGGTATGGGGATGAGAAAAGTGGCCTGCAAATTGGACGAATCTTCTTTGATTTTCTGATCAAGCATGTCCGCAATACCGCTAAACGCCTCTTCTACAATTACTTCCTTCGCGACATGTCGCTGGCCACGATCGAACTTGTCGGCGGAATTTTGCTTGTGACAGGCGGTTTTATCGTCGGCACCGTGTTTTGGGTTCATGCGTCCTCGGTGGGTGTCCCCACTTCAGCTGGGCGGGTTATGCTCGCTGCTCTGCCGGTGATACTGGGTCTCCAACTCCTCTTAGGTTTCGTAGCTTTTGATATTGCTTCAGTGCCGAAGCGGGCGATTCATCGGATGTTGAGGTGACGGCAGCTGATGGGCCCGCATGACTAATGCCGAATCAGCGTTAGTGTGATGTGATCAGCTCGAAAGCTACCCCCGAAGAGTGAGGTAGTTTGTCTGCGTTCTGGACCAGCTTAGGCTGGTTCTCATGCGCAGATGCATAGGCTGTCGACCTGCCCGGCTCTGGGCCTTGGCTGCCGGCCGATACAAGTGCAAGGCTTGTGGCCGTCGCTCGCCAGCGCGATGCTTTCTCGGCTTGAGACAGCCTCTGGCTTAACGATGCGTGAAAGTGTAATGACCCAGCGGTTTCTGCACAGGTCAGGCCGCTAATGCATATGCCTCAGCGGGTGTCTTCATGCCCAGCGCCTGGTGTGGGCGCCGGTGGTTATAGAACTGGATCCAGTCGCC
>NZ_SMTF01000004.1 GCF_004357985.1 Luteimonas aestuarii | reverse complement strand
ACGTGAAGATGGTGGTGGAGCTGATCAACCCGGTGGC
This sequence comes from Luteimonas aestuarii, assembly GCF_004357985.1. Taxonomy (GTDB): domain Bacteria; phylum Pseudomonadota; class Gammaproteobacteria; order Xanthomonadales; family Xanthomonadaceae; genus Luteimonas; species Luteimonas aestuarii. The sequence goes on along the minus strand of NZ_SMTF01000004.1, from coordinate 236,719 downwards.
GATGGACGAAGGCCTGCGTTTCGCGATCCGCGAAGGCGGCCGTACGGTCGGCGCCGGCGTGGTGAGCAAGATCGTCAAGTGACCTGGCGGCCCACGCGCGCAAGCGCGTGGCTACCGGAAGGTCACCCCTGCGCAGGCGGGGGTCAGTGGTTCCCCTTGGCCCAGGCCGGGGAGAACCGCGAAGCAAGGCGGGCCGGAACCCTGGTCCGCCTTCGCCGCTTCCGGGTCTTGTTGCAAAGCAAAAAAGATGTGGGCAGCGCTTGCATCCACCGGGTGAAGGCGTCATAATATTTGACTCACCGCAGCCAATGTCCTCATGGGCGGCTGCAGTACCGCGAAATGAGGGGCAGGATGCCCTTCGTTTTCGCCAGACAGGGAACATGTCGCGTGGCATGTGCTCCGCCCGCCCCGGAGGTCTCCGGGGCACATATGGCGGGGCATTTCGTTGCGCTTGCGGTTCCCAGTCTGGGCGGGTCGGGCAACCGGCCTGCCTTGATTTTTGGCTCCAACCCGCTGCCGACGTGGGGTTTTTCCCGCGGAATCAACGGTTAACGTGTTTTTGAATGGGATCTGGCGCACCCAGCCGCCAGGTCTGTCGCTCTTTCAACGAAGGAACCCCGTTATGGCGGACCAAAAGATCCGGATCCGGCTCAAGGCGTTCGATCACCGACTGATCGACCGTTCGGCCAGCGAGATCGTCGAAACGGCCAAGCGGACCGGCGCGCAGGTGCGCGGCCCGATCCCGCTGCCCACCAAGATCGAACGCTACACCGTGCTGGTGTCGCCGCACGTCGACAAGGACGCGCGCGACCAGTACGAGACCCGCACGCACAAGCGCGTGCTCGATATCGTCGACCCCAACGACAAGACCGTGGACGCGCTGATGAAGCTCGAGCTCGCGGCAGGCGTTGATGTCCAGATCAAGCTGACCTGAGGGCCATCACCATGACCGCGAAGATCCATTCGTTGGGCATCGTCGGCCGCAAGGCCGGCATGAGCCGGGTGTTCACCGAAGACGGCAAGTCCGTGCCGGTGACCCTGATTGAAGCCACCCCGAACCGCATCACCCAGGTGAAGACGGTCGCCACCGACGGTTACAGCGCCGTGCAGGTGACTGCCGGCGTCAAGCGCGCCTCGCTGCTGACCAAGCCCGAGGCCGGCCATCTGGCCAAGGCCAAGGTCGAGGCCGGCCGCGGCCTGTGGGAACTGCGAGTGGCCGACGACAGGATCGCCGACTTCGAAGTGGGCGGCGAGATCAAGGCCGACATTTTCGAGGAAGGCCAGATCGTCGATGTCCAGGGCGTGACCAAGGGCAAGGGCTTCCAGGGCACGATCAAGCGCCACAACTTCAAGATGGGCGATGCGACGCACGGCAACTCACTGTCGCACCGCGCGCCGGGTTCGATCGGCCAGCGCCAGACGCCGGGTCGCGTGTTCCCGGGCAAGAAGATGTCCGGCCACATGGGTGCGGAAGTGCAGAGCACGCAGCGCCTGCAGGTCGTGAAGGTCGACGCCGAGCGCGGCCTGATCGCAGTGAAGGGCGCAGTGCCGGGTGCGCCGGGCGGTGACGTCATCGTGCGTCCGTCTAGCAAGGCATAAGGGAGAGATGACGATGGAACTCGCCATCACCAATAGTTCAGAGAAGTTGTCGGTGTCCGAAGCCGTCTTCGGGCGCGATTTCAGCGAAGACCTGGTCCACCAGGTGGTCGTTGCCTATCGCAACGCCGGCCGCGCCGGTACCAAGGCGCAGAAGACGCGTTCGGAAGTCAACGGCACCACCAAGAAGTCGAAGAAGCAGAAGGGCGGCGGTGCGCGTCACGGCGCGCTGACGGCGCCGATCTTCGTCGGCGGCGGCGTGACGTTCGCGGCCAAGCCGCGCAGCTTCGCGCAGAAGGTCAACCGCAAGATGTACCGCGCGGCGATGTCGGCGATCCTGTCCGAACTCAACCGCCAGGGTCGCCTGACCGTCGTCGATGCGTTCGACCTGTCCGAGACCAAGACCCGCGGCATGGTCGCCAAGCTCAAGGAATTCGACCTTGGCAAGCGCCCGCTGATCGTGACCGAAGAGGCGTCCGAGCATCTCTACCTGTCGGCGCGCAACCTGCCGTATGTCGAGATCCGCGACGTGCAGGGCCTGGACCCGGTCGCCCTGGTCGGCGCCGATTCCGTGCTGATCACCGCCGATGCGGTCAAGAAGATCGAGGAGTGGCTGGCATGAACGACGCCAAGCTCTATGAAGTCATCCGTGCGCCGCGCGTGTCCGAAAAGACCGCGCGCCTGCAGGAAGTGTCCAACCAGTATGCGTTCGAGGTGTCGAGGGACGCGACCAAGGCCGACATCAAGGCCGCGGTCGAGAAGCTCTTCGACGTCAAGGTCGAGGCCGTCAACGTCGTCAACGTGAAGGGCAAGAACAAGTCCTTCCGCCAGCGCCAGGGCAGCCGCGGCAGCTGGCGCAAGGCGTACGTCAAGCTGGTCGATGGCCAGACCATCGACGTGACCAACGCCGCAACGGCCTGAGGAAAGACCGATGCCATTGATGAAATTCAAGCCTACTTCGCCCGGCCGCCGCAGTGCCGTCCGCGTGGTCACGCCTGACCTGCACAAGGGTGCGCCTTACGCGCCGCTGGTGGAGAAGCAGGGCAAGACCGGCGGTCGCAACCACCACGGCCGCATCACCACCCGCCACATCGGCGGTGGCCACAAGCAGCACTACCGCCTGATCGACTTCAAGCGCGACAAGGAAGGGATCCCGGCGCGCGTGGAGCGGATCGAGTACGACCCGAACCGCACGGCGCACATCGCGCTGCTGTGCTACGTCGACGGCGAGCGCCGCTACATCATCGCGCCCAAGGGCCTGAAGGCCGGCGACCAGGTGATCGCGGGCAACGATGCGCCGATCAAGGCCGGCAACACGTTGCCGCTGCGCAACATCCCGGTCGGTTCGACGGTGCATTGCATCGAGATGAAGCCCGGCAAGGGCGCGCAGATCGCCCGCGCCGCCGGCGCCGGCGTGCAACTGGTCGCCCGTGAAGGCGTCTACGCGCTGCTCCGCCTGCGTTCGGGCGAGATGCGCAAGGTGCCGGCCGAGTGCCGAGCCACCATCGGTGAAGTCGGCAACGTCGAGCACAACCTCGAGAAGCTGGGCAAGGCCGGTGCCAAGCGCTGGCGCGGCATCAAGCCGACCGTCCGCGGCGCGGCCATGAACCCGGTCGACCATCCGCACGGCGGTGGCGAGGCCAAGGCCGGCCAGGGCAACCCGCACCCGGTCACCCCGTGGGGCGTGCCGACCAAGGGCTACAAGACGCGCAAGAACAAGCGCACCCAGCAATTCATCGTGCGCGATCGCAGGAGTTAATCGGCCATGGCACGTTCACTCAAGAAGGGTCCGTTCGTCGACCACCACCTGATCAAGAAGGTGGAAACGGCGGGCACCAATACCAAGAAGCCGATCAAGACCTGGTCGCGTCGTTCGATGATCCTGCCGGAAATGGTGGGCTTCACGATTGCCGTGCACAACGGCAAGAACCACATCCCCGTGCTGGTCAACGAGAACATGGTTGGCCACAAGCTCGGCGAGTTCGCTGTCACGCGCACCTTCAAGGGGCACGGCGGCGACAAGAAGTCCGGCAAGTAAGGAGCGCACGATGGACAAGGCAACCCGGGAAAGGTTCGACGCCGCACGGCGCGAACGCACCGAAACCAACAAGCGCACCGCCAGCCTGCGGACCGCGCGCATTTCGCCGCAGAAGGCACGCCTGGTCGCCGACCAGGTCCGTGGCCTGCCGGCCGAGCGCGCCGTCGACCTGCTGAAGTTCTCCGACAAGAAGGCCGCCGCGCTGATCCGCAAGGTCGTCGAGTCGGCGATCGCCAACGCCGAGAACAACGCCGGCGCCGATATCGACGAGCTGAAGATCGCCACGATCACCGTCGACGAAGGCCCGACGCTCAAGCGCTTCATGGCCCGCGCGAAGGGTCGTGGCACGCGCATCCTCAAGCGCACCAGCCACATCACCGTCGTCGTGGGAGAGGGCAAGTAATATGGGTCACAAAGTTCATCCCACCGGTATCCGTCTCGGCATCTCCAAGGACTGGAACTCCAAGTGGTACGCCGGCAAGAAGGAATACGCCGGTTACCTCGAGGCCGACCTGAAGGTCCGCGAGATGCTGCGCAAGAAGCTGGCCTCGGCCGGCATCAGCAAGATCCTGATCGAGCGTCCGGCCAAGACCGCCCGCGTGACGATCCACACCGCCCGCCCGGGCGTGGTGATCGGCAAGCGCGGCGAGGACATCGAGAAGCTGCGCAAGGAAGTGTCCGACCTGATGGGCGTCCCGGCGCACATCAACGTCACCGAAGTGCGCAAGCCCGAGCTGGACGCGCAGCTGGTCGCCGAGTCGATCGCGCAGCAACTCGAGCGCCGCATCATGTTCCGCCGCGCGATGAAGCGCGCCGTCGGCAACGCGATGCGCCTGGGCGCGCTGGGCATCAAGGTCAACGTGGGCGGCCGCCTCAACGGCGCCGAGATCGCGCGTTCGGAGTGGTACCGCGAAGGCCGCGTGCCGCTGCACACCCTCCGCGCCGACGTCGACTACGGCTTTGCCGAAGCCAAGACGACCTACGGGATCATCGGCATCAAGACCTGGATCTACAAGGGCGAGATCTTCGATTTCAGCCAGGTGGGCCAGGAGAAGCAGGACGATTCGCCGCGCGGCAACGACCGCGGCGATCGTGGCGACCGTGACCGTCCGCGCGGCCCGCGCCGCGACCGCGCCGACCGCGAAGCGAGGGACTAATCATGTTGCAACCCAAGCGAACCAAATACCGCAAGATGCACAAGGGCCGCAACGACGGCCTGGCGTGGAGCGGAAATGCCGTCAGCTTCGGCGAGTTCGGCCTGAAGTCGACCGCGACCGGCCAGCTGACCGCGCGCCAGATCGAGGCCGGCCGTCGTTCCATCAGCCGCCACGTCAAGCGCGGCGGCAAGATGTGGATCCGCGTGTTCCCCGACAAGCCGATCACCAAGAAGCCCATCGAAGTCCGCATGGGCTCGGGCAAGGGCAACGTGGAGTACTGGGTCGCCCAGATCCAGCCCGGCCGCATGATCTATGAAATCGAGGGCGTGGACGAGGCCGTGGCACGCGAGGCGTTCCGCCTGGCCGCCGCCAAGCTCTCGGTGACCACCCAATTCGTGACCCGGACGGTGCGCTGATGGCTACCACCAAGGAACTGCGCGGCAAGTCCGCGAACGAACTGCAGGCCCACCTGCTCGAACTGCAGAAGGAGCGTTTCTCGCTCCGCATGCAGAAGGCGACGGGCCAGCTGACCAAGACCCACGAGACGCGCCGCGTGCGCCGCGAGATCGCTCGCGTCAATACGCTGCTCGGCGAGAAGAAGTAAGGGCCGACCATGAACAATACTGATAAAAAGCAGCGTACGGTCCAGGGCCGCGTGGTCAGCAACAAGATGGACAAGACGGTCACGGTGCTCGTCGAGCGCCAGGTCAAGCATGCGCTGTACGGCAAGTACATCCGCCGCTCGACCAAGCTGCACGCCCATGATGCCGACAACGCCTGCAACGAAGGCGACGTGGTGCGCGTGGTGGAAATCGCGCCGCTGTCCAAGACAAAGAACTGGCGCGTGGTCGAAATCGTCGCGCGCGCGGCCGAATAACGAGGAGGCAGGCAAATGATCCAGATGCAGAGCCATCTCGACGTGGCAGACAATTCGGGCGCCAAGGAAGTGATGTGCATCAAGGTGCTCGGCGGCTCCAAGCGCCGCTATGCGGGCATCGGCGACATCATCAAGGTGTCCATCAAGGACGCCATCCCGCGTGGCAAGGTGAAGAAGGGCGAGGTGTACAACGCCGTGGTCGTGCGCACCCGCAAGGGCGTGCGCCGTCCCGACGGTTCGCTGATCCGCTTCGACGGCAACGCCGCGGTGCTGCTGAACAACAAGCACGAGCCGATCGGCACGCGCATCTTCGGGCCCGTGACCCGCGAGCTGCGTTCCGAGAAGTTCATGAAGATCGTCTCGCTCGCCCCCGAAGTGCTGTGAGCGGAGGACAGGACAATGGCTAATCGAATCAAGAAAGGCGACCAGGTGGTCGTGACCACCGGCAAGGACAAGGGCAAGACCGGCGACGTGGTGCGCGTGATGGGCGACAAGGTCGTCGTCTCGAACATCAACATCGTCAAGCGCCACACCAAGCCGAACCCGCAAGCCGGCCAGCCCGGCGGCGTGATCGAGCGCGAAGCGCCGATCCACGTGTCGAACGTGATGCTGTTCAACCCGGCCTCCGGCAAGGGTGAGCGCGTCGGTACCAAGGTGCTCGAGGATGGACGGCGGTTGCGCGTGTTCCGCTCGAGTGGCGAGGCGGTCTGAAGACCTGCCTGATTCCGAGGATATAGAGAAATGACGACCCGTCTGGAAAAGTTCTACAAGGATGAAGTGGTGCCGAAGCTGATGAAGCAATTCGGTTACGACAACATCATGCAGGTCCCGCGCGTCACCAAGATCACGCTCAACATGGGCGTGGGCGAGGCAGCGGCCAACAAGAAGATCCTCGAGAACGCCACTGCCGACATGGCCAAGATCAGCGGCCAGAAGCCGCTGGTGACCAAGTCGCGCGTGTCGGTCGCCTCGTTCAAGATCCGCGACGGCTGGCCGATCGGCTGCAAGGTCACGCTGCGCCGCGCGAAGATGTACGAGTTCCTGGATCGCCTGGTGAACGTGTCGCTGCCGCGCGTGCGCGACTTCCGCGGGGTCTCGGGTCGTTCGTTCGACGGCCGTGGCAACTACAACATGGGCGTGAAGGAGCAGATCATCTTCCCGGAGATCGATTTCGACCAGGTCGATGCGATCCGCGGCATGGATATCGCCATCACCACCACGGCCAAGACCAACGAAGAAGCCAAGGCGCTGCTCGAGGCCTTCCGTTTCCCGTTCCGCAACTGATTCGAGGATAGAGACAATGGCCAAGACCTCCATGGTCAACCGCGAAGCGAAGCGGACCAAGCTGGTGAAGCAGCACGCCGAGAAGCGTGCCGCGCTGAAGAAGATCATCAGCAGCCAGACCGCCAGCTACGAAGAGAAGATCGAAGCCGCGACCAAGCTGCAGAAGCTGCCGCGCGATTCGTCGCCCGCCCGCCAGGTCAACCGCTGTGCGCTGACCGGCCGCCCGCGTGGCGTCTATTCGAAGTTCGGCCTGGGCCGCAACAAGCTGCGCGAAGCCACCATGCGCGGCGACGTGCCGGGCCTGCGCAAGGCTTCCTGGTAATCCCGCAACACCCACCCACCCAAGATTTTCGCGAAAGCGGATATCGGTGCTACTCATCAGGTGACATTCCATGAGCATGACTGATCCCATCGCCGACATGCTGGTCCGCATCAAGAATGCGGCCGCGGTTGGCAAGCCGGCGGTGAAAATGCCGTCCTCCAAGACCAAGGTGGCGATCGCCAACGTCCTCAAGGACGAAGGCTACATCGGCGACCTGCGCGTGACCGAGAACGGCGCGAAGGCCGAGCTCGAGATCGAGCTGAAGTATTTCGAAGGCCGTCCGGTGATCGCCCAGCTCAAGCGCATTTCGCGCTCGGGCCTGCGCCAGTACCGCGGCAAGGACGCGCTGCCCAAGGTCCTGAACGGCCTCGGCGTCGCCATCGTTTCCACCTCCAAGGGCATCATGACCGACACGCAGGCGCGCCAGCAGGGCGTCGGCGGTGAAGTCCTGCTGTTCGTGGCTTAAGGGAGGATCCGCAATGTCCCGAGTCGCCAAGAAGCCGATCGCCCTGCCGAAGGGTGTCGAGCTCAACGTCCAGCCGGAAACCGTCAGCGTCAAGGGCCCCAAGGGCACGCTGTCGATCGCCAAGCCTGCCGCCATCGACGTCAAGATCGAGGACGGCAACGCGCTGCTGTCGGCCAACGATCCGTCGCAGCTCGCGCTGACCGGCACGCTGCGCGCCATCGTCGCCAACATGGTGCAAGGCGTGTCGCAGGGTTTCGAGCGCAAGCTCGAGCTGGTCGGCGTGGGTTACCGCGCCGCCACCCAGGGCAAGGACCTGAACCTGTCGCTGGGCTTCTCGCACCCGGTGGTGTTCCAGGCCCCGGAAGGCATCACCATCACCACGCCGACGCAGACCGAGATCGTCGTTGCGGGTGCCGACAAGCAACTGGTCGGTGAAGTGGCCGCCAAGATCCGCGGGTTCCGTCCGCCGGAGCCTTACAAGGGCAAGGGCGTGAAGTACTCCGACGAAACCATCATCCGCAAGGAAGCGAAGAAGGCGTAATCCACGCCTTCGGCTTCCGGAGAAGACACCATGGAAAAGAAAATCGCCCGCCTGCGCCGCGCCAAGTCCACCCGCGCGCACATCCGTGAACTCGGCGTTCCGCGCCTGTCGGTGTTGCGCACCGGCCAGCACGTCTATGCGCAGGTGTTCAGCGCCGATGGATCGAAGGTCCTGGCTGCCGCCAACACCACCCAGTCCGACGTGCGCGACGGCCTGAAGAGCGCCAAGAACACCGAGGCCGCGGCCAGGGTCGGCCGAGCGATCGCCGAGAAGGCCAAGGCCGCCGGCATCGACAAGGTGGCCTTCGACCGTTCCGGCTACCGGTACCACGGCCGCGTAAAGGCGCTGGCCGACGCTGCCCGCGAAGGCGGCTTGCAGTTCTGATGCTTGAAAACGACATGGCGGTCGCCATGTCGTTTTCGTTGCCTCACCCGCCGGCGCGGGAAGCGCCGGGCGCGCAGCGGCTTCTGTCCGCGAACGCGATCCACCGATCCACACCACAACCATAAGCGGCCGTAGCCGTACATCCTAAAACGACAGACAAGGCAGACTCAGATGGCAAACGAAAGGGAACCCCGCGGGCGCGATCGCAATCGCGACCGGGAAGAGATGGATGACGGCATGATCGAAAAGCTGATCGCGGTCAACCGCGTCAGCAAGACCGTCAAGGGCGGCCGCCAGTTCACCTTCACCGCGCTGACGGTGGTGGGCGACGGGGCCGGGAAGGTCGGCTTCGGTTACGGTAAGGCACGCGAAGTGCCGGTCGCGATCCAGAAGTCGATGGAATACGCCCGCAAGAGCATGAACACCGTGGACCTCAACGGTGGCACGCTGTTCCACGCGGTCAAGGCCGGTCACGGCGCCGCGCGTGTGTACATGCAGCCGGCTTCGGAAGGTACCGGCGTGATCGCCGGTGGCGCCATGCGTGCCGTGCTCGAGGCGGTCGGCGTGAAGGACGTGCTGGCCAAGGCCACCGGTTCGCGCAACCCGATCAACCTGGTGCGCGCCACCGTGAAGGGGCTGACCGAAATGCAGTCGCCGTCCCGCATCGCGGCCAAGCGCGGCAAGAAGGTCGAGGAGATCCTCCATGGCTAAGAACGAGAACGCGGGCGGTACCGTCAAGGTGCGCCTGGTCAAGGGCCTGCGTGGCTCGCAGGCGAAGCATCGCCTGTCGGTGCGCGCACTGGGCCTGAACAAGCTCAACGATGTCCGCGAACTGAAGGACAGCCCGCAGGTGCGTGGCCTGATCAACAAGGTCCACTACCTGGTGAAGGTCGAGGAGTAAGCACAATGAAGCTCAATACACTCAAGCCAGCCGACGGCGCCCGCAAGGAGCGCACCCGCGTCGGTCGCGGCATCGGCTCCGGCCTCGGCAAGACCGCCGGCCGTGGCCACAAGGGTTCGTTCGCGCGTGCGGGCAAGGGCAAGATCAAGGCCGGCTTCGAAGGCGGCCAGATGCCCATGCACATGCGCCTGCCGAAGGTCGGTTTCCGCTCGAAGCTGAAGGGCGATACCGCCGAGGTGTTCCTGTACCAGCTGGACAAGCTGGAAGGCGACGTCGACTTCGCGGCCCTGCGCGCGGCCAAGCTGGTCCCCAGCACCGCGAAGAAGGCCAAGATCGTCAAGAAGGGCGACGTCAGCAAGAAGCTGGTGCTGAAGGGCCTGCTGGCGACGGCCGGCGCCCGTGCGGCGATCGAAGCCGCCGGCGGCAAGGTCGAGGAGTAAGCACCGGATGGCGCGTAGCGCGAGTGCAATGGGCGGTCTGGGCGCGGGGCTGGGCAAGTTCACCGAACTGCGCCAGCGCCTGCTGTTCGTGCTCGGCGCCCTGGTGGTCTACCGCATCGGCTGCTTCATCCCGGTCCCGGGGGTCAACCCGGACGCGATGCTGCAGCTGATGGAGCAGCAGCAGGGCACCATCGTGGACATGTTCAACATGTTCTCCGGTGGTGCGCTGGAGCGCTTCAGCCTGTTCGCGCTGAACGTCATCCCGTACATCTCGGCGTCGATCGTGACCCAGCTGCTGGTGCAGGTGGTGCCGAGCCTGAAGGCCATCCAGAAGGAAGGCGAGTCGGGCCGGCGACGCATCACCCAGTGGTCGCGCGTCGCGGCGATCCCGCTGGCGATCTTCCAGTCCGCGGGCATCGCGATCGCGCTGCAGACGCAGGCGGCCGGCAGCGGCGTGCCGGTGGTCTACGCGCCGGGCATGGGTTTCGTGCTGACCGCCATCGTGGCGCTCACCGCGGGCACGATGTTCCTGGTGTGGCTGGGCGAGCAGGTGACCGAGCGTGGCATCGGCAACGGTGTGTCGCTGATCATCTTCGCCGGTATCGTGTCGGGCCTGCCCAGCGCGATCATGGGCACCATCGAGGCCGCCCGCAACGGCGACATGAGCCCGATCGCGGTCATCATGATCGTACTGATCGTGGTCGTGTTCACCTTCTTCGTGGTGTTCGTCGAGCGCGGCCAGCGCCGGATCACGGTGAATTACGCGCGCCGCCAGGGCGGTCGCAACGCGTACATGAACCAGACCTCGTTCCTGCCGCTGAAGCTGAACATGGCGGGCGTGATCCCGGCGATTTTCGCCTCGTCGATCATCATGTTCCCGGCCACGGCCTCCACCTGGTTCGGCCAGGCGGGTTCGGCCCCCTGGCTGCAGCGCTTGGCGCAGGCCCTCTCGCCGGGCGAGCCGCTGTACATCCTCCTGTATGCGGGGCTGATCGCCGGTTTCGCGTTCTTCTATACCGCGCTGGTGTTCAACTCGCAGGAAACGGCCGACAACCTGAAGAAGTCGGGCGCGCTGATCCCGGGCATCCGTCCGGGCAAGGCCACCGCGGATTACGTCGACGGGGTGCTGACACGGCTCACCGCCGCCGGCGCCACCTACCTGGTGCTGGTATGCCTGCTGCCTGAATTCATGCGCACCGAGCTGGGGACCTCGTTCTACTTCGGCGGAACCTCGCTGCTGATCGTGGTGATCGTGGTGATGGACTTCATCGCGCAGATCCAGGCGCACCTGATGTCGCACCAGTACGAGAGCCTGCTCAAGAAGGCCAACCTGAAAGGGTCGCGCCCGGGACTGTCCGGCCGCTGACCTGGTGTCATCGAGGCCGTCCCGGTGACCGGGGCGGCCAACCGCGGGGCAGGATGCCCGGCGGAAACAGGCGGCCGGAGGCCGCGCCGGTCCGGGGTCGACACGCCCTGGGCCTTTGATGGGCGACTCGTGCTGCGGTCTCGTGCACGGGTGGGCCGGGTGATCCGCGCGCCAGAGTAGCGCGCGGGGCAGGGCGGGAAACCGCGACTGCCGCCCCGGACCCGTCGCCGGAGCATGGGCACACTCCCCATGCCGGGCCAGAGGCGCCTTGCGCCCTTGGCTTCCAAGCCAAACGAGACCCTGTTACAATTTCTTGTTCACTCCGCCGGAATTCCCGTTCCGGCCGACCAACCAGTTGGAGATCCGCGCATGGCGCGTATTGCAGGTGTCAATTTGCCTGCCCAGAAGCATGTCTGGGTCGGGCTTCAAAGCATCTACGGCATTGGCCGTACCCGTTCCAGGCAGGTCTGCGAAGCGGCCGGCGTCGATTCGTCGACCAAGATCCGCGACCTGTCCGAGCCGGAAGTCGAGCGCCTGCGTTCGGAAGTCGGCAAGTTCATCGTCGAGGGCGACTTGCGTCGCGAGATCGGCATCGCGATCAAGCGCCTGATGGACCTGGGTTCGTATCGCGGCCTGCGCCACCGCCGCGGCCTGCCGCTGCGCGGCCAGCGCACCCGGACCAATGCACGCACCCGCAAGGGTCCGCGCAAGGCCATCAGGAAGTAAGCGAGGATATTCGAGATGGCCAAGCCAGCAGCCAAGCAAAAGAAGAAGATCAAGCGCGTCGTCACCGACGGCATCGCGCATGTCCACGCTTCGTTCAACAACACCATCGTCACCATCACCGACCGCCAGGGCAATGCGCTGTCGTGGGCGACTTCGGGCGGCGCGGGCTTCCGCGGTTCGCGCAAGTCCACCCCGTTCGCCGCCCAGGTCGCCGCCGAGAAGGCCGGCAAGGCCGCGCTGGACTACGGCGTGAAATCGCTGGAAGTCCGCATCAAGGGTCCGGGTCCGGGCCGCGAGTCGGCCGTGCGTTCGTTGAACAACGTCGGCTACAAGATCACCAACATCATCGACGTGACGCCCATCCCGCACAACGGGTGCCGTCCGCCGAAGAAGCGCCGCGTCTAAGCGCACAGGAGCAGAAGAACAATGGCTCGTTATATCGGTCCCACCTGCAAGCTCGCGCGCCGCGAAGGCGCCGACCTGTCGCTCAAGTCCCCGGCCCGTGCGCTCGATTCCAAGTGCAAGCTGGAGCAGAAGCCCGGCCAGCACGGCCCCAACGTGCGTCGCGGCAAGCTGTCCGACTACGCCACCCAGCTGCGCGAGAAGCAGAAGGTCAAGCGTATCTACGGCCTGCTGGAGCGCCAGTTCCGCAACTACTACAAGAAGGCGTCCAACAAGAAGGGCAACACGGGTGAAAACCTGCTGCAGCTCCTCGAGACGCGCCTGGACAACGTGGTCTACCGCATGGGTTTCGCGGTGACGCGTCCGTCGGCCCGCCAGCTGGTCTCGCACCGCGGCGTCACCGTCAACGGCAAGCCGGTCAACCTGCCGTCCTACCAGGTCAAGGCAGGCGATGCCATCGCCTTGTCCGAGAAGGCGCAGAAGCAGCTCCGCGTGCAGGAGTCGTTGAACGTCGCGCAGACGATGGACCTGACCCCGTCGTGGGTCGAAGTCGACCAGAAGAAGTTCAGCGGCGTGTTCAAGGCGGTCCCCGACCGCGGTGACCTGCCGGCCGACATCAACGAAGCGCTGATCGTCGAGCTGTACTCGAAGTAGGCCTGACGGCGGCTTCGAGGTTCCGGCAACACCCAGGACACCCCCATCCACGGCCCGCGCCACCCCGCGGGCCACCCCTTGGCGACAAGGGGCTCCAAGCGCCCAGAGCCGCCGCGTCGACGGGCGCGGCGGACCAGCAGGAGAAGCAACGAACCATGACCGTTACCGCCAACCAAGTCCTGCGCCCCCGCGGCCCCCAGATCGAACGCCTCGCCGGCAACCGTGCCAAGGTCGTGATCGAGCCGCTCGAGCGCGGCTATGGCCACACCCTCGGCAACGCGCTGCGCCGCGTGCTGCTGTCGTCGATCCCGGGTTTCGCGATCACCGAGGTCGAGATCGACGGCGTGCTGCACGAGTACAGCACCATCGAAGGCCTGCAGGAAGACGTGCTCGAGGTGCTGCTCAACCTCAAGGACGTCGCCATCCGCATGGGCACGGGCGACAACTCGACGCTCAGCCTGAGCAAGCAGGGCCCGGGCGTCGTCACCGCCGCCGACATCAAGACCGACCACAACGTCGAGATCCTCAACGGCGACCATGTGATCTGCAACCTCACCAAGGACATGGCGATCAACATGCGCCTGAAGATCGAGCGCGGTTTCGGCTACCAGCCGGCCGCCGCCCGTCGTCGTCCCGATGAGGAAAACCGCGCGATCGGCCGGCTGATGCTGGACGCGTCGTTCTCGCCGGTGCGCCGCGTGGCGTACGACGTCGAGGCCGCCCGCGTCGAGCAGCGTACAGACCTCGACAAGCTGGTGCTCGACATCGAGACCAACGGTACCATCGACGCCGAGGAAGCCGTTCGCACCGCCGCCGACATCCTCACCGAACAGCTGTCGGTGTTCGGCGACTTCACCCACCGCGAGCGTGGTGGCCAGAAGGCGCAGGCCCCGGGCGTCGACCCGATCCTGCTGCGTCCGATCGACGACCTCGAGCTGACCGTGCGTTCGGCCAACTGCCTCAAGGCCGAGAGCATCTACTACATCGGCGACCTGATCCAGAAGACCGAAGTCGAGCTGCTGAAGACCCCGAACCTCGGCAAGAAGTCGCTAACCGAGATCAAGGAAGTCCTCGCGCAGCGCGGCCTGGCACTGGGCATGAAGCTGGAAAACTGGCCGCCGGCCGGTGTCTCCAACCACGGCATGCTTGGGTGAGGTAGCGCGGCTGCGAGCCATTGGCTCGCGCGCTGCCGAACGCCCGGGCAGGATGACCGGGCAGGGCTTTCCGGAGCCCGAGCTGTTTCGCCATGGATGGCAGCGACAAGCCTTGCAGCACAGCTTCAGCAGTCAGCAACACACGCCGACGGACCTGAAGGTCCGCGGCATCCCCGGCCCAGGGAATGGGCCGGACAGGGCCAGCGCAGTCCGACCGCCCTTGATCGAAGGGCACACGCCGGGAAGGCGACAGCGAACCACAGCCGCCACATCATTCAACATCAGGAACCAAGACCATGCGCCACCAGAAAGCCGGCCGCAAATTCAGCCGCACCAGCGCCCATCGCCAGGCGATGTTCACCAACATGGCCGCGTCGCTGATCAAGCACGAGCTGATCAAGACCACGCTGCCGAAGGCCAAGGAACTGCGCCGTGTCGCCGAGCCTCTGATCACACTGGCCAAGGTCGACAGCGTCGCCAACCGCCGCCTCGCCTTCTCGCGCCTGCGTGACAAGGAAGCCGTTGGCACGCTGTTCACCACGATCGGCCCGCGCTACCAGGCGCGCCCGGGTGGCTACCTGCGCATCCTCAAGTGCGGCTTCCGCAATGGCGACAACGCGCCGATGGCGTATGTCGAACTGGTCGATCGCCCGCAGGCGGCCGCCGAGTAATCCAGACGTCGCACCTGCTTCCACGCAGGCGTCCCGACGCACGCAGACCCCGGCCGATGGCCGGGGTTTCTGTTTGTGGCGACGACGCGGGATAATCCACGGATGTCCCGCCACGTCGATGCCGATGAATCCCTTGCGCTGGTCCTTCCGTAGCCGCTTCCTCGCGGGCGCCGCGACCTGCTTCGCGCTGGTCGGCTTTGCCATCTATTCGCAGCTGCAGTGGGGGCTGGAGCCATGCCCGCTGTGCATCTTCCAGCGCATCGCATTCGTGGCGCTGGGCGTCGTGTTCCTGGTCGGTGGCGTCTTCGCACCGTCGGGCCGCGGTGGGCGTGGCACCTGGGGCGTGCTGGCCTTCATTGCAGCCGCAGTCGGCATGGGCATCGCCGCGCGCCACGTCTGGATCCAGCTGTTCCCGCCGGATATCCCGTCCTGTGGCGCGCCGCTGTCGTTCCTGCGCGAAACGATGGGCACGCCCGACCTGATCCGCAAGGTACTCACAGGCACCGGCGATTGCGGCCTTGTCGACTGGACGTTCCTTGGCCTGTCGATGCCGGCGTGGAGCCTGGTGTGGTTCATCCTGCTGGGGGCGTGGGCACTGCTGGCGGGTTTCGGCAAGCGCCGCTGAGGATCGTTGCAGCCGAAATTGACGCGACGCAACAACCTGTCATCATGGCCCGGCAAACATGATGGCAACACGATGAACCAGCCCGACCGCAGCCTCCGTCCCGTCACCGTCGCGTCCGAATGGGCGCCGGACAGCTGGCGCGCGCGTCCGGCGCTGCAAATGCCCGCGTATCCGGACGACGCGGCGCTGGCCGAGGTGCAGGATGAGTTGCGCGCGTTGCCGCCACTGGTCACGTCGTGGGAAATCATGGCGCTCAAGCAGCAGCTGGCCGAGGCGCAGGAAGGCAAGCGCTTCCTGCTGCAGGGCGGCGACTGCGCGGAGAACTTCAGCGACTGTTCGTCGGAGGTGATCTCCAACCGGCTCAAGGTCTTGCTGCAGATGAGCCTGGTGCTGGTGCACGGGCTGCGCATCCCGGTGATCCGTGTCGGTCGTTTCGCCGGCCAGTACGCCAAGCCGCGCTCGGCCGATACCGAGGTGCGCGGCGACGTCACGCTGCCCAGCTACCGCGGTGATATCGTCAACCGCCCGGAGTTCACCGCCGACGCCCGCATTCCCGATCCGCGGCGCATGATCAAGGCGCATGCGCGTTCGGCGATGACGATGAATTTCGTTCGCTCGCTGATCGACGGCGGCTTCGCGGACCTGCACCATCCCGAGTACTGGGGCCTGGACTGGGTGGGCGATTCGCCGCTGGCCGAGGAATACCAGCGCATGGTGTCAGGCCTGGGCGACGCAGTGCGCTTCATGGAAACCCTGGTCGGTTCGCAGATCCACGACCTCAAGCGCGTGGATTTCTACACGTCCCACGAAGCGCTGCTGCTGCCCTACGAGGAAGCGCAGACCCGGCAGGTGCCGCGGCAGTGGGGCTGGTTCAACCTCAGCACGCACTTCCCGTGGATCGGCATGCGCACTGCGGCGCTGGATGGCGCGCACACCGAGTACTTCCGCGGCATCCGCAACCCGGTCGCGGTGAAGGTGGGGCCGTCGGTGACCCCCGACCAGTTGCTGCGACTGATCGACGTGTTGAATCCGGACGACGAGCCGGGCCGGCTGGGCCTGATCCATCGCATGGGCGCCGCGCACGTAGCCGACAAGCTGCCGCCGCTGCTCGACGCGGTGAAGCGTGAAGGCCGCCGCGTGCTGTGGATCTGCGATGCCATGCACGGCAACACCGAGTCGACCAGCAACGGCTACAAGACGCGCCGCTTCCACAACATCCGTAGCGAGATCGAACAGTCGTTCGACATCCACGCGGCGGCCGGCACGCGCCTGGGTGGCGTGCACCTGGAACTGACCGGCGAGGATGTCACCGAATGCACCGGCGGCGCGCGGGAACTCACCGATACCGACCTGGAGCGTGCGTATCGTTCGACGGTCGACCCGCGGCTCAACTACGAACAGTCGCTGGAGATCGCGATGGCCATCGTGCGCAAGCAGTCGCAGACCGGGGTTACTGCTTTGCGCTAGAGCGGTTCTGGTTAGGCTGCCTACGCACCGTCATTCCGGTTTGCGCCCCCTGGTTCGGAACGGACTCTCGATCCGCGCCATACCAAAGGCTTCCGCCTTTCGGTGGGTCACTTTTCACTTTTCGAATGGCGAAGCCGTTTTAGGGCAAGAGCGTTCCGCCCTGAAGGGCGGGTTACTTTCTTTGCTGGCACGCTGCGAAGCGAACGGCGAAGCCGGTCAAGAAAGTAACCAAAGAAATGCCTTTCCCCGACGGAGCTCACCGGTCGAGTCTGTCTCGACGGGATTTTTCGACAGGATATCCATGTCCTGTCGAAAAACGGCTGGCGTCCTGCCTGCCGCCCTCCGGGTCTTCCAGTAGCGTTGCTGCTCTACGTAGACCCACTGTCCAACAGCCGTCATCCCGGCGAAAGCCGGGACCCGGCGTCTTTCGCTTGTTGTGACGGAAGAGGCACTAGGTCCCGGCTTGCGCCGGAGTGATGGCTTCGGAGCCGTTACCGTCTGCGCCGTGCGATGTCGCGCGCCAGGATGGCGACGATCAGCAGGTTCAGCAGCAGCACGCCCCAGGTCAGCCAGTCGGGGTGGCGCCACAACGCATACAGTTCGAACGGGATGTAGGCCGCTGCGCCAAGGCAGCCCAGCCATGAGGCCCACACCCGGTGGTGCCAAAGTCCCCAGGCCTCGACCAGTCGCATCAGCCCATAGAGCACGATGACCAGGATGGCGACGTCCACGGTCTCCGTGGTGATCCGGTCCAGCAGGGACGGGCGTGCGCCGTCGGCATCCATCACATGCAGTGCCGCCATCGCATTGCCAACCGATGCCCGCAGCGACGCCGGGCCGACGATGGCGAGTGCCGTGGCGGCAGCCAGGGCGAGCAGCCCTTTTGCGGCCTCGAACAGCGCGATGGCGCGGATGCTGCGCGCGCCATCATTGACGACCGTCGTGGCCATGTCCTGCAACCCCGATCGGTGGGGTGGGATCAGGCCGCGCGGCTGGCGCGCTTGCGATCGCTTTCGGTCAGCAGCTTCTTGCGCAGCCGGATTTCCTTCGGCGTGATTTCGACCAGCTCGTCGTCGTCGATGAAGTCCAGCGCCTGCTCCAGCGAGAACTTGATCGCCGGGGTCAGCGCGATGGCGTCATCCTTGCCCGACGCACGCATGTTGGTCAGCGGCTTGGTCTTGATCGCGTTGACGGTCAGGTCGTTGTCCTTGGAGTGGATGCCGACCAGCTGGCCTTCGTACACATTGTCGCCTTCGGCGGCGAACAGCTTGCCGCGCTCCTGCAGCGGGCCCAGCGAGTACGCCGGCGTGGCGCCAGGCGCATTGGCGATCATCACACCGTTCTGGCGCTTGGCGATGGCGCCCTGTTCCTTCGGGCCGTAGTGGTCGAACACGTGGAACAGCAGGCCCGAACCCTGGGTCAGCGTCTTGAATTCGTTCTGGAAGCCGATCAGGCCCCGCGCCGGGATCATGTAATCCAGGCGCACGCGACCCTTGCCGTCGGGCTCCATGTTCTTGAGCTGGCCCTTGCGGATGCCCAGCTTCTCCATCACGCCGCCCTGGTGCACTTCCTCGACGTCGACGACGAGTTGTTCGATCGGCTCCATCAGCTGGCCGTCGATCTCCTTGATGATCACTTCCGGTCGCGATACCGCCAGTTCGAAGCCCTCGCGGCGCATGTTCTCGATCAGCACCGACAGGTGGAGCTCGCCGCGGCCGGAGACCAGGAACTTGTCGGCGTCCTCCAGCTGTTCGACCTTCAGCGCGACGTTGTGCACGGTTTCGCGCTCCAGCCGGTCCTTGATCTGGCGGCTGGTCAGGAACTTGCCGCCCGACAGGTCCTTGTTGCCGGCGAACGGCGAGTTGTTGACCTGGAAGGTCATCGAGATGGTGGGCTCGTCGACGGTCAGCGCCGGCAGCGCCTCGGGTGTGTCCAGCGCGCACACGGTGTCGGAGATGGTGAGTTCCTGGATGCCGGAGATGGCGACGATGTCGCCGGCTTCCGCGCTGTCCTGCTCGATGCGCTCCAGGCCCATGAAGCCCAGCACCTGCAGCACCTTGCCCTGGCGCTTCTTGCCCTCGCGGTCGATCACCGCGACCGGCATGTTCTTCTTCAGCGTGCCGCGCTGGATGCGGCCGATGCCGATCACGCCGACGAAGCTGTTGTAGTCCAGCTGGCTGATGCGCATCTGGAACGGACCGTCGGGGTCCACCTCGGGCTTGGGCGCGTGCTGCATGATCGCTTCGTACAGCGGGGTCATGTCGCCGTCGCGCACGTTCTCGTCAAGCGAGGCATAACCGTTGATCGCGGATGTGTACACGATCGGGAAGTCCATCTGCTCCGGCGTGGCGCCGAGGCGGTCGAACAGGTCCCAGACCTGCTCGACCACCCATTCCGGACGCGCGCCGGGACGGTCGATCTTGTTCACCACCACGATCGGCCTGAAGCCCATCGCGAACGCCTTCTGGGTCACGAAGCGCGTCTGCGGCATCGGGCCGTCCATCGCGTCCACCAGGATCAGCACCGTATCCACCATCGACAGCACGCGCTCCACCTCGCCGCCGAAGTCGGCGTGGCCGGGGGTATCGACGATGTTGATGCGGTTGCCTTGCCAGGTGATGGCGGTGTTCTTGGCCAGGATGGTGATGCCGCGCTCCTTTTCCTGGTCGTTGCTGTCCATCACGCGCTCGGCGAGGACGGTGCGCTCGTTCAGGGTGCCGGACTGCTTCAGCAGGCAATCGACGAGGGTGGTCTTGCCATGGTCGACGTGGGCGACGATGGCGATGTTGCGGAGGCGTTCGATGGACATGTGCACGGGGCTCGTGGAGGCCGCACCCGGTGCCGGAGGGGCAGGGCGCGGGGAAGCCGGAAGGGAAGCCCGCTATTATAGCCGGTCTACCGGCCCATCCGGGCACCTGGAGCTGAATCGCATGAGCCTGTTCGCCACTTTCGATACCACCCGCGGCCCCATCAAGGTCGAGCTGTTCGCCGACAAGGCGCCGCTGACGGTGGCCAACTTCGTCAACCTGGCCCGCCATGGCTTCTACGACGGGCTGGCGTTCCATCGCGTGATCGCCGACTTCATGATCCAGGGCGGCTGCCCGGAGGGCTCCGGCCGCGGTGGCCCGGGCTACCGCTTCGAGGACGAGACCAGCAATGGCGTCAAGCACGACCGCGGCGTGCTGTCGATGGCCAATGCCGGGCCCAACACCAACGGCAGCCAGTTCTTCATCACCCACATCAAGACCGACTGGCTGGACGGCAAGCACACCGTGTTCGGCAAGGTGGTGGAAGGCCTGGATGCGGTGGATGCCGTGCAGCAGGGCGATGCGATCAATTCGGTGCGCATCGAGGGTGATGCCGACGCCGCCCTTGCGGCGAAGGCCGACCGCGTCGCGGAGTGGAACCGCATCCTCGCGGCCTGATTGGCGCCCCTGGCGTGCGCGGCCGGGACGCCCGGCCGCGCACCGGCGCTGTGTTAAAATCGCCGCTCTTTTCCGGCCCTGCGCCGGACCCCCACACGCCGCCACGAGAGGTTCCGCGATGCCGCAACTCGCCCGCCGCATGGGCCGTGCCAAGCCCAGCGCCATCATGCTCGTCGCCGAAAAGGCGAAGCAGCTCAAGGCCGAGGGCCGCGACATCATCAGCTTCTCGATCGGCGTGCCGAACTTCCTGCCGGGCGCGCATGTGTACGAAGCGGCACGCGCTGCGCTGGACAAGGACTCCGGGCAGTACGGCAGCAACCGCGGCGCCGACGCGATGCTCGATGCCTTCCTCAAGCACGTGGAAGGCATCGGCCTGACCGGGTACGCCCGTGCCAACTGCGCCAGCGGCATCGGCGCCAAGCACGTGATCTACAACCTGTGCGAGGCGCTGCTGGACGAAGGCGACGGCTTCGCGTTCGCCACGCCGTACTGGACCAGCTACATCGACATCGGCGAAATCCTCGACGCCGACATCCAGTTGCTGCCGTGCCCGCCCGAACAGGACTACAAGCTCACGCCCGAGCAGCTCGACGCCGCGCTGGCGAAGAAGCCCAAGGTGTTCCTGTTCAACAACCCGTCCAACCCGACGGGCATGGTGTACACCAAGGACGAGATCGCCGCGCTGGCCGACGTGGTCGCGAAGCACCCGGACACGTGGATCATCACCGACGACATTTACAACCGCATGGTGTTCGATGGCGTCGGTTACCACAACTTCCTGCACGCGCGCCCCGAGTTGCGCGACCGCGTGATCTTCGTCGACTCGCTGTCGAAGACCTACGGCATGCCGGGCTGGCGCGTGGGCTTCATGGCCGGCCCGGAGGCAGTGGCCAAGGCGGTCACCACGCTCAACTCCAACCACATCACCAACATCCCCGAAGTGACCACCGCGGCCGCGGTCGCCGCGCTGACCGGCCCGCAGGACGTGCCCGAGCAGAAGAACGCCGAGTTCCAGGCCAAGCGCGACCAGGTGATGGCGGTGCTGGCGCAGATCCCGGGCGTGGTCTGCCCGAAGCCGCAGGGCGCGTTCTACGTGTTCCCCGACATCAGCGTGGCCTTCGGCAAGACGCATGGACCCACCGGCGCGAAGATCGCCAACGACGTGGACCTGTGCAATGCGTTGCTCGACGCCAAGGGCGTGGCCTGCGTGCCAGGCTCGGCGTTCGGCGAGCCGCGTGCGCTGCGGATCAGCTACACCTGCCCGACCGCGCAGCTGGCGCCGGGCATGGAACGCATCCGCGAGTTCTTCTCGGAACTGGGCTGAGCCCCGGCGATGCGTGCGCTGGTGTTGCTGGTGCTGCTCGCGCTGGTTGGCGGGTTCCTGCACCTGCGCGGACAGGCCGCGCCGGAACTGCATCCGGATGATCCACGCCATGCCACCGGCGACGATCGCATCGTGATGCTGGCCGCGGAATGGTGCGGCTATTGCCGCAAGCAGCAGAAGGATTTCGAACTGGCCAACGTGCGCTATCGCATCCTGGACGTTGACACGCCGGAAGGCGACCGCGCGATGCAGGCGATCGGCGCGCGCGGCGTTCCTACCACCGTCATCGGCCAGGACGTGGTGCGTGGCTACGACACCGCGGCGCTTTCGGAAAAACTGACCCCGCTGGGCTATCGCGTGTACTGAAGCGCGATGGCCCGGCACTCCCACGTTGCATGAGGAAAGATCGATGAAAGCTCCCGTACGAGTTGCCGTGACCGGCGCCGCAGGCCAGATCGGCTACGCCCTGTTGTTCCGCATCGCCTCGGGCGAAATGCTGGGCAAGGACCAGCCGGTGATCCTGCAACTGCTGGAACTGCCGCTGGACAAGGCCCAGGCCGCGCTGAAGGGCGTGATGATGGAGCTGGAGGATTGCGCGTTCCCGCTGCTGGCCGGCATGGTCGGCACCGACGATCCGGAAGTCGCGTTCAAGGACGCCGACGTGGCCCTGCTGGTCGGCGCGCGTCCGCGCGGCCCGGGCATGGAGCGCAAGGACCTGCTGCTGGAGAACGCCAAGATCTTCACCGCCCAGGGCGCGGCGCTGAACAAGGTGGCCAGCCGCGACGTGAAGGTGCTGGTGGTCGGCAACCCGGCCAACACCAATGCCTACATCGCGATGAAGTCGGCGCCGGACCTGCCGGCGAAGAACTTCACCGCCATGCTGCGCCTCGACCACAACCGCGCGCTGAGCCAGCTGGCCAACAAGGCCGGCGTGGCCGTGGGCGACATCGAGAAGCTGATCGTGTGGGGCAACCACAGCCCGACGATGTACCCCGACTACCGCTTCGCCACCGTGGGTGGCGCATCGCTCAAGGACCGCATCGGCGACGACGACTGGAACGCGAACGACTTCATCCCGAAGGTCGGCAAGCGCGGCGCGGCGATCATCGAGGCGCGCGGGCTGTCGTCGGCCGCGTCGGCCGCCAATGCCGCCATCGACCACGTGCGCGACTGGGTGCTGGGCAGCGACGGCAAGTGGGTGACGATGGGCATTCCGTCGGATGGTTCCTACGGCATTCCCGAAGGCGTGATCTTCGGCTTCCCGGTGATCACGAAGGACGGCGAATACACGATGGTCAAGGACTTGCCGGTCGACGATTTCAGCCAGAAGGCCATCGACAAGACGCTCGCCGAGCTGGAGGAAGAGCGCAGCGGCGTGTCGCACCTGCTCGGTTGATCGACGCGACGCGCATGATGAACGAAAAGGCCGGGATTCCCGGCCTTTTCTGTATCTGTAACGAAGTGTGGCGGGCGCCGCTCAGGGGCGCGGGTGCGCGGGATCGACGTCTCGCTTGAGCGTCCACACGATGTCGCGGCCTTCCGGATCGCGGCTGAGGTGGAAGTGCGCCGGCGCGCCGGTGACGATGCGCTTGTGCGCGATGCGGCCCTCGGCATCGGCGATGGGCACGAGGTAGAGGCCGCTGGCGTCGATGCTGTGGCGGGATGGACTGTCGGCCAGGTCGCCGACATCGCTGATCGTGCCGCCCTGTTCCGCCAGTGGATGGCGGAAGCCGACCATCACGTCCGCGCGCACCGGGGGCAGTCGATCCGACACCACGGTGCCGCCACGGAT
Organism: Luteimonas aestuarii; assembly: GCF_004357985.1. Lineage (GTDB taxonomy): Bacteria > Pseudomonadota > Gammaproteobacteria > Xanthomonadales > Xanthomonadaceae > Luteimonas > Luteimonas aestuarii. The sequence continues at coordinate 213,107 of NZ_SMTF01000004.1, read as the reverse complement.
CGCAAGATCCGGCCAGACCGCGCCGTTTTCCGGCAGTTCGCGGTACACGCCGTGCGGTACGCCGGCGTGGCTGCCGCTGGCGATGCTGTCCAGGCCCGCGAGCATGGCGATGAAGGTGTGCTTGCGTAGCAACTGCTTCTGCGGATCGCCCTCGATGCCGCCGGCTTCCAGCAGCACCGTGCTGCTGCCCCAGTGCGTGGTCATGTCGCCGAACCCGCGCGGGTTGAAGGTTTCGTCCCAGCGCGCCAGGTGGCCAGACAGCGACGGTTCCAGCGCCGCACGGATCATGCCGGCGACTTCCATCGCGCGGCCACGTACCTCGTTCACGTCGTTCGCTTCGTTGTAGGCCGGTGCCAGCAGCGCCACGGCGACGCCGCGTTCGGAGTCGCCTGCGCGATACCCGGGCCGCTGGTCGTGCAGGTTGAAGCCGAAATCCGGTGCCAACGCGTCATGCAGGGCCTTGAGTGCCTGACCTTCGGGCGTGGCGAGGTCCCGCGCATCGCGGTTGACGTCCACGCCCTGCGCGTTGCGGCGCTGGAAGCGCGCGGCACCATCCGGATTCACGATCGGGAAGAAGTGCAGGGTGGTACGTTCGCGCAGGCGCTGCACGATGGGGTGGCGCGGGTGTTCGCCGAGGAAGCGGAACAGGTCGGCCAGCGCCATCGTCGCGGTGCTTTCATCACCGTGCATCTGCGACCACAGCAGCACGCGGGTCTTGCCGCGGCCCCAGGACACGTGGCGCAGCGGGCGCTCCTCGGCACTGCGGCCGATCTCGCGCATGGCGAAGCCGTTGCGCGACGACAGCAGGGGTGTGGCGATTTGCCACCAGTGTTCCGGTGCGAACGTGCGGTCTTCGAGGCCTGCGACCCGGAGGTCCGCATCGTACAGCGCTTCAACCTCGGCCAGCCACGCGGGCGCGGCGGGCACCGGAGTGGGTGTCGATGTCGTGGCGTGGGCGTCGTTGGCCGTGGCGGGCATGGACAGGGACAGCGCGAGGAAGGCGGCAAGCAGGAGGGTGGCGTGCATTGTGGCGGTTGTCATCCGTGGTTGTCGTGCAGGGTCGGCAGGGGTCGGCATGAAGTCAACCGATCGCGGATGTGGCTGCATCGCCTGCCTCCGGATCCGATGGCGTCTCCGGGGGCGTGCCGATGTAGCGCGCGCGTGGGCGGATCAGGCGTCCGAGTTCCTGCTGCTCCAGTGCGTGCGCCAGCCAGCCGGCCAGACGTCCGGCGGCGAACATCACCAGCGCGTGCGAGCCGGGCAGGCCGTGCACGAAGCACAGCGCCGCAAGCATCAAATCGATGTTCGGCCGTTGCCCGCTGGCATCGAAAGCGCCTTCGATCATCTCCTCGAGGCCGCGCATCGCGGCGGCATTCTGCGTCGCGCGCAGCATCGCCAGCAATTCGGTGGCGCGCGGGTCGCCATCGGGATACAGCGCGTGGCCGAAGCCCGGCAGGTCGTCGCCGCGACGCCAGCGTTCGGCGATGTGCTGCGCGGGCGAGGGGGCGTCGAGGGCATCGACGATCAGCGCGTGCGCACGCGCCGTCGCGCCGCCATGGCGCGGGCCGGACAATGCCGCCAGGCCCGTGCATGCGGTGGCGTGCAGGTGTGCGCCAGTGGACGCGACCACGCGCGCGGCGAAGGCGGAGACGTTCAGTTCGTGGTCGGCGCAGACGACCAACGCGGCGCGGACCAGGTCGGCGAAGCCGGCATCGCCGGGGCGCCAGCGCCGCGCCAGTACCTGGTGCACGGGGGCGTCGCTTGGCGTGGCGCCGACCAGCAGCGCTGCGTTCTGGCGCAACAAGGTTGCCGCCACGTCGCGCCGTACCGCGGGCGAGGCGTTGAAGGAATGGCGCACGTCCAACGCCAGCAGCGGGATCGACGCCATCGCGCGTTCGAGCGGTGGCAACTGCGTGTTGCCGGCCACGGCACGGACAGTCCCGGGCCACTCATCGGACACGGCGCTCGCGAATGGGTCGTCGCCGCCGCAGTCCCACAGCAGCCTCGCAGTGTCCTCCAGCGTCGCGCCTTCGCGCACCAGCGCCGTTGCCGAGCGGCCGCGGTACCACGGGCCATCGGGGCGGATCAGCGAGATCCGCGTTTCCATCACCGGCAGCCCGCGATCCAGGCTTTGCGCTGCGCCGCGCGCGGCCCCGCGGCCGGCACGCTTGCGCTGCACCAGCTTGTCGATGTCGGTGCGGCGATACACGCGGCTGCGGTGGTCGGCGCCCGGGCGTGACTGCACCAGCCCACGGCTCACGTAGGCGTAAAGGGTGGCCGGGCTGACGCCGAGCCGCTCGCAGGCATCGTTGGCGGGGATGAACTCGTCTTGCATGGCGACATATTGATTCAATCCATCAAGATTGATCAACAGGTCCGCCGGTGCGACATTAACCTCCGACCCCGGCGGAAGCGGCAGGATGCCCTGCCGACCCGCACGGGCAGGAGCCAAGCGACATGAGCCGTTCTTCCGCTGGCGCTGCCTTCCGCGCCGCCCTCGCCGCCGAATCGCCGCTGCAGGTGGTGGGCGCCATCAATGCCAACCATGCGTTGCTCGCCCGGCGTGCCGGCTACCGGGCGATCTACCTGTCCGGCGGCGGTGTCGCCGCGGGCTCGCTGGGCCTGCCGGACCTCGGCATCAACACGCTGGAAGACGTGCTGGTCGACGTGCGTCGCATCACCGACGTCTGCGACCTGCCGCTGCTGGTCGACATCGACACCGGCTTCGGACCGAGCGCATTCAACATCGAGCGCACGGTGAAGTCGCTGATCAAGGCCGGTGCCGCGGCCTGCCACATCGAAGACCAGGTGGGCGCCAAGCGCTGCGGCCATCGCCCGGGCAAGGAGATCGTGACCCAGGGCGAGATGGTCGATCGTGTCAAGGCTGCCGCCGATGCGAAGACCGACGCCGATTTTTTCCTGATTGCGCGCACCGATGCGATCCAGGTCGAAGGCGTGGACGCCGCGATCGAGCGCGCGATCGCCTGCGTCGAGGCCGGTGCCGACGGCATCTTCGCCGAGGCCGCCTACGACCTGCCCACCTACCGGCGTTTCGTCGACGCGGTGAAGGTGCCGGTGCTGGCCAACATCACCGAGTTCGGCAAGACGCCGCTGTTCACCCGCGATGAACTTGCCTCGGTGGGCGTGGCGATCCAGCTGTATCCGCTGTCGGCGTTCCGCGCGATGAACAAGGCGGCGGAGAACGTGTACGAAGCGATCCGCCGCGATGGCCACCAGCAGAATGTGGTCGACACCATGCAGACGCGCGAGGAACTGTACGAGCGCATCGGCTACCACGCCTTCGAACAGAAGCTCGACGCGTTGTTCGTGAAGGAATGAGGGAGCCTTGCCGCCCGTGCAGCGACCCGGACTGGTCGGCCGGCGGGCCGGACAGGGCGGTTGCCCCGTCCGGTGCCCTCCGGCGCGTGCTGGCGCGGCCTTGCGACCGCTTCATGCCAATCAACGCAGCCCGGCCGCCAGCGCGGCCATCGTTCCACGCGATTGCCTGATGCGGGCCCGAGGCGGCCCGCCCGACGTTTTCCAGGAGAACCACCCATGACCGAAACCACGCCCGCCACGCCCTTCAAGCCGAAGAAGTCGGTTGCCCTGTCCGGCACCGCCGCCGGCAACACCGCGCTGTGCACCGTCGGCCGCACCGGCAACGACCTGCACTACCGCGGCTACGACATCCTCGACTTCGCCACCACCAGCGAGTTCGAGGAGATCGCTCACCTGCTGGTGCACGGCAAGCTGCCCAACCGCGCCGAACTGGCCGCGTACAAGGCGAAGCTGAAGTCGCTGCGCGGCATCCCGGCGGCGGTCAAGGCCGCGCTGGAGGAACTGCCGCCGTCGGCGCACCCGATGGACGTGATGCGTACTGGCGTGTCGGTCCTGGGCTGCGTGTCGCCGGAAAAGGACGACCACAACCATCCCGGCGCGCGCGACATCGCCGACAAGCTGATGGCGTCGCTGGGCTCGATGCTGCTGTACTGGTACCACTGGAGTCACAACGGCCGCGCCATCGACGTGGAGACCGACGACGACTCCATCGGCGGCCACTTCCTGCACCTGCTGCATGGCGAACCGCCGCGCGAGAGCTGGGTGCGCGCCATGCATACCTCGCTGATCCTGTATGCCGAGCATGAATTCAATGCGTCCACGTTCACCGCGCGCGTGATCGCCGGTACCGGCAGCGACATGCATTCCTGCATCACCGGCGCCATCGGCGCGCTGCGCGGCCCCAAGCACGGCGGCGCCAACGAAGTCGCGTTCGAGGTGCAGAAACGCTACGACACGCCGGACGAGGCCGAAGCCGACATCAAGGCGCGGGTGGAGCGGAAGGAAGTGGTGATCGGCTTCGGCCATCCCGTGTACACCACCGGCGATCCGCGCAACGAGGTGATCAAGCAGGTGTCGAAGGACCTGTCGACCGAGCAGTCGAACATGAAGATGTACGCCATCGCCGAACGCCTGGAGTCGGTGATGTGGGACATCAAGAAGATGTTCCCCAACCTCGACTGGTTCAGCGCCGTCAGCTACCACATGATGGGCGTGCCGACGGCGATGTTCACGCCGCTGTTCGTGATTGCGCGGACCAGCGGCTGGAGTGCGCACGTCATCGAGCAGCGCATCGACGGCAAGATCATCCGTCCCAGCGCGAACTACACCGGGCCTGAAAACCTGGCGTTCGTTCCGATCGACCAGCGCGACTGACCTGCTTCACTCCCTCCCCCGCGAGCGGGGAGGGCCGGGGTGGGGGCCAGCCATCGCGTCGCTACACAACGCGCGCTGCGCGCGCGTCGCCATCCCAACCTTCCCCCCGCGTGCGGGGGAAGGGGCTTACTCCCTATTTCCGAGTCGCCAGCCATGAACAGCCAGCACCGCAAGCCGCTCCCCGGTACCGATCTCGACTGGTTCGACGCGCGTGCCGCCGTCGAAGCGCTGCGCCCGGGCGCGTGGGCCACGTTGCCGTATACCGCGCGCGTGCACGCCGAGAACATCGTGCGTCGCGCCGACGCGGCGAAAGTCGACGACTACCTCGGCCAGCTGGTCGAGCGTCGCCGCGACCTCGACTTCCCGTGGTTCCCTGCGCGCGTGGTCTGCCACGACATCCTGGGCCAGACGGCGCTGGTGGACCTCGCGGGGTTGCGCGATGCCATCGCCGCACAGGGAGGCGACCCGGCGCAGGTGAACCCGGTGGTGCCGGTGCAGCTGATCGTCGACCATTCGCTGGCGGTGGAATGCGGGGGCTACGACCCGGACGCGTTCACCCGGAACCGCGCGATCGAGGACCGGCGCAATGCCGATCGCTTCCACTTCATCGACTGGACCAGGCAGTCGTTCAAGAACGTCGACGTGATCCCGCCGGGCAACGGGATCATGCACCAGATCAACCTCGAGAAGATGTCGCCCGTGGTGTACGTGCAGGACGGGGTGGCGTTTCCCGATACCTGCGTCGGCACCGACAGCCACACGCCGCATGTCGATGCGCTGGGCGTGGTCGCCATCGGCGTGGGTGGGCTGGAGGCGGAGAACGTGATGCTGGGCCGCGCCTCGTGGATGCGCACGCCGGAAATGGTGGGCGTGGAGTTGTCGGGCAAGCCGGCGCCCGGCATCACCGCCACCGACATCGTGCTCGCGCTGACCGAGTTCCTGCGCGAGTCGAAGGTGGTGGGTGCCTACCTCGAATTCCGTGGCGAGGGCGCGGCGGCGTTGACCATCGGCGACCGCGCCACCATCTCGAACATGGCGCCGGAATACGGCGCCACCGCGGCGATGTTCTTCATCGACGACAACACGCTGGACTACCTGCGCCTGACCGGCCGCACCGACGAGCAGGTGGCGCTGGTCGAGACCTATGCGAAGGCCGCGGGCCTGTGGGCGGACGACCTGGCCGATGCGCAGTACGAGCGCACGCTGCATTTCGACCTGTCCACCGTGGTGCGCAACATGGCCGGGCCGTCGAACCCGCATCGCCGCCTGCCGACCAGCGCACTGGCCGAGCGCGGCATCGCCGATGCCGCCAAGCTGCAGGCGGGCAGGGACGAGCAGGCGCAGGGGCTGATGCCCGATGGCGCGGTGATCATCGCCGCCATCACCTCCTGCACCAACACCTCGAATCCGCGCAACGTCATCGCCGCCGGCCTCTTGGCGCGCAACGCAGTGGCCAAAGGCCTGGTGCGCAAGCCGTGGGTGAAGACCTCGCTGGCGCCGGGCTCGAAGGCGGTGCAGTTGTACCTGGAGGAATCGGGCCTGCTGCCGGACCTCGAACAGCTCGGCTTCGGCATCGTCGCCTTCGCCTGCACCACCTGCAACGGCATGAGCGGCGCGCTCGACCCGAAGATCCAGCAGGAGATCATCGAACGCGACCTGTACGCGACCGCCGTGCTGTCGGGCAACCGCAATTTCGACGGCCGCATCCATCCCTACGCCAAGCAGGCCTTCCTGGCGTCGCCGCCGCTGGTCATCGCGTATGCCATCGCGGGCACCGTGCGCTTCGACATCGAGAAGGATGCGCTGGGCTTCGATGCCGAGGGCAACCCGATCACGCTGAAGGATCTCTGGCCGGGCGATGAAGAGATCGACGCGGTGGTCAAGGCCAGCGTGAAGCCCGAGCAGTTCCGCCAGGTGTACGGCCCGATGTTCCAGCTGCGGGTGGAGTCCGGCGAACCGGTCGCGCCGCTGTACGACTGGCGCCCGCAGAGCACCTACATCCGTCGGCCGCCGTACTGGGAAGGCGCGCTGGCCGGGGAGCGCACGCTGCGCGGCCTGCGGCCGCTCGCGGTGCTGGGCGACAACATCACCACCGACCACCTGTCGCCTTCCAACGCGATCCTCGCGTCCAGTGCCGCGGGCGAATACCTGGCGAAGATGGGCCTGCCGGAAGAAGACTTCAATTCCTACGCCACCCATCGCGGCGACCACCTCACCGCGCAGCGCGCCACCTTCGCCAACCCGAAGCTGGTCAATGAAATGGCGGTGGTGGACTGCGCAGTGAAGCAGGGCTCGCTGGCGCGCATCGAGCCGGAAGGCAGGGTAGTGCGCATGTGGGAGGCCATCGAAACCTACATGGAGCGCAAGCAGCCGTTGATCATCATCGCCGGTGCCGATTACGGGCAGGGTAGTTCACGCGACTGGGCGGCCAAGGGCGTGCGCCTTGCAGGCGTGGAAGCCATCGTCGCCGAGGGTTTCGAACGCATCCACCGCACCAACCTGGTCGGCATGGGCGTGCTGCCGCTGGAGTTCAAGCCCGGCACCACGCGGCTGACGCTGGGCATCGACGGCACCGAGACCTTCGACGTGGTCGGCGAGCGCCACCCGCGCGCCGAACTGACGCTGGTGGTCCATCGCCGGAATGGCGAAGTGGTGGAGGTGCCGGTGACCTGCCGGCTGGATTCGGACGAGGATGTTTCGATCTACGAAGCGGGAGGCGTGCTGCAGCGTTTCGCACAGGACTTCCTGGAAACGTCGAAAGCGGCCTGAGCCGTTCGTCGTATCGGTACACCCAACCCGAAGGAGACCGATCATGTCCGACAATACCGCCCCCGGCACCGTCCGCCTGCACCGCGTGCTGCGCGCGCCGCCTGAGCGTGTCTATCGCGCCTTCCTGGACCCGGACGCGATGGTGAAGTGGCTGCCGCCGCACGGCTTCACCGGCAAGGTCCACGCGATGGATGCCCGCGTTGGCGGCGGCTACAGGATGTCGTTCACCAATTTCAGCACCGGGTCCAGCCATGCCTTCGGCGGCACCTACGTGGAGCTGGTGGACAACGAATTGCTGCGCTACACCGACCAGTTCGACAATCCCGGATTGCCGGGCCAGATGCAGGTGACGATTGCGTTGAAGAAGAGCGTTGCCGGCACTGAACTCAACGTGGTGCAGGAGGGTATTCCCGCCGCGATCCCGGTGGATTTCTGTTACCAGGGCTGGCAGGAGTCGCTCGAGCTGTTGGCAAGGCTGGTAGAGCCGGAAATCCCCGATGGAGCGTGAGTTCGGGTGATGGCGTCGAGAGAGTCGATGAGGGAGTCCGCGCGCGGGAACCGCACGAACGCAGCAGCGGCGCCACGTCTGCTGCTGATGGCCTTGCCTCCGCCGACATGGGTGGAGGGCACGCTGCGTCGCCTTGTCCAGTTGGAGGTGCCGCAGCGACTCGGAAGTCGCCTGTTCGTGCCGGAGAACTGGCATCAATCCTTCTCCGAGCGCATCTACTCGCCCAGTGCGCGGGACAAGGATGCCTTGTCGAAGCTGGGCAAGACGCTTTCCGCGCACGCATGCACCCTGCATTTCAACCGCGTGGAGGGGCCGCGTGCCGGGGCGGACAGGGCGCATTGCACCCTGCGTGCACGCGGAGTCCCCAAGGCGTTTTCATCGCTGCTCCGGCAGGTGCGGCAGGGTCTGGTGCACGCGGGCTACGAGGGCATCGCCACCGGGGTCACGCCGCACATGACCCTGAGTTACAACGCATCGGACGCTTTCGACACGCTCGCCCTCGATCCGCCGATTGCCTGGACCATCGACGAGCTCTGCCTGGTCGTTGGCGGTGGCGATCCGTATCGCTACGAAGTCATCGACCGGTGGCCGCTCCTGCCGGAGATCGATCCTCCCGTTGCGCAGCCCGGGTTGTTCTGACCCGCCACTCCATCCATCCGGAATTTTCGATGACGTCCAAACGCCAGCTCCGCATCCCCGCCACCTACATGCGTGGTGGCACGTCCAAGGGGGTCTTCTTCCGGCTCGAAGACCTGCCCGCGCAGGCACAGGCCCCCGGCCCCGTGCGCGATGCGCTGCTGTTGCGCGTCATCGGCTCGCCCGACCCGTATGGCAAGCACACCGATGGGATGGGCGGGGCGACCTCGAGCACCAGCAAGGTGGTGATCATTTCGCCGGCCACGCAACCCGGGCATGACGTGGACTACCTGTATGGCCAGGTGCCGATCAACGATGCCTTCATCGACTGGAGCGGCAACTGCGGCAACCTGTCTTCGGCGGTCGGGCCGTTCGCCATTGCCAACGGGTTCATCGACGCGGCACGCATTCCCGACAACGGCATCGTGACGGTGCGCATCTGGCAGGCCAACATCGGCAAGACGATTGTCGCGCATGTGCCCGTGGCTGGCGGCGAGGTGCAGGAAACCGGCGATTTCGAGCTCGATGGCGTGACGTTCCCGGCGGCGGAAGTGCAGCTGGAATTCATCGATCCCGCGGATGACGGCGAAGGCGAGGGGGGCGCAATGTTCCCGACCGGGAACCTGGTCGACGAACTGGACGTGCCAGGCGTGGGAACCTTCAAGGCCACGCTGATCAATGCCGGTGTGCCGGTGGTCTTCGTCGATGCCACGGCGCTTGGCTACGACGGCACCGAACTGCAGGGCGCGATCAACGAGGATGCCAACGCGCTCGGTACGCTGGAAGCCATCCGCGCGCACGGTGCGGTGCGCATGGGTCTGGTGGCTGACGTCGCAGCGGCGGCCAAGCGTCCGCTGACGCCGAAGGTTGCGTTCGTAGCGCCGCCCAAGGACTACGTGTCATCGAGTGGCAAGCCGGTGGCCGCAGCGAACATCGATCTGCTGGCGCGCGCCATGTCGATGGGCAAGTTGCACCACGCGATGATGGGCACCGCCTCGGTTGCCATCGCGACGGCGGCCGCAGTGCCGGGAACGCTGGTGAATGCAGCCGCCGGTGGCGGCACGCGCGAGGTGCTGGTCTTCGGCCATCCCTCCGGTACGCTGCGCGTGGGCGCGGACGTCGCGCAGGTGGATGGCAAGTGGGCGGTGACGAAGGCGGTGATGAGCCGTAGTGCGCGTGTGTTGATGGAAGGTGCGGTGCGCGTGCCGGGCGACGCCTTCTGATCGCCGCGCCGGCACGCACGCAGTGCGTTAGATGCCTTCGGCCTTGAGCGCGGCCTGCACGCCGGCATCGTTGCGCATGCGCTCGAAGTGCGCGGCCAGGTTCGAAAGGCCACCAAGGTCCACCTTCATGCCCTTCGCCCAGCGCGTGACCACGAACAGGTAGGGGTCGGCGATCGAGCGGTCGCCGACCAGCCAATCCTTGCCCGCGAGCTGCGTGTCGATGCGCTCGAAAAAGCCGCGGAGCTTCGCGCCTGCGGCCTCCTTCGTTTTCGCGGCCACATCTTCACCCAGCCACGCGGTGCTGCCGAAGTAGGGATGGAACGCGGGATGCACGTCGGCATTGAGCAAGGCAAGCCAGCGGTTCACTTCGGCGCGGCCTTCCGGCGTGCCATCACCGCCCAGCCTCGCATCGGGGAAGGCGTCGGCGAGATAGTTGAGGATGGCAGCGTTCTGCGTCAGTACCCAGCCATCGCGCTCGAACACCGGAACGGCGCCGGCGGGGTTGAGTGCCAGGAATTCAGGCGTGTTGCGCTGCTCGCGCGTGACCAGCACGGCCTCGAAGGGCTGGCCGATCCACTGCAGGGCAATGTGGTCGGCCAGCGAACAAGCGCCCGGGGAGGTGTAAAGCTTCATCGGTATCCGGCTCCAGTAGGGGAGCCGAATCATGCGCCGTCACGGGGCATGCGATGTGCCGTGCAATGAAACGGACCATGTCGTCCATGCGTCGACCGGCGCGCGCGCCATCAGCCCTCGCGTGGACGCAGCCTCTGCACCCGCAGGAAGGTGTGGTCGCCGATGGTCGCGACCTGGTAGGCATTGCGCCAGCTGGGTGCGGCGATGGCATGCGCCATGAAGTGGCTGGCGCCGGGCACGATCTCCTTGCGCTCGCCCGGTGGCAGGGCCCAGTTGCGCTCGGATTCGATGGCGATGCTGACCGCCTGCGCCCAGGCTTCGGTGTTGCCGAGGCGGGTGCGCGGCGACACGATGGTCGGCGCGAACTGCTTGCGCGCGGTCACCACGTCGCACATCGAGTCGCCCCACAGGCCGCTTTCCTCGCGGCGCAGCGCGACTTCGGCCACGGCCTGCTGGCCACGGGCGGACTGGTCGCGCGCTTCGAGGTAGACCGTGGCGCTCAGGCAGAGCGAATCGGCGGCTTGTGGTGGAAGGACGGAGGCCAACCACAGGATCCAGGCCAGTTGCATCGGGAAACTCCTTGCTGCGTTGCGCCCGCTTGGGTGCGCTCCGGTCCCCGTGCAGGGAGACGCGCCGAGCGTACTGAGGCGGACATGGCGTATTGGGGAGGGCGGCGGCTCTAGATGGCGCTTCGCCCGGGCACCGAAGCCGCGCGTGTCGCGGCCGGGCCGGTTCCCGCCAGATCTGGGGCGGGAAAAGTGCGCGCAAGGTAAGGGCGTCGGCCCCAACCGCGCCTGAATGCGCAATCAGAAATCCTTGATTGGATTGGAGTTTTTATTCTGAATGCGGCGCGTGGGCGCTGTAGCGTCAAGGACTTGCGGGCGTTTCCTAAAGCCCGGCAGCCAAGCGGGCGGCCTGTGCGATGGCACGCTTGGCATCCAGTTCTGCCGCGACATCGGCGCCGCCGATGAGGTGGACCGCGGTTCCGGTCGCCTCGAGTGCCGTCGCCAGCGCCCGGTTCGGCTCTTGGCCGGCACAGACCACCACATGGTCGACGGGAAGCAGCTGTTCGCTGCCATCGACGCGGATGCGCAGGCCGTCGTCATCCACGCCCAGGTATTCCACGCCACCCAGCATGCGCACCTGCTTCTGCTTCAGGGTGGCGCGGTGGATCCACCCGGTGGTCTTGCCAAGGCGCGCGCCCGGCCGTCCCGGGCTGCGCTGCAGCAGCCAGACTTCGCGCGCGGGCGGATGCACCTTGGGCGGTGCCAATCCCCCGGGCGCCCGATACGACGGGTCCACGCCCCATTCACGCATCCAGGCTTGGGGATCAAGGCTAGGCGAGGGGCCGTCGTGGACCAGGAATTCGGCAACGTCGAAACCGATGCCCCCCGCACCGATGATCGCCGCGCAACGTCCAGGCACCACGGTGCGACGCAGGACGTCGAGGTAGTTGATGACCTTCGGATGGTCGTGCCCCGGGAAATCCACCTGTCGCGGCACCACGCCCGTGGCCAGCACGACGTTGTCGAACCCCTGCAATTCAATCGGCGTGGCTTCGGTCGAAAGCTTCAGCTGCACGCCGGTTTCCACGATGCGATGGCCGAACCAGCGCAGGGTTTCGTGGAACTCCTCCTTGCCGGGGATCTTCTTGGCAAGGTTGAACTGGCCCCCGATCTCGGCGGCGGCGTCGAACAGCACGACCTCATGGCCACGTTCGGCCGCGACCGTCGCACACATCAGTCCCGCTGGTCCGGCGCCGACCACCGCGATCCGTTTCCTTGTCGCCGATGGCGGGTAGTTGAGCTCGGTCTCGGCGCAGGCACGCGGATTCACCAGGCAGCTGGCGCGCTTGTTCTCGAACACGTGGTCCAGGCACGCCTGGTTGCAGGCGATGCAGGTATTGATGGACTCGGGCTTGCCGGCCAACGCCTTTCGCACCCATTGCGGATCAGCCAGCAGTGGCCGCGCCATCGACACCATGTCGGCCTTGCCCTCGGCGAGGATGCGTTCGGCCACGTCGGGCATGTTGATGCGGTTGGTCGCCACCAGCGGCAGCGAGACATGTGGCTTGAGCTGCGCGGTGACATCGGCGAACGCGGCACGGGGCACGGAGGTGGCGATGGTGGGGATGCGCGCCTCATGCCAACCGATGCCGGTGTTGAGGATGGTTGCGCCAGCCGCCTCGATGGCTTTCGCCTGCGCAACGATGTCGTCCCAATCCGAGCCTTCCGGTACCAGCTCCAGCATCGACAGGCGATGGATGATGATGAAGTCCGGGCCGCAGGCATCGCGCACGCGGCGCACGATCTCGGTGGCGAAGCGCATGCGTTGTTCGACGCTGCCACCCCACTGGTCGGTGCGCCGATTGGTGCGGGCACTGAGGAACTGGTTAATCAGATAGCCCTCGGAGCCCATGACCTCGACGCCGTCGTAGCCGCCTTCGCGAGCCAGTCGCGCGGAGTGTGCGAAGGCGTCGATCGTGCGTTCGACGCCACGCGTGCCGAGCGCCCGGGGGGTGAAGGGATTGATCGGTGCCTTCAAGCGCGACGGCGCCACCGACAGCGGGTGGTAGGCGTACCGGCCGGCATGCAGCAGCTGCAGGCAGATCTTCGCGCCGTGCGCGTGTACGGCATCGGTGACCTGGCGATGCTTGCGCGCCTCCCACGGCCAGCCGAGCTTGCCGGCGAAGGGCTTCAGCCAGCCTTCGACATTCGGGGAAAAGCCCCCAGTGACGATGAGTCCGACGCCGCCGGCCGCCCGCTCGGCGAAATACGCGGCCAGCTTCGGGAAATCGCGCCGGCGGTCCTCGAGACCGGTATGAATCGACCCCATCAGCACCCGGTTGCGGATCGCGGTGAATCCCAGATCCAGGGGTGCCGACAAGTGGGGGTATGGAGTTGCGTGGGACGGGTGGGTTGGGTTCATTGTGGTCGGCGCTCGCTCGATACGCTTCCGTATGGATGAAGCATGCCTGTTATCTGTCGCGGCGGGAACCTTCCTTAACCCAGCCTTGCGCATTCATTGCGACACCACGAATTCTTGTCGCACCGAACGATGTTATGTTAGTGTTAACGCCGTCTTCACAGCGCGGACCCTAGTCTGCGCTCGGAAGGTGGGTACGAAGTGCCTGTCCTAGTCCCCGTACTGCATATCCATTCCATGTAAGGAGCTCTAAACATGAAGCACAAACTCCTCTGCGCTGCCCTGCTGGGTAGCCTGGGTCTGGCCGGAGCCGCCAACGCCCAGGAGTTCGACGATCGTTGGTACATCTCCGCCTCGACCGGGTACAACTTCCAAGACGGCGACCGTCGGACGAGCGACGCGGTTGTCGGCGGTCTCGGTCTGGGCAAGTTCGTCAGCCCCAATTGGTCCATCGAGGGCGAGCTGAATTACCAGAACCCGCGTTTCGACGAAAACATCTCTGGCGCAAACCGCGATCTGAACTGGAGCCAGTACGGTATCTCTCTGGATATGCGTCGCCACTTCATCAACGACGCGCGCGCCTGGAACCCTTACCTGCTGTTCGGTTTGGGATACCAGCGTTCGGAGGAAGAGTACGAGATCGCCAGTGCCGCCTCGCCGGCCGAGCGCAAGGATGGCAATCTGGCCGCCAAGATCGGTGCGGGTCTGCAGGGCACCTTCACCAATCGTGTCGCCGTGCGTGCGCAGCTCGCCTATCGCGTCGATTTCGACGACCAGAGCGTCGCCGCATCGACCGGCCCGGATTGGGGTGGCTACCCGCATTCGATGGAAGAGAGCTATTTCACCGACCTCGTGGCTTCCGTTGGCGTGCTGATCCCGTTGGGCCCGGCGCCGACCGCTCCGGTTGCCCCGCCGCCGCCGCCGCCGCCGGCTCCCGCCCCGCCGCCGCCGCCGCCGCCGGCTCCGATCACGATCGACCTGAATGGCGTGAACTTCGATTTCGACCGCGCCACCCTGCGTCCTGATGCAGTGGCCATCCTCAACGAGGCCGTCGAAATCCTGCGTCGCTACCCCGACCTGCGTGTCGAAGTGGCCGGTCACACCGACCTGTGCGGTGCCGAAGCCTACAACCAGGGTCTGTCCGAGCGTCGCGCCCGCGCCGTGTACGACTACCTGACCAGCAACGGCATCGCGTCCAGCCGTCTGTCCGGTCCGATCGGTTACGGCGAGAGCCGTCCGCTGGTTCCGACCGCGCAGACCCAGCCGGGCTGCCGCAACGAGACCAACCGCCGTACCGAGCTGAACGTCCAGCAGTAATCGACGTACACGCTTGTCGCTACACCACGAAGCCCGGCCTTGTGCCGGGCTTCGTGCTTTCGGGGGCGCGCCGGTGATGCCTGTCGATCGACCATGTGCACGCCGCGCTGGCGGTTGTGTCCCTCTGCGGCAATGCCGTGGCGGCTGCATGTTGAACCGCGCATCGCTTTCTAGATCGCCCCGATGGGCATGCGTCGGGGCGCGAGAAATCGGACCTGCTGGATGGCATCCTTTCGGTGCGCTGCTACACTCGCCCTACCCGTTCCAGATGAAGCAGACCACCATGATCCGTTCCACGCTGGCCGGCCTGGCCCTCTTCGCTGCTCTCCCCGCTTTCGCCTCGACGCCCCAATGCCAAGGCATCCCTGCGGCACAGGCACAGGTCGCGGGTGCGACCGTCCTGTCGCCCGTGGCCGTCGAGTTCGTTGCCGCGAACCCCCAGCTTGGTTCACAGCGCGGCGTGCTGGCTCCGGCATTCGACGACAGGCAGAGTCTCGAGAACGTGCTGCTGCGGATTCGCGCCGAAGGCTGTCGTGCCGCGGCGATGCAGGCCGCGCCCGTGGTGCACGCGGCCGCCGAGGGCTACGTCAAGAAGACCGAATTCGATAACACGCCGTACCGGTTCAACATGACCCAGAACGGCAAACGCATGACGGCGGACGATTTCGATGCATGGCTGCAGGCGAATGGCTACAGCGCGGGTCGCCGTGCGAGTGCAGCCGAGCCCGCCGAGGCGGAAGTGGCGGCGCCCCAGACCGAGCAGTGACCTTGCCGGCAGGTATCGCGCTGACGGCCCGCTTGCGCGGGCCGTTTGCTTTGGCGCGCGATGCCTTGCTGTCAGGCAATCGCGTCGGATGAGTCGCAAGGGCAAGCCAGCGGCACCACGCCACGGCATCGCGCGCGTGCTGTCCAAGCGTGGCCTGTGCTCGCGCAGCGAGGCAGAGCGGCTGGTGCGGGCGGGTCGGGTGCGGATCGATGGTCGCGTGGTGTCCGATCCCGAGTGCCCGCTCGATCTGGACCACCCCGGGGTCGAGGTTGATGGCGAGCCGGTGTTCGCCGCTGCGCATCGTTACCTGATGCTCAACAAGCCGCGGGGGCTGGTCACCACGGTGCGCGATGAGCGTGGTCGGGAGACGGTCTACCGATGCTTCGACGACGATCCTCCACTTGGCTGGATCTCGCCAGTGGGTCGCCTGGACAAGGCCAGCGAAGGCCTGCTGCTGTTTTCCAGCGACCCGGCATGGGCGGCACAGATCACTGATCCAAGGAGCGGACCGGCCAAGACCTACCACGTGCAGGTCGATACCTTGCCAGACGCCGCACTGCTGCAGCGGTTGCAGGCCGGAACGGAAGACAACGGCGAATGGCTCTCGGTGGCGGCTGCGCGCGTGCTGCGCCAGGGGCAGCGCAACGCGTGGCTGGAGCTATCGCTCGACGAAGGCCGCAATCGCCAGATCCGTCGGCTGCTGGCGGCGCTTGATATCAACGTGCTGCGGCTGGTGCGCGTTTCGATCGGGTCCGTCGGACTGGGCGACCTGCCCAAGGGTCAATGGCGCCCGCTCACCGCAGCCGAAATACAGGCGCTGTCGGGCGAGGCGCGCTAGCGCCGGTCAGCCTTTCACTACGCCTAGTTCGCGGCCGATGCGGATGAAGGCATCGATGGCGCGGTCAAGGTGCTCGCGGGTATGCGCGGCGCTCATCTGGGTGCGGATGCGGGCCTGGCCCTTGGGTACCACCGGGAAGAAGAAACCGATGGCATAGATGCCTTCCTCCAGCAGCCGCTGGGCGAAGCGCTGCGCGAGCGGGGCGTCGTACAGCATCACCGGGGCGATCGGATGTACGCCGGGCTTGATATCGAAGCCTGCGGCGGTCATTCGCTCGCGGAAGTACCTGGTGTTGTCCTGCAAGCGTTCGCGCAGGTCGCCTGCGGCATCGAGCATCTCGAACGCCTTGATCCCCGCGGCCACCACGTGTGGAGGCAGGGAATTGGAGAAGAGATACGGGCGCGAGCGCTGGCGCAACAGCTCGATCACCTCGGCGCCCGCCGTGGTGAAGCCGCCCAATGCGCCGCCCATGGCCTTGCCCAGGGTGCCGGTGATGATGTCGATGCGATCCAGCACGCCCTTGACTTCCGCCGAGCCGCGCCCGGTGGCGCCGAGGAAACCGGTGGCATGGCACTCGTCGATGTGTACCAGTGCGCCGTACTGCTTCGCCAGCGCGGTGATTTCGTCCAGCGGCGCGATGAAGCCATCCATCGAGAACACGCCATCGGTGGTGATCAGCTTGGTCCGGCAGCCCGCGGCCTCTGCGGCCTGCAGTTGCGCCTCCAGGTCGGCCATGTCGCAGTTGGCGTAGCGGAAGCGCTTGGCCTTGCACAGGCGCACGCCATCGATGATCGAGGCATGGTTCAGCGCGTCGGAGATGATGGCGTCGTTCTCGTCGAGCAGCGGTTCGAACAGGCCGCCATTGGCGTCGAAGCAGGCGGCATAGAGGATGGTGTCGTCCTTGCCGAAGAAGCCGGAGATGGTTTTCTCCAGCTGCTTGTGCAGGTCCTGCGTGCCGCAGATGAAGCGCACCGACGCCATGCCGAAGCCATGCGTGTCCAATGCGTCCTTCGCGGAGGCGATGATGTCGGGGTGGTCGGCGAGTCCGAGGTAGTTGTTCGCACAGAAGTTCAGCACGGTGCGGCCATCGGCCAGCGTGACCTCGGCCGACTGCGGACTGGTGATGATGCGCTCGGACTTGAACAGTCCGGCGTCGCGGATCTCGTCGAGCGTAGTGGCGTAGCGTTGGGTCAAGGACATGTCGATTCCCGTAGGGCGGGTCTCGACCCGCCAAGGAGATAGTGCGGCGGGGAGGACCCGCCCCGAGTCAATCCCGGAACGTCAGTTCCAGGACAGCACCACCTTGCCGGACTTGCCCGATTCCATCAGGTCGAAGCCCTTCTGGAAGTCATCGGCAGGCAACTGGTGGCTGAGCACCTTGTGCAGCGGGAAACCCGAGAGCACGAGCTGCGTCATCTTGTACCAGGTCTCGTACATGCGGCGGCCGTAGATGCCCTGCACGGTGAGGCCCTTGAAGATGATGCGGTCCCAGTCGATGCCGGCGCCCTTTGGCAGGATGCCGAGCAGGGCGACCTTGCCGCCGTTGTACATCGCGCCCAGCATGTCGTTGAAGGCATGCGGGTTGCCGCTCATCTCCAGCCCCACGTCGAAGCCTTCCAGGTGCAGGTCGGCCATCACGTCCTTCAGCGGGGTCTTGCTGACGTTGACCACGCGCGTGGCGCCCATGTCGGCAGCCAGCTTGAGGCGGTAATCGTTGACGTCGGTGACAACCACGTTGCGCGCGCCGATGTGCTTGCAGATGCCCGCGGCCATCACGCCGATCGGCCCGGCGCCGGTGATCAGCACGTCCTCGCCGACCACGTCGAACTCCAGCGCGCAGTGTGCGGCATTGCCATAGGGGTCGAAGAACGCGGCCAGCTCGCTCGGGATCTGGTCCGGGATCGGCCACAGGTTGGTGGCCGGCATGACGATGTATTCGGCGAAGGCGCCATCGCGATTCACGCCGATGCCGACGGTATTGGGGCACAGGTGCTGCTTGCCGGCGCGGCAGTTGCGGCAGTGTCCGCACACGATGTGGCCTTCGGCCGACACGCGCTGGCCGATCTCGTAGCCGGTGACCCCGGGGCCGATCTCGGCGATGCGACCGACGAACTCATGGCCGATGACCAGGCCTGGCTTGATCGTGCGCTGGCTCCACTCGTCCCACAGGTAGATGTGCAGGTCGGTGCCGCAGATGGCGGTCTTCTCCAGCTTGATCAGCACTTCGTTGGGGCCGGGGGCGGGGACCGGCACTTCTTCCATCCAGATGCCCTTGGCGGCTTCGCGCTTCACCAGCGCCTTCATCATTCGGCCCATCGGGATGCCCGTCTCGTCGCGTCAAAGAGGCTTCGATTATACGCCGGGGGTGCATTTCGCCCCTCCACGCCGGAGGCTGGTGGGCATGACCATGGTCATGGTCGGTGCAGTGGCGGGCTGGATACACTCGGCGCCATCGCCACACCGGAACCCCGACGCATGCGCCTTCGCCATTCCGCCACTGCCATTGCCATCGCCGCCCTGGGCTGCGGTGCCGCCCACGCCGTCGAGGGCATGTGGGTGCCGCAGCAGCTGCCCGAGATCTCCGCGCCGCTGAAAAAGGCCGGGCTGAAGCTCGACCCGCAGCAACTGGCCGACCTGACCGGCGATCCGCTCGGCGCGGTGGTGTCCCTTGGTGGATGCACCGCCAGCTTCGTCTCGCCACAGGGCCTGGTCGCCACCAACCACCATTGTGCGTATGGCGCCATCCAGCTGAACTCCACGCCCGAGAACAACCTGATGCGCGACGGTTTCAACGCGCCGACCCATGCCGAAGAGCTGAGTGCCGGGCCGAATGCGCGCATCTACGTGCTCGAAACCATCGACGACGTGACCGAGGCCGTGCACGGCGCCATGGCCGCGGCTGGCGACGCGCTGGCCCGCGCGCAGGCACTGGATGCCATCGAGAAACAACTCATCGCCGATTGCGAAGCCGAGGCAGGTTATCGCTGCCGCCTGTACAGCTTCCTCGGCGGCAATGATTACCGCCTGTTCCGCAACATGGAAATCAGCGACGTGCGGCTGGCGTATGCGCCGCCCGGCAGCGTGGGCAGCTACGGCGGCGAGATCGACAACTGGATGTGGCCGCGGCATACCGGCGACTTCGCCTTCTACCGCGCCTACGTCGGTCCCGATGGCAAGCCCGCGGCCTTTGCGGAAGACAACGTGCCGTACCAACCGCGCCACTGGCTGAAGATCGCCGATCGTCCGCTGGGCCCCGGCGATTTCGTGATGGCGGCGGGCTACCCGGGCCGGACAAGCCGCTATGCGCTGGCCGGTGAGTTCGACGAAACCGAGCAGTGGACCTATCCCGTCATCAGTCGGCATTACAAGGCGCTGATTGCCCTGGTGGATGCCGCGGGCAAGGCCGATCCGGACATCGAGGTGAAATACGCCAGCACCATGCGCGGCTGGGAAAACACCGCGAAGAACTACGACGGCCAGCTGGAAGGCTTCTCACGCGTGGGCGCCTCCGCGCGCAAGCACGAGGAAGAAGCCGCGGTGCTGGCCTGGCTGGCGGGGCGGGGCGACGAGGGCGCTGCGGCACGTGAGGCGCATGCGGCGCTGGTGGCCTTGAACGAGGGCGAGCGCGACACCCGCGAGCGCGACCTGGCGTTCCGGATGTTCAACGGCACCGGCGCTGTGTCCACCGCGATCCGCCTGTACCGCCTGTCCATCGAGCGCGAGAAACCCGATGCCGAGCGCGAGCAGGGCTACCAGGAGCGCGACCTGCCCACCATCGAAGGCAGCCTCAAGCAGATGGACCGACGCTATGTCGCGGCGATGGACCGCGAACTGCAGCGCTACTGGCTGAACGCGTATGTGCAGGTGCCGGAAGCGCAGCGGCTGGCGACCTTCGATGCATGGCTGGACGGACACGATGCCGAGGCGGTCTCGCGCGCGCTCGACCGGCTGGGGGATACCCAGATGGTCGATGCCGGCCAGCGCATGCACTGGTTCACCGCCGATCGCAAGGCATTCGAGGCCAGCCGCGACCCGGCGATCCGCTACGCGGTGGCGATGATGCCGACGCTGCTGGAGATGGAGCAGGCGCAGAAAACCCGTGCCGGAGAGCGTCTGGCGGCGCTGCCGGTGTACCTGCGCGCGGTGGCCGATTACCGGGCCAGCCAGGGCGGGTTCGTCTATCCGGATGCCAATTCGTCGCTGCGCATCACGTTCGGCAACGTCAAGCCGTACACCAAGCTCGACGGCAGCGTGCAGCAGCCGTTCACCGGCGTGGAGGGCGTGGTGCAGAAGGCGACCGGCGAGGAACCCTTCGATGCGCCGCAGGCGTTGCTGGATGCCGTGGCCGAAAGGCGTTTCGGTGGCCTTGTCGATCGTCGCCTGCGTACCGTACCGGTGAATTTCCTGTCGGACCTGGACGTGACCGGCGGCAACTCCGGTTCGCCCGTGCTGGACGCGCACGGGCGCCTCGTTGGACTGTTGTTCGACATGAATTGGGAGTCGGTCAGTTCGAACTGGGTGTTCGATCCCGACATGACCCGCACCATTTCCGTGGACCAGCGCTACATGCGCTGGATCATGCAGGAGGTGTATCCGGCGCCGCAGCTGCTGGAAGAACTCGGCGTGCCGGCCGCGCGCTGAGGTGATATTGCGGCCTGCCGGTGCGGGCCGCCTTCGCTTAGACTGTCGCGCGTCCCGCCACGCCGGGACGCTCCCCCGTCCGGAACGCCCCGCATGAGAATCCTGCTTGCCCGCCATGGTGAAACGCCGTGGAATGCCGAAGGCCGCTACCAGGGGCAGGAGGACATCCCGCTGTCGCCGGTGGGCGAGAAGCAGGCGCGACTGTTGGGTGAACGCCTGCACGACGTGCGCATCGACCGTGCGATCAGCTCGCCGCTCGGGCGCGCGTATCGCACCGCGCAACTGGCGCTGGGCGAGCTGCGCGCAGAGATGCTGACCACCGACGCGGGCCTGATGGAAATCGCGCACGGGACCTGGGAAGGCCTGCTCGCCAGCGAGATCGGCGCGCGCGATCCCGACCTGCTGCGCGAGTGGCGCGAATCGCCCGACACCGTGCAGATGCCGGGCGGCGAATCGCTGCACCAGGTGTACACGCGTGCCTGGCAGGCACTGGCCTGGGCCTGCGAAGGCCTGGGGCCGCAGGACACGCTGCTGGTGGTGGCACACGATGCGGTGAACCGCGTGATCCTCTGCCGCGTGCTGGGCATCCCGTTCTCGCGGTTGTGGACCTTCCGCCAGGCACCGACCACGCTGAACCTGCTGGAAGGCGACGACATCGATCGCCTCGAGGTGGTCCGCCTCAACGATTGCGCACACCACACCGCGTTCTTCGGCGAGGCCGTGCACCGCGCGCTGTAGGGCGGGTCTCGACCCGCCTTCACGTCGATCCTCCGCGCCCGTACTCCAACAACGCGGGACACGCACGCGAAGGTCCGTAACCATCGTAGTGGCGGGTCTAGACCCGCCCTACAATCCGCGCATGCCGAAGACATTGGACCAGTGGCTGGCCTACATCGAGCGCCAGCATCCGCGCCCTGTCGAGATGGGGCTTGATCGCGTGCGCGAGGTCGCGGCGCGCATGGCGCTGGCGCGGCCCGCAGCGCATGTCGTCACCGTGGCCGGCACCAATGGCAAGGGCTCGACCGTCGCCTTCGTCGAGGCGATCGCGCGTGCGGCCGGGCTGCGCACCGGCGCCTACACCTCGCCGCACCTGCTGCGTTACAACGAGCGCGTGCGCATCGACGGCCGTGATGCCGACGACGGTGCGTTGGTCGGGGCCTTCGCCGCCGTCGAGTCCGCGCGTGGCCAGACGCCGCTGACCTACTTCGAGTTCGGCACGCTGGCGGCGCTGTGGCTGTTCCAGCGCAGCCAACTCGACCTCGCCATCCTCGAGGTCGGCCTTGGGGGCCGGCTGGATGCGACCAACGTGGTGGATGCCGATGTGGCCGTGGTCACCACGGTCGACCTGGACCACCAGGACTGGCTGGGCGACGATCGCGAGGCCATCGGTTTCGAAAAGGCGGGCATCGCCCGCGCATGGAAGCCACTGGTGCTGGGCGATGACGACCCGCCGGCCAGCGTGCTGCGACATGCGTACGCGATCGGCGCGTCGGCGATCCGCGCCGGCAGCGATTTCTTCTTCGAGTCCGTGGATGGTGCGCACTGGCGCTGGCGCGAGTTGAACTTCGACATGATGCTGCCAATGCCCGCGCTGGCGGCGCCGGTGCAACTGCGAAATGCCGCCACCGCCATCGCGGCATTGCGCGCGCTGGACGTGGAACTGCCGCAAGACGCCTTCGCGCGGGGCGTACCGGCGGCGCAGGTGCAAGGCCGCCTGCAGCGTTTCGGGGTCGGTGGCATCGACGTGCTGGTGGACGTGGGCCACAACCCGCAGGCCGCCGGCGCGTTGGCGGCATGGTTGCGCGCGGTGCCGGTGGCGGGACGCACCCATGCGGTGTACGCGGCACTGGCCGACAAGGATGTCGTCGCCGTGGTCGAGGCCGTTGCCGGTGGCGTCGACCAATGGTGGCTGGCGGGCAGTACCGATGCCGGTGCGCGTGGGCTGGAGGCAGGCGTGCTGGCGCGACGCCTGGCCGGCACGCCAGCGGCTGCCGCGCGAGTCCAGGACCACGTGGCGCAGGCCCTGCCTGAGGCCATGGCGCAGGCGCAGGCGGGCGATCGCGTGCTGGTGTTCGGCTCGTTCCACGCCGCGGTCGAAGCACTGCGCGTGCTGGCACCCGGTTAAGCCTCGTCAGGCAAGCGGTGGAAGCCGGGGCGTATAATTCGCACCGCCCCCGTTCCCCGTGCCCGGCCCGATGGATCCACGACTCAAACAGCGCCTGATCGGCGCGGCCGTGCTGGTCGCGCTGGCGGTGATCTTCCTGCCGATGCTGGTCAAGGGGCCTGCGCCGGACAGCGGCGTCTCCGACCTGTCGCTGCGCGTGCCCGATGCCCCCACGTCCGGCTTCCGTACCGTCGACCTGCCGCTGGTCACGCCCGCGCAGGCACCGGAGTCCGGCGCGCTCGGCACGCCGGATGCGCTGGGTGGCGACGCGCTGCCCACGGTCGACACGGCCACGGCGTCGCAGGATGGCGATGTCGCCGAGGCCGATGGCGTGCCGCTGCCGGCCACCGTGGCCGGTGGCGACTACGTGGTGCACTACGCGTCGTTCGCCACCGAGGCCGACGCACAAGCCGTGCTGCGCGTCCTGCGCGAAGCGGCACTCGATGGCTATGCCGAGGCGTATACGCTCAATGGCCGCAGTGCGCAGCGGGTGCGCCTGGGACCGTATGCAACGCGCGCCGAGGCGGAAACCGTGCGCCTGCGCGCGGCCAGCGTGCGCAGCGACGTGTCGCCGCGCGTGGTGGCGCTGGATGCCGCCGACCGTGCCACGCCTGCATCCGCGGCCAGTCCTGCGCCTGCGACGCCTGCCGCGGTGACCGCGCCGCCGCCGGCCGCAACGCCTGCACAGCCGACCCCGCCGCCGGCGCAAGCGGCGACACCACCGCGTACCGAACCTGCACCAACACCCGCACGACCGCCTGTTGCGCCGCCGCCGGCCGCCGCGCCGGGCGTTGGCTTCGTGGTCCAGCTGGGCGCCTTCAGCAAGGCCGAGGATGCCACCGTGCTGCGCGATCGCCTGCGCGCGCAGGGCATCACCGCGTTCACCGATACCGTCGACACCGACAAGGGGCGGCTGACTCGGGTGAAGGCCGGGCCGGTCGTCGACCGCGCCGAGGCCGAGCGGCTGAAGTCGCAGGTCAAGGCGCGTGTCGGTATCGACGGGCTGGTCCGCCAGCATCCCTGAGCCCTCGCGCTCCCCTTCCCAGCGGAAACACACCCCATGTGCGGCATCGTCGGCATCGTAGGCACCACCGAGGTCGCGGCAGCGCTGTACGACGGCCTGACCGTCCTCCAGCACCGCGGCCAGGACGCTGCAGGCATCGCCACCGCCAACGGCACCCAGCTGCGGGTACAAAAGGGCAACGGCCTGGTGCGGGACGTGTTCAACGCCAAGGCGATGTCGCTTCTCGAAGGCCGCGTCGGCATCGCGCACTGCCGCTATCCCACCGCCGGCAGCGAGGGCAGCGACGAGGCCCAGCCGTTCTACGTCAACTCGCCCTACGGCATCGCGCTGGCGCACAACGGCAACCTGATCAACACGGATGCGCTGCGCCGCGAGGTGTTCGAGCAGGACCGTCGCAACATCAACACGCATTCCGACTCGGAAGTGCTGCTCAACGTGTTCGCGCACGAGCTGGACAAGAGCCGCACGCTCACCCCGGAGGCGGCGTTCCGCGCCATCGAGGGCGTCGCGCGTCGCTCGCGCGGCGGCTATGCGGTGGTGGCGACGGTGCTGGGCCTGGGCCTGGTGGCGTTCCGCGATCCGCACGGCATCCGTCCGCTGGTGCTGGGCAAGCGCGAGACCGAGGCCGGGAACGAGTACGCCGTGGCGTCGGAATCGGTGGCTTTGGACATCCTGGGCTTCGAGCGCATGCGCGACATCGCGCCGGGCGAGGGCGTGGTGATCACCGCGCGCGGCGAACTGCACACGCGCCAGTGCGCGGAGCCGGAAGCGCATTCGCCATGCATCTTCGAGTACGTGTACTTCGCGCGTCCCGACTCCATGATCGAGAACATCTCGGTGCACAAGGCGCGCATGCGCATGGGCGTGACCCTGGGCGAGAAGATCCTGCGCCTGCGCCCGGACCACGACATCGACACCGTCATCCCGATCCCCGACACCTCGCGCGACGCCGCGCTGGAGATCGCCAACGTGTTGGGCGTGAAGTACCGCGAGGGCTTCATCAAGAACCGCTACGTCGGCCGCACCTTCATCATGCCAGGGCAGGGCGAGCGGGTGAAATCGGTGAAGCGCAAGCTCAACCCGATCCCGCTGGAATTCCGCAACCGCGTGGTGCTGCTGGTGGACGATTCCATCGTCCGCGGCACCACCTCGCAGCAGATCGTGCAGATGGCGCGCGATGCCGGTGCGCGCAAGGTGTACCTGGCCTCCGCGGCGCCGCCGGTGCGGCACCCGAACATCTACGGCATCGACATGCCCACGCCCGAGGAGCTGATCGCGCATGGGCGTACGGAAGAAGAAGTCGAGCGCATGATCGGCTGCGACTGGCTGGTCTACCAGGACCTGTCCGACCTCGAGGCCGCCGTCGCCGGGCCGAAGTTCCCGGGCATGAAGTTCGATACCTCGTGCTTCAGCGGCGAGTACGTGACCGGCGTGGAACCGGGGTATTTCGAAGGCATCAAGCAGTCGCGTTCGGATGACGCCAAGCGCCAGCGTCGCCTCGCGCTCTGATCGCGGCGCGGCGATGCCGACGCTGTTCGACGCCGCGCGCGAGTGCCTCGATGCGGCGTCCATTGAAGACAAGATCGCGCTGACGCATCGCCATGCGGCGGCCTTCCTGCGCGGTGAGCTGGCCATCCCCGCCGGTGGGTCGGAGCCCGAGCCGATCCGAATGCCCGGTCGACCAACGCGTCCCGCGCTGGTGCACCCGCGCGAGCTGCCGCGGCGAGGATTCGGCAGCACGGAGGGCAGGGCGGCGTTCGTCCATTCCATCGCGCACATCGAGCTCAACGCGGTGGACCTGGCGTGGGATGCGGCGTACCGCTTCCGTGGCTTGCCGCATGCGTTCTACCTTGACTGGGTACGCATCGCCGACGACGAGGCACGGCACTTCACGCTGCTGCTCGCCCGGTTGCGCGCGCTGGGCCACGACTACGGCGATTTCGACGCCCACAATGGCCTGTGGGAAATGTGCGAGAAGACCGCGCACGATGGCCTTGCGCGCATGGCACTGGTGCCGCGCGTGCTGGAAGCGCGCGGGCTGGACGTGACGCCCGGGATGATCATGAAGCTGCGCGCGCTGGGTGACGAGGACACGGTTCAGATCCTCGAGGTGATCCTGCGCGAGGAAGTGGCGCACGTCGCCGCCGGCAGCCGTTGGTTCCGCTGGTACTGTGAACAGCGCGGCATCGCGCCCGAGCCGAAGTTCCGCGAGTTGCTGTCCGAGTACGCGCGCGCGGTACTGCACGGGCCGTTCAACGTCG
The DNA here is from genome assembly GCF_004357985.1 of Luteimonas aestuarii. GTDB lineage: Bacteria > Pseudomonadota > Gammaproteobacteria > Xanthomonadales > Xanthomonadaceae > Luteimonas > Luteimonas aestuarii. The sequence goes on along the minus strand of NZ_SMTF01000004.1, from coordinate 186,689 downwards.
AGGCGCGCAGTGCAGCAGGCTTCAGCGAGGAAGAGTTGGCCGCGTTGATGGAATCCGCCGGCCGCGTGTAGGAGCGGGCCATGCCCGCGATCGGCGCGCCCGCGACTTTTCGGTTCTTCTCCCGATCCGGGAACAGCGGGGACACCCGGAGGCGCCTGCCGGTGCCACGCCGGGTCGCGGCCCGATATCCGCTTGGTCGGCATGGCCCCGGCAGGCACCTCAGCAGGAAGGCCAGTGCAAGAACAAGCTGTTTCGCTCTTCCATCGTAAGGGCGATGGTCTGTCCGCGCAGGTCCGATGTCACCGCAACCAGGCGGATATCGGGCCGCGACTTGCGGTGGCATCGGACCTGCGCCTGCACGGACCGGGATCGGGAGCGGAATCCGTTTTTCCCGGTCCCGCCCATGGGCGCTCCTACAATGAAAACAGGCGAAACCCGTCCGCATCCACGCGCAGTACCGAGCCCTGCTCATACCAGTCGCCCAGCACGATGCGGCGACGTTCGCGTCCATCCACGTCGAGCGCGTGGATCGCCGGGCGGTGCGTGTGGCCGTGGATCATGGTGTTCACGCCATAACGGGTGAAGTATTCGTCGACCGTGGAAGCGGCGACATCGGTGATGGTTTCCATCGTGCCGGCATCTCGCAACTCGCCCTGCCGTGCCTGGCTGGCGGCGCGCGCCTGGGCGGCAAACGCGATGCGTGCTTCCAGAGGCTGCGCCAGGAAGCGCGCCTGCCAGCCGGGGTCGCGGGTCTGTGCGCGGAATTGCTGGTAGGCGGCGTCGTCGGTGCAAAGCAGGTCGCCGTGCGTCAGCAGCACGGGATTGCCGTGCAGCAGCACCACGGCGGGGTCGGGCAGGACCGTGATGCCGGCGCGGCGCGCGTAGTCGTTGGCCAGCAGGAAGTCGCGGTTGCCGCGCTGGAAATACACCGATATGCCGACGGCGGACATGGCGTGCAGGCTTTCGGCAACCGCGGCGCCGGTGTCCGACGGATCGTCGTCGCCCACCCAGGCCTCGAACAGGTCGCCGAGGATGTACAGCGCATCGGCGTTGCGCGCCTCGCCGGCGAGGAATTCGAGGAACAGGCGCGTGGCCTGCGGACGCACCGGGTCGAGGTGCAGGTCCGAAACGAAAAGCGTGGTCATGGCCTGATTGTAGGGCGGGTCTCGACCCGCCTGCACCCACATCGTCCAACGAACGACGGGCCGAGGCCCGGCCTACGTTAAAATCCCGCCTTTCCCTTGCAGTCCCTTCGCCATGTCCTGCCGTACCCGCTTCGCCCCCAGCCCCACCGGTTACCTGCACATCGGCGGTGCGCGCACCGCGCTGTACTGCTGGCTGGAAGCGCGGCACCGAGGAGGCGAATTCGTGCTGCGCATCGAGGACACCGATCGTGAGCGGAGCACGCAGGCAGCGATCGACGCGATCCTCGATGCAATGGCATGGCTGGGACTGGACTACGACGAAGGCCCGGTCTACCAGACGCATCGCCTCGACCGCTATCGCGAGATGGCGGAGCGACTGGTGGCGGAAGGCAAGGCCTACTACGCCTACGAGTCGAAGGAAGAACTCGATGCCATGCGCGAAGCCGCCATGGCCAAGGGCGACAAGCCGCGCTACAACGGCGCCTACCGTGACCGCAATGAACCGAAGCGTGACGACCCGAACCGCGTCATCCGGTTCAGGAACCCCATCGACGGCGTGGTGGCGTGGGACGACAAGGTCAAGGGCCGCATCGAGATCGCCAACAGCGAGCTCGACGACCTGGTGATCTTCCGCCCGGACGGCTACGCCACCTACAACTTCGCCGTGGTGGTGGACGACATCGACATGCGCATCACCGACGTGGTGCGCGGCGACGACCACGTCAACAACACCCCGCGACAGATCAACCTGTACGAAGCGCTGGGTGCGCCTGTGCCCGCGTTCGCGCATTTGCCGATGATCCTCGACGAGCAGGGCGCGAAGCTGTCCAAGCGCACCGGTGCCGCCGACGTGATGCAGTACCGCGATGCCGGCTACCTGCCGCACGCGCTGCTCAACTACCTGGTTCGGTTGGGCTGGTCGCATGGCGACCAGGAGATCTTCAGCATCGCCGAGATGCAGCAGTTGTTCGCGTTGAAGGACGTGAACGCGAAGGCCTCGCGGCTGGATCCGGCCAAGCTGGGCTGGCTCAACCAACAGTACCTGAAGAACGACGACCCGGCTGCCGTTGCGACGCATCTGGAATGGCACCTGCTGCAGGCCGGTTACGACCTGCCGAAGGGTCCCGCGCCTGCCGACATCGTGCTGGCGCTGCGCGACCGGGTGCAGACGCTGAAGGAAATGGCCGAGCGTGCCGCCATCTGGTTCGGGCCGCTGGCGCATTACGACGAAGCCGCCGTCGCGAAGCACCTCAAGGCCGGCGCCGATGCGCCGCTGCGCGAGGCGCGCGAACGCTTGGCCGCGCTGGCCGACTGGAGCGCCGAGGCGGTCGGCGAAGCGCTGCACGCCACCGCCGAAGCGTTGGGACTGGGCATGGGCAAGGTGGCGCAGCCGTTGCGGGTGGCGATCACCGGCACCCAGGTGAGCCCCGACATCTCGCATACCGTCTACCTGGCCGGGCGCGACGAGGCGCTGGCCCGCATCGACGCGGCCATTGCCAGGGTGCCGGCCGGCGACTCGGGTTGAGACCGGCGGCCTTCGGCACCATCATGTGGACATGAGCAAGCACGACCACGCCTGCACCGACCCGCACCACCACGTGCATGACGCGAAGGGCTTCGTGCGCGCGGTCGAAAAGGCCTGCGCCGAGCGGGGCCTGCGGCTGACGCCGATCCGAGCGCGTGTGCTGGGCCTGATCGCCGAGGCCGGCAAGCCGGTCAAGGCCTACGATCTGCTGGACAGGGTGCGCAGCGGCAAGGGCGCGGGTGCGGACGCGCCGCCCACGGTCTACCGCGCGCTGGATTTCCTGCTGGCCAACGGCTTCATCCACAAGCTGCAGTCGGTCAACGCCTTCGTCGCCTGCCACCATCCCAACAGCGACCAGCATTCGGTGCCGTTCCTGATCTGCGACCGCTGCCACAACGCGGTGGAGCTGGAGGACGAGCAGGTGGTGGCATCGCTCGACGAACGCGCACGCGCGCTGGGTTTCGTGCCGCAGGCGCAGACGCTTGAAGTGCACGGCCTGTGCGCGGCGTGCGCGGCAAACGAGCCTGACTGAATCCGTGGGGGAGGGCCCTACACGGCCTGTGGCGCGGCAGCCGTCTTGCGCGGCGAGCCTTCCCGGATCGGCAGGTTGAACGCAGCAGCCAGCAGCGCCAGCACGATGTCGGCGTACCACATCCACGTGTAGTCGCCGAGCCGCTCGATCGCCAGGCCACCCAGCCATGCGCCGAAGAAGCCGCCCACCTGGTGCGAGAGCAAGGCGAAGCCGAACAGGGTGGCGAGGTAGCGCGGTCCGAACAGCTTGCCGATGATGCCGGCGGTGGGCGGCACCGTGGCCAGCCAGGTCGCGCCCAACCCGGCCGCGAACAGGTAGAACGTCGTGGGCGTGGGCGGCGACAGCAGGTACACCACGATCAACGCGGCGCGGCTGGCATACATCAGCGCCAGCAGCGACTTCATCCGGTAGTGCTGCCCCAGCCAGCCCACCGCCAGGCTGCCGGCGATGTTGCACAACCCGATCACTGCGAGCGAGATCGCCGACACGCTGCCGGGCAGGCCGCATAGCGCGATTTCCGTCGGCAGGTGGGTGACCAGGAAAGCGATGTGGAAGCCGCAGGTGAAGAAGCCGATGTGCAGGCACCAGTAGCTTCGGTCGCGGATCGCGATCCGCAACTGCTCGCCGAGCGTGATGCCCCCGACGGGCGCCGCGACGACAGCTGCGGCGTTGGGCGCGGTATCGCCCTGTACCTGCCTGCGTCGCAGCGGCCATGCCAGCGGTAGCGTGGCGAGGGCGGCCAGGGCCATCGTCCACATCGCCGCCATCCATCCGAACCCGCTGATCACCGCCTGCGTGAGCGGCGCGAACGCGAACTGGCCGGCCGAACCGCCGGCATTGATCACGCCGGCCGCCATCGAGCGCTTCTCCGCGGGAATCGCGCTTGCCGTCGCGCCGATCAGCACCGAGAAGCTGCCCGCACCCGCACCGGCGGCCGCAAGCACGCCCAGCGTCATTGCCAGGCCCCAGCCGCCCTGGAACATCGGCGCCAGCGCCATGCCGGTGAACAGCAACAGCCCGCCCACGACCAGTACGCGGCCGCTGCCGCGCTGGTCCGCCCAAGCGCCGAAGGCGGGCTGCACCGCGCCCCAGACCAGTTGGCCGATGGCGAGCGCAAAACTGATACTCGCAATGCCCAGCCCCGTGTCCAGTGCGATCGGCTGCACGTAAAGGCCCAGCGACTGGCGGATGCCCATGGTGATGAGCAACATCGCCGTCGCGGCAAGCACCAGCGGCCAGTAGCGGGGCGCGGCGGTCACGGTACCGAGGCCAATCGTTCGAGCGCGGCGTCGAGATCGCCGTGCAGTCGCTGCAGCGCGTCCTGTCCCACGATATCGCCTGTGCTCTCCTGCGCCTCGCGCCACAGAGGAAGGGCGCGAGCGATGATGCGTTGGCCAACCGCCGTCACGACGATCCGTTTCTGCCGGGCATCCTCACCCGTCGCCATGCGAATCCAGCCCTTTGCAGCGACGTGCTTGAGGTCGCGGCTGAGCGTGCTGCGCTCCATGCCCAGCTCGGTGGCGAGCGAGCCGATGGTGTGTGGCGCATGACTGGCCCGGCGCAGGATCGACAGCTGGTTCACGTTGAGTCCGGCCGGCGCAAGCGCCGCGTCGTAGCGCTGCGACAGCAGCCGGCTGAACTTGCGCAGGCGGAAGCAGGTGCAGGTGGAAACGAAGTGCGGCGAGGAAGGCATTGGATACGGACGCCCGGAATAAGCATGTATATACATGCTTTTGGGGCCGGCGCATAGCGCTGCGGCAAGGGGCCTGCTGGGCATCGTGACGACAGGGATGTGGTTGGAGGCGACAGCTGGGCCCGGCACTGCCGGCCCGGGATTCCGGGGCCGGCAATGACCAATGGCACGCGTAGTGATATATTATTTCATTACAGTTGCTCGCCAGCCCGCGCTGGCCCGTTCCCTCGACTACCGGATTCCCATGGCATCTCCCACGTTTTCCCGTCATCCCCTTGGTATCGCCGTCGGCTTCGTGCTGCTCGGCGCCGTGTCTGCCGCCCCCGTGGCCGCCTACGAGACTGCGACTGAAGCCGACGCCGACGCGCAGTCGCCCAGCCGCGTCGTCCAGCTCGACTCGGTCCGCGTCGTCGCCATCGGCGAAGACCCCAACAACATCGCCGTGCCTTACAGCGTGATCGACGGCGAGGACCTGGTGGCGCGCGGCGTCGGCACGCTCGGCGAGGCGATCGACCATCTGCCCGGCGTGCGCGCCGATACCTTCGGCGCGGGTTCCAGCCGGCCCGTGATCCGTGGCCAAGTGGGCCCGCGCGTGCGCATCCTGTCCGACAGCGCGTCGATCCTCGATGCCTCCGACATCTCTCCCGACCATGCGGTCACGGTCGACCCGCTGCTGGGCGAGCGCATCGAGGTGCTGCGCGGCCCGGCGACGTTGCTGTACGGCGGCGGCGCGATCGGCGGCGTGGTCAACGTGCTCGACAACAAGGTGCCCACGGCGCTGCCGACCGACGGCTTCGACGGTCGCCTGGTCGTGCGAGGCAATACGGTTGCCAACGAGCAGGCATTCGGTGGCTCGGTGACCACGCAGGTCGGGTCCAACCTGGTGCTGCACGCCCAGGCGTCGCATCGCGACGTCGACGACTATCGTTTCGGCCGGTCCGGCCGCCGGGCGTTCGACCACCACGACGATCACGACGATGACCACGATCATGACCACGATCATGACCACGACCATGACCATGATGACGATCATTCGCATGGCTCCCGCGTCGATGGCACGTTCGCCACCACGCGCAATGCCAGCGTGGGCATGTCCTGGGTGACCGATCGCGGCTACGTGGGACTGGCGTATTCCTATCGCGATGATGACTACGGTTTGCCGGGGCACAGCCACGAGTACGAGGACTGCCACCCGCACGGCAGCGCGTTGCACTGCGGCGGCCATGACCACGACCACGACCACGACCATGACCACGAGGATGAGCATGGCGTGCCGGTGATCGACCTGGTCAGCAAGCGCTTCGACCTGCGTGGCGAGTATGCCGATCCGTTCGCCGGTTTCAGCCGCATCCGCTTCCGCGGCAGCCACACCGACTATCGACACCACGAGATCGAGGATGGCGATATCACCACCACCTTCACCAACAAGGGCTACGAGACCCGCGTGGAGCTTGAGCACGTGCCGCTGGGCAACTGGACCGGCGTGATCGGCGTGCAGCATGCCGACACCACGTTCAAGGCCGACGGTCTCGAGGCGTTCATGCCGGAGGTGGACACGCGCAGCACCGGCGTGTTCCTGGTCGAGCATTTCGAGCCCAGCGAACAGTGGCATTTCGAACTGGGTGCACGCCATGAATGGCTGCGGCATCGCCCGGTCAATGACAGCCGCGGCCGGCCTGCGTACGACGATACCGCCACTTCGTATTCCGCGGCGGCGATCTGGACCTTCATGCCCGACACCAGCCTGACCTTCTCGGCCTCGCACTCCGAACGCATGCCGCATGCGCAGGAGCTGTACGCCCGCGGTGTGCACCTGGCCACCAGCACGTACGAGTGCGGGCTGGTGCCGCACCCACTGACCTGCGGTGGTACCGAGAACAACGCCGAGTACGGCAAGGAATCGTCGCGCAACTACGAGCTGCTGCTGCGTCGGCACATGGGTGACGTGACCTACAGCATCGGCGCGTTCGCCAACAACATCGACGACTACATCTTCGCGCGCACGCTGGACCAGTACGAGGACTTCCGCCTGATCAAGTACAGCCAGCGCGATGCCGAGTTCCGTGGCGTCGAAGCGGAGGTAACCCTGCGCCTGACCGACGCGTTGTCGTTCACGGTGTTCGGCGACCGGGTCAATGCGCGCTTCAGCGACGGCGAGCGCGTGCCGCGCATCCCGGCCTCGCGCTTCGGCGGCCGGGTCAACGTGGGCGTGGGTGCCTTCGATGGCGAGCTGGAGCTGTACCACGTGGCGCGGCAGGACGACATCGCCGAGTTCGAGACCGTCACCCCCGGACACGACATGCTCAACCTGACGTTGAACTATCGCCTGGCCGATGCGCGCACCCGCCTGTTCCTGCGCGGCTCCAACCTGCTGGACCAGGAAGTCTGGAACCACACATCGTTCCTTGCCGACACGGTGCCGCTGCCGGGGCGCAACCTCACGTTCGGCGTGAGTTACACGTTCTGACGGGTTCCCCGGGATGTCGCTGTATGAACGCGTGACCGAGCTCCACGGCCATCGGCCGTGGGGCTCGGTGCTGGATGCAGGCACGGGGCAGTCATCGATGCGATGGCTGCTGGGCTTGGACACGGAGCGCTGGACGGCGGTGACGGGTTCGCCGCTGATGGCGGACAAGACCCGGGCCGAGATCGGCGACCGCATGCGCGGCGACGACCGGCTGGTGGTCGGCAACTGGCTGGACCCGGCCCTGCTGGAGGCCGAGCGTTACGACACGGTGGTCGCCGACTACCTGCTGGGCGCGATCGAAGGCTTCGCACCGTACTGGCAGGAGCAGCTGTTCGCGCGACTGCGCCCGCTGGTGGGCAAGCGGCTGTACGTGGTGGGCCTGGAGCCCTACGTGCACGGGGTGCCGGACGAGCCCGAGGGCTACCTGGTCAACCGCATCGGCCGCCTGCGCGATGCCTGTCTGCTGATGGCGGGCGACCAGCCGTATCGCGAGTACCCGCTGGACTGGACGCTGGAACGACTGCAGCAGTCCGGTTTCCGCGTGGTGGATGCCGAACGCATCCCCATCCGCTACGGGGCCCGCTTCATCAACAGCCAGCTCGACATGTGTACCCGGGCGCTCGCCAAGCTGGAGGACCGGGCGTTGGCGGTGGCCCTGCTGGCCCACGTCGAAGCCCTGCGACGCCGCTGCCTGGCGGCCATCACCCAGCATGGCGGCCTGCGCCACGGACATGACTACATCGTCGTGGCGGAGCCGACCTGAACCGGATGCCGCGGCGACCCTCTTCACGGGGACGACCACGCGGATTGATGTTATAATGTTTCAAATAAAGCCGCGCCCACGGACCGACATGGCTTCTCCTCCCTCCGCTTTGAAACAGGCCGACCGCATTGGATTCGCGGCATCGTTCCTGTGTGCCATCCATTGCGCGCTGCTGCCGCTGGCGCTGGCGTTGTTGCCTGCGCTGGGGCTGAAGGTCGGTGGCTGGATCGACATCGACCAGGCCTTCGTGGTGTTCGCCACGCTGCTGGGTGCGACCACCCTGACCCTGGGCTGGCGTCGGCATCGCGTGTTCCATGCCTGGATGCTGCTGGTGCCGGGCCTGTTGCTGGTGTGGGCGGGCGCATTCACGCACCTGCACGACCACGGGGTGTTGCACGCCGTCGTGATGACCGCTGGTGGCCTGCTGCTGGCCGCGGCGCACCTGGTGAACCTGCGGCTGACGCACGCGTCCACCGGCCGCCGCTGAACGGGGCGACGCGGCCCGCGTGCTAGGATGCGCGGCCTGTGGATGGGCCTGGGGCCGCATCCGCACCGAACGATATCCACGAACGCATCCAGGAGCACCAACGATGGGCAAGGGCGACGTCAAGACCGCCAAGGGCAAGCGCTACAACGCCAGTTACGGCAATGCGCGCAAGAAGGCGACCACCAAGGCCGCGGGCAACGCCGCCGCGCCGGTGGCGAAGAAGGCCACCAAGGCCGTGACCAAGGCGCCTGCGAAGAAGGCGGTGAAGAAGGTCGCGAAGGCCGACTGACCGGCCTGCGGGCGGCACATACGAAAACCCCGCGGAAACGCGGGGTTTTTGTTTGCAAGGTGGTGGCGGTCAGCGCGCCTCGGCGCCGTCTTCCACCGCGTGCCACACGCGCAGCAGGTTTTCGCCCAGCAGCTTGCGGATGTCGGCATCGGAATAGCCGCGCGCCTGCAGGCCGGCGACGAGGTTCGGGAAATCCGCCACGCTGCGCAGGCCTTCGGCGAGTTCGCCGCCGACGCCATCGAAGTCCGAGCCGATGCCCAGGTGGTCGATGCCGACCAGCTGCACGCCATAGTCGATCTGGTCGAGCACCGAGGACAGCGGCGTTTCCGTCGGCGCGGGGTTCTCGCGGTTGAAGGCTTCCTCGAAGGCGGCGCGGTCCTCGGGTGGCTCGCCGGCGGCGACGCGCGCGGCGTTGCGCTGGTCGAATTCGGCGCGAGCACGGAAGCGCGCCTGCAACACCTCGGCGGCGCGCGGATCGACGAAGGCCGTGCCGAACGGAATCTGGATCACGCCACCGCCCGCGGCCACCGCCTTGGCCAGTTCGTCGCTGATGTTGCGCTCGAACCCGGGCGTGAAGTGCCGGAACGCGGAGTGGCTGGCGATCACCGGCGTGGTGCTGAGCGCGATCACCTGTTCCGCCGCGGCATCGGAGATATGCGACACGTCCACGATGATGCCCAGGCGGTTCATTTCCGCCACCACCTCGCGGCCAAACCCGCTCAGGCCGTTCCACTTCCGCTCGACGCCATAGGACGAGTCGCTGAGGCGGTTCGCCGCGCTGTGCGCCAGGGTGATGTAGCGGATGCCGCGGTCGAAGAACACCTGCAGTTGCGACAGGTCGCCTTCCAGCGGACCGGCATTCTCCATGGTGAGCGGCAGCAGCACGCGACCGCCCTGGCGCAGGCGCTCGATATCGCGCGGCGAGGTGAGGATGGCGAACTTGTCTGGATGGCGCTGCACCAGCGCTTCGACCGAGTCGATCTGCGCATGTGCCGCCTGCCGGGCGGTACCGTTGTCGTCCTGGCGCGCGGAGGTGTAGATCGCCATCCACGCCACGTCCAGGCCGCCTTCGCGCGCACGCGGGTAGTCGAACTCGCGGTCGGGCGCTTCAACGCCCAGGTCGGCCCAGCGGCTGGACAGGATGCCGGGCGCATCGATGTGGGTGTCGACGATGATCGCGTCGCGCGCCAACGCGCGTGCGGCATCGGTGGCGTCCTGGGCGGCGACCGGGGTCGAGGCGAGCATCACGGACAGCAGGCAGGGCAGCAGGCAGGTGCGCATCGGTTCTCCGGCAGTCGGGGCAGGGTGTGTTGCGGCGGCATCAGGATACCTTGCGGCCGCCGGCATACACGGCGCGTGCCAGCGGACCGCCCAGCCAGTAGCACAGTTCCGCAGGTTGGCCGATGTTCCAGTGCACGAAATCCGCGCGCTGCCCGACGCGCAACGTGCCGCGATCGGCCAGCGCCAGTGCGCGCGCGGCGTGCACGGTGGTGCCGCGCAGCGCCTCCTCGGGTGTCAGTCGGAAATGCGTGCAGGCCAGTTGCATGGCCTGGCGCAGCGAGAGCAGCGGCGAGGTGCCGGGATTGCAGTCGGTGGCCACCGCCATCGGCACGCCCTGCGCACGGAACTCGTCGAGCGGGGGCAGGGTGGTTTCGCGCAGCACGTGGAACGCGCCCGGCAGCAGCACCGCGACCGTGCCGGCGGCCGCCATCGCGCGCACGCCTTCGGCCGAGGTGTATTCCACGTGGTCGGCGGAGAGTCCACCGAATTCGGCGACCAGTGCCGCGCCGCCGCCATCGCTGAGCTGGTCGGCATGCAGCTTCACCGGCAGGTCGAGCGCCTTGGCGGCTTCGAACACGCGCCTGGATTGCGCATGGCTGAAGCCGATCCGTTCGCAGAAGGCATCGACGGCATCGACGAGTCCCTCTGCGTGCAGGCGCGGCAGCCACTCGACCACCGCATCGATGTACTGGTCTGGGCGTCCTGCGTACTCCGGCGGCAGCGCATGCGCGCCGAGGAAGGTCGTGCGCACGCCGATGCCGAGCGTGTCGCCGATGCGGCGTGCGACGCGCAGCATCTTGCGTTCGTTTTCGTAGTCCAGCCCGTAACCGGACTTGATTTCCAGCGTGGCCGCGCCATCGGCCAGCAGTGCACGGGCGCGTGGCAGCGACTGCGCCAGCAGCGCGTCCTCGCTGGCCTCGCGCGTGGCACGCACGGTGGAGACGATGCCACCGCCGTGGCGCGCGATCTCTTCGTAGCTCGCGCCCTGCAGGCGCTGCTCGAACTCTCCGGCGCGGTCGCCGGCGAACACCACGTGCGTGTGGCAGTCCACCAGGCCGGGGGTGATCCAGCCGCCGCCGGCGTCGACCACCTCGACCGCGCGTTGCCGTGCGTCGTCCGGCAGGTCGGCGCGTGCGCCGACCCACGCGATGCGGCCGTCGCGCCAGGCCAGCGCGCCGTCACCGATCGCGCCGTAGCCCGCTTCGCCCTCCAGCGTGGCCAGCGAGGCGCCCAGGACCAGGCCGTCCCAGCGTTCAGTCACCACCGCCCCCATCGCCGCCACCGTCATCGAAGTTGCTTTCGGGCTGTCGCCGATGGCCATCGGCGCCGAAGGCGCCCGCACCCGTCGCATCGTTGCCACGGCTGCGCCGCGCACCCGGGCCCTTCAGCCGCTCCCGCGAGACGAGGACGACCACGACCACGGCGATCAACACCACCACCACGCCCGCGAATGTGTTGAACATGCGAATCGGCCCTGTGAACGACGGGATCGGCACGGTAGCCTAGCGCATCCACGCTGGAAGCCGTTGCCGATGCCCGTGTCCCGCCCCGCCGCGATCGAATCCGTCCCCGCCGGCTGGCGCCTGCCGGGCATCGCCAACCTGCATTCGCACGCGTTCCAGCGCGCCATGGCCGGGCTGGCGGAGCGGCAGACGCATCCTTCCGACTCCTTCTGGACCTGGCGCGAGACCATGTACCGCATGGCGGCGCGCTTCGATCCGGAATCGCTGCATGCCGTGGCCGCGCAGCTGTACGTGGAGATGCTGGAGGCCGGCTACACCTCGGTCTGCGAGTTCCACTACCTGCACCACGCACCGGACGGCGCGCCCTACGCCAACCCCACTGCGATGTCCGATGCGCTGGTGGCGGCGGCGCGCGACACCGGTATCCGCCTGGCCCTGCTGCCTGTGCTCTACATGACGGGTGGCTTCGACGGACGCGCGCTGAACGAGCGGCAGAAGCGCTTCGGCCACGATGTGGACGCGTACCTGCGCCTGTTCGAGGCACTGCACGCGCGGCAGGACGACCAGCTGCGTGTCGGCTGCGCGCTGCACAGCCTGCGTGCGGTGCCCGCGGACGCGATGCGCGCCGTGCTGGCGGCTTTGCCGGACGACGCGCGCATCCACATCCACGTGGCCGAACAGGTGGGCGAAGTGCAGGACTGCATCGCCATGCGCGACCTGCGCCCGGTGGAGTGGCTGTTGCAGCATGCCGACGTGGACGCGCGCTGGACCCTGGTGCACGCCACCCATCTCAACGACTGGGAGGTGGCCGGCATCGCAAAGTCCGGCGCGACCGTCGCGATCTGCCCCACCACCGAGGCCAACCTCGGCGATGGCTTGTTCCGGCTGCGCGATTACCTCGGGGCCAGGGGCGCGTGGGGCATCGGGTCGGATTCGCACATCTCGGTGTCGCCGGTCGAGGAACTGCGCTGGCTGGAGTATGGGCAGCGCCTGCATACGCGCCACCGCAACATCGCCGTCAGCGCGGCTTCGCCCAGCGTGGGCAGCACATTGCTGGACGGCGTGCTGGCGAGTGCGGCCGCGTCTACCGGGTTCGACGACGTGGACGACAGCATCGTGCTCGATGCATCTGCGCCGCAACTGGTCGGTGCAACAGCGGAGGACATCGCCGATCGCTGGATCTTCAGCGGCAACCGCAACCTGGTGCGCGAAGTGCGCGTGGCGGGCAAGCGCCTCGTGGTGGACGGTGTGCATGTCGATCGCGATGCCGTGGCAGAACGCTATGCCACGGTGATGCAGGGATTGCTGGCCAGCTTGTAGGGGCGTTGCCGCCGTACGCCTGCAGGCGTGTACCAACTGTTGTCCAGCAAAGTCGCTGGGTCCCGGCGTGCGCCGGGATGACGGGTTTTCACAGCCATTATTCGTGATGGCAATGTCGTGGCGGATGCCGAGTCGCCGCGCCCTTCGGCCGCGCCCGGAACCGTCGTCCCCGCGCAGGCGGGGACACAAGGACGTTGCTTCCTGGAACGCGCGCTGCATGTTCGCTCGCGCGCGTTTCGCGCGAGATCGTGACCCATCGACAGGCCTGCCACGCGTCACAAACCCCGCTTGGCCTCCGACAGGTAGGATGTCTCCACCATCGACCGAGGAATTCGCATGCACATCCTCCCGACGGCAATCGCCGCCGCCATCGCACTCTCGTCACTCGCAGGGCACGCCCGCGCCGACGATGCCCTGCAGGCCATCGTCGACCAGCGCCTGGCCGGCGACCGCACCGGCGCCTGCATGGCGGTGGCCGTCATCGACAGGGACGTGGTGTCGCGGACCTATCGCTGTGCCGACCCGAAGGATGCCGCGCGCATCGACGCAGACACTGCCTTCGAGATCGGCTCGGTCAGCAAGACCATGACGGCGGTGCTGCTGGCCGACCTGATCGAACGTGGCGAGGCGTCGCTGGACGATCCGCTGGCCGACTACCTGCCGGAAGGCACCGCCGTGCCGACGCATGATGGCGCGCCGATCCTGCTGCGCCACGTGGTCACGCATACCAGCGGCCTGCCGGCGCTGCCGGCGCGCATGCAGACGCCTGCGACGGACGTCGCCAACCCGTACGCGAGGCTGACGGAAGAGGACCTGCTGGCCTCGTTGGGCGAGGCGACGCTTAACGTGGCTCCGGGCGAACGTTTCGAGTACTCGAACTTCGCATCGATGGTGCTGTCGTACGTCGTCGCCCACCGCGCGGGCGTGGACTTCGAGACACTGCTCAAGCAGCGCCTGTTCGCGCCGCTCGGCATGGACAAGGCCTTCGTCAATTCCGCGCCCGAGGGCGTGCGTCCTGCGCAGGGGCATTCGCCCAACACGCAGGCCACGTCGGCATGGAACTTCGCCACCAATCTCGCCGGCGTGGGCGGCGTGCGCGCCACGCTCGACGACATGGTGCGTTACGTGCAGGGCAACCTCGGCCTGGTGGAAACCGCGATCACGCCAGCGCTCGTGCGTGCGCAGCAGCCGGTCAGCGAACAGCCGCCGATGGCGATGAACTGGATGCTGATGCCGGTCGCAGGGCGTACCGTACACGTGCACGAAGGCGGCACCGGTGGATTCTCCGCCTTCGTCTCGGTGGATCGCGAGCGCCAGCGCGGCGTGGTGATCCTGTCCGACACCACGTGGAACTCCATCGGCAGCCTCGGCAGCCTGGGGCTGCACCTGGTCGACGCGTCGCTGCCACTGGGCAAGCCGCGCAAGCTGGCATCGCCGCCGCAGGACCTGCTGGATGCACTGGAGGGCGAGTACCGCATGCCGCCGTTCCCGCAGGTGTCGCTGCGCCAGCGCGATGGCGTGCTGCATGGGCAGGTCGCCGGGCAGCCTGAGTTCGCGATGGCGTACGACGATGCCGGTGATTTCTTCCCGACCGTGGTGGATGCCATCCTGCGTCCGCAACGCAAGGCCAGCGGCGAGTACGGCTTCCAGTGGATGCAGATGGGCGGTGTGTTCGCGGCCACGCGGATCACGCAGGAGGGCAATGCGACGCCTGCGCCGCAGCTGGATGACGCAGCGCTGGCCGGATATGCCGGCGACTACCCGCTGATGCCCAATTTCGTGCTGTCCGTGCGCGCGCGTGACGGCAGGTTGCACGCGCAGGCGACCGGGCAGGGCGAGTTCCCGCTGGACGCGACCGGCAAGGACACGTTCGAGGCCGCGGCATTCGGTATCGAGATCGTATTCAAGCGTGGCGACCATGGCGAAGTGGCATCGCTCGACCTGCACCAGGGCGGGCATGTGTTGTCGGGGAAGCGGGAGTAGTGCGGGCCCGGGGTGCCTGGCGCCTTCCGTTGCATTGCAATCGATGACGTCGCCGGCCGCCGGGTACCGCGTTCGTCAATGCACGGATGAACCATGCAGGCATCGATCACCTGGCTTGCTGCCAGGTCCGGCCTTACGCACGCCCGAACAGATCGAACTCCGGCGGCAGTGCGCCTTCCAGCTTGAGCAGGAACTGCTTGGTCGGCAGCCCGCCGCCGAATCCGGTGAGCGACCCGTCGGCGCCGATCACGCGATGGCAGGGCAGCACGATCGGCAACGGGTTGCGCCCATTCGCCGCCCCCACCGCGCGCGTGGCGGTCGGCTTGCCGACCCGTGCGGCGAGTTGCGCGTAGCTGACGGTTTCGCCGTAGGGGATGCGCGCCAGCGACCACCACACGCTGCGCTGGAACGCCGTGCCGCGCGGGGCCAGCGGCAGGTCGAACGCGCGGCGCTTGCCCGCGAAGTATTCGTCCAGCTGCCTGCGTGCCATGCGCAACACGGCGTGCTCGCCGGGCTGCCAGTCGTCGCCGCGGCGCACCGGGTGGCGGTTGTCGGGGAATTCGAGCGCGTGCAGTCCATCGTCGGACGCGGCGAGGAACAGGCGTCCGACCGGGCTGTCGACGAAGGTGGTGTGTGTGGTCATGCCTTGGCCCTCCGCGGGCTGCGTTGGCGCGTGGATGTCGCGGGTTTGCCGATGTCGTTCGATGCCAGCGCAGCGTCGCGCCAGAGATGGATGACGGCGTAGCCGCGCCACGGGCGCCATGCCTCGGCATGTGTCCGCAGTGCCTTTGCACCGGGTCGCTCGCCATCGCGCGCCAGCTGCTTCTGCAGCACCAGGTCTTCTGCCGGCAATGCATCGGGATGGCCCAGCGCGCGCAGCGCGATGTACTGCGCGGTCCAAGGGCCGATGCCGGGCAGGGCGCTCCAGCGCGCGACGTTGTCGTCCAGCGTGCGGTCGGCGCGGAAATCGACCACGCCATCGACCAGCGCACGCGCCATCGTGCGTACCGTCGCCGCGCGCGCTGCGGTCAGTCCGATGCCGGCGAAGTCCGCGTCCGCCAGCGTGTCCGCAGTCGGGAAGAGATGGCGCAATCCGAGCGCTGCAAAGGCATCGGGTAGCGGCGTGCCGAAGCGCTCGGCGAGTCGCGTGGTGATCGTGCGCGCCGCGGCGACGCTGACCTGCTGGCCGACCACCGCGCGGACCGCGATCTCGAAGCCGTCCCAGCCGCTGGGCAGGCGCAGGCCAGGTCGCTTGCGCACCAGCGGGCGCAGGCGTGCATCGCGCGCAAGCACGTCGCCGATGCTGCGCGGATCGGCATCGAGGTCGAACATGCGGCGCACGCGTTCCACCACGTCCAGCAGCGCAGCCGGTGCGATGCCATGCAGTTCCAGCGACAGCGCGTGTTCCCCGGGCCGGGCAGACGCGCGCAGCCAGCCCGGCGACGCGCCATCGCCGACTACGCGCAGGTAGCTGCGGTCGTCGACGATTTCCACGCCCGGCAGCGCGCGACCGCGCAGGAAATCCAGCATCGCGGCGAAGTCGTACGGTGGCCGGTAGTGCAGGCGCAGCGACAGCGTGGCGCCGCCGCTGGCCGGCTCGCGCTTGCGCAGGTCGCGCGGTGCCATGCCGTAGGCGTCGAGGAAGGTGGTGTTGAACCGGCGCAGGCTGCCGAAGCCTGCCGCCAGCGCCACCTCGGTGATCGGCAGCGCGGTTTCGGTCAGCAGTTGCTTGGCGAACAGCAGGCGACGCGTGCCGTGCACGCCGATCGGTGGTGCGCCCAACCGGTCGACGAACAGCCGGCGCAACTGGCGTTCGCCAACGTGCACGCGCGCGGCCAGTGCCGACAGCGGCTGCCCGGCCAGGAAGCCCTGGTCGATCAGTTTCAGTGCGCGCGCCACGGTTTCGTCGCCGCGCCGCCACGCGCCATCGGCCGGCGACAGCTCCGGCCGGCAGCGCAGGCAGGGCCGATAGCCGGCGGCTTCGGCCGCCGCGGCGTTGGCGTAGTAGTGCACGTTGCGCGGCCTGGGCGCGGGCGCGGGGCAGGTCGGGCGGCAGTAGATGCCGGTGCTCGACACCGCGGTGAAGAACAGCCCGTCGAAACGCGCATCGCGGCTCAGCCGCGCCTGCTCGCAGGTGGCGGCGTCGGGCAGTGCGGGCGCGGTGTCGGGGGTGGGCATGGGCGCAGTCTAGCGCCGCGCCGGGCGCCGGACTGGCCGTTTTCGGACATCAATGCGCCGGCGTGCGCAGCGCGTCGCGCAGGGTGTCCAGGTCGCCGTCGTTGTCCGCCGGCGGCAGGTCCAGCAGGCGCATCAGCAGCGGGTATACATCGACGTTCTCGAACGCGGGCAGGGTGACGCCGCCGCGGAACGACGGCCCGTGCGCGATGAAGATGGCGCGCATGTCGGGATGCGCGGGGTCGTAGCCGTGCGAGCCGCGGGTCTGTTGCGGACGGCGGGCGATGCGCTCGCGTGGCAGGGCGTCCCAGCCGACATCCATCTGGCAGACGATGGGTGGAATGCGCGGATGCGTGCCGTAGTGCCATCGCGCCGGCATCTCGTGCTTGCGCCAGCATTCGTAGTGCGGGTGCTTGCCCAGCAGCGATGCTTCGGCGGCCGCTTCGTGGCCGGCCCGCGGCGCGAAGCCGACCACCTGCCCCCACATCACCAGGTCGGCGATGCCGGGATCGGCCATGTCCTCGGTGGCGACCACGTTGCCGACCGGCACTTCGGCCATGCCATGGTCGGACACGATGACGATGTCGGTGCGGTCCCACGCGCCGGCCTGCTCCAGCCGCGCCCGCAGCTCGCCGATGGCGGCGTCGACCGAGCGCATCGCCTCGCGCAACGCCTCCGACGACGGGCCATGGTCGTGGCCTGCGCTGTCGGGGTGTTCGAAATACAGCGTCGCGAACCGCGGACGCGTCGCGTCGGGTTCCGTCAGCCAGCCGGCCACGATGCCGATGCGCTCGTCGATGGACCGGTTGGCGTCGAACACGTTCCAGCGTGTCGGCGAGACGCCCCGCACCGGGGCCTCGCTGCCCGGCCAGGACAGCGTGGCGGTTGGCATGCCGGCGTTTTCCGCGCTCACCCAGACCGGTTCACCGCCCCACCAACGGCCATCGCCCACGGCATCACGATTGGCCAGCCAGAACCGGCCGAGCCATTCGTCCTGCATCGTGTTGTGGATGATGCCGTGCCGGTCCGGCCGCAGCCCGGTGACCAGCGTGTAGTGGTTGGGGAAGGTCAGCGACGGATAGGAAGGCGTCATCCACTGCGCATGCACGCCTTCGCGCGCCAGCCGGTCGAGGTGCGGCGTCTCGCCACGGCCGAGGTAGTCGGGATGCACGCCATCCAGCGACACCAGCAGCACGCTGTTGCCGGGGGCTGCGACGGGGACCTCGCGCACCTGCGGAGCGCAGGCAGGAAGCACGAGAAGGATGGCGATGAAGGCGGCGAACAACCGCGGTTGCAATCGGATCATGCGCCCATGATAAAGCGCGATTGTGACGCCCGTCGCGCTCAGCAGTGGTCGCGCATGCCCGTGGTGTAGCGGATTCCCTGCAGCAGGTGCGCACGGAGCACCGGATCGGCATAGACCGCGATGTCGTGGCCCAGCCCGGTGTACCAGGCGCGTCCGCCCAGGCGGGCATGGCACCACGCGATGGGATGGTCATCGCCCATCGCGCCGCCTTCGTAGGCGCGTTCGTCCACGGTCGCCAGCACGTCCACGTGCGGGCGCGGATTGCGCCTGAAGTTGTAGAGCTCGTCGGTGACGTGCCAGCCGTCGCTGCCTTCCGGTGCGGGCCGCGATTCGAAGCGTACGGGCGAGGTCTGCAATCCCGGCGGATGGCTGTCGAACCACGCGCCCACCAGTTCGCCGTACCACGGCCAGTCGTGGCCGGTGTCGGACGCCGAGTGCACGCCCATGAATCCGCCACCGTTGCGCACATAGCGTTCGAACGCGTCGCGCTGCGCCGCATCCAGCAGGTTGCCGGTGGTGTTGGCGAACACCACCGCGCGGAAGCCCGGCAGCGTGGCGTCGTCGAACAGCGCCGGGTCTTCGCCGTGGACCACCGCGAACCCGGCATCGTCGGCCAGCGTGCGCAGGGTGTCCACGGCCACCGGGATGGAATCGTGGCGGAACCCGAGCGTCTGCGTGAACACCAGGATGCGGGGTGCCTGCGTTTCCGCGTGCTCGGCGTTGACGTTGACGTTGGCGGGCGTCGGTGCAGGCATCGCGCAGCCAGCAATCAGCGGGAGGGCGAGCAGCATGGCGGCGAGTCGGCGGATGGAAGACATGCCGCCATCCTAGCCGCCACGGCGGGCGGGCCGCATCGCGACATCACTGACGGCGCCATGAACTGGCATGCGCCAAGCCATTGATTCAGCGTCGAATGGGCGTATTTTGGTGCGTGGCTTCCTGCCACTGAATCCCGAGAGGTGTGCCATGAAATTCCCCCTGATCGCTGCCCTGGTCGCCGGCCTTGCCTTCACCGTCGCCGTGCCTGCCACCGCGCTGGCGCAGGACGAGGAACTGGAAGAGACCGGCGGCGCCACCGCCAAGCGCGGCAAGCCGGACGACCGCTTCTGCATCCGCGAAACCGGTTCGCGCGTGGTCGCCACCCGCAACCGCAACAAGCGCGCCGACGACGAGTGCGTGAACACCAGCGGCCGGGTGTACACCCGCGAGGACATCGAGCGCACCGGCTCGGTCGACATCCGCGACGCGCTGCGCCGGCTGGATCCGTCGATCAACTGATCCAGCGCGCATCCGGTGAATCGACACGCCCGGCGAAAGCCGGGCGTTTTTGTTGGGCTGCCGGGTGCCTGCATCGTCCCGGCCAGTGTTTCCTCTTGCGCCTCAGGACGCCCGCGGCGTTGGCTGCAGCGCTTTCGCGCGCCGCCTCGGCCCGCCCAATCCGCGGTACCACGGCGGCTGCTTCATGAAGAAGCGGTACAGCACCGGCACCACGAACAGGGTCAGCACGCTGGAGAATGCCAGGCCCCAGACGATGCTCGCCGCCACCGGTCCCCACAGCAGCGACTTGCCGCCGAAGCCGAACGCCAGCGACGCCAGTCCCGCGATGGTGGTGCCGGCCGTCATCAGCACCGCGATCACGCGACGCCGCGCGGCGTAGATGGTGGCGTGCAGGGTGCGCATGCCCAGCGCGCGACGGTCGTTGGCGGCGCTGATCAATACGATGGCCGCGTTCACCGCGATGCCGGTCAGCGCGATCACGCCGTACAGCGTGTACAGCGACAGCGGGTTGCGCGAGATCACCAGCCCCAGCACCACGCCGGTGAACGCCAGCGGCACCGACACCAGGATCAGCATCGGCTGGAAGTAGCTGCGGAATTGCGCCGCCAGGATCAGGTAGATCAGCCCCAGCCCGAGCAGGAACAGCGGGCCCATCGCATCCAGCGATTCCTGGATGTCGTCGAGCTGGCCGGAGAAGTCGAGGTCGGCATCGGGGAAGCGCGCGCGGATCGCTTCCCACTCGCGACGCAACTCGGCGTTCGCGGCGGCGGTGTTGTTGGCGTCCAGGTCGAGTTCCGCCTCCACCGTGATCGCGCGGCGCAGGTTCCAGTGGCGGATCATGCCAGGGCTCTTGCCTTCGGTCGCGGTGACGAAGGTCGCCAGCGGGGCGGTGCCACCGCCGGGCAGGGCGATGGGATCGGCCAGGATGTCGCGCACCGCGTCGGCATCGCGGCGCGGGCCGCGCACGCGCAGTTCCACCTTCTCGCCGCGGTCGCGCAGGTCGGCCACCACTTCGCCGTCCATGTGCAGGCGGATCAGCCGCGCCACCGCGCCCGGGTCCAGGCCGGCCCCGCGCGCGGCATCCACGTTGATCTCCAGCGACAGCTCGTCGCGCCCGGCCACGTCGTCGTCCACCACGTCGCGGGTGCCGGCGATGCGGGTCACGATGGCCTTCACCGCGTCGGCCGCCGCGCGCAGTTCCGCGGGATCGTCGGCGCGCACCTTCACGCTGACCGGCTTGCCGGTGGGCGGGCCGCCCGAGAGCGTGAGGAAGCTCACCGTCGCGCGGCCCGGCGTGCCTTCCACGTCGGCGCGCATGTCCTCGATGATCTCGTCGATGGCGCGGATGTCGTCGCTGGCGGGGTTCAGCGCCACCACCACCTGGCCGAACTGGTCGCCGTACAGCGGCTCGACCTCGGTGAACTTCAGCCCGGCCACCGAGGTGACCGCACGCGCTTCGCCTTCGCGCAGGTTGGCGCGCACGCGCGCTTCCACCGCCGATGTCTGCCGCAGCGTGTCGTCGATGCCCGCGTCCGGCGGCATGTCGACGTTGACGTAGTACAGGCGGATCGGGTCGAACGCGAAGAACTGCAGCTTCACCGCGCCCAGCGCCACCGCCAGGATCGCCGCCACGAACAGCCCCGCGGCGATGCCCAGGTAGCGCAGCGGGTAACGCATCACGTGGATCAGCGCCCGCGTGTAGCGCACGCGCACGCGGTGCGTCCAGCGTTCGCGGATGACCTGGTTGCGCGAATTCGAGATCGCGCGCGCGCCCATCGTGCCGACGTGCGCGGGCAGCATCCAGTACGCCTCGACCAGGCTCACCAGCAGGCCCACGGTCACCACGAAGGGGATGACGAACATGAACTTGCCCACGATGCCCGGCAGCAGCATCAGCGGCAGGAACGCGGCCATCGTGGTGCTCACCGCGGCCAGCACCGGCAGGCCCACTTCGCGCAGCGCCGCCATCGCCGCCTCGATCGCCTCCATGCCGCGCTGCATCCGGTAGTACATCGCCTCCATCACCACCACGGCGTCGTCCACCAGCATGCCCAGCACGATCACCACGCCCAGCAGCACGGACACGTTGAGCGTCGAGCCGGTGGCCGACAGCACCCAGAACGTGCCCGAGATCGAGAACACCACGCCCAGGCTGACCATCAGCGCGATCTTCGTGCCGAGGAACAGCCAGCACACCGCCATCACCAGCAGCAGGCCGATCAGCGCGTTCGACTGCATCACGCCCAGCGCCTCGCGCGTGGCCACGGTCTGGTCGTCGGCCAGCTCCAGGCGCAGGCCCTGCTCGGCCAGCACGTGGTTCTTGCTTGCCACGTAATCGTTGATGCGGTCCACCAGCTCCAGGGTGTTGACCCGCGCGATCTTGGTCACCGACAGCATCACCGCCGGCTGGCCTTCCACCGCGGCGCGGGTGCGCGGGTCCTCGCGGCCGCGACGCACGGTGGCCACGGTGTCCAGCGGCACGCGCGCGTCTTCGGCGCCGGGCACGCGCAGCGTGTAACCGGCCAGGCGTTCCGGGTCGGGGCTGGCGCCGGCCACGCGCACCAGCCATTCGCCGCCGCGCGTTTCCACCTTGCCGGCGAACACGTCGCGGAACCAGCCGCGCAGGCCGTCGGACAGCTGCACCGCGTTGAGGTTGCGCGCGGCCAGCTGCTGCGGGTCGAACTCGACCAGCAGTTCCGGGTCCTGGAAGCCCATCGTCAGCACTTGGTCCACGCCACCCAGCTGGCGCAGGTCGTCGCGCACCACGCGCGCGGCCGAGCGCAGGGTTTCGTCGTCGGCCTGCCCACGCAGCACCACCATCGCCGTCGGGAACCCGTTCGACGTGGTGATTTCCATGATGTTGGGGTCGGTGGCTTCCACCGGAAGTTCGGTGTTGGCCTTGTTCTGGATCTCGCGGCGCAGGTCGTTGACGCGCTTGTCGAAGGTGCGCTCGTCGATCTCGCGGAAGCGCACCAGGATGTTGCTGCTGCTCTCGCGCGAGGTGCTGACCACGAACTTCACGTCCTGCACGTTGCGGATCGCGTCCTCCAGCGGATCGGTCACGCGCGATTCGATGTCCGCCGCCGACGCGCCCGGCAGGCCGGTGCCGATGTTCACCCAGTTGAAGTTGATCTCCGGGTCCTGCTCGCGCGGCATGGCGAGGTACGACATCAGGCCCATCACGATCACCACCGCGAAGGTGATGTTGGCCAGCGGATGGTTCTCGATGAGCGCGCGCAGCAGGCGCATCACTCGGCCTGCGTCGGGTCGGCGGCGGCTGCGGCGGCCGCGTCGTTCGCCGGTGTGGCCGCGCCGCGCACGCGCACGGCCTGGCCGTCCTGCAGCGCCTGGTGGCCTTCGGTGACGATGCGGGCATCGGCGGGCAGGTCGGTCTCGCCGCCACGGCCGGGTTGCGCGCCGGGCAGCACCACGTGGCGCGCGCGCCCGTCCTCGACCACGAAGATGCCCAGGCCTCCGTCGCGACTGACCAGCAGGTCGGCGGGCACGCGCCAGCGCGCCGCCTGTTGCCAGCGCAGCGTGCCGTTGCTGCCGGGCGGCGGTGCATCGCCGCCGAACGCCAGCCGCGCCACGCGCGTGCGCGAGGTGGCATCCACCGCATCGGCCATGCGCAGCAGGGTCACCGGCCAAGTGCGGCCATCGATCTCCAGCATCGCCGCGCCCAGCTGTTCCAGCGTGGCGGCCTGCTGCGGCGGCAGGCGCACTTCCACTTCCGGCATCGCGGCATCCACGATGCGCAGCAGCGGGCTGCCCGGTGCCACCGCGGCGCCCACCTGCGCGATGCGTTCCAGTACCACGCCATCGAACGGCGCGACGATGCGGGTCTTCGCCAGCTCGCGCTCGGCCACGGCGCGCGCGGCCTGGCGCACGCGGGCCTCGGCCTGCGCGCCGGCGGTTTCGGCTTCCAGTGCGGCCAGCTCGTCGTCGGACACGTACTTGTCGGCGTTGAGCTGGCGCGCGCGCACCAGCCGCGCCTGCGCCTGCGTGGCGCGCGCCTGCGCGGCGGACGCCTGTGCGCTGGCCTGCGACAGCGACAGCCGGTAGTCGGTGGGGTCCAGTTCGACCAGCAGGTCGCCGCGGCGCACGCGCGCACCGGCATCGGAGCCGATGCGCGACACGCGCGCGGCCACTTCCGACGTCAGCACGCTGTCGTTGCGCGCCAGCACGTCGGCGGCGGCGCTGCCACCGGCGGGCGCGGCGATCTCGCCCAGCGCACGCGCCACCACTTCCGCGCGCGGGTCGGGCGGGGTGGCGCTGTCGTCGGTGTCGCGGCCGCACGCGGCCAGCAGCAGCGCGCAGGCCAACAGCGGGACGATGGAGCGGCGGATGCCGTGCATGCTGCCTCGCACTCTGGGCGCCGGGGCGCCGGGGATTATTGACCGCATCAGTTTACTTTTCGGCCGCGGCCGCGCCTACCTGCCAGATGTCACTTTGCCATCCGGCAGGGCACGCGCCCGTGCAGGCGTGGGGCGCGGCAGGGGCGCTTGGCGGCCGGTGCGATAATTCGCGGCATCGATTCCAGGATGCGTTGCCATGACCGACCCCCGCCACGACCCGTCCCGCGTCATCCGCGCCCCGCGCGGCGCCACGCTGAACTGCCGCAGCTGGCAGACCGAAGCGCCGTACCGGATGCTGCAGAACAACCTGGACGCTGAAGTGGCGGAAGACCCCACGTCGCTGGTGGTCTACGGCGGCATCGGCCGCGCCGCGCGCGACTGGGCCTGCTACGACCGCATCCTCGAGACGCTGCGGACCCTCGGCGACGACGAAACCCTGCTGGTGCAGTCCGGCAAGCCGGTGGGCGTGTTCCCCACGCATCCGGATGCGCCGCGCGTGCTGATCGCCAATTCCAACCTGGTGCCGCACTGGGCCACCTGGGAGCGCTTCAACGAGCTCGACCGCAAGGGCCTGATGATGTACGGCCAGATGACCGCCGGCAGCTGGATCTACATCGGCAGCCAGGGCATCGTGCAGGGCACCTACGAGACCTTCGTGGAGATGGGCCGCCAGCACTATGGCGGCAGCCTCAAGGGCAAGTGGATCCTCACCGCCGGGCTCGGCGGCATGGGCGGCGCGCAGCCGCTGGCCGCATCGCTGGCCGGCGCCTGCAGCCTGAACATCGAATGCCGCCAGAGCAGCATCGATTTCCGGCTGAAGACGCGCTACGTCGACGAGCAGGCCACCGACCTCGACGACGCGTTGGCCCGCATCGAGACGTACACTCGCGCCGGCGAGGCGAAGTCCATCGCCCTGCTGGGCAATGCCGCGGAAATCCTGCCGCAACTGGTCGAACGCGGCGTGCGCCCCGACTGCGTGACCGACCAGACCAGCGCGCACGACCCGGTGCACGGCTACCTGCCGATCGGCTGGACGGTGGAGCAGTGGCTCACCGAACAGAAGCAGCACCCGGAAAAGGTGCGCGACGCGGCCAAGCACTCCATGCGCGTGCATGTCGAAGCCATGCTGGCCTTCCACGCGCAGGGCATCCCCACGGTCGATTACGGCAACAACATCCGCCAGATGGCGCAGGACGAAGGCTGCACCAATGCCTTCGACTTCCCCGGCTTCGTGCCGGCCTATGTGCGTCCGCTGTTCTGCCGCGGCATCGGCCCGTTCCGCTGGGTGGCGCTGAGCGGCGACCCGGAAGACATCTACCGCACCGACGCCAAGGTCAAGGAACTGATCCCCGACGATGCCCACCTGCACAACTGGCTGGACATGGCCCGCGAGCGCATCCGCTTCCAGGGATTGCCCGCGCGCATCTGCTGGGTGGGGCTGGGCCTGCGCCACAAGCTGGGCCTGGCGTTCAACGAGATGGTGCGCAACGGCGAACTGAAGGCGCCGGTGGTGATCGGCCGCGACCACCTCGACAGCGGCAGCGTCGCCTCACCCAACCGCGAAACCGAAGCCATGCAGGACGGCAGCGACGCCGTGAGCGACTGGCCGCTGCTCAACGCCATGCTCAACGTCGCCGGCGGCGCGACCTGGGTCAGCCTGCACCACGGCGGCGGCGTGGGCATGGGCTACAGCCAGCACAGCGGCGTGGTGATCGTCTGCGACGGCACCGAGGAAGCCGACAAGCGCATCGCCCGCGTGCTGTGGAACGACCCCGGCACCGGCGTGATGCGGCATGCGGATGCGGGGTACGACATTGCGAAGGCGTGTGCGAAGGAGCAGGGGTTGAAGTTGCCGATGGGATGAGTCGGCCCGGTTTCAGTGACCCGGCTTATGGCCAGACTTGAAGTGGCGGTAGGTTGGTGCCATATTTGGCTCCGAATATGGAGCCGAAGATGGAACAGATCCTGTCCAGTGCTAGCGTCAGCATCACCGAGCTCAAGCGCAATCCCAGCGCGGTGATCGAGGCCGCCGACGACGAGGCCGTGGCCGTGCTGGTGCACAACAAGCCCTTGGCCTATCTGGTGCCGGCCGCCGCGTACAAGCGGCTGCTGGACCGGCTGGAAGACCTGGAACTTGCAGAATTGGTCCGCGCCCGTGCGAAGGAACGCCGGGTGAGGGTGGCGCTCGATGACCTATGAACTCGCGTTCGTCGAATCGGCACTGAAGGAATGGCGCAAGCTGGCCGCGCCGCTGCGCGAGCAGTTCAAGGCGAAACTGCGCGAGCGCCTTGTCAGGCCGCATGTCCCATCCGCACGCCTGCACGGCCTGCCGGACTGCTACAAGATCAAGCTGCGCGCGGCCGGTTATCGGCTGGTGTACCAGGTCGACGACAAGATCGTGCTGGTCACGGTGATTGCGGTGGGAAAGCGCAGCAAGTCGGACGTTTACCGGGCGGCGGAGGGAAGGGCGAAGCGGTAGTCTTTATCCTACAAGTGTATGCCGGCGAGTAGAAAGGATCGGGAGATGATTGCCTCTGTCCAATGGGCGTCGCTTTCTGGTGATTTTCCGCATGACGGTCCATTTCATTCGATGCCGCTTCGCGGCACGACTTGATACGAGAGTTAGGCGCCATGAGAACACTCGCGCTGGCATTGATGAGCTTCCTCGCGTTTTCGGCATACGGCTCGAGACCGTTGATGGGAGATGAGGCTATGGCCTGTATAAGCGGCGGAACGCCCGGTGAGGTGGGGGAGATGCATGGCGTCTCGTTCAACAATGGACACGAATTGGATGCTCTGCGTCCAGGTACGTTCGCCTCCGCAGTTGTCCTCAAGTCAGCAGAGCAACACAGTGCGGCATTCATGGTTGACGGTGTGATCACTCAGACCATCAGCTTCAGCTTCAACGACTCTCCCGGTCGAGATGTCTGTTTTCGTTACGACAACCACGAGAAGATTTGGTCGGTGAGCAAGACCGAGCGAAACTTCTGCCAAGGCTGCAATTCGGAAATCCAAGTGCGAATCGGCTTGTATCAATCAGAGCCATTCACGCTCAACGCTACCAATGCATCTGATCAGCCACACAGGCTGTACATGAGGGTTTTCCCTCGAAAGAAGATTGCATTGGTAATCTCACCCGCTACAGGTGAAGAGGTTAATCGGCAATTGCTTGAAGGCTCAGACATGGCTGGTGACAACTCTTATGTCGAGTCTGGCAGCGGCATTTCCTTCAACTCCGGACTAACGCAGCATACTGTCACCCCTTTCAAGGCAGGGTCCGTGAGATTGAGATCCGCGTATGCAAACGGCAACACTGAGGAGAGGGATCTTTCATTCGTGCCTATCGATTAATGAGAAAGGGAAATATGGAGTCGGGTTCATTTTTCTCGGCAAACGGGGTCGGGCCGCTGAAGGTGTAGGGTCATTTTATTGGTCGCTTAAGCGGGGCGTGACGGTCCAGTACGCTACGATCGATACGCCAGTTGAAGTTGCCAGTGGCGTGACACGGAAAGCCTTAGGGTCCGCATGCTCACCACCCTCGCCGTAGGCCATTACCGCTCCCTCCGCGAAGTCGTCGTCCCGATGGCGCGGCTCAACCTGGTCACCGGTGCGAACGGCAGCGGCAAGTCGAACCTCTACCGGGCGTTGCGGCTGCTTGCGGAGACGGCGCGTGGTGGCGTGGTGCCCGCGCTTGCCCGCGCTTGCCCGCGAGGGTGGGTCGCGCTCGACGCTGTGGGCCGGCCCGGAAGTCCTGACGCGTGCCATGCGCTGCGGCGACGCGGCGGTGCAGGGCACGGTGCGCCAGCAGTCCGTGGCGCTGCGGCTAGGCTTCGCCAGCGACGAGTTCGGTTACGCGATCGACCTGGGCCTGCCGATCCCGTCGGCATCCGCGTTTTCCCTGGACCCGGAGATCAAGCGCGAGGTGATCTGGAGCGGGCCGTTCCTGCGCAGCGGCAACGTGCTGGTCGAGCGGCGCGGGCCCATGGCCAAGGCGGCCGAAGGCCGCGGGTGGCGGGCGGTCGCGGAGCATCTGAACGCGTTCGACAGCCTGTTCGACCAGCTGGCGGACCCGCAGGCCGCGCCCGAGGCCATGGTGTTGCGCGAACGCATCCGCGGCTGGCGCTTCTACGACCATTTCCGCTCGGACCACCAGGCCCCGGCCCGGCTGCCGCAGCTGGGCACCCGCACGCCGGTGCTCAGCCACGATGGCCACGACCTGGCCGCGGCCTGGCAGACCATCCGCGAGATCGGCGACGCCGAGGCGCTCGCGGCGGCGGTGGACGATGCCTTCCCCGGCGCGAGCGTGGAGATCGGGATGGACGACGCACGGTTCCAGCTGCGCTTCCTGCAGGATGGCCTGCTGCGCCCGCTGTCCGCCGCCGAACTGTCGGACGGCACGCTGCGCTACCTGCTCTGGATCGCCGCGCTGCACACCCCGCGCCCGCCGGAACTGATGGTGCTCAACGAGCCCGAGACCAGCCTGCACCCCGACCTGCTGCCCGCGCTGGCGCGGCTGATCGCTGCGGCCTCGCGCCGCTGCCAGGTCTGGGTGGTCTCGCACGCCTCGCGCCTGATCGCCGCGCTGCGCGAACAGCCCGAGTGCAACGAGATCGCACTGGAGAAATCGCTCAGCGAGACCCGGGTGGCGGGGCAGGGCCTGCTCGACGTGCCTGCATGGCACTGGCCGGAGCGGTAGGCTGCAGATTCCGCTGCCCTGTGGTTCGGACGGCTAGTCCCTTGATGGCCAACGTCCCCGGTCAGGTCAATCTCGGCAGGATCGCCTGGATATCCTTGACTCTCGGATTGTAATGTCGACGATCCTGCATTCTTAGCTCGTGCAAGCGAGGAAGCTCCAGAAGTGGTGTCAAATCGCCATCCTTGATGTTGGTTGTTCCGAAGAGGTAGAGGGTTTCCAGCCGTGCAAGGTTGCGAATCGAACTCAGCGAATCGATCTCCCCGCACTCGCTGAAGTTCAGGCTCTTCAATCCGAGGCAGCAGGAAATGTCGCTGATGCTGGACAGACGACCGCATGACTGGAGCTCCAGGCTCTCAATAGTCTCGACATCCTTCAGGGCGCCAGTATCGTCAAGTTGTCCAGCGGAAAAAATCGAAAGCTCCTTGATGTTATGCAGTTCAGCCAGGCCGTCCAGCGAGCGGAGTCTCGGCTTGTCCTTCATCGTCATCCCGACCAGGCGACTGAGGGACGACAACGGTGAGATGTCTGGGCGGTCGTACCGAAGCAAGAACAAGTACCGAAGGCGTCTTGCGCCGGCGATGGAGTCTTTCACCTGCGCCCAGTCCGCCCCGAGGCTGGTTAATAACTCCAGCCTCGAAAGATCAAGAGTGAGAGAAGGGTTGGTAGTCAACTCCAGCAACTGCAACGTTGGGGCCAAACTATAGATTGGCTCAAGGTCCTTGACCCCGCGGTCCAGAATGACTAGCTGTCGGATCGGCAAGTTGCGCAAGAAGTCCAGGCTTGGTTCGTTGAATCCCAACGCGTAGTTCAAGACCAATCTATCTGCTTCACCCGTCAATAAGGCTCTTTCTGCGGCGGCAGACCAAGGGCCGGTGACCACGAGCTCGAGGTCTTCCTGGCGTGCTCGGATCGCGTAATGATCGCTGGTCACGGTCTTTATGGCTGGTAAGGCATTGGGTGGAGTTTCAACTGATCGATCATTCTGGTGATAGTGATTGCACATCGCTGCCATGGCCAGCGTCGCACCATCACTATCATGTCACCGTCGTTGACCGGCATGTAGTGTCATCGCTTGTCGCGTCTCCTTGCCCGTCATCCCCCTCGCAGCTGGGGAAAAGGGGTCTGGTTCATTTTTCTAAGCTGACCGTTTGTATAGCGCAGCGGTCCGTCCATAGCTGTTGTATGGTCCATCCCACTTGTTGCTGATCCGGAGACCGGGGATGACCGTTTCGCGCCTGTTGCCGTGCCTGCTGGCATCGTTGCTTGTCCTGTCCATGCATGCGGCCGGGGCTTCCGACTCGCCGCGACCCACGTATGCGTGGTCGACCGACGAGGTTTACGACGCGGCCGCCATTCCCGCATACGCCGGCACGCACGAGGCGGTCTACGCGCGCATCGATGCCGACCTGGACGCGCATGTCGCGCACCTGCAGCGCTGGGTGCGGCAGCGCTCGATCAGCGCCCAGGACGACGGCATCCGCGATATGGCCGGCCTGTTGGCCGACGACCTGCGTGCGCTGGGTTTCGCCGAGGTGGAGGTGGTGGACACGCCGGGGCATCCGGGCGTGCTGGGCTGGTACGACGCCGGGGCGGAGCGCACGCTGGTGGTGTACATGATGTACGACGTGCAGCCGATCGAGCCCAACTGGCGCATCGACGATCCGTTCGCGGGCGAGCTGGTCGAGCACGAACTGGGCACGGTGCTGATGGCGCGCGGCGCGACCAACCAGAAGGGGCCGCAGCGCGCCTTCCTCAATGCGCTGGACGCGATGATCGCCACCACCGGCACGCTGCCGGTCAACCTGTACGTGGTGGCCGAGGGCGAGGAAGAGCTCGGCTCGCCCAATTTCGGCGACGTGATCGCGCCCTGGCGCGAGCGCCTGCGCCAGGCCGACGGCGCGTTCTTCCCGATGAACATCCAGACGCCGGACGGCAAGGCGTCGCTCAACCTGGGCGTGAAGGGCATCGTGTATTTCGAGATGGAAGCGAAGGGCGGCGAGTGGGGCGGCCCGTCGAAAGC
This sequence comes from Luteimonas aestuarii, assembly GCF_004357985.1. GTDB lineage: Bacteria > Pseudomonadota > Gammaproteobacteria > Xanthomonadales > Xanthomonadaceae > Luteimonas > Luteimonas aestuarii. The sequence goes on along the minus strand of NZ_SMTF01000004.1, from coordinate 155,911 downwards.
GGAGGTCCACGGCTCGCTGAAGGCGCTGGTGGATTCGCCGACGCTGCGGCTGGTGCAGGCCATCGCGTCGATGACCACGCCGGACGGCAATACCATCGTGATCCCCGGTTACTACGATGCGGTCACCGCGCCCACCGCCGAGCAGCAGCGGCTGGTGAATGCGCTGGCGCGCGACGCCGACGATGCCGCCATGCAGCGTGCGTTCGCCGTGTCGCGCTGGATCGGCGGCATGGAAGGCCGCGAGGCGATCGTGCGCAACCTGTTCGATCCCACGTTCAACGTGGACGGGCTGTGGAGCGGCTATACCGGCGAGGGCGTGAAGACCATCCTGCCGCACATGGCGACGGCGAAGGTCGATTCGCGCCTGCCGCCGGGGCTGGAGCCGGACGACGCCTACCGCATGATCCGCAGCCATCTGGACGCGAACGGCTTCAACGAAATCGAGATCCGGCCGATGTCCGGCTACCCGGCAGCATCCACGTCGGTCGAAGCACCGCTGGTGCAGGCGCTCCTGGGCGTGTTCAACAAGTACGGCGTGCAGACGCGCGTGTCGCCCTGGCTGGCCGGCAGCGCGCCGTTCTACCAGTTCACGCGCACGCTGGGCCTGCCGTTCGTGTTCGGCGGCCTGGGCCACGGCTCCGGCGCGCACGCCCCGGACGAGTACATGCTGATCCACCCCGCCGAAGGCGTGGGCGCGGCGGGGCTGGCCGACATCGAGAAGTCCTACGTCGACATCCTGCACGCGCTGGCCGACGGGTTCTGATGCAATGTGTTGAGCGTGGTGTCGCGCGCCTTGCGGAAGGCGGGTTGAACCCGCCCTATGCGAGGTGATGCCTCGCAGCCGCTGCCTCGGCTATCATCTGGCCTTCGCTTGAAGGTTGTTCCGGCCCATCCGCGTGAAATCCCTCGTCCTGCGCCTGCTGCTCTGCGCGACCCTGCTGTTCAACGGCATGGCGTCGGCGGTCGCGTCCGCGCACGTGGCGATGATGGCCCTGGACGCCGGGGCCATGGCCGAGGCAGCGCAGCCTGAAGGCCACGACATGGGCGTTGACTGTCCGCATGCGGCGATGCAGGCCGCGGCGACGCAGGCAAGTCCCTCGCATGCCGCGCCCGCGTCGCCCGCTGGCGTGGACACCGACTGCCTGCAGCAATGCATCGATGTCTGCCTGCAGCATTGCCAGGCCATGATCACGGCGATGCCCGCCGTGGCCACTGCGCCGCACGCTGCCGCCGTGCCGATGCCCGCGCCGGCCGGGCAGGCCGCGCCGATGCGGCACCCCCTGTTGCGACCTCCGATCGCCGGCTGACACGCTGGCCGCCACGGCGGCCTTAGCCCCTGCACGCGCGATGTCCGCGCGTGCCGTCATTCCAGATTGCGATTGCCGCGCCGCGTGCCGGCATCAGGAGTCCACCATGCAACACCACCCCTTCCGCGGGGCGCGCGACGGGCAGCTGTCGCGGCGCCGCTTCGTCCAGGGCCTGGCCCTGGGCGGGCTGGCGCTCGGCACCGCCGGCCTGCGCCTGCCGGCCTTCGCCGCCGACAGTGACGCGCGCACCGGACCGAACGTGCTCCGCGGCACCGAGTTCGAGCTGTCCATCGGCACCTCGCCGGTCAACTTCACCGGGCGTACGCGGCCGGCGATGACCATCAACGGCAGCCTGCCCGCACCCATCCTGCGCTGGCGCCAGGGCGACACCGTCACCCTGCGCGTGGCCAACCGGCTGCCCGATGCGATGACGTCGCTGCACTGGCACGGCATCATCCTGCCGGCCAACATGGACGGCGTGCCGGGACTGAGCTTCAACGGCATCCATCCCGGCGAAACCTTCCAGTACCGTTTCACGCTGGGGCAGTCCGGCACGTACTGGTACCACAGCCATTCGCTGTTCCAGGAACAGGCCGGGCTGTACGGCGCGCTGATCGTCGATCCCGTCGAACCGCTGCCGTACAGCTGGGACCGCGAACACGTGGTGCTGCTGTCCGACTGGACCGACCTCGACCCCGGCCGGTTGTTCCGCCGGCTCAAGCAGTACGCCGAGTACGACAACTACTACAAGCCGACCGTCGGCGATTTCTTCCGCGACGTGCGCCGCGATGGCTGGCGCGCCACCGTGGCCGACCGCAAGGCCTGGGGCCGGATGCGGATGACGCCGACCGACCTGTCCGACGTCAACGCGCATACCTACACCTACCTGATGAACGGCACCACGCCCGCGGGCAACTGGACCGGCCTGTTCCGCAGCGGCGAGAAGGTGCTGCTGCGTTTCATCAACGGCTCGGCGATGAGCTACTTCGACGTGCGCATCCCGGGCCTGAAGATGACCGTGGTGGCGGCCGACGGCCTGCCGGTGCACCCGGTCAGCGTGGACGAGTTCCGCATCGCGGTGGCCGAGACCTTCGACGTGATCGTCGAGCCGTCCGGACAGGACGCCTACACCATCTACGCGCAGGACATGGGCCGCACCGGCCACGCGCGCGGCACGCTGGCCGTGCGCGCGGGGCTGGAAGCGCCGGTACCGGCGAACGACCCGCGCCCGCTGCTGACCATGGACGACATGGGCCATGGCGGCCATGGCGGCCACGGCGGCCACGGCGCGCATGGTGCGCACGGTGCCCCAGCCGTGCACGGCGGAAACGATGCGCATGCCGGCCATGGTGCGCACGACGCGCACGCAGGCCACGACATGCCTGCGGGCCATGGCGCGCACGGCGCGGGCATGCAGGCGCATCCGGCCAGCGAAACGCGCAATCCGCTGGTGGACATGCAGACCATGACGCCCACGCACCGGCTGGACGATCCGGGCATCGGGCTGCGCGACAACGGCCGCCGCGTGTTGACCTATGCCGACCTGCACAGCGTGGCCGGGGACGAGGACGGCCGCGACCCCGGCCGCGACGTCGAACTGCACCTCACCGGGCACATGGAGAAGTTCGCGTGGTCGTTCGACGGCATCCCCTTCGCGGGCGCCGAACCGTTGCGGCTGAACTACGGCGAGCGGATGCGCATCGTGCTGGTCAACGACACCATGATGGCGCACCCGATCCACCTGCACGGCATGTGGAGCGACGTGGAGGATGCCGATGGCAATTTCAGGGTGCGCAAGCACACCGTGGACATGCCGCCGGGCAGCAAGCGCAGTTTCCGCGTGCGCGCCGACGCCCTCGGCCGCTGGGCGTTCCATTGCCACCTGCTGTACCACATGGAAGCGGGCATGATGCGCGAAGTGAGGGTGGAAGCATGAAGCACCTCATCCCCGGCCTGGTCTTCGTCATCGCGATCGGCATGGCGCCGGCAGCGGACTCGCAAGCACAGTCGCCCCCGGCGGCGCCTGCCTGCACTGCCGAGCATGCAGCGATGGGGCATTGCGCGTTGCCCGATGCGCCGGTGCAGAGGCATGGGCAACACCAACCAGCTTCGTCCGGTTGCACGCCGGAACACGCGGCGATGGGACACTGCACGTTGCCGGAAGCACCGAAGGCGTCGCACGGCCAGCATCAACAACCGGGCGCGACTGGTTGCACGCCGGAGCATGCGGCGATGGGGCACTGCACGTTGCCCGACGCGTCGGTGCAGGCGCATGGGCAACACGAACCGGCATCGTCCCGCTGCACGCCCGAACACGCGGCAATGGGACATTGCCAGTTGTCGGAAGCCGAAAATCCGTTGCATGAGTGGCATGCGGAACCGGATGCATTTCCCTGCACGCCAGAGCACGCGGCGATGGGCCACTGCACCTTGCCCGATGCGCCGGTGCAAACGCAGGGGCAACATGGCCCGGTGTCCTCCGGCTGCACGCCGGAGCACGCCGCGATGGGGCATTGCCGCATGGAAGCGCCACGTGAGCCGCGCACGCCGATCCCGGTGCCCACCGAGGCGGATATCGCGGCAGCCTTCCCGGCGCTGCACCACCACTCGATGGAACATGCCTCGCCCGTCAACTACATGGTCCTGTTCGATCGCCTCGAAGCCTGGGACGCCGATGACGGCAGTGGCCAGGGTTGGGAGGCGATTGCGTGGATCGGTACCGACCTCGACCGCCTGTGGCTGCGCAGCGGTGGCGAGCGCGAGGGTGGGCGCACCGGTACGTTCGATGTCGAGGCGCTGTACGGCCGCAGCGTGCTGCCATGGTGGGACGTGGTGGCAGGCGTGCGGCAGGAGCTGCGCCCGCGTTCGCGCACCTGGGCGGCACTCGGCGTGCAGGGCCTGGCACCGTACATGTTCGAGGTGTCGGCGACGGCCTATGCCGGTAGCGGTGGACAGGTGCAGGTCAAGGTCGAGGCGGAATACGACATGCGTTTCACCAACCGCCTGATCCTCCAGCCCGTGTTCGAAGCCTCGGTCGCGCTGAAGGACGAACCGATGGAAGGCATCGGTTCCGGGCTTGGCGGCATCGAGGCCGGCCTGCGCCTGCGCTACGAGATCAGCCGGCGCTTCGCGCCGTACATCGGCGTGGTGCACGAACGCGCCTATGGCAACACCGCCGACTACCTGCGTGCCGCGGGCGGACACGCACGCGACACGCGAGTGGTGGCCGGTGTGCGGCTGTGGTTCTGATGCGCGCGATCATCAATGGCGGTCCGGGACGCCGTTCGTCGGACGGCTGCGGGCGGGGTGACGCATTCGACAGGGTTGGCACCGGGCACTGCGTAAGGTGCTGGATGTCCGTGGCACAACGGGAGCTACGATGAATGCAGAAGCCAGGAAACGCGCGACGGTGTACCGGCTCGTCACCAGCGAGCACCTCTGCCCGTGGGGCCTGAAAGTCGTGGATCTGCTGCGGCGCGAAGGCTTCGAGGTGGATGATCGCCATCTCGCCGACAGTGCGCGGAACCAGGCGTTCAAGGCCGAGCATGGCGTCAGCACCACGCCGCAGGTCTTCATCGATGGCGAGCGCGTTGGTGGGTATGAGGACTTGCGACGGCATCTGGGGCTGCCGCTGCGCGACCCCAAGGCGACCAGCTACCAGCCGGTCATCGCGCTGTTCGCGATGACGGCGCTGATGGCGCTGGCGATGAGCCATGTCGTGCACGGCACGCCGTTCACCGGACAGGCCGTTGCATGGTTCATCGCGCTGAGCATGTGCGTGCTGGCGCTGCTGAAGCTGCAGGACCTGCATGCGTTCTCGACGATGTTCCTCGGCTACGACCTGCTGGCACGGCGCTGGGTGCCCTATTCGTATGTCTATCCGTTCGCCGAAGGGCTGGCCGGCGTACTGATGCTGGCCGGTGCGCTGGCGTGGCTCTCGGCGCCGCTGGCGTTGTTCATTGGTGGCGTGGGCGCGGTCTCGGTGTTCAAGGCCGTTTACGTGGACAAGCGCGACATCAAGTGCGCGTGCGTCGGCGGCGGCAGCCGGGTACCGCTCGGGTTCGTATCCTTGTCCGAAAACCTGATGATGGTCGGCATGGCGGCGTGGATGCTGTGGTTCCACATCGCCTGAGCGGCATCCCGGGCAGGGCGGTGGATGGCGTCGGGCCGTGCCGATCGTATCGGCACCATCAGCACTTCTCGTACTTCCAGTTCCGCGCCTTGCCTTCGGCGATCCATTCCACCGCTTGCGTGATGCGCCGTTCGCGCGTGGCGGGTTGTTTGGCTTCGACGATCCATTCCACGTAGTCGCGCTGCTTGCCCGGCGGGAACGCCGCGAAGTGGCGTTTGGCGGCGGCATCCTCCGCCAGGGCACGGGTGAAGTCTTCCGGTGCCGGCAACGCCGGCTTCGGCGCGGCGCGCTTGCTGCGCGGCAGGGTGGCGCCGCCGTCGATGGCCTTCGCCGCCTTGCGCAGTTGCGCGACCAGGGTGCGCCTGGCGGGCAGGTCGGGCAGTGCGGTGATACGGCCGTAGTGGCCCATGGCTTCGCCGCGTTTGCCGGCGTCGCCGTCGCTGGCATCCAGCATCGGCACGGCGAAGGCGACGTGCTGCTTGAACGCGGCCATGCCGGCGAGGATCTTTCCGCCGTGCGTGAAATGCGGGGCGCTCCATTTCAACGTTTCTTCCGCGCCAGGGCAGGCTTCATGCACCACCGCGCGCAGGTGTTCCAGGATGGGCCGCGCGAACGGGGCGGCCTTGGCGATGTAGGCATCGATGCGGGCATCACGCGTACTCATGGCAGGAGCGTCCGTGGTTGGCAGGCGGCATGATGCGCGTCGATGCCGGCCGCCGCCAGCGCCGGCGACGTCATGCGCAGGCTTCCGCATGGCGACCGAACCGTTCCAGGATCGCCTGCCAGCCTTCCTGCTGGTACTCGGCGGGATAGTCGCGATCCGGATCGAAGGCCACGCGCACGCGGACCGCATCGCCCTCCGGTTCGAAACGCACCGTCACTTCGCGACCGTCCGGCATGCGGTATTCGACCAGTTCGTGCGGCAGCACGCGGGTGTAGGTGCCTTCGAAATCGAAGCCCATGCTGCCGTCCTTCGCCTCCATGCGCGTACTGAACGTACCGCCCTCGCGCAGGTCCACGCGGCTGGTGGGCGAGTGCCAGTCGTCGGAAGCGGCATTCCAGCGCACGATGTGCGCCGGCGTGTTGTAGACGTGCCAGGCGTGCGCGGGGTCTGTCTGGACGAGGGTTTCGACGATGATCTTCATCGGGCGCTCCGGTTGCATCTGGGCATGGCGGCGCGTTCGCGCGCTGCCGGGGTGGCGACGAACCGGAGTGCGACGGATCGACATGCCGCTGCCCGCGGCATGCAGGGCGGCGCAACGGGCCGAGGCGTCGTTCAATCGCCCGTGCCGTGCCAGTCGTGGCTGAAGAACGCCTTGAGCCATGCGTTGCCGCGGTACGGCCAGGCATGGCCGGTGTCGTACAGGCCGAAGGCGAACGCCGCGCCTCCCGGCGCGGGTGGTTGCAGCTTGCAGCAGTCCAGCTAGTCGGCAAGCGGACCTTGCGTGCGGTTGTGGCGGACCAGTGCCTGCACGGGGTTCGCCCAATGCCCGCGATCGGCGGGGTTTTCGCCGCGGCCATCGAGATACAGCACCGGGCGAGGCGGCGAGTCGCTGGCGAAATCCGGCCGCACGGTGCCGATCACCGCGAATGCCGCGAATGCATCGGGCCGCGCGTCCATCAGCACGAACTGGAACCGGCCACCATCGGAGAAACCGGCGGCAGACGTGCGTCCTGGCTGCACGCCGTAGCGATCCTGCAGGTCTTCGAGCAGGCGATCGACCAGCTTGAGGTCGCGGTCGTCGGGTTCGCCGCCATGCCCTTGCCAACCGCGCATTCCGGAGGAGGGCGTCGGTTCGCCACGCGGGTAGGCGACGATGGCCTGTGGCCAGTCGGGATGCAATTGCACGGCCTCGGCGAAGGTGGTGCTGTCGTCGCCGTGGCCATGGAACAGGACGGCCAGGGCCGGCGGGCGGGTGCGGGCGTTCATCGGGGCGCGTGGCATCGTCGGCACCGTCACCGGCCCGGGCCATGGTTCAAGGGATGCTTTCACGTCGCGCATTCATGCTTGGCGCGATGATGGAGACACGACTGGATATGCGGGAACCACGCACATGAGTGGACAAGGTTCGGCGGGCAACGTGATCGCGGCCATCTGCAGTTTCTTCATCCCCGGGTTGGGCCAGCTGGTGCAGGGTCGGGTGCTGTCGGCCGTGTTGTGGTTCGTGGCCGCGTGCATCGCCGGTGCGGTGACCTGGCTGCTGACGCTGTCGCTGTTCCCGTTCGGCTGGTTCGTGGTGAGCGTATTCGCGTGTATCAATGCGGCGCTGTATCGCAGGCCTGGCGTGGTCTGAGGACCGAGCGGTTCACCTGGTCCGTGATGCCCGATGCCTCAGGCGCCATCCCCACGCGGGCGGGGATCCATGGACGCTGCGCACCGGGCGGTAACGAGGGTGGGTCCCGTCGTTCGCCGGGATGATGGTGGCCGGCTTGTGATCGCGGTTCCCACGCAGGCGGGAAGCGCTTCGAGGCGGCGCTGGCGCTGGCCATCCGCGGGTGTGGCAACCGGAGGCCAAGCGGCACGCAAGCGCCTCATCGCCATCTTCCGGTTTGTCGAATCCGGAAAGTCCTGATCGTCGTGTCCGGGAGCACGGGCGCCCTGCGTCGCTGCTACCATCCCGCCCGCGCGGCGACAAGGACACGGCATGAGTACGGAACAGACCGGCGGCGGGGACGCGGCCACGGCGGCGATGCCCGCACCCCCGGCGTCGGCCTGGGCCGCGTTGCGCGATGCCATCCGCGGCACCAATGCCGACTACACCCGCATCCCGCTGCGCCGCGCGGTGTTCCTGCTGTCGGTGCCGATGGTGCTGGAGCTGGTGCTGGAAGCCACCTTCGCGGTGGTGGACATCTTCTTCGTGGGCAAGCTCGGCTCGTCTGCCGTGGCGACGGTGGGTCTGACCGAAACCTTCCTGTTCCTGCTGTACTCCATCGCGATGGGGCTGGCGATGGCGGTGACGGCGGTGGTGGCGCGTCGCGTCGGCGAGGACAGGCGCGAGGAAGCATCGATCTCCGCGGTGCAGGCGATCTGGATCGCGGTCCTGGTGTCGATGCCATTCGCCGTGATCGGCATCGTCTGGGCGCAGGACCTGTTGCGGCTGATGGGCGCGGATGCCTGGACCCTGGAGCACGGCTACCGCTATACGCAATGGATGCTGGGCGGGAACGCGGTGATCATGCTGCTGTTCGTGATCAATGCGATCTTCCGCGGCGCCGGCGATGCGGCCATCGCGATGCGCGTGCTGTGGGTGGCCAACGGCCTGAACATCGTGCTCGACCCGATCCTGATCTTCGGCCTGGGCCCGATCCCGGCGATGGGCATCGAGGGCGCGGCCATCGCCACCAACATCGGCCGTGGCGTAGGCGTGCTGATGCAGCTGTGGATCCTGTTCCGCGGCGGCAAGCACATCCGCGTGCTGGGCTCTCAGCTGGCGCTGCACGTGGGGGTGCTGTGGAACATCCTGCGCACCTCGTTCGGCGGCATCGGCCAGATGATCGTGGCGATGACGGCGTGGATCTTCCTGATGCGCATCCTGGCCAGCATCGGCAGCGAGGCGGTGGCCGGAGCGACGATTGCCATCCGCGTCATGATGTTCACGCTGATGCCGGCCTGGGGCATGTCCAATGCCGCGGCCACGCTGGTCGGCCAGAACCTTGGCGCCGGGCAGGCTGCGCGCGCCGAATCGGCGGTGTGGCATATCGGCTGGTACAACATGGCCTACACGGTGTGCGTGTCGCTGGCGTTCTTCCTGTTCCACGACCCGATCGTGGCGATCTTCAGCGACGATCCGCGCGTCATCGCCATCGGCGGCGAGTGGCTGCGCATCCTGTCGTACTCGTTGTTCGTGTACGGCTGGTGGATGGTGGCCGTGCAGGCGTTCAACGGCGCCGGCGATACGGTCACCCCCACCAAGATCAACCTGGTGTTCTTCTGGCTGATCCAGATCCCGCTGTGCTGGTGGCTTGCGATGGGGCTGGGCTGGCAGCACAGCGGCGTGTTCTGGGGCGTGTTCGTATCCGAGACGGCGGTGGGCCTGTTCACGCTGTGGTTGTTCACCCGCGGACGCTGGAAGACCGCGGTGGTGTGATCGCGGCGTGCGCTGCGCGCCGCCGCCGCTCGTTGCCTGCGTCGTCGCATTTCGGCGCGAGTGTCGTCGGATCGGCGATACTGCGCGTCAGCCACGCGCGGAGCGCCCATGTCCGAGATCGCCATACTCACGCCGGATCCCGCCATCAAGGATGCCGAGGGGCCGTGGCGCAGGGTGCTGGAACGGCTGCAACGCGCGCTGTCGCTGGAAGGCATCATCGCCACGCCCACGCCATGGACGGGGCATGTCGACAGCGCCGACGGCCTGCGTGCCTACGCGCGGGTGCTGCCACTGCTGTGCTGGGGCTACCACCAGGACCACGCGCGCTGGCTGCGCGCCTGCGGCGCCTGGGAGGCCGCAGGCCTCGCGATGTCGAACGCGGCCAGTGTGCTGGCGTGGAATTCCGACAAGCGCTACCTCGCGGAACTCGCCGCGCGCGGCGTGCCGCTGCCGTACACGCAGTGGACCGATGCGCTGACCCGTGCGCAGATCGAAGAGGCCTTCGACGAAACCGGGGCCGACGAACTGATCGTCAAGCCGTCGGTCTCGGGTGGCGCGTGGAAGACCCGACGCCTTCGTCGCGGTGATCCCGCGATCGAGGCCGCGCTACGGGAAGCCGAGGGCATGACCATGCTGGTCCAGCCCTACCTGCCGGAAATCGCCAGCGCAGGCGAGACATCCCTGCTGTTCTTCGGCGGTCGCCTGAGCCACGTGGTCAACAAGCGGCCGGTGCCCGGCGATTTCCGCGTGCAGGAAGAACACGGCGGGCGGTACACCGTACTGCTGGAACCGCCCAAGGGCGCGTTGGCGCTGGCGGAACAGACGCTGGCGGCCATCGACGCACCGCTGCTGTACGCACGCATCGATGTGGTGCCAGCCGCGGATGGCGGCTGGTGGCTGATGGAGGCCGAGCTGATCGAACCCGACTTCTACCTCGGCGTCGATCCACAGGCAGGGGCGGGATTCGCCAGGGCATTGGGCGCATTGCTCTGATCCCGAATGCCGCGCACCCGCACGCCCGGGACGTGCGCCCCGACGCTTGCGCGTACGACGCTGTAGCCGGTGTGCAGTGCGCAGTTTCACCCGGGTTGGAATCAGCTCAGATCGAACACGTTGTCGAAGCCGCCGAAGATCATCCGCTTGCCGTCGAACGGCATCGGCGGGTTGTCGGGATTGGACGGGTCCATCCGCGGGTCTTCCATCATCTTCTTCATGCCGGCATCGCGCGTGGCCTTGTCGGGCCACTCGACGAAGGAAAACACCACGGTCTCGTCGGCGGTGGCTTTCACCGCGCCGCGGAAATCCGTGACCTTGCCGTCGGGCACATCGTCGCCCCAGTTCTCCACGACGCGGAGCGCGCCGAATTCGATGAACACCGGGTTGAACTGGGTGGCGTGGTCGATGAACTGCTGCTTGTTGGCCGTGGGAACGGCAATGACGAAACCGTCGAAATAGGACATGGCGCAGGACTCCTGTTGAAGGGTGGCTAGGGCCCGGTTGTGGCGGTACCTGCCAGGGCGACGAACGGGCGGGGCATGGATCGACATGCCGACTGGATGGCCAGCGTCCGCCGTGGGGAATTAACGCGGCGTCGACGCGGCAGCGGCGGACAATGCGACCCTCCGCCGCTGCCCACGGGAATGGCCCATGTGGCTCAAGCTCTACCTGATCGCCTTGCCCGTCTTCCTCGCGCTGGACGGGCTGTGGCTGGGCGTGGTTTCGCGGAAGTTCTACCGCAGCCAGATCGGCTGGCTGCTGGCGGACAAACCCAACTGGCTGGCGGCGGGGCTGTTCTACGCGCTGTTCGTGGCCGGGATCGTGTTCTTCGTGGTGCAACCGGCACTGGCGAAGGAGTCCGGGCGGCACGCCCTGTTCGCCGGCGCGTTCTTCGGGCTGGTCACCTATGCCGCTTATGACCTGACCAACCAGGCCCTGACCCGTGACTGGCCGGTGCTGGTGACCGTGGTGGACCTGGCCTGGGGCATGGTGCTGTGCGCGACGGTGTCGGTGGCCACCTTCCTGCTGGCCAGGGCCTTTTTCCACCCCTGATGCCCAGGGGCGGCATGTGCCGACCGCTTCGACAGGCTCTGGAATCTCCGCCCGGGGCGGATGCCCGCGTCCACCAGGCAGCGCGGCTGATCGACCGCTGGAGCGGCGGGGCATGGGCTCCGGCCTGCACGGGTTGAGTTCATCCCGCGTTCGGCTCGCGCACGGGCGCGCCACTACACTTGTGGCCAACCCAGCCGACGTCCGAGGACCGCGTTTCCGATGCTTGCCCGCTGCCTGCTTCCGTCGCTGCTGTGTGCCGTCGCGGTGGGCTGCCAGGTGCAGCAGGAAGCCGTGCCGGTTGTCGCTGAAACCGTCGAGGTGGCCAGCCCGGAAGATGGCGGTGCGGTCAGTACCGCGCCGGTCGAGCCCGTCAACGGCGCGCAGCCCAATGGCGTGTCGAAGCCGCAGCCGGGCGTACCGCTACCGATGGATTGGGCACCGTTGGAGCTCGCTTCCGGGACCGCGCGGATCAGTTGCGAGCTGGATTACGCGGCCGGCGACGGCGAACCGTTGCCGGGGCTGGAGCGGGAGACCGTCGATGCCGCGCTGTCGCCTTGCATGGAGCGCGGCGTGCTGCGGCTGCGCTACGAAGGCAAGATCGCGGCGGATTTCACCGCACTGATGCAGCGCGTGGCGCTGGTGGCCGACGACCTCGGCGTGGACAAACGCGTGCTGGACATCGACTCCAGCGGCGGCATGGTGGAAGACGCGATCCGAGCCGGCGATGCCATCGGCGGCTCGCGCTGGACCATCTGGGTACGCGAAGGTTCTGTGTGCCACAGTTCCTGCGTCTTCGTGCTGGGCGCGGGCGACGTGCGCATGATCAGCGGCCGCGTCGGCATCCATCGCATCATCCGCATGAGTTCGACGGCGACCACGCGCGTCGAACTGAACACCGAACTGCGCGCGGTCTACGGCCGCGTACGCGATTACTTCGAGCGCAACGGCGTGGCGACGGCGGTGGCCGACCTGATGATGGCCGTGCCCAACCGCAACCTCCGGCTGCTGACGCCGCAGGAGTTGCAGGAGTACGGACTGGACGGCATCAACCCGGTGCAGGACGACCTGGATCGACTGGCGTTGATGCGCAAGTGCGGGCAGGATTTCGTGGCGCGGCGCGACGCCTTCGTGCGTGCGTTCGACACGCGCTGCAAGCGTCCCGACCTCGAACTCGATGCACTCAATGCCTGCGGCGTCGAACTGCGCGCGGACTTCGGCTTCCCCGATAGCGCCTGCCCGGCGGAAAGCCCGCTGTCGGAGTTCGACAGCGTGGCCGATGTGTTTTCGACACCCGGCGCCGATGCGGCGCAACAGGGCTCGGCGAGCGTCGACGCGGGTGCCGGCGTCTCTTCGCCGGCCGGCGGCGGCTGAACCGTCGCCAGCCGCGCCTGTGGGTCACGCTTCGCTGGCGTCTCGCTGGCCGACCGTTGCGGCTTCGCCGCCGCAATCGATGAACCCACCCGACTGCCGCCGCCACAGTTGCGAGTAGATCCCGCCGGCCGCCACCAGCGCATCGTGGCCGCCTTGTTCGACGATGCGGCCGTGGTCCATCACGATCAGCCTGTCCATTGCGGCGATGGTCGACAGCCGGTGCGCGATCGCAATGACCGTCTTGCCTTCCATCAGCCGCTGGAAGTTCTCCTGGATCGCGGCCTCGACCTCTGAATCCAGTGCCGACGTAGCCTCGTCCAGCACCAGGATCGGCGCGTTCTTCAACAGCACGCGTGCGATGGCGATGCGCTGGCGCTGGCCGCCGGAGAGCTTCACGCCGCGCTCGCCGACGTGCGCGTCGTAGCCGCGGCGGCCGTGGCTGTCGGACAGTTCGAGGATGAACTCGTGCGCGCGTGCCTGGCGGGCGGCTTCCACCATCTCGTCCTCGCTGGCGTCGGGACGGCCATAGAGGATGTTGTCGCGTACCGAGCGGTGCAGCAGCGATGTGTCCTGCGTGACCACGCCGACCTGCGCGCGCAGCGTGTCCTGCTGCACGCTGGCGATGTCGGTGCCGTCGATGAGGATGCGGCCGCGCTCGCGGTCATGGAAGCGCAGCAGCAGGTTGACCAGGGTCGACTTGCCCGCGCCGGAGCGGCCGACCACGCCGATCTTCTCGCCCGGGCGGATGTGCAGGTCCAGTCCCTCGATGACGCCGCTGTCCTTGCCATAGTGGAAGCTGACGTCCTCGAAGCGCACGTCGCCGTGCACGCGCGCCAGGGCCGGCGCGCCGGGGGCGTCGTCCACGGTCGGCGGCAGCGAGATCGAGTTGATGCCGTCGTGCACGGTGCCGATGTTCTCGAACAATGCCGACAGCTCCCACATGATCCACTGCGACATGCCCAGGATGCGCAGCACCAGCGCGATCGAGACGGCCACCGCGCCCGCGGTCACCGCGCCCTGGTGCCACAACCACAGGCCCAGGCCGACGGTCGCGAACAGCAGCACCATGTTCATCGCGTACAGCAGGCCATAGACCCACGTGGCCAGCCGCATCTGCGGATACACGGTGTTGAGGAAGCCATCCATGGCTTCGTGTGCGTAGGCCTGTTCGCGCCGGGAGTGCGAGAACAGCTTGACCGTGGCGATGTTGGTATAGCTGTCGACGATGCGCCCGGTCATCACCGAGCGGGCATCGGCCTGCCTGCGCGAGATGCGCTCCATCCGCGGCACGAACAGGCGCATCAGCCCCGCGTAGGCGATGAACCAGCCCAGGAACGGCAGCATCATCCGCCAGTCGGCGGCGGCGGCCACCGCCAGCGTGCCGACGAAGAACACCAGCACGTAATTGCCGATGTCCAGCAGCTTGATCACCGTCTCGCGCACCGCCAGCGAGGTCTGCATCAGCTTGGTGGCGATGCGCCCGGCGAACTCGTCCTGGAAATAGCCCATCGACTGCCGCAGCAGGTAGCGATGCACGTTCCAGCGGATGCGCATGGGGAAGTTGCCCAGCAGGGTCTGGTGCTGCACCAGCGAGTTGAGCAGCACCATGAGCGGCAGGGCGAACAGGACCAGCACGCCCATCCACAACAGGCGCGCGCCTTCGGCCTCGAGGAAGGTGGCCGGCGTGGTGCTGCCCAGGCGATCGACCAGCGAGCCGACGTAGGCGTACAGCGCCAGCTCCGCGATGGCGATGCCGGCCGTGGTCAGCGCCATCAGCAACAGCCAGGGTTCGGTGCCGCGCGTGTAGTGGCGGCAGAACGCATACAGGCTGCCGGGAGGCTGCGCGGGCGGGTCGTTCGGGAAGGGGTCGATGCGGCGTTCGAACCAGCGGAACACGGAGAATGGCCGGGTGTGGGCGGGGCGCCATTGTCCCGCATCCCGGTGGTCGTCGCTTGGCGCCGCGTCGGCCGGACTCACAGCGTGGAGACCGCGATGCGGCCGAGGTGGTGCGCCCCGAGCGCGTGCTGCGCTTCGGCGATGCGTTCCAGGGGGAACCGGCGCGAGACATGGGGCATCAGTGGGCCTTGCACCACCAGGGCGTGCAGGTCTTCCATCAATGCAGGGCCGTAGCCCGCCGCATAGGCCCTGGCCTGCGGCAAGTCGACTGTCTCGGGAGGCGGCACGACGCCATGCGGCCATGCCATGCGTGCATTCCGGGGCATGGCACGGACCACCTGCGCGGCGCCGTCGCCGCCAGCCGTCAGCAGCGCGGCATCCAGGCCGCCGGGGGCGAATTGCCGCATGGCGACTGCAATGTCGTCGCGCCTGCCATCGATCGCCGCGTCGGCACCCAGTCGCGATGCCATGCGCACGCCGTCCTCGCCGGACGCGATGGCCAGCACGCGCGCGCCCATCCGCTTGGCGAGTTGCAGCGCCAGGTGGCCCATCCCGCCACTGGCGCCGAACAGAGCCAGCGCCTCGCCACCTTGCAACTCCAGGATGTCGCGCAACCCGCGCAGCGCGATGCCGCCGTCGACCGGCAACACCGCGGCCTGGTCCATCGACATGCGGCGTGGGACAAGGCGGGCGTAGTCGGTGTCCACCAACGCGAACTCGGCGTGGAAGCCTGCCATCGGGCTGCGATGGGCGACCAGGCCGTAGACGCGGTCGCCCTCCTCGAAACCGGCGGCACGGATGCCCGTCGCCACCACCACGCCGGCGCCTTCCGAGCCACCCACGTGCGGGAACCGAGTGCGGCGATTGCGTTGCAGGGCGAAGACCCCTTCGCGCTCGAGGATGTCCCAACGCCCGACCCCTGCGGCGTGCACGCGCAGCAGCAGCTGGCCGGGTCCGGGCCGCGGGATCGGAAGCACGTGAGACCGCAGCTGTTCGACGCCGCCATGCCGCAGCAGGGCGATGGCGTGCATGGTGTCCGCGGCGATGGCCGGCGTGGTGCGAGGCATGTGGTCTCCGGTTGAAGGATCGGTCCGGGAAGGGTAAAACCTCAACATTGATTGAGGTCAAGCGGAGGAGGCCATGCCTGGCGAGGCGACACGTGCAGCGGCATTGCCGCAGGAACTTGGTGTCGGTGAAGTCGCCGCGCGCACAGGCGTGGCGGTTTCGACGCTGCACTTCTACGAACGCAATGGCCTGATCCACGGCTGGCGCAGTGCGGGCAACCAGCGACGCTATGCCCGTGACGTGCTGCGGCGGATCGCGGTGATCCGTGCGGCGCAGCACACGGGCATGTCGTTGCTCGAGATCCGCGAGGCGCTGTCGACGCTGCCCGACGGACGGGCGCCGACAGCCAGCGACTGGAAGCGCCTGTCGAGGGCATGGCGGAAGGAACTGGATGCGCGGATCGAAGGACTGCAGCGCCTGCGCGACCAGCTGGACGGATGCATCGGTTGCGGCTGCCTGTCGTTGAAGCAATGCCCGTTGCGCAACCCGGGTGATCGCATGGGCCGCCGCGGCCCGGGCAGCAGCCTGTCGTCTCGTTGAATTACGGTGCGACCGGCACGTGCGGCACGTCAGCGGCCGCCGCCGCCGCCGCCACCGCCGCCGCCGCCGGAGAATCCGCCTCCGCCACCACCGGACGAACTGCCCGGTGGCGATGAGGATGATGCGATCTGGGAGGCGAGGCTGCTGCCGATCGACTTGCTGAAGCTGCCCAGGTCGCCAATGCCGCTGCGTCCGCTGCCGTGGTACCACGCGATGGCAGACGTGGCGGCGGCTGCTGCAGCAGCGCCGACGGCCAGCGTGAACTTCTTCGTCCAGGCTTCTTCCACGCCCAGCGCAACGGCATACGGCAGCAGGAACTCGAATCGCGCGGCGTCGAGCGCCGGCTCATCGCGACCGGGTCCCTGCAGCCGCTGCAGGTCCTGTTTCTCGGCCACGCCGAGGTAGCGGCGCAGGCCTTCGATGCGATCGAGCATCCTGCGACCTTCCTGCGTCGGCGCAGCCACCAGGATGGCGAACACGAAAGCAACCGCGAACATCGCAGCCACCAGCGGGATCGCCAGCAGCAGCCCCGAGCCGGTGCTCGCGGCGATGATCATGGCGGGCACGGAGAACGCCAGCGCGATCAGAAAGGCCAGCAGGGCCGAGCCGCCGTTGGTATTGAACATGCGTCCCTTGAACCGCTGCTGCAACGCGCGGCTGTGCGCGGCCATGGCCTTCTGCATCGTCGCGGCATTGGTGTTCTTCAATTCGATACGGTCGCCACCCGCGAACAGGTGGGACAGCAGCGCATCCTGCTCGGGTCCATGCGTGCGTCCCCCTGCGCCAGTGCGCTCCAGCGTCCAGTCGTCCTTCAGCAGGCCCTTGTCGCGATGGATGCCGAGGTGTCCACCCACCGCCAGCGACAACACGTCCGCGGAGAAACACGGCGTGTCATGGCCACGTCTCCGGATGTAGCGCAGCGCGGAAGGAGACAGGTCGTCCGGCGGATCGTACTGCACCACGACGGGCCCCGGAGGCGGATCGCGGCCCACCTGCCGCCAACGGACGATGCTGAACACCAGGAGCACCATCAGGCCGGCCAGCGCGACCAGGCCGGCGCGGTTGTCGCGCAACAGCCACCAGGCCTTCTGCGCGTCCGACGGTTCGATCACCACGCCCTTGGGAAACGAGAGCACGGTGGTGAACCCTTCGCGTGGATGCAGCGGGCGGGTGAGGGTGTAGCGCGCGATGCCGGGCGAGGGCAGTTCCGCCACATAGCCATCGCCTTGCGCACCCTGCACGCCTGTGTAGGCCTCGGCTTCGAGCTCGGCGACCGGCACGGGCTGCGGCAGGCGCACTTCGGTCGTGCCACCCTCGATGGCGAAGTCCCAGCCGGTTCCGATCGCATTCCAGTACAACTCGTCATGCGCGTCGAAGAAGCCCAGTTGCCGGGTGGTGCGGTAGCGCAGTGTGTAGGTGAATTCCGCCGGTACCGGCAGGAAGTCATCGTTGCCGGTGTTGATGCGCACGCCGTTGTCGCGGCGTTCGGTGAACCAGGGTTCCGGTTGCCCGTCGCGCAATACCTCCAGCACCTCCAGGTCCACCACCACGCGATTGCCGCGGCGATCGCGATAGCGCGTCGGGAAGTCGCGATAGATGCCGCGGCGGATCTGGCTGCCTTCGGCGCGTACGCGGATCCGTTCGGTCACGTCGAGGCTGGCGTCGCCGTTGACCTGCACGTCGCTGTCGTAGGACAGGATGCGCTCCTGCGCGGCGACCGGCGTTGCGATCGCGAGCAGCGCCGCGAAGAACAGCAAGGAAAGCAGGTGCCTCATGGCAGTTCCACCCGGATGGCGGCACGCTGCGCGTCGCCGGCTTCGAAGAAATCCTGCGCGACAAAGCCGAGCGGGCGTGCCAGCAGCAGGTCTGGGACACGCTGGATGGCGTCGTTGTGCTCGCGCACGGCGCCGTTGTAGAAGCGGCGGGCGTACTGCAAGTGCTCTTCCACGTCCACCAGATCACGCTGCAGCTGCTGGAAATTGTCGCTGGCCTTGAGGTCCGGATACGCCTCCTTCAGCACCAGCAGTTTGCCGATGGCGCGCTCCAGTGCGTCTTCCATGCCGGCCAGGCGGGCGCGATCGGTCTCTGCCAGCGCGCGCGCGCGCAGTTCGGTCACCGCCTCCAGCACGGCGCGTTCGTGGCCGGCATACGCGCCGACGGCCGACACCAGCTGGGGCACCAGGTCGTGGCGGCGGATCAGCTGCACGTCGATGTCGGCCCATGCGGTCCGCACCTGGTTGCGCAGGCGCACCAGGCGGTTGTACACGGCTACGGCCCAGCCCAGGGCGGCAGCCAGGGCGATCAGCAGGATGAGCGTTGGCATCGTCATGTTCAGGTTCCAGAACGGCCGGAGTCGCACCAGAAGGACAGCGGCAGCGGCCGGGACGTGACCGGAAGCGTAGCGGAAGCCGGTTCACGGGTGGTTGCCGCAGCCGAGGCCGACTGGCGTAAACTCGCCGGCACCAAACCAATGGATGGAGCCAGAAGAATCCCATGAAGATGCCGTATTTCCTGCTGGTGGCTGCCCTGTGCCTGACCGCCGGCCCCGCTTTCGCCCAGCAGCCTTCGCCCCAGGCCGGACAGGCACCGCAACTGACCGAGGAACAGCAGGCACAGCTTGCGCGCCAGGATGCCGAGATGTCCCAGGCGGCGCTTCAGGTCATGCAACTGGTCGATGCCAACCGCATTGGCGAAATCTGGGATGGCGCGTCGCCGGTGATGCAGCAAGCGGTGTCGAAGGACGACTTCGTCCGCCAGATCACCAGCGATCGCACTGCGCTGGGTGCCGTGTCCGGCCGCGCCAACCCTCAGGTCTCGCGCACCCAGGGCGAAGCCGGCGGCCCGGTGCCCGAAGGCCTGTACATCAACGTGCAGTCCGAGACCACCTTCGCCAACCAGCCGCAGCCGGTCCGCGAGCTGGTGTCGTTCCGGCTCGACGACGACCGCACCTGGCGTGTCAGCGGCTACACCTTGCGCTGATCGTTGCCGTCGTCTGCACTACCCGACGGGCGGCCCATGCCGCCCGTTTTCGTTGCTGATCGTATCCGCACGGACCGGGTTCACTCGCGCTCGAACCGCGCCAGTTCCTCGAGGTGCCGCTGGCTGCGGCGGATGCCGTCGCAACCGTCGGCACGGTCCGCGGTGTCCGCACCCGGCATCGCGCGCCGGCGCGTGCGCCATGACCACAGCGACCATCCCCACGTCGCCAGCAATCCTGCGACGCCGACGGCCAGGCTGATCGATATCCACGCCGGCACCGATGCCGTGGGGTCGATGCCGTCGCCCAGCCCGGCGAAGGCCACCACCACCACGACCCACATCACCCACCAAGGCGCGCCGCACACGTGGCCGTTGATCGCCTGCAGTCGCATCAGCAGCGCCGTGCGCTTGTGGATATCCAACACCGGCGCGCCGTAGTCGATGCTGCCGGCCAGTCCCATGACGATGCCGGCAAGCGCGACGTGGGCCACGCCGAAGGCGTGCACCACAATGCCCGTCGCCAGCAGGGCGGGCATGTCGGTGCTGCGCGTCCAGCAGGCCACGCCCAGCGCGATCAGGCCGACGCCGAGCAAGAGTTGCAGGCATTGCCCCCAGAGCAGCGGGCGCAGGCTGCGGCGGGCCTTGTCGAGCTTGCTGTCGCGCAGCAGCTGGAGCTGGATCGCGTCGTGGCGTTCCAGCTGGCGGCCCAGCGACTGCCAGGCGCGCTTGAGTTCGTCGAGTTCCATGGTCGTGTCCATCGGCAAGTCGTGTGGATGGTCTCAGCGGGCGACGTGGTCGCGGATGCGCTGCTTGAGGCGGTTCACCTTCGTGGTGACGTTGCTTTCCGACAGCCCCAGTACCTCGGCGATCTCGCGCGTGCTGCACTCCTCGAGGTAGAGCATCAACAGGGCACGGTCGAGCGGCTTCTGTGCGTCGATGAAGCGCAGCAGCGCCTGTACGCCGGCGCGCGCCTCATGGCCGGCATCGACCGGATCGGCGACCTCGTGCAGCGCTTCGTCCAGCGGCACCGAATGGCGGCTGCGTCGCGCCGTGGCCCGCACATGGTCGATGGCGACGTTCAGCGCGATGCGGTACATCCAGGTCGGGAAACTGCGCGTGGCGTCATGGCGCGGCCATGCCCGCCACAGCTGCGCGGCGATCTCCTGCGCCAGGTCGGCGCGGTCGTGCGGATCGCGTGCATAGGTGGCGGCCACCTTCAGCACGATGCCGCGATGGCGATCGAGGAGCGCGGGGAACGCCTGCTCGGTCTCGCGTGCCGTGCGCCGCCCGGTGTGGTCCATGTGCTCGCTGCCTGCGGGGGTGGTGATGCCTGTCATGCCGGGTGGTTCGCGCCGGCAGGCGGAATGTCACAGTCGCCGTGGGCTGGATTCAATCGCCGATGCGCTTGGCCTCGGACGTGCCCAGCACCTCGACATGGTCGATCCGGCGCGGCCGCTGCAGCAGGGGATGTGCGAACACCGCCATCAGGATGATCGCCACGCCTGCGTAGAACAGCCCGGTCAGTTCATGCTGTTCGCCCAGCAGCAGCATCGCAAGCACGATGGCGTAGACCGGCTCCAGGTTCACCGCCATCTGTGCGGTGAATGCGCTGATGTGGCGCAGTGCCACCAACGACAGCGCGAACGGGAACAGGGTGCAGGCGAAGGCGAGCAGCAGCAGCCAACCGGCATCCCCGGTCGATGGCAGCACCAGCAGGTCGCCGGCGAAGGCGGGGAATATCCACGGCATCGCCGGCGCCAGCAGCGTCAGTGCGACTGTGCCGGCGCCGAGTTCCACCGTGGTCACGGTGAGCGGGTCGGCGTGTTGCACCAATCGCTTGTTGAGCGAGGCGAAGAAGGCGACGAACAGGGACGAAAGCGCACCCACCGCCACGCCGATGCGCATGTCCGGCGACAGGCCGCCCACGACCATCGCCACGCCTGGCAGCACCGCGATGCCGAGCAGCAGCTCGGTGCGCGAGAAGCGGCGGTTCGCCAGGCGCGGTTCCACCAGCGCGGTGAACACCGTCGCCAGCGCCATGCAGGTGGCGGCGACCGAGGCATTGGCCAGCTTGATCGCGCCGTAGAACGTCAGCCAGTGCAGGGCCACCAGCACGCCGACGCCCGCATAGGCCAGCATCAACCGGGCCGGCATCGCGCGCAATCCGCGCCAGACGCGTGGCACCAGCAGCAGGGCCGCAACGACCAACAGCATGCGCCACCACACCAGCGGCAGGGCCGCCAGGGTGATCAGCTTGCCGAGGATGGCGGTGAAGCCCCACAACAGCACGCAGAGGTGGATCTGCAGGTGGGCGGTTCGGGCGGGGTCGTGCGAGGTCATGCGGAGGCAACGGGTCGACAATCGCCAGCATAGCTGCGTCCGGGCACGCAACGTGCGGATGGTCGCGGTTTCCGGATTGGTGCCGACGCGGGACACACGCGTACCGATGGCATACTCGGCGCGGGCCCGCGTCACGACCAGGCATGATCAAACCCTCCAAACCGGACAACGAGCAGGGGCGGCTGCAGGCGCTGCAGAGCCTCGACATCCTCGACAGCGCCCCCGAGCAGGGCTTCGACGACCTGGTCGCGATCGCCGCGGCGATCTGCGCGGTGCCAATGGCCACGGTGAGCCTGGTCGACAGCGACCGGCAGTGGTTCAAGGCGCGGGTGGGCATCGACGACGCGCAGACCAGCCGCGACTGCGCATTTTGCGCCCACGCCATCCTTCAGCCGGATGCGATGACCATCGTCGACGACGCCACCGCCGATGCGCGCTTCTCCGGCAACCCGTATGTCACGGCGCCCGACGGCATCCGTTTCTATGCCGGCGCGCCGTTGGTGACCAGCGAGGGGTTCGCGCTGGGGACGCTGTGCGTGATGGACGACAAGCCGCGGCAGCTCGAGCCCTACCAGGTCGAGGCCATGCAGGCGCTGTCGCGACAGGTCACGCGGCTGCTGGAACTGCGTCGCGTCAGCCGTGCGCTGGGATTGCAGCTGCGCGAGCGAGAATGGTACGAACAGCAGTTGCAGCACTACCAGGACGAACTGGAGCAGCAGAACGCGGACCTGGCCGAGCAGACCCGCACCGATCCCCTCACCGGCCTGCCCAACCGGCGCGCGTTCGCGGCGGCGCTGTCGATGGCGATGGAGCGTTCGCTGCGCGATGGGCAGCATTTGTCGGTGGCGATGCTGGACATCGACCATTTCAAGACCATCAACGATATCCACGGGCACGCGATGGGCGACGAGGTGCTGGTGGCGATCGGCGGGATGCTGCGCTCGCAGTTCGCCGGAAATGGCCTCGCTGCACGCCATGGCGGCGAGGAGTTCGTGCTGCTGCTCGCGGATTGCAATGCCGACGAGGCGCGGTTGCAGTGCGAGTTCGTCCGCCAGTCGATCGCCATGTTGCCGGTGGGTTTGCCGGTGACGGTGAGCATTGGCGTGGCCCAGTTCCGTCGCCGCGACGATACGGTCGAGGCCATGTTCAAGCGCGCCGACGAGGCGATGTACGCCGCCAAGCGCGCGGGCCGGGACCAGGTGGTGGTTGGCTGACGCTTTGCGGCCGTGCCGCGCGGGATGCGCGCCACGCGCTTTCGGGGGAAGGGACATGCACGAGATGGGGGGATGGCGAACAGGGGCGCGGTTGACCGCGGGCCTGGTGGCCGGGCTGGCGTGCGGGGCGCTGGTGCTGCAGTACGTCTTGTTGCTGCGCGCGGCGCCGGACGGTGCCGCACTGGCGACCATCCGTTTCTTCAGTTACTTCACCATCCTCGGCAATACCCTGGTTGCCCTGGCTTGCATCACGGTCGCGCATGGGCGCGACATGGCATGGATGGCGCGCCCGCGCGCGCTGGGTGCGGTGGCGCTGTACATCGCCATCGTCGGCTTCGTTTACGTCACGGTGCTGCG
The DNA here is from genome assembly GCF_004357985.1 of Luteimonas aestuarii. Lineage (GTDB taxonomy): Bacteria > Pseudomonadota > Gammaproteobacteria > Xanthomonadales > Xanthomonadaceae > Luteimonas > Luteimonas aestuarii. Next base: position 132,573 of record NZ_SMTF01000004.1, on the reverse strand, counting down.
GCCGCTCTGGCAGCCGCAGGGCGCGCAATGGCTGGCCGACGCGGCGTTGCATTACGCCGTGCCCCTGGCCTACGTCGGATGGTGGGCCTGGGCGGTGCCGCATCGCCGCTTGTCGTGGACCGACCTGGCATGGTGGCTGCCGTTTCCGCTGGCCTACCTGGCCTGGGCGCTGTGGCGCGGCAGCTGGGCAGGCGAGTATCCCTATCCCTTCATCGATGTCGGCGCGCTGGGCATCGGCACGGTGTTGCGCAACGCGCTGTCCGTGACCGCCGTCTTCATCGCCTTCGGTGCGCTGCTGGTGTGGCTGGATCGTCGCTGGCCGCAGCGCGGAAACATGCGGCCAGGCTGATGGCGACGCAACCCCTGGACGGGTGTCAGCGGGGCGATGCACCGTCGGAGGGTGGAGACGCCAGCACCACGGATGCGGTGGCGCGTCGGTTCTGCTCGCGCCCCAGCCACAGGCCCAGCGCCGCCCACACCACCGCCAGCGGCACTACCACGCTGGCCAGCCCGCCCAGCGCCAGTCCCAGCCGGCCCAGCAGGCCTTCGGTCTGCGCACCGACCACGTCGCCGGCGCGATAGACGAAGGTGTCGATGAAGGCCTTGGCCTTGTACTTGTCCTCACGACTGGCCACGGTGAACAGCGCCTCGCGTGCCGGGCGCGTCAGGCCGCGCTGGAAGGCGCGGTTGGCCGCTTCCAGCAGGACCAGCACGGCGAACGAGCCGTAGACCGCCAGGCCGATGAAGCCCAGCGCCATCGCCAGCGGCAGCAGTGCCAGCGCCACGCCCAGACCGAAGCGCTTGATGATGCGGCCGGTCAACGTGAGCTGCAGCAACAGCACCGCGACCTGCGTCCACATGTCGATGTTGCCGAACATCGCGGTTTGCGCGTCGAGGTCGTCGGTGGCGGCGGCCACCATCTGCAGCCGGGTGAAATAGATGAAGGTCGCCACCACCGTCATCAGCAGCACATAGCCGGCGATGCCGGCGAGGTAGGGCGACGAGAACACCGCGCGGATGCCCGCCCAGGCGTTGCCGCCGATACGCACGGCTTCCTCGTTGCGTGTTGCCACGGCAGTCGTGGCGTCCAGGGGCGTGGCGCGGTCAGGCCGCACCCGGACCAGCAACCATGCCGCCACGATCGCCAATGCCAGGAACAGCGAGGCCACCAGCAGCAGGTTCGCGGTGCCCAGTGGTTCAGCCAGGCGCGATGCCAGCCATGGCCCGAAGATCGCGCCCAGGGTGCCGCCCACCGCGATGAGTGCGAAGAACCGCTTGCCCTGGTCGCTGCTGAAGCGGTCCGCCAGCAGCGCCCAGAACACCATCGTCACGAACAGGTTGAACACGCTGAACCAGACGTAGAACACCTGCCCGCTGCGTTCGCCGACCATCCCCGGCGCGAATACCAGCAACGCCCAGAATCCGCACAGGCTGGCGATGAAGAAGACATAGGTGGCGGAAATGAACTGAAGGCGGCGGAAGCGCGCGACCAGCCAGCCGAACATCGGATTGACCATCAGCGTAACCACCGCGGTACCGATGAACAGCCAGCGGATGCTGTCGAGGCCGCTGCGCATGCCCAGCGCGTCGCGCGCCGGGCGCAGCATCATCAGCGCGGTGAGGATGCAGAAGAAGAAGAACGCGGCGATGAGCACCGGCGCCACTTCGTCGCGGCGCAGGTTGAACAGCCCGGCGATGCGCTCACGCATGGACGACTCCGGCCGGCATCACGCGAATGTCCGGACCAGTTCGGCCTGCTGTTCCTCGTCAAGGAGTGGACCGATGCCGCCACGCAGGTTGTCGGCCTGCCGCTCGGGCCTGCCCGTGGCCGGGATGACCACGGTGACCGCCGGATGGCTGACCACGAACTTCAGGAACAGCTGCGCCCAGGAGGTGACTTCGACGTCATCCGCCCAGCCGGGCAGCGGCTTGTCGCGCACCATCGCGAACAGCCTGCCGTCATCGAAGGCACGGTTCACGACCACGGCGATGCCGCGTTCCTGCGCCAACGGGAAGATCGCGCGCGCCGCCTGCGGCGCATTGACCGAATAGTTGATCTGCACGAAGTCCGGTGATTCATCGCGCATGATGCGTGCGGTTTCGGCATGGCCGCTTTCCAGGTAATGGGTGATGCCGATGTACTTGGCCAGCCCCTGCTGCTGCAGTTCCCGGGCGTAGGGCAGGGCCTGGCCGAGGTTGCGCAGGTTGTGGACCTGCAGCAGCTCCACGCGATCGGTGCGCAGCCGGCGCAGTGAATCGGCCCATTGCCGTTCCAGCGCATCGCGACTGTCGGCGGCCAGCTTGGTGGCCAGGAAGCAGCGGTCGCGCCAGCCGCCGTCTTCCAGCAGCGCGCCCACCACGTCTTCTGCATTGGAATAGTTGGGCGACGTATCGATCACGGTGGCACCGCCGTCGAAGAACACCTTCGCGACCTCGCGCAGGTCCTGGAATTCGCCGGAAGCCAGCGGCACTTCGTAGCTGCCCGACGTGCCGGCACCGATCACCGGCAGCATTTCGCCGGAGGACGGGATCGGTCGCGCCAGCAAGGCGGCGGACAGCGGCGTGGCATCGGCGATTGCGCCAAGCGGCTTGTCCAGCGGGGTCGATGGCACCCGCGGCGCATCCTGGCTGCAGGCGGCGAGGGGGGCGAGGGCAAGCCCGGTGGCAGCAAGGCCGACGCTGGTGAGGAAGTCGCGACGGTGGGTCATGTGCATGCTCCTGCCGGGGGAATGCCACGATCTTGTCGCAGCTTGCGTGTCGATGCCAATCGTGGCGCGTGCCGATGGTCATGCTGAATGGATGACAGTTCCCGACGGGATGGGGGGCGGCGACTGGCAATGGCTGAACCCGTGTCTGTCAGGATCGGACGCAGACCCGCGACATCTCCGCCACTTCTTCGGCGCCGTGGCGGGGATGAAGGTGGGCGGTACAGCGAACGCACTGGATTGGCCTTCATCCCTTCCTCACGCCATGTGTCCTCTTCTAATTCCACTTGCTGTCCAGCATCATGTCGACCGGTGTCTTGGGGCGCCGGTCCGGGAAAACAGTGGATGCAAATCGAGGAACGCCGGGTCGAGGTCGACCAACTGCGTGCCGGCATGTTCGTGTGCCGGCTCGATCGCGATTGGGTTGGTACGCCGTTCCTGCTCCAGGGCTTCCTGGTCGAGGGGGAAGGCGAAATCGAGCAGCTCAAGCGTTGTTGCAGGCACGTCTTCATCGATGTGGAAAAGAGCGTCGACGTGGATGAAGGCCTCTTGGCGTCGGGACCAGCCGGCGCCGGGGCACCGTCGAACACGGCGCGTCCGCGGGTGGACGTGCTCGCCGCCGTTCCGCACGCTGCCAGTGCACTGGAACGCGCCACGGCAGGCGTGGCGGAGATCTATTCGATCCTGCGCGAAGGCGGCAGGATCGACCGGCGCGTCGCCGATGCCGTGGTCCAGCCCATCATGGGCAGCCTCGCGCGCCATCCGGATGCGTTCTTCTGGCTGCAGGCCCTGCGCAAGCATGACGATTACGCCTACGGACATGCCGTCAACTGCAGCGCACTGTCGGTGGCCTTGGGCCGCGAGCTGGGCCTCGAGGAGTCCGAGCTGGCCGATATCGCCGCCGGCTGCCTGCTGATGGATATCGGCATGATCCATGTGCCGGCGGAAATACTTGCCCATGGCGGCCCGCTGCCTGCCGACCAACGCCACATCGTGCGCGAGCATGTGCAGACCAGTGCAGCGCTGTATGCGGCATCGGGCCTGCATGACGTGGCAGTGCTCGAGATCATCCAGGGCCATCACGAACGGCATGATGGCAGCGGATACCCGGCGGGAACGGTCGGCACGGAGATTCCGCTGCATTGCCGGATCGCCGGCCTCGTGGACAGCTATGACGCCATGATCTCGGATCGGCCGTACCGCCGTGCGATTTCGCGGCACGATGCGTTGCAGCAGCTCTACCGGCAGTGCGGGCATGGCTTCCAGGCCGAACTGGTGGAAAAGTTCATGCAGTGCATGGGCATCTATCCGGTGGGTAGCCTGGTCGAGCTCGACAGTGGGGAAGTGGCCGTGGTGATGGCGCAGAACCGCGTCCGGCGCCTCCGCCCGACGCTGATGCTGCTGACCGATGCCAGCAAGGCGCTGCGCGACCAGTTCATCCCGGTCGACCTGATGCTTGCCGATCGGAAGGCGCTGCCAGAGTCGCGATTGAAGATCATCCGCGGCCTCGAGCCAGGCGCGTACGGCCTTGATCCGCGCGAGCTGTACCTGTAGGTGTCCAGGATGCCGGTCGCCGCCACCCGGGGTGGTATGCCATGCTGAATCGCGACGCGCTGCTTGCCTGCGTGGCCGAGACCGATGGTGACGGTGGCTGCATCGGCGTGCTGGTACTGCGGACGCAGCGTCTGCGTGATTTCGAGATGCTGTTCGGATACGCCGCCGGCGAGGCATTGGCGACTGCGCTGGAACACCGCTTGCGCGAGGCATTGCGACCGGTGGATCGCCTGTTCCGCATCGGCGAGTGCGATTTTGCGATGGTATTGCCCGGCCTGAAGCAGCGCCAGCACGCCGCGCTTGCCGCGGGAAAAGTTTCGCGTGCGGCGCGCGCGCCGCTTGAAGTCTGCGGCCACCCCGTGCGCGCGAACATCGCCGTGGGCGTGGCGACCCGGCCGCACGATGGCACCGATCCGGTTACCCTCTGCCGGCGGGCGGACGAGGCGACGCTGGAAGCGGTCCAGACGGCAGAGCGCCATGCCTTCAATTCTTCGGTCGAACGACAGCTGGTGTCCCACGACGCGCTGCGCGAAGCGATTGCCGCCAACCACCTGGCCATCTGGCTGCAGCCAATCCGATCCGTGCGTGACGGTCGCCTGCACGGTTTCGAGTCGCTGGCGCGCTGGCGGCATCGGGATGCATGGGTCGCGCCCGAGCGCTTCATCGCCACGGCCGAACAGACCGGGTTGATCGGGCCGCTCACGCACTGGAGCCTCCATGGGACGTTGCGCGCCTGCGCTCCGGCGCTTCGTGAGAATCCAACGCTGGTCTTTTCGATCAACCTGTCTCCGCGCGCGGTCCTGGAAGATGATGTCGTGGCCGCGTTTTCGGCAGCGCTGGCACTGTGGGGCGTTCCCGCGTCTGCGCTGAAGGTGGAGGTGACCGAAACCGCCTTCGTATCGGATATGCCGGCACTGTCCGAAGTGCTCCGCGAGCTGCATGCGACGGGTGTCGCCATCTCCATCGACGACTACGGCACCGGATACTCGTCGATGGCCTACCTGCGTGAGTTCCCGGTCGACGAGGTCAAACTCGACCGCAGCTTCATCCAGGACATCACCGTCAACACCCGCAGCCGGCAGCTTGCAGCTGCCGCCGTATCGCTGGCGCACGGCATCGGGGCGCAAGTGGTGGCCGAAGGCGTCGAGTCCGCGCAGACGCTGGCCCTACTGGCCGAAATGGGCTGCGACCGCTACCAGGGCTACCTGCACGGAAGGCCAGCGCCTGCCGCTGAAGCCATCGCGGCGATGACAGGCGGCGACTGAGGTCATCCCTCGCGCGATGGCCAGCTCAGCCGCTGCCGTCCGCTTCGTGCCCGAGGCCGGTCAACCGCGCGACCTGCCGTTCGCCCTCGGACGACACCTGGACGAGGCCTTCGGCGTGGATGCCGCCTATGTCGCCATCGCCCAGCCACGCCAGCTCCCGCAGCAGCACGCTCATCCGCACGCCGAGCCGCTTGCACAGCCGTGGCAGCGACACGCCCTCGGGGTGCGCCGCCAGCTCGGCCAGCAGCGCAGTCCGCAACGGGGCCTGGTCAGACGATGACATCGAGCGGGATGTCGCGCGACGCGGTGGATGCCTCGGGTGTGGGGCGATGGACCAGCACCGGGATCGATTTCGACGTGGGCGTGCGCGCCTGGTCGGCGAAGCTTTCCAAGGGCACCAGGCCATTGGTCTCCGGGTAGTACGCCGCCAGGCAGCCACGCGGGATGTCGTAATCGGCCAGCAGGAAATGCCGGGCGACACGACGCACGCCATCCTCGCCCAGGCTTTCCAGGTCCACCCGGTCGCCCGCCGCCATGCCCAGTGCGGCGATGTCGTCGGCATGGGCGAACAGCACGCGGCGCTCGCCGGATACGCCGCGGTAGCGATCATTCAGCCCGTAGATCGTGGTGTTGTACTGGTCGTGCGAGCGCACGGTGGTGAGGTTGAAGACCGGCGCGTCGCGACCCGCACGCGCGCGATGCAGGGCAGTGTCGACCGGAATGGCATGCGCGCGGAACGACGCGCGACCATCGGCCGTGTGCCAGTTGCGGTCGCGTGCGCCATTGGGTAGCTGGAATCCGCCGGGGACGCGCACGCGTGCATTGAAGTCGTGGAAGTCGTCGAACACCCGGGCGATGAGGTCGCGGATGCGGTCGTAGTCCTCCACCAGCCAGCGCCAAGGCACGTGGCCGCGGTCGCCCAGGGTGGCCTGCGCCAGTCGCGCGACGATGGCCGGCTCCGACAGCAGCGCCGGCGAGGCGGGCGCATTGATGCCCGCCGACAGGTGCACCATGCTCATCGAATCCTCGACGGTCACCGCCTGAGGGCCGGTGGCCTGCATGTCGATCTCGGTGCGGCCCAGGCAGGGCAAAACCAGCGCCTCACGGCCATGGACGAGGTGGCTGCGATTGAGCTTTGTGGCGACGTGCACGGTCAGCGCGCACTTGCGGAGCGCCGCGTGGGTGGCCGTGGTGTCCGGCGTGGCGGTGGCGAAGTTGCCGCCCATCGCGAAGAACACCTTCGCGCGCCCGTCGCGCATGGCTTCGATGGCGCCGATGGTGTCGTAGCCGTCCGTGCGCGGTGGCTCGAAACCGAAGACGTCGCGCAACCTGTCGAGGAATGCGACCGGGGGCTTTTCCCAGATCATCATCGTGCGGTCGCCCTGTACGTTGCTGTGGCCACGCACCGGACAGGCGCCTGCACCCGGACGACCGAGGTTGCCGCGCAGCAGCAGCAGGTTGACGATCATCTGGATGGTCGCCACCGAATGCTTGTGCTGGGTGATGCCCATGCCCCAGCAGGCGATGACCTTGCCTGCGCCGAGGTAGATGTCGCCAGCCTTGCGCAGTTGGGCTTCGGTCAGCCCCGATTCGGCAACGATGGTGTCCCATGATTCCGCCATCACGTCGTCGGCGAATGCCTCGAAGCCGCTGGTGTGCGCATCGATGAACGCGCGATCCAGCAGCGAGGGCGCACCCGACGCCAACACGTCGGCATCGCGTTCCAGCATATGGCGGATCATGCCCTTGAGCGCGGCGAGGTCGCCGCCGATGCGCAACTGGAAATAGTCCGACGCGATGCGCGTGGAGCCGTTGTGCAGCATCTCCAGCGCGTCCTTGGGATCGGCGAACTTCTCCAGGCCACGTTCGCGCAGCGGGTTGAACGCGACGATGGCCGCGCCGCGCTTCGCCGCCGCACGCAGTTCGCCGAGCATCCGCGGGTGATTGGTGCCGGGGTTCTGGCCGAAGATGAAGATCGCATCGGCCTGCTCGAAGTCCTGCAGCGATACCGTGCCCTTGCCGACGCCGATCTGCGGCTTCATCGCCGCGCCGGAGGGTTCGTGGCACATGTTGGAGCAGTCGGGGAAGTTGTTGGTGCCGTATTGGCGCACGAACAGCTGGTACAGGAACGCGGCCTCGTTGGAGGTGCGGCCCGAGGTGTAGAAGATCGCCTGGTCCGGCGAGGGCAGGGCATCGAGGTGTGTGGCGATGATGGTGAAAGCATCGTCCCACGCGATGGGCACGTACTTGTCCGTCGCTGCGTCGTAGCGCAACGGCGTGGTCAACCGGCCCTGACCTTCCAGCCAGTGGTCGCTGTAGCGTGCAAGTTCGGTCACGGCGTGGCGTGCGAACAGCTCGGGCCCGGCGCGCAGTGCTGTCGCTTCGGCGGCCACCGCCTTGGCGCCGTTTTCGCAGAACTCGAAGGTGGAGGTGTGGTCGCGATCGGGCCAGGCGCAACCCGGGCAGTCGAAGCCGTCGGGCTGGTTCATCGACAGCAAGGTCTTCGCGCCGCGCACCGGGATGTGCTGTTCGTGCAGGTGGCGGGCGACGCTCTTCAGCGAATCCCAGCCGCCGGCGGGCCCGTCGTAATCGCGGAGGGTGCGTTCGTCGCTCATGGCGAGGATTCTGCCAGCGGCGACGCGTGCAGGCGATGCGGGTGCGCATAGGCCACGCAGCCATCGCCCCGCGCGAAGCCGACCAGGGTCATGCCGGCGCTGTCTGCAAGCGCGATGGCAAGTGCGGTGGGAGCGGAGATCGCGGCCAGCATCGGCATGCCCGACTGCGCGGCCTTCATCGCCATTTCGTAGCTGGCGCGGCTGGTGACGACGCAGAAGCCGCTGCCGGCATCGATGTCGGCGGCCTGCATGGCACCAATCAGCTTGTCCAGCGCGTTGTGCCGGCCCACGTCCTCGCGTACCAGCAGCAGCCGGCCTTCGGCATCGGCCCATGCGGCGGCGTGGGTGGCGCCGGTCAGCGCATTCAGCGGCTGCCGGCGCTCCAGTTCGATCAGTGCGGCAGCAAGGGATCCGGATGCGATGGCGATGCCCCCGGATACGCGCCGTGGTGGCCGCAGCACCGCATCGATCGACGCCGCGCCGCAGATGCCGCAGCCGCTGCGGCCTTCGATGTTGCGTTTGCGTTCCGACATGGCGGCCATGCGCGCGGCCGGCACGCGCAGCGACACCGCAATGCCGTCGACCGTGGTGTCGATGGCCTCGATCTGCAGTTCATTGGCCGTTTCGACGATGCCTTCGCTGAGGGCGAACCCCACGGCGAAGTCCGCAATATCCGCAGGCGTGGCCATCATCACCGCGAACGGCTCGCCATTGAACGCGAAGGCGACAGGGATTTCCTCGGCGATCCAGTCCGCTTCGCGCGCAGCGGCATCGCCGCGAAGACGCAGCGGCTCGCGCCGTACCGCGCCTTGCGGCGCGCCGTCCGTCCGCGGATCCTGGCGCGCCTCCACCACCGGCTACTCGATCGGCTCGCCCAACAGCAGCTGGCGCGCGAAACGGACCGGCGGTGCGCCCTGCGCGAGGATGCCGTCGTGGTAGGCCTTCACGTCGAAACCGTCGCCCAGCTTGGCCTCGGCGGCGCGGCGGGCATCGAAATGCTCCTGCGCACCGACGAAGTAGGTCGCCAGCTGGGTCGAGGACAGCTGTGCGCGGATCCACTTGCCGTCGGCTTCACTCTGCTGCTGGAAGGTCTGGCGCACCATGAGGTCCATCGCCTGTTCCCGCGTCCAGTTGTCCACGTGGATGCCCTGGTCGAGGATGGCGTTGGCCACGGCGCGGGCGTAGAACTTCAGCTGCATCAGCCGGAACAGCGGGTCGTTGTCGAGGTAGCCTGCATCGGCCAGGGTGCGCTCGGTATAGACCGCCCAGCCTTCGGCAAAGGGGCCGGAGCGGAACACGGCGCGCAGCGTGGAAGGGTGGTTCACCGAATGCGCGCCCTCGAGGTAATGCCCCGGCATCGCCTCGTGGATGGTGAGCACGTGGATCATGTAGTTGTTGTACTCGCGCAGGAACGAGTCGACCTGTGCCTCGCTCCACTCGTCCGGGATCGGCGAGATCGCGTAGTAGGTGTCCAGGCCCTTGTCCAGCGGGCCGGGCGAATCGCAATACGCGACCGAAAAGCCGCGCTGGAACTCCGGCATCAGGATGATCTTCACCGGATCGTCCGGCACCGTCACAAGGTCTTTGGCGCGTACGAAGTCGGTGGCGACCTCCAGCGTGTGCTTGGCGAAATCGACCACGCCATCGCGTTCCGGGCGCTCGGCGTAGGCGAGTTCCATCGCAGCCTCGATCGCCGCCTGCTTCTGGTTCTCGTCGGGCCTTTCAGGTGTATCCGGTGCGCCGGGCTGGTCGGCCAGCACGGTGCGCGCGACGGCGTACATCTCGTCGCGGATGCGCGACAGCTCGGCTTCGGCACGTTGCTTGATTTCGGCACGCGACAGCGAGGCGTTGAGTGCGAACTTCAGCTGCTGGTCGTAGCGCTCGGCGCCGATGCGGAACTCGCCGGTCGCATTCGGCACCAGCGTGTCGTCCAGCCATTGCTGGTGTTCGGCGACGGCGTCGCGCAGCGTCTCGACGGCGGCATCCAGGCGCTCGCGGTCTGCGCCCTGCAACTCGCCGGCGTTCGGCGTGATGAAGGTGTCCAGCAAGGTCAGCACGCCGGCGTTCTGGCGCGCCACGGTCTCGGCATGCGTCTTCGGCACGCGTGACGGATCGAGGTTCGCGCGCGCCTGTGCGAACAGCGTGGGCAGGCGTTCCATGCGCTCCATCGCAGAACGCATGCGCTCGGGCAGGGGCGCGAACTCACGCGCCATCAGGCCGTAGATCGCGCCACCGGCCAGGCCGCTGTAGATCTGCGGATCCCAGGCCCACGACTGGAATGTTTCTTCCTGCCACAGCGCGTACTGCAGGTGGTTGCGCAGGATGCGCGCATCCACCTGGTGCTCACGCGACAGGGCCGCATCGTCGATGGCGTCCAGTTCGGCCAGCATGGCGCGGTTGAAGGCAGCCGATGCCGCTCGGCCCTCGGCGCTCATGTCGTCGATCTGCGCATCGAAGCGGTGGTCGCCGATCTGCGTCGCAGACACCGGGGAGAACGCCAGCGCCTCGTCGAGATAGCGCGCGGACAATGCTGCGAATGCGATGTCGGCCTGCGATTGCGATTGCGATGCCGCATGCGTATCGGACGTCGGACGGGACGCGTCGCCTCCGGCGCTGCCGTTGCAGGCGGCCAGGGCAAGGGCGAGGAGGGCGATGGCGGGCAGGCTGCGGCGCATGTCGGGTTCCATGGGAAGTCTGTGGTGAGGATATGCGCTTGCATCACGGCTCGCATGTGCCGGATGCGCTGCCATGACCATCGGCGTTTGACCGCGACACCGGCACCGCACCAGAATCCCGGCTTCCCCGACGTGGAGCAGGCCCGTGCAACGACGTGATTTCCTCGCCCTCGGTGGATTCGGCATGGGCAGCCTGTTGGTGCCTTCCCTGTTGGGACGTGCGGTGGCGGCGGAGGTCCTGGCTACGCCGATGGACGCGGCGCTGAAGAAGCCGCTGGCGGATGCCGGGCTGGAAGCCGCGCGTTCGTCGGGCGCGAGCTACTGCGACGTGCGCGTGGGCCGCTACCTGCGCCAATACGTGATGACCCGCGAGGACCGCGTGGAGAACGTGGTCAACGAGGAGTCGTTGGGTGCGGGCATCCGAGTCATCGCGAACGGCGCCTGGGGTTTTGCCGCGACCAACGTGCTCACCACGCAAGCGGTAGCGGATGCCGCGCGTCGCGCCACTGCGATCGCGCGCGCCAACGCGCGCCTGCAGGAGGAGCCGGTGCAACTGGCGCCGGTGACCGGCGTGGGCGAAGTGGCCTGGCGCACGCCGATCCGGCGCAACGGCATGGAAGTGCCGCTGGAAGAAAAGGTGGACTTGCTGCTGGGGGTGAATGCCGCGGCCATGGCGGCCGGCGCGGACTTCTTCAGCTCGCGCATGTTCGTGATCAACGAGCAGAAGTACTTCGCATCCACCGACGGCTCCTACATCGACCAGGACGTGCACCGCATCTGGGTGCCGTTCACCGCCACCGCGGTGGACAAGGCCAGCGGCAAGTTCCGCACCCGCGACGGCCTCTCGGCGCCGATGGGCATGGGCTACGAATACCTCGATGCCGACCCGTCTCAACGCTTCGAGATGCCGGGCGGCGTGGTGGCCTATGGCCGCAGCTACGACATGCGCGAGGATGCGGTGGCCGCGGCACGGCAGGCGCGCGAGAAGCTGTCCGCGCGCTCGGTCGAACCGGGCCGCTACGACCTGGTGGTCGACCCGTCCAACCTGTTCCTGACCATCCACGAGAACGTCGGCCACCCGCTGGAACTCGACCGTGTGCTCGGCTATGAGGCCAACTACGCCGGCACCAGCTTTGCCACCCTCGACAAACGTGAATCTGGCTACCGCTACGGCAGCGACATCGTCAGCTTCTTCGCCGACAAGACCCAGCCGGGCAGTCTCGGAGCGGTCGGTTACGACGACGAGGGCGTGAAGACCAAGCAGTGGGACCTGGTGCGCGACGGCATCCTGGTCGATTACCAGGCCACGCGCGACCAGGTGCACATGCTGGGCAAGACCGAATCCGATGGCTGCAGTTATGCCGATTCGTGGTCCAGCATCCAGTTCCAGCGCATGCCCAACGTGTCGCTGGAGGCGGGCAAGACGCCGCTGAGCGTGAAGGACATGGTGTCGGGCGTGGAGCGCGGCCTGTACGTGCACGGCCGCGGCTCGTATTCCATCGACCAGCAGCGTTACAACGCGCAGTTCGGCGGGCAGTTGTTCTATGAGATCAGGAACGGCGAGATCGCCGGCCTGGTCGAGGATGCGGCATACCAGATCCGCACCCCCGAGTTCTGGAATGCCTGTTCAGCGATCTGCGACGAACGCGATTTCCGGCTGGGCGGCTCGTTCTTCGACGGCAAGGGCCAGCCCGGGCAGGTGTCGGCCGTCTCGCACGGCTCGGCGACGACGCGCTTCGATGGGATCAACATCATCAACACCGCGCGCAACCTGGGTTGACGCGGCCGGAGCATGGCCCGGACCGTGACGCATGCAGCGTCACCCCTGCCGAAAGTCATTTGACCCCATCGGGCATGGCGGCAAGAATCGACGGGTTGCCGTGACGGTCGCCTTGCGCGGTCGGTCCGGCGTTCCTTTCGCGCGGCGCCGCTGCGCGGGAGCCACAAAACCGGGAGAACTGCCTTGCAGCGTCGCGACTTCCTGGCCCTCGGCGGCCTTGGTGTCGGCAGCCTCGTGCTGCCATCCTTCCTCGGCAAGGCGATCGCCGCCGAGCAACTGCTCACGACACTGGACGTCGCGGTCAAGAAGCAACTCGCCGATGCCGCCCTGCAGGCGGCGACGTCGGCCGGAGCCAGCTATTGCGACGTGCGCATCGGCCGCTACCTGCGCCAGTTCGTGATGACCCGCGAGGACAAGGTGCAGAACGTGGTCAATGCCGAATCCCTGGGTACCGGCGTGCGCGTGATCGCCGATGGCGCGTGGGGCTTCGCGGCCACCAACACGGTGACGGCCGATGCCATCGCCGAGGCGGCGCGCCGCGCCACCGCGATCGCCAGGGCCAACGCGAAGATCCAGACCGAACGCGTGCAGTTGGCGCCCGCGCCGGGCCATGGCGAAGTGTCGTGGCGCACGCCGATCCGCAAGAACGCGATGGAAGTGCCGATCGCCGAGAAGGTGGAACTGCTGCTGGGCGTCAACGCCGCGGCCATCGAGGCCGGGGCAAGCTTCGTCAATTCCACCCTTTTCCTGGTCAACGAGCAGAAATACTTCGCCTCCACCGACGGCTCCTACATCGACCAGGACGTGCATCGCATCTGGGCGCCGATGACGGTGACCGCGATCGACAAGGCCAGCGGCAAGTTCCGCACCCGTGCCGGGCTGTCCTCGCCGATGGGCCTTGGTTACGAATACCTCGACGGCGATGCCTCGCAGAAGTTCGTTTCGCCCAATGGCGTCGTGAACTACGGCCTGTCCTACGACATGCGCGAGGACGCCATCGCCGCCGCCAGGCAGGCGCAGGAGAAGCTCAAGGCGCCGTCGGTCGAGCCCGGCCGCTACGACCTGGTGCTCGACCCCTCGCACCTGTGGCTGACCATCCACGAGAACGTCGGCCATCCGCTGGAGCTGGACCGCGTGCTTGGCTACGAGGCCAATTATGCCGGCACCAGTTTTGCCACGCTGGACAAGCGCGAGCAGCGCTTCCAGTACGGCAGCGAGCGCGTGACCCTGTTCGCCGACAAGATCCAGCCCGGCAGCCTCGGTGCGGTCGGCTACGACGACGAAGGCGTGAAGTGCAAGCGCTGGAACCTGGTGGAGGACGGCAAGCTGGTGGACTACCAGACCATCCGCGACCAGGCGCACATCCTCGGCAAGACCGAGTCCGACGGTTGCTGCTACGCAGATTCCTGGTCGAGCGTGCAGTTCCAGCGCATGCCCAACGTGTCGCTGGCGCCGGGCAAGGACAAGCTGTCGGTCGCCGACATGATCTCGAACGTCGAGAACGGCATCTACATCATCGGCGACGGTTCGTTCTCGATCGACCAGCAGCGCTACAACGCGCAGTTCGGCGGCCAGCTGTTCTACGAGATCAAGAACGGTCGCATCACCCGCATGCTGGAGGACGTGGCCTACCAGATCCGCACGCCGGAGTTCTGGAACGGCTGCTCGGCCATCTGCGACGACAGCGATTACCGCCTTGGCGGCTCGTTCTTCGACGGCAAGGGCCAGCCTTCGCAGGTTTCGGCCGTGTCGCACGGTTCGAGCACGGCGCGCTTCGACGGCATGAACGTCATCAACACGGCCCGTTCGCTCGGCTGACCGGACCAGGAGACCCAACACCATGAGCATCTTTACCGAAGCACAGGCCAAGGCCATCCTCGACAAGGTCATCGCGCTGTCGCAGGCCGACGAGTGCACCGCGTCGCTGTCCGGCAGCATGGCCGGCAACATCCGCTTCGCCCGCAACAACGTGTCCACCAGCGGCATCGTCGAGAATGTGCAATTGGGCGTGAGTGTCGCGTTCGGCAAGCGCGTGGGCACCGCCACCACCAACGAGTTCGACGACGCCTCGCTGGAACGCGTGGTGCGCCGCGCCGAGGACCTGGCGCGGCTGGCGCCGGAGAACCCCGAGTTCATGCCGGCCATCGGCAAGCAGACCTATGCGCCGACCAGCACGTTCAGCGCCGCGACCGCGGCCATCACGCCGGAGTTCCGCGCCCAGGTGGCCGCCGACTCCATCCTGCCGTGCCGCGGCAACGGACTGGTGGCCGCCGGCTTCCTCGAGGACAGCCAGGGCTTCACCGCGATCGCCAACAGCAAGGGCAACTTCGGCTACCAGACCTCGACCAGTGCCGACTACACCTGCACCGTGCGCACCGAGGACGAGCGCGGTTCCGGTTGGGTGGGACGCAACGTCACCGACATCTCGACCTTCAATGCCGGCCGCAACGTCGACATCGCCATCCGCAAGGCGCGCGATTCGGCCGACGTGCGCGCGCTGGAACCGGGCAAGTACACCGTGATCCTGGAACCGCACGCCGCGGCCGGGCTGATCTCGTTCATGATGAACTTCTTCGACGCGCGCAGCGCAGACGAAGGCCGCAGCTTCCTGTCCAAGCGCGGCGGCGGCAACAAGGTGGGCGAGCAGGTGTTCGACCCGCGAGTGAACATCGTCTGCGACCCGGCGCACCCGGAGGTGCCGGTGCTGCCGTGGGACGGCGACGGCCTGCCGCGAACGGCGATGCCGGTCATCCAGGACGGCAAGGTGGCCAACCTGGCGTACTCGCGCTACTGGGCCAACCGCCAGGGCGTGCCCGAGCGGGCGATGCCCGGCAACCTGATCATGTCCGGCGGCACCAAGTCCACGGCCGACCTGGTGCGCGAGACGGAGCGCGGTGTCCTGGTCACGCGCACCTGGTACATCCGCATGGTCGATCCGCAGACCGTGCTGCTGACCGGCTTGACCCGCGACGGCACGTTCTACATCGAGAACGGACAGGTCCGTTATCCGATCAAGAACTTCCGTTTCAACGAGTCGCCGGTGATCATGCTCAACAACATCGACGAGCTGGGCAGGCCGATCCGCGTGAGCGGCGACGAGTCGCGGTTCGCGATGATGATCCCGCCGATGCGGTTGCGGGACTTCACGTTCACCTCGTTGTCGGATGCGGTGTGAGTCAGGTATTGGTTGATGGTGGCTGTTGCATTCCCCATGCCGGCGCGAGGGTCCTCCCAGACCCGTAGGGCGCCGCACATGGACGTGCGGCGTTTTCCGACCGACCCAGGATGGGGAGTCGGAAAATCCCGACGTACTCTCCGACCCATCGTTAGCTTCGTCGGGGAAGGCCCTTTTTCTTTGGTTCGTTTCTTTTTGGGCCAGCAAAAAGAAATGAACCCGGCCGCGAAGCGGGCGGAAGCTGTTGCTTTTCCTCTTGTCCATGAAGAAGCAAGAGCAAGAGCTTCCGCCCATGAACGGGCGGGTTACTTTTCTTTGCTTGCCCAAAGAAAAGTAACCAAAAGAAAAAGGGCCTTCCCCGACGGAGCTAACCAGTCGCATCGGTCTCGACGGGATTTTTCGACAGGACACCCCTGTCCTGTCGAAAAACGGCTGGCGTCCATGCCAGCCGCCCTCCGGGTCTGAATAGGATGTCGTTCATTTGGGTGGAAGAGCGAACACGTGGATGAACTGCGAATTTGTAGGTTGTTAGCGGATCCGACATTCGACAAGGTCCTGAGTCGATGAATCGCGCGCAATTCCTCCGGATGATGCTCGGCGCCGCCGCAGCCGCGGCGCTGCCGCAGGTGCGTGCGCAATCGGCCGCCTACGATTTCTGGTTCACCCGGCTCAAGTACGATTCCGGCGACTGGGACGTGGACGAGCGGATGCCGTCGAACATCATCACCTCGCTGATCGACTACACCAACCTGCGGGTCGATCCCAAGGAGCACGTGGTCGAGCTGGCCGACCCGAAGATGTTGCAGGCGCCGTTCTGCTACCTCGCCGGGCACAAGCTCGTCGAGTTCAACCCGGCCGAGCGCCGCAATTTCGAGCGCTATGTGCGCAACGGCGGCTTCGTGTTCGTCGACGACTGCAACCACGACATCGACGGGCTGTTCGCCAAATCGTTCGAGGCGCAGATGGCGTCGATCTTCGGCGCCCGTGCCCTGGCGAAACTGCCGAACACGCACGCGATCTACAGCAGCTTCTTCCGCTTCCCGGACGGCCCGCCGGCCACCAGTTTCGAGCTCAACGGCTGGGGCGACGACCTGGTGCACGACTACCTGAAGGGCATCCACATCGACGGCCGCCTCGGCGTGCTCTACAGCAACAAGGACTACGGCTGCGAGTGGGACTACGACTGGCGGAACAAGCGTTTCCTGGCCGAGGACAACACGAAGTTCGCGGTCAACATCGTGATCTACGCGCTGACGGCATGAGCACCCCCACAGGAACGACATGACTCCCCCCCTCACCGAATCCGAAATCCAGTCGCGGCTGGCGCGCCTGGACGCACTGCGCGATGCCATCGCCACTGCCATCGTCGGCCAGCACGACGTGGTCGAACAGCTGTTGACCGGCCTGCTTGCCGGTGGGCATTGCCTGCTGGAAGGCGTGCCCGGCCTGGGCAAAACCCTGCTGGTGCGCACGCTGGGGGAAGCGCTGGACCTGCAGTTCCGCCGCGTGCAGTTCACCCCGGACCTGATGCCCAGCGACTTGCTGGGCACCGAACTGCTGGAGGAGGACCACGGCACCGGGCATCGCCATTTCCGCTTCCAGCAAGGGCCCGTGTTCACCAACCTGCTGTTGGCGGATGAATTGAACCGCACGCCGCCGAAGACGCAATCCGCGCTGCTGGAGGCGATGCAGGAGCACACCGTCAGCTATGCCGGGACGACCCACGCGCTGCCGTCGCCATTCTTCGTGCTGGCGACGCAGAACCCGATCGAACAGGCTGGTACCTACCCGCTGCCGGAGGCGCAGCTGGACCGCTTCCTGCTGCACATCGCACTGGAGTATCCCTCCGAGGCGGAGGAGCGCGATATCCTGTTGCAGACCACTGGCTCGCACGTGGTCGAGGTGCCGCGGGTAATGGGCGGTGAGGACGTACTGGCGCTGCAGGCGCTGGTGCGCGAGGTGCATGTCGGCGACGACGTGCTCGGCTGGATCGCACGGCTGGTCCGCGCCACTCGACCGGGCGACGACGCACCCGCGGTGGTGCGCGAATACGTGCGTTGGGGCGCCGGCCCGCGCGCCGGCCAGTCGCTGGTACTGGCCGGCAAGGCGCGCGCGCTGTTGCAGGGTCGCCTGGCGGTGACGCGCGAGGACGTGGCCGCCCTTGCTGCACCGGTACTGCGCCATCGCCTGCTGCTGTCGTTCGCGGCCGAGGCCGAGCGCAAGCGTCCGGATGACGTGGTGGCCGCCTTGCTGCGCGAAGTGCCCTTCAGCAAGGCCTGACGGAGCGACGCCGGATGGCCCGCGACCTCCTGCCCGCCGAACTGCGGGCGCGGCTGTGCGACTTGCGCATCGCGTCGCGCCGCACCAGCCCGTTGCGCGGTGGCGGACAGCATCGCAGTCGCGATCGTGGTGCCGGGCTGGAGTTCTCGCAATACCGGGCCTACGAGCCCGGGGACGAACTGCGGCGGATCGACTGGAAGCTGTACGCACGCAGCGACCGCTTCTTCGTGCGCGAAGCCGAGCGAGATAGCCCGCTGGCGGTGTGGGTGCTGCTGGATGCCAGCGCATCGATGGCGCAGTCCGACGAGTCCCGTCCCGACTGGATGCGGCTGGATGCCGGAAAAGCGTTGGCTGCGGCCATTATCGAAACTGCGGTTCGGCAGGGGGATCGCATCGGCCTGGCCGTCCTGCATGACGCGGGCTCGACCTGGTTGCCTGCATCGTCCGGATCGCGTCACCGCGATCGCGCGTTGCTCGCCTTGCATGGCGCGCAGGCTGGCGGCGGCGTACCTGGCGAGCAGGCCTGGCGCCCGCTGTGGGAACGCATTGCCGCGGATGAGATGGTGGTCTACATCGGCGACTGCTTCGATGACGGGCCGGTGTCGCTGCTCGAGCGCCTGGCGCGCGCCCGGCGCGAGGTCTGCGTGATCCAGGTACTGACGGCTGCGGAGCGCGATTTCCCGTTCGCCGATGGCAGGCGCTTCATCGATCCCGAGACCGGCGAGGAACTGCCCGGCGACGGCCGCGCACTGCGCGAGGCGTTCCTGGCGAGGTTCGGCGAAGCGCAAGGGGTGTTGCATGCACGCTTCGATGCGGCCGGTATCCGCCACGCGACCTGCCATCTGGACACGGCGCTGGACTTGCCGTTGCGCACCCTGTTCCCGACGCACGCCGGTGGCGCTGGATGAGCCTGTCGTTGCTGCTGCCGGCCGCGCTGTCCTCGCTGCTGGCCCTCGGCATCCCGCTGCTGCTGCATCTCGCGCGGCGCGAACAGCAGCGGCGCACGGTGTTCGCGGCCCTGCGCTGGCTGCGCGCGCGGCCACGGCCACGACGCAGGATCCGGTTCGACGAATGGCCGTTGCTGCTGTTGCGCCTGATGCTGCTGGCGCTGCTGGCGTTGTGGCTGGCGCATCCGGTGTTGATCGGCACCGGCGATCGCACGCCGTGGATCGCCGTTGCGCCGGACGTCGATCCTGCCGCTGCATCCGCGGCCGTGCAGGGCGAGGCGGCAGAGGTGCGCTGGCTCGCGCCGGGATTTCCTGCCGTGGACACGCCGTTGCCTGCGGCATCGCGTCGACCGCCGCTGGCCAGCCTGCTGCGCGAGCTGGACGCCCGGCTGCCAGCCGACGCGCCGCTGCGGGTGGTCGTACCGGCGAGCGTCGCGGGGTTGGATGGCGCAGTCGTTTCGCTGTCGCGAGACGTCGACTGGCAAGTGATCGAAAGCGGTGCCGCAAAGGCTGCGGATGCCGTCGAAGCAGAAGTATTCGACCTTGCGATCCGCCACGCGCCGGGGCAGGCGGATGCGTTCCCGGTGCGCGCGCTGCGTGCGGCCGCGCTCGCATTGCGCGATAGCGATGCTGCCGATGCGCCATTGGATGTTGCCGACGCGCAGGTGCCGCTCGACGCGGGCACGCAACGCCTCGCCTGGCTGGCGCCGGGCACGCTGCCTGCGGGCATCGTGGGCTGGATCGAGGGCGGTGGGGATGCGCTGCTGGCGTTTGATGTCGAAATCGTACTGCCGGAAACAACGCGTCGCACGCTTTGGCGCGATGTTGAGGGTGTCGCACTGATCGAGGAGGCCCCGTTGGGCGCGGGGCGCATGATGCGTCTCCTGCAACCGATGACCCCGGATGCGATGCCGCAGTTGCTGGACCCCGGCTTTCCGCAACATTTGCGGGCGCTGTTCGACGCAACGCCCGCACCGGGCGTTGCCCATGCGCACGAAGTCGCCCCCACGCGCAGCCCCATGGCGTGGCCGGTCGCGCCTCGCGATCTGCGGCCTTGGCTGGCCTTGTTGATCGCGCTGCTGGTGCTGGCCGAACGCTGGCTGGCGACATCGATGCGCCGCGAGGTGCGGCCGTGAGCGACGTGCTGCGCCGGCTTGCACAGGCATCGCGCATGCGCGCGACATCCAGCATCGCGCTGGCAGGCATCGCTGCGGCGCTTGCATTCGCGGCACTGGCCTGGCGCATGTGGGGGACGACCGCAGCCTTGGTGTTGTTTCTCGGGGGATGCGTGCTGGCAATTGCCCTGGGTGCATGGCGGGCGCGCCGGTTCGATATCGCTTGGGCAGCGGCACGGCTCGACGCCGCACGGCGCGATCTGGATGACAGCGCCCACCTGCTGTCGCGTCCGCAGGCATCGTTGTCGCCGTTGCAGCGCCTGCAGCAATCGCGCGTGCAACAGCGATTGCGCGATCGCCCGGCGCCGGATCTGCGGCCAGCATGGTCCTGGCACCTCATCGTGCCGGCATGGGCATTGGCGGTCCTGGTCGTGGCATGGGCGTTGGCATGGCCGGCAGCGACCATCGTGCCGTCCACGGCGACGCAGGCGTCGCGTGCCACGGCAGCTGTTGGACCACCTGCGTTGCAGACGGCAACACTCAACATCGCGCCGCCCGCCTACACCGGCATCGCCGCCAGCCGGACAGACTCGCTGGACGCACAGGCGCCTGTCGGTTCGCGCCTGCAATGGCGGCTGCGCTTCGATCCGCAACCCGAGGGCGTCGTGTTGCGGACGCACGAGGATCGTGACATTCCGCTGCGGCGCGAGGAGGGCGACTGGCTGGCCGAGACAGTCCTGGATGCCTCGATGCTTTACCGCGTGGTGGTGCAGGGCGATGCCGCGGTGGCAAGCCTGCATCGCATCGATGCCCGGCCCGACCAGCCGCCGCGCGTGCGCGTGCGACAGCCGGAACGGGCCCTGACCCTGGCCGATCCCCTGCCGCGCGCGTGGGCCGTGGCATTCGAGGCCGAGGACGACCATGGCCTGGCCATCGACGCGCGCCTGCTGGTCACGCGTACGGAAGGGACCGGCGAGAACATCCGTTTCATCGAACATGACATGGCGCTGCGCGGGCGAGGCGACCGCCGGCAGCTCCGATTCGAAACCACGCTCGATCCGGCGCGTTACGGCGTGCAGCGTGGCGAGGACCTGATCGTGCGACTGGAGGTGCGCGACAACCGCGCGCCGCAGCCGCAGGTCGCGCGCAGCGCCAGCGCGATCCTGCGCTGGCCGGAGCGCACGCCGCTGGGCGCCGAGGGCCTCGACGGACTGGCGCGGCAAATCCTGCCGGCGTACTTCCGCAGCCAGCGCCAGATCATCATCGATGCAGAAGCGCTGATCGCGGAAAGACCACGCCTGACGGATGACGCCTTCCTCGCGCGATCCGACACCATCGGCGTCGACCAGCGCCTGCTGCGCCTGCGCTATGGCCAGTTCCTGGGCGAAGAAAGCGAAGGGGCGCCGTCTTTGCCAACCAGCGACTTGCCGACCAGCGACCTGGACCCGGACTCGCTGCCCGGCTCGCCACATGCGCACGACGACGGCCAGGACCATTCCGACCATGCGCATGGCCCCGGCGACGGACATGGCCACGACCACGACGATCACGACCATGCGGTCCCGGCACCCACCGACGGTTTCGGCGATGGCAGTGGTGTGGTCGAAGCCTTCGGCCACATCCACGACCTGCCGGAAGCGGCGACGCTGCTGGACCCGAAGACGCGCGAAATCCTGCGCGGCGCGCTGCGCGAGATGTGGCAGTCCGAGTTGCACCTGCGCCAGGGCGCGCCACGGGATGCGCTGCCCTACGCCAACCGTGCGCTGGAGCTGATCAAGCAGGTGCAGCAGGCCGACCGCATCTACCTGCCGCGGGTTGGGTCGCAATTGCCCCCGGTGGATGAAAGCCGACGCCTTGGCGGCAAGCGAGATGGCATCGCTTCGCGCGCCTTGCCCGCACCGCCCGCACGCGACACCGATCCAGTGCTGGCGGCGTGGCGTGGGCTCGAGACGGGGGCTACCCCCGATGTCGCCGCACTCGATGCGCTGCAGGCCTGGGCGGCGACGCATCCGGCGCGTGTGCGCGATCCGCTGGCGCTGGTGGCGGCGATCGATGCGCTGCGCATCGACCCAGCGTGTCGCAGCTGCCTCGACGCACTGCGTGCGGTGCTGTGGGCGGCGATGCAGCGCCCGGCGGCGGGCATCGCGCCGCGCGATGCGGCGGGAGCATCCGGTCGACGCTATCTCGATGCGCTGCAGGCAGGGGAGGGCGCGCAATGAACCTGCCGCTCGCCACCGCTGTGGTCCTTGCCGTTGCGGCTTCGGTCGCGTGCCTGCGCGTGGCGTGGCGTTGGCATCGCCTGCGCAGGCAGGTCCGGCCATGGCGCCCGATCGTGCTGTTGCTGGCGCAGCCGCTGTTCGCAGGGTTGCTGTACCTGACGCTGTTCCCACCGGAGCGCGCGGTCCGTGCCGAAGCCGTGTTGACGGTCCTGGCGGAAGGCGCGGATGCGCGCGAAGCGATGCGGGCAAGGGGGCGTGTGGTTGCGCTGCCGGAAGCGCCCGCCGTGCAAGGCGCCGAACGCGTGCCGGACCTGGCGACGGCGTTGCGGCGATACCCGGACACGCGTGCGCTGCACCTCATCGGCTTCGGACTGCCTGCCCGCGACCGCGATGCCGCGGCGGGCTTCGCGATGGAGGCCGCGTTCCCGCCGATGCCGCGAGGGCTCCACGCGCTGGCCGTCGAAGAAGACGTGGTCGCTGGGGCGCGGTTCGCCGTGTCCGGCAGGGTCGCCGGTGCCGACGGGGCGCAGGTCGAACTGCGCGACCCGGCGGGCCGCCTCGTCGATGCGGTTGCCGTGCACGAGGGCGGTGAGTTCCTGCTGCACGCACCCGCATTCGCACCCGGGAGCGCGATGTTCGACCTGCAGGTCAGCGATGGCGATGGCGTGCGCATCGAAACCGCCGATGTGCCGGTTCGTGTCCAAGCTGCGCCACGATTGCGCGTGCTGCTGCTGGCTGGCGCGCCGAATCCTGAAACCCGCGCGCTGCGACGCTGGCTGCAGGACGCGGGGTTCGACGTGGATGCGCGCATTGCGCTGGGCGCAGGCATGCAGCTGGGCGACGCGCCGTCGATCACGACGGATGCGTTGGCGCGCCATGACCTGCTGATCGCGGATGCACGGGCTTGGTCCGATCTTGGTAGAAGCGGTCGCGCGACGGTGCTGCAGGCTGTCGATGCCGGGCTCGGCCTCATGGTGCGCGCCGACACGGTGCTGGCTGGCGCGGCATTGCAGTCGCTGCAGGGCGATGGCCTGCGTTTCGAGGGCGGTCGTGGCACCAAGGTGGTCCGTGTTCCAGCGCCGATACTATCTGGCGACGATGCCATCCACGCCTGGCGGGGGACCGGCAGCGACGATGCGCCGATCGAGACGACCGGACAGGACGAGGATATACCCACGCTGACGCATCGCGACTGGCGTGTCGTGGGTACAGGCGCAGTGCCGATGCGGTTCGCCGCCGAAGGCGCGCCGCCGGGATGGTGGCATGCACGTGGCGAGGGTCGCGTGGGCATCTGGACCCTGCTGGACACCTGGCGATTGCCGCTGTCCGGGCATGCCGACCTGCATGCCGGGCTGTGGAACGCGGGCCTCTCGCCATTGGTACGTGCGCGGGCGAGGGATGCCGCGGAGATCATCGGGACCCGGCGCGTCGACGAGCGGCTGGCGATCTGCACCCCTGCGCAGGACGCCTTCGTGCTGGCGCCGGACGGACGTCGCGTCGCGCTTGTCGCTGATGCCGCCGCACGCGGTTGCGCTGCGTTCTGGCCACGCAGCGCTGGCTGGCATGTGCTGGAGACGCCATCGGAACGACAGTGGTTCCATGTGTCGAACAAGGACGCGCTGCCGGGCGTGCGTGTGGCGGAGCTGCGAGAGGCCACGCTGGCGCTTGCCGCGCGGCCGGATCGCCCGGCGTTGTCGGACGAGCGCGTTGGCGTGGTGCATCAGGCCACCAGCGCCTGGCCCTGGTTCCTCGCCTGGTTGGCATTGGCCGCGGCCCTGTGGTGGCTCGAACGCTCCCGGCTCGGTCATCGCGAAGTGGGTGGCGAGTCACGTTGACCGGCGCGCTATGCTGCGCGCTTTCCAGGCTGGAGCGGGCGATGTCGATCCATCCGTGTCGTAACGGTTTCGTTCGCGATGCATCCCGGTGCAGGGGCCATCGTCCCGCGCACGCACGGCGTTTCGCCATCGCGCTGTCGCTGTCGTGCGTGGCGCTGGCGGCGTGCGATCGTCCGCAACACACTGACGGGTTCGCCAGTGCGGCCACCGCGGATGTCGGCATGGTCGCACCGCGGGGCGCGCCGGGCGAGGAGGCCGGGCTGCGTTCGTTCCTGGCCTATGAGCACGTCGTTGGCGTGCGCATGCCTGCCGCTGGCATCGATTCGAAGCTCAAGGCTGCCCAGACGGCGTGCAACGAAGGCCGCTTTGGCGAGTGCGTGGTGTTGAACGTGCAGCAGCAAGGGGGCGACTATCCCAGTGCCAGCCTCGGCATGCGCATCGTTCCCACAGGCGTCGAGCCGATGGTTGCGCTGGCGAGCGAGGGCGCCGACATCGGCCAGCGATCCACGCGTGCCGAGGACCTTGCGGTTGCAGTGCACGACAACGAGCTCAGCCTCGCGCGGCTGCGCAACGAGCGTGAACGGCTGCAGGAGTTCCAGTCGCGTCGCGACCTGGCCGTCGCCGACATGATCGCACTGTCGCGGCAGGTGGCCGAGGTTGAATCCCAATTGGAAGCGGCCGAGCAACAAGGTGCGCAGCACCGCAGGCGCATCGACACGCAATTGCTTACGCTCAACTTCCAGCCGCCCAGCGGCCAATCGAACCGCAACGATATCGTCGTCGCCCTGCGCGAATCCGGCGGCATCCTCGCCGCAGGCGTGGCCTGGACGATCCGGGCATTCGCGTTCCTGCTGCCGATCGCGGTGCTGGTTGCGGGGGTGGTGTTCTGGATCCGTCGTCGCCGCAGGCGACGTGAAACGTCCCGAGGGCCTTAGCCGCGCGCCATCGCCATGGGACCAGGCGTCGCTTCCGTGCGGGCGTGGAGGACGTAGGCAACGGCCATGCGCAGCATCGCCGGGGAAATGTACTGGCGGTGCACGCCGGTGATCGCGGCCATGTAGAAGCGACCGAACAGGTTGGTGCAACGCACGCGCGTGCCCAGCCAGATGCGGGCAGCGCCGTCTTCGTCGATGGCGATGCCGACGCAGGAGCGGAATTGCAGGTGCCTGTCGTCGGCGCCGAGCAACACTTCGGCATAGCGCGCGCCGGGTACGCACTGCGCGAGCACCGGGTGGCGGCCTGCGAACAACTGGTCAGGTTGCTCCGAGAGCAAGGAGGACACAGGGCACCCCAGCGGCGAGGTGCGTAACCGCCACGGCCTCACCAGCACGTTGCGCAGCCGCATCAGCCAGGACACGCCGGTCGGAGGGTTGTGGAGGAAGCCATCGAGCACGTCGGCCAGCAGGTTTCCCGCATCGCCGCGAGGCACCGTGCCGGCAGGCAGCGTGAGCACGAACATGTCGTCATGGTCATGGCTTTCATCGAACTGCCTCGCGAGCAGGGATTCGTGCGGCACCGCATCCAGCTCATCCAGCTGGTGGCGGTGGTCCGTCCCGATGAAGCCGGGAGACGTGCGGCGTGCGGCGATCGCGCGCCGGACACGTCCCGAGGCATCGCGCAGGCGCGCGCACAGTCGCGCAGGCAGCGTGTCCGGTGCGGCATGGAGGGAGAGGGTGGTCGTGCGGCCTTGGCGTGGATCGATCCGTCCATCAGCGAGCCGCTCCGCCGCGGGCGCGGGCAGGAGCTCTGTCAGTGCGGGGATGCTGGCACGATCCTCGCCGATTGCGGCGAGCAGTGCGGGGTCCGTGATGCCCCCGCGTTCGTCGGTGTGGCAAGACAGTGCGAAGAAAGCCGGATGGCGGCTGCCTTGCCGCAGCGGAACGAACTGGTGCCAGGTGCCACCGCCGAAGCGGACCACGAACAGGCTGTCCGGCGCCACGTCCACGCAGTGCAGCGAACCGGCGAATGCATCGGGGTCGGCCCGCAGTGCGTCGTCAGCGATGGTCGAGAAACGCAGCTGCGCGCCACCGCTGCCGGCGACGGCGGTGAACACACGATGGCCGGCGTGGCGATGGAAGGGGTGGCCGCCGTGGTCCACTGTGAACGAGTACAACGATGTCGCTTCGCCGCGGGCCAGATCGATGCCGAACAACTTGGTGGAAGGCTCGTCGAGGGCGTCGATGTAACCGGGATGGCCGCGCTGCCGATGGCCGGCGTCGGCGAACAGCTGGTTGCCGGTGCCCGGCGGGAGCTGCGCGACCAGGCAGACCTCCACCGCCATGCCGCCGTTGCCGGAGGGGATGCGGACGAGGGGGAATCCCGTGGTCCTGTGGACGAATGCAGGCATGGGCCGATCCTCAGCGTGTCTTCGCGGCCTTCGACAACTTGCGCGACTCGCGCTTCAGTGGCCCGGCGGTGGGGCAGATCTCGAACGCGAATCCGGTCAACGAATTGACCAGGTTGTCCGGCCTCAACCGGTAGTGCACGAACTGGCCACGACGCTGGCCGATGACCAATCCCGCGGACTCGAGTACCGAGAGATGGCGGGAAATCGCGGGCGCGCTCATGTCGAAGCGACTGGCGATCTCGCCGGCCGTCAGTTCCTGCGCGGACAGGTAGGCCAGGATTTCCCGCCGCGGCTGCGAGGCCAGCGCTTCGAACACCTTGTCGATCGACATGATTGTTTAATTATGCAATTAACTTATTAGTTAAGTTATTCATCATCGGCTGCCGTGTCAAGTGACTTCCGTCGGTTGAACCCCGCACTGCGCTGGGCCAGACTCAAACATCCCCACGCATCACCTCTTTCCCCATTCATCAAAGGAGACCGTCGATGGCGACCCGTCGCGATTGCCTGAAGTTTTCCGTTGCCGCCGCGCTGGCGGCCGCCTTGCCTTCGGGCCGCCTGTTTGCAGAATCCGGTGCCGGCCCCGTGCTCACGCGTGCCATTCCGTCATCCGGCGAACGCGTGCCGCTGGTGGGGCTCGGCAGCTCGGCCACGTTCTCGCAGGTTGCGCGAAGCGAAGATGTCTCCGCCCTGCGCGAGGTGCTGCAGGCGCTGGTCGATGGCGGGGGCACGGTGTTCGATACCGCGCCAAGCTACGGCGCGTCCGAGGAGGTGGCGGGCACCATTGCGCGCGAACTCGGCCTGACCGACAAACTGTTCTGGGCCACGAAGGTGAACGTGGTCGGGCGTGGCGAGGACAAGGCCGACCCGGCGAAGGCGCGCGAGCAGATCGAGAATTCGTTCAAGTTGATCGGCAAGGACACGCTGGACCTGGTGCAGGTGCACAACCTGGCCGACATTCCGACCCAACTGGGCATCCTCAACGAATACAAGGCCGAGGGCCGCATCCGCTACGTCGGCGTCACCTCCACCAGCAAGCCGGCGTATCCGCGGCTGATCGAAGCGATGCGCAACGAGGACATCGACTTCATCGGCGTCGACTACGCGGTGGACAACCGTGATGTGGAAGAAACCATCCTGCCGCTGGCGCTGGAGCGCAAGATCGGCGTGCTGGTGTACGTGCCGTTCGGGCGCACGCGCCTGTGGAACCGCATCGGCGACCGTCCGCTGCCGGAGTGGGCGGCGGAGTTCGACGCCACGTCGTGGGCGCAGTTCATGATCAAGTTTGTCGCCGCGCATCCGGCGGTGACCTGCGTCACCCCGGCCACCAGCCGCGCGCGCAACATGGCGGACAACCTCGGGGCTGCGCGCGGGCGCTTGCCCGACGAGGCGCAGCGCCGGCGCATGGTCGAATTCATCGAGGCGTTGCCCGCGGCCGAAGGCTGACGAGCCAAGGGGTCGCGGCGCGTGCCGCGGCCCTCACGCCCCGGGTCCGGCGGTCACGCTTCTTCGTCATCCTCGATCTCGACCAGGGCGTCGAGGTCGAATGCCAGTGCTTCCACCGCTTCGCGCACCTTGCGCGCTGTGGACGGGTTGGGTACTTCCACTTCCACCTGGTGCGTCTTGGCGCTGCGCACGTCGTGCAGGCCGGCCGAGCTGGAATCGGCATCGTCCATGTGCGGCATCAGGTCGTCGGTTTCCTCGACGTGCTCGATGCCCTCGAGGCTTTGCAACAGGTTGATGATCGCGCGGGCGTGGTCGTCGCTGCCGGCGATGCGGAGTCGTAGCTGGGCCATGGGGTCCTCGATGCGTATGGGGGCGACCGCAGCGTAGGAATCACCGGGGGAAATCGGCGTGACGATTTGCAGGCGCGGATTCAGCCTTCCCCGTCCGATGGCACGCGCGTGGGGATGGCGATGTTGCACAGGTCGACATGGCCCGCAGGGCGCTTGTAGAACGCGTCGCGACGATTGCGCCGCGATTCGACGTAGGCATCGAACGTGGCGGTGTCGGTGCGCAGCACTTCGATGCGTTCGCGTTCATCTTCGGGCACGTCCGAGGCAAGGCGCAGCGATGGGATCGGCGTGCGCTCTGCCTCGGTTTCGTAGAAGCCCAGCGGGCCAGTGCCGCGCGGCAGTGCGCTCAACAGTTCCATGCCCGACAGCACGCGACCCACGACGGTGATGTTCCGGTCGAGTTGACGCGGCGATTGCCCGGTTACCACGTAGAGTTCGGCGCCGATGCTGCTGTCGGCCTCCATGCCGCGCCCCGCACCCAGCGCGCCATAGCAGTGCGCCATCCAGGCCTGGCCCTCGGCGCTCTCGCGGGCGGCGGGGAAGCCGTCACTGAACCCGACCTCGGCCGCCCAGCCATCCGGGTCCGGCAGCGGATGGAAGGGCAGGCCGCGCGCGCTGCGCTCGAACTCGGCGGGTAGTGCGGATTTCGCGCTGCCGATGGACTTGGCCAGCGCCGGTTCGTCGGCGTCGGCGTCGCCGAACTGCACCACGAAGTTGTCATGCGAGCGGTACAGGCTGGTGCCGTTCCAGAAGCCCTCGCGGGCCAGGGTGCGGATGTTGGCCACGTGCTCCGGCGCGAACGCAGGCGCCAGCTCGATCACGACGCGCCCGCCTTCGAGGTCCATGTACAGGGTGTTGGCCGGGTCGGGCGTACGCCAGTCCGAAGGCTGCGAGGCATCCAGGACCTGCTGCGTGGTCGGCGGCCCGGCAGCGTCGTCGGCGGAGGCTGGCGCGGCGAGGCCCAGCAGCAGGGCAGGCAGGAGGGTGCGCAGGGGCGAAAGGACAGGCATCGGGACTCCGGCGTCGGGCGGTCCCCGGATTGTGGCCGAACTCCGGCCGGGGGCGACTAATGGCACATCCGCTATAGCGAACTGAGTAATAGTATCGTCTCCACCATCAGGGAGGCCGCCCGTGGGCGCTGGCGACGACATCGGTGACCCGCAGCTGCGCAAGTTCCAGAAGGAACTGAGCGCCGGCACGGTGGCGCTGGTGCTGCTGGCGGTGCTGGCCGCCTCGGGGGAACCCATGTACGGCTATCAGATCGCCAAGACCCTGGAGCGCAGCGGCGACGGCGTGCTCGCCGGCAAGCAGAGCGCGCTGTACCCCGTGCTGCGCAACCTGCAGGCGGCCGGCCTGCTGGACAGCTTCGTCGAACCGTCCGACGCGGGGCCGCCGCGTCGCTACTACCGCATCACCGCGCAGGGCCGCACCGCGCTGCGCGACTGGGCCGCCGCCTGGCGCGCCACCCGCGATTCCGTCGATTCCGTCCTGGAGGGGAGCCGAGAATGAACACCGAACGCCTGCCGACCACGATCCCCGAATACCTGGCGCATCTTCGCCGCTCGCTGGCCGGGGCCGATCCCGCGTTGATCCAGGACGCGCTGTACGACGCCGAGGAATACCTGCGTTCCGAACTGGCCGAAAACCCCGGCAAGTCGGAAGCGGAGGTGATCGCCGCCGTTGCGTCCAGTTACGGCGCGCCCGACGAGGTGGCCGACATCTACCGGGACACCGAGGTGAAGGTACAGACCGCGCTGCGGCCGCCTCCGCCGCCGGTACGCAAGTCTGCCTGGGGACGGTTCTTCGGCGTATTCGCCGACCCGCGCGCCTATGCCTCGCTGTTCTACATGGTGCTGGCGCTGGCCACCGGCATCTTCTACTTCGTCTGGGTAGTGGCGGGCTTCTCGGTGTCGCTGGGTCTGTCGGTGACCATCATCGGCATTCCGCTGCTGATCCTGTTCTTCGGTTCGGTGCGCGTGCTGTCGCTGGTGGAAGGACGCATCGTCGAGGTGATGCTGGGCGAACGCATGCCGCGACGGCCGCTGTACACCGTGCGTGGCCGCAGCCTGTGGCAGCGCATCGGCGACATGTTCACCGACCCGCGCACCTGGAGCACGCTGCTGTATTTCCTGCTGATGCTGCCGCTGGGCATCGCGTACTTCACCATTGCTGTGACGCTGTTGGCGGTATCGTTGTCGTTCGCACTCAGTCCGCTCACGCTGTTGCCGGGCATCGAGTTGAGCGTATGGATGTTCGGTTTGAACCTGCCCGAGCAGACGCCGTGGCTGCTCCCTGTGGTCAGTCTGGTCGGCATCGCCCTGCTGTTCGCCACGATGCATATCGCCCGCGGCATCGGACGGCTGCACGGCCTGTTCGCGAAGCACCTGCTGGTGAAGACATCGCAATACGCGTGAGAATGGCGGCATGGTGCACCGGTTGGCACCAGAGCGGTTCGTCATCCGTGCGTTCCGGGGAGGGGGAGATGAGCAGGCAGCGGGGTAAGCGTGAAGCCATCTTGATAGCGGCATCGCTGGTGATGGCGACGACGGCGATGGCGATGGCGGTGGAACCGGTGCCCGCGGAGATCGCACGGGACCTGGCCCGCGTCGCCGACATCGCCGACGATCCGGAATCGGGCCGGCGTGCGCAGGCGCTCTGGGGTCTGGCGCTGGACGCGCCGGTGCTGCTGATCGAGCCGTCGACGCGCCGGGCCTGGCGCAGCGACCCGGCTTCGGGCCAGCCGCTGCGCGTCGCGCTGCGCGAGGGGCAGTTGCCGGCCAACACCTGCATCGAGGTGGACGGCGCGCCGATGGTGATGCTGATGCTGCCGCTGGCGGATGACGACGACGCGCTCGCGCGCCTGCTCTGGCACGAACGCTGGCACTGCGAGCAGGACGCGCTGGGCCTGCCGGCGGAAGAGGGCGACAACGCGCACCTGGACGGGGAGGCGGGCCGCACCTGGCTGCGACTGGAGTTGCGTGCCCTGTCGCAGGCGATTGCAAGCGACAAAGATGCCGCCGCCCGCGGCCACGCGCAGGCCGCGCTCGCGTTCCGGGCGCGCCGGTCGGCCCAGGGCGAACTGGGCACGGACGTGCTGGCGCAGGAAGCGCGGCTGGAACGCAACGAGGGCCTGGCCGAATACAGCGGACGCGTCGCCAGCGCAGCGGATCCCGCGCCGGCTCTGCTGGAGGCGCTGCACACGGCCGATGCGAACGACGGCTTCGTACGTTCGATGGCCTACGCCACCGGGCCGGCCTATGGCCTGTTGCTGGACCGCTGGCGCGACGGATGGCGCGCGGAGGTGGGCGGCCAGAGCGACCTGCCGTCGCTGCTGGCGCAGGCCCTGCCGCCAAGTGAAGTCGAGGCCGGAACCGCAGGGCTCGATTACGGGATCGTCGAGGTGCGTGCCGCCGAGCGCGAACGCGCGGTGGCCAGGGCGCGGCGAGCGGACGCCTACCGCAGCCGCTTCGTCGAGGGCCTGACATTGCGGTTGCCGATGCGCGATCCTGCGGTGTCGTTCGACCCGCGCACGCTGTTTCCGCTGGGCGACGCCGGCACCGTATACGGCACCCTGACCGTGCGTTCGGCCTGGGGCGAATTGTTGGCTACCGAAGGCGCACTGATGGCGCCGGACTGGTCCGGCGTCACTGTCGATGCCGCGACGCTCGAAGGCTGCGGCGCCACGTGGACGGGGCAGGGATGGACGCTGTCGCTCTCGTCCGGCTGGCGACTGCTGCGCACGGACGATGGCTGGCGGGTGTACGAAGGCCTGCAGGACGCCTGCGCCGACTGACACCCGGTGGCGATCAGCCGCGTGTGGCTTTTCGAGCGGGCTTGCGGGGGGTCTTGCGAGCGGCAGGCTTTCGCGTCGCCGCCGTCGCATTCCCGGCAATGAACTCACGCACCTGCGGGTAGACCTGCTCGCGCCAGCGGCGGCCACTGAAGATGCCGTAGTGGCCGGCGCCCTTGACGGTGAGGTGCTTGCGGTCCGCTTCGGCGACGCCGGTGCACAGCTTGTGCGCGGCGCGGGTCTGGCCCTGGCCGGAAATGTCGTCCAGTTCGCCCTCGATGGTCAGCAGGGCGGTGCCGCGGATGGCGGCGGGGGTGACGCGTTCGCCGGCCACGTCCCACTCGCCGCGCGGCAGCAGGTGCTGCTGGAACACCACGCGCACGGTGTCGAGGTAGTACTCGGCCGGCATGTCCAGCACGGCGTTGTATTCGTCGTAGAAGCGGCGGTGCGCGTCGGTGGTGTCCAGGTCGCCCTTCAACAGGTCCTGGTAGTAGTCCCAGTGCGACACGAAGTGGCGTTCGGGGTTCATCGCCATGAAACCGGCGTGTTGCATGAAGCCCGGGTACACGCGGCGGCCGGCGCCGGGGTAGTTTTGCGGCACCGGATGGATCAGGTTGGACTCGAACCACCACAGCGGCTTTTGCGTGGCGAGGTTGTTGACCGAGGTCGGCGATTCGCGGGTATCGATGGGCCCGCCCATCATCACCAGCGAGCGCGGGGTGTCTTCGCCACGCGCGGCCATCAGCGATACGGCGGCCAGGACCGGTACGGTCGGCTGGCACACGCTCATCACGTGCAGGTCCTTCGCGCCGATCTGGCGGATGAACTCCTCGATGTAGGCGACGTAGTCGTCCAGGGTGAATGCGCCGGCCTCCTTCGGCACCATGCGCGCATCGACCCAGTCGGTGATGTAGACCTTGTGGTCGCGGAGCATGGTACGCACGGTGTCGCGCAGCAGGGTGGAATGGTGCCCCGACAGCGGCGCGACGATCAGCACCGTCGGCTGGCCCTTCATCTCCGAGATGCTGCCGGCATCGTCGGTATAGCGCTTGAAGCGCAGCAGGCGGCAGAACGGCTTGTCCAGCGCGATCTTCTCCACCACCGGATAGGTCGCGCCATCCACCTCGACCGCGTGGATGTCGAACGCGGGCTTCTCGTAGTCCTTGCCGATGCGGTAGGCCAGCTCGTTCGCCGCGGCGATGCGCTCGGCGCCGGCCAATGCCGACAGCCAGCTGCCCGAAGCGGAAAACGCCTTGGCGTTGGCTTCGGCCCAATACGTGAAGGGCGCCATCCAGGCGCGTCCGAGTTCGTGGAACTGGTACAGGAGCATGGGAGGGTCCACTGCGGTTGCTGCGTCGCAGCATATCCGATCCAGCCGGTGCGCGGGTGAACCGGTTGGCGTCCTTTCAGGACGTGGTTTCCAGCGCCGCGGCGTCATCGGCGAGGACGGGTGACAGCCAGCAATGCGAGCCGACCTGGCGGAAACCTGCGCCTTCGAAGCGCTTGCGGTAGAAGGTCGCAGGGCGGCGCACGAAGCCATCGTCGTCGCCGTCGGCCTCGTCCTCGCGGGCGAAGCATTCCAGGAAGGCGACGCCGCCGCAGAGCTCGGCCAGCCCGGGCAGGCCGTGGTCGATCTCGCGCGCGGGCAGGTAGTGCAGCACGTCGCTGCAGACCAGCAGGTCCACGGGAGGGCACGGCCGCAAGTGCGCGAAATCGGCGAAGCGCGCGAAGTGCAGGTTGCGGCGCGCACCGTGCCGCTCGATGGCCCAGGTGCTGCTGTCGAAGCCGAGGTACTGCAGCTTCGGCCGTAGTTTCAGCAGCGGCGCGCGCCAGGTGCCTTCGCCGCAGCCGATGTCGAGCACGCTGCGCAGCGGGCGTTCGAGGTGGTATTCGGCCGTTGCCACCGCCAGCGCCACCTTGCGCGCCAGTCGCCGCGCGCCGCCGATGTCGCCGCGGCGGTACCAGCGGTCGAAGTAGGCCTGGTCGTAGCGCTTGTCCATGTGGCGGTTCGCGGGAGAGCAGTCGCCATTGTAGGAGCACGCCATGCGCGCGACACACGGCCGGGGCTGGCGGAGCCATGCAAGCACAAGAGCGCTTCGCCCTGAAGGGCGGGCCATGTTCTGTGCTGGCACACTGCGAAGCGAACGGCGCAGCCGGTCAAGGAAGTAACCAGAGAAATGCCCTTCCCCGATCAGGGCTGACCGGGCATGTTGGGCTCAACGGGATTTTTCGACAGGACACCCGTGTCCTGTCGAAAACCGGCTGGCTTGTCCGCTTCGCCGCCAAGTCCGGCCGGTGCTTGCTGCGCGGGCGTTGGACAATGCGCGCGCCAGTGGCGCGCGAGCGTGCATCGGCTCACCCAGGCCAGCCGCCCTCCGGGTCTTCCAGCAGTATTGCTGCTCCACGTAGATCGACGGACCAACACTTGTCATCCCGGCTTGCGCCGGGGTGACGGTTTCGAACGATTTGTCCCGTTGCCACCGCAGCGTGTCCGTCGCGACAGTACGCGGGCTTGGTCGCGCGCATGGCGTGCTTCTACAATGGGCCGATCGCGCGATCGGGTCGCGCAGCGAGTGCAACGCGATGCAAGCCTACCTGTGGACGAAGACCTTCCACCTGCTGTTCGTGATGGCCTGGGTGGCGGCGGCGTTCTACCTGCCACGGATCCTGATCAACCTGGTCGAGGCGGGGGACGATGCCGCGGTGCGCGCGCGACTGGTGACGATGGGGCGGCGGCTGTATCGCTTCGGGCACGTGATGTTCGGTTTCGCCATCGTGCTTGGGCTGGTGCTGTGGATGCACTTCCGCATCGGCGGCGGCTGGATGCACGCCAAGCTGCTTGTGGTCGCGTTGCTGCTCGCGCATTTCATCGTCGCGGGGCGCTGGCTGAAGGGCGCGGCTGCCGGACGTGCGTTGCCGTCCTCCGGGGCGTTGCGCTGGTTCAACGAGATCCCGGTGTTCCTGCTGCTGGCGGTGATCTACCTGGTGCTGGCGAAGCCGTTCTGACGGCTTGGTCCGGCGACAGGCGCATCACCAGGTACGCTGGATCGAGGCACCGCGATCCCTCAGGCGGCAGGCGACCGACACCGCGCGCAGGAATGCATCCGCGGGATTTCAGCCGTTGGCGTGCCGATGCACGTCGTGGGTGGCCACGCCGATGTCGCGATCGGGAAGATCGAAGAACGCCGGGTGGTCCAGCGTCAGCGCCATGTCGCGCAGGCCGCTGTCCCAGTGTTCCCGCAGCGGGATGCGGCCGAAGGCGTAGTCCTTGTGCTGCTGCTCGTGCGTCTTGCTCTGGTAGATCAGGTGCACGATGTTGAACACGCGGTCGTCGAGGTAGGGCGCCAGGACATCCTGGAGGTGCGCGGGCAGCTTGCGGTCGGGGATGCGTTCGATCAGTTCCTTCAGCGACGTGCGCAGCCGCTGCGCCAGTTCCACCATCTGCGTGCCGTGCCGGGTGCGGCTGGAGAAGCGGATGTCCTTCATGCGTTCCAGCACGTCCATCATCGTCCGCGGCGGTTCGCCGCGCGCACTCCACAGGTCCACCTGCAGGGCAAGGGTATCTTCGTGCGGGCGGCATTCCAGGATGTATTCCAGCGGCGTGTTGGAGACGATGCCGCCGTCCCAGTACCACTCGCCCTCGATCTCCACCGCGGGAAACGCTGGCGGCAGCGCACCGGATGCGACGATGTGTTCCGGGCCGATGGCCTCGCGTGCGCTGTCGAAGTAGCGGAAGTTGCCGCGGGTGATGCCGGTGGCACCCACGGTGAGCCGCACCTCGTCATCGCGGTTGATGCGATCGAAGTCGACGAAGCGCTCCAGCGTGGCGTACAGCGGCGTGGTGTCGTAGAAGCTGGTCGACTGCGGGCTGCCATCGGTGAACAGGAACGGCGACAGCAGACGCGGTTCGAAGAAGCCGCGCTGGCCCTGCAGCAGGGCGCCGAATGCGCTCATGCCGCGTGCCCAGGCCAGCAGCTCGGTCTCGTCCGGAAACGCGGCGATCGCGCCACGCACCGCCATTGCCGGCAAGGCGAAGTTGCCACCCGGCTCGCTGATCAGTTCCCAGAAGCCGCGCAGCGCCGCGACGCGATCTTCCGGCGCATTGCCGGCAAGGATGGCGGCGTTGATCGCGCCGATGGAAATGCCCGCGAACCAGTTGGGACGGAGGCCGGCCGCATGCAGGCCTTCGTACACGCCGCACTGGTAGCCGCCCAGCGCGCCGCCGCCCTGCAGGACCAGCGCGACGGTCGGGTAGCGCGCGACGCGCTCGCAAACGTCGGGACGGGGATCGATGGCGACGGGCATGCACGCAGCATAGCGCGGGTGGTTTCCCCGGGGCGGTACGGCTGGGGCACCTGTTGTGGGTCATCCACCCGCCGGCGTGCGATCCCCCGACAAGCGGCGTCGCCCCCGCGGACGCGGGCTCCAGGGACGTCACAGTCGCATGCCGTCATCTGCAAGGATCCCCGTGTTCGCGGAGGTGAGGGGTTGGCGGGTGGAAAGGCCGGAAGCCGTTGGTTACTCGGCGACGCTGTCGCGCGCGGGGACCCGCGGCAGTTCCACCGGCACACCCTCGGCGTTGCAGGTCCCGTCCGCGCACAATTGTTCGCGCAATGCGGGCATGGACTGCACGATGACGTGGTAAATCACGTGCTGTTCCATGGTGCCGCGCAGGGCGTGGCTGCCCGGGCCGCGCGACCAGATGCCCACGTCGTCGCCGCCGTGCGTTTCGCTGGCCATCGGCACCAGCGCTTCCTGCATGAAATCCGGATCGGTGGTGTCCACCCCGGTCAGGTCGGGACGGCCGGTGGCCGGCTGGAACCCACCAGGCTGGTGCAGGTGCCGTTTCGGTCCCGCGGGCTGGCGGCGGCTGGCACCGGTGTAGCCCGGGCCATTGGCGTACACCAGCGTGGTGTACGGCAATCCCAGCGCGTCGAGCGCGTAGTGGTCGGGATCGTCGTCCTCGGTCATGCGCCCGCGGACCTTGCCCAGGATCGGGTTGCCACGCTTGGGGTAGCCCACGAAGCCGAGGGTATGCGAATGATCGGCGGTGACGATGATCAGCGTATCGTCGGCGGACGTCATCTCCGCTGCGGCGTGAACCGCACGCGACATCGCAAGGGTGTCGACCAGCGCGCGATGGGCGTTGCCTTCGTGGTGGGCGTGGTCGATGCGCCCACCCTCGACCAGGAGCACGTAGCCGTTGCCGCCGCGCGAGAGGCGGTCGATGGCGAAGCGTGTCATCTCCTCGAGGTCGGGTTCGCCGGCGTCGCTGTCGTCGCGGTCGTGGTCGTACTGCATGTGGTCGTGCTCGAACAGGCCGAGCACGGGCGTGGCGCCGCCAACCGCGCGGAATTGCGCGCGGTTCCAGACAAATGCGCCGCCAGGGTTGCGTCGTCGCCATTCTTCGATGACGTTGCGACCGTCACCGCGCAGGCCCGCCTTGCCAGGGGTTTCGGGATCGCCCTGCGTTACCGGCATGAATTCGCGGCGCCCGCCGCCCAGCAGTACGGCCGGCCCGCGGCCGGGCGCGAAGTCGAGCAGCTGGCTGGCGATGTCGCGGCAGCCGGCCTCCTGGGCG
Source organism: Luteimonas aestuarii (assembly GCF_004357985.1). Classification (GTDB taxonomy): domain Bacteria; phylum Pseudomonadota; class Gammaproteobacteria; order Xanthomonadales; family Xanthomonadaceae; genus Luteimonas; species Luteimonas aestuarii. The sequence continues at coordinate 94,894 of NZ_SMTF01000004.1, read as the reverse complement.
GCGGCTGGCGTGCTGGCGTCGCTCTCCCAGTTGCGGTCTGGCGAGTGCGCATACAGTGCTGCGGGCGTGGCATGGGTGAGGCGCGTGGTGGTGACGATGCCGCTGGCCAGCCCTGCGGCATCGGCCAGGCGCAGCCACGACTGTAGTGGACGCTGCAGGCTGCCCGCGCAGTCGCTGCGCAACCCCGAGGCCACGCCGATCGCGCCCATGTGCGATTTCACGCCGGTGGCGATCGCGGTCATGGTGCCGGCCGAGTCCGGCGTCTGCGAATCGGTGTTGTAGGTCTTGGCGAACGCGGTCTGCGGGAAGTGCTCCCACGACAGCAGTTGCTCTTCGCCCGGCTGGCCGTTGCGCTGGCCTTCCAGGATGCGCGCGGCGGCCACCGTGGTCAGGCTCATGCCGTCGCCAAGGAACACGATGACGTTCTTCGCCCGCGCCGACATCGCGCCATTGGCCGCGGCATGCGCGGCGCCGCTGCGGTACCACCACGCGGGGGTTTCGCCTTGTGGGCGCTGGATCGAGGGGACGTCCACGTGCCAGCGCGTGGCCTGTGCGGACCGGTCCGGCGCGGTGCTGGCGCAGCCGGCCAGCAGGGCAGTGAAGAGCGCGGCGGGCATCGCCAGTTTCCGGTGCATCAAGCCTGGTCCCCCAGAACAAACCACGGATTATGCCGCGTGCCGGTGTCCCGGCCATGACAGCGCGGCGTTCCAGCGCCGGGATCGCCAGCGCGTGGCGCGTCGGCTAAGGTGCGGACTTGGTATGTGAGGAAGCACGATGCGACTGGTGTCTGCGTGGTTGGCGATCCCGTTCTGGCAGCGCGTGGCCGGCGCCTTCGTGTTGGGCGCACTGGCCGGCTGGCTGATGGGGCCCGCGGCGCAGGCTTGGTTCGGGCCGCTGGGCACGGTGTACGTCAACCTGATCAAGATGATCGCGATCCCGCTGGTGTTCTTCGCCGTGGTGAGCGCGGTCGGCTCGCTCGCGGGCCAACGTTCGATCGCGGGCCTCGCCGGGCGCACCTTCCTCTGGTTCGCGATCACCGCGGTGCTGGCGGTCGCGGTGGGTTTGTCGTTCGGCCTGCTGCTGAAGCCCGGCACCGGCGTGGATGTCGCCAGCCTGCAGGTCGCGGAAAACTACCGTCCGCGCGACGTGCCCGGTCCGCTGGACGTGCTGGTCAACATCGTGCCGGAGAACCCGTTCCGCGCGCTGGCGGCGCTGGGCGCGGGCAGGACCGTGGACGGGCAGAACATCATCATCCCCAGCAACTTCACCATCCTCCAGGTGATCTTCTTCGCCGGGCTGATCGGGTTCGCACTGGTGAAACTGGGCGAGAAGACCCTCGGCCTGCGCTCGCTGTTCGACCAGGCGCGCGAGCTGATGATCCAGGTCACGCGCTTCGTGCTGGAAGCCACGCCCATCGGCACTTTCGGCCTGATCGCGGCGCTGGTGGGCACGTACGGGTTCGAGCAGCTGATTCCGCTGGGCAAGTTCGTCATCGCGCTGTACGTCGCCTGCGCCTTCCACATCGTCGTGGTCTACGGCGGACTGCTGCTGGCGCACCGGTTGAATCCGCTGAAGTTCTTCCGCGGCGCGGCGCCGGCGATGCAGGTCGGCTTCGTCGCTTCCAGCAGCTTCGCCGCGCTGCCGCTCTCGCTCAGCTCGGCCACGCACAACCTGGGCGTGAACCGCGATTACGCCGGTTTCGCCGTGCCGCTGGGGGCCAGCATCAAGATGGACGGGTGCGGCGCGATCTACCCGGCGCTGGCCGCGGTATTCATCGCGCAATACATGGGGCTGGAACTGTCGGCCGGGCAGTACTTCATCATCGCCCTGGCGTCGGTGCTGGGGAGCTTCGGCACCGCCGGCGTGCCGGGCACGGCGGTGGTGATGGTGACCGTGGTGCTGAGCGCGGCGGGCCTGCCGCTGGAAGCCATCGGCATCCTCTACGCCATCGACCGCATCCTCGACATGATGCGCACGATGACCAACGTCACCGGCCAGGTGCTGGTGCCGGTGCTGGTGGCGAAGCAGACCGGGCTGCTGGACCACGAAGTGTACGAGGCGGCTTCGAGCAACGTGGGCATCGACCCCTCGACGTCGCCGGCGGGCCGCGATGATGGTTGAGGCCGTCCGCGGCCTGGCGATGCGCATGCGCCCTTGACGCGGGTTGCGCTATACACGGCCTTCACCGATACCCCGCTGGAGAATGCCGATGCGCATCAATCGCCTGCTGCCGTTCGTCCTTGCCGCCCTGTTCGTGGCGTTGCCTGCCGCTGCCCACCACGGGTGGAGCAGCTATGACGCCGACCAGGCGATGCGCTTCGACGCGGAGCTGATCGAGGTCCGGTATCGCAACCCGCACGCCGAAGTCGTGGTCGAGCATGAAGGCAACCGTTGGGACGTGGTGCTCGCACCGACGACCCGGATGGAAACGCGCGGTTTGCCGCAGGATGGCCTGGCGGTGGGGCGGACCATCACCATCGAGGCCTACCCGCGCCTCGACGGCACGCGCGAACTGCGTGCCGAGCGCATCGTGGTCGATGGCACCACCGTCGAGCTTCGCTGAGGGCCCGCAGGGACCGGCTGGATGGATCCGCAGGCGCTCGCGGCCGCGCTGGAGGCGTCGTCGCTGGGCGCCTGGGTGCGCGCCGGGTGGAACTACCCGATCGTCAACGTCCTGCACCTGGTCGGCCTGGCGCTGCTGGTCGGGCCGATCGTCTTGCTCGATCTGCGACTACTCGGGTACGGGAAGGCGTTCGCCCCGGATGCCGTATCCGCCGCGCTGACGCCGATTGCCGTCGCCGGCGGCGTGCTGATGCTGGCGAGCGGCATCGCACTGTTGGCCGCGGATGCGACGGCTTTGGCGGCCAATCGCGTCATGCTGCTGAAGCTGCTGCTGGTCGCGCTCGGACTGGCCAACGCCGTTGCGTTCCGCGTCCTCCAAGGCCGGCACCTGGGGCGCTGGCGGAACGTGGTGCCGCTGTCGGCCCGCGTCCAGGCGTTGCTTTCGATCCTGCTGTGGAGTCTGGCGCTGGTGGCCGGGCGCATGATTGCCTACGTCTGACCGTGGTGCATGCCCCTGGCAGGTGGCGTGTGCTCAGGCTGGCGCGCTTCCCGGCTCTTGCGTCCCCTTGCGACGCGACGCCCAGAACGCGAACACGGCGGCGGTGAAGAACATCAGCAGGCTGTAGATCGCGGCCGGCACCGACATCGCCGCGTTCTGCAGGACGTTGAGCGCGATGAAGATCGCCAGCGTACCGTTGTGGATGCCGATCTCCATCGCGATCGCGATCGCCTGCTTCTTCGGCAGGCGGATCGCCAGCGGCGCGAGGTAGCCGGTGCCCATGCTGACCAGGTTGAACAGCAGGCAGGCCAGGCCGACCGCCGCGAACCAGGCGACCAGCAGCGTCCACGATTGCGCCACGGCGGCGCCGATCAGCAGCACCAGCACGACGACCGACAGCAAGCGGATCGGCTTTTCCATGCGCAGCGCGAACGCGGTGGCGAAGTGGCGGATGGTCATGCCCAGCGCCACCGGGATCACGATGATCGAGGCCACCTCGACGATCTTCTGCACCGGCGGCGGGACGTATTGTCCGGCGCCGAGGAAGTATTCCAGCGACAGATTCAGGATGATCGGCAGCGTCAGCAGGCACAGCAGGCTGTTGATCGCGGTGAGCGTGATGTTGAGCGCCACGTCGCCGTGCGCGAGGTGGCTGTAGATGTTGGCCGTGGCACCGCCCGGCGAGGCGGCCAGCAGCATCAGGCCCACGGCCAGCTCCGGTGGCAACTTGAACAGCAGCGCCAGCGCGAACGCGGCCCACGGCAACACGCCGGTCTGCAGGAACAACCCGATCAGCACGGCGCGGGGATAGCGGGCCACGCGCTTGAAGTCGTCGATCGTCAGGCCCAGGCCGAGGCCGAGCATGATTACGCCCAGCGCGAGCGGCAGCAGCAGGTTGGTCAGCAGGGATGCCTGCATGGTGGGCGGTCTCTTGTCGGGAACGGGTCAGGAGTGGGGTGGTGCCATGCCGGCACGCATGGTGTGCCGTGCAGCCAGCCAGGCGATCGGCAGCGGCAGCAACAAGCCTGTGGCGACCATCCACGCCGGATGCGGAATGGTGGCGACGGTCGCTCCCACGCCGACCACGATCAAACCACCGACGCAGAGCGCCGCGACGCGGCGATGGGCGCGTGACAGCCGGGCCGCGGTCCAGCCACCGAGCAGGGCGGCCAGCGCCCATCCCAGCGCGACCCACAGCAGTTTGCCGGTCGGAGCCTCGGCGACCAGGCGGGCGAGGTCGGCTTCGTCCTCGAGCGTGGCGCCGGCGGGCACAGGGAACAGCGACATCCCGAGGTATTCCATCGCGACGATCGTCACCAGTGCGACCAGCAGGCCGGCGAGTATCGCCAGGATCGTTCGCAGCACGTCGGGTTCCCCTCGGCATCGGTGGTCGGGATGCGCCTGCGCAGGATGGCGCGCATCGGAGGGCATCGCAAGATCGTGGCGCCGGGTTCCTGTTCCGACTCCACGGGCGCAGAGGGCGCCAGCCGGGACCACGCCGGGTCGCGGCCCGATATCCGCTTGGTCGGCGCGGCCCCGGCAGGCGCCTCCACTTCCCGGTGGGCTGGGCGGACAGCCGAGGCAAGGACCTGCCGCCAGCGCACGACAGTCGTTCGATCGAGAAAAGAGCCACGAAAAAGGCCGCATCGCTGCGGCCTTCGATCCGGACGGTCAGTCGGTCGGAGCGATCAGCTGCCGATCCCGGCGACGCGACGCGCCTGCATGAAGCGCTGCGACCAGTAGCCGGTGTCCAGCTCCGAGACCATCACGTCCTTGCCGGTGCGCGGGGCATGCACGAAGCGGCCTTCGCCGAGGTAGATGCCCACATGGTCGATGGTGCGGCCACGGCGGCTGAAGAACACCAGGTCGCCGGCGCTCAGGGCGGTACGCTCGACGCGCTCGCCGTCGCGGGCCATGTCGCGCGAGACGCGCGGCAGTTCGATGCCCAGGGTGGTGCGGAACACGTAGTTGACCAGTCCGCTGCAGTCGAAGCCGCCATCCGGCGAGGTGCCGCCCCAGCGGTAGGGCGTGCCCAGCAGCGACAGCGCGCCACGCAGCATGCGCTGCACGCGACCTTCCGGCTCGACCTGGATCGGGGTTTCGGTACGGGCGGCGATCAGCTGGTTCACGTCGCTGGCGAACAGCAGCTTGCGGTCTGCCACCGGCACGGTGTCCGGGGCGATCGACTGCACCACGGAGTCGTTCACGGGCAGCTGGTCGGCCGAGTCGGCAACGAGGCCGGGGCCGGCAAAAGCGGGGAGTGCAATGAAGGTCAGTACGCAAGCACAGGCGAAGGCTGGCAAGCGGCGGATGCGGAGGGCGTTGGGGCGGCCTGTTGGGTGGTCAGTCGTCGTCACGCGGGCTTCACGTCGTCAAAAGCAGCGGCGATGTTGCCCGAGAAGACGGCGTGAAATGTTCAAATAAAGTTAACGCTGCGTGGGCAACCCTGTGATTTCCTTCACGTTTCAACGCAGGACCCGGCGTGCGCCCGAGTAATTCCTGCGCCAGTAGCTGCCGTCCAGATGGTCGAGCCGCACCGTGCCGCCCGTACTGGGCGCGTGCACGAAGCGGCCTTCGCCGACATAGATCCCGACGTGGGTGACCTGTCCGCCACTGCCGAAAAACACCAGGTCGGCTGTCGCCAGCCGGTGGGGGTCGATCCGCGGCCCCTGGTAGGCCGCCAGTTCCCGCGAGGTGCGCGGCAGGCGCAGGTCCAGCATGTCGCGGAACACGTAATTGACCAGCCCGCTGCAATCGAAGCCACCTTCGGGCGTGTTTCCCCCGTACCGGTACGGGGTGCCGACCAGACTGATCGCACGCATCAGCACGGCGTTGGCGGCGGCGGGGTCGCCGGGTTGGACCACCGGCCAGTCCCGTGTCGCCGGGCTGGCGGTCGGGCTGGAGGCGGGCGGGGCGGGGCGGGTGTCCTTGCGGCCGCAGGCGGCCAGCAGCAGGCACGGCAGCAGCACCGACAGGCCCGTGAGCCGGATGATTGGCGCGGCCGTGCCGCAACTTGGATAATGCCCGGCCTTGCGTGGGCCACTCTGCCTGCGTTCCATGCCGGCATCGTGCCTTCGCCGGGCAATTCCCTCAAGCGGCCGCGGCCGCCGTCTTCCGGATCACCCATGAAAATCGCAAAAGACCACGTCGTCCGTTTCCACTACAGCGTCGCCGAAGCCGGCCAGGAGGCCATCGAGTCCTCGAAGGACCGCGAGCCGCTGGCGATCCTGTTCGGCCACGGCAACATCATTCCGGGGCTGGAGAAGGCGATGGAGGGTCGCGAGGCCGGCGAGCGATTCGCCGCCGACGTCGCGGCGGCCGAGGCCTATGGCGAGCGTCGCGATGGCTTGACCCAGCGCGTGCCCAAGAAGCATTTCGGCGAGCAGAAGCTGGCGCCGGGCATGCAGGTGGTACTGAATACCAACTTCGGCCCGCGCGCGGTGACCGTGGAGAAGGTGGGCATGAGCGTGGTCGACGTGGACCTCAACCACCCGATGGCCGGCAAGGACCTGCATTTCGACATCGAGATCGTCGACGTGCGCGAGGCGCAGCCGGAAGAGATCGAACACGGCCACGTGCACGGCGAAGGCGGCCACCAGCACTGAGCCATCGCACTGCCGTGGTCGCGTGGCGAGGGCCATGCGGCTGCGGACCCATCCAGGGCGGGGAGGCCCGGCACGCATGAACGATTCCGCAGCATTGAGCCCCGTGGGTGCGGACGACCGCATCCAGTCCATGGACGTGCTGCGCGGGTTCGCGCTGCTCGGCATCCTGTTGATGAACATCGAGGGCATGGTCGGGCCGCTGTTCGCCTCGCTGAGCGGCGTCGATCCGGCGCTGACCGGCGCCGACCATACCGTCGACACGCTGATCTACCTGTTCGTGCAGGGCAAGTTCTTCCCGCTGTTCTCGCTGCTGTTCGGCATGGGCTTCGCGGTCATCCTGATGCGGGCCACGGACGCCGGCAGGCCGTTCTTCGGCACCTACCTGCGGCGTGTGCTGGCCCTGCTGGCGATCGGCCTGGCCCATGCGTGGCTGGTCTGGTCGGGCGACATCCTGGTGACCTACGCGTTGCTGGGGCTGCTGATGCTGCTGTTGTTCCGGCGCACGCCCGTCTCGCGCCTGCCCAAATGGGGCGTTGCGTTCGTGCTGTTGCCTTGCGTATTGATGCTGGCCGGTGGGCTCGCCGGCTCGATGGCGCAGATGCAGCCGGACAGCGCCGCGGAGTTCCAGGCGGCGATGGACGCGCAAGGGGACAAGATCGCGGCGCTGATCGAGGCCGAACGCGTGGCCTACGGCAGTGGCAGCTACGCCGAGGCGACCGCGCAGCGACTCCGGGACTTCGGCGTGATGATGGAGATGCTGCCGATGTTCGGCGCGTTCATCCTGGGCCTGTTCCTGGTCGGCGCGTGGTTCGCGCGCAGCGGTGCGGTCGCGCGCCCGCACGAATACGCACGGGTCCTTGCCCGCCTGCGCTGGGTGGTGTTCCCGATCGGCGTGTTGCTGACCCTGGTCGCGTGGCGGCTGGAGCCGACGATGGACTTCGCGCGGATGGATGCCCGCGCCATGGGCGCACACGCCATGCAGATGCTGGGTGGCGCGATGATGATGCTGGGTTACCTGGCGTGGATCCTGCGCGCGCTGCAGGGTTCGCCCTTCGCCGGGTTGCTGGCCTGGCTGGCGCCCGCCGGCCGGATGGCGCTGACCCACTACCTGCTGCAGTCGCTGGCGATGACGTGGATCTTCTACGGCTACGGGCTGGGCTACTTCGAACAGCTGCCGCGGGCCTGGCAGCCGTTGCTGGTATTCGCGTTCTTCGCGCTGCAGGTGGCGGCGAGCCACTGGTGGCTGGCGCGCTTCCGCTTCGGCCCTGCCGAGTGGTTGTGGCGATGGTTGACCTATGGCCGTCGTCCGCCGATGCGGATGGGCTGAACGGGTGGCGCGCCGTTGCGCTGGCGGTGGCGTGCACGATGAAACCACGCGTTGAATGGCTACACTCTCGGCATGACCCCACGTAGTGATGTGATCGTCGTCGGCGCCGGCGTCGTCGGCCTGGCCAGTGCGCTTGCGCTGCTCGAGCGCGGACGCAGCGTTCATCTCGTCGACGCCGGCCGCATCGGCGGCGGCAGCTCCCATGGCAATTGCGGCACGCTCACGCCCAGCCATGCCGGCCCGCTGTATGCGCCGGGCATGATCACCAAGGCGATGGGCTGGATGCTGACGCCGGACGCGCCGTTCTACGTCAAGCCCTCCGCCGACCCTGCGTTGTGGCAGTGGATGATGCAGTTCGCCCGCCGCTGCAACACACGCGACTGGCAGCGTGCGGCACAGGCGCGCGCCGCGATCCTCAATGCCTCGCGCACCGCCTTCCCCGAGTGGATGCAGCGCTATGGCTTCGACTGCCGGTTCTCAGAAGGCGGCGCCGATACCGTGTTCCGCGATGCGCGCGAAATGGACGCCTACGTCGCGCAGCTGCCGGCGCTGGCGGAGCTGGGCGTGGCCTCGGAAGTGATCGATGCCGCCGAGTACCACCGGCAGGAACCGGCGCTGCGCGAGGGGATCGTCGGCGCGGTGCGCTATCCGGGCGATGCGCACCTGCGGCCGGATCGCTACGTGGCCGAACTGGCCCGTGCCGTGCGCGAGCGCGGCGGCACCATCGAGGAACACAACGAGGCGCGCGTGCTCACCGCGCATGGCGATGGCATGCGCGTGACCACGGCGGACGGTGCGCGGGATGCACGCGACGTGCTGCTGGCCGCGGGTGCGTGGTCGCCGCTGATGGCCAAGGCGCTGGGCATGCGCTGGCTGCGCAACGCCATCCAGCCGGGCAAGGGCTATTCGATCACCTACTCGCGCCCGGGGCTTGCACCGAAGCGGCCGTTGACGCTGCACGAACGCAAGGTCTGCGTGACGGTGTGGGAAGACGGCTTCCGGCTCGGCAGTACGATGGAGTTCTCCGGGTACGACGCCACGCTCAACCGGCGCAGGCTCGCTGCGCTGGAGCGCGCGTCCGCCGAGTACCTGCACGAGCCCGTCGGCGCCGACAAGCAGGAAGAGTGGTACGGCTGGCGTCCGCTGTCGTGGGACGACACGCCCATCATCGGCCCCGCGCCCGGCCTGGGCCAGGTGTGGCTGGCGACCGGCCACGGCATGCTGGGCGTCAGCATGAGCCCGGCGACCGGGCGCCTGGTCGCGGAGTTGATGACGGGCGACGAAACGCACATCGATCCCGCGCCCTACGCACCGTCGCGTTTCGCATGAGCACCGCAGGCGCCGACCTCGACTTCGACCTCGTCGTGCTGGGCGGCGGCAGCGGCGGTCTCGCCGGTGCGTTCCGTGCCGCGCAGCACGGGGCGCGCGTGGCGCTGCTGGAGCCGGGTGAGCTGGGCGGCACCTGCGTCAACGTCGGCTGCGTGCCGAAGAAGGCGATGTGGATCGCGTCGGAGCTTGCGGACCGCATCGCGCTGGCGTCGCGGCTGGGGTTCGACGTGCCGCCGTCGCCGGGTTTCGACTGGGCCGGTTTCATCGCCGATCGCCAGCGCTACATCCACGGCATCCACGGCAGCTATCGCAAGCGCCTGGACGAGGCCGGCATCGTGCTGATGCCATCGCGCGGACGGCTGGACGACGCGCACACGGTGGCGTGCGAGGACGGTACCCGCCTGCGCGCCGGCCATATCCTGCTGGCCACGGGCGCACGGCCGCGCGCGCTGGGCATCCCGGGTGGCGAGCTGGCGTGGTCGTCCGATGACTTCTTCGACTTGTGCGATCCGCCCGGGCGGGTGGCGATGATCGGCGGCGGCTACATCGCGGTCGAACTGGCCGGCGTGCTGCAGGCCCTGGGTAGTCGCGTCGACCTGTTCGCGCGCAGCGAGCGCCTGCTCAGCCATGCCGACGACGAGCTGGCGGTGCAGCTGGCGGAAAACTACCGGCAGCAGGGCGTGCATCTGGCCTTCGGCTATCGGCTGGCCGCGATCGAGCGTGACGGCGAACGACTCCGGTTGCATGACCAGGCCGGCGCACACAGCGATGCCTACGACGTGGTGATCTCGGCGGTGGGCCGGCAGGCCAACACCGCCGGACTCGGGCTGGAAGACGCCGGCATCGAACTCGATGGTGATTGCAACGTCGTGGTCGACGCGCAACAACGCGCGTCTCTGGACCACGTCAGTGCCGTGGGCGACGTGACCGGCAAGGCGACCTTGACGCCGGTCGCCATCGCCGCGGCGCGCAAGGCGATGGATCGCGTGTTCGGCGGCCAGGCGGACGCGCGGCTGGATTACGAGGGCATCCCCACCGTGGTCTTCGCGCATCCGCCGCTGGGCGCGGTGGGCCTGACCGAGGCCCAGGCGCGCGCCCGCCATGGCGACGGCGCGGTGCATGCGTACCGCGTCGATTTCCGGCCGATGGCGCATGCGCTGGCCGACCGGCCCGTGCGCAGCCTGTTCAAGCTGGTCTGCGTGGGCGAGGCGCGCCGGGTGGTGGGCATCCACCTGCTGGGCGAGGGTGCCGACGAAATCCTGCAAGGGTTCGCGGTGGCCATGAAGAAGGGCATCACCCTGGACGACCTGCACGACACGGTCGCGATCCACCCCACCAGCGCCGAAGAGCTGGTGTTGATGCGATAGGGCGGGCCCTGGCGCGCCATCGCGGATCGTTCGCGCGGCAGCGGACAGGATCGGCCATCGACAGGCGTGGACGATGGCAGTTCCAGGCCACCCCGGATCGAATCCAGGGCCGGGCCTACAATGCCGCCATGGATACCTTCACCCTGCATCGCGGCACCGCGCCGCTACTGGTCAGCGTCGCCCACGACGGCACCCGCGTTCCCGACGACATCGCCGCACGGCTGACACCGGAAGCGCGGCGGGTGCCGGATACCGACTGGCACCTGTCGACGCTCTATGCCTTCGCCAAGTCGATGGGCGCCTCGATGATCGTGCCGCGGTTCTCGCGCTACGTGGTGGACCTGAATCGCTCCGAGGACGATGTGTCGCTGTACCCCGGCCAGAACACCACCGGCCTGTGCCCGGTGGTGCGCTTCAGCGGCGAGCCGGTGTACCTGCCTGGCCAGGAACCTTCGGAAGACGAGGTGCGTGCGCGGGTCGAGACGTACTGGCGGCCGTACCACACGGCGCTGCGCGCCGAACTCGACCGGCTTCGCGCCGCGCATGGGCGCGTGGTGCTGTGGGAAGGCCACTCCATCAAGGGTGACCTGCCGTTCCTGTTCGACGGCCGCCTGCCTGATCTGAATCTCGGCACCGCCAATGGCGTCAGCTGCTCGCCCGCGTTGCAGTCGCGGCTGGAAGGCGTGCTGTCGTCGCAATCGCGGTACGGTTGGGTCCACAACGGCCGCTTCAAGGGCGGTCACATCACCCGTCATTACGGCGACCCCGCGAACGGCATCGATGCCGTGCAGCTGGAAATCAGCCAGCGGATCTACATGGACGAAGACAGCTTCGGGTACGACGAGGCGAAGGCAGGCGAGGCGGGGCAGATGATCCGCGCGCTGCTCGCGGCGGCGTCGAGTCCGATCGACTGAGCTGTTGGTGGCGTTATGTCTGCGGAAGCGGGGATCACGTGGCCTTGTGCCTTCGATCGCATCGAACAGGGGGAAGCTCAAGAGCTTCCGCCTTCGGCGGGTTCATTTCTTTTGCTGGCCCACTGCCTGCGCGAAGCGCGTGCGAACAGCGAAGCCGGAAGTGCGGTCGAAGAATCCCGTCGAGCCCAGCCCGAAACGTCAGCTCCGTCGGGGACAGGCATTTCTTTGGCTACCTTCTTGACCGGCTGCGCCGTTCGCTACGCAGCGTGCCAGCAAAAAAGGTTATCCGCCCGTGCATGGGCGGAGCGTTCTCGCTTCGAACCGGCATTGCCTGGACCCGACATGGCAGGTCGGACGGCCGGCTCAGTGGTATGCGTCAACCAGCGCCAACAGCTTCAGTGTCGTCGTCCAGTTGCGGGTGGTGACGCGGTCGCGGAATCCCGCGCTGGCCAGGGTTTCTCCGATCGGGCTTTCGAGGATGCCGTCGGGGCACCAGAGGTAGCAGGCATGCTCGCCCGCGGCAAAGTTGCCGTCGCGCGATTCAAGGTGCAGCGATTCGAAGGGCGTGGTGTCGGCAGCCAGATAGAAGCCGACGAGCATGCGCGATGGATCGTCGATGCAGCCGGCAAACGGGTTGCCTTCGACCGCCGCGCGCAGCGTCGCCACGTCGAGCACCAGCGTGTTCGCCGAAAAACCGGCTTGCCTTTCGAGCGCGGCGGCGATCCGCTTCGCGTTCACGGCAGGCGGGCTGCGCCCGGCCTCGAACACCACGTTCCCGCTGTTGAGCAGGGTACGCACGTCGCTGAAGCCCAGCGTGCCGAACAGCGCCTTCAGTTCGACCATGGCGATGCGCTTGGCCTTGCCGACGTTGATCCCGCGGAACAGGGCGACCTGGATCGCCATGTTCAGACTTCCAGAGTAGCCAGGTCGCCCTTCTGTTCCAGCCACGCCTTGCGGTCGCCCGCCCGCTTCTTCGCCAGCAGCATGTCCATCAGGCCGCGGGTTTCCATGTCGTCGTCGATGGTCAGCTGCACCAGCCGCCGCGTGTCGGGATGGATGGTGGATTCGCGCAGCTGCGACGGGTTCATCTCGCCGAGACCCTTGAAACGGGTGACATTGATCGCGCCCTTGAGTTTCTCGCGCTCGATTTTTTCGAGCAATAGCCGCTTCTCTTCCTCGTCCAGTGCGTAGAACACCTGCTTGCCCACGTCCACCCGGAACAGCGGCGGCATGGCGACGAAGATGTTGCCGGCACGCACCAATGCCGGGAAATGGCGCAAGAACAGTGCACACAGCAGGGTGGCGATGTGCAGGCCGTCGGAGTCGGCGTCGGCGAGGATCACGACCTTGCCGTAGCGCAGCCCGCTGATGTCGTCCTTGCCCGGGTCGCAGCCGATGGCCACCGCCAGGTCGTGCACTTCGTTGGAGGCGAGCACGCCGCCCGAGGCCACTTCCCAGGTGTTGAGGATCTTGCCGCGCAGCGGCAGGATGGCCTGGAAATCCTTGTCGCGCGCCTGCTTGGCGCTGCCGCCGGCCGAATCGCCCTCGACCAGGAACAGTTCGGTGCGGGACAGGTCCTGGCTGATGCAGTCGGCCAGCTTGCCGGGCAGGGCGGGGCCCTGGGTGACCTTCTTGCGGACGATCTGCTTCTCGGTCTTCAGCCGCGCGCTGGCGCGTTCGATCGCCAGCTGCGCGATCTTCTCGCCGAACTCGGTGTGGGTGTTGAGCCACAGGCTGAAGGCGTCGTGCGCGGCGCCCTCCACGAAACCGGCGGCCTGGCGCGAGCTCAGCCGCTCCTTGGTCTGGCCGCTGAACTGCGGGTCGGTCATCTTCATCGACAGCACGAACGACACCCGGTCCCACACGTCCTCCGGCGCCAGTTTCACGCCGCGAGGCAGCAGGTTGCGGAAATCGCAGAACTCGCGCAGCGCATCGGTGAAGCCGGTGCGCAGGCCGTTGACGTGGGTGCCGTGCTGCGCGGTGGGGATCAGGTTGACGTAGCTTTCCTGCACCAGGTCGCCCTCGACCACCCAGGCGACCGCCCAGTCGACGGTCTCGGTGTCCTTCTTCAGCGCGCCGACGAACAGGTCCGGCGGCAGCAGTTCGCGCCCCGCGAGTTCGCCCTTGAGGTAATCACGCAGGCCATCCTCGAACAGCCACTGGTCGCGTTCGCCGCTGGCCTCGTCGAACAGGGTGACGGTCAGGCCCGGGCACAGCACGGCCTTGGCGCGCAGCAGGTGGCGCAGGGCGCGCACGCTGAACTTCGGGCTGTCGAAGTACTTCGGGTCGGCCCAGAAGCGCACGCGGGTCCCGGTGTTCTTCTTGCCGACGTTGCCGACCACTTCCAGCGCCGAGGCGCGGTCGCCGTCGCGGAAGGTGATGCGATGCTCGTTGCCGTCCCGCTTGATGTGTACTTCGACCAGGGTCGACAGCGCATTGACCACGCTCACGCCTACGCCGTGCAGGCCGCCACTGAAGGTGTAGTTCTTGTTGCTGAACTTGCCGCCCGCGTGCAGGCGGGTGAGGATCAGCTCGACGCCGGGGATCTTTTCCTCCGGGTGGATGTCGACCGGCATGCCGCGACCGTCGTCGGACACCTCGCAGCTGCCGTCCTTGAACAGGGTGACCGCGATCTCGCGTGCATGGCCGGCCAGGGCCTCGTCCACCGCGTTGTCGATCACCTCCTGCGCCAGGTGGTTCGGGCGCGTGGTGTCGGTGTACATGCCGGGGCGGCGCTTGACCGGGTCCAGCCCGGACAGGACTTCGATATCGGCGGCGTTGTAGCGTGAGCTCATCAGGGATCGCGGTATCTCGGGGGCGGCACATGGTAGCCGCAGTCGGATGGTCGCCAATGACCGGTCGTGGGTCGCTGGCGCGGGGTCGCCATGTTAAGTGCGCGTGCAAACCCGGTGAAGGGCAAGCGGCGACTTCACGAAGCCTGGCTGGCTAAAGTCCGGATCGTCGCCATTGCGGCCATCCCCTGCCTGACGATCCATCCCTGTCCAGTCGATCCGGAGTTCCCACATGAAAGTACGCCACATGCTCGCAACCGCTCTTCTCTCCACCGTGTTCGCCGCGCCGGCCGCCTTCGCGCAGGATGCCCAGGCCCATGCCACCGAGCAGGCGGCGCAAGAGGCCGAGCAATCGGCGCAGGCTGCGGAGCAGGCCGCGCAGCAGGCGGAAGCCGCCGCCGCCGCCGCGGATGCGGCCGCCGAGTCCGCCGAGGCCGATGCATCGGATGCCGAGACCGCCGCTGCCGAAGCCGAGACCGCTGCGGACGACGCCGACGATCCGCGCTGATCGCCGCCGGAGCCGCTTGGGAACGCCCCGGCCCGCCGGGGCGTTCGTGTTTCGGGCGCCCCTCGGCGCGTGCAGGGGGAGGCGGGTGCCGGGCCGAGCCTGTAGAATGGGGCTTTCCAGCGGGTGCTTCCCATGACTTCCCCCAGTCCCGTCACGCCGCTCGTTTTCGTCACCGGCGGCGTGGTGTCCTCGCTCGGCAAGGGCATTGCCGCGGCCTCGTTGGCCGCGATCCTCGAGGCCCGTGGCCTCAAGGTGACGATGATGAAGCTGGATCCGTACATCAACGTCGATCCGGGCACCATGAGCCCGTTCCAGCACGGCGAGGTGTACGTCACCGATGACGGTGCCGAGACCGACCTCGACCTCGGCCACTACGAGCGCTTCATCAACGTGCGCCTGTCCGGCGCCAACTCCATCACCACCGGCAAGATCTACGAATCGGTGATCCGCAAGGAGCGCCGCGGGGATTACCTGGGCGCAACCGTGCAGGTCATCCCGCACATCACCGACGAGATCAAGCGCCGGGTCGACGAGGCCACGGCCGGTTTCGACGTGGCGCTGGTGGAGGTTGGCGGCACGGTGGGCGACATCGAATCGCTGCCGTTCCTCGAGGCGATCCGCCAGTTGCGCACCGACCGCGGTGCGGACAAGGCCATGTTCATGCACCTGACCCTGGTGCCGTTCATCGCCGCCGCCGGCGAGCTCAAGACCAAGCCCACCCAGCACTCGGTCAAGGAACTGCGCTCGATCGGCATCCAGCCCGACGTGCTGCTGTGCCGCAGCGAGCAGCCGCTGCCCGACGGCGAACGGCGCAAGATCGCCTCGTTCACCAACGTGCCGGAAAAAGCGGTCATCTCGGCGGTAGACCTGGACAACATCCACAAGATCCCGATGTGGCTGCACGCGCAGGGCTTGGACCAGATCGTGGTCGAGCGGCTGGCGCTGGGCGGCAAGGCCGCGCCCATGGCCGACCTGTCGGAATGGCAGGCGGTGGTGGATGCGGTGGAGCATCCGATCGACGAGGTCACCATCGCGGTGGTCGGCAAGTACGTCGACCACAAGGATGCCTACAAGTCCGTGGGCGAGGCGCTCAAGCACGGCGGCATCCGCCAGCGCACGCGCGTCAACCTCAAATGGATCGAGTCGCAGGACATCGAGCGCGAAGGTGCGGAGGCGGCGCTGGGCAAGGTGGACGGCATCCTCGTGCCCGGCGGCTTCGGCGACCGCGGCTTCGAGGGCAAGGTGCTGGTCGCGAAACATGCACGCGAGCACGGCATCCCGTATTTCGGCATCTGTTACGGCATGCAGGCGGCGGTGGTGGACATGGCGCGCCATGTCGCGGGCCTCGCCGGTGCCAACAGCACCGAGAACGACAAGCAGTCGCCGCACCCGGTGATCGGCCTGATCACCGAGTGGCGCACGCAGACCGGCGAGATCGAGAAGCGCGACGAGCGCTCCGACCTGGGCGGCACCATGCGCCTGGGCCTGCAGGAGCAGCGGTTGAAGCCGGGCACCCGGGCGCGGGAGATCTATGGCAAGGACGTGGTGGGCGAGCGCCACCGCCACCGCTACGAGTTCAACAACCGGTACCGCACGCAGCTGGAAGACGCCGGACTGGTGATCTCGGCCAAGTCGATGGACGACCTGCTGGTGGAGATGATCGAGCTGCCGGACCATCCGTGGTTCATCGCCTGCCAGGCGCATCCCGAGTTCCTGTCCACGCCGCGTGGAGGCCATCCGCTGTTCGTCGGCTTCGTGCGCGCCGCGCGCGAGCGCAAGGCGAACCATGGCGTTGCCGGTGGCAAGCTGCTCAAGGAGGCATCCGCATGATGCGCATTGCCGACGTTGCTGCCTCCCCCGCACGCGGGGGAGGGCCGGGGTGGGGGCGAACGCAGCTTCGTCGTTCGGATTCGCCTGTTCCGACGTCCACCCGCACGCGGATGGAGGAGTACAAGTGATGAAACTCTGTGGATTCGACGTCGGCCTCGACCAGCCGTTCTTCCTGATCGCCGGGCCCTGCGTGATCGAAAGCGAACAGTTGCAGGTCGACGTGGCAGGGAAGCTGAAAGAAATCACCGGCAGGCTCGGGATCAACTTCATCTTCAAGTCCAGCTTCGACAAGGCCAACCGCACCTCGGGCACCAGCTTCCGCGGCCCCGGGATGGAGGAAGGCCTGCGCGTGCTGGCCGAGGTGAAGCGCCAGATCGGCGTACCGGTGCTGACGGACGTGCACGAATACACGCCGATGGACGAAGTCGCGGCGGTGGTGGACGTGCTGCAGACGCCGGCCTTCCTGGTGCGCCAGACCGATTTCATCAAAAAGGTCTGCAGCGCCGGCAAGCCGGTCAACATCAAGAAGGGCCAGTTCCTGTCGCCGTGGGACATGAAGCCGGTGGTGGAGAAGGCGAAGTCCACCGGCAACGACCAGATCATGGTCTGCGAGCGCGGCGCCAGCTTCGGCTACAACAACCTGGTCTCCGACATGCGCAGCCTCAGCGTGATGCGCGACACCGGCTGCCCGGTGGTGTTCGACGCCACCCATTCGGTGCAGCTGCCGGGCGGGCAGGGCACCTCCAGCGGCGGCCAGCGCGAATTCGTGCCGGTGCTGGCGCGTGCTGCGGTGGCGGTCGGCGTGGCCGGCGTGTTCATGGAGACGCATCCCGATCCGGCCAACGCCTTGTCCGACGGCCCCAATGCTTGGCCGCTCGACAGGATGGAAGCGCTGCTGGAGACGATGCTGGCGCTGGATCGCGTCACCAAGCAGGGCGGGTTCCTGGAGGCAGGGATTTGAAGATCGATGCGGACCCGCTTCCGGCCCGCCTGATCCAAGCCCATGGTTGGGCCGCGGCCCTGCTGGTACTGGCCGCATCGTTCCCGGGCGCCGCGTTGGCTTGCGCCCGGATATTCGATCGCCCCTATGGACTCGAGTTGTCGTACAGCGAGATTTTCCACGCGCAGATCGAAACGCTCCGTACTTTCGATGTCGGCGAAGATCGCGAAGGCGTGGTGGCCGGGTATCGCCTCATCGAGTCGTTTCGTGGTTCGCCCCCTTCGTCGGGAGAAGTGGTCCAGACACGGCATCGTGATTTCTCGACGTCTTGTGATTCCCGGATCCTGTGGGAGCTAGCCGAGGGAGACCACGTCGTGTTGTATGTGTGGGTTTCGGATGAAACCCCGCCAAGGCGTTTCCCGGGTGTCGATTCGGCCCATCTGCGAAACGACGCCAACGCTTCCCTTACCATCGATCGTCTCCGCAAGTTCAAATCAGAGCAGCCATGACCACAATCGCCAAGATCCACGCCCGCGAAATCCTCGACTCCCGCGGCAACCCCACCCTCGAAGCCGAAATCACGCTGGCCGATGGCTCGTTCGGTCGTGCCGCCGTGCCCTCCGGTGCCTCCACGGGCGCCAAGGAAGCGGTGGAGCTGCGCGACGGCGACAAGACCCGTTACCTCGGCAAGGGCGTCACCCGGGCCGTGGCCAACGTCAATGGCACCATCGCCGAAACGCTGGCCGGGTTCGATGCCAATGACCAGGCCGGGCTGGACAAGCGCCTGATCGATCTCGACGGTACCGAGAACAAGGGCCGCCTGGGCGCGAACGCGCTGTTGGCCGTGTCGATGGCGAACGCGCATGCGCTGGCCGCGTCGAAGAAGGTGCCGCTGTGGAAGCTGCTGGCCGGCGATCGGGCGCCGGTGCTGCCGGTGCCGATGATGAACATCATCAACGGCGGTGCGCACGCCGACAACAACGTCGATTTCCAGGAATTCATGGTGCTGCCGGTCGGCTTCGACTCGTTCTCCGAGTCGCTGCGCGCCGGCACCGAGATCTTCCACGCGCTCAAGTCGGTGTTGAAGGGCCATGGGCTGAGCACGGCGGTGGGCGACGAGGGCGGCTTCGCCCCCGATTTCCGCAGCAATGTCGAAGCGCTCGACACCATCCTCGAGGCCATCGGCAAGGCCGGTTACGCCGCCGGCGATGACGTGCTGCTGGGCCTGGACGTGGCGTCCAGCGAGTTCCACGACAACGGCAAGTACCACCTGGTCGGCGAGGGCAAGCGCCTGTCCAGCGAACAGTTCGTGGACTTCCTGGCCGACTGGGCGGCGCAGTACCCGATCGTCAGCATCGAGGACGGCATGGCCGAGGACGATTGGGCCGGCTGGAAGCAGTTGACCCAGCGCGTCGGCAGCAAGGTGCAGCTGGTCGGCGACGACCTGTTCGTGACCAACCCGAAGATCTTCAAGGAGGGCATCGACAGCGGCACCGCGAACGCCATCCTGATCAAGGTCAACCAGATCGGCACGCTGACCGAGACGCTGGAAGCGATCGCCATGGCCGATGCCGCGGGCTATGCGTCCGTCGTGTCGCACCGGTCCGGCGAAACCGAGGACACCACCATCGCCGACATCGCCGTTGCCACCACCGCAACCCAGATCAAGACCGGCTCGCTGTGCCGCAGCGACCGCGTGGCCAAGTACAACCAGTTGCTGCGGATCGAGGAAGCCTTGGGCAGCGCGGCGCGGTACGCCGGTCGCAATGCCTTCGTGTCGCTGAAGGGCTGACAGGGCGCGCACGGATGCGATGGAAGCTGCTCTTGCTGCTTGGGCTTGCGGCGCTGCTTGCGGCGCTCCAGTACCGGCTGTGGTTCGGTGGCGGCGGCAACCTGCAGGGCGCCGAGTTGCAGGCGCGCGTGGACCAGCAGCGGCGGCAGAACGAAGGGCTCGAGCAGCGCAACGCGGCACTCGCGGCCGAAGTGGCCGACCTGAAGTCCGGCGAGGCGGCGATCGAGGAGCGCGCGCGCAGCGAGCTGGGCATGATCAAGCCCGGCGAGACGTTCTACCGCGTGGTGGACCAGGAACGCGGCAACGGATCACGCGAGGACGCGCCGCGGAGTCGCGGCCATGAGTAGCGAACCGGCGCGCGCGGGTCTGTGGACCATCGTGCCGGCGGCAGGGCGGGGCGCCCGCTTCGGCAGCGACCTGCCCAAGCAGTACGTCGATGTCGCGGGCGCGCCGCTGCTGGCGCATACCTTGCGCGCGTTGCTTTCGCACCCGGGTGTGGCGGGCGCAGTGGTGGTGCTGGCCGCGGACGACGTGCATTTCCCGGGCTGGCAGGACATCGCGGGCAAGCCGGTGTTGCGCTGCGAAGGCGGCGATGCGCGCGCCGATTCGGTGCTGGCAGGCCTGGCGGCGTTGCCGGACGCGGTGCGCCCCGACGACTTCGTGCTGGTGCACGATGCCGCGCGCCCGAACCTGGCGGCGTCCGACCTGTCGGCACTGGTCGAGCGCGGCCGCGACGATCCGGTGGGCGCGATCCTGGCCGCGCCGGTGCGCGACACCCTCAAGCGTGCCGGCGACGACGGCGGCATCGATGGCACCGAGCCGCGCGAACGCCTCTGGCGCGCGCTCACGCCGCAGCTGTTCCGTCGCCTGCAGCTGGCGCGCGCGCTGGAAGCGGCGCGCGACGCCGGCATCGCCGTCACCGACGAGGCCATGGCCATGGAGCGCCAGGGCATGCGCCCGCTGCTGGTGGAGGGCCGCGAGGACAACCTCAAGATCACCACGCCCGCAGACCTGCGGTATTTCGACTACCTCCTGCGCAGTCGCACATTGGACATGCCATGACACGGACAGCACGCCACCGCATCCCCTTCATCGTCCTGCTCATGCTGGGCGGGGGGCTTTCCGGCCTTGCGCAGGCAAGCGGTGCCCGGGAAGCATTCGCCACCTGCATCTCGTCCAAGGCCTCGGCCAAGGACGACACCGTACTTGCCCGATGGCTGTTCCTCGCAATGGCCGAGCATCCGTCGATGCGTGGGCTGGTGCGGGTCGACAGCCAGCAGGGTCTGGAGGTGGATGAGCGCATGGCGGCGCTGTTCCAGCGGTTGATGACGGTCGATTGCGCCGTGCAGCTGCGCGCACTGCAGCAGGCGGACCTGCAGCAGGCGTTCGAGGTGGCGTTCGAGCGCTTGGGCCAACGGGCCGGCAGCGCGATCTTCGACGCACCGGAAGTCGCTGCCGCGACCGAGCGCATGGTCGAGCTGATCGACATGGACGCGGTCGAGGCAGCTTTCCGGCCGGAGGCGCGATGACCGTCCGCATCGGCCAGGGCTACGACGTGCACGCCTTCGGCGACGGCGACCATGTCATGCTGGGCGGCGTGCGCGTGCCGCACGCGCGCGGCGTGCTGGCGCACAGCGACGGCGACGTGGTGCTGCATGCGCTGTGCGATGCGATGCTGGGCGCGCTGGCGCTGGGCGACATCGGCGTGCATTTCCCGCCCTCCGACGACCGCTGGAAGGGGGCCGACAGCCGCATGTTGCTGCGCCACTGTAATGCCTTGCTGGCCGAACGCGGCTGGCGCGTGGGCAACGCCGACGTCACCGTGGTCTGCGAGCGACCGAAGGTGGGGCCGCACGCGGCTGCGATGCGCGCGAATATCGCGGCGGACCTGGGCATCGGCCTCGACGACATCAGCGTCAAGGCCACCACCAGTGAACGGCTCGGGTTCACCGGGCGCGAGGAAGGCATCGCTGCGCTGGCGGCGTGCGTGCTGTCGCGGCGATGAGCGAGGCGAAGGGTCGGCCGATGGCGCACGGCGCGCCGGTGCTGTCGGCGACGTTGCGCCGGCTTGCGGAGGACTTCGTGGTGGAGGAGATCGACGCCTTCACCGCATCGGGTGACGGCGAACACGCCCTGCTCACCGTCCGCAAGCGCGGCCTCAACACCGCGTTCGTCGCGCGCCGCATCGCGCAATGGGCCGGCGTGGCTGAAGTCGCGGTCGGGTACGCCGGCCTGAAGGACCGGCACGCAGTGACGACGCAGCGCTTCAGCGTGCACCTGCCGGGCAAGCCGACGCCGCCGCTCGAGGCGCTGGCCTTCGACGACGCGGCCTCCGGTGAATCGCTGGTCGTCATGGACGCCACGCGCCATGCGAGGAAGCTCCCGAAAGGTGCGCTGGCCGGTAACCGGTTCGTGCTCACGTTGCGCGACGTGGAAGGCGACCGAGCGGCCATCGCCACGCGCCTGGCGGAGATCGCGGCGCGCGGCGTCCCCAATTACTTCGGCGAACAGCGGTTCGGCCGCAGTGGCGACAACGTCGCGCAGGCGCTGGCGATGTTCGCCGGTCGCCGCATCAAGCGTGAGCAACGCGCGCTGCTGCTGTCCGCGGCACGTTCAGAACTGTTCAATCGCGTGCTGTCCCACCGGGTGGACGCAGGCGCATGGGACGCACCGCTCGAGGGCGAGGCCTGGATGCTGGACGGCAGTCGCAGCGTGTTCGGCCCGGAACCCTGGAACGACGTGCTGTCGCAACGACTGGCGGATTTCGAC
The DNA here is from genome assembly GCF_004357985.1 of Luteimonas aestuarii. Classification (GTDB taxonomy): domain Bacteria; phylum Pseudomonadota; class Gammaproteobacteria; order Xanthomonadales; family Xanthomonadaceae; genus Luteimonas; species Luteimonas aestuarii. The sequence goes on along the minus strand of NZ_SMTF01000004.1, from coordinate 72,660 downwards.
ATCCATCCCACCGCGCCGCTTTGGGGCGAGGGCGAGCTGCGCAGCACCGGCACGTGCGCCGCCCTGGAGCGCAAAGTCGTGTCGCTGGGCGACGGACCGGCCCTGGCGCGCGGGCTGGAAGCGGCGCGATTGCGACAGGAGCGCCGCGCCACCCGCCTGCGACCGCAGGCGTTGTCGTGGGATCTTCCCGGCGACGCGAGCCTGCGGCTTTCGTTTTCACTGCCTGCGGGTGCCTACGCCACCACGGTGCTGGCGGAGCTGGGGATGGTCGTCGACGTCCAGAAGGCGGGATCCGGCCGTTCGTCGGAATAGGACGGACGGGACTGGCAACCGCAACCGGACAGGCGTATCTCCTGAACCGATGCCCCGCGCCCCGCGGGGCGGCAACGGGAGTGGAACCATGAAGACATTCCTTCGGTCCGCCATCGCCACGGTCTCGGTGGCCGCGCTTGCAGCGTGTACCAGCAGCCACCAGCTGGCGACTGCACCGGGTCCGGCTGCGCAACCTGCGCTGGACGGCCACTACCAGGGCGACGTGCGGTACATCGCAGCCGTCGAGCACATCGCGCGCAAGCGCGGGGTGCAGGTGCGCTGGGTCAATCCGCCGGTCCGGCGCGTCGACCAGTGACCGCGGTCGTCAGGCTGGCCTGACCAGGACCAACACGGCGCCGGTACCGCCCTGCGCGGCCGGCGCGGAATGGAACGCCAGCACGTCCGCGCGCTGGCGCAGCACCCTGTCGACCAGGTTTTTCAGCATCGGCACCCCCGCGTCGGAATGCCGCCCCTTGCCGTGGACGATGCGGATGCAGCCGTGCCCTTCGCGACGGGCCAGCGGCAGGAAGATCCGCAGCATGGCTTCGGCCTCCGATGCGCGCGCGTGGTGCAGGTCCAGTTCGTCACGCACGGCGTAGTCGCCGCGCGCCAGCCGGCGCAATACGCGGGCGGGCACTTCGTCGCGTCGATACGACAGCACGTCGCCGGCCTCGAGCGACCCGCGCTCGTCGAGCATGGCCTGGAATTCGCTGCGGGCCTCGGCATCGTCACGGGCCGCCATGTGCGCGGCGGGTGCCGGCCTGGGGCGCGCAGGTGGCGGTGCCGCAGGCGACAGCGGCCGCACCGGGCCGATGGCATCCCGGAACAGTGCCGCATCGTCCTGGTCGTCGTCGCGTTCGCTGGACATCGCGTCCAAGCGTAGCGCGCCGCGGTGATCGCCGCGCGCCCGCGGGCCGCAACCTGCATCCGGTATCATGTGCGCGGTCATCGAACGGGGCGGGATACTCAGCGGCATGCGCGTACTGGTCAGCAACGACGACGGCGTCGACGCCCCCGGCATCCGGATCCTCGCCCAGGGCCTGCGCGACGCCGGCCACGACGTGCTGATCGTCGCCCCCGACCGCGACCGCTCCGGCGCCAGCAATTCGCTCACGCTGGACATGCCGTTGCGCGTGCAGCAGCTCGAAGACACGGTGTGGCGCGTCTATGGCACACCCACGGACTGCGTGCACGTCGCCATCACCGGCATGCTGGAACTCGAGCCGGACATCGTGGTGTCGGGCATCAACAACACTGCCAACCTCGGCGACGACGTCATCTACTCGGGAACCGTGGCCGCGGCGATGGAAGGCCGGTTCCTCGGCCTGCCGGCGATCGCGATGTCGCTGGCCACCGTCAACCACGATGGCCGCCATTACGAGACCGCCGCGCGTGCCGCGGTGGAGATCGTCGAGCGCCTCAAGGCGGATCCGCTGCCCGCGGACACAATCCTCAACGTCAACGTGCCCGACCGCGCCTGGGCCGATGTCGCCGGTTTCGAGGTCACGCGTCTCGGCAACCGCCACCGCGCCGAGCCCTGTACCAAACAGGAGGATCCGCGTGGACGCACCTGGTGGTGGATCGGCGCGGCCGGGCCGGAGATGGACGCAGGGCCGGGCACGGACTTCCACGCCGTGCGCTACGGCAACATCTCGATCACGCCCATCCATGTCGACCTGACCCGCTACCAGGCGCTGGAGCAGGTGGCCAGCTGGGTCGGCAGCCTGGCCGAGGAACTGCGGGAACCGCGCACATGACGCCGCGGTTGCGGCTGCAGCCCGAGGCGGTTGGCATGGGCATGACCTCGCAGCGCGTGCGCGACCGCCTGATCGACCGGCTGCGCGACGGCACGCACGGTGGCGGGGGCATCACCGACGAACGCGTGCTCAATGCCATCCGTACCGTGCCGCGCCACCTGTTCGTCGACGAGGCGCTGGCCACGCGCGCCTATGAAGACACGGCGCTCCCGATCGGCCACGGCCAGACCATCTCGCAGCCCTGGGTGGTGGCGAAGATGACCGAAGCGCTGTATGCGGACGGTCGCCAGCCCGCGAAGGTGCTCGAGGTCGGCACCGGGTCCGGTTACCAGGCCACGATCCTCGCCGCGTTGGGCATCGAGGTATTCACCGTCGAGCGCATCGGTGAATTGCTGCGCGTCGCGCGCAAGCGGTTCCGTTCGCTTGGCCTGAACGTGCGCAGCAAGCACGATGACGGTCGGATCGGCTGGCCGGAGGAAGCGCCGTTCGACGGCATCGTCGTGACCGCGGCTGCACCGGCACTGGTCGACGCGCTCACGGCGCAACTCGCACCCGGCGGCATCCTGGTGGCGCCGGTGGGCGCGCCGGGCGGCCAGGTGCTGGCCTGCCTGCGCGCGCGCGCGGATGGCAGCATCGAACGCACCGACCTGGCGCCGGTGTCGTTCGTGCCCCTGCTGTCGGGCGTGCTCGGCTGATGCGGCTGTTCGGTCCACTCTACGAGCGCTGCCTGCAATGGGCGCGCCATCGCCACGCACCGCGCTACCTGGCGGCGATGAGCGCAGCCGAATCGGTCATCTTTCCGATCCCGCCGGACGTGATGCTGGCACCGATGGCGCTGGCCAAGCCGGCGGCGTGGTGGCGCTATGCGCTAGTGTGCACAGTGGCGTCGGTAGTCGGTGGATTGCTGGGCTATACGCTGGGCAGCTACGCGTTGGACCTGATCTGGCCATGGATGCAGCGCATGGGCTGGGAGCCGGCGTTCCTGCAGGTCCAGGACCTGTTCCAGCGCTACGGATTCGTGTTCGTGCTGCTGGCCGCGTTCACGCCGATCCCGTACAAGGTGTTCACGATCGCTTCGGGTGCGTTGGGCGTGGGCCTGTTACCGTTCCTGCTGGGCTCGGTGATCGGGCGCGGCACGCGATTCTTCCTGGTCGCGGGCCTGATCGCCTGGGGTGGCGAACGCCTGGAAGGCGTGCTGCGCCGTTACGTCGAGGCCCTGGGATGGTTTGCCGTAGTACTGGTTGCCGTGGCCTTGGTCTGGTTGGAGTGGTTTCGATGAGGATGTGGATCGTGGTGGCCTGCATGGCCTTGCTGGTGGCCTGCGGCAAGAGCACGGTGACGCGCTCGGGTGCGCCTTCGTCGCAATCGTCGGCCACGTCCACGCCGCGCCCCGGGCAGACGGTGACCGTCCAACGCGGCGACACCCTGTATCGCATCGCCGTGAACAACCGCATCAGCCCGATGGACCTCGCGCTGTGGAACGGGATTTCCGCGCCTTACACCATTTATCCGGGCCAGCGACTCAACCTGTATCCGTCGTCCGGCACGCGCACCGCGTCCACCACGCGCCCTGCAGCGGCGGCACGCCCGGCGTCCGGTGGCGCCCAGGCCAGGCCCGCCGTTGCCCCCACGCAGGCACCGCCGCAGGCAGCGACGCCCGCACCGGCGGCGTCGCCCTTCAGCTGGCGCTGGCCCACCGACGGCCAAGTGGTGGCGCGGTATGCCGCAGGCGATCCGACCAAGCAGGGCATCGGCATCGGCGGCACGGCGGGGCAGCCGGTACGCGCAGCGGCCGAGGGCGTGGTGGTCTATTCGGGCTCCGGCCTGGTCGGCTACGGCGAACTGGTCATCATCAAGCATGACGACCAGTGGCTGACGGCCTATGGCCACAACCGCACGCGTCTGGTGAACGAAGGCGCGCGTATCGGCGCCGGCCAGCAGATCGCGGAAATGGGGCGCAGCGGTGCCTCCCGCGACATGCTGCATTTCGAGATCCGCTACAACGGCCGCCCGGTCGATCCGATGCAGTACTTGCCGGCGCGCTGATCGCGAGGCGTGCTCCGCGAGTCGCGGATCCCCGGCCCGGCTCAGCGCGCCGGGCGCTCACAGGCGCGCGATCCAATGGATCGCAGGCGGCGCCTGATCGCCCGCTACAACGACCGCCCGGTCGATCCGATGCAGTATCTGCCGGCGCGTTGATCGTGCCGTGGCTGGCAACGGGTGATGTGGAAGGGCCGAGGTGTCCTCGGCTGTTGCCGGTCAGCGATCGGCCATCACTGTCCCGCAAGCACGAACGCGGCCACCACGCGCCGGCCTTCGCCTGCCAAGACGTTGTAGGTGCGGGCGGCGGCACCGTTGACCATGGTTTCCAGGCCGATGCCGCGCGACAGGCAGGCGGCCAGGGTGCGCGGCGGCGGGAAGACCTGCGCTGCGCCGCAACCCAGCACGATCAATTCGGGTCGCAGCGCGAACAGGGGTTCGAGGTCATCGGGTGTGAGCGTCGCCGCGGCATCGACCTGCCAGTCTTCGACCAGCCGGTCGGGCGCGACGATGAAACTGCGCAGCAGGGTACGATCGTTGACCAGCGCGTGTTGGCCATCGGCGCCGCGCAGGAAAAACTCGAAATCCGGGCGTTCGTGGACCAGTTGCATGTGTCGGCCCGGCTCAGGCCCGCGGCAGCACGATCTGGCGACGGTCCTTCGACGGGCGGTACAGCACCGCCACGTGGCCGATGCGCTGCACCAGGGCCGCGCCGCTGCGTTGCGTGATCTGTGCGATCAGGGCATCGCGCTCGTCCCGGTCGGCGGCGGCCACCTTCACCTTGATCAGTTCGTGGTGCTCCAGCGCGCCGTCGATCTCGGCGACCAGCGACTCGGTCACGCCTTTCCCGCCTACCTGCAGCATGGCCTTCAGATCGTGCGCCTGCCCGCGCAGGAAGCGTGTCTGGGCGGCGGTCAGCGCGAGGGTCATGCAGGAGTCGGGAGGCGGCGGGATGCGCAGGGTATCATGCGGGCCCGCATCGCCCGTCCCGCGCGGCTTCCTTGTCATCGTGGCGACCGGCTTGCCCCCACCCCATCCCTTCCCCGCACGCGGGGGCGGGGGTTGATCGTATGGCCACACGCAGCAAGAGCAGCCAGCGCTGGCTCAAGGAACATTTCTCCGACCCCTTCGTGAAGAAGGCACAGGCCGAAGGCCTGCGCTCGCGCGCGGCGTACAAGCTTGAGGAACTGGTGGCGCGCGACCGCCTGCTGAAGCCGGGGATGGTGGTGGTGGACCTGGGCGCGGCGCCCGGCGGGTGGTCGCAATGGGTGCGGCAGGAACTGGACCGGTTGGACCCGGCGCGGCCCGGGCGCGTGCTGGCGCTCGACATCCTGGACATGCCGCCGCTGGCTGGCGTGGAGTTCCTTCATGGCGATTTCAGGGAGGATGCGGTCTTATCGAGCCTTGAGACTCTCTTGGGTGGCCGGCCCGTGGACCTTGTGTTGTCAGACATGGCCCCCAACAAAAGCGGTGTGGGCGCGGTGGACCAACCGCGCGCGATGCACCTGGCGGAACTGGCGATGGAGTTCGCCGACCAGCACCTCAAGCCCGGTGGCGCGTTCCTGATCAAGCTGTTCCAGGGCGTGGGGTTCGACGAGTACGTGCGTGAGTTGCGCAGGCGCTACCCCAAGGTGGCGATCCGCAAGCCGGCGGCATCGCGCAAGCGTTCGCCGGAAGTCTATGCGCTGGCGCAGGGCAAGCTGGCATCGATGAAGTAGCATGGCGAACAGGGAAACAAGGCATATCCAATGAACGATCTCGTGAAGAACCTCCTGCTGTGGGCCCTGGTCGCCGTCGTGCTGATGGTGGTGTTCCAGAGCTTCAGCCCGCGCACGGCCGGGTCGCAGGAGGTCCTGTACTCGCAGTTCATGGAGCAGGTGCGCGACAACCAGATCCGCAAGGTCGATATCGCCGAGGACGAGAAGACCATCACCTTCGAGACCCGCAACGGCCAGAGCGGCACCGTCATCGCACCGCGCCGCGACGAAGGGATGATGAACGACTTCATCAACCACGGCGTCGAGATCAAGGCCGAGCGCCCGTCCAGCGGGCCGTCTCTGCTCTACATCCTGATCAACATCCTGCCCTGGCTGCTGTTCATCGGCATCTGGGTGTACTTCATGCGCCAGATGCAGCAGGGCGGCGGCAAGGGCGCGATGTCGTTCGGCAAGTCGCGGGCCAAGCTGCTCAACGAGGACCAGACCAAGGTCACCTTCGCCGACGTCGCCGGCTGCGACGAGGCCAAGGAGGAAGTGTCGGAGCTGGTCGAGTTCCTGCGCGACCCCTCCAAGTTCCAGAAGCTGGGCGGCAAGATCCCGCGCGGCGTGCTGATGGTCGGCCCGCCCGGCACCGGCAAGACGCTGCTGGCCAAGGCGATCGCCGGCGAGGCCAAGGTGCCGTTCTTCTCGATCTCGGGTTCGGACTTCGTCGAGATGTTCGTAGGCGTCGGCGCCAGCCGCGTGCGCGACATGTTCGAGCAGGCCAAGAAGCACGCGCCGTGCATCATCTTCATCGATGAGATCGACGCGGTCGGCCGCCATCGCGGCGCCGGCCTCGGCGGCGGCCACGACGAGCGCGAGCAGACGCTGAACCAGCTGCTGGTCGAGATGGACGGCTTCGAGGGCGGCGAGGGCGTGATCGTGATCGCCGCGACCAACCGTCCCGACGTGCTGGACCCGGCGCTGCTGCGCCCGGGCCGCTTCGACCGCCAGGTGGTCGTCGGCCTGCCCGACGTGAAGGGCCGCGAGCAGATCCTCAAGGTGCACATGCGCAAGGTGCCGCTGGCCGACAACGTCGAGCCGATGATCGTGGCGCGCGGCACCCCCGGTTTCTCCGGCGCGGACCTGGCCAACCTGGTCAACGAGGCGGCGCTGTTCGCCGCGCGCGAGAACGCGAAGGAAGTCCGCATGGACCACTTCGACCGCGCGCGCGACAAGATCCTGATGGGCGCCGAGCGCCGGTCGATGGCGATGAGCGAGGACGAAAAGAAGCTCACCGCCTACCACGAGGCCGGCCACGCCATCGTCGGGCGGCTGATGCCCGAGCACGACCCGGTCTACAAGGTCACCATCATTCCGCGCGGCCGCGCGCTGGGCGTGACCATGTACCTGCCCGAGGGCGATCGCTACAGCTACAACCGCACCTACATCGAAAGCCACCTGGCCTCTCTGTACGGTGGTCGCGTGGCCGAGGAACTGATCTTCGGCACCGACAAGGTCACCACGGGTGCGTCCAACGACATCGAGCGCGCGACCAAGATGGCGCGCAACATGGTCACCAAGTGGGGCCTTTCCGACGAACTGGGTCCGATTGCCTACGGCGAGGACGAGGACGAAGTGTTCCTCGGTCGTTCGGTGACGCAGCACAAGAGCGTGTCCGACGACACCGCGCGCAAGATCGACGAAGTGGTGCGCGGCATCCTCGACAAGGCGTACGCCCGCAGCACGACCATCCTGACCGAGCACATCGAGAAGTTGCACAAGATGGCGAAGCTGCTGCTGGAATACGAAACCATCGACGTGCCGCAGATCGACGCCATCATGGAAGGCCGGGATCCGCCGCCCCCCATGGGCTGGAGCAAGCCGGACGCACCCGCTGGCGACGATGAGGGCGGCCCACGCCCGGTATCGCCCATCGGTGGTCCGGCGGAGCAGGCCTGAGCCCAGGCGCTCCGCCCCGGGTGATGTGATCGCGCAACGGCGCCGGCAAACCGGCGCCGTCGTCGTATCCATCGATCGCAGGTGCGCGGGCACGGAACCGGCGCGACCCGGTGTGGCAAGCTGTGCGATGCGGCGACTCGCCTTCCCCTTGCCTGGTCATTCCCGATGTTCGACACCACGCCACAGCTCGATTGCGCCGGCCGCAAGCTCAGCCTCGATGTCCCGCGCGTCATGGGTATCGTCAACGTCACGCCGGATTCGTTCTCCGACGGAGGTGCGCACGATGATGTCGATGCCGCCGTCGCGCACGGCCTTCGCCTCGCGGAAGAGGGGGCCGATGTGCTCGACATCGGTGGCGAATCCACGCGCCCGGGTGCGCAGCTCGTACCCGTCGACGAGGAACTGCGTCGCGTGATCCCGGTGGTCGAACGCCTGGCCGTGCAGACCGCGCTGCCGATCAGCATCGACACATCCAGGCCCGAGGTGATGCGTGCGGCGGTGGCCGCGGGTGCGGGCATGATCAACGATGTCCGAGCGCTGCGTCGCGAAGGTGCGCTGGATGCGGCCGCGGCACTGGGCGTGCCGGTGGTGCTGATGCACATGCGGGGCGAGCCGGGGTCGATGCAGGACGCGCCGGAGTACGACGACGTGGTGGGCGAGGTGCATCGTTTCCTGACCGAGCGGATCTTCGCGGCGGAAATGGCCGGCATCGCAAGGCGCAACCTGCTGGTGGACCCGGGATTCGGCTTCGGCAAGTCGACCGCGCACAACCTTGCCTTGCTGGCGCAGCTGGCGAGGTTCGTGGAGCTGGGCGTGCCGGTACTGGCCGGCCTCTCGCGCAAGCGCAGCATCGGTGAGCTCACCGGGCGCGATGACCCTGCGACGCGCGTGCATGGATCGGTCGCCGCGCACCTCATCGCCGCGCAGCGCGGTGCGCAGCTGGTGCGCGTGCACGACGTGGCCGCCACGGTCGACGCGCTGAAGGTCTGGAATGCGGTGGCGGCGGTGCCGGTGCCGCGCACGGCCTCGGCTGCGCCGGCGATCAGCTGGCCCGACGCGGACTGAGCCCGCGCGGGCGGAACACACGGGCAGGCGGGCGGCAGTTCAACTGTCGCCAAACACCATCAGCGCAGCGCCTCGGTCCTGCGGGAACCGTCGAACGGCAGCGGAGCACGCACAGGCACCTGCTGCGACCGGACCTGTGCGCGCGCACCCGTCACCATGCCTGGCGTGAGCGTCGCGGCGACTGGCTGCGCTTGCGCACCGGCTGTGACCGCGCTTGCGGCGGCGGCGCCGGGTGGCAGCAATGGCTGGGCGCTGTTCTGGCGAAGCGGCGCACTGCCGCCTTGCTTCCAGTGGCGCAGCAACGTGCGCAGCGCCTGGGGCTTTGCGGCGGATGCCGTTTGCCCGGCCTGGTTGCGGCTGTTCTCGCCGTGGCAGCCGGTGCAGGTGCGGATCTCGCCGGGCTGCATCGTCACCCACAGGCGCTCGCGGACCACGGCATGGCCGGCGGGGTCGGTGATCTGCCAGGTCAGGGCACGGTTGGCGGGGACGAAGGCGGCGGAAGACCCGTCGCTGGCGATCGCCACGCTGCCGGCGGGGCCGGCAGGATACGCCGGGTTGCTGGGAACGATGCTTGGCTGCGCGATCACGCGGCGGCCGCGGTTGTAGTTGTCGTAGGCCCGCACCAGGTTGCCCTGGAAAACCTGGAAATGGGCCACGTCGTACACGCGGCCGTTGCCGTTCACCGTGCGGACGCCACCGGGCACCTGCAGGTTGAACGGCTGCTGGCGGTCGCCGCGGTCGCGGCTGGTCTGGTTGCGCACGATGATCAGGGCAAGGTTGTTGTTCTTCATCCACAGCCGCAGCGCATTCTCGTCTACCTGCTCTTCGGTCAGGACGGCGCGTTCGACCGAGGGCAACGCAAGGGTGGGGCTGGGCGGACGTGGCCGCGCAACCACTTCCACCGGCTCCAGCTCCCACAGCAGTCCGCTGTAGGAACGCTGGTTGTTGGGGTCCCACCAGCTCACGCTCTTGCTGATGCCGGGCGTCAGTGCCGTGCCCGAGGTGTACAGGCCCGACGCATTGGTGCCCAACGCGTGCAGGCGGATGCTGCTGCCGGCTCCGAAGCTCGACGTGGACACATAACCAGCCACCATGGCACCCGAGGTGGTGGGCAGCGGGTTGCGGAAGCGGCCGCCGTCGCTGGATTCCGGCGATGCGTCCACGATCGCCATCTGTTCCGGATTGACGTTCGGCGCACCGTTGAAACGCACGATCTGGTTGGTCGTGCCTTCCGCGAACTCGCGCGCGTAGATGCCGAAGTAGGTGCCGGGCGCGCGCGGGTCTTCGCGCAGGTGGAACAGGCCGCTGTCGGGGCGGATGTGCTTGCGGTTGGCGAACATCGAGGTGTTGCCGGCGTCGGCGAGCGCGGAATCGGATGCGAACGTGCGCGGCACGTACATGTACGACAGTTCCTGCCGGCCGATGTGGTTGAGCGTGACTTCGTCGGTGCCGTCCTGGTTCATCTGCCACGGCGTGAACAGGTTGAAGGTATGGCCGTTGACCTGGCCATAGGGGCTGCTCATGCCGGTGCGCGATTCGGGGAAGGTCTCCGGCTGCATCGACAGCTTGGCGGCGTTGCTGGCCTCGCTGGCCAAATCCACCGCGCCGAACGCGCTGTAGCCCTGCTGGTCGCGCTGCAGGTGGTCCCAGCGGGTGAAGATCACGCGGCCATAGCTGTCGATCGTGGGCGAGAACGCGCCGCTGGGTGCATGGTTGAGGATGGCCAGTGCGCCCGTCGCGGGATCCAGGCTGTAGATGCCGGTGATGGTCGGCGTGCTTTCGTATTCGTCCAGCTGCGGGTGCAGGTGCGTGGCGCCATTGCGCGGGCGATCGGACGTGAACAGGATGCGGTCGTCGCTGGCATAGAGCGGGGAGACATTGTTGTATGCGGTCGGCTGGTGCGGCACCTTGGTGATGCGAGCGGTCTGGCCACGCGCCAGTCCGGTGACTTCATACATCTGCCAGCGTGCATTCGGCGACTGGTAGCGCGCCGGGGCGCCACCCACCAGCATGCTGAAGATCGCCTTGTTGCCGTCCCAGTGCACGGTGGGCTCGCGCACGGCGATCGCGTCGCCGCCCTGGAGTCCATCGACGCCAAAGCCAGCCTCGCGGGTGAGGTTGCGCAGCACGCCGTCGGGGTAGCGGATCATCAGGTCGCCGCCGCGCGGAACAGCGCCCAGGTCCGGGATGTGGTTGGCGAAGGTGGACAGGCGGCTGCCGAAGGGATCGCCCGCGGCCACCGGCACCTGGGTCACGAACAGGATCGGGTTCTGTACGGTGGTGGACTTGGCCGTGGCGCTGGCCATGACCGGGCGACCGGTATTGGCGCCGGTGTCGTCGTTGTCGCCGTCGCTGGCGACGGACTTGCTGGTGGCGGTGGAGGTCGAGGTGTCGAGGGTCAGGTCGCAGCCGGTGGTCGACACCAGCGCGGCGGACAGGGCCAACAGGCACCCGATGCGGAAAGAGCCGCGGGAAAGGAGGGTCATGGCAGGAAAGCTTCCGGGAGGGCGGTCAGGCCGTGGTTGACGGTGGCAGATGGCACCGGCCCAGCGAAGCAGGCGGAATCGCGAGCCGCGCCCGCGTACCTGCATCCATGAAGCGTGGCGATGACTGCCACGATCCCCCCGGTCAGGATTATGAACACGCCAAGTTCCCGAAGCTGCACTGCCGGCTGAACGAATCCTCCAATTCGGGCCGCGAATCAGTGACTTGCATCGCAGAAGCGGATGTTGCCCCTGAATGGGTGGCCGTTCTGCGGGCGCTTCCGCGTTTTCGGGGGCGCTACGGGTGGAAAACGAGGCCTCCCCGGCTCAGGTCTTGACCACCAGCAGGCGCGGTTCGGTCATGTCCTCGATGGCGTGGCGCACGCCTTCGCGCCCCAGTCCCGACAGCTTCACGCCCCCGTAAGGCATGTTGTCGACGCGGAAGCTGGGCACGTCGCCGACCACCACGCCGCCCACGTCCAGCCGGTCCCATGCGCGCATCGCGTGGGCCAGGCTGGCGGTGAACACGCCGGCCTGCAGGCCGAAGTCGCTGTCGTTGACGCGGTCGATGGCCTGATCGAAGTCGTCGAAGGGCTCCAGCATCGCGACCGGGCCGAAGGCTTCCTTGCGGTAGAGGTCGCTGTCGCGCGGCACCTTCTCCAGCAGCATGGCGGGCAGCAGGTTGCCCTTGCGCTTGCCGCCGGCAAGCCGTTTCGCGCCCTTGCGCTCGGCGGCGGTGACCCAGGATTCGATGCGCCTGGCGGCGTCCTCGTCGATCACCGGGCCGATGAAGGTTTTCTCATCGCGTGGATCGCCCATGCGCAGCTCCGCAACCTTCTGCTTCAACTGCTTGCGCAGGGCCGGATAGAGGCTGGTGTGCACCAGGATGCGCTGTACGCTGATGCAGCTCTGGCCGGACTGGTAATAAGCGCCGAACACCAGGCGGTCGACGACATGGTCGAGGTCGGCGCCCGGATCGGCATCGACGATGCAGGCCGCGTTGCCGCCCAGTTCCAGCGTGACCTTCTTGCGGCCGGCGCGCGACTTCAGGTCCCAGCCGAGCAGGCTGCCGGTGAAGCTGAGCAGGGCGATGCGTTCATCCTCGACCAGGATGGCCGCATCCTCGTTCGAACAGTTGAGTACCGAGAACGCGCCCTTGGGCAGGTCGGTCTCGGCCAGCACCTCGCCGATGATCAGCGCCCCCACCGGCGTCTTCAGCGCCGGCTTGAGCACGAAGGGGCAGCCGGCTGCGATCGCCGGCGCTACTTTGTGCGCCACCAGGTTGAGCGGGAAGTTGAACGGCGTGATGAAACTGCACACGCCCACCGGCACGCGCTTGACCATGCCGCGATAGCCGCGGGTGCGCGGCGACAGCTCGAGGTTCATGACATCGCCGGGCGGGCGCGTGGCCTCGCCGGCGGCGATGCGGAAGGTGTCGATGAGGCGGTCGACTTCGCCGCGCGCATCCTTGATCGGCTTGCCGGCCTCGATGCACAGCGACAGCGCGAGTTCGTCGTGGCGCTCGCGGAAGCGCCGGACGCAATGTTCGAGGACATCGCGGCGGGCATCGGGCGGGAAGGCGGCCATCGCGTCGCGCGCCTTGTGCGCGGCGACGATGGCCTTGCGCACCTCGGCTGCACCGACCAACGGCACCCGCGTGGCGACCTTGCCGCTGAACTTGTCGAGGACATCGAGGTCCGCCTTCGCCGCGACCGCTTTGTTGGCGAGGTACCACGGATAGCTGGCGGGCAGGCTGGCCTTGGGCTGCTTGCCGTCCGTCGAAGTCTTGCTGTGCTTGCGCTTGGCCATGGAGGTCTCCGTCATGCCGCGCTCATTCGACCGCGGCGGCGAGCTTGGGGATGTCTTCGTTGAGCAGCCGGTCGTCGTCGACGTAGGTGATCGGCACTTCGACGACGTGCACGCCGGGCGTGTCCAGGATTTCGCGCAGGCGTGGCGCGAAGGCATCCAGCGATTCGATCCGGTGCCCGTGCGCACCGTAGCTTCTGGCGTATTGCACGAAGTCGGGGTTGCCGGTGTCCATGCCGTACACCGGGTAGTCCTCGTGTTGCTGCTTCCACTTGATCATGCCGAAGGCATCGTCGCGCAGCACCAGCACCACCAGGTCCTGCTGGAGACGTACCGCGGTTTCCAGTTCCTGCGAATTCATCATGAAGCCGCCGTCGCCGCAGATGGCGACGACCTTGTGCTCGTGGTCGTGGATACGCGCCGCAATGGCGGAGGGCAGGCCCGCGCCCATCGTGGCCAGGGCGTTGTCCAGCAGCATCGTGTTCGGATGTCGGCAGCGGTAGTTGCGCGCGAACCACAGCTTGTACAGGCCGTTGTCCAGGCACAGGCGGTCGCGCGGCGACAGGATCCGCTGCAGCTCCGCCACCATCCGCGGCACGGTCATCGGGAAGCGGTCGTCGCGGCCGCAGCGTTCGACCTGTTGCAGCAGCGCGTCCCGGGTCCGCTGGAAGAAAGCGAAATCCCAATGCGGCTGCGGGTCGAGCGCCTCGGCCAGTTGCCAGACGGCATTGGCGATGTCGCCCACCACCTCGATCTGCGGGAAGTACACCGCATCGACCTCGGCGCTGTTGTAGTTGACGTGGATCACCGTGCGCCGGCCCTTGCGCATGAAGAACGGCGGCTTCTCGATCACGTCGTGGCCGATGTTGATGATGCAGTCGGCGGCATCGATGGCGCGATGCACGAAATCATGGTCCGACAGCGCGGCGTTGCCCAGCCACAGCGGATCTTCCTCGTCCATCACCCCCTTGCCCATCTGGGTGGTGAAGAACGGGATGCCCAGCTTGCCGAAATAGTGGCGCAGGCTGTTGGCCACGGTCTTGCGGTTGGCGCCGGCACCGATCATCACCAGCGGATGCCGTGCGCTGCGGATCGCGTCCGCCGCGGCGGCGATGGCCTTGTGCTCGGCGATGGGGCGGCGCGAGTAGGACGCAGGGATCAGGATCGCCTCGCTGGCGTCGCCCGCGATGTCCTGCGGCAGTTCGAGGTGGGTGGCGCCCGGGCGTTCCTCCTCGGCGCGACGGAAGGCTTCGCGCACGCGGGCGGGGATGCTGTCGGCGGACACGATCTGCCGCGTGTACTTGGTCAGCGGCGACATCATCCCGACCACGTCGACGATCTGGAAATGGCCCTGCTTGCTGCTGCGGATGGGTTTCTGCCCGGTGATCATCATCATCGGCATCGCGCCCAGCTGCGCGTAAGCCGCCGCGGTGACCAGGTTGGTCGCGCCCGGCCCCAGCGTGGACAGGCACACGCCGGCCTTGCCGGTGAGTCGGCCGAGCGTGGCCGCCATGAACCCTGCGCCCTGCTCGTGGCGCGTCAGGACCAGTTCGATCGGGGAGTTGCGCAGGGATTCGAGCAGGTCGAGGTTTTCCTCGCCGGGGATGCCGAAGACATGCGTCACCCCTTCGGCTTCCAGCGCGGCGACGAACAGATTGGATGCCTTGGTCATGCGGGCGTGTCCTCCGATGGAGCGGGGTGGGCGCCCGTCGCGACGCCATGGCGTGGACGGGGGGCGTGCGCCAGTGTGCGCGACGACAGGTTATCGGCAGGCGATGACCGCGGCGCGCCCTTATCCGGATCGCTGCGTTCCCTCGATGCGCACCGCCAGAGTCCCGTCCTGCAGCCGCGCCTCGAGGTGTTCGCCGACATTGGCGTCGTCGATGCTGCGCACCACGCGACCACTGTCGTCCTGCAGGATGGCGTAGCCGCGTGCGATGGTGGCCAACGGGCTCACTGCATCGAGTGAGCGGGCCAGCCCGCGCAGGTGCAGGGCGTCGCGCTGCAGGCGTCTCGCCATGGCGGCCTGCGGGCGCAAGCGCAGCAGTCCCAGGCGTTGGTGCAGCGACTGCAGTCGACGCTGCGGTCGCATGGCATTGAGCACGGCGTTGGCGTGGCGCAGCGTGGCGGCATGGCGTTGCATGCGCTGTTGCCATGCGGCCTGCAGGCGACGCAGGGCCTCGTCACGACGCGTGCGACAGGCGTCGAGTCGCGCCTGCGGCCGCAGCGCATTGAGTCGCAGCATGGCGCGGTCGGCACGCTGTGCGTGCTGGCGCAGCCGGTTCACGTGCAGGGTGGCCAGGCGGCGGCGCAAGCCATCGATCCGCAGCGCCAGGTCGGCGCGTTCCGGCACCAGCAGTTCGGCGGCGGCCGATGGCGTGGGCGCGCGCAGGTCGGCGACGAAGTCCGAGAGGCTGAAGTCGGTCTCATGGCCGATGGCCGACACCACCGGAACCGGCGATGCCGCGATCGCGCGCGAGAGGGCCTCGTCGTTGAACGCCCACAGGTCTTCCATGGACCCGCCGCCGCGGGCCAGCAGCAACACATCGTGGCGACCGGCGGCTGCGGCGCGGCGCAAGGCGTCGGCGATCTGTGCCGCAGCGCCTTCGCCCTGCACCGGCACCGGCAAGACCTCCACCTCCAGCAGCGGGAAGCGTCGCGCCAGGACGCTCAACACATCGCGCACCGCCGCGCCCGAGGGCGAGGTGATGATGCCCAGCCGCCGGACGTACGCGGGCAACGGGCGCTTTCTCGCCGGATCGAACAGCCCCTCGGCTTCGAGTTTCGCCTTCAGCTCTTCGTAGGCGCGGCGCAGGGCGCCTTCGCCGGCTTCCTCCAGCGTATCGAGGATCAGCTGGTAGTCGCCGCGCGCCTCGTACAGCGTCAACCGGCCGCGCGCCAGCACCTTCAGCCCCTCGCGCGGCTGGAACGGCAACCACTGGCTCTTGGGCTTGAACAGGGCGCAGCGCACCTGCGCACGCGCGTCCTTCAACGTGAAATACAGATGGCCGGAGGCCGGGCGTGACACATTGCCCAGCTCGCCTTCCACGAACACCACCGGAAACGCATCCTCCAGCAGGCTGCGGGCGAGGGTGTTCAGCTGGCTGGGCGAGAGGATCTCGCCGGTGACGGCGGCATTCATCCGGTCAGGATAAACGCTGCCGCGGCAGGGACAGGTAAAATGGCGCCATGTCCGGATCGCCGCAACCCCTCCCGCCTTGCCACTCCGATGACGTGGCGCCGTATGGCGCGATGCCGCGCCGCGCCACGCGTCAGGTGGGCGTCGGTGGCGTGAAGGTGGGCGGCGACGCACCGGTGGTGGTGCAGTCGATGACCAATACCGATACCGCCGACGTGGCATCGACCGCGAAGCAGGTCGCCGAGCTGTGGCGTGCGGGTTCGGAACTGGTGCGCATCACCGTCAACAATCCCGAGTCGGCCGCGGCAGTGCCGCGCATCGTCGAGCGCCTGGCGATGCAGGGCATCGAGGTGCCGATCATCGGCGACTTCCACTACAACGGCCACCAGCTGCTCGAACGCGAGCCGGCCTGCGCCGAGGCGCTGGCGAAGTACCGCATCAACCCCGGCAACGTCGGTTTCGGCAAGAAGCGGGATACGCAGTTCGCGCAACTGATCGAGTTCGCCATCCGCTATGGCAAGCCGGTGCGGATCGGCGCCAACTGGGGCTCGCTGGACCAGGCATTGGCCGCGCAACTGATGGACGAGAACGCGCAACGCGCCGAACCGTGGGACGCGGGACGCGTGCTGCGCGAGGCGCTGATCCGTTCCGCGATCGATTCGGCCGAACGCGCGGTCGAGCTCGGCCTGCCGCGCGAGAAGATCATCCTGTCGGCCAAGGTCAGCGGCGTGCAGGAACTGGTTGCGGTGTATCGCGACCTCGCGCGGCGCAGCGATTTCGCCCTGCACCTGGGCCTGACCGAAGCCGGCATCGGCAGCAAGGGCATCGTCGCGTCCAGTGCGGCGCTGGCGGTGCTGCTGCAGGAAGGCATCGGCGACACCATCCGCATCTCGCTCACGCCGGAGCCGGGCGCGCCACGCACGCAGGAAGTGGTGGTGGCGCAGGAACTGCTGCAGACCATGGGCCTGCGCGCGTTCACGCCGATGGTCACCGCATGCCCCGGCTGCGGCCGTACCACCAGCGAGTTCTTCCAGGTGCTGGCCAAGGCGGTGCAAGAGCACGTGCGCGCGAAGATGCCCGAGTGGAAGGTCACGCATCCGGGCGCCGAGAACATGACCCTGGCGGTGATGGGCTGCGTGGTGAACGGCCCGGGCGAATCGCGACACGCCAACATCGGCATCTCGCTGCCGGGCACGGGCGAGGCGCCTGCCGCACCGGTGTTCATCGACGGCGAAAAGGCGGTGACGCTGCGCGGCGAGCACATCGCGGGTGAGTTCGTCGCGCTGGTGGACGACTACGTCGACCGGCACTACGGCCGCGTCGCAGGTGGCTGAACCGAACGGGATCCTGCGCGGCGAATGGCGCGAGCTCATCGCCACGCTGGTGCGGCATGGTCCGAGGCTGGCATTGCTGTTCGCAGCGCTGCTGCTGCCGATGTGGCTGTTCCTTGAGTTGGCCGACGAAGTGCACGAGGGCGAGTCGCTGCCCTTCGACGAGCCGATCCTGCTGTTCGCGCAGGCAATGGCGCGCGACGGCTTCGATCGCGTGTTCCTGTACTTTTCGGCAGCGGGCTACCAGTACGGCGTGGTGCCTTTCGACATCCTGCTGGTGGCGGGGCTGGCCATCGCACGTCGCTTCCGCGACAGCGTATTCGCCGGCCTTTCAATTGGGGGTTCCGCGCTGCTGAACATCGCGACGAAGCAACTATATGCACGGGACCGGCCGTCGCTGTGGGAGTCGATCGCGCCTGAGTCCACCTTCAGTTTCCCCAGCGGCCATGCGATGGGCTCGATGACCCTGGCGCTGGTCCTGCTGCTGTTGTGCTGGCGCACGCGGTGGCGCTGGTGGGTGGTCGCTGCCATGGCCGTGTTCGTGCCGATGGTGGGCCTGTCGCGCGTGTACCTGGGGGTGCACTACCCCTCCGACATCCTCGCCGGCTGGGCCGCGGCCACGGTGTGGGTGCTCGGTGCATGGGTGCTGGTGCGCCCATTGCGCGCCCGTCCTGCCTGACGCAACGCGGCCTTATCCGACGGCTCGTTACCCCATTCGTGACCGTATGCTGCGCTGCGTTGTGCAGTCCTCCGCAAAACCGGTAGAGTCGGCTGCAATGGCGGGCGTGGCCGAGGGGGCCGCCGCGCCATTGATTCCGTGTATCCCGTATGCGTCGCAGGCCATGCCTGCGGTGCCTCGTTCATTCCTCAGCTGTGCCGATCTGGAGAGAGATCAGATGTCTCGAGCAAGAACATTCGGCTGGACCGCGGGGTTGCTGGCGATCGCTGCGATCGCGGGTGCCGCCGTACTGACAAAGGCAGGGCCGGTCGCCGGCCTGTTGTCCGGAAGCGACGCGCGCACGCAGCCGGCACAGCCTCCGGGCGCCGGCACTGCGGTCGTCGGCGAGCGGCTTGCAGGCCTTGGCATTGACGGGCCGCCCGCGCGCGCTGCGGTTGATGGCGCCAAGGGGACCTTCATCGTCGTGTTCCGCGAACCCGCGCTGGGCGCCTATCGTGGCGGCATCGCCAGCCTTCCGGAACCGAAGCGCACGGTGGGCGCGCGAGGCAAGGCGAAGCTGGACGTCAATGCGCCACAGGCCAGGAACTATGTCAGCTACCTGCGCGGCCGCCAGGCGGACCACAAGGGAAGCATCGAACGCAGCATCGGCCGCCCGCTGGATGTCCGTCTTGGCATGCAGCACGCGGTCAACGGCATCGTCGCCGAGGTCTCGGCGGTGGAGGCGGAACGCATCCGCAATCTGCCGGAGGTGCTCCTGGTCGAGGAATATCGCGAGTACCTGCTGGATACCGATCTCGGCCCGGCGCTGATTGGCGCCGAACCGGTCTGGACGGGCACCAATCCGGGTGCGCCGACCGCCTACAAGGGCGAGGGCATCGTGTTCGGCATCCTCGATTCCGGCATCAACTGGGGCAGCCCGTCGTTCTCGGCGCTGTCGGCCATCGATGGCTACCAGCACGTCAATCCGCGTGGCGCCGGCAACTATCTCGGCACCTGCGCGGCGGGGGGCGTGGATGCCGGCCGCTGCAATGACAAGCTGATCGGTGGTTACGATTTCGTTTGCGGCGCGCCGGGCAACCAGTGCGGCCTGGCGAACATCCGCGAAGAGCCGGGCTTCGGCGATACCAATGGCCACGGTAGCCACACCGCTTCCACCGCGGGCGGCAATCGCCGTGCCGTGGAGTTCGGCGGGCATGACCTCGAGATCTCCGGCGTCGCGCCGCGCGCGAACATCGTCGCGTTCGATGTCTGCTACACCAATACCGCGACCGGCCAGGGCCTTTGCCCGAACGTGTCGGCGGTGGCGGCCGTCAACCAGGCCATCGCCGATGGCGTGGTCGACGTGATCAACTACTCCATCGGCGGCGGTGCGCAGCCCTGGAGCGAGGCCGTGTCGCTGGCCTTCCTCAATGCCGTCGATGCGGGCATCTACATCGCCGCGTCCGCGGGCAACAGCGGCCCGGGGCCGAACACGATGGGACACCTCGAGCCGTGGGTCGCCTCGACGGCGGCGTCGCAGCATGGCCGTGGCGATTTCCTGACCGTACTGGAAGTGACGGGACCGGCGCCGGTGCCGGAGCCGCTGGGCGCGGTGATCATGAATCCCGGCAGCAATGGCGTCGCACAGACGGTCTCCATCCCGGGGACCTCGCGGCTGGTCGTCAGCCCCGGCATCGACACCGCCGCGGATGGCTGCCTGCCCAATCCCTATCCGGCCGACTCGCTCACCGGCGCGATCATCGTGATCCGGCGCGGCACCTGCGGATTCGCCGAAAAGGTCAACAACGCTGCAGCCGCAGGGGCCGCCGCGGTCGTGATCGCGAACAACGCCGCCGGCGGCATCATTCCCTCGGTGCCGGGTACCACCATCCCGGCGTTCGGCATCCTGCAGGCCGATGGCAACGCACTGCGCAACTTCGCGGCGGCCAATCCCGGCGCCACCACGGCGGGCATTCCCTACCCCGCGATCATCATGACGAACACACCGGACGCACTGGGCGCATTCAGCTCGCGCGGACCTGCGGGGACGTTCGATTTGCTGAAGCCCGACGTGACGGCACCCGGCGTGCGCGTGCTTGCGGTCACTGCGGGGACCACGCTGACCGGGTTCGAGAATGCGATCGACCTGTACAACGGCACCTCGATGGCCTCGCCGCACCAGGCGGGCGCCGCCGGCCTGGTGCGCCAGGCGCGTCCGGGCTGGACGGTGCCGGAGATCAAGTCGGCACTCGCGCTGACCGCCGACCAGACCGTGTTGCTGGAGGACCAGGTCACGCCAGCCACGCCTTTTGGTGCGGGCAGCGGCCGCATCCGCGTGGACAAGGCCATCAATGCCGGCCTGGTCATGGATGAAAGCGTGGCGAACTACCTGGCGGCCAACCCGGCCACCGGTGGCCAGCCCTCCACGCTGAACCAGCCCAGCCTTGCCAGCGCCAGTTGCTTTACCTCGTGTTCGTTCCAGCGCACGTTCCGCAATACCCAGGCGCGCGCGATGACGTGGCGAGTGACGCTGGAGGGCCTGCCGGGCCGTACCAACGGGGCGAACCTCAAGTTCGCGGCCAATGGCACGGCGACCCTGAACGTGCTGGTCGATACCAAGTCGTTGCCGGCCGATGGCAGCTGGCATTTCGGTACCGTGGTGCTCACGCCGACCACGGCCGGCACCAACGCGTCCGTGCTGCGCATGCCGGTCGCGGTGTCCGTGCCGCCGCCGGCGATCGTGCTGCCGGACGTCATCGCATCGTTGCAGGCGAACCGCAGCGGCGCTGGCACCGGTTCGGTGGCCAATGTCGGCGGTTCGACGCTGCATTACACGATCGACAACGCCGGCGTAGCCAGCACCACGGTCGTCGACGTGCCCCGCGGCACGCTGACCAGCGGCTACGCATCGTCGTTCCTCAGCGACAATGCCACACCGGCGCTGTTTGCCGCGGACGATTTCGTGCTGTCGACCCCGCTGACCGTGAGGTCGGTCTATACCGAAGGCTTCACGGTGACTTCCGGGTCGCTGCTGACCAGCGCGACACGGTTCGGCTGGGCGATCTTCGCCGATGCCGGCGGCAATCCGGCCGGTAGCCCGAGCAACTTGTCGTCCGCCGTGTGGAGCTACGAATCGGCCCCGAACGGACCGGGAATCACCATCACCACCTCCGGGCAGTTCAACCACGTCCGCTTCGACCTGGCCGCGGCTGGCCAGGCACCGACGCTGCCGGCGGGACGCTATTGGCTGGTGCCCTATGCGCGCACCACCACCAACTTCCGTTGGGTGTGGTTCGGCTCGCAGACCGCGACCGGTGATTTCAGGACCATGACCCAGAACGCCGGTGGTACCGCCGCATGGACGACACCGGCGGCCGCGTACAATGGCCTGAACCTCAACATCGTCGGCGAGGTGCCATGCGGCGCGCCGTGGATTGGCCCGGTGACCCCGGTCGTTGGCAATGTGCTGGCAGGCAATGCGAACACGCTGCGCATTGCTCTGTCTTCTGCAGGGTTGGCGCCGGGCAGCAGCAATGTCGCCTACATCTGCGCGTCGAGCAACGACCCGCTGAAGCCCAAGGCGGCGGGCCGGGTTCGCCTGAACGTCACGCCTTGAGCAACGTTCCCTGGATGTGATCCTGGAAGGGCCGGTGCAAACCGGCCCTTCTTCTTTTCCGGAGGCTTGCGTGTGCGGAGGGGTGCGAGGGCGTGCAGGCAGGCCTGGACGGCCATCGATGTGCCGGCCGTGGGCCTGGAGCGACCAAGCGCCGACACCGGCGTACCGGGGCGGGTTTCCCGTGGAAGGCGTTGCGGGCGAATCGGAACGCCGGGGTCAGGTTTCCACGCACACCTGGTTGCGGCCACCGTCCTTGGCACGATAGAGCGCGGCATCGGCGGCAGCCATCAGCGATGGCCTGTTGGCGCGTGCTTCCGACAGTGTCGCGATGCCGATGCTGACGGTGATGCGCCGGGATTCGCCGCCAGGCGCGAACGTGGCGGCGGCGATGGCCTGCCGCACGCGCTCGGCAAAGTGCGAGGCAACGCCGCCATCGCTCTCGGGCAGCAGTACCGCGAATTCCTCGCCACCAATGCGTGCAGCGATGTCCTCGCTGCGGACGTGCTGGCCCAGTAGCGCTGCGATACGCCGCAGGACCTCGTCCCCGGCGATGTGGCCATGGCGGTCGTTGACCGGCTTGAACAGGTCGACGTCGATGATGCACAGCGCCAGCGGACGCTGGTGGCGCAGGGCGCGTGCGATTTCCTTGTCCGCCATCTCGATGAAGTGCCGGCGGTTGTACAGCTCGGTCAGCATGTCGTGGGTGGCGAGCTGGTAGATCTCTTCGTGGTAGCGCGCCTCGACGCTGGTCTGGCTGATGAACTTCAGGATGCTCTCGCCGACCACGATGTGGTCGCCGTCGGACAGCACGGTTTCCTCCACGCCACGGTCGTTCACGCGCGTGCGGTTGGTGGCGCCGAGGTCGCGCAGGCGGTAGTCGTCGCCATCGCGCCAGATGCGGCAGTGCTCGCGCGACACGCTCTTGTGCGCGATCACCAGGTCGGATTCGTGCGATCGACCGACCAGGACGGGCGCATCTTCCACGTCCGCGCGACGGCCGAGGCCTTCGCCATGGATGACTACCACGCAGGCCGAACGCGGCGTGGTCCGGTGCGGACCACTGCTGAGCAGGGTGCGTTGCGTGGTTTCCGCGGGATCGTGGGGCACGGCCGGGACGGCATGGAGGGGAGACTGGAGTGTAACGGCAGGGGCGTGCCGCGTTCATCCGGTCGTTCGCGTATTCATGCCGGGTGGGGTGGTTCCGTTACCATGCACGCTGCCTGGCCGAAGGGGACGACCATGGGCACCGGTGAGCACGAGCACGACCCAGACCGCACCGAGCTGCTGGCGACGCAATCGTCGCTGGCAGGCGTGGACGTGGGCGACGGCTTGCCGCCGGGGACACGCCTTGGTCGCTACCGCATCCAAGCGCGCGTGGGACACGGCGGCATGGGGGACGTCTATCGTGCCGAACAGCTGCATCCGGTGCGGCGCACGGTGGCGCTGAAGCTGCTGCGCGCGCAGCGGCTGGAGGCGAGGCACAAGGCCTACTTCGAACTCGAGCGGCAGGTGCTGGCGCAGATGCGGCATCCGGCGATCGCCCAGATCTACGATGCCGATACCACCGAGGATGGCCAGCCGTACTTCGCGATGGAGTTCATCGACGGCCGTCCGGTCACGGAGTACTGCCAGTCGAACGGCCTGCTGCTGGCCCAGCGCATCGCGCTGTTCATCGACATCTGCAACGGCGTGCAGCATGCGCACCAGAAGGGCGTGATCCACCGCGACCTCAAGCCGGGAAACCTGCTTGTGGATGAGATCGACGGCAAGGCGCACCCGAAGATCATCGATTTCGGCATCGCGACTGCGGCTGCACTGGCGGAAACGCGGGAAGTGGCCGGCACGCCCGACTACATGAGCCCGGAGCAGGCGGGCGGGGACCAGTCGCTGGTGGATACGCGCAGCGATGTCTACGCCCTGGGCGTCGTGCTGTGCGAACTGTTGACCGGGCGGCGCCCCGCGACGGCCGGCGAAACGATGACCGACCATGAGCGCACGCTGCGCCTGCCGTCGGAGCAATTGGCGACCTTGCCACCGGGCGAGGCCGAGCGGCTGGCGAAGAGCCAGGGCCGCCGCCTGTCCGGCATGCGGCGGGTGTTGCGCGGCGAACTCGACTGGGTGGTGGCGAAAGCCATGCGCCATGACCGCAACGCGCGCTACGCGTCGGTGGCGGAACTTGCCGACGACCTGCGCCGATTCCTCGATGGCAGGGTGGTGCAGGCGGTGCCGGCGTCGCGCTGGTATGCGTCGCGCAAGTTCGTCTCGCGCCATCGCGTGGGCCTTGCGGCGGCGTCGGTGGCGGTGGCTGCACTGGTCGGCGGACTGGCGCTGTCGTTGCTGGGGCTGATGGAGGCGAGGGAACAGCGCGCCATCGCCGAACGGCGCAGCGGCGAACTGGAGAAGGTGGCGGCGTTCCAGCAGTCGATGCTGGAGAACATCGACATCCAGGGCATGGGGCTTGGACTGTCCGCGGGCCTGCGCGATCAGGTGGCGCGCGCCGATCCCGACCGGTTGCCGGCGCTGGACGCCGTGCTGGAAGCCGCCAGTACCACCGACATCGCACGCATGTTGATCGAACGCGAGATGCTGGACCGGGCGGAACTTGCGATCGCGCGCGACTTCGACGACCAGCCTGCCCTGGCGGCAGACCTGCGCGAAGCCAGTGGTCGCGTCCATGCCGCGCTTGGCCTCTATGAAAAGGCCGCCGAATCGCAGGCCGCCGTGGCGGCCTATCGGGCATCGACGCTGGGACCGCGCGATCCGGCGACGCTGCGCGCGCGGATGGCCCACGGCAGTGCGCTCCACAAACTGTCGCGTTACGACGATGCGCGACAGGTGCTGGAATCGGCGCTCGTGGATGCGGCGGCATTGCCGGATGGCGACGAGACGCGCGCCGGCATCGAGCTGGAACTGAGCGAAGTCGATGCCCTGCAAGGCGACCTGCCCGAAGCGGTGGCGCGCAAGCGCGGGGTGGTCGAACGCCTGTCCACGGTCCGCGGCGAGGCCGATACGCTGACCCTGCGGGCGATGACGGGCCTGGCGCTGGTGCTGGGACGCGCGGGCGACATCGTCGAAGCGCGTGCGCTGCTGGAGAAGGTGGTGCCGTTGCGCATCGAGGTGGATGGACTCGACGACGGCGACACGCTGGCATCGATGGGTGCGCTGGCGACGATGCGCGCCATGCAGTCCGAGTTCGAGCCTGCGGTGGCGATGCAGCGGACGCTGGCCGAGGCGATGATCCGGCGGCTGGGTGCGGAGCATCCCGACACGCTGGCGGTCCGCAACAACCTCGCCAACATGCTCAGCGGCCTGGGGCGACACCACGAGGCGCTGGCCGAGGCGCAAGCGGTCCTGGAGGCGCGCACGCGGGTGCTGGGCGCGGAACATCCACAGACGCTGCGCACGGCGCTCAACGTCGCCAGCTTCCACGCCCGCATGGACGACTTCGACCGCGGCCTGCCGCTGGAGGCGAAGGTGCTGGAGGCTCGGCGGCGCATCCTGGGCCAGGATCATCCGGACACCTTGTTCATCCAGCTCAACCACGGCGTCACCCTGCAGCGTGCGGGCCGGTCGCGCGATGCCTTGCGGCATTTCGATGATGGCCTGCCGCGCGCCCTGCGCGTGCTGGGCGAAAAGCATCCCCAGTACCAGGCCGGGTTGATGATGTCCGGGGAGGCCTTGCTGGATACGGGGCGCAGGAATGCGGGGATCGAACGGCTTCGGCAGGCGTTGGCGCTGCGCAAGGCGCACTTGCCGCCGGATTCGCCCGAAACCCCCAATACCGCCTGGGCCCTGGTGAAGGCACTGCGGCTGTCGGGTCTCGGCGACGAGGCCGCCGAGGTGCAGCGGCGCGACATCGATCCGCTGCTGGCGGCCGATCCAGCCACGCTCACCGCGGCACTCACCGAACGGCGCGGCAGGATCGAGCAGCAGATCCGCGAAGGCGAACCCGGCAGCCGGCGCTAGCGCTGCGTCATTCTCCCGGCTTGGCGGCTTCCACCGGCGCCCTGGTCGCCGCGCGGCGCTGTAGTACCGCCTCGCGGTGGGCGATGTAGCCATTGGCGCCGAGCACGATGCCGGCCCCCAGCAGGGTCCAGGCATCGATGGTTTCCGCGAACAGCAGCCAGCCCAGTACGATGACGATCGGCAGCTGCATGAAGCTGATCGGCTGCAGCGCCGAGACCTCGCCCAGCTGCAGCGCACGGGTCCACAGCAACTGGCCGAACGTGCCCAGCACGCCGGTCGCGACCAGCCATACCCACGCCTCGCCTTGCGGCCAGGTCCAGTGCAGCAGGGCCGGGCCCAGCGACAGCGGCACCCAGAACACATAGGTGTAGAAGACGATGGTGTCGGGCGCGTCCAGCCGCGACAGCTGCTTCATCTGGATCGCCACCAGTGCGGCCAATCCTGCGCCCAGCAGCGCCACCAGCATGCCGGGGGTGAACGACGCCCCCGGGCGCAGGATCACGATCACGCCGACGAAACCGGCGGCGACCGCCAGCCAGCGTCGCACGCGCACGTTTTCACCCAGCCACAGCGCGGCCGCGATGGTGGCGAACAAGGGCGTGGCGTAGCCCAGCGACACCGCCTGCGACAACGGCAGGTGGCCGATGGCCCAGAACGCGCACAACATCGAACCCAGGCCGATCGCGGTCCGCACGAAGTATCGGCCCAGGTGCCGCGTGCGCGGCAGCGCCCTTCGCTTGTGCAGCAGGATCGGCAGCAAGGCCAGCAGCCCGAAGAAGTTGCGGAAGAACGCGATCTCGCCGGTGGGAATGGTTTTCGACGCCAGCCGGATGGTCAGCACCATCACCGCGAACGCCGCGGTGCTGCCCAGCATCAGCAGCGCGGCGCGGCCGTGCGCGGTGGTGGGCAGGCCGCGACGGGGCGGGGCCACGCTCACCAGCGTGCGCCGACGATGCGCGGCTCCGGTTCCAGCGCCACGCCGAAGCGCGCCTGCACCGAAGCCGCGATGCGGCGCGCGAGATCGAGCAACTGCGCACCGGTCGCGTTGCCATGGTTCACCAGTACCAGCGCGTGCTGCGCGGACACGCCGGCGTCGCCGTCGCGGTGGCCCTTCCAGCCGCAGGCGTCGATCAGCCAGGCCGCGGACAGTTTGCGCGTGGCGTCGTCGCTGCCCCGGAACACCGGCAGTGCCGGATGTTCTGCCGAAAGCACGTCGGCAATCGACGTCGCGATGACGGGATTCTTGAAGAAGCTGCCCGCATTGCCGACCACGGCCGGGTCGGGCAGCTTGCGTTGGCGGATGCGGACCACCGCGTCGCCGACCTGGCGGCAATCCGGCGTGGCGATGCCCATGCCGGCCAGTTCGTCGCGCAACCCGGCGTAGTCGAGCCGGGGCGGGGCGCTGCGCGACAGCGAAAACGACACCGCGGTCACGATGAAACGGTCGGGCTCGCGCTTGAAGCGGCTGTCGCGATAGCCGAAGCCGCAGTCGGCGGCGTCGAAGCGCAGCGCCTCGCGCGTGCCGGTGTCGAACGCCTCGACGGCAACGATGCATTCGCGCACTTCCACGCCATAGGCGCCGATGTTCTGGATGGGCGCTGCACCAACGGTGCCCGGGATGAGCGCAAGGTTCTCCAGTCCGCCCAGTCCTTGCGCCAATGTCCACTGCACGCAGCGATGCCAGTTGGCGCCGGCCTCGGCGCGCACGATGGCGGTGTCGCCGTCGTCGTCGAGCGTGACGATGGCGTCGCCCGAGAGCGCCAGCATGGCCACGTCGGGATCGCCGGCCAGCAGCAGGTTGCTGCCGCCGCCAAGCACCATCGCGCCCTCGGCGTCGAAGCGTGGATCGGCGAACAGGTCGGGCAGGGCGCGCGCGTCATGCACCTCGGCAAGCATTGGCGCGCGTGCCTGCACCCCGAAGCTGTTGCGTGCGCGCAGGTCCGCATCCGCGGACAGCGTGTAGGCCGGCGTCATCGCGGGATCACGCCAGCGGGATATTGCGGCTGGGGGCTTCCTTGCGCCGGCGCATGGCCTCGACGCATTCGCCGATCAGCTGCGGGCCGCGATACACCAGCCCGGTGTACACCTGCACCAGCGCTGCACCGGCGGCCATCTTCTTCGCGGCGTCGGCGCCGGACAGGATGCCGCCCACGCCGACCAGCGGGATGTGCTCGGGCATCCGCGTGCGCAACATCCGCAACACCGCGGTGGACTTGTTCATCAGCGGCTCGCCGGACAGGCCGCCGGTTTCGCGCGCCTTCGGATGGCCCTGCACGCTGATCCGCGACACCGTGGTGTTGGTGGCGATCACGCCATCGACCTCCAGGTCCGACAGCACGCGCGCGGCGGCGTCGACGTCATCGTCGGACAGGTCGGGCGCCACCTTCACCAGCATCGGCACGCGCTTGCCGTGTTTCGCGCCCAGCCGTTCCTGCGCCTCGCGCAACAGGCCGACCAGGCGGCGCAGGGCCTGCTCTTCCTGCAGCTCGCGCAGGCCCGCCGTGTTGGGCGAGGAAATGTTGACCGTGATGTAGTCGGCCAGCGGATAGACGCGTTCGAGGCAGAAGAGATAGTCGGCCTCGGCCGAGTCGTTCGGCGTGGCCTTGTTCTTGCCGATGTTGATGCCCAGCAGGCCATCGCGTCGCTGCGCCTTGCCGACGTTGCGTACCAGCGCCTCGACGCCATCGTTGTTGAACCCCAGCCGGTTGATGACCGCCCGGTGCTGCGGCAGCCGGAACATGCGTGGCTTGGGATTGCCCGCCTGCGGCTCCGGCGTGACCGTACCCACCTCGATGAAGCCGAAGCCCAGCGCGAACAGCGCATCGATGTGCGCGCCGTTCTTGTCCAAGCCGGCGGCAAGGCCCACCGGGTTGGGGAAGGTCAGCCCGAACGCACGCGTGGGGAAGGGGTGCGGCTTGCGCGCGAGCAGCGGCGAGAGGCCGGTGCGATAGGCCGTCTCCAGCGCAGCCAGCCCGGCCCCGTGCGCACGCTCCGCATCGAGGCCGAACAGGAAGGGACGCGCCAGGCCGTACATGTCAGCTGTTCAGCCCGAACCAGACCAGGCCGCCGAAGAACAGCATCACCAGCACCAGGCCAACGAAGCTCAGCGCCAGCATGGCATAGCCCAGCACCAACCCCGCGACGGCCATGCCGTCGCCGTCCATGCCATCGACGGTACGCCGGATCTCCGAACGCGCGAGATGCCCGGTGATCACCGCCACGATGCTTCCGATCCATGGCAACAGCGTCCAGCCGAGGATGCCGAACACGAGGCTGACGATGGCGAGCGTGCTGGTGGCGCGGACCGGGGCGTGCATGCGCGTGTCCTCTCGGGGATCGAACGGGTCAGAGGTCGAACTTGATGCCCTGTGCCAGCGGCAGCGCGTTGGAGTAGTTGATGGTATTGGTTTGCCGGCGCATGTAGGCCTTCCACGCATCCGAGCCGGATTCACGGCCACCGCCGGTCTCCTTCTCGCCGCCGAAGGCGCCGCCGATCTCGGCGCCCGAGGTGCCGATGTTGACGTTGGCGATGCCGCAATCCGACCCCCACGCCGCGAGGAACTGCTCGGCGCGCTTGAGGTTGGTGGTGAAGATGGCCGACGACAGGCCCTGCGGCACGTCGTTCTGCATGGCGATGGCGTCGTCCAGCTCGCGGTACTTCATCACGTACAGGATCGGCGCGAAGGTCTCGTGCTGGACGATGTCGGCATCGTTGGACAGGCCGGTGACCAGGGTCGGCAGCACGAAGTTGCCCCTGCGGTCGGTCAGCGCGGCACCGCCGGTCTCGATGGTGCCGCCGGCCGCCTTCGCCTTTTCGATGGCGTCGAGGTAGGCCTGCACGCCTTCGGGGCTGTTGAGCGGGCCCATCAGGTTGGCCGGGTCGGTCGGGTCGCCGATCTTCTTTTCCACCTGCTTGTAGGCGGTGACCAGCTTGCCCAGCACGTCGTCGTACACCGATTCGTGCACGAACAGGCGGCGCGTGGTGGTGCAGCGCTGGCCGGCGGTGCCGACCGCGCCGAACACGATCGCCGGGATCGCCAGCTTCAGGTCGGCGGTTTCGTCGACGATGATCGCGTTGTTGCCGCCCAGCTCCAGCAGGCTGCGGCCCATGCGGCGCGCGACGCGCTCGCCGACCTGGCGGCCCACCTTCGTCGAACCGGTGAAGCTGACCAGCGCGATGCGCTTGTCGTCGACGAACTGCTGCGCCAGTTCGGTGCCGCCATCGTTGAACAGGAAGAAGATGTCCGGGAAGCCGCCCTCGCGCAGCGCCTCGTTGCAGATCTTCATCGAGGCGATGGCGGACAGCGGCGTCTTCGGCGACGGCTTCCAGATGCAGATGTCGCCGCACACGCCGGCGACGAACGCATTCCACGCCCACACCGCCACCGGGAAGTTGAACGCGCTGATGATCCCGACCAGGCCGATCGGATGCCACTGCTCGTACATGCGATGGCCGGGGCGCTCGCTGTGCATGGTCAGGCCGTAGAGCTGGCGCGACAGGCCGACGGCGAACTCGCCGATGTCGATCATCTCCTGCACTTCGCCGTCGCCCTCGGGCTTGGACTTGCCCATCTCCAGCGCCACCAGCGAACCCAGCGCGTCCTTGTGCGTGCGCAATGCGTCGGCGCAGAGGCGGATGGCCTCGCCGCGGCGCGGCGCAGGCGTGGTGCGCCAGACCTTGAACGCGGCCTGCGCGCGCTCGACGATCAGGTCGTAATCGGCCTGCGAAGAGGCCTGCACCTTGCCCAACACCTCGCCCGTGGTCGGATTGACCGGCTCCAGCACGCCGGCATCGCGGGTCTTCGCCCATTCGCCGTTGCCAAGGTAGGTGCCGGATTCGTCGGCGGTCAGGCCGAGGGCGGTGAGGACGGAATGGGTCATGGGGTGCGGACTCCTGTGCATCGCAACGCCTCGTTGGCGGGCGGCGATGGCCTTGCATGGGTGGTGCCCCCGGCGCGATTCGAACGCACGACCTTCCCCTTAGGAGGGGGACGCTCTATCCAGCTGAGCTACGGGGGCGAAGTGTGATGATTTTCGCACGGGGCAGGGCGATTCCCCAACCGCCGGCGAAGCGGTGGGCGCGGGCTTCACATCAACCGTGGCGCAGATAGGCGCTATTGCGGCAGCGGCTGGCAGCCCAGTGCCGCAAGCGGGCCGTGCAACATTGGCACCAGCATCAGCCATGGCGCAGCGAGGGTCAGCAGGCCGAGGGCGAGCACCGTGCCTGCGGCCAGGCCGCGTAGCCGGGGGCGCTGCAGCCAGCGTCCCAGGCGCTGCCCCGACCAGGTCAAGGGCAGCATCACCGGCAGGGTGCCCAGACCGAAGGCCAGCATGGTCAGCGCGCCGTTGCGGGGATCGGCCTGCAGCCATGCCACCGTGAGCAGGCTGAAGCTCAGCCCACAGGGCAGCCAGCCCCAGAGCGCGCCCGCCACCAGCCGCCGCGGGAGCGTCGTCGCGGGCAGCACCCGGCGATGCAACGGTTGTAGCCAGCGCCAGAGCCGCTGGCCCGGCCGTGCCAGGAAACCGCCGACGCCGGCCACGCCGAACAGGCGCAGTGCGATCACCACCAGCGCCGCACCCACCAGCATCCGCAGTCCGATGCCGAGCCACGGCGAGCGCAGCGCGGCCAGCAAGCCGTGCCCGAGCGCGCCGACCAGCGCGCCGGCCGCGACGTAGCCGCCGATACGCCCGATGTTGAGCTGCAGCGCCGGCGCCCAGCCCCGTGCGACGGACGTGGCCGACAATCCGGTGGCGATGCCGCCACACATCGCGGCGCAGTGCAGCCCGCCCAGCAGGCCGCTGGCCAGCGCCGCCGGCAGCACCAGCCAGTCAATCGGCATCGGGGGCGCGATCCGGGGCCTGTGTGTCCGCCAGTGATGGCGGCAGCGGGCGCTCGCGCTGGTCTTCGGCCAGGATGTCCAGCGCGGGTGTGTCGAGGTCGTCGAACTGGCCGCGCCGCACCGCCCAGATGAACGCCCAGAAGGCGAACCCCAGCAGCACCAGGCTGATCGGGACCAGCAACAGCAGGATCCTCATGTCGAAGGCCTCGTCGTGCGCGCCAGGCGCAGGGCATTGAGCGTCACCACCAGCGATGATCCTGCCATGCCCAATGCCGCGATCCACGGCGTCACCATGCCGGCGGCCGCCAGCGGGATGGCCAGCAGGTTGTAGCCGAGCGCCCAACCGAGGTTCTGGCGGATCACCGCGCGGGTGCGCCGTGCCACCGTGATCGCCGCCGGGATGCGTGCCAGCGTGGGGCCGGTCATCACCAGGTCGGCGGCACGCTGCGCCAGTGCCGCGCCACTGTCCATCGCCAGCGAGACATCGGC
This sequence comes from Luteimonas aestuarii, assembly GCF_004357985.1. GTDB lineage: Bacteria > Pseudomonadota > Gammaproteobacteria > Xanthomonadales > Xanthomonadaceae > Luteimonas > Luteimonas aestuarii. Next base: position 40,499 of record NZ_SMTF01000004.1, on the reverse strand, counting down.
GCCGGCCAGCACCGGCGCGTCGTTGAGGCCGTCGCCCACCATGGCCACCACGCGCCCCTCGGCCTGCAGCCGGCGGACGAACGCAAGCTTGTCCTCGGGCCGTTGCCGCGAATGCGCACCGTCGACGCCAAGCCGCGCCGCGAATGCCTCGACTGCCGCGCTGCCATCGCCACTGGACAGGTGCGTGCGCAGGCCGAGGCCGCGCAGCGACGCGAGCGCGCCGCCGGCGTCGTCGCGTTCGGTTTCGCGCAGGGAGAAGCGCGCCAAGGCGACGGCACCGTCACCCAGCCAGAGCGCGCCGTCGTCCTCGCGTCCGGCTGCGAAGTCGGCGCGACCGACGCGCCAACGCACGCCGTCGATGCTGCCTTCCACACCCTGTCCGGCGCGCGTCGCCACATCGCGGGCAATGAGCGGCGTCTGCACGCCCGCGAACGCAGCGGCGAGCGGATGGTTCGCGTCGCGCTCCAGCGCGGCGGCCAGCGCAAGCACCTGCGGTTGGCTGCTGTCGCCGAAACATTCCACCGAGGCCAGCGCCGGGCGATCGGTACTGAGCGTGCCGGTCTTGTCGAACACCACGTCGGTGGCGGCGGCCAGCGTTTCCAGCGCATCGGCGCGCGTGGCCAGTACGCCCAGGCGGGCCAGTGCGCCGTGCGCCGCGGCCAGCGCGGTCGGCACCGACAGCGACAGCGCGCAGGGGCAGCTGACCACCAGCAGGGCCAGGGTGACTTCGAACGCGCGCGACGGGTCGTAAATGCGCCAGCCGGCATACACCGCCACCGCCACCAGCAGCAGTCCGATGACGAAGCGGCTGCCGATGCCATCGGCGATGCGCGCCAGCCGCGGACGATGCGATTGCGCGTCTTCCACCAGGCGGGTGAGCTGCGACAGCCGTGTTTCCGGCCCGGTGCAGGCCACGCGCACGCGTACCGGCGATTCGCGGTTGACGGTGCCGGCGTACACCGCGTCGCCGGCGTGCTTGCGCACCGGGCGCGATTCGCCGGTGAGCAGGGATTCCTCGAACCAGGCCTCGCCATCGAGCAGCACGCCATCGGCAGGCACTGATTCGCCAGCGGCGATGCAGGCCACGTCGTCGATCGCGAGCTCGGACACCGGCACGATCCCGCGGCCGCCATCCGCCGTCTCGCGCATGGCGAACGCCGGCCGCGCCCGCGCCAGGGCATCGACCTGCGCGCTGGCCACGTTGCGCGCGCGCTGCTCCAGCATCCGCGCCAGCAGCAGCAGGAACACGAACATCACCGCGGCGTCGTACCAGACGTGCAGGCCGCCACGGATCGTCTCGACCAGGCTGGCGACATAGGCGAGCAGGGTGGAGGTGGCGATCAGCGTATCCATGCCGACATGGCGTGCGCGCAGTTCGCGCCACATGCCGGCCAGGAACGGCCAGCCGGAATAGAACACCACCGGCGTGGTGATCAGGAACGCGATCCAGCGGAAGAAGTCGCGCGTGGCCGGCGGCATCTGGTTGTCGAAATCCAGGTACAACGCCTCGGCCATCATCATCGCCTGCAGCGTGCCCAGCCCGGCGATGCCGATGCGCAGCAGCCAGCGATTGCGCTCGCCGATGCGTGCGCGTTCGCGGGCATCGCCAGTGGCGAGGTAGGGGCGGTATCCCAACGCCGTCAGCCGTTGCAGCACCGAGGACAGTGGCGCCTGCGTTGGATCCCATTCGATGCGGATGCGGCCGGTGACGGCGTTTGCGGTCACGTCGCGCACGCCGGTTTCGCGCAGCAGCGCCTTCTGGATCAGCCAGGCGCACGCGGCGCAGCGCATGCCGTCGGTCAACAGGGTGATGCGGCGGCCATCGTCGACGGCATGGGCATGTTCGCGCAGCAGGTCCTCGCGGTCCCATGCCGAGAAATCGACGATATCGGTGCCCACGCGCCCGGCATGCGCGCTGCGCAGCCGGTAATAGTCGCCAAGGTCGGCGTCGCGGATCCAGCGCGCCGCAGCGGCGCACCCCTCGCAGCAATACGCATGCGGGCCGTCGCCGGCATCGGCCCGGACCGCATTGGCTGGCAGGGATTCGCCACAGTGGCGGCAGGCGGCTGCATGGGCCGCGACGCGGATCATCAGGCTCGACCGGACGCGCTATTGCGCCAACGCAGGTGCCAGCCGGGTGGCATGCTGCTGCCGCGGCAGGCGACCGCGCAGTCGCCAGCCGCCTTCGGCCGACGCCAGCTCGACCAGCCAGTCATGGCTGTCGTCCAGCGCGTACCTCACCTGCCAGCCGCCGTCTGCGGGCGGCAACTCGACTTCGATGTCCTCGATGGCGCGGGTCGGGTGCGCCAGTACCAGCCGCAGCGTCGCGCCGGCATCGAAGTCGCCGGTGGCCGGGATGACCTGCAGCACGCCGTCGTCTGCGCGCAGCACCGCGCTCAGGCGCAGTTCGCGGGCGCGGCCATCGGCGCCCAGGTCGGCGGTCTGGATCTGTGAGACGCGTTGCACGTCGTCGCGCACCACGTCGGCACCACCGCTGCGGATGGCGATGGCCAGCAGGGACAGCCCGGCCACCACGGAGGCGAGCGGCAGGCCGATCACCAGCCACATCATCGGGACTTTCCAGAACGGCTTGTTCTCTTGCATCACAGGGGTCCGAAGAAGCTGCTGTCGACGTGTTTGCGGGTGGTGCCGTCGCTGTCCTCGATGCGGAACCGCACGTCGCTGCGACCGCTCGTGCCCGGCGGTGCCACCAGGACCACCGGCACCGAGGCGACGGTTCCCGCGCGGGCGTGTGTGAGCTGGCCATCGTCGCGCAATTCGATGCCAAAGGGGGCGGCCTCCAGCACGATGCGGAAATCGCGGTCGCGGTCGGACTTGTTCACCAGCTTCAGCGTGTAGCTGTTCTCGATGCCGCCGTCCGCGGCTTGGCGATACAGCGCGTTACGGTCACGCAGCACCTCGACGATCAGGTCGTCGCGCGTGCCCACGCCGACCGTCCACGCGACCATGAAGCCCAGCAACAGGGTGCCGTACAGCAGGATGCGCGCCCGCAGCACCCGGGTCGGCTTGCCGTCGATGGCGTTCTGGGTGGAGTAGCGCACCAGCCCCTTCGGATAGCCGACCTTCGCCATCACCTCGTCGCAGGCATCCACGCACGCGCCGCAGGCGATGCACTCGTACTGCAGCCCGTTGCGGATATCGATGCCGGTCGGGCAGACCTGCACGCAGATGGTGCAGTCGATGCAGTCGCCCAGTGCGTCGGGCGCGAACTTCGGCAGGGGCTGCGCGTCGCCCAGGTCGCCGTCCCAGGTGATCGTGCCCCGGGCATGCGCGGCCTGCGTGGCCGCGGACGGATGCCGGCCGGCGCGGAACACGTAATCGTATGCGGTGAGCTTGTCGAGCAGGCCCCGGCCCCGGGCCATTACGTCACCCAGCCCGCGCTTGCGCGGACCGCGCGGCTCGCCGCGCATCGGGTCGTAGGCGATGATCAGCGTGTTGCGGTCGAACATCGCGCTCTGGAAGCGCGCGTAGGGGCACATGTACTTGCACACCTGTTCCCGCAGGAAGCCCGCATTGCCCCAGGTGGCGAAGGCGTAGAACAGTACCCAGAAGGTTTCCCAGCCGCTCCACGACAGGGTGGCCAACCGCGCGGCCAGGTCGGTGATCGGGGTGAAGAATCCGACGAAGGTAAACCCGGTCCACAGCGCGAACCCGACCCACAGCGCATGCTTCGCGCCCTTGCGCGCGAGTTTTTCGCCGCTCCACGGCGCGGCATCGAGCTTGATCCGCCTGGCGCGGTCGCCTTCGGTCCAGCGCTCCATCTTCAGGAAGACTTCCGTCCAGACCGTCTGCGGGCAGGCATAGCCGCAGAACAGGCGTCCGGCCAGCGCGGTGAAGAAGAACAGGGCCAGCGCCGCGATGATCAGCAGCAGCGCCAGGAACAGGAAGTCCTGCGGCCAGAACGTCAGCCCGAACACGTGGAACTTGCGCGCCGGCAGGTCGAACAGCACGGCCTGCCGGCCGTCCCAACGCAGCCACGGGAACACGTAGAACATGCCCAGCAGCCAGGACGCCGCGGCGATGCGCAGGCGCTGCAGCCGACCGCTCACGTCGCGCGGATAGACCTTGCCCTCGCTGACGTAATGCGAGTCGCCGTGCGCGTCCACAACGTCCAGCGGGATGCGTCGGCCGGTCACGACGATGCTCCGGTCGCGGCGGGGCGCAGGGCGCGATGGCAGGTGTGGAGGGTCATGGGGTATGTGGCCAAGGCTTGCCGCCAAGGCTCAGTCGTCCTGCAGCGGCCGGTTGTAGCGGCTTGCCGGGCGCAACAGGATCCAGGTGAACAGGCTCGACGATGCGGTCGCCAGCCAGAACGCGAAGAAGCCGACCGTGTAACCCCCTTGGCGGGTCAACGCCAGGCGCGGGAAGGTCATGTCGCGCAGTTCGAGCGGATCGACGAAGGCGAAGAACACCATCGTGCACACCCCGGCGGCGAAGAAGCTCGGCCACAGGATGGCGCCCACCCGCTGCGCCATGGGGCGTGGCGGGTGGTCGAAGCGCTTTTCGCCGGTATCGCTCATGGCGCGGCCGTCGATGCGGATGCGTCGGGCGGGTTGGACAGCGACCACACATACGCGGCGGCGAGGCGGGAACGGGTCTCGCCCAGCAGGCCGCGGTGCGCGGGCATCACGCCGTGCCGGCCCTGCATGATCGTGGCGCGGATGCCATCGAGCGACGACGGATACATGCTGTTGCGCGCGGTCAGGTCCGGTGCGCCAAGGTCCGGGTTTCCGTGCCCCTGCGGGCCATGGCACGCCACGCAGAGGCTGTCGAAGTACTTTTGCCCCATCGCGGCCATCTGGTCGGTACGCAGCGTCTGGCTCACGTCGGCCGTGCGCAACGCACGCACGTAGGCCGCAGTCTGGGTGACGGCGACGTCGCCGCCGATGCCGGTCAGCACCGTGCCCAGCGGCGGCATGATGCCTTCGCGGCCGTCGAGCACCGACTGCAGTACCTGTTCGGGGGTTCCGCCCCAGTTCCAGGTGTCGTCGGTGAGGTTGGGATAGCCCGGCGCGCCCTGCGCGGACGAGCCATGGCAGGCGGCGCACGTGTTGGCGAAGATCGAACGGCCGATCTCGCGCGCCTGAGGGTCCGCTGCCAGCTGGTCGATCGGACGGCCGGCGTACATGCGGAAGGTTTCTTCCAGCAGCGCATCGCGCCGTGCCTTGTCGGCATCGTGTTCGCCTGCCGACGTCCAGCCGCTGGCGCCGGCGAAATTGCCGAAGCCCGGGTACCACACCAGGTAGCCGATGCCGAAAACGATGGTGAGGTAGAACAGGTTGATCCACCACTTCGGCAATGGCTTGTTGTACTCGGTGAGATCGCCGTCCCAGACGTGGCTGGTGTCCTCCGGCCTGGGGTCGCCCGGGCGGCGCCTGGCTGTCCACCACAGCAGCCAGACGCAGCCCGCGACATTCAGCAGCACCAGTGCGATCACGTACCACGACCATGCATGGCTCATGGCGCGTGCTCCTCGTCGTTGGACAGCGGCAGCTGCGCGGCTGCCTCGAAATCGGATTTCCGCCGCGGGCTCCACGCCCAGATCCATCCACCGATGAAGCACAGCAGCAGGACGGCAGTGACGATGCCGGAGATCATTGCGTGGCCCCCCCTTCCTTCGGCGCGTGGCGCCCCAGTCCCTGCAGGTACGCCACCATCGCGTCCAGCTCGGTCTTGCCCACCAGCGCTTCCGGCGCACTGGCGATGTCTTCGTCGGTGTAGGGGTCGCCCAGGCGCTGCAGTGCGCGCATGCGGCGCACGATCTGCTCGCGGTCCAGTGCGCGCCGGGCCAGCCAGGGGTACGCCGGCATGTTGGATTCCGGCACGACGTCGCGCGGATTGGTCAGGTGCACCCGGTGCCACTCGTCCGAATAGCGGCCCCCGACGCGCGCCAGGTCCGGCCCGGTGCGCTTGCTGCCCCACTGGAAGGGGCGGTCGTAGACCGATTCGCCGGCCAGCGAATAGTGACCGTAGCGTTCGGACTCGAAGCGCAGCGTGCGCACCATCTGCGAGTGGCAGTTGTAGCAGCCTTCGCGCACGTAGACGTCGCGTCCGGCGAGCTCGAGCGGCCGATAGGGTTCCACGCCCGGCAGCGGTTCGATGGCTTCGGCCTGGTACATCAGCGGCACGATCTCGGCGAGGCCGCCGAACGACACCACCACCGCGATCAGGATCGCCATGAGGCCGACGTTCTTCTCGACCTTCTCATGCGCGTTGTTGCCGCTCATGCCTGTGCTCCTGCGCGGGCCGTGGCGGGCATCACGGCGTGGTGGGGGTCGGGAGGCAGCGCCGGCTGGTCGGCCGGCACGGCGCTGGACTGCTGGTAGGTCTTCCACACGTTCCAGGCCATCAGCAACATGCCGCCCAGCACCACCACGCCGCCGGCCAGGCGCACCAGGTAGTAGGGATAGGTGGCGTTGAGCGACTCGACGAAGGTGTAGGTGAGCGTGCCGTCGTCGTTGGTGGCGCGCCACATCAGGCCCTGCATCACGCCGGCGATCCACATCGAGGCGATGTACAGCACCACGCCAATGGTGTGTACCCAGAAATGGATGTCGATCCACTTGGTCGAGTACATCTCGCGCAGGCCGAGCATCCGCGGGAGCAGCGAGTAGATGGAGCCAATCGAGATCATCGCCACCCAGCCCAGCGCGCCGGCGTGCACGTGGCCGACGGTCCAGTCGGTGTAGTGGGACAGCGAGTTGACCGTCTTGATCGACATCATCGGCCCCTCGAAGGTCGCGATCATGTAGAAACTCAGCGCGACGATCAGGAACTTGAGGATCGGGTCGGTGCGCAGTTTGTGCCACACGCCCGACAGGGTCATGATGCCGTTGATCGCGCCGCCCCAGCTGGGCGCCAGCAGGATCAGCGAGAACACCATGCCCAGCGACTGCGCCCAGTCCGGCAGCGCGGTGTACTGCAGGTGGTGCGGGCCCGCCCACATGTAGACCGCGATCAGCGCCCAGAAGTGCACGATCGACAGCCGGTAGGAGTAGATCGGGCGGCCCGCCTGCTTGGGGACGTAGTAGTACATCATCCCCAGGAAGCCCGCGGTCAGGAAGAAGCCGACCGCATTGTGGCCGTACCACCACTGCACCATCGCGTCGACCGCGCCGGTGTAGGCGGAGTAGGAGTGCAGCAGGCTGGACGGCATCGCGATGCTGTTGACGATGTGCAGCAGCGCCACCGCGATGATGAAGGCCGCGAAGAACCAGTTGGCCACGTAGATGTGCTTGACCTTGCGGATCGCGATGGTGCCGAGGTACAGCACCGCGTAGGCCACCCAGACCACCGCGATCAGGATGTCGATCGGCCAGATCAGTTCGGCGTACTCCTTGCCCTGGGTGAGCCCCAGCGGCAGGGTGATGGCGGCCAGCACGATCACCAGCTGCCAGCCCCAGAACACGAAGGCGGCCAGCTTGTCCGACAGCAGCCGCACGTGGCAGGTGCGCTGCACCACGTGCAGGCTGGTGGCGAACAGCGCGGAGCCGCCGAAGGCGAAGATCACCGCGTTGGTGTGCAGCGGCCGCAGCCGGCCATAGCCCAGCCACTCGATGCCGCGGGTCAGGTCGGGCCAGTACAGCTGCGCGGCGATGACCACGCCCACCAGCATCCCGACGATGCCCCAGGCCACGGTCATCACGGCGAACTGCCGGACCACCTTGTCGTTGTACGTGCCCTCGATGGCGTGCTGCATCGGGTGTTCCCCAGGTTTCGACGGGGGGATGCTAGGCAGGCACGCACGGTTTGTACTTGATCCAGATCAACGCCCTGCCGCCGCCGCCATGCCAGCGTTGTTCACCGCCTGCGAGGCCTTGATCGAGGTCAACGCGCGGAAAGCGGCCCGCCGCGAGACTCTGGCCATGGACAGCGCATCTACCAGTATCCCCACCCCCGCCGCGGATTGGACCTTCGACACCGACCTGTTGCGTCGCTACGACGGTCCGGGTCCGCGCTATACCTCGTACCCCACTGCGCCCAGTTTCGATCCGGCCTTCGGCGAAGATGGCTACCGCCGTGCGGTGGCGCGGGGCAACGTGCGCGCCACGCCGCTGTCGCTCTACGTCCATGTCCCGTTCTGCAACAGCCCGTGCTTCTACTGCGGCTGCAACCGCGTGGTCACGCGCGACAACACCCGTGGGCTGGACTACGTGGACCGGCTGCTGCGCGAAGTGGCGATGGTCGCGCCCCTGTTCGACAGGGGACGGCAGGTGGTGCAGCTGCACCTGGGTGGCGGGACGCCCAACTTCCTGCGCCCGGCGCTGCTGGAGAGGCTGGTGGACGGATTGGGCCGGCGCTTCGGCTTCAGCGCCACCCCCGGACGCGACTTCTCGATCGAACTGGACCCTCGCCACGTGACCGCGGACGACATCGCGATGCTCTCGGCGATCGGGTTCAACCGCACCAGCCTGGGCGTGCAGGACTTCGATCCGGCGGTGCAACTGGCGATCAATCGCGAGCAGGGCGTGGACGACACGCTCGAGATCATCGATGCCTGCCGTCGTTATGGCATGCGTTCGGTCAACGTCGACCTGATCTACGGACTGCCGAAGCAGACGCTGTCCGGCTTCTCCCACACGCTGGACACCGTGGTCGCCGCGCGTCCCGACCGCCTGGCGATCTACGGCTACGCGCACATGCCGCAGTTGTTCCGCGCCCAGCGGCAGATCCGCGATGAGGACCTGCCTGGGCCGGAGGGGCGCCTGGCACTGCTGGGCATGGCGGTGGAGCGGCTATCGGCCGCAGGCTACGAGTACATCGGCATGGACCACTTCGCCCTGCCGGACGATGCGCTGGCCCGCGCGCGACGGGAGGGCGGGCTGCATCGCAACTTCATGGGCTACACCACCCATGCCGATACCGATCTCGTGGGCCTGGGAGTGAGCGCGATCAGCCGCATCGGCGACAGCTTCAGCCAGAACCAGCGCGACCTGACGGCGTGGGAGGCGATGGTGGATGCCGGGCGGCAACCGCTGTGGCGCGGACTGTGCATGGACGCGGACGACCTGCTGCGGGCCGACGTGATCCAGCAGCTGATGTGCCGCGGCGAGATCGACATCGGCGACATCGAGCGACGCCACGGCATCGCGTTCCCGGCCTACTTCAGCGACGCGCTGGCGGCACTGCAGCCGCTGCAGGCCGATGGCCTGGTGGATTGCTGCGGCGACCGCATCGTCGCCACGGCGCGGGGCCGCGCGCTGCTGCGGGTGATCGCGATGCGTTTCGACCGCTATCTCGCCACCCCGACGGGGCAAGGCGGGTATTCGCGCGCGGTCTAGGGACTTTCCGGCCAGGGCCAGCCGTGCATGCCCCCCGCGATCAACCGCAGGGCCGGTCGCGCGCGAACGGATTGAGCCGGCGCACCCAGCTGTCGCCGCAGTTGATGTCCCGGGGTGCAGGTTCGACGACGGGGGCGGCGGCTTCGGCTGCGCGTTGCGCGGTTTCGCGGCGGCTGCGTTCGGCCTGGGCGATCGCGGTACGGATCTGCGGCAGCGCCGCCAGCGCGGCGCGTTCGCCTTCGAGGATCGCGGCATTGCGCTGCTGGAAGCTGACCGGGCCGATGTCGTTGACCTGCGGGCGGATCACCACCTCGGCGCGCGCCAGCTCCTGGCGGCCGAGGGTCTGGCCCATGATCATGATCGACTGGTTGACGATGCCGGCCATGCCGGTGGGCGTGTTGCCCGCGGCCTTGCTGGAGATGTCCACGGCGATGACGAGGTCGGCGCCGAGCTGGCGCGCGGCGTCCACCGGCACCGGGCTGACCACGCCGCCGTCGACATAGCTGCGCTCACCGATGCGGACGGGTTCGAACACGCCCGGCACGCTGCTCGACGCGCGCACCGCCTGCCCGGTGTTGCCGCGCACGAACACCACGCGATCGCCGGTGTCCAGGCGCGTGGCCACCGCGGCGAACGGCTTGCGCATGCGCTCGATCGGCAGGCGGTTGATCTCGGTGTTGATGTAGTCCTCCAGCGCCTGCCCGCGCACCAGCCCGCCGGAAAACAGTCGCACGTCGCGCAGGCTGGATTCGTCCAGCGCCACCGCGCGTTCCTGCATGCGGAACGCGTCCATGCCGCTGGCGTAGAACGCGCCGACCACGCTGCCGGCGCTGGTGCCGGAGACCACGTCGACCTGGATGCCGTTGGCCTCCAGCATCTTGATCACACCGATGTGGGCAAAGCCCTTGGCCGCGCCGCCGCCCAGCGCGAGGCCGATGCGCAGGGGCGGCAACGCGGGCGCGGGCGCGGGTGTCACCACCACCGGCGCCAGCAGGGTGTCGCTGCGCGTGGTGGCGTCGCGTCCGCCGCAGGCGGCCAGCAACACCATCAGGCAGGCGAGGGCGGTGGCGGGTAGCCGGGGCAGGCGGGCAAGGATCATGCGGGCAAGGGATGGCGACAGGGTGGGCGGCAGCATAGCGGGCGGCGCCCTGTCGGCAGCTGAAGCCGGCGGCGGGCTCAGCCAGCCTTGCGCGACTTGCGCTTGCGCGACGGCTTCGCGCCATCGCCTTGCACGGCGCCGTTGCGGGCGTGGTCGTCCAGCCACGCCAATGCATCCATGTAGGAGACGAAGTGCTGGAGGTAGCCGGGCGAGAGCGCCTGCATGCGCGCCAGCATCCGGTGCACCAGGCGGCTGGAATTGAGCGGCCCGGCGTCTTCGGCCGTCTGTTGCAATGACTGCTGCAGCTGGCTGCGGGCGCGCACGCCGGACCAGGCGCGACGGGCTTCGGCCAGTGCATGCGCGGCCGGCGAGTTGGAGGGCGCGGTCGCGGCGCCGGCTTCGGCTTCTGCGGCAGCGTTTGCCTCGGGATCGTCGCGCGCAAGGCGGGCCAGCAGGCTGGCGAGTGCATCGTCGGCCAAAGCATCGGCGTCGCGGGTCGCCTGCATGTCGCGTGCCGCAGCCACGGCGGCGTCGATGGCAGGGGCGTGGGTCGCGACCAACACGTCGAGCCGCTGCGCAAGCAGGGTGCGCGTCTCGCCGACGTGCTGCGGCAGCCGCTCGGCCATCGCGCGCAACAGGTGGAACGGCAGCGGTGCCAGCCGTTCGGCGCCGGCATCGCGCCACTGCGCGAGGCGGGCTTCGAGATCGCGCGCGTCAGCGGACATCGTCGGCCTGCGCCACTTGCCGCGTGCGTGGCACCGGCGCCAGTTCCACGCGGCGGTTGCGTGCGCGGCCGGCGTCGTCGGCGTTCGATGCCAGCGGCTGCTCGGCGCCGAACGCCGCGGCGAACACCGCGCCCGAAGGCACGCCGTCGGCGACCAGCGCGCGGGTCACGGTCAGCGCGCGCTGCGCGGACAGTTCCCAGTTGTCGGCATAGCGGCGGTTGCCGTCGTGGATCGGCTGGTCGTCGGTGAAGCCGCTGACCATCAGGATCTCGTCGCGTGCCTGCAGGTACTCCGCCAATGGCCCGGCCAGGCTTCGAAGCAGCGTCTCGCCTTCGGGCTGCAGGCGGTCGGAGTTCAGCGCGAACAGCACGCTGCCGTGGATGCCGATGCGGCCATCGACCAGGGTGATGCGTCCCGCCGCCAGCGGTGCGGCCAAGGCCTGTTCCAGCGCCTGCCGCTGCTGTTGTTCGGCCTGGCGCTGGCGCGTCTCCTCGACCAGCTTGAGTTCGAGATGCAGTTGCACGCCGATCACGCCGACCAGGATCAGCACGAAGGCGCCCAGCAGCACCGCCATCAGGTCGCCGAATGCCGGCCACACCGGCGCGATCGCGCCGGCGTCCTCGCCCTCGGGATTCATGCTGCTTCCGCCCGGTCGTCGCTGGATTGCGCGTGCAGGCGCTGCAGGTCGGCGATCACCTGGCGCTGGGTCAGCAGGCTGAGGTCGATGACCTCGCGTGCCTGCGCCACGTAGTAGGCCAGCTGCTGGTCGCTGCGCGCGGTGGACTTGTCCAGCGCCGCCTCGACGCGCTGCAGGCGCTCTGCCAGCTGCTGGTTGGCGTCGCCGAACACCTGCACCGCCGCGCCGAACGCGTCGCCGAGGCTGGCGACCTCGTTCGCGCCCGCGGCGACTTCGGCGGAGACCTGCGCCAGCGCCTGCGTGCCGGCCTGCACCTGCGCATCGAAGCGCGCGCCCAGGCGTTCGAGCATGTCGCCGGACGTGGCGACCAGCGCATCCACCGCGGCGCGCTGCTCGGTGGACGCCAGGTTCACCGATTCCAGCAAGGTGCCGAGGGTTTCGACCAGGCGCGTGCGCTCTTCCAGCATCGCGGTGTCGCGCGCCATGCTGTCGGACAGCGCCTGGCGCAGTTCGCCGATGACTTCGGCGGCCACGCGCGGCGCTTCGGACGCCGCCTGCGCCAGGCCTGCGATCTCGGCGAGGGTGCTGGCGGCGTGCGACTGCGATTGCGCGACGATGTCGTTGGCGGTGGTCTCGAGCGTGGCGCACACCGCCTGCGTGGCTTGGGCGGCCATCGCATCGTGCGCGGCCTGCTGCTGCGCGAGGGCATCGCGCCAGGTGTCGGCGACGCTGGACACGTTGGCATCGAGGCGCGCGGACACGGCATCGACCAGCGCCTGCGAACGTTGTTCGAAGCGATCGGCGAAGGCCTGCAGCGCCTGCTGCAGGTCCTGGGCCAGCGTGGCGTTGGAGGCGTGCTGTGCATCCACGGCGCCTTGCCAGCGCGCGGACAGCGCGGCGACGGCGGTGTCGAGGCTTTCCGTGGTGGCCGCCACCTGGCGATCCACGGACTGGCTGACGTGCGCATGCAGGGCGGATTGTTCGCTGGCCAGCGTGGCCATCGTGGAGGCGACGACCGGCTGCAGCGCCGCGCCGGCGGCGCGTGCACTGTCGGCGGCGCCTTGCCGCAATGCGTCGGCAACGGTGGTACCCAACTGCTGGTGGAAGTGGTCGGTGCGCGCGTGGAAGGCGTCCTGCTGCGCCAGCAGGCGCGCATGCGTCGCCTCGCCCTGTCGCTCCACGGCGGACACCATCGCCTGCAGCTGCGCCACCAGTGCCGGCATCAGTTCGGCCTGTTGCTGCAACAGCAGCAGGGTCTGTTCGCGCTGGTGTGCCGGCGTGTGCGGGCGCAGCGCCGATGCGGCGAGGGCGTCGAGGCGCTGCACCGCCGTTTGCCGTTCGCGGCGGCACAGCGTGGCCAGCAGGCCGAGCATGGCCGACGCGGCCACGCCCGCGATCGAAGCGCCGAAGGCAAAACCCAGCCCCTTCACCGGCGCGGCCAGCGAATCGCGCACCGCCTGCAGGTCGGTGGCGGTTTCCAGCGCCATGCCGGTGCCGCGCAGGGTCAGCATCATGCCCAGCAGGGTGCCCAGCATGCCCAGCAGCACCAGCAGGCCGACGAGGTACGGCGTGAGCATCGGCGCGGGCAAGGCCGCGCGTTCGCCTTCGATGCGCTGGCGCGTGGCGGTGCGCAGGCCTGGGTCGAGGCGCTGCAGCCAGCCATCGAGATCGTTGGTCGCAGCGTCGGCATTGTCCACCACCTGCAACAGGGTGGCGGTCGCCGCGCGATAACGATGCAGCTCGAGGGCGCCGGCCAGATAGCCGCCGGCGATCACCAGGGTCACGACGAACGCGACCGGACTGGTGGTGGCGAAACCGATGGCGATCCAGCACACCACGGCAAGGCCGACGGCGAACACGACGTGGAAGGGGAGATTGCGGCTCATGGGGTCAACGGTCCATGTTGGCGAAGCGCTGCCAGCAGCCCTTCGATGGGTTGGAAACGCACATCCAGTTCGGCGTGCAACAGGTCGCGCAGGTCACGCAGGAAGGTGGTGGGCCAGTCGCTGCCGGCCGACGCGGGAAGGGACACGGGGATGGCGTCCGTGTCCCGGGGCGGATCGGTCTCCGACTGCGGGCCCGCGCCGTCGCCGCGCAGGCGCGCGGCATGGTTGGCGAGCAGGGTGGGGATGCCGTCCAGCAGTGCCTGCTCGCGGGGACTCAGCAGGCCTTCCATCACGACATCCAGCTCGGCCAGTTGCGCCATGTCGGCAGATTGGCTGCGGACGCATTCGCGCGTGCGGTCGCGCAGGCGGCCGGTGCCGGCCTGCAGCCTGCGCTGCAGTTCGATGTACTGGCGGATCAGCGGCGCCGCGTCGTCGATCCCGGCCGCGTCCGCGGGCAGGTCGAGTGCGTCGATGGCCCGGGCGAAGGATTCGCGCGCCTGGCGGGATTCGTCTTCGACCGGGGGCGAAGACGATGCGGAGGCCTCGGCGCGGCCCGTTCCAGGTCCGGGCGCAACGGCCGTGTCCAGCACGCGCGCCAGTGCCACGGCACGGCGCCAGTCCAGCCATTCCCCCAGGCGCTGTGACAGCGACGCACCGGCTTCGGCATGGGCGACGTCGGACAGTCGCGACGCCATTCGGATGAACGTGGGGCCGGCGAGCGGCACCCGATGGGAAACTTCCAGCATGCGTGGCCAGGCAGCGATCCCGCGACAGGCCAGCGGCGCCAGCGCAACGAGGCGGCCCGGCCGTCCCGGGGATCGAAAGGGGACATGAAAAACCCCGGGAAGCATGGCTTCCCGGGGTCGGGATTGGTGGAGCCAGGGAGGATCGAACTCCCGACCTCGTCATTGCGAACGACGCGCTCTCCCAGCTGAGCTATGGCCCCGTGCGAACGCGATTATACGGGCGCGTCCGGGCTGCCGCCAGCCGCGGCCAGCAATGGCGACAGGGCCGGTTCCAGCTGCTGGCGCCGCCAACCCCCGAGCACGCCGGGCCAGTCCTCGCCATCCATCAACGTCTCCAGCCAGCGGCGCGAAGCGAGCACGCCATCGGGCAGGCCCAGCTCGGCGCTGCGTGCGGCCACGGCCTCCTGCAACTTGCGCAATACCCGTTTGTCGCGCTCCTCGGTGCGCATCCCGGGCGCATCTGCCTCGTCGGGTAGCGGTGCGTTCAGCGCGTCCCAGATCTTCCCGGCCAGCTTGTGCGGCGCCTTGGGCGAACGTTCGAACAGCGTGCGCAGCGCTTGCGGGCTGTCCGGTGCCTCGCGTGCCAGCGTGGTGGCCAGTTCGTTGTCGAGGATCCAGCTGCGCGGGCGATCGCTGTCGCGGGCGTGCGCTTCGCGCCAACGCAGCAGGCGCAGCAGGCGGCGCTGCGCATCGATGTCCAGGTATTGCGAGGACCGCATCGACAGGTGCGGCCAGCGTTCGCCGTCGTCGTCGCGCGCGTTCGCGACCATCCGCGCGCAGTCCTCGTCGAACCACGTGCGGCGGCCGCTCGCGTCCAGCTTCTTCGACAGCGCGTCGTGCAGCGTGAACAGGTGGCGCACGTCGTCGGCGGCGTACTCCAGCTGCGACGGCGACAGCGGGCGGCGCATCCAGTCGGAGCGGGTCTCGCCCTTGGGCACGGTCACGCCGGCGATGTCCTGCACCAGCCGCTGGTAGCCGGTGCCCGCACCCACGCCAACCAGCGCGGCGGCCACCTGGGTGTCGAACAACGGCGCAGGCACGGCATTGCAGGCGCGGCGCAGCGCGATCAGGTCCTCGCTGGCGCTGTGCATCACCTTTTCGATGGTCGGATCGAGCAGCACATCGCGCAGCGCTGCGTCGATCCCGGGCGCAAGCGCGTCGACCAGCAGGATGTTCGGGGCACCCTGGTCGGCGTCGATCGCGATCTGCACCAGCGCCAGCTGCGGCCAGTAGGTGCGCTCGCGGATGAATTCGGTATCCAGCCCGATGCGGGTGCCGGCGTTGGCCAGATGTGAACGGAGTTCGGTGGGGTCTTCGACCCAGGGGGCAGGTAACGACATGGGGCCAGCGTAGCGGGTGCCGCGGCGCGGTGGCAATGCGATGCGTGGCGCCCGCCATCATCTCGCGCGTGTTGGCGCGGTGGCTTAATCTGCACGCGTGGACCGATGCAAGATGAATCGATGGGCGTGGAGTGCGCTGCTGCTGGCCGTGCTGTGCTCGGCGTGCGGGCGCGACGACGCGGCACCCGATGCCGACGCGGCGAGCGAACGCCAGCGCGACGGCAGCGTGACCATCAGCGGCGACGACAGCCTCGCCGACAGCCTGACCTGGCGCATTCCGCCTGTGGCCATTGCCGAAGGCGAGGAGCGCGACGCCCTGCAGCGGGCGCAAGCGTCACTGGAGGAGGGGCGCCTGTTCGAGGACGCAGACGCCGCCATCCCGCTTCTGCTGGAACTGCGCAACTGGCCCGACCAGGCGCGCGCGGCCGAACAGGCGCTGGAGCGCGCGCTGCGCCGGCTGCCGGTGGAGGGCGACCGGGCGCTGGCCGATGCCGATGAAGACATCGACGCATTGCGCCGCGCGCAGCGCATCGCGGCGGTGGCGCGTACGGTGCGTGCGCACGACGAAGCCGTGCTCGCCTACCTGGAGCGGGTGGACGCCGCCGAGCAGGCCTGGCAGCTGAACGTCGATGGCGAGCGGGCCTTCGCCGAAGGACGGCTTGGCGAGGACGGGCAGGGCGCGCTGGCCCTCTTCCGCGCCGCGGAGAAGGCGCGACCCGGGCAGGCGCGCGCGCGGCAGAACATCGCCGCGGTCGAGAGCGCGATGATCCGCCGCGCCGAGATCGCGGCCGAAGCCTACGATTTCACGCTTGCCCAGCGCTGGCTGGCGCACGCCAACGAAGTGCGGCCCGAGGATGATGTCGGCACGGTGACGGATGCGCGCGGTCGCATCGAGCGCCTGCGCGCCGCGCGCATCGTGCGCCTGCGTGACCTGGGGCTGGAAGCGTTGCCCCGGCTCAACGGCGTCAACGTCGCCCGCGGCCACCTGGCCGAACTGCTGCGCATCGCGCGCCCCGGCGATCCAGCGGCGTCGGAACTGCGCGAGCGCATCGACCTGTCGGTGCACTACGGGCTGTACGGTCCGGGCCAAGTGTTCACCGACGCGCTGAAGGGGGGCGGACGCGGCCCGCAGATGGCGGTGGTGCCGCATGGTGCGTTTACGTTGGGCGCGCCTGCGGACGAGGTGGACTCCAGCGACAACGAGCGCCCGCAACACGCCATCCGCTTCGAGCGCGGGTTCGCGCTGGCCATCCATGAGGTGACGGTGGGCGAGTTCCGCCGCTTCATCGCCGCCACCGGCCACCAGACCCGCGCCGAGCGCCGCGGTTATTCCATGCCTTACGACGAGCGCAGCAACAACTTCGTACGCCGCAGCGGCGTGGACTGGCGTTCCGACTATCGTGGCCAGCCTGCGGCCGACGACCTGCCGGTCCTGCATGTCAGCGCACGCGACGCCGCTGCCTACGCCGAGTGGCTGGCGGCGCAGACGGGCCATCGCTACCGCCTGCCCAGCGAGGCCGAGTTCGAGTACGCACTGCGCGCGGGCGGACAAGGGCGTTACCCGTGGGGTGGCGGCAATCCGCCCGAGCGAGCGGGCAACTTCACCGGCGCGCTGGATCGCTCTCCCGGCGGGCGCACCTGGACCCACGCCTTCGCGGGCTACGGCGACGGGCACTGGGGCCCGGCGCCGATCGGCAGCTTCCAGCCCAACGCGTGGGGACTGCACGACCTGGCCGGCAACGTCAGCGAATGGGTGGCCGATTGCTGGCATGATAATTACCGTCGCGCGCCCGGCGACGGCTCGGCCTGGGTCAACCCGGGCTGCCGCGACCAGGTGATCCGCGGCGGTTCGTGGTCCAGTTCGCCGGCGCAGACGCGATCGGCCTGGCGCGCACCGGCGCAGGTGGATACGACGAATGCCAAGGTCGGGTTCCGCGTGGCGCGGGACCTGTAGCGGTTCGATGGAGTGACGGTCCCTGCGGGGACGGGAGGCGGCAGGTGCGACAGGATCCGTTCGGCGGCAGGCGCGACCCGCAGGGCACGCGCCGGCGTGGCTTCAATCCCCGGTTGCTCATCCTGCTGCTGTTCGCCGGCTACGGGGCGTTCTACTGGATCAGCAACCGCACCGTCGATCCCTACACCGGCGAGAAGGTACTGATCGACCAGTCCATCGGCATCGAGGACGAGAAGGCGCTGGGCCTGCAGGCCTACGAGGAGATCCTGCGCCAGGAGCGTCCGGTCGATCCCGATTCGCCGATCGCCCGGGAAGTGCGCACCATCGCGCAGCGGCTGATCGCCAAGGTGCCGCAGGTGGCCAACGCCATCGCCGCCGAGCGTGGCACGCAGATGGCACCGATCTGGGAGGGCTTCGACTGGGACGTCAACGTCATCCAGTCCGACCAGGCCAATGCCTTCTGCCTGCCGGGGGGCAAGATGGCGGTCTACACAGGCCTGATCCCGGTGGCGCAGAACGCCGATGCCGTCGCGGTGGTGATGGGGCATGAAATCGCCCACGCCTTGCTGCGGCACGGGGCGCAACGCATGTCGCAGCAGAAGCTCACCCAGATCGGCCAGATGGCCGGCGCGATGAGCGGGATGGACCCGCAGCAACAGCAGATGGTGATGGCGGCGATGGGCTACGGTTACCTGCTGCCGTACGCGCGGCAGCATGAAACGCAGGCCGATGAGGTCGGGCTGATGCTGGCCGCCGCCGCCTGCTACGACCCGCGCGAGGCGGTGCCGCTGTGGCAGCGCATGGGCGCCGCCAGCGGCGGACAGGCGCCACCGGAGTTCTCGTCCACGCACCCCAACCCCGGCACCCGCATCCAGAACCTCGAAGCCTTGATGCCGCGGGCGCTGGAATACCGGCAGAAGTTCTGCGAGCAGGCGGGCGCGGCGGGGCAACCATGATGCGCGCCGATCGCGCTTCCGCATTGGCGGCGGCATGATCGATGCCGGTGGTGTCGGCGCCGATGCGGATGCCCTGCATCTGAAGCCCTCCCGATGGAGGTTGTTGCTGTTGCTCGCCGGCAGTCTCGGGTTCGTCGCCCTGGGCGTGCTGTTGGTGCGCGAGGGAGAGGCCTGGGTCGCCTGGTCCTGCATCGTGTTCTTCGGCCTGTGTGCCCTGGTGGCGATCGTCAGCCTGTTGCCGGGTGCCGGCGGCTTGTGGCTCGACGCGCAGGGGTTCAAGGTGCGATCGCTGTACCGCACCTGGTCCGTGCGCTGGCAGGATGTCGCCGGTTTCCATCCCGCGCGCATCGGGCCGAACCGGATGGTCTGCTGGGACTATGCGCCTGGCTACCGGCCGCAGCAGCGCATCCGGCGATTTTCGCGCGGCGTGGCAGGCGCGGAGGCTGCGTTGCCGGAAAGCTATGGCATGCAGGTGGACGCATTGGCTGTGCTGCTCGAGCGCTGGCGGCTACGGCACGCGCAGCACGGTGTCGATGCCGGCGACTCCAGGGGCATCCAATGAATCGTGCCGTGCGGTTCAGTAATCCATGAACAAACCGCCGTTGACGGGCAGGTTCGCGCCGGTGATGTAACCGGCATCGTCGGCAGTGAGGAAGGCGACGGCGCGCGCGATGTCGTTCGGCTGGCCGAGGCGGCCGACGGGGATCTGCGACTGCGTGCGTTCGCGCACCGCATCGGGCATGGCGCGGGTCATCGGGGTCTCGATGTAGCCCGGCGAAACGCTGTTGACGGTGACGCCCTTGGTGGCGGTCTCGCGCGCCAGCGACATGGTGAAGCCGTGCAGCCCGGCCTTGGCGGCGGCGTAGTTGGCCTGGCCGAAGTTGCCGGACTGGCCGCTGACCGAGCTGATGTTGACGATGCGGCCGAAGCCGCGCTCGATCATGCCGTCGATACTGTGCCGGCACAGGTTGAACGCGCTGCCGAGGTTCACGTCGAGCACCTGCTGCCACTGCTCGGGCGCCATCTTGCGCAGCGTGGAATCGCGGGTGATGCCGGCGTTGTTGACCACGATGTCCAGCGCGCCGAAGTGCTGCGCCACGTCGCGCACGAAGGCCGCGCAGGCGTCGAAACTCGACACGTCCAGCGGCATCACGTGGATGTCGAGGCCGTCGACGTCGCGCTGGAAGCGCGCTATGCGATCGGCATCGCCGGGCAGGTCCGCGGCGATGACCGTGCGGCCGTCGCGGGCCAGGGCGATGCAGATGGCGGACCCCAGTCCACCGATGCCGCCGGTCACGACGGCCACGCGCTTGCTCATCTCGTCACGCTCCCCTGGCAGGCATCGCCCGCGGTCGTGCGGCCGGCAGGGCCGCGCCACGGGCACAGGTATCGATCAATCGGGATGCGGCGCACGCGATGCGGGCGCCGCCGGCCAAGCGCGCGCGTCAGCGGCCGCGCTTGTCGTTGCCGGCCTTGTCGTTGCCTGCCTGGCCGATGCTGCCGGTCAGGTTCTTCTGGAATTCCTTCCACATGTCCATGTTGCGCTCGGTCAGCTGGTTCATCATGGTCCACGGCGTCTGCCCCAGCATGCCGCCCATCTGCTGGCGGAACTGCGCCTGCTGGTCCATGAAGATCTGCATCGAACGCTCCAAGTAGTTCCCCATGAAGCCCTGCATCGAATCTCCGTAGAAACGGATGATCTGGCTGAGCACCTGGGTGGAGAGCACCGGGTCGCCGTCGGATTCGTGCTCGGCGATGATCTGCAGCAGTACGGAACGGGTGAGGTCCTCGCCCGACTTGGCGTCGCGGACTTCGAACTCCTCGCCATCGACGATCAGCTGGCGCACGTCCTCGATGGTGATGTAGCTGGAGATCTCGGTATCGTAGAGGCGACGGTTGGGATACTTCTTGATGATGCGGAGCTCGGCCATGGAGCAAACGCTCTAAGGTATGGTGCCGCGCAGCATGGCGCAGCGCAGCAGGGGATGCAACCGTGCCGGAGGGTACAGGCCTGGCTGAAGCCGACGATCGGGCAGGGAACCTGAACGAAAAAAATGCTGCGCAGCCGATGCCGGCCCGGCTGCAACAAACGCTGCAACAAAAAAGGCCGGCAAGCGCCGGCCTTTCGTGTGGCGCCGGGGCTTCACCAACCCATGTGGTGGCCGCCGTTGATATCGAGGTTGGAACCGGTGATCCACGCCGCCTGATCGTCGACCAGGAAGGCCACGGCGTAGGCGATTTCCTCCGGCTTGCCGAGGCGCCCGGTGGGGATGTCCGCGGCGATCTTGGCGCGCACTTCCTCCGGCACCGCCATCACCATGTCGGTGGCGACGTAACCGGGCGAGACGGTGTTGACGGTGATGCCGAGCTTGGCGTTCTCGCGCGCCAGCGAAATGGTGAAGCCGTGCATGCCGGCCTTGGCCGCGGCGTAGTTGGCCTGGCCGTACTGGCCCTTCAGCCCGTTGATCGAACTGATCTGGATGATCCGGCCCCACTTGCGCTCGCGCATGCCCTCGATCACCGGGCGGGTGACGTTGAACACGGAGTTGAGGTTGGTGTTGATCACGTCGCCCCACTGCGACGACGACATCTTGTGGAAGGTGCCGTCGCGGGTGATGCCGGCGTTGTTGACCAGGATGTCGACCGGGCCCAGCGCCTTTTCCACCTCGCGCACCATTGCCTCTGCTTCGTCGGGCGAGGTCACGTCGCCCTTGACCAGGGTGAAGTCGTAGCCGTCGGCCTTCATCTGCGCCTGCCAGGCCTTGGCCTTTTCCTCGCTGCGATAGTTGGTCGCCACCTTGTGCCCGCTGTCCGCGAGTCGCTTGCAGATCGCCGTGCCGATGCCGCCGGTTCCCCCTGTCACCAGTGCCACGCGTGATGCCATGTGCCTTCGTCCTCCCTGCCGTCGTTGTGCGGTGTCGCCTACAGTCTAAACATGGCCAGTGGCAGGCGCGTTGTGCGACGCGGCGAGGATGCGGGTACCGCCGCGCGGTATGCGGGACGGATCGAAGCCGTCGATGGCGTGCGCGAGGAACGCGTCCGCGTCGCGGGCGTCGTCCAGGCGGGACGTGCCCGCCTGGCCCAGCGCCGACCACGCTGCGCGGAGCGCGGGCAGCGGCGCGTCGTCGTCCAGCGGCAGGGCGGACAGCGATTTCGACAGCTTGCGGCCCTCCTCGTCGACCACCACGGGCAGGTGCGCATAACGCGGTGTCGGCAAGCCCAGTTGGCGCTGCAGCAGGATCTGGCGCGGGGTGGAGTCGAGCAGGTCGGCGCCGCGGACGACGTCGGTGATGCCTTGTGCGGCATCGTCCGCCACCACCGCCAGCTGGTAGGCCCACAGCCCGTCGGCGCGGCGCAGCACGAAGTCGCCGACCTCGGCGGCAACGTCCTGCTCGAAATGGCCGCGCAGGGCATCGTCGAAGGCGATGCGCGTCCCGTCGGGCACGCGCAGGCGGATCGCCGGGTCCGGGCGGGGGTGCGTGGCAACGCAGCGGCGGTGGATGCCGTGGCTTGCAGCGAGGTCGCTGCGGCTGCAGTGGCATTCGAAGGCGTCGCCACTGGCCAGCAGTGTCCGCAAGGCGGCGGCGTAGGCGTCGTTGCGGTCGCGCTGGTGCAGGACCTGGCCATCCGGGTGCAGGCCGAACGCGGCCAGCGTGCGTAGTTGCGCCTGCGTGGCGCCCGCGACCTCGCGCGGCGGGTCGATATCCTCGATCCGTACCCGCCATTCTCCCCCGGCACTGCGTGCGAACAGCCAGCTGCCCAGCGCGGCCACCAGCGAGCCGAAATGCAGCGGGCCGGTCGGCGAGGGCGCGAAGCGGCCACGGTAAGGCGCGGGTGGGGCGGTCACGGCGGGTCGAGTGGAACCAGGGCGCGGGATGGCTTGAATTTAACCATCATCGGCCATAATCGTTCCTGCAAGGCAGGCCATCCGAGGTGCCCGCCAGATGGAGACACCATGTTCAAGCGCATCACATTGTTCCTGATCACCAATCTCGCAGTGCTCGTGCTGCTCGGCATCATCATGAATGTCGTGCTACCGATGTTCGGTATCAGGCTTGCCGGGATGGGGGGGCTTCTCGTCTTCGCCGCCATCTTCGGCTTTGGTGGCGCCTTCATTTCGCTCTTGATGTCGAAGTGGAGCGCGAAGCGCTTCAGCGGCGCGCAAGTCATCACCGAGCCGCGCAACGATACCGAGCGCTGGCTGGTCGACACCGTGCGCAGGCAGGCCGACGCGGCTGGGATCGGCATGCCCGAAGTGGCGATCTTCGATGCGCCTGAAATCAACGCCTTCGCCACCGGCGCCAACCGCAACAACGCACTGGTGGCCGTGTCCACCGGCCTGCTGCGGGCCATGGACAAGGACGAGGCGGAGGCCGTGCTGGGCCATGAGGTGGCCCACGTCGCCAATGGCGACATGGTCACGATGGCCTTGCTGCAGGGCGTGTTGAACACCTTCGTCATCGTGCTGGCCCGCCTGGTGGCGCGCGCACTGAGCAATTACATGGGACGCGACCTCGGCGGCTTGGCGTACTTCGCCGTCGTGTTCGTGCTGGACATGATCTTCGGCCTGTTCGCGAGCATGATCGCCATGTGGTTCTCCCGCCATCGCGAATTCCGCGCCGATGCCGGTGGCGCCGCACTCGCCGGTCGCGACAAGATGGTCAAGGCGCTGGAGAAGCTGTCGTTGACCTACGGCCACAACACCCTGCCCAAGCAGGTGGCGGCGTTCGGCATCAGCGGCGGCGTGGGCCACGGCCTGAAGAAGCTTCTGATGAGCCATCCGCCGCTGGAAGAGCGCATCCAGGCGCTGCGTAACGTGCCTCAGGACCAGCTGCGGCAGAACCTGGCGGCGTAAAGGCTCCGGCGAGCGCCATCGTTCCGGAACAAGAACCCCGCCGAGAGGCGGGGTTCTTCGTTTCACGTGACGGACAGCATTTCGTCGGGAAAGCCCTCGGGCGCGATTGGCCCTCGATGCGAATCCAATCGCCCCGGGGGCGCTGCTGCGGAAGCGGCTACTCGAAGTCGTAGTTCATGTGCGGACCGGCAGCGGCCAGGAAGTGGCCTTCCACGTAATCGACGCCTGAAGAAAACAGGATCGACATGCTGGCCGCGTCCTGCACGAACTCGGCGATGGTGCGGATGCCAAGGTCGCGGGCGCGCGTGGTGATCTCCTGGATTCGCTTCTGGTTGTCCGGGTTCTTGGGCAGGTCTTCGACGAAGCTGCGGTCCAGCTTCAGCAGGTGCGGCTGCAGGTGCTGGAGCAGTTGGAACGAATCCAGGCCGATGCCGAACTGCTCCAGCGCAAGCCGGCAATCGTGCTTGCCGATGGCGGTGGCGAAGGCCTGGGCCGCCTTGAGGTGGGTGAACACCTTGGCCTCCGGCAACTGCAGCACGAGGTATTCGCCCGGCACGCCGTGGGCCAGCAACTGCTCGCCGATATAGGCCGATAGCGTGTCATCGTCCAGCGCCGCCTGGCTGACCTTGACCAGCAGCGTGGTCGGCTTGTTGCCCTGCATGCGCTGGCCGATCACGGTGATCGCGCGATTGATCACGTAGCGATCGATCTCGCCCAGCAGGCCGTGCTCCTCGGCGATCTGCAGGAAGCTGCCCGGCAGCACCAGCTCGCCGTCGCCGCCATCCAGCCGTAGCAGGGTTTCGTACACCGCGCCGGTGTCGCCCTGCAGGTTGATCACAGGCTGGTAGTGCAACTCGAAGCGCTGGTTGTCCAGCGCGTCGCGCAAGCGCGCGACCCAGGCGCGGACGTGCTCTTCCTCGGCCCGGTCCACGGCGCTGGGGTCGAAGATTTCGTGCCGGTTGCCGCCGACGCCAATGCTCGATTCCACGCCTTGCGTGGCCTTGGCCAGCACCTGGGTGACGTTGGCGATCTTCTCGCCGATCTGCACGCCGCCGATGCTGGCGGTGATCACGCTGGAACGGACGCCGATGGGGAACACGTCGGCGGCGAACGCCTCCCGGATGCGCTCGGCCAGGGCCACGGTGCGGTCGTAATCGCCATCCTTGAGCAGGACGGCCAGCGTGTGTTCGGAGAAGCGTGCGGCGATGGCATCCTCGCCCAGCACGCCCTGCAGGCGCTGGCCGAGTGCGGCCAGCATGGCGTCGGCCGAATCCAGCCCGATGTCGTGAAGCAGGCGCTGGTAGTGGTCGGGTTCGACCAGCAGCAAGCCGTGCTGGGCGTGGTTCTGCGCCGCGTCCGCCACCGCGTCTTCCAGTGCGCGCAGGAAAGTGGGGCGGTTGAGCAGGCCGGTGACCTGGTCGCGCTGGCGCAGTTCCTCCAGTTCCTGCGCCAGTTCCGGGTCCACCAGCTCCTGGCGACGGAACACCACCTGCAGGCAGGGTTCGCCCTCGTATTGCGCCTGGGTGAATTCCATTGCCGCGGGAAACGCGTTGCCCTCGATGTCACGGGCCTCCAGTTCGTAGCGTGGCGGCGGCGCTTCGCCCTTGCTCAGCGCTTTCAGCAGTTGCTTGAAGTCTTCGACGTGCTGCGGCCCCACCATGTCCAGCAGCGACATGCCTTCGACATCCTCGAAGCTGTCGTAGCCGAACATCTCGAGGTACGCACTGTTGGCGCGGATATGCATGCCCTCGTGGACGTAGGCGATCGGGTCGCGCGAGGATTCGATCAGGGCGTCGCAGCGGCGCTCGGTCTCGCGCACGCGCGCCTCCAGCCGGCGCTGGGCGCGACGGGCCTCCAGGTCTTCCCATTGCGCGCGCACGGTGGCCAGCAGCTGTTGCGGCTTGTGCCGCAGTGCGACCGCGCGTGCGCCGTTGCCCAGTGCCTCCACGTATCCGGCTTCGTCCAGGGCATCGACCACGGCGATCACCGGCAGGTCCTTGCCGCTGGCGACCACCTGCTGCAGCACCTCGGCTAGCGGCAGGGCCTGCGACGAGTGTGCGGCCACCACCAGGTGGCCCGACAGGCCGGGCAGGGCGGCGGCCAACTCATCGGCGCTGGCGGCGCGTGTCGGCCGCACCGCGATGCCGGCATTGCGCAGCCCGCTGACGATCGCTTCGGCGTCCTCGACGCGGTCGTCGACGATCAGCAGGCGCAGGGCGTGTTCAGTCTTCTTGTTGGTCATGCCAGTCCCCGGGAACAACGCGGGTTATGCCACGTTGCCGCCGCATCCGTCCATCGTGCCCTGGTCAAAGTGGGCGCTTCGACGCCTCGCCGGCCACCTCGCGCACCAGGCGCGGCAGCAGGTAGCCGGACAGTTGCTGTCTAAGCGTGGCGTGCAGGCGCAAGGCCTCGTCGTCATGCACCTCGAAGTGCGCGGCGCCGGCCACGCGGTCCAGCTGGTGCAGGTAATAGGGCAGCACGCCGGCATCGAAGCTGCGCGTCGAGAGGTCGGCCAGCGCGTCGACGGAATCGTTCACGCCACGTAGCAGTACCGCCTGGTTCAGCAGGGTGGCGCCGGTCGTGCGCAGCCGCGCCATCGCCGCATCGACGCCCGCATCGAATTCGTGCGCATGGTTGGCGTGCACCACGATGGCGACCGGCCAGGGCAGGCCAAGCAGCCAGTCGCGCAGGGCGTCGTCGACCCGTTCCGGCAGCACGATCGGCAGGCGGGTGTGGATGCGTAGCCGCCGTACATGCGGGACGCCGGCCAGGGCCTCGGTCAGTTCCGCCAGCTTCGGCGTGGACAGCGACAGCGGATCGCCACCCGACAGGATGACCTCGTGCAGCGAGGCATCGGCACGCACGGCCTCCAGCGAGGCTTGCCACTGGCCGGCCGCTGCGGTCTCGTCGGCATAGGGGAAGTGGCGGCGGAAGCAGTAGCGGCAATGCACGGCGCAACTGCCGGTGGCGACCAGCAGCGCACGGCCTTCGTATTTGTGGATCACCCCGTGCCCGGCGCGTGCGGGGGCATCGCCCACCGCGTCCAGCGAGAAGCCCGGCACGAGGCGCAGTTCGTCGTCCACCGGCAGCACCTGGCGCAGCAGCGGGTCGTGCGGGTCGCCGTGGCGCATCCGTGCCGCGAAGCCGCGGGGCACGCGCAGGGCGAACTGCGCGGCGGCGGCGGCAGAAGCGTCGACCACGCTTGCCAGCCCCAGCAGGGCCAGCAGTTCGGCGGGGTCGCGGATGGCATCGCGCCACAGCTGCTGCCAGCGCACGCCGGTGGCCGGCACGGGCTCGGGCTGCAGCCCGGCAGGGGCAGCGGGTATCATGGCGGTCTGCGCTTCTTTAAATGGGTCCGGCCGTGCCGGACATCCTCATTCCATCATTCTAGCTGCCCGCGGGCGGCCCCATCAGGAGATTCCATGGCCAGCCTGGGCATGAACGACGTGAAGACCGGACAGAAGATCCTGGTCAACAACGACCCTTGCATCATCACCGAGACCGAGTACGTCAAGCCGGGCAAGGGCCAGGCCTTCACCCGCATCAAGTACCGCAACATCAAGTCCGGCCGCGTGGTCGAGCTGACGATGAAGGCGACCGACTCGCTGGAAGTGGCCGACGTGGTCGACACCGACATGCAGTACCTGTACTCCGACGGCGAGTACTGGCACTTCATGAACCCGGAGAGCTTCGAGCAGGTGCAGGCCGACGAGGCCGGCATCGGCGACACCCGCAAGTGGCTCAAGGGCGAGGAGACCTGCGTGGTGACGCTGTGGAACGGCGTGCCGATCCAGGTCACCCCGCCCAACTTCGTCGAGCTGAAGATCACCGAGACCGACCCGGGCGTGCGCGGCGACACCTCCGGCGGCGGCGGCAAGCCTGCGACGCTGGAAACCGGCGCCGTGGTCCGCGTGCCGCTGTTCGTCGGGCAGGAAGAAACCATCAAGGTCGACACCCGTTCCGGCGAATATGTGTCGCGGGTGAAATAAACCCATGCGCGAGGCCGGACCGGGCGAACCCTGTGACCTGTTGATCGAAGCCGGCCACGTGGTGCCGGTGGAACCGCATGGCGTGGTGCTGGAAGACCACGCGGTCGCGGTGCGCGACGGCGCGATCGTCGCCGTGCTTCCTATCGCCGAGGCCCGTGCGCGTTTCGATGCGAAGGACACCGTGTCGCGGCCCGATGCCGCGCTGGTACCGGGCTTCGTCAACGCGCACACGCACAACCCGATGACCCTGCTGCGCGGCGTCGCCGACGACCTGCCGTTGAAGGTCTGGCTGCAGCAGCACATCTGGCCGGTCGAGGGCGCGGTGATCGGCCCGGAGTTCGTGGCCGATGGCGTGACCCTGGCCATCGCCGAGATGCTTCGCGGCGGCACCACCTGCGTCAACGAGAACTACTTCTTCCCGGACGTGCAGGCGGCGACCTACCGCCGGCACGGTTTCCGCGCGCGCATCGGCCTGCCGGTGATCGATTTCCCCACGGCGTGGGCGAAGTCCGACGACGAGTACTTCGACAAGGCCGGCGAGGTACACGACCAGTGGCGCGGCGATGCGCTGATCGACACCGCATTCGCGCCGCACGCACCGTACACCGTCAACGACGCCAACTTCGAACGCATCCGCGTGCTGGCCGACCAGCTCGACGTGCCGGTGCACCTGCACCTGCACGAGACCGCGCAGGAAGTGCAGCAGTCCATCGAGCAGCATGGGCAGCGCCCGATGGCGCGGCTGGACCGCCTGGGCCTGGTGAACGACCGCCTGATCGCGGTGCACATGACCCAACTGACCGATGCCGAGATCCACCTGTGCGCCGAACGCGGCGTGAGCGTGGTGCACTGCCCGGAATCGAACCTCAAGCTGGCCTCCGGCTTCTGCCCGGCCTGCGCGCTTGAACGTGCAGGCGTGACCCTGGCCATCGGCACCGACGGTTGCGCCAGCAACAACGACCTCGACATGGTGGGCGAGACCCGCACCGCGGCGCTGCTGGCCAAGGCGGTCGCCAACGACGCCGCCGGATTCGACGCCTTCACCGCGCTGCGTGCGGCGACGCTGGGCGGCGCGAAGGCGATCGGTTTCGACCACCTGGTCGGGTCGATCGAACCGGGCAAGCAGGCGGACCTGGCCTGCATCGACCTGTCGGCGCTGGAAACCCAGCCGTTGCACCACGTGGTCTCGCAGCTCGTCTATGCCACCGGCCGCCAGCAGGTGACCGATGTGTGGATCGCCGGCAAGGCGCGGCTGCGCCAGCGCGAACTGGTGGACATGGACGTGGCGGCCATCGTCGCCAATGCGAAGCAGTGGCGGGCGCGCATCGCCGCCGTCGAGATCACGTAGGCGTCTTCGCTGGCGCCGCCTCCGCGCCCGGATCGACCATGGATCACCATGCGCCCAAGCGCGCATGCCACCGCAGCACACAGGAACACCGCCATGACCGCGACCGCCTCCAAGGGTGACAACTACCGCCAGCAGGAGCTGGACAAGTTCGCGGCGCTCGCCAACCGCTGGTGGGACCCGCAGGGTCCGCAGAAGCCGCTGCACGCGCTGAACCCGGCGCGGCTTGGCTACGTGGCCGAGCGTGCATCGCTGGCGGGATCGCGCGTGCTCGACGTGGGCTGCGGCGGCGGGCTGCTCAGCGAGTCGATGGCGAAAGCCGGCGCCGACGTCACCGCGATCGACCTGGCCGACGACCTGGTGAAGGTGGCGCGGCTGCACAGCCTCGAATCCGGCGTGAAGGTCGACTATCGCGTGCAGGCGGTCGAGGCGCTGGCGGACGAGCAGCCCGGCGCGTTCGACGTGGTGACCTGCATGGAGATGCTGGAGCACGTGCCCGATCCCGGCGCGATCCTGCAGGCCTGCGCCACCCTGCTCAAGCCGGGTGGCCGGCTGTTCGTGTCCACGCTCAACCGCACGCCGGCCGCATTCGCGCTGGCGATCGTGGGGGCCGAGTACATCGCGCGGCTGCTGCCCACGGGCACTCACAGCTACAGCGACTTCATCAAGCCATCCGAACTCGCGGCATGGCTGCGTGCGGCCGGGCTGGAGCTGGAAGACGTGAGCGGATTGATGTACGAGCCATGGCGCAATGCCGCGCGCATCGTCTCGCGCACCGACGTGAACTACGTGGCCTGCGCGTTGAAGCCGGCATGAGCGGACGGCGATTCCCGCGCGGCGTGCTGTTCGACCTCGATGGCACCCTGCTCGACAGCGCGCCGGACATGCTGGCCACGGTCAACCGCATGCGTGCGACGCGCGGTCGTGCGGCGGTCACGCTTGCGGCCATCCGTCCGCATGTCTCGCGCGGCGCGCGCGCGATGGCATCGGCCGCCTTCCCGGACGTGGCGCCCGAGGACATCCCGGCGATGGTGCCGGAGTTCCTGTCGGTGTATGCGGACGAACTGGGCCGGCACAGCCGTCCGTTCGACGGCATCGAAGCGATGCTGCTGGCACTGGAGGCCGACGGCGTGCGCTGGGGCATCGTCACCAACAAGCCGGAGTACCTCGCGCGCGAGATCCTGCCGCAGCTGGGCTGGGACACGCGCAGCGCCGTGCTGGTCGGTGGCGACACGCTGGCCGAACGCAAGCCGCACCCGCTGCCGCTGCAGCACGCGGCCGATGCCATCGGCATCGCCCCCGGCGACTGCGTGTACGTGGGCGATGACCGGCGTGACATCGATGCCGCGCGCGCGGCCGGCATGCCGTCGGTGGTGGCGCTGTGGGGGTATCGCCTCGACGACGACGACCCCGCGGCATGGCAGGGCGACGTGATGGTGGAACGCCCCGACGATCTGCTGTCGCCTGCGGCCTGGCCCTAGCGGCTGAAGTGCCCCCACCCCAGCCCTCCCCCGCCTGCGGGGGAGGGAGCAGAAGCGGGCGATTCGATCAGCCTCGCCAGCACGCAACGGATACCCCCCGCGTGCGGGGGAGGGCTGGGGTGCGGCGGCAACGTCGCGTTCCTTCCTACAATGTGCGCATGAACGATTCCGCGTCCCTCGCCAGTTTCATCGACAAATGGCGCCAGCGCTGGCCGGAGTGGGCACTGGTGGCGGTATTCGTGCCGGTGGCGCAGCGCCAGCGCGTGGCGGCCTGGTTCGCATTGCTGCAGGAACTGCGCGATGCCGCGTGGCGGGGCAGCGATCCCGCGCCCGGACTGGCGAAGCTGGCCTGGTGGCAGGAAGAGCTGCGCGGATGGAGCCGCGGCGCGCGTCGCCACCCGCTGGGCGACACGCTGCAGAAGCTCGATGCGCCTTGGGGCGTGCTGGCATCGTCGCTTTCGGCATTGCCGGCGACACGGCGGCCTGCATCGGCCGACGATGATGCGTCGGCACTCGAATCCTTCGCATCCGCGGTGCTGGCCTGCGAAGCGGCGCTGTTCGACGGTCCTGCGCCGACCGCGGAGGACATCGCCGCTCTGGCGGCATGCGAGCGCATCGAACGCGCGCTGGAGCAAGGGGAGACAGCGCCAGCCTTGCCGCAGGTTCCCCCGCACGGTCGAGCCACGTCGATGACCGGTCCCCGTCGCCTGCAACGGGTCGTGCTGCGCGAGCGCCTGCGCATGCTGGCCAAGCACCCGTCGGCTCCCGCGAGGATGCCGGCGCTGCGGCTGCTGTTCGCAGGCTGGCGCGCCGCGCGCGGCGCCTGAAACGGGGCATGCACTGGGCCGGGCCAAGGAAACGCAGCGTTGCAGGGGCGTTCCGGGCCGGACCGTTAGACTGTGCATCCGCCCCGCACCCAGCCATCCCTTGTGAACAGCCAGCCCCAACGCCAGATGCCCGATGTCGCCGGCGATGCCGCCCGCGCGGCGCGCACCCTCGACTGGGTGGGCATGGACCGGATCGCGCTGCCGGTGCGCATCGCGGGCGAGGCGGGCGTCGCGATGCAGGTGCCGGCGGCGGTGGACATCGCGGTGGACCTGCGCGATGCCGACGTCCGCGGCATCCACATGTCGCGGCTGTACCTGCGCCTTCAGGATGCGTTGACCGCGGAGTCCCCCAGCCACGCCGGCCTGCGTCGGGTGCTGCAGGATTGCATCGACTCGCAGCAGGGCCTGTCCACCCGCGCGCGCATTGCGATCCGCTACGAGCATCTGCTCAAGCGTCGGGCGCTGGCCAGCGACAATAGCGGCTGGAAGGCGTATCCGGTGGAAATCGTCGCCACGCTGGCAGACGGCCATCTGGCGCTGGACATGACCTTCTCGGTCGATTACTCCAGCACCTGCCCGGCGTCCGCGGCGCTGTCGCGGCAGTTGAACGCCGATCGCTTCGCCGAGGATTTCGCGACCTCGGGTGCCGTGCCGGCCGCAGGCGTCCGTGACTGGCTGGCCTCCGAACGCGGTCTGGCGGCCACGCCGCATGCGCAACGCAGCCGCGCCACGATCACCGTCGGCTTGCGCCCCGCCTTCGACGAGCTGCCGCTGGCGTCGCTGGTGGACGCCGTGGAAGCCGCGCTGGGCACGCCGGTGCAGACCGCGGTCAAGCGCGAGGACGAACAGGCCTTCGCCGCGCTCAACGCCGCCAACCTGATGTTCTGCGAGGACTCTGCGCGCCGCATCGCCGCCGTGCTGGCAGGCGACGCGCGTGTCGAACACTACGACGCGACGGTGTCGCACCTGGAAAGCCTGCACGCCCACGATGCCGTGGCGCGCGTCAGCGGGCGCAACGCCTGACCGGGCGGGACTGGCGCGACGACGGAGCTCGTCTCGCCATGCGTGACATGGAAAGACGGTCTCGTTACCGCCGTTCAAGCACCAGTTGCGGATCGATGCGTACGTCGAACCGCGCCGAGCGGACCTGAGCATTGCGATGATGACGAACGCGTCGCCACGCGTGACGGCAGTGAGTGACGACGTTATCGCCGTTCAAGCACCAGTTGCGGATCGATGCGGACGTCGAACCAGTTCATCCCCCAATGCAGATGCGGCCCCGTCGACCGCCCGGTCGATCCCACCGCGGCCACCACCTGCCCCTGTTCGACGCGATCGCCCACTTTCACGTCGATCCGCGACAGGTGCAGGAAGTTGCTGCTGATGCCGTGTCCGTGGTCGATCAGCAGGGTGCCGCCGGTCAGGTAGAGATCGCCGTCGGCGAAGGTGACGATGCCGGCGGCCGGGGCCTTGACCGGCGTGCCGGTGGGCGCGGCGATGTCCATGCCCGAATGAGGCGAACCGGGCTGGCCGTTGTAGACGCGGGCGCGACCGAAGCGACCACTGATGCGTCCCTCGACCGGCCAGATGAAGGTTTGCACGAAATCGGCGCGGGCATCGTCGCGGGTGCGCGTTTCGGTCACGCGTGCCTGCTCGCGGCGGATGCGTTCGGCGATCGCGGGTGGCGGGTTCACGGTCGCCGGCGGTACGCCATTGATGCGCTGCTCGGGCCAGTCGCGCGCGGTCACGGCGACGCGTGCGGTTTCGCGGCTGCCATCGGGCCGGGTGACGGTGACGGTCGCCGGGCCGGTCTCGTTGCGGCCTACTCCGAACACCACGCTGCCGTAGCCGGTGGTACGCAACGTGCGGCCGGCATACTCAACGCGGCTGCCAGGCGGCACCTTGCCGATCACCATCGATCCCTGCTGCACGCTTGCGGGGAAGACGATGCGGGTGTCGGCCGGGGACGTTTCGGCCCGTGCCGGCACGTGCGGCGTGGCAACGATGCCGCAGGCGAGCAAGGCGGTGGCGGCGGCGAGCGTGCGGAAGCTCATCGATCGAACTCCAGCCGCTGCCCCCGGGGTCCGCCCACGAGCGCGGTGCCATCCCAAGCCAGCGCGCCGTTGATCCAGGTGGACGCGATGCGCGAGCGGAACGTGGTGCCCTCGAACGGCGACCAGCCGCATTTGGACAGCACGTCTTCACGCTTCACGGTGAACGGCGTGTCCTCCACCAGCACCAGGTCGGCGAAATAGCCTTCGCGCAGGAAGCCGCGCTCCTTGACGTCGAACAGCTGCGCCGGTGCGTGCGCGAACTTCTGCACCAGGTGCGCGGTGCTGAAACTGCCTTCATGCACGCATTCCAGTGCTGCGTTGAGGGCGAACTGCACCAGCGGCAGTCCGCTGGGCGCGCGCACGTAGGGATTGTGCTTTTCGTCCCAGGTGTGCGGCGCATGGTCGGTGGCCAGCACGTCCAGCACGTCCTCGGCCAGCGCGCGGGTAATCGCCTCGCGGTCGGCCGGGTCCTTGATGGCGGGGTTGCACTTGATCTGGTGGCCCAGCCGCGCGTAGTCGCGGCGGTCGAAGCGCAGGAAGTGGATGCAGGTCTCTGCGGTGATGCGCTTGCGGCTGCCGTCGGCGCGGATCATCGGGCCGTGCTCGAACAACGCCAGCTCGTCGGCGGTGGAGATGTGCAGCACGTGCAGCCGGGTGTCGTGCTTGCGCGCCAGCGCCAGCGCCAGCCGCGTGGACTTGATGCAGGCCTCGCGCGAGCGGATGTCCGGGTGGCATTCGGCGGGGATGTCGTCGCCGTACTTCGCCCGGTACTGCGCCTGGATCGCGTCGATCGTCGGCGTGTCCTCGCAGTGGGTGATGATCGGCACCGGCGTGTCGCGGAAGATGCCGTCCAGCGTCTCCGGGTCGTCGACCAGCATGTTGCCGGTGGACGCGCCCATGAACACCTTCAGGCCGGGGGTGGCCTTCGGATCGATGCCGCGCACGTCGGCCAGGTTGTCGTTGCTGGCGCCGAAGTAGAAACCGTAGTTGGCGCGGGCACGGCCGGCGGCACGCGAATACTTGTCCTCCAGTGCGGCATCGTTGAGCGTCGGCGGGCTGGTGTTGGGCATGTCCATGAAGCTGGTCAGCCCGCCCGCGACCGCAGCCGCCGACTCGGTTGCCATGTCGGCCTTGTGCTCCATGCCCGGTTCGCGGAAGTGCACCTGGTCGTCGATCATCCCCGGCAACAGGCGGCGTCCGGCGGCATCGACCACGGTGTCGCCATTGCGCGCGGACAGGCCGCTGCCGATCTCGGCGATGCGGTCGCCGCAGATGCGCAGGTCGCCGTCGAACTCGCGGCCTTCGTTCACCAGGCGGGCGTTGACGATCAGGGTGTCGGTCATGTCGGGTCCTTGGGGGCGGGGCAGCAGCCCGGGGCGTCAGGGTGGCCGGGCACGGGGTCGAACCCACCCGGGTGGAGCGGGTGGCAGCGGCCCAGCCGGCGGATCGCCAGCCAGCTGCCCTTCAGCGCGCCGAAGCGGCCGATCGCGGTCATCGCGTACTCGGAACAGCTGGGGACGAAACGGCAGCGCGGCCCCAGTAGCGGGCTGATGAAGCGCTTGTAGCCGCGCAGCACGAAGATGAGGAAACGGTCGATCACGAGGCTGTCTGAGGGGGCGGTCGCGGTTGCCGCTGCCGCCGGGGCAGGGTATAACAGCGCGCTTTCCCGTCAAAGGGAACCAGAGGATTCCAGTCAAGTGGCAGTGAAGAAGTCCGCCAAGAAGGCCGCCAAGCCGGCCAAGGCAACCAAGTCGTCCAAGCCCGCCGCCAAGGCCAAGCCCGCCGCGAAGAAGCCCGTCGCCAAGAAGGCCGCCGTGAAGAAGGCACCTGCCAGGAAGGCTGCGCCGGCGAAGAAGGCACCGGCACCGAAGAAGGCAGCCGCCAGGAAGGCTGCGCCCGCGAAGAAGGCCGCACCGGCCAGGAAGGTCGCGCCCGCGAAGAAGGCTGCGCCGGTCAGCAAGAAGGCTGCGCCCGCCAGGAAGGCTACGCCCACGAATAAGGCTGCGCCGGCCAAGCCGTCGCCCGCTGCCAGGCCCACGCCTGCGGCGAAGCCGGTCGCGAAGAAGGCCGCTGCGCCTGCCGTGAAGACTGCGCCGAAGGCGAAGGCCCCTGTGCCGGCCAAGGCCGACCCGAAGGCTGCCAAGCCCGCCAGGCCCGTCGAAACCAAGGCTGCGCCGACCAGGCCGTCGGTGGTCCGTCCCGCCGGCAAGGTGGCCGTGGCCGTGGTGTCCAAGCCCGCCGCGCCCGCCCCGAAGGCCAAGGTGAAGGTGGTGCCGTACAAGAACGATCCGGAAACCGGGCGTCCGATCCTCCCCGCCGGCTACAAGCCCAGCGCGGACGAGGAGTACATGAATCCGCTGCAACTGGAGTATTTCCGGCAGAAGCTGCTGTCGCGCCGCGAGGAGCTGGTCGACGAGTCGCGCCAGACCATCGAGAACCTCAAGGACGAAGTGCGCGATGTCGGCGACGAAGCCGAGCGCGCCAGCCGCGAGACCGAGAACGCCCTCGAGCTGCGCACGCGCGACCGGTATCGCAAGTTGATCAGCAAGATCGAGAGCATCATCCGTCGCGTGGACGAGGGCGACTACGGCTACTGCGTCGAGACCGGCGAGGAAATCGGCCTGGATCGCCTCGAGGCCCGGCCACAGGCCGAGCGCACCATCGATGCCCAGGAACGCTGGGAACACATGCAGAAGCAGATGGGCGATTGAGCCTGACCCACAACCCCGCTGATGCGGGGTTGTTCGTCTGGTGGCGTCGACATCGGCTGGCATGGCGCCCCGGCATTCCGCGGAACGGGCCATCGTTCGCCATCGAACGGGCAATCCGCCGGGCGCAGGCGTTGTGCAGCACTGGTGCGCAGGAGTGCACCAGCATGTGCACCAGACGTTGTGCGGCGCTTGCCGCGTCCTGGCCGGGCTGCATCGAAAACGCATCAGCGGGTATGCTGGACGTGTCGTCCCCGTTGCGCATGCCCCGGTGCCTCCCGGTCGGCGCGCACATGCCGACCTTCAAGCGAGACGAGTTTCCCGGCGAAGATGACCCCGATCGATAGCGAACAAGAGTCTTCCGAGCCACGCCTTGCGATCGTGGAGGACGACGAGGAACTTCGCGAGAAGATCATGCTGCCGGCACTGCGCCACGCGGGTTTCGACGCGGTTGGGTTGGCGAACGCGCTGCAGCTGTATCGAATGTGGGCAAGCTCGCACTTCGATCTGGTGCTGCTGGATGTCGGCTTGCCCGACGACGATGGCGTCGAGATCGCGCGCCATCTCCGGGAACTGTCGCAGTCGCTCGGGATCGTGATGTATACCGGGCATGGGCGCAGTGTCGACCGGATCAGGGCGCTGCGCGCGGGCGTCGACGCGTACCTGGTCAAGCCGCTCGACATGGATGAGTTGATCGAGACGCTGCGCAATGTGCGCGCACGGCAGGCTGGTCGCGAGATGCCGGACGCGCCGAATGGGGGCGGCTGGGCACTCCGCCGTCATGGATGGTCGCTGTCGACGCCGTCGGGTGCAACGGTGGCGCTGAATCACGCCGAGCGCCAGATCATGGGCCTGCTGGCGACCCGGCCGAACCAGCCGGTCAGCCGTGAAACGCTGATCGCCCACCTGACCAGCGACGTCGAAGGCTTCGATCCGCATCGGCTGGAGATGCTGGTCTATCGCCTGCGACGGAAATGCATCGATGTCTCTGGAGAGGCCCTGCCGCTCAAGGCCGTGCGCGGCGTCGGCTATCTGTTCGAACGATAGGAGTGTCGCGCTGCCGCGCGGCACTGGTCACGGTCCCAGCGAGGCCTGGACGTCGAGTGGCAACCGGATACGGAACATCGCGCCCGATGCGCTTCCGCCGGGATCCAGCGTCAGGCTGCCTCCCGCCGCCTCGACCAGGTCGCGGGCCACCGCGAGACCCAGACCGGTGCCGTGATCGGGTGGCTTGGTCGTGAAGAAGGGTTCGAAGACGCGTTCCCGCAGCGGCTCGGGAACGCCGCCGCCGTCGTCGCCGGCAGCGATCTCCAACGTGGTGCCGTCCACCACACGTGCGGCCAGTACGAACCGCCCGCCCTCGGGCATGGCGTCGGCGGCATTGGCTGCCAGGTTCAGCAGCACGAGTGCGAACTGCTCTCGATCGAGGCGTATCGGCACCGGCGGTTCCGGGAGACCGAGCTCCAGGCGGTTCGCCGCGCCCAGGGTCTGGCGCAGCATCGGTGCGATGTCACGGATGGTTGCCGCTGCGTCGAAGCCCTCGGCGAGGCCTGGGTCGCGTCTAGCGAAATGCAGCAGCCTGCCGACTTGTGCATCGGCGCGGGCAGCGGCGGAACGCACGCCTTCCAACGCCGCCGTGCGCTCGTCTTCGGACGTGGCCTTGACGGCGTTGGCCGCGTATCCGTCAACCAAGGTCAGCAGATGGCCGAAGTCGTGGGCCAGTCCGCTGGCCATGCGTCCAACCGCTTCCATCTTCTGCGCGTGCAGTACCTGCGCCTGCGCCTGTTCGCGCGCGTTGATCTCTTCCAGCAACTGCGCATTGGCCTGCTCCAATTCGGCACTGCGCGCCATCGCGTCCTTCAGGGATTCACGCAACGCCGCGACGCTGCGGTCGATCACCAGCGCGATCAGCAGGAACATCACACTGCGGATCACGGCGTCGCCGAAGGCATGCCCCGGGGCCATTGCTTCGTTCCTGACATCGGCGCCGGCGCCAAGCATCAGCGCAAGCACCAAAGCGCCATACATGCTCCACAGCGCCTTGCGTCCGATCATCATCCCGGCGACGAAGAGCCACAGCACCTGCACGGGCATTTCGAACACGTGCGCGCCCAGCCCGGTGAGTGCATACGAGACAACGAGGATGACCGCGACCAGCAGCATCAGCTGCCGGATGGCCCACTGGAACCGCCCGCGGCGGATCAACATGACAGACCACAGCGCGATGCTGCTGATCAGGAGGCTGGCGGAGAGGCTGACGGTTTCCCCGGGCCGCCAGGGAATCTGGGTGCCGAAAATGCGGTAAAGCCAGAGCACCGGCGGCAAGGTTCCAAGTGCCAGCAGCACCACCTGGAGCATCGGTGCGTTGCGGCGATCGACCGGGTCGTCGATCCTCGTGGCCTGCAGCCATTGCCTGATCCCGCTTCGTGCCATCCCAGGTGCCTCACGTGTGGACGACGGGAATGATTGCCGAAATGCGCGGCCGCGTAACTCACCGAATGTGAGCAATCGTGAGCGACTTGCGATTGTCGGGGTTGCCGCCCGCATCTACAGTGCGCGCACTTCGGCGTCGCCATCCGTGTGATGGGCTTCGATGCCGCAAGTCCGGATCAGGGGGGATCCAGCACCTCGCTTCGACGAGGTATCCGGGAATGGACTGCATGCCGCTTGTCGTCACTCGCGTGGCGAATCGCGGCGTTCGTGCACGCCCGTGCGCGGACCTGCCGCGGACTTTCCTAGGGGGTTGAAGGTGTCTTCAAACGGTTTCGGGCAGGCCAAGGCGGCCGCCGCAGGTCTCTTGCTGGCGCTCGTTGCCGGCGTCATGACGCTGGCGGCAGCGCCCGCCCTCGCGCAATCGGCATCGCTGACCAACGTGGCGACCGTCGCCCCGCCGGCGGGCACCAACGACATCGATCCCGACAACGACACCGGTACCGCAACGGTCACGATCTCGGCGGCAGGCGGCTACAGCTTCTGCGCCGCACCGGCCGGCAGTGCGACGGCGAACGCGATCTACAGCATCGTCAACGGCGTGGAAATCTGGCGCTACGAGCCGGGGGCGTCCGCCGATGCGATGGTGCCCGAACTGGCGCTGCCGACGGTGGGTGGCAACGTCAACGCGCTGATGATCGATCCGGTCAGGGACCGCTTGCTGTTCCACGCCAGCACCGGTTCGATGGTCTGGGCCTACGACGCCGGCAATGGTGGTTGGTACCAGGCGCTCGCGTCCGGGCTGCCGAGCAGCGATTTCCCTCGTGCCGGCATGGCTCCCGATGGCGTCGGCTACCTGGTCGCCGGGGGCGCTTCGCCGGTGGTGTACCGGTTGACCGCCAACGCAACGGGTTTCGGCTACAGCGCGCAGAACATCGGCAACCTGCAATACGACTTCGCGCCAACCAACCTGAGTTCGGGCGACCTGGCATTCGACGCCGACGGATTCGGCTGGATCGCAGCCGGACAGGACCTGTATCGCATCGACTTCTCCACGCCGGGCAGCCCGCAGGCCACACGGCAGACGCGCCCGCTGCTCAATGGACAGCCGTCGACGATCCAATGGGCTGGCGTTGCATTCGGTGATGACGGGCGGCTGTATGTGGCCAACAACTCCGCACCCAGCCAGTACTTCGCCTTCGACCAGGCCACCGGCATCCTCACGCCGCAGGCACCGACCGGGGCAAGCGGTTCCCGCGACCTGGCGTCCTGTGCGTTCCCGGCCATTGCCGAACCCGAGTTGTCGGTCGAGAAGACGCTGGCCGAGGTAAACGGCCAGCCGTATGTCGCCGGTAGCGCTGTCGCTCCGGGCGACGTGCTCTCGTACGCGATCACCATCAGCAATGCCGGTGGTGCCGCGGGCACGCTGTTTTCCGGCGATGTTGCCGAAACCCTGCCGGCGAACACGTCCTATGTGGCCGCTGGCAACGACTTCACCTGTGCTGGCACTGCCTGCACCAACACCAGCGCGCTCAACGTGCCCGCAAACGGCAGTGCCGGGTTGCGCTTCGTGGTGCAGATCGACGATCCGCTGCCGTCGGCGGTGTCCAGCATCGCCAACGCGGTGACGTTTCCAAACGGCCACATCGACTGTGCGGCGGCAGGCAACGACTGCGAGGAAACCACGCCGCTCGGCCCGGTAACCAGCATCGCCAAGACCTCGAGCCCGGCCTCGGGCACGACGGTGAGCCCGGGCGACACCATCGGGTACACGCTGACGGTGACGGTGGCGAACGCGGCGACGAATGACGCGATCACACTGACCGATACGCTGGGCGCGGGCCTGACCCTGGACGGTGCGTTGCCGGCCGGTTGTTCGGCGGCCGGCCAGGTGGTGACCTGCGTGCTGGCGGCCGGCGCCGCGGTGGGCACCCATGCCTTCGATTACAGCGCGACGGTGGATGCCGACGCGACGGGCGCGGTGGGCAACGTGGTGGTGGCGACGACACCGCCCGGCGGCACCGATCCGGAGCCCGAGTGCACGGCGTGCGAGACCGAGCATCCGGTCGTGCCGGCGTCGATCGCGGTGGCGAAGAGTGCCGATCCGGCGTCCGGCAGCGAAGTGGCGCCGGGCGAGACGATCGCCTACACGCTGACGGTGACGG